>JAIOPN010000053.1 GCA_021413865.1 Planctomycetota bacterium | reverse complement strand
ACGGTGGCATCCGCCGCCGTCGTGCCGGCGACGTTGCCCGGTGCAGCCAGTGGGCTGACCGCCACCCCGGGCAACGGCCAGACCAACCTCGTTTGGAGGGCCCCTGCCACCAATGGTGGCCTCGCCATCAGCAACTACGTTGTCCAATACTCTCGGGACGGTGGCCGGACGTGGCTCAACGTTGTGCGTCCACAATCCACCGCGACGTCCACGACCGTGACTGGGCTCGTCAACGGCGTGGCCCACGTGTTTCGTGTTGCTGCCGTCAACGCGATAGGAGTGGGCGCATTTTCGCCGGTCAGCGTCGGGGTGATCCCGCGTTTGTCGCTCACGTCAGCCGTGCGATACGTCTAGGCGACTCACGCGTTCGTCGCGTGGTTCTCCCTACTGCACTTCGCCGCAGTCGGTGATCACCACTTTGGCGCCGGTCCTTCCGCTGCCGGATCCCACCCGCTCGATCGCTTTGACGACGTCCATGCCCTCGACCACGTTCCCGAAGACGACGTGCTTGCCGTCGAGCCACGGGGTGGGGGCGGTGCAGAGGAAGAACTGCGAGCCGTTGGTGTTGGGGCCGGAGTTGGCCATGGAGAGCACGCCGGGCTTGTCGTGCTTGAGGTCGGCGTGGAACTCGTCGTTGAACTTGTAGCCCGCATCGCCGGTGCCGGTGCCCTTGGGGCAGCCGCCCTGGATCATGAAGTCGGCGATGACTCGGTGGAACTTCAGGCCGTTGTAGAAACCCTGCTCGATGAGCTTGACGAAGTTGGCGACCGTCTTGGGCGCCTTGTCGTCGTGGAGTTGGATGCGGATCTTGCCCTTGTTCGTGTCGAAGGTAGCGACTTTCATGGTGGCTCCGTGGAATGGGTGTGGGTGGAGGGGTGAGTGTAACCGATTCCACGCATCGGGCGACGCGGGGAATCGGTGCTGTTCAAAATGGATGCGACCTCATCCGCAATCCCGAGGCAATCGAGCGGAATAGTCGTGCGGTGACGGGATCGTCAAATCGCTTGCGGGCGATTCGCATCCGCTGAAAATGTTAGTCCGGGGTAAATAAAAACCCCGCTGTCGCCGAAGCGACAACGGGGCGGAGGGGAGAAAGCTGTGTTATGGATATTTCCCGGATCGGCCATCAGGCGGGGATGGCTGCATATTTTTAGAACAATCTTAGGCAAAGATCAAGGGCCATCTTCACCAAATTATCAGGTCTGCCCAATGTTAGTGCCCCAGCCGCTCCCGCGCCAGCAGGGCCGCACCGACCACGCCGGCATCGTCACCGAGCTTACTGGTAACGATCTTGCAGTGACGTAACTCCGGTGGGAATACATGGTTCTCGAAAGATTCGGCGACCCATTCCGTCCATCTTTTGTCCAGGGCTTCGGTCAAACCACCGCCCAAAACGACGCAGGGCAGGCTCATGACCGTGACCACGTTGGCGATGGCGATGCCGATGTGCTCTGCCGCCGATTTGAGCACCTCGATGGTGAGCGGATCGTCCTTGGCGACGGCCTGGGCGATGGCCTTGGAGCGGGTGGAGGCGGGGTCGCCGCCGGTGATCTCGGAGAGTTTGCTGGGGTGGTTGGAGAGGATGAGCTGGCTGAGCAGGTTGACGATGGCGGTGCGGCTGGCGTTGTTCTCGAGGGTGCGGCGGCCGCGGACCATGCCCGGGTACATCGTGACGTGGCCGATCTCGCCGGCGGTGAGGAAGTGGCCGTGGTAGAGCTTGCCGTGCAGCACAAGCCCGCCGCCGATGCCCGTGCCGACGAAGACGCCCAGCACGTCGTTGTGCCCGCGCGCCGCGCCCAGCACGAACTCGCCCCAGGTGCCGACGTTCACGTCGTTGTCGAGCGTGACCGGCATTTTCAACTCGTCACGGAGCAGCTTGGCCAGGGGGAACTTGTTCCAGCGCAGGTTCACCGCCTGGATCACGATCCCCTTGTTGATGTCCACCACCCCCGGAGCGCCGATGCCCAGCCCGCCGACGTTGGCCGGCTTCACGCGCGCCTCTTCCATCGCCTCGCGCACGGTGCGGGCGATGCGCTTGACGATCGCCCCCGAGCCTTCCTCGGAGCGGGTCTTGGTTTTTTCCGTGCCCAGCAGGCGGTTCTTGGCGTCGAGCACGCCGACCTTGATGCCCGTGCCGCCAAGGTCCACACCGATGAACGATCGCGTTTCTTTGCCCATGATGAGTCTCCTGTCGGCGGTCAACCGTTCATAGCTTCGGTCGCTGCGCGGAGCAGCCCGCCTCCGCCTCGATCACCGCGGCCAACCGCAGCAGCCGCGACTCGTCGAACACCTTGCCCAGCAGTTGCAGGCCGATCGGCAGCTTCGTGCCGTTCACCGTGGCGAACCCGCCCGGCACGCTGACGCCCGGGATGCCCGCGAGGTTGGCGTTCACGGTGTAAACGTCGTTGAGGTACATCTCCAGCGGGTTGTCCGTCTTCTCGCCGAAGCGGAAGGCCGGGCCGGTGGTGGTGGGGCAGAGCACGGCGTCGCACTTCTCGAAGGCCTTGTCGAAGTCGCCCTTGATCAGCCGCCGAACTTTGAGCGCACGCAGGTAGTACGCGTCGTAATACCCCGACGAGAGCACGTAGGTGCCGAGCATGATGCGGCGCTTGACCTCGGGCCCGAAGCCCTCGGCGCGCGAGCGGGAGTAAAGGTCGATCAGGTCCTCGGGGTGTTCCGTGCGGTGGCCGTAGCGCACGCCGTCGTAACGCGCCAGGTTCGAGGAGGCCTCGGCGGTGGCGACGATGTAGTAGGTCGGGATGCCGTACTGCGTGTGCGGCAGATCGACCTCGACGATCGTCGCGCCGCGTTTCTTGAACGCCGCGACCGCGTCGTCGATCGCCTTGGCGACGACCGGGTCGTTGGCGTCGGAGAGGTACTGCTTGGCGAGCCCGATTCGCACGCCGGTCAGCGGCTGGTTGAGTTCGCCGACGTAATCGGGCACGGGGATGTCGGCGCTGGTGGAGTCGAGCGGGTCGTGGCCGGACATGACCTGCAAGAGCAAGGCGGAGTCTGCGACGGTGCGCGTGAATGGCCCGATCTGGTCGAGGCTGGAGGCGAAGGCGACCAGGCCGTAGCGGGACACACGGCCATACGTCGGCTTGAGCCCGACGAGGCCGCAGAGCGCCGCCGGTTGACGGATGGAGCCGCCCGTGTCGGAGCCGAGCGAGCCCGCGCAGAGGTCCGCCGCCAGCGCCGCCGCCGAGCCGCCGGAGGAGCCGCCGGGTACGCGGTCGCGGTCCCAGGGGTTGCGTGTGGGACCGAACGCGGAGTTCTCCGTGCTCGAGCCCATCGCAAACTCGTCGAGGATGGTCTTGCCCAGGATGATCGCGCCTGCATCTTCGAGTTTCTTGACGGCGGTGCAGTCGTAGGGGGCGCGGAAGTTTTCCAGCATGCGCGACGAGCAGGTCGTCCGGCCGTAGGACGTGCACATGTTGTCCTTGGCCGCGATCGGCACGCCCGCGAGCGGCCCCTTGATATTGCCGGCGTCCACGTCGGCGGCGCGCTTGAGCGCGAGGTCGTCGTACACCTCGTGGTAGGCGTTGATCGGCGGGTTGTAGCGGTCGATGCGGTGCAGGTAGGCCTTGACCGTCTCGGTCGCGGAGACCTTGCGTGCGGCGATGGCGTCGCGGAGACCGATGAGTGTCGTTTGGGTGGGGTCCATGGAGTGAGGGATTTCTGCTTGGGGATTGCGGATTCGAGGGCTGAGTTCAGTTACGCGCCGCCGCCATCATCGATGACCTTGGGCACCTTGATGAAGGGCGGGGATTGCTCGGGCGCGTTGGCGAGCACGAGGTCGATCGATAGCCCCGGCCGCTCCACGTCGTCGCGCAGCACGTTGGCCATGTCCATGGCGTGCGCCATCGGCTCGACGTTGGAGACGTCCAGCTCGTTGAGCTTGGAGACGTAGTCGAGCACCGCCGAGAGCTTGTCGGTCATCTGCCGCACCTCGTGGTCACCCAGCCGCAACCGGCCGAGCTTGGCGACGTGCCGCACCTCTTGTTCCGTGAGTTTCTGTGGCATGGGCACAGATTACCACAAGCTGGAAACACGCATCGGATATCATGGTCGACATGCCTAACGCAAAACTGATCGAGTGCTTCCCGAACCCCGCGCCGCGCGCCGCCGCCGGTCGGGCGTTCGCCATCGCGCACGTTTCTGAGGAGTTCACCAGCGTCTGCCCGAAGACCGGCCACCCGGATTTCGGGCACGTCACGGTCCGCTATTCGCCCGACCGTCGCTGCGTGGAACTCAAGTCACTCAAGCTCTACTACCAGAGCTTCCGCGACGAGGGGATTTTCTACGAGGCGGTGACCAACCGCATTGCCGACGACCTTGGTAAAGCGATGAAACCCCGTTGGATGGTGGTCGTCACCGATTGGAAGGGGCGCGGCGGCATCCGGTCGCGGATCGTGGTGCGCGTGGGCAGAGTGCCGGTCGAGGAACTGCTCACAGCGTGATCACGTGCAGCGCGTATTCCTGCCGGGCGGTTTCGCCGGCGCCGTCGTCGGCTTCGATGGTCACGGGGAACTCGCCGATCGCGGGTGAAATGCCGCGCACCACGCCCGTGTCGGCCTCGATCGTCAGCCAGGCCGGGGCGGTGACCAGCCGGTAACGCAGCGGCCGCCCGCTCGCGTGGAAGTCCGCCCGCGCGCGGTAGGTGTACTGGGCGTTGACATATTCCTCGACGATTGGCTGCGACGTGAACGTCAGGCCGGGGATGTGCAGCCGCCACACGTCGTTCACGAGCGGCCACGCGTTGCCGGCGACCACCCAGAGCGAGTCGTGGAAGACATACGCACAGACCTCGTGCCGCGCCTCCCACATATGCTCGGTTTCGAGGCGGGTCCAGGTCACGCCGTCGGGGGAGTGCCACGCGTCGCGGAAGTTTTCCCACGCCGGCTGGCTGCGGAAGCCGCTCAGGAGCCAAAGCCTGTCGCGATAGACGACGCAGGAACTCCAGATGCGTGCCGACCAAGGAGCTTCATCGGCCACCTTCGTCCATGATCGCCCGTCATCGGAGCACCAGACGTCGCGGTAGGCGCGGAACGGCTGGTAGCTCGTGACGCCGCCGCCGATCACCCATAATTTCCCGCGGTGCACGACGACGTTGCTGAAGAGCTGGCGGGGCGACCACCCGGCGTGCTCCGCCTCGAGCTTCCACTCCACGCCGTCCGCGGAGGACCAGACGTCGTTGTAGAGCACGCCATCCTTCGAGCCTCCGAGCACCCACATCCGGCCTTGGAACACCGCCGCGCCGACGGCGTATCGCCCGGACCAGGGCGGGGCGGCGCTGACGATGTCCCATGTTTTGCCGTCGGCGGAGGCGAAAAGCTTGCCGCTCTGGCCCGTCACCCACATGCGGCCGGCATGCGCGAAGGTCGCCGGGATGTTGATGCCACCTTCGTCGGGGACGTCTCCCGTGTGGTTCCACGTCGTGCCGTTACCGCTGCTCCAGACATCGGCGACCAGGTGCGGCAGGTAGCCGCCCAGGAGCCACATGCGGTCGTTGAAGACCATCTCGCCTGCGGAGTCTCGCGCGGCAAAGGGGGCGGCCTCAACGAGGCGCTCCCAGTCCGGCGTGGGGGCCTGGCGTGTCACCTTGATGCTGTGCACCTTACGGGTCGTGCCGTCGGCGGCGAGGACCTCGACCTCCAGGGTGGTGCGGCCGATGGGTAATTCGATCGGTTCGCTCGGTTGGTCGTGCGGCGTGACGCGGCCGGCGACGCGCAGCGTCGCGGCGGGGTCGCACGGCGGGGCGGTGATGCGGATGCTCCGCTCGCTGTGCGGCAGCACCACGGCGAAGTTCGTGCGCGTGCCCCAGAGGCCCGGCACGACCGTGCCCGGTGTGCTGGTGAGGCTTTTTAGCGTTGCGTCGTCATTCGGCATGTAGGGGCTCTCTTCGGGAGGTATGACAAAAGACTAACCATTGAGCCGCGCGGAAGCACCCCGCGGAGCGTCGTGCTTTGTGGGCGGGGGCGCGGGGCGTTATCCTCTTGACCCCCCGCGCACGACGGTGCGCTTTTTCCAACAGGACGATTATCCATGAGCATCCTCGTCAATACGAACACCAAGGTCATCTGCCAGGGCATCACCGGTTCGGCCGGTGCGTTCCACACCAAGGGCTGCCTTGAATATGGCACGAAGATGGTGGGGGGCGTGACGCCGGGCAAGGGGGGGACGAAGGACGCCAACGGGCTGCCGGTGTTCAACACCGTGGCGGAGTCTGTGGCCGCGACGGGGGCGAACGCGACGATGATCTTCGTCCGGCCGCCCTTCGCTGCCGACGCGATCCTCGAGGCCGCCGACGCGGGCATCGCCCTGATCGTTTGCATCACCGAGGGCATCCCGGTGATCGACATGACGAAGGTGAAGCAGGCGTTGGAGATGCCGGCGAACAAGGGCGTGAGGCTGATCGGGCCAAACTGCCCGGGCGTGATCACGCCGGGCGAGTGCAAGATCGGGATCATGCCCGGCTACATCCACACGCCGGTCTCGAAGTCCGCCAAGAAGAAGGGCGTGGGCATCATCTCGCGCTCGGGCACGCTGACGTACGAGGCGGTGTGGCAGACCTCGAGCCTGGGGCTGGGCCAGTCCACGTGCGTGGGCATCGGCGGCGACCCGGTGCGCGGCACGGGCTTCATCGATTGCCTGGCGCTGTTTAGCGCCGACCCCGAGACGCACGGCATCGTGATGATCGGCGAGATCGGCGGGACCGACGAGGAGCAGGCGGCGGCCTACATCAAGGCGAACGTGAAGAAGCCGGTGACGGCCTTCATCGCGGGGCGCACCGCTCCGCCGGGCCGGCGCATGGGACACGCGGGGGCGATCATCTCCGGCGGCGAGGGCGGCGCGGAATCAAAACTGGCGGCGCTGCGCGGTGCGGGCTGCCACATCGCGGAAAGCCCGGCGGACCTTGGCTCGACGATGGCCAAGGCGCTGGGAGTGTGATCGCGGATTGTTGAAAGAAAAATCGGCCTAGAGCTACGGCCGTTACTTCGCGCGCTGCTGGGGTTTGGGTTGCTGCTGAGGCTTGGGCTGCACGGGCGGTTTCTGATTGGCTTTGGCCGCTCTGGCCGCTTTGGCCTCCTCGGCTGTACGCTTCGACTCCTCGGCGGCGCTGTTGCGCAACTCCTCGACGTGTTTCTTCTTTTCAGCGAGGGTGGATTTGGCCGCGGCGACTTCCTTTTCCGCGGCGGTGACATCGGGGTTGGCATCCAATCCCTTCTCGAAGTCGGTCTTCAACTGTTTCTGCTTCGCCATCGCGGCGTCGAGCTTGTCTTTGGCGGTTTTGACGGCCGGTTCCGCGTCCAGGGCGTCGTCGAGCATCTTCGACATCTCATGCTCGGCCGTGGCGACGTGGTTGACCGCCTCGGAGTGCTCGTCGGGCGAGGCGTTCGGCTTGGCGTTGACGGCCTGAAGGTCCGCCTTCGCCCCGTCGCGGCGGTTCAGTGCCGTCTTGTATTCCGGCGTGGCCTTGATCTTCTCCTCGATGGGCGACTTGGCCTTCTCGTACTCGCCGCGCGCCGCCTTCACCTCGGCCTGCGCGGTCTTGTAGTCGTCCGACGCCTCGAACTCCTTCTTGAGACGGTCCTTGGTCGTCCGCACCTGGACCTCCGCCTTGCTCTCGGCTTTGGTGGCCTCGGTGACTTCCTTCTGGGCCTCTTGCATCGGCGTAGCGGTCGGCCTGGGCGGTCCGTCGCCGAAAAGCCCGCCCTTGTCGGCGGCGCCGCCGGCATTCACGCGATAGGGGACACCACCAAGCACCGCGGCGCAGGACAGAACGATCACGACGCGCTTGATGGCGGGGAACGAGGGCATGTCTGGTTTCCACTGGCCGGGGCTCGGCTGCAGCATCATATCCGCGCCGGCCCGATCGGTCAGCGCGGCTGTCGGCTCGCGAGGCCGCCGGAGGGGGGGCGTAGCGTCTTGGGCGGATTGGAATCACCCCCGCCGGGCGGGCCGTCCTGGCCCTTGCCGCCGCCGTGGGCGTCCGTATCCGGTTCACCGCCGCCGGGGGCGGCGCGGCCGAAGATCATGCGGCCGGCCGACGTCTGGATGGTGCTGGTGACGATCAACTCGATATCGCGCCCCTGGAACTGCCTCGCGTTCTCGACGACGACCATCGTGCCGTCGTCGAGGAAGCCCACGCCCTGGGTCGGGCCCTCGCCTGCGCGGACGATCTTCACCTGCATGGGCTCGCCCGGCAGCACGACAGGGCGGAGCGCCTTGGCAAGGTCGTTGATGTTGATCACGTCAACGCCGCGGAGCGTGGCGACCTTGTTGAGGTTGTAGTCGTTGGTCATCACCTTGGCCTGCAGCGATTGGGCCAGGGTGACGAGCTTCTGATCGACCTCGTTGCCCTCGACCTCGGTGTCGTTGATGGTGACGTCGGCCCTGGGGTGGTCGCGGAGCTTCTGTAGTACGTCGAGTCCCCGACGGCCCCGGGCGCGGCGTAGCTTGTCCCCAGAGTCGGCGATCGCCTGCAACTCGTTGAGCACGAACTTGGGCACGACCATCTCGCTGTGGATGAGATGGGTATCGAGGATGTCGAGGATGCGCCCGTCGATGATGATGCTGGTGTCGAGCAGCATGGGCCGGTTCCCGCGCACGTCGCGGGCGAACTCGACGTAGGGCAGGACGAAGCGGAAATCGTCCTTGGTCTGGAGGACTAGCGAGATGCTGACGTAGCAGGTGACCAGGCCGATGAAGACCTTGACGCCCTGCATGAGGTTGAGGAAGGAGATCTCGTCTTTGACCCCGGGCCGGGCGAGGCGGCTGATCAGGTCCACGACGAAGGAGAGGGCGTAGGCGATGAGCAGCCCGGCGAGCAGCCCGAGAAAGACGCCCGACATGGCGGAGAGCTGCTTGCGTTTGAAAAGCGAGTCCACCGCGACGATGACCCCGGCGGCTCCCAGGGTCAGGCCCATCAGGAGCACCACGGTGGAGAACGAGGCCTGGCTCTGCTCCTGGAAAGGCAGGAGGTAAAGGGCTGTGACCGAGGCGGCCAGGAGGATGAAGGCTCCGCGAAGGATGTAAAGGATCATGCGATGAGGCCCCCGAGGCGGGAATGAAGGGAATGAATAATGCCGTCCTCAGCATAGGAAGGGGCGGTGTAAAAGCCAAGCTGTTTCGCCGGTGATTGGCGTGGGGTGGCGGCGTTGATATAGTCTGGCTCGCGCGATGGAGGAGGCGGTTGTCGCAAACGTCGCGCGAGCAGACGGCCGGGCCCGGTGCACGGGTGGGCTCATGAACCGGGTCAGGCCTTGACCGGAGCAGCCCTAAGTGTCGCCTGTCCGGTGCCGCCGGTGTCCTGGCCGTCTGCCCGCGCGAGTTGAGAGTAATGGCTAACGGCTAAAGGCTCCGCCCATGACCTACACCGTCCTGGCCCGTCGCTACCGCTCCACGTCCTTCGACGCCGTCGTCGGGCAGGAGCCCATCGCCCAAACCCTCCAGAACGCCATCGCCCAGGGACGCATCGCCCACGCCTACCTCTTCACCGGCACGCGCGGCGTGGGCAAGACCTCCATGGCGCGCATCTTCGCCCGCGCCCTCAACGCACCGGACACCATCCCCGGCTGCCCCAAGCCGCCCGAGGCCAAGGGACAGAAGTACGACTACCCCGACAAGGCCGTCCAGCAGCGCATGGCCGACGCCATCATGCGCGGCGACGACCTCAACGTCATCGAGATCGACGGTGCCTCCAACAACTCCGTCGATAACGCCCGCCAGCTCATCGCCAACGCCGGTCTCTCGCCCACGGGCAACGCGCGCTTCAAGGTGTACATCATCGACGAGGTCCACATGCTCTCGACCGCGGCGTTCAACGCGCTGCTCAAGACCATGGAGGAGCCGCCTTCGCACGTGAAGTTCATCCTCTGCACCACCGAGTCGCACAAGGTGCCCGCGACCATCCAGTCACGCTGCCAGCGCTTCGACTTCCGCAACATCCCCACCGCCAAGATCGCCGGCCACCTCAAGGACGTGCTCAAGCAGGAAAAACTCAAGGCCGACGACGAGGTCGTCTGGCAGGTTGCCCGCATCGCCGCCGGGTCGATGCGCGACAGCCTCTCACTCATGGACCGCCTTATCGCCACCGGCGAGCAGCCGCTCACCGGCGAGGTGCTGGTGAAGATGCTGGGCCTGCCGCCGATGGAGATGGTGACGCACCTGGTTGACGCCCTCGCCGCCGGCGACGCCGGCGCCGCGCTCCAGCGCACCGCCGCGCTGCTGGACCAGGGCATCGCGCAGGACCAGTTGCTCGAGGTGCTGATCGAACGGCTGCGCCAACTCATGCTCATCGCCGCCTGCGGGGCGCAGAGCGAGTTGGTCGAGCTGAGCGATGAGGCCAGGGCCGTCGCCAAGGAGCAGGCGGAAAAGTTCGACGCCGCCGGCCTGGTCCACATGATCGCGTTGTGCGAGAACGTGCAGCGGATGTCCAAATCCAGCTCGAATCCGCGCGCCATCCTCGACGCCGCGGTGGTCCGGCTCTCGCTCGCCGAGAAAATGGCGGACGTGACGGCATTACTGGCGGGCAAGACGCCCGCCACCGCGCCGCCGCCCTCGTTCGCCCCCGTAACAGCGCCCGGTTCCCCCGGAGGCCCCCGAAAAAAATGACGGGCGACCCGGCGACCGCGGTCCCCGCCGGGTCCAACATCGCACCCGCGCCGCACGCACCTCTGCCTCCCACGGTTGTCACGAGCGCGCCAGCGCCCGCCGCGCCGCCTCCATTGTCGTCTTCAACACCCGCCGATCCCTGGGCGGCGCTGCTCGCTTCCATCGCCGACAAACCGCAGGCCGCGTGGGTCCGCTCGTTCACGCTGCGGTCTCTCAACGAAGGCGTCGCGCACCTGGCCGTCCGGCCGGGCAACCGCGATATGGTCAGTTACGCCACGCAGCGCCGTGAGGATTTGGCGCAGATGCTCGGCCGCATCGTCGGTCGGCCCGTGCGCGTCGAGATCGATGCGGCCGTGTCCGCGCCGCCCGTGTCACGAGACATCGACGCTCCCGGCGGCGATGCGGATGACGCTCCAGCTTCAACAGGTCCTGCAAACTCAAACCCCGCGTTGCCAAGTGACCGCGGCCGCCGCATGCAGGACGCGATGGCCTTGCCGCTGGTGCGCGAGGTGATGAACCTGTTCGACGCAACCATCGTCGAGGTCCGCAGCGCCGCCGAGCCTGCCCCCGCAACGCCCGCGCCGACACCGCCAACCAGCGCCGACGCCCCGCCCATGTCCGACCCCGATCTTGATCCGGAACCGTGAAGGCCGTTCTTCCCCCTCTCCCTCCGCAGGTTTTTGCATACTCGCCGCAAGTCCTTATTTGGCGAAGACCAGATAGAAGACGACCATGGCGTCGACCCACTGGCGGACACGTCGCAAGGTACGCACCCATGGCGGCAGGCTGTCCATGCCCACGGTGGCGCTGGTCATCACCGAGAACACGCGTTCGATCAGCGTCCGCTTTTTGTACATCTCCACCCCGAAGCGGCTGGCGGTGGGCGTCTCGAGCATGGCGATGGCGTGCATCCTTTGCGGGCTGTTGGCCCGGGTGCTGATGCTGCCGGCGGGGTCCTTGCGTGGGGCGATGAGTTGCTGGCCGCACGCCGCCGCGGCGTCGTGACAGGCCTGGGTGTCGTAGACGCTGTCGCCCAGGGTGTAACCCGGACGTGTGGCGTGGGGGATGAGTTCCAACGCCACCGCCTGCTCGGCGCGGTTCATGGCGTGGACCTGATAGGCGATGATGCGGCCGTCGCTGTCACTGTAGAGAAAGAGCTTATATCCATGGGCCAGATGGCCGGCGGCCCAGCCGCGGCGCGCAGGGCACAGACCGACCAGGCAAGCCAGGGCCGACCGGCGCGGAGATAGATGCGCACAAAGCCAACCATCGAAAAAATGAGTACCGCCAACGGCAGGTGCACCCATCTCAGCAGCAATCCGTAGTCATACGGATCGATGGATTTCATCAAC
>JAIOPN010000042.1 GCA_021413865.1 Planctomycetota bacterium | reverse complement strand
CTGCGCTCGCTGGCCTGCCGGACCGGTGAGGCCCTGTGGTCGGCGATGCAGGGCGTGCTGGACCGCGTGACGGCTTCAGACGCGATGAACTGCTTCCGCCACTGCGGGTATACGCTACAGACGGAATAGGAATGCTCTAGGCGTTGGACCCCGCCCGCGCATCGCGCTACAATCGCCGCGTTCTTTGCTCTTTGACAATCGGGGCCGACTGGTATCGACCGGACACGCACGACTTTCCGTGGCACGTCCTGGAGCATGCTGGCCAGGTAAAAAGCATGCAAAACCTAAATGCCAACGACAATGTCGCTGGTCGGATCGGCTTCGCGCCGGCCCGCCTCGCCGCCTAATAATGGTGGCTTAGACGTAGATGACCGCCCGTAAGACTCCACGTCTAACAGATTCATCGGGACCGCCCGACGATGGTTCCCCTGCGCCGTCGGGTCAAAAACACAGGGGATGGAACTTGTGAACGCTGCCCCTGGTGGCCACAAGGACGACAACAAAACAGAGGGCTAAACGCGTAGAGGCGGTCTTTCGACGGTCACGGGACGAGGGTTCAATTCCCTCCGGCTCCATTTTTTTATTTCCCATGTCGGGCTCCTGGTAGGGCCTGCGCCGCGGGGGATTCCCAACCGGCTTGCAATCTGGCTATTCCCGTGGAACGATGCCCCGCGCCTCTCTGGTCAGCCACGTCGCGAGCTACGGCCGGGAACACACGTGCTCGACTTCTCACCACCGCCGCTGAAGAACACGTCTGACGCGGCCAACCCGCCGCGCTGCATGGGGTGCGGCTACGACCTCACCGGCGTTGAGGACGTCAGAACCCCTGACACGCGAATGCTCCGCTGCCCGGAGTGCGGGCGTCATTTCGACCCGTACGACACGGCGACCTTCACACGCAAACCGCGCTTTGTTTTTTGGACCTATTGGGCGCCGGCGTTCGTCCTGGCTTTCGTCATCGGGGCGCTCCTCACGGTCTATTTCGCCCTCACGGACAACATCGGGTGGGGGTTGGCGCTGGGCGTCCCGATCACGATGGGCAGCGTGATCGGGTACGGGGTGCGCCTGCGATTGATCATCCGCGTCCTGCTCGGCGTCAGCGCGATTCTCTGTGTGGCGGCTTTGTTGATCTCGCTCCATCCGGCGGCGATCTTTTGCGCACTCATCCTCATCGCGGTTTTCGTCCTGCCGCTTCTATTGGATGTCTTGATAGGGGGGGGCCTGCGGTTCCGCCTGAAGAAAAGCCGTTTCAGCCAGCGATCCCACCTGCCGTTGATTTTTTTCCTGCTCGCACCGCTGGGGCTTGATCAGTTGCAGAAGCTCACCCAGCCGCCCCCGACGGTCGAGACGGTCACAACCCAGGTCGTGCTGCCGCTGAGTGCCGCGCAGGCGTGGGATAACTGGGTCTTTTATGAAGAGGTCAGGCGTGAGCCGCCGCTGCTCCTGCGGCTGGGTCTTCCCCAACCCGTCGGCACGCGTGGCCGCATCGCCCGTGTCGGCGACAGTAAGACCTGTCTCTATGTCCACGGCCGGTTGGTCAAGCGCGCCACCGCCATCGTGCCAGGCAAGCGGGTCGCCTTTGACGTCGTCGAGCAAACACACGTCGAGGACCACTCCGTGCGGCTTCTGCGCGGCAGTTTCGACTTTGCCCCCGTCGATGCGGGCCACACGCGCGTCACGCTCACCACCGAGTACGTCCCGCTTCTCACCCCGTGGTTCTGCTGGCGGCCGGTCGAAGCCCTCTGCGTACGCACGCTCCACCGCCACGTGCTCGAGGGCATGATGGACCGTGTGTCCCCCGCCGCGGCCGTCGCGGAGGCCGCGCCATGATGGGCGTCGATCTCGATCGCCGCGGACGCGTCCGGCTCTGGACGCAGATCGCCCTGCCTCTGTCCGCGGCGCTTGTGTGGGAGCATACGGAGCGGTTCGCCACCTTCACCACGCTCGACCCGTTCCACGGCCGCATGGAAATCGACGGGCCGCTCCGCGCCGGCTCCCCCATGCGTATCGGGCACGGCTACTTCGGCATCCGTCTCACCCGCCGCGGCCGGGTCCTCCGCTGGGAAGAGGGCGTGGGCTACGCCTTCAGCGACCTCTCCCTGCGCGGCCCGGGCGTCGGCTTTCCGCACATTTATGAGTACCGCATCGTGCCCACGGGCGCGGCGACGTGCCTCATGGTCATCCGCGTGCGGGGCAAGTGGACGGCCCGATTCATCCCGCGTCCCCTGGTCAAGCTGTGGCTCGGCTGGGTCACGCTCCGGACCGGACAGATGGTCGAAAACCATTTGATCGCGGCCGAGGTTCACCGCTGTCGCGCGGCCCGGTCGGCTACCGCCTGAGGTGTTCACCCGGCACGCGGTCCCATTGAGACGGGGCCGGAACGGAGGCGGTGGTGCAGACGGGGATGAGTTGCTCCAGCCGGCCGCGCAGCGGTGGGGCGGTTTCCTGCGGGATTTGCTTGAAGGCCGAGGCGGCGATGATGCCGCGGATCGTCTCGGGCATCTCGTCGAAGCGCGGGTAGTACCAGAGCGTAATGACGGAGCGTTCGCGGTCGCTGCGGTTGGGGTGCGCGGCGTGGAGGACGCGGGCGTCGCCGATCACCAGGTCGCCGGCGCGGACGGGCAGGTCGATCTCGTCGGGGTGCGTGGCGAAGATCGGGGAGTTTGGATCGGCGTGGTAGGTCTTGTCGGTGTGCGCGGCGCCGAGCTGGTCGTGCAGGTCGATGCGGCGGCGGTGCGTACCGGGGATGACGCGGAGGCAGCCGTTCTCGCGGCTCGTGTCGGTCAGGTAATACATGAGGAAGAGTTGGGAGGGGTTCGGGTCGGCGCTGACGGGGTCGCTCCAGAAGACCCAATCCTGGTGCCAGTAGAGCGCGGGGCCCTGCGGGGGCTTGCTCAGGAGGTAGCCGATCCAGTAGCGGAGGCCCGCGTCGTAGCCGAGCGTTTTCATCGCCTCCAGCGCGCCGGGCCAGCCGATCAGTTCGGCGTAGGCGGGCCTGCCCTGATCGACCATGATGCTGCTGCCCTGATATTTGAAGAACTCCCGCTTCTCCTTCGGGTAGGCGGCGAGTATGGCATCCGTCGTCGCACGCAACTCGGCGAGCAGCGCCGGGGTGAGCACGCCCGGGAACACGCAGAAGCCGTCGCGGAGCAACTGCTGGTGCTTGGCGTGTTGGGCGACGGGCGCGGGCATGATGATTCCCTCCACGTCCGGTCATTCACCGCGACGGGTGCAGGTACTCGATCTCCACGCCGTACGGCTTCTCCACCCCGGAGGCGACGGCGTAGAGCCGCTCGTTCGTCTCCCGGGCCGCGCGGCAGATCGGCTCGTGCTGGACGTGGCAGAGGTCCAGCAGGCCGATGTTGTAGTTCTCGTTCGACGAGGTGCTGGAGAGGGCGTTGCGGTCGTACATGTTGAACCAGTGGGCTCCGACGCACCATGGCGCGGCGGCGGCGCTCTCGGTGTAAACGCGGAACACCTCGGCGCGTGTCTCCTGGTCGCGCACGCGCGCCAGCCCCGCGCTCGCTAGGCCGCCGTCGAGCGAGCCGACGTGCCACTCGCCGATCATCATCGGCCGCTTGAGCGACGCGACGACCTCCTCGACGTCCGGCTCCGGGGCGGTGGCGCCGTACGTCACCATCCGCACCTTCGGCAGGTAGTAGTTGAACGTGACCACGTCGAAGCACCCCATCGCCCGCAGCGCCCAGGCCGGTGGGAAGCTCCACCACCGCAATCCAAGATTGAGGTGATTCGGGTCCACTTTTCGGCAGGCGTCGCTTGCGATCCGGCAGAGCCGCTCGAGCATCACCGTGCTGAAGGCCGTCAGGTCCGCCTGCGCCGCGTCGGTGAGCGTCGCCCGCCACGGCCCGTTGGCGACGGCTTCGAGTGTCGTCGCCACGCCCCACGCCTTCGCCAGCCCTGGGCTGTCGCCGTATTTCTTCCTGAGGAACTCGGTCAGCGCCTTGCGCGAGGCGCAGGAGGGCGTCTTGACGAGCATCGCCTCCGCCAGGCCACGTTTCTCGTCGATCATCTGCCAGCTCACGCTTGGCTCGTTGGTGAGGAAGTAGCCGATCATCGCCGGGTCGTCGCGGGTGGGGCGGATGTTCTCGGCGTACTCCGCCGCGTCAGACTCCATGCGCGGGTCGAACACGTCGGGGAACGCCCCCGTCACACGCGGCACGTTCGGGAACGTGAACTTCAGATCCAGCGGCAGCACATAGGGCGTCTTGCCGCGGCTCATCGCCGGCTCGTCGGACCAGTCGCCGGCCGTGTTGAAGCCCAGCCCGCGCAGCTCAGCCTGCGCCACGGTGCTCCACGCCTCGTGCCACTTCTCGGGGCCGAAGGCGCGCATGAAGTTCGCCGGGAGATAGTTGATCTCGCGCGGCTCGGGGCCGTGGTAGGGGTTGGTGTGATAGACCGCCTTGTAAGGCCCGTTCGGGTCGGGCATCCATGCCAGCGCGGGGCGCAGGTTCATGTGCCGGGTCTGGTAAACGGTCTCGTGATCGATGGTGGCGTGCGTGCAGTCGAGCCCGCTGGACCAGAAGAGGTGGCCGTCCGGGTCCACGAGCCACCAGCGCTTGCCGTCGTGGTACGTGCGGAAGAAGCCGGTAGCTTCGACTTTTCGATCCTTCCACCCGCCCCAGCGGCTGAAGTGCGCCGGAAAGCTCTGCCTTGGGGCGTCGTCGAGTTTCTTTTTCAGGTGGCGCACCAGCGCGTCGGCGTTGGGCGTCTTGCCGACCCGCGCGTGGAGTGTGCTCTGGCCCAGTTCATCCACGAGCGGCCCCTTGGGCAGCGTAGGATTTTCCAGCCGTCCCGGCTCCGTGTCCGTGACGTTCACCGGCGTGAGGCAGAACCGCGCCGCCAGATCAGTCTTGCGGATGATCTTGATGACCACACGGTCCACCGCCGCCAGATCAATCCCCCCGAGCGGGAAGCAGAGCCGCGTCTGGCACTGTGTGAGCGGGGAAAACTGCCGCACCGCGACTGCCTTTGATTCACCGGCACCGAGCGTCATCGTGAAGGTCACGAAGATATCGCTGTCGAGCAGGATGTCGAACCAGACGAACTTCGCGCCCGCCACCGCGCCGGGTGCGATTTTGTAAGAGGCCGCCGCGTTGTCCGGCTGACCCTCGCCGGTGGAAAGCCACCCGCCGACCGCCCACGGCGGCAGTCCTTGTGATGACACGTCCTTCTTGAGCGAACCTAGGACGTCGGCCGACGATAGCTGCGTGGATGGCATGGATGGTGTCCGGAATCTGTGTTGATAGGGATGAGAAGAAAATGATGCGGGCCGCGCGGGCTCACACGCCGGTGAACAATCCCTCCATCGCCTGCGTGAGCGTCCCCTCGACGCCGGTGCGCAGCTTGGCCGGGTGGCCGTATTCGTGAATGGAATCGACCTCGTACCCGCCCTCGCGCTCGATCATCTTCGATGTGGGGAGGTAGAACTGCGTGCCGTCGGTGTAGCCCAGCGGGTAGGTCAGGCCGTCGGCGTAGAAGCGCACGAGCAGCTCGCCGATCTCGGCGACGATCTCCGCCTCCACCCCGACGATGCGCAGCCCGCCGCCGATCTCGATGCCGTGCATGATGACCGAGGCGTCGCGCGGGAGCATGTTGCGGTCGATCTTGGCGACCTGGCGCTGCGCCCAGAGGCGGTGCCAGTCGGGGGCCTTGGGGTCGTTGGCGTCGCGCTCGAACTGGGCGCGGTCGGGCGTGTTTTCGAGCTCCATCCGCATCTCGACCATGCGGGCGTTGAGCGCCGGGTCGATCTGTGTCAGCGGCCTGGCCAGCGCGGTGATCACGTCGGAGGCGACGAGTTTCCCGCCGTTCTCGACCGCCTCCCAACTGCCCTGGAAGTGGTCGCCCTTGTCGGTGTAGATCGCCTTGGTGTCGCCGCCCGCGCCCTGGAGGAAGAGGCTGCAGGTCGCGCCCAGGTGCTTGTCGATGAGGTCCATCGCCAGGCCCGGGTAATCGGCGGAGACGTCGTAGCCGCCGATGCTCGACGGGTGGCAGGAGACGGAGAAGAGGAAGCAGACGGGCGAGCCGGCGCGGTCCTTGAAGAGCGTGAAGGGGACGGTGCGGAGCGCGGCGCCGTCGTGGTACGGGGCCCAGATCACACGGCCGCTGCCGGTGCCGTCAGGCTTGCGGCGGTTTACTGGTAATCGCGTTTGTGCCGAACCGGACCAGACGGTCACGTCGCGCGCCGACGCCTTGGCCTGCTTGGCGGCCTCGATTGTGGCGTGCTCGAGCTGATCGAGATAGAGCCGGTCGGGCTCGAGGTAATCGGCGTAGCACCACGTGCCGTGCCCGAGCATCGGCCCGGCGTGGGTGTGCGAGGTGTTGAGCAATATCTGCCGCGGGCTCAGGTCCAGCCGCGCCCCGATCGCCCCCTTGAACCGGTCCGCCTGCGCCCGGCTGAAAAAGAGCAGGTCGAAGCCCATGATGAGGGTCTCCTCGCCGCCGTGGGAGAGGTAGAGCGCGCGGGCGAAGATGTCGTCGTGGATGGAGGTCGCGCCGCCGTCGCGGTCGCGGCCGCCGAAGCCGTAGAGGTGCGTGCCCAGCGGCGGGTTGATGCAGGCGCGGGCGAATCCGGCTTTCATGGCGAACATCCTTCCCGCTCCGCGGGTGACGTGGGTCGAGCCATAAAAGATTAGCGGAGGGGGACCGCAAAGTCACCACCTGCGGAGGGGGTCACTGGCCGTCCGCCTGCGACCGCTGGTACATGGGCAGGTAGCGGTAGTAAACCTCCAGCGTCAGCGTCGCCAGGGCGGTGCTGTAGATCCGGCCGCCGATGTAGCCATATTCGTTGTCCGGGTCCCAACTGCCGTCTCGCTGGCCGCCGGTGGCCTGATGCGCAACGAGGTAGTCACGGATGCGCGGGTTCCATTCGTGCCACGCCGCGTTCTGCATCTGCATCATCGTCAGTGAGCAGTAGTACCAGAGGTAATACGCGGCCTTGTCGTCGAACGGGTTCTTCTTGAGGATGTAGCCGCAGACCTCCTCCTGCTGCTCGGGGGTGAGTTCCTGCCCCAGCAGCATCCGGCTGAGCGACGCCTGCGCGGTCATGGTCGCGAGCGGGGAGAGGGACTGGTAGCCGGTGATGACGCCATGTTTGCCCGAGGAGACGGAATCGAGCCAGCGGAACGCCCCGGCACGGGTGTCGGCGGGCACCTCGAAACCCAGGAACTCCGCGCTGTGCAGCGCCAGCACCTGCCAGCCCAGCACGCTGGTGTCGCCCGATTGCCGCGGCTTGTACCGCCACGCCCCGTTGGAATTGTTCTGCGCCGCGACGATGAAACGCGCCCCCTGGAACGCGCGCTCTTTGAGGTCGGCGTCACCGGTCATGATCGCCGCCTCGGCCAGTGCGAGCGTGGCGATCGCCTGGCTGTACATGTTCCCCTCGCCACGCAGGTCGCCGTCTGCCTTCTGTCGCCGCTTGAGATAGGCGATCGCGCGGGCGACGGTCTGGCGGTAGGGGCCCTCCTTGTCGGGCGTGTGGTCGGAGGCGAGGAAGCAGAGCGTCGCCAGGCCGGTGAGCGCCGATTCGTGGCGGTAGTCGGGGTTCGAGCTGTTCGGGCGGTCGTTCAGGTAGTGCGTCCACCGCCCGTCGGCCTCCTGGCTGCGGGCCAGGTACGCCAGCGACCGCGCGACGGCCTCCTCCGATTCCTTCGATCCGCCCATCGTCTCGACCAACCGGCGACGCATCGTCGGGGTTCGGTCGAAGAGTTTCTTCACCGTCGGGGCGTGCGTCTCTTCGCCAACTAGCGGCCGGTTGAGCGGATCGATCGAATTTGTCAGCGGGGTGATCGAAGCAATGGTGCGATCGGGCAGGGGGGCCGCGATGGCGGTGGCACGCGCGCCGAGGGTCGGCGCGCTGCCGATCCGGCGTGCGGAGAGAGGGGGCTCCGCGATCACGATGCCGGGTGTGGTCGATCCCGATTCACCGGAGGAGGCGCCGTCGCCCCCGGTCCCGCCGCCCGCACCGCTGCCGGTTCCCGACCCGCCAGCCGACAGCCCCTTGATCTGGATCGGGGCTAATCCAAAGCCCGAGCCCATGCCGCCTTCGCCGTCACCGTTTCCATCGCCGGTGCCGTTGCCAATTCCGTTGCCGGTGCCCTTGCCGTAGCCGCCGCCCTTGCCGCTGCCTTTCCCACTGCCGGTGCCGCTGCCGGTCCCGGTTCCTTGCCCGCTGCCTTTTCCTCCGCCGCTGCCGCTGCCACTCCCGGTACCCTCACCGCTGCCGCTCCCGTTGCCTGCTCCGCTCCCGACACCGCCTCCACGCCCGCTCCCCATGCCGGCCCCTTGCCCGTTGCCCTTCCCGCGGCCGGCCCCGGTTCCGCTGCCGCCACCGGTTCCTCCGCCGCTGCCGCCCAGCCCGTCGCCGTCAAGGGAGGCCGAACCCGGGTCGCTCCCGCGCAGGCCGGTGCCCGCGCCGCCGACGAGCAGGCCGCGACCGGAGCCGACGCCGCCCGCGCCGGTGGGATCAAGGCTCAGCGCGACGCCACGCAGCGCACCGCCGCCGTGGGCACCGGTTCCACTCCCACCGCCAAGCCGCCGTGACGACCCTGCGCCTCTGCCCGTGCCTTGCTTGCCCGCGCCGGAGCCCGAGCCCGCGGCGCCGGAACCCGTGCCCTGTTTCGTGTCATTGCCGGAACCCGTACCCGCCTCCGCCGAGCCTCCGCCGCCCCCATCGCCGCCGAAATCCTCCCCGCCGGGCGCGGCCTCGGTCTCCGCGATGGCGAAGCGGCCGGCGATCCCCGTGCCGCTCCCGCCGCCGGTCGCGCCGCGCACGCCCGGCACGCCCGCCGAGGCCGATCCGGTCGTCATGCGGATGCCCGCGCGGCCGAAGGTGACGTCCTCGCTCCCGCCCGCCACGCCCCGTTCGCCGACCATGGCCGACACGGACTTCATCTCCGTGCCGCGCACGATCGATCCACCGGCGCTCGGCCCATCCGTGCCGCGCAGGCCCACCTCCACGGTCCGCACCGCCATCGGGACGCCGCCGCCGCCGGCCCCGCCGGTCGCTCGCTGCACGGTCGGCGTCACGTCCGCCTCGGCGTCCTCCGTCGCTTCTGATTCACGGATCTGCCGCGACGGCGCCCGGCTGATGCGCAGCGACGGGCCGCGCCCCGTGTCGGCGTGGAATGAGGGCTGTATCTGTTCGGGCTCGCCCCTGCGCCGGCCGGGGACCGGCGCCATGGCCACGAGCGACTGCCCGCGCTCGGCCGACCCCGCCAGCGCCGCGGGCGTTCCCGTGGTCACCACGCCCGCGCGGCTCGATCCGTACGACTCCTGCTTCCCCGCCACGCCGTGCGGCTCACCCGCCGGTAGGCCCTCGACAGAGGACTCGCGGATCGCCGCGTGCGGGGAGAGCGGCGAGCCCACGCGCAGACGCTGGTTGATGCGGGTTGCTGCCGGGCGGATCATCGCATCGGCGGTGGGCGACGGCCCCGGCCTCGCCGGCATCGCCAGACCCTCCACGCCTTCACCCCCCGCCAGTGCGAGGGAACCGATCGCCTCTCCCGGCGTCACTGCGGGCGGCGGGCCATTGTCGATGACGGCGGCACGGGCCGTGAAGGTTGTCGTATCGGTGCGGGCGTGCTCCTCACGGGCGGGGGCCCCGGGGGCCGCTTCGGTCTGGCTGATCTGCGCGATTTCGCGCGGCGAGAGCATCACGTCACTCGCGCCGGGCTGCGCGACGGGGCGGCGCGAGAGCATGGGTGTCCCGCCGCCACCACCTCCGCCGCCGCCTCCTCCGCCACCGCCCCCGCCGGGAGCGGGCGCGGCCAGCCGTGACACCTGCCCGCCGCCGCCACCCCCGCTTGCCGGTGCGGAGTTGATTTCCACCCGCGCCGCGCCGACGGATGTTTCCACTTTCTTAGCCGCGTAGGTCGGGTTGGCCGCGCTCTCTGGCAGGTCGATGGCCATCTCCGGCGAGCGGATGTGCTGCACGGAGTCGAGGGCATCGGTCGATTCGAGGCTCAGCTCGGTGACCATCTCGTGCGTCGTGATGCGCTCGATGATCTGCTGCGACACCACGATGACGCCCATGACGAAGAAGAAGGCGACGTGGAGCAGCAGGGAGACGATGATGCAGCGTTGGAAGAGCGACAACCGCCGCCAGGGCTTCTGGCCGGTCCATCGACCAATGCGGTGTGGGTTGAGGCTCATGACGGGTGACGCGCGGCGCGTCGCAACGGGGTACTACCGGGCCGTTTCCTGCACGATGTAGCCGATCTTGAGGTTGCTCGCGCCGGCGTCGCGGCAGAGGCGGACGACGGCGGCGAAGGATTTGTGCCGGCTCTCCTGGTCGGCGCGGATGAAGACCTCGCGCGTCGGCTCGGCGGCGAGGGTGGCGCGGATGTAGGCGGCCAGTTCGTCGGCGTTGTAGTGGTTGGAGCCGATGTTGACGGTGCCGTCGGGGAGGATGTTGATCACCAGTTGCTTGGGCGGCGCCGAGAGCGCGGTGCCGCCCGAGGCGACGGGCAGCGCGACCTTGATCCGCTGCTCGTTCTTGTTGAACGTCGTGGAGACCACGAAGAAGATCAGCAGCACGATGACCAGGTCGATCAACGGCATGACGTTGATCTGGATGCTGTCGTCGTCGCGGTCGTCGGCGATGTGCACGGCGGTTGCTCCGGTGGGGCCGATTGGGATCAGAAGGTCACGCCTGCGCCGGGGCGATGCCGGGCTGGGTCGGCAACTCGCGTTCCGGCGTTGCCGCGGCCGGGGCGGGGGTGCCCGCGCCGAAGACCTGCTCGAGGAACTCCTCGGAGACCTTGCTGATCTCGGAGACCAGCCCCTCGATGCGTGACTGGAAGTAGAAGTAGAAGATCAGTGCCGGGACGGCGATCGCGAGCCCGGTGAAGGTCGTGACCAGCAGGTGGTAGATGCCCTCGGCCATCTCTTCGCCCTGGCCCAGCCCCTTGGTGGCGGCGACGTGGAACGCCTCGATCATGCCCTGCACGGTGCCAAGCAGGCCCATCATCGGCGCGACGACGGAGATGCCGTGCAGGTTGCGGACGTTGGTGCGCAGGCGGGCGACCTCGGTGGCGCCGGCGTCTTCCATGACGGTCTCGACGGCGTCCTCGCCACGCGGCGCCTTGCGGATGCCCGCAAGGATAATGCGGGCCACGGGGGAGTCGTATTCGATGCAGAAGGCCTTGGCCGCCTCCAGGTTTCGGCCCGATTTGCCCAGCGCCCGCGTCAGCCCCTCGAGGAAGTCCGGCGGGACGATGAGTTTGCGGCGCAGGCCGATGAATCGGTCGACGATCAGCGCGAACGTGATCAGGCTGCACAACGCCAGCGGCCACATGAGCCACCCGCCGCTGAGGAACAGGTCCAGCAGCGAGAGGCGGGCGATTTCGGGCACGGCCGCGTGCGGCGCCGCCGGGGGCGTGGGCCCGGCGTAGGTCCCGATCGGCGGGGGCGGATCGTCGCTCGACAGGCCTAGTGTGGGCAGCGCCGGGAGCGCGGCGGCCAGCACGAGCATAAACCAGAGTACGGACCAGCGGAAACGGGGGCGTTGTAGCGTTGTCTTCATGTCAACCTCCCAGCGCGGAGAGCCGTTTGCCGGCCAGCCGAGCCTCGGGTGTCTCCTTGTATTTGGTGACGCACTGACGGTACTGCGTCTTTGCATCTCCGAACCGGTTGAGCTGCTCGTACGCGCGGCCGGCCTCGTACAGTGCCGGGGCGGACCACTCAGGATAGGCGTACACAATGTCCACCGTCAGCAATTCTTTGACCGCGCGGGTGTAGTCACCCTGGGCGAAGTAAGTCTCGCCGATCTGGAATTGCGCCCGCGCGGCGGTCGGGCCGTTGTGGGATTCGATCACCGCGGCGTAGCACTCGCGGGCCCGGTCGATCTCCTTGAGATTTTCGTGCGCCCAGCCCAGGCCGAACCGGCCCAGGTAGGCGAACTTGTCCTTGGGGAAGTCGGCGAAGTAACGCTCGTACGCGGCCTTGGACTGCTTGAAGTCGCCGCGTGTCGCCGCCAGTTCGCCGAGCTTCAGGAGGCCCGCGGGGGCTAGCTCGGACTTGGGATATCGCGTGACCAGTTGCGTGAAGAGCTTCTCCGCCTGCTCGTTTTTATTCGCGGCGATCAGCGCCACGCCGGCCTGGTACACCGCCGACGGAGCCAGTTCATGGTCGGGCAGTTTCTCGGCGAACCCGTTGAAGCAGGAGGCGGCACGCTCCTGCTGTCCGAGTTTGCTGTAGGACCAGCCCAGGCGGTACTGCGCCAGGCCCAGGGTGTTCGCATCGGCGGTGCTGTCGGCCGAGACCGCTTCGAGCAGCTTGACGGCGTCGGCGTATTTTCCGGAGGCGTAGAGCAGCTCCGCCAGCTCCGTACCCGCCGCCGCGGCGCGGCTGCTGGTCGGGAAATCCTTGAGTATTTGGCGATAGGCATCGGCCGCGCCGTCGTTGTCCTTGTTGTTGCGCCGCGCCCAGGCCAGTTCATAAAGCACCGTGTCGCTGCGCGTCGCCTTGTCGTCGCTCAGCGCGGTGAAGGTCTTGATCGCCTCGTCGTTCTGGCCGAGCTGCGCCTGGCAGACGCCGATCAGGTAGCGGGCGTTGCCGGCGTTCTCGCTGTTGGGGTAGTTTTTCACGAATGCGCCGAGCAGACCCATCGCTTCGGCGGCCTTGCCGCTCTCCTTCACCGCGACGGCGTGCTGGAAGGCGGCGGCGGGGGCGAGGGTGTGGGTCGGATAGGCGGCAGCCATCTTCGAGAACCCGGTGGCGGCCTCGGGGTAGCGCTGATTGTCGAAGTCGATCCACGCCAGGAGGTACGCAGCCGGCGCCTTGAGTTCTTCGCCCGCCTTTGATGCGACGACCTGCTTCAGCGCGGCGGCGGCGGGCTCGTACTGCTTGTTCTGGTATTGGAGCTGGCCCAGCTCAAACGTCGCCCGCATGACCCATGGCGAATCGGCGGGGCCTTTGGCCACCTCGCCGAGCAGCCCCGCGGCCTGGTCTCCGTGACCACCGCGGATCTGTGCCACGGCGAGCTTGTACTGTGCCTCGAGCTTGTCGCCCGGCGCGGTCGCGAGGTAATCCCCGAGCGATTTTTCCGCGCCGGCGTAATCACCCAACTGCAGCAGAGCGTCGCCCAGCAGGAAGACGGCATCGTGCATCAGCGTCGCGTCCGCGCTCTCCTTGTCCGCGACCACGTCTCCGAGCAGCGCCGCGGCGTTGGCGTAATCCCGCGTGAAATAGGCGCACTGGCCCAGCCGGTAGCTGAAGCGGGACTTGGCGTTGCCCTGCGCGTTTTTGAGCAGGTCGTCGAGGATCGGCGCGGCGTCGGTGTATTTCTGGAGGAGGAAGAGGTTTTCCGCCGTCAGTTCGCGTGCCGGGCCATAGACGGAAGAACTCGCGTCCTTCGCCGCGTTGCTGGAGAGCGCCAGGCTTTTCTCGTACTGCCCGAGCTTGTGCAGGGAGAACGCCTGGCGGTAGAGGGCATCGTTCGCCTGTGCGCCCGACGGGTACTTTTCGCGGAAGGCGGCGAACTCTTTCGCCGCCGGCTCAAACTTCTCCATCGCCATCAGGCAGCAGGCGCGGTCGAAGAGCACGGCCTCGAGGTTCTCCGCGGGCGGGTCCTGCTTCGCCAACTCGTCGAGGGTCTTGTAAGCCCTGTCGTACGCCTTCTCATTGATGTCCGCCTGCGCCAGCCAGTAGCGGGCCGTGTTGGCGCGGGTTTTGTCCTTCTCGATGACGGTCGCAAGCGTCGCGCGCGCCTTAGCCGTGTCGCCGGCGGCGAGCTGCGTCAGGCCCAGTTGCAGCATCGCCGGCGCGGCAAACTCGCTCTCGGGGTATTCCTTGAGGACGGCCTGGAGCTTCTCGGTCGCCTCGGGGTATTTCTTGGATTTGAAGAGGGAGACGCCGTAGGCGTAGAACCCCTCGGCCTTGCGCGAACCGTTGGCGTTGGTGATCAGCCGCTGGTACTGCGCCTGGGCGTTGCCGTGGTCGCCCTTGATCTCGTAGGTCTGCCCCAGAAGGAGGATGGCGTCGAGCGTCTGCGAGGTCTCGGGGTAGTTCTTGATGAGTTCCTTGAGCGTCGCCGACGCCTGATCGAGCTTGCCGGTGTCGGTCAGCGAGACGGCGGTGAAGTAGAGCGCCGACGCCAGCCGGTCGCTCTTGGGGTAGCGGTCGATGAAGGCCCGACCGGCGGCGGCGGCCTCCTCCTTTTTACCGACGAGATAGAGCACCTGCACGCGGTTGATCGACGCCAACTCGGCGTGCTGGCTCTGCGGGTATTCCTTGAGGAGTTGGTCGAATGCGGCCAGCGCTTTGTCGTTGGCGTTGCTGGCGAGGTAGCAATGCCCCAGGACCGCCAGCGCCTCTTCCTTCTGGGGGAACTCTTTGATCTTGACCAACTCGCTCAATGTCTCGGCGGCCTTGTCGAACTGGTTCTGCTTGTAGCGGCAGACAGCCATGCCGTATTTCGCGGTGACGGCCTCGGGGTGATCGGGGTTGTCCTTGAGAAAAGCGGCGTACTCCTGCTCGGCGGTGTCGTACATGCCGCGTTCAAAGAAGCCGTTGGCGGCCATCAGCTTTTTGACGGCGGGGTCCACCTTCTCCTGTGCATGAACGGTTGCGGGCAGCGTCACCATCAGCGCGAGCAACAACACCCACACCCGATGCGTGCGGGTGTTGCGTCTGTTGTGTAAATGCCGTTCGATCATGGCTCCATCCTTTACGAATCACGTCCTGAAATGCCCGCCCGTCCGCGGTGGCCCCCGGCCAACGGAACGGCCCTTACGGGTATCAGCGGACCAAGTGGTGGTCTTCGTACCACGATTTGATGCCGGGGTGCAACTCGCGGTCACCGCTGATGAAACAGCCCTTCAGGGGTGCGCCGGCGGCGGGGGACTTGCCACGGGCGAAGCCGGCGGCTGCGGCGGGGCGGTCTGCAATTCCACCATCTGCCGGTACCGCCCACTGCGCTCCATGAGTTGGGTGTGCGGGCCCATTTCCACGACCCTGCCGTTCTCGATCACGATGATCTTGTGCGCGTGGGCGATGGTGCTCAGGCGGTGGGCAATGACCAGGCTCGTGCGGCCGGCCATCAGGGTGTGCAGGCTGGTCTGGATCAGCCGTTCGCTCTCGGTGTCGAGGTTGCTGGTGGCCTCGTCGAGGATAAGGATGCGCGGGTCGGCCAGGATCGCCCGGGCGATGGTCAGCCGCTGCCGCTGGCCGCCGCTGAGCTTCACGCCGCGCTCGCCGATCCGGCTGGCGTACCCCTTGGGCAGAGCGGAGATGAAGCCGTCGGCGTTGGCCTTGCGGGCGGCGTCGGCGATCTGCTCCATCGTCGCGTCGCGCCGGCCGTACGCGATGTTGTCGGCGATCGAGCCGTCGAACAAAAACGTGTCCTGTTCCACGATGCCAAGCAGCGAGCGGTAGCTATCGACGGTGATGTCGCGCAGGTCCGTGCCGTCGAAGCTGATCGAACCGGAGGTCGGGTCGTAGAACCGTGCGACGAGGTTGCAGACCGTCGTCTTGCCCGCGCCGCTGGGGCCGACGAAAGCGATCATCTCACCCGGCTCGGCGTCGAAGGTTATGTCGTGCAACACCTCGGTCTTCGTGTTGGGATAGGTGTAGCTCACGTGATTGACGCTGATCCGTCCCGCGGGGGTGTGGCGGCCCAGCACGCGTGCCCCCGGCTTCGAGGGCATCTCGGTCGGCTCGGCGAGGACGTTGAGCACGCGGTCGAGGCCGGCCAGGTTGTTCTGGAACGCCGTGGCGCTGGCGGCCAACGCCTCGATCGGTCCCAGAAGCCAGGCGAGGTAGGCGAGGAACATCGCCAGGTCGCCGATGGTGAACGCATCATTCGCCGAGAGCGTGCCGGCGGCGACGCGGGCGGCGTCGTCGAGGATGCGGTTGCCGCCGTACCAGAGCAGGGCCGCCGAGGCCGTGGGGATGAAGAGCGCCCAGGCGACGTCCACCCCCCGGCTCCACCACCAGGCGAGGATCTCCTGACGCGCCATCAGGGCGTTGTTGCGCGTGAACTGGGAGGCCTCGCTGCGTTGACGGGAGAAGCTGCGGACCACGCGCATGCCGCCGAACGTCTCGGTGGCGTGGCTGTCGGTGTGGGTGCGGCTGGCGCGGACGTCGCCGAACACGGGGCGTATCCGCGCGATCCACGTCTTGTGCGAGAAGTAAACCACCGGCAGGAGCACCAGCGACCCCAGAAGCAGCCGCCAGTCCGTGAACGCGAGGATGGTCACGCTGCCCACGAGCTGGATGATCGCCCGCCACGGGTTGTAGATCACGGCGAAGAGCAATTCGCCCACGCCGCCGGCGTCCTCACGCAGCAGGCTCGCGGCCCCGCCGGACTTGAGGTCGTACACGCGGTGCAGCGGCAGCCGCACCGCGTGGCTGAACACCTGTCGCCGCACCGAGATCTGCAGCCGCTTGGTGATCCGCGTTGCGTGCCACCGGCCCCAGATGTTGACCAGCACCGACACCACCGAGAGCGCAACCATCCCCAGCGCGACCCACGCGAGCAGTTCCCGCGGGTTCAGCGAGACGTGCAGCCAGGAGGGCAGGTCGTTCTGGATCGGCCTGCTGCCCAGCACGCAGTCGAAGACGAGCTTCGTGCCATACGGCGGGATCAGGCCCAGCAGCGTCGAGAAGGTGAGCGTGCCCAGCAGCGCCGCCAGCATCAGGCGGTGGCCGCGGAGCATCTTGAAGAACTCGCGCAGCAGCACGCCGAACCCGCGCTGCCTCTTGTGGCCCACGCCCGCCGTCGAGCCGATCCCCGGGTGCCCCAGGCTCGCGGCCCGCGCCGCCGCCTTGGTGGGCGTGGTCATGTCGCCCTTGGCGCGGCGCTCGTCGAGCTCGCGTTTGTATTCCGTAAATCGGCTTCGGCTGCTGCCTCGTGAGGAACGCACGGAACGATCATAGCGTCGGCCACAGCGAGACGGGGCCGGCTCGCCACCCGACCCCGCGGGACTGTGCATAATGGTCCGCGATGAATCAGAACCAACCACCCCAAGCCGGCATCAGGGTCCGCTACCCCGCGATGGTCGCGGCGATCGACCGGGCGCTGGCCGCGGTCGGCGTGCCCGCGGCGGTGCGTGCCGTCGAGGCCGAGCTGATGGCCGAAGCCGACCTGATGGGCACCGCCTCGCACGGCATACGCCAGCTCCCGCGCCTACTTCACGCCATCAAATCGGGTGGCGTCCGCGCAAATCCGAACCTGCGCCTCACCCGCGAGTTCGCCGCCACCTGCGTGCTCGAGGGCGACTACGGCCCGGGCCGCTACGTCAGCCTTCAGGCGATGAACCACGCCGTCGAGCGTGCCAGGAAGTTCGGGATCGGCTCCTGCCTCGCCACGAACACTTCGCACTGGGGCCGCGCCCACGCTTATGCGTACCGCGCTGCGCTCGCCGGCATGATCGGCATCTGCACGACCAACGCGATGGTCAGCATCCTCGCCTTCGGTTCGGACCGGCCGCTCTTGAGCAACAACCCGCTGGGGATCGGCGTGCCGCGCGGCGATGGGCAAGACCCGGTCGTCCTCGACATGGCTATGAGCCAGGCCGCCGTCGGCAAGGTCGAGACCTACCGCCGCGAAGGAAAAAAAGCCCCGCTCGACTGGGGCCTCGATAGCGACGGCAAACCCACAGACGACCCCGCGGCGATCCTCACGTCGCACAGGTTCCTCCCCACCGGCGGCCACAAGGGGGCGGGCCTGGCGCTCATGATGGAGATGCTCACCGGCGTCCTGGCGGGCGGCACGCTCTGCTACGAGATGGGGAAGAAAGACCCCTCCGGCGCCGACGCCCACGCCTCCAAGATCTTCATCGCCCTCAACCCCGCCGCCTTCGGCGACCCGGCCCGGTTCTCCCAGCGCGCCGAGGATTTATTGAACCACATCCACGGTGGCGGCCCGCCGGGCGAAGACCTCTTCTACCCCGGCGAGCGCGGCTGGCGCAACCGGGATAAATATCTGGTCGAGGGCGTGCCGCTCGACCCGCAGACCGTCAGAGACCTCGCGGTGAACGGCGTGGTGTTTGAGGGCGATGCGTTGCAGGGGTGAGGCGCCCGGAAAGACCTCCTTACCACCGCTGCTTGTGCGGCCCGAAGTCCGCCTCGTAATACGGCACGATCGCACGGCCCGGGCGGGAGACCTCGTCCAGCTTCTTCCGGTCCTCGTCGGCGACGCTTACGGAGAGCGCACCGAGGTTGTCCTCGAGCTGCGCCATCGTGCGCGGGCCGAAGATCGGGCTGGTGATGCCCGGCTGGTTCATGCACCACGCCAGCGCGAGCTGACTCACCGTGCACCCCTTGGTTTTGGCGATCTCGTCGAGCCGCTCGATCACGGCGAAAGTCGCGTCGGTGAACAGGTAGTCGCCGCGCCCGCCGGGGCTCTTCTGCACGCGGGCGTCCTTGGGCGGGTCTTCGCCGCGGCGGTACTTGCCGGTGAGGAAACCGCTCGCCAGCGGCGCCCAGGGGATGATCGCGTGGCCATACGTCTGCGCGAAGGGCACGAGCTCGCGCTCGACGCGCCGATCCAGCAGGTGGTAGGGGGGCTGCTCACAGATGAAGCGGTTGAGGCCAAGCTCTTTGGAGACCCAGAGCGACTCCATCACCTGCCACGCGGCGAACGTGCTCGTGCCCAGGTATCGCACCTTCCCCGCGCGGACCAGGTCGTCCAGGGCGCGGAGCGTCTCGTCGATCGGCACCTCGGAGTTGGGCCGGTGGATCTGATACAGGTCGATCCAGTCCGTTCGCAGCCGTTTGAGCGAGGCGTCGCACTGCTGGACGATGTGGCGACGCTGGTTGCCCCAGGCGTTGGGGTCCGCGTCGTCCATCTTCCCATGCACCTTGGTGGCGAGCACGATCCTGTCGCGTTTCCCGTTGCGGGCCAGCGCCTGACCGACGAACTCCTCGCTTTTGCCGCGGCTATAGACGTTGGCGGTGTCGATGAAGTTGATGCCCGCCTCGATCGCGCGGTCGATCATCGCCATCGACTCGGGCAGCTCGGTCTTGGCCCCGAACATCATCGCGCCCAGGCAGAGCGGGCTGACCTTGCATCCGGTTCGCCCGAGGTTGCGGTATTCCATGGTGGTCTCCTTGATCTATGTAAGGCCATGAGTGTAGCGGATCGCCAACGCTGCCCGCATCGGCGTTACACTGCCCGCTCGCACCCCCGAAGATCATCCGATGTCCGACCGTTTCGACGTGATCGTTGTAGGCGTGGGCACCATGGGCTCGGCGACGGCCTACCAGCTCGCCAGACGCGGCCTGCGCGTGCTCGGCCTCGAGCAGTTCGACATCCCCCACACGCGCGGCGCGGGCCACGGCTTCTCGCGCGTCATCCGCATGGCCTACTGGGAGCACATCGACTACGTCCCGCTCCTCCGCCGCGCCTACGAGGCCTGGCGCGAGATCGAGGCCGACTCCGGCCAGGCCATCATGCACATCACCGGCGGCGTCTATTACGGCCGGCCGGATTCCGAGCTGATCACCGGTTCGCTCCGCGCCCAGCGCGAGCACAACATCGCCCACGAACAGCTCTCGCACCGGCAGCTCGAAGAGCGTTACCCGATGTTCCGCACGCCGAAGGATTACGTCGGCATGTACGAGGACGCCGTCGGCTTCATCGTGCCCGAGCAGTCGATCGCGTCGTACTGCATCGGGGCGCTCAGCCGCGGCGCGGAGCTGCACGGCCACGAGCCGGTGCTCTCCTGGAGCAGCACCGCCGAGGGCGTGACGGTGCGCACCGCCAAAGCGGAGTACTCCGCGCGGAAACTCGTCTTCTCCGGCGGCGCATGGTCGGACCGGCTCATCACCGACCTGGGCGTGAAGCTCGTCGTCTCGCGGCAGGTGCTCGGATGGGTCTGGCCCAAGAGGCCGGAGATTTTCCAATACGGCAAGCTCCCCGTCTGGATGATGGACCACGGCACGGGCGGTGTGCATTACGGCTTCCCGATGATGCCCAACGTGCCGGGCTTCAAGCTCGCGTACCACAAGGTCGCCGACGCGGTGAACCCCGACCGGGTGAACCGCGACCCGATGCCCGGCGACGAGGAGACCTTCCGCCCGCTGCTGCGCAAGATGATCCCCGACGCCGACGGCCCGACGCTCGCCATCCGCACCTGCCTCTACACCAACAGCCCCGACGGCCACTTCATCCTCGACACACACCCGCGCCACCCGAACGTCGCCATCGCCTGCGGCTTCTCGGGCCACGGCTTCAAGTTCGCCAGCGTGATCGGCGAGATCATGGCCGACCTGGCGATGCACGGGCGGACCGACCTGCCGATCGGCTTCCTGGGCCTCAACCGGTTCGGGCTAAAATAGGCGGCGACGATGGGTGAAGACATTTTCAACGCAACGATCGTGGACCGCCGCGACCTGACGCCGGAGCTGGCGATCATCCGCGTGCGTCACGACACGGGCACGGTGCCGGAGTTCGAGCCCGGCCAGTTCTGCACGCTCGGGCTGCCCAAGGAGGAACCGGCGGACGCACCGGCGACCGAAGGCCCCGCGCGGCGCGGGCCGAGGATGGACCGGCGGTCCTATTCGATCGCCACGCCGCCGAGCGTGCGCGACCATTACGAGTTGCTCGTCGTGCTGGTGCCGACGGGGAAACTCACGCCTCGCCTCTGGACGATGGAGGCCGGCTCACGGCTCTGGATGCAGGAGCGTGCCGACGGCATGTTCACGCTCAAGCCGATCCCCGAGGGCAAAGACCTCGTCATGGTCGCGACCGGTACGGGGATCGGGCCGTATATCTCGATACTGCGTGCCTACCGCGACGCCCGGCCGCGCCGGTGGCGGCGGTTGGTGCTGATCCACGGCACGCGGCTCGCGGTCGATCAGGCGTACCGCGAGGAGTTGGAAGCGATCACCGCGCAAGACGAATCGGTGCGTTACATCCCCGTCGTCTCGCGCGAGCCAATCGATTCACAATGGAAGGGCCTGCGCGGCCACGTGCAGGCGGCGCTGGAGCCGGCGGTGTTTGAGACGCTCGCCGGCGCGAAGCTCGACCCCGCGGAGGCGCACGTCTTTCTCTGCGGCAACCCGGCGATGGTCACGGACGCGCAGGCGTTGCTGGAGGGGCGAGGATTCGTCGCCGACAAGATGCGCGGCCCGATGGGGAACATCCACGTCGAGCGGTATTGGTGAGTGCGGGCGCGGAAATACAAATGCATATCGTCACCCTCAGCTATGACGACGGCTTCGCGAAATCGAGCCTCAATACCGCGGAGATTTACGAGAAGTTCGGGCTCGCCGCATGCATCAACGTCGTCGCCGCCGCGCACCTCAAGACATGGGTTCCGCCGGACTACAAGGAAGTAGTGCGCGGCGATTTCACGATGTGGAATGAGTTGCAGGAGCGCGGGCACGAGGTCATGCCGCACGGCTACCGCCACGCCAACAAGGGTGGGCTGCCGTTCAACGAGGGGCGCGACCTGATCCTGCGCTGCCTCGACGTCTTCGATCGTGAGCTGCGCGCCTTCGACCGGAAAAAGGCGATCTTCAACTTCCCCTACAACAACACCACGCCCGAGCTCGAGGCGTGGCTGCCCACGCAGGTCCGCGCCTTCCGCGGCGGCGGCGCGGCCCACGGCTTCAACCCGCTGCCCACACGTGACACCGTCGCCATCCGCACCACCGGCATGGGTCCGGGGAACTGCGAGGAACACCTCGACGCCTGCATCGCCCACCTGTTCGCGCAGCCCTCAGGCTGGCTCGTGTACAACACGCACGGCCTCGATGACGAGGGCTGGGGCCCGATCGGCGCGGGCTACCTCGAACGGCTGCTCGGCCGCCTCCTCAAAACCCCCGGCGTGCACGTGCTGCCCACGGGCGCGGCGATGAAGTTTCTCGGGGTGTTCTGAAGCCAAACCCGATCCTGAGTCCGCGAAGGGTCGGGGTCTTGCGATCGCGCCCTCACGAAACCCCCCCGTGCTTGCGGCCCTTCTTGTTGCGCGGGCGTGTCCCCGGCGTGCCGGGCTTGGGTTTGTTTTCTTCCGTCTGCGTGGAGATCAAACCCGAGATGTTCGGCGCGTCCTGCAACTCCTTGATTTTGTCGCGGATGGTCGCCGCCTTCTCGAATTGAAGCTGCTGCGCCGCGTCGAGCATCTCGCGTTCGAGGTCGGCGATCAGCTCTTCCTTGGTAAACGTGAGCTCCTCGTCGATGCCGCCCGCCAGGCCGACGGCTTCGCGCGCGGTGCGGTGGGCCTTGATCTCCAGCTCCATGCTCTGGCGGATCGCCTTGATGATCGTCGTGGGCGTGATGCCGTGCTCGGTGTTGAAGGCGACCTGCTTCTCGCGGCGGCGGCTGGTCTCCTCGATGGCGGTCTTCATTGCCGGCGTAACGGTGTCGGCGTAGAGGATGACGGTGGCGTTCACGTTGCGGGCGGCACGGCCGATCTGCTGGATCAGGCTCGTCGTGCTCCGCAGGAACCCGGTCTTGTCCGCGTCCATGATCGCCACCAGCGACACCTCCGGCAGGTCCAGCCCCTCGCGCAAGAGGTTCACGCCGATCAGCACGTCGTACTCCCCGCTGCGCAGGTCGCGCAGGATCTCGACGCGTTCGATGGTCTGGATATCGCTGTGCAGGTAGCGGCAGCGGATGCCGAGCTTGGCCATGTAGGACGCGAGGTCCTCGGCCAGCCGCTTGGTCAGCGTGGTGACGAGCGTGCGTTCCCCCGCGGCGGTGCGTTCCTGCGCGATCTTGCACAAATCCGGCACCTGGCCCGCGGCCGGCCGCACCTCGATCGCCGGATCGATCAGCCCCGTCGGCCGGATCACCTGCTCCACCACCACGCCGCCGGATTTCTCCAGCTCATAAGGACCGGGGGTGGCGCTGACGAAGAGCACCTGCGGCCACACCTTCTCGATCTCCTCGAACCTCAGCGGCCGGTTGTCCAGCGCACTGGGCAGGCGGAACCCGTGTGCGACAAGGGTTTCTTTACGGTGCCGGTCGCCGAAGTACATCGCCCGCATCTGCGGGAGCGTCACGTGGCTCTCGTCGATCACCAGCAGCCAGCCGTTGTCCCCCGCGTTGCGCTCCTCCGGCGGCACCGCCTTCACGTCCTCACGGCTGCCGTCCACGTACCCGCCCTCGTAGGTGCCCGCTGCGGCGTCGGGGAAATAGTCCATCAGGGTGTAGGGCTTGGCGCCGGGCGGCCGGCCCTCCAAATGCCGGCTGTAGTTCTCGATCCCCGGGCAGACGCCGACCTCGCGGATGAGCTCCAGGTCGTACTTCGTGCGTGCCATCAGCCTCTGCGCCTCGAGCAGTTTGCCCTCGCCGCGGAGTTCCAGGATACGGCGGTCGAGTTCCTCGCGGATTGATCCCACGGCACGCTCGATCTGGTCGGGCGGCAGCACGTAGTGCACCGCCGGGTAAATGAAGACCGCCTCCTGGTCCGCGATCAGCTCGCCGCTGAGCGGGTTGACGTAGGCCAGGCTGTCCACGGTGTCACCGAACAATTCGATGCGGTAGGCGAACTCCTCGGAGGCGGGGAAGAGCTCGATCACGTCGCCGCGCACGCGGTAGGTCCCGCGTTTGAACTCCATCTCCGCACGGGTGTATTGCAGGTCGTTGAGCGCGAGCAGCAGGTCGCGGCGGTCGATGGTCTGGCCCTTGTTGACGCTGACGACGGACTTCTTGTACGCGTCCGGCGAGCCCAGGCCGAAGATGCAGGAGACGCTGGCGACCACGATCGTGTCGCGCCGCGAGACGAGGTTGGTCGTCGCCGCCAGACGCAGGCGGTCCAGGTCGTCGTTGCGCGAGGAGTCCTTCTCGATGTAGATGTCGCGCTGCGGGATGTAGGCCTCGGGCTGGTAGTAGTCGTAATAGGAGACGAAATACGACACCGCGTTGTGCGGGAAGAGCTCTTTGAACTCCTCGTAGAGCTGCGCGGCCAGCGTCTTGTTGTGGCTGATCACCAGCGTCGGTTTGTTGATGCGGGCGATGGTGTTGGCGATGGTGAAGGTCTTGCCCGTGCCCGTCGCGCCCAGCAGGGTCTGGTACTTGTCCCCGCGCCGCAACCCTTCGGTGAGCGCGGCGATCGCGGTGGGTTGGTCGCCCATCGGGTTCATCGGGGAGACGAGCTTGAACGCATCGGTCCGCACGGGGGGATTGTAGTGCGCCGATCACAGCCGAGGCACGCCAGCGTCAGCGGGCGGTGTCCGCATCAAACGATCAGCACCCGGTACGCATCCGTGCCGTCAAGAATCCCCGGCGTGTCGAGCAAGGTGAGGCGGGCGGTGCCGGCCTGAGCGGTGCGCTTGTAGGAGGCAAGGGTGTCGGCGATCAGGCCGAACGGCGGACCGCCCACGGTGGCGACCTCGCGGAGCGTGACCTTCCCAACTGCCCGCGCGGCGATGAGCGTGTCGATGAAGGAGGCGGCGGCGTCGCCCTTGATGGAACGCACGGTGAGCGTCTTGAGCGTGCCGATGCCCGGCGTGAAGTCGTCGGCGGAATCCGGCGCGGATTGGCCGGTCACGCCGATCATCACCGTGGCGTCGCGCGCCGCGCCGGCGTCGATGAGGTTCACATCGCCCGTGATGCGGATCGTGCCGTCACGCAGGACCGTTTTGACGACGAGCTTGTTGAGCGTCGGGCCGGCCGAGGCGCCGGTGAGCGTCATGTCCGGGCTGAAATCGCCGGCCGAGGTAATCGTGTCCGCCCACGCGGCGGTGATCGAGCCGTCTATCCACTGGCCGACCTTCACCGCGCCGATGCCCGCGCTGGCGAGGATCGAGCCGTTTACGACGGAGCCGGCGGCGAGCGAGGGAATGCCGCGTCCCTTGGCGTCCTGCCCCGTCGTCTGCAGCGTTGCCGAGAGCGTGCCCGTGATTTTCACTGAGCCGAACCAGGCGGCGGCGGCGATATCGCTCCCATCGCCGGTCCAATCGCCGGCCGCGACGGACTTCACCACTCCGGCGGCCGCGAGGGAGGCGTCGGTGAACGTGGATGCCTTGAGCTTGTCGATCGAGACCCCCTTGTCGTTGGCGCCGGTGGCGGTCACGGCCGCGGAGAGCGTGCCCTTCACCGTGATCGACTTGAACCACGGGGCCGAGAGCGCGTCGCCGCCGGTCCAATCATCGGCGGCGAGCGAGGCGATCGGGGTGTTCGACACCACCGTGAAATCCTCGGCGGTCTTCACCTTGAGCGTGAGGGTTGTTTTCGCGTCGGCCGGCGCGCCGACGGCCAGCACTGCGCCGCGGGCCTCCATGAGGGTGAGCGATTTGAGCGAGCCGGCGACGTTGGTCGTGCCGGTGAGCCGCGTGGTCTTCCCGGTGATGGACTTCATCGCCCCGTCCGCCGACACGCCGCCCAGTTCCACCACGCCGTCGCCGGACTTGCCATTGACGGCGAGCGTCGTCTTGGCCTGTGTGTCGGTCATGACCAGATCGGCCAGTGCGAGCTGCGAGCCGGTGACGGTGAGGGTGTCGCGTTTGGTGGTGGCCGCGACGTTTGAGCCCGAGAGAAATACGTGGCCGATCGCCTGCTTCAGCACGACCGAAACGGCGGTGCTGTCCCCGTCGGTGAACTTGAGCGTCGAAGGCTGGCCCGCGCCGATGAGCACGTCGAAGACCGGCGTGGCGAGGATGCTGATGTCGTAATCCCCCGGCACGTCCAGCCCCTGCACGCGCTCCACCTTGACGAGGAAAGACCCCGCGTCGAGCACGCCGCCGCCGCGCCGCTGGATGGAGGCGTAACCGCCCCCGCTCGTCACGATGGGCGTAGCGGTGTCGGCGGAGGTGAAGAGGCTTAGCTTGAGGTTCCCCTCATTCACGCCGGTTGTCGTGACGTCGAGGAACGACAGTCCGTCGAGGGCGAAGGCGAACCAGTCCACCTCGTCGGGGTTCTCGGGCGCGAGCGAGTCGGAGATCGGGTCGCCGTCGGGGGTCGCGGGGGTTGCGGTCTGGGGCGTGCCGTTGGTGTCGGGCGGCGCGTTGCCGCCGCCGGGCGGTGGGTCATTGACGACGTCGATGGTGAAACCGCGAGGCGTTGAGACGATGGGGGCGTTTGTGCCGTCGTCGGCGCTGACGGTCCATGTGTATGTGCCGTTGGCCAGCGCGTCGTTGTCGGGGAGCGTGTAGCTCTGCGACGCGGGGCTGCTGAGCGTCGCGGTATGAACGACCTGGTTCGCGGAGTTCCTGATCGTGAGCGTGAAGCTCAGCGTGTTGTTCTCGGGGTCGCTGGCGGCCCAGGTGAAGGTTGGGGTCGGGTCGTCGGAGGTGTTGCCGTCGGCGGGGACCAGCGGCGTCACCGTCGGGGGCAGGTTGACCGGGTCAACCGGCGGATCGGTCGGCACGATCAACGTAAAGCTGCGCGACGTGGTGATAACCGGCGTGTTCGCGCCGTCATCGGCCGCGACGGTCCAGGAATATGTGCCTGTGGTCAGCGCGTTGACGTCGGGTAATGTGTAGGTCTGCGACGCGGGGGCGCTCAACACCGTGGCATAGACGAGTTGATCGATGGCATCCCGGACGGTGAGCGTGAAGCTCAGCGGGTTGTTTTCCGGGTCGCTCGCGGACCAGGTGAACGTCGGTGTTCGATCGTTGATGGTAATGCCGGCCGCGGGGGCTAGCGCGTTGACTGTCGGTGGGAGGTTGACGGGGTCGACCGGTGGTTCGGTCGGCACGGATAGGGTGAAGCTGCGCGGCGCGGTGACGACGGGCGCGTTCGTACCATCGTCGGCGGCGACGGTCCACGAATAGGTGCCATTCACCAGCGCGTTGACGCCCGGTACCGAGTAAGTCAACGACGCGGGGCCGTTGAGCGTTACGGTATGAACGACCTGGTTCGCGGTGTCCCTGATCGTGAGCGTGAAGTTCAGTGCGTCATTCTCGGGGTCGGAGGCGGACCACGTGAAGGTCGGCGTTGCGTCGTCGGTGGTCGCCCCCGCGTCGGGCGTCAGCGGCGTGACGGCCGGCGGGAGGTTTGCGGGCGGTTCGGTCGGCAGGGCGATGGTGAAATTGCGCGCGGCGGTGACGACCGCGCTGTTGTGGCCGTCGTTCGCAGACACGGTCCACGAATACGTGCCGTTCGCCAGCGTGTTGATGTCGGGCAATGTGTAAGTGAGCGACGCGGGGCTCACGAGCGTTGCGGTGTGGACGACCTGGCTGTTGGCCGTGCTGGTGATCGTGAGCGTGTAGCTCATCGCATCATTTTCAGGATCGGAAGCGGACCAGGTGAAGGTGGGCGTCGGGTCGTCGGTCGTTGCGCCCACTGTCGGCGTGATCGCGGCGATGGCGGGTGGCTGGTTCACCGGCGGGGGGCTGGTGATGGTGAACGGCCGCGGCGTGGTGGTGACGGGCGACGCCTTCCCGTCGTCGGCGGCGATCGTCCAGTTGTACGTGCCGGGCGCGAGCGCCTGGTCGTTGGCGAGCGTCAGCGCGAGGGTGGCCGGGTGCGCGGTGACCAGCGTGCGCACTGCCGCGCCCTGGCTGTTGAGGATGTTCAGCGTGAACGTGAGCGGGTCGTTGTCCGCATCACTCGCGGACCAGGTGAAGGTCGGCGTTGTGTCGTCGGCGCTCGCGTTGCCGGCGGGCGTAAGCGGCGAGATGGTGGGCGGGTGGTTCACCGGTGGGGCGGCGATGGTCAGGCGGCGCGTGGGCGAATCGGCGGTGTTGCCGTGGCCGTCGTTGGCGACGACGCTCCAGAAATAGTCACCCACCGCCAGCGCCTCGCCGGCCTGGAGCGTGTATTCCAGCGGCCCCGGCGCGGGGAAGCGGATCGTGCGCACCGCGTTGCCCAGCAGGTCCGTGATCCGCAGGTCGTAGCTCATCGCGTCGCCGTCCGGGTCGGTCGCGGTCCAGGCGAAGCGCGGCGTGGTGGTGGTCATGGAGGCGTTGTTGACGGGCGTGACCAGGTCCACGGTCGGCGCGTGGTTGGTGGCCGGCGCCTGCACGTTGACGGTGGCGACGGCGGGCTTGCTGTAGGTGCCGTTGGAGGCGCGGGCGCGGGCGAAGACGCGGCCGTTGCTGACCGCCAGTTGGTCGGTCGTGATGGTCAGCGACCAGCCGCCGTCGGCGGAGTTGTCGGTGCCGATCGGCTCGTCCACGAAGGAGTCGAGCGTGCCGTTGTTGTTGGTGTCGCGGTAGAAGGTGATGCTGCTGATCGAGCCGGTGGAGACCGACACGTTGTCGGCCGTGAGGGCCACGCTCCCGCCGGGGGCGACGGTGCCGGGGTTCGCCAGCAAGGCGCCGATGAAGGGGTGGTCCGCCGGGGCGGGGGCGTCGTTGATGGTCACGCTCGACTGCGCAATGTTGCCCAACACGCCGCGCACATCGACGGGCACGGCGAAGAGCGTGTAGGTGTCCGGCGAGAGCGAACTGGACTGGAGCGTGCGGATGATCGTGCCGGTGGCGGTGTTGGGGCTGGCGCTCAGGAGGAAGTCGCCGTCGGTCTGGAGTTCGCCGTCGCGGTTGGAGTCGATGTAGAAGAAGAGCTGGGTGGAGGAGGCGTTGACGCCCGAGCCGGTGAGCGTGATGAGTTGGCCGAACGAGGCCGGCGCGGGGGAGGCGGTGAGCGTGCCGATGGCGGGCGGGGGCGGGTCGATGGTGACGACGTGGACCGCGCCGGCGGTGGAGGCGCCGGTGCTGTCGTTCCACGCGCCGGCGATGGCGTGGTCGGGGCCGAGCGCGGCGAGGGAGTAGCCGAACTGGTCGTTGGGACGCAGGCGGGGGTTGACGATGGTGCGGAGGATGGTGCCGTCGGTGGCGTCGAAGGCGTAAACGGTGCCTGATTTCAGGCCGATGCTGTCGTCACTCGGCACGCCCACGAGGAGCGTTCCGCCGCCCATGCCCGCGATGGATCGGCCGAAGAACTCCAGCGCGTTGGGAGTCGGGTTGGTGATGGTGAGCAGCCGCGTGCCGTCGGCGGGGTTCATGACATAGACGACGCCGGCGAAGTCCGCCCCGACGGCCCGGTTGGGCGTGCCGACGGCCAGCCGCGTGCCGCCAAGGCCCGCGATGGAGTAGCCGAAGTTGTTGGAGGCCGCCGCCTGCGGGTGTGTGATGGTGCGGAGCTTGGCGCCGGTGGAGACGCTGAAGAGGTGCACGACGCCCGAGTCAGCCGCGCCGGCGTCGTCGCCCGGCGCGCCGATGGCGATGGTGTCATCGTCCAGTGCCGTGACGCTGAAGCCGAACAGGTCTCCCGCGGCCGGCGTGGGATTCGAGAAGGTCTGGATCAACGCCCCGGTGTTCACGTCGAAGAGATAGGCCGCGCCGGTGTCGGTGCCGACGGTGTCGTCGTTGTAGGAGCCGACGAGGATGCGGTCCTGCCCCACGACCGCCAGGGACGACCCGAAATAATCGAACGGCTGCGGGTTGGGGCTGTAGAGCGTTTTCACGAGCGTGCCGTCGTCGGCGTTGAAGATATAGACCGCGCCGGCGTTGGTGCGCTTGATGTCGTCGCGCGGGGCCGCGACGGCGACGCGGTTGCTCCCCACGCCCGCCACCGCGAGGCCGAATTGATCGCCGGCCGCGGGTGTCGGGTTGGTGAAGGTGCGCAGGATTTCGCCGGTCGCCGAGTCGGCGAGGTAGGCCGAGCCCGAGTCGCTTGCGGTGGCGTCATCACCGAAGGCCCCGATGACGACTCGGGTCGTCCCCATGGCGGCGACGGCGTTGCCGAAGTAATCGTTCAACGCCGGCGCGGGATTGGCGATGCTGACCAGGTCGCCCGCAAGGAGGACGCGCGGCTCCATCGCTTCGAGCAGGAATGAGACGGCCGGCCCCGTCTTGGGGCACGGGCGCAGTTGCGGCGTGATGTGTGCGGCGCGCCGTTTGGCGGCGCGGGCTCCACCATCCATGGCGAGTTCCTCGGCATCCATGCCGCCGACGATCGCGCGACGCCTGGGTGGCGTCGTGCCGTCGGCCGATAATCAATGGGTTACATCGACCGAGCGGGCGGGGGGATGTGAAAAAGGTTGCGTTGGCTCCCTCTCCTTCCGGGAGAGGGCCGGGGTGAGGGGATCACCGGCCGAGAAGGGTCTCACCTGCTTGCGTGACCCAATCGGCCGAAGACGCCCTCACCCGGCGGCGAAGACGCGGCCACCCTCTCCCGGGAGGAGAGGGGAATTACACGCGACGCAACCCCGCCGCATCAAGCTTGATCCCCACCTCGCCGGCGATCTTCACGAACTCGGCGATCTCCGCCTCGGTGAAGATCAGCCCGTCCGCCTTGGCGCTGCGGAGGGCGGCCTCGTGCTCGAGCTGGCCCGGGAGCATGCACTTCTCGTTGCCGTGGCCAAGGATGTCCTGGATCACCGTCTTGACGTTATGCGACTGGTTGCGCCCCTTGACGAACGCGCCGCACGACATCGCCTCGGGGTGGATCACTTGGAAGAAGAAGGTGGGCGTCGTCTTCTCGCCCGCCGGCGCGATCTCGGGGCGGGAGCGGATGGTGGGCAGCGAGCCGCCGATCAGCGCGGCGACCAACTCGTCGATGAGCGAGAGGCCATACCCCTTGTGTTGGCCGAAGGGGAGCAGCGCGGCGACCTTCGTCGGGTCGGTCGTCTCCTTGCCATCCTTATCGACCGCGCTTCCGGGCGGGAGCGGCTTGCCCTCGCGGACGAATTGCTGCACGCGGCCCATGGCCACGGTGCTGGTCGCCCAGTCGATGACGATCGGGTATCCGATCGCGTCGGTGGTGGGGAAGCCCCAGGAGTGCGGGTTGGTGCCGAGCGTGGGGAACTTCCCGCCGAAGGGGACGACCTCCGCCATCGCGGCGGTGCAGTTGGTGTAGGCGATGTAGCCCTTCTTGGCGGCATCCATGACGTAGCCGCCACCCCAGAGGTAGTGGAACGCCTGGTCGACGCTGACGATGCCCACGCCGTATTCGTCGGCGAGCTTGATGCAGGTGTCCATCGCGTCGAAGGCGACGGCCTGGCCGAGCTTGCGGTTGGCGTTCCAGCGCTGGGCGGCCTTGAAGCGGGTGGGGAGTTTTTCGATGGCCGCGCCGGGGACGCAGCCGCGCAACTTGGCGTTGCCCGAGCCCAGGTGATCGTCGAGGTGGAGCGCCTTGATGCCGTTGTGCGTCTTGATGCCGTGCCACGCCGCCATCTGGCAGAACCGCGCGGCGGGGACGGCCTCTTCGGGGGTGAAGCCGCGCTTGCGATAGGCGGCCTCGATGATGGCGTTATGCGTCGCGACGGGCAGGATGAACTCGTTGCCGGCCATGATGGTCTCTCGCTGGGGGTGGAAGCGGACGGGGATGATAACCGAACAGCGAGCCGGGCCGACTGGACGAGCCGCGACCGTGAGGGAGCGGTCTTTCTGGATCGCATTCGCCCCGGAACCGCTCCCTCACGGTCGCGGCTCGTCCAACACGCGTGTTACGATGCGTGAACCTGAAGGGCGCTCGGTGCGTCTAAACCGGTGCGTCCCCCTCGTCTCTTCCGGCGGTCACATCGAGGAACACAACATGATGCGTCGCAATCTCTGGGTTCTCACGGCGGCGGTGCTCCTGGCGTTCACGCTCCACGGCCTGGCGGATGAAAACGCGCCGGCGTCTGACGGGGTGGAGGAGATCCAGGCCCGCATCCGCCTCCTGCGCGACTTGGCGAACCCGGGGGCGAACCCCAACACCGACGCCGCGCCCGTGGGCAAGTTCGCCGCCGAGGCGCGGAGCATGATGGGCCAGTACCAGAGCCTGGAGATGATGGTCTCCCGCGGCGACCTGGCGAACGCCCGCATGATGGTCCGCCAGTGGCTCAACACGACGACGGTGCCCGACCTCAAGCGGGTGTACGAGGAGCTCATCAAGCAGCTCGATGTGAAGCTCGACTCCGTGCAGGCGCGTTACAACGCGCAGGTCGATGCCGTGATCAAGCGCGCCGGCGACGCCTGCCGCAACGCCAAGACGAGCGCCGACCTGGACGCGGCGTCGGCGGAGATCGAGGACCTGCGGCAGGGGGGCATCCCCGGGGAATCCCGCTTCAACCGCATCCGCCGTAAGCTCGACGGCGCGGCGAACTTCCTCCAGATGTGGGACCGCTACGTCTCCGCCAAGGAGGCCGACTCCACCCCCATGATGCTCCAGGTGCTCAGCGAGATGAGCAACCGCGACTATGGCTACCGCACTATGGTGCTGCCCAACTCCGAGATCAACAAGCTGCGCGACGACCTCCAGCGTGCCTCGATGGCGCAGATCAACAGCGTGCTCACCGACCCCGCCCATGTGCCCGCCGCCGACGCGCCGGTCGAGGCGTGGGAAAAAGTCGTGGACGACGTGCAGTCGGCGTACCAGCAGATCAACAACGGCTCGGGCTATTACAGCCAGGCGGCGTTTAGTTCGGGTTTTTCCCGCATGAACTCGCTGCGCCGCAAGGTCGACCTGATCAACAGCGGTCTCGCGAGCTGGATGCAGGTTCTCTACATCGAGCGCGCCGGCAACACGCGCAGCGCGCTGCGGCAGCTCCAGATGTTCGAGAGCAGCGCCGCCCTGGACGGCGTGTTCATCACCGCCGAGCGCGTCTCCGCCAAGCGGGTGCAACTCGCCGCCAAGATCGCCGCGCAGCCCGACATCGATTCGCCCGAGGTCCAGGACGTTGACCGCGCGGTGAAGGAGTTCCGCAAGCCCGAAGACCTGCCCACCGTCATGCGCCGGCTCTCGGCGTATGACAACTACAGCGGCGCCTCCGCAGACGAGATACGCAGCCTCCGGGGCGACCTGATCGTTCTCACCCGCATGCGCGCCGCGCTCGACGACGGCCGCGCGGGCGACTTCTGGAACGCCATGTACATGAACGCTTCCGACAGCCCCCACCGCTGGGCGGCGACGACGCGCGCCATGCGGCAGACCCTGTCGCTGCGCATGATTGCCTCGAGCCCCAGGATGAACGACATCGGCGAGCCGCTCCCCGGCGAGACGCTCGACCGCATGCTCCTGCGCGTCGCCGACAAGGCCGCGGAGAAGGGCGATTACAAGCGCGTGCTCCAACTGCTCGACGCGCTGCGTCGCTATGCCTACGGCAACTACGGCAACGGCCCGTCGCCGCTGTGGCTCTCGGGCGAGATTGACTCGGTGCAGGTTTACCTCTCGGGCCGCCAGCTTGAGGATGCGGGCGAGATCGTCGAAGCCGCCGCCGCGTACAAGAATGTCCTGCGATATACGGGAGACCGCGTCCCCGTGAAGGAGGCCGGCAAACGGCTGGCCACGTTGCGTAAGGAGCACCCGGAAATCACGCCGGCGACAAACCCGTCCCGCTAAGGTTGCTCGCGGTTCAGCGCGCCGCCCGCGAAACGGGTTGGATCTTGGTTCACTTCACCCACGCGAGCGAATAATCGCGCATCTCCGGTGTCGGGTGGCCGCCGGGGCCGTAGCTCCGTGCGTCGGTCGAGATTTTTTCCAGCGGCACAAAGACCTGGGTGATGCCCGACTCTGTCACGTCGCAGCGGTAGAACCCCAGCGTGCCGTCTCCGCCCGGGAAGTGGTCCACCCACTGCGGGAAACCGGTCGAGGCGGTCTTATACAACCGCACACCATCGACGACCTGCGAGCAGCGGCAGTGGATGTGCCCGCTGAAGACCATCGTCACACCGGCGCGTTTCATCAGGTCGAACAGTCTTGCGCGGTGCGGCAGGCTGATGCCGAAGTACCAGCCGAGGTATTGCTCGTTGTCCGTGATGTCGAAGTTCGGCTCGTTCATGTCGTCGATGAACATCGCGTAGTGGTTGACCACAACGTGGTCCCGCTCGTGGGGGAGCGTGGACAAGTGTTCGAGAAAGGCCCAGAGCTTCGCCTCCTGCGGCAACCCCGTGCCGACCACCGCCTCGTAGTAGCCCGTGAACCGCACCCCCTTGTGCACGAACGTCCACGGAAACTCGCCGAATACGGAGGCGAATTTCTCCAGCCGGCCCGCTTCCATGTTGCATTCGATGTCGCGGCGGTTGGCGAAGGCGCCCTGTTTGTCGGTGTGCTTGTTGCCCACGTCGGTGTTGCCGGGGATGGCGTGGTAGGGCACGCCGAGTCTGGTGAGCCGTTCGTGCATCTCCTCATACTCGAAGTCGTGGAGCACGCCGTCGCGCGTCAGGTCGCCGCCGAAGAGCATGAAGTCGGGGTTGATCTTTTTGATCTGCGCGAACGCGGTCTGTTCGTTTTCGAGCAGCGCGGGTTTGTAGCGGTAGGAGCGCGGCGATCCGGCCTGGGTGTCGTTGATGTGGACGAAGGACCAGGGGTTTGGTTGGGGGTTATTCACCATTTTTACCCGACCCGTCACCGCCCGCTGAAGCGGGTGTGCCTCTCACGCAGCGTCTCGAACACGTCACGGGGCACGCGCGAGGACCCCATCGCGACGCTCTTGCGCGAGCCATGGTAATCGCTCCCGCCGCTGACAAGCAGCCCCAGCCGTTGTGCCAGTTGGGTGTATTGCTCGACCAGCGGTGGTGTGTGGTCGCAATGGCGCACCTCCACCGCGTCGAGCCCCGCGTCGCGCAGCCGTTCCATGATGAACTCCAACTCCGCGTCGTCGGCGTAACGCAGTTGGATCGGGTGCGCCAGCGACGCCAGTCCGCCGGCGTCGTGAATCGCTTCGATCGCCTCCGAAGGCGTGAGCGTGTCGCGCCGGCAGTAGGCGGGCCTGCCCTCGCCGATGTATTTCGCGAAGGCGTCCTGCGCGCTGCGGGCGTAGCCCTTTTTCACCAGCACCTGTGCGATGTGCGGTCGGCCAACGATCTTCGTGCCCGACCCGGCGGCCAGCGCGAGCACCTCGTCGTACTCGATCTCCACACCCAATCCCTGAAGGTTGCGGATGATCTGCGGGTTGCGTTCGAGGCGGGCGCGGAGGATGCGGTGGTGGATGTCGAGCAGGCGGGCGTTACCGGGATCGACGAAGAAGCCCAGGATGTGGAGCGTGCCGAGCTTCCGATCGCTCTGGATCGTGTCGCGCGGCGGCCGCAGCCCCTTGGCGTGGGGGTCGCAGGAGAGCTCGATACCGGGGACGAAGTCGATGCCGAGTTCGGCGCACGCGGCGGCGCAGGCGGGCAGGCCCTCGGTGGTGTCGTGGTCGGTCAGCGCGATCGCCGAGACGTTGATGGATCGGGCGATGGCCGCGAGCGCCGAGGGCGCATCGGTCCCGTCGGAGGCGGTGGAGTGCATGTGCAGGTCGCAGTGCATGTCGGGACAGCGTAGCTCTGCGTTGTGCGAAAGAAAAAGCCCAGGCATGGCCATGCCTGGGCTTTGGGGGATCGGTTGTGATATCCGCGCGAAACTCAGGCCTTGAGCAGGCCACGCTTCTCGAGCGCGTCCAGCAGCACCTGCACGCACTCGGCGACGGTCTGCTTGTGGCTGGGCACGACCAGTTCCGCCTTCTCGGGGGCCTCGTACGGGTCGTCTACGCCGGTGAAGCCCATGCCCTTGCCGGCGGCGACGGCGGCGCGTGCCTTCTTATACAGGCCCTTGGGGTCGCGCTTCTCCGCCTCCTCGATCGGGAGATCGATGTGCACCTCGATGAAGGGGATCTTCGCCGCGTCGTGCAGGGCGCGGACGGCGTCGCGGTCCTTGCGGTAGGGGCTGATGAAGCTGGTGATCGTGACCATGCCCGCGTCGGCGAAGAGCTTGGCGACCTCGCCGATGCGGCGGATGTTCTCGGTGCGGTCCTCGGCGGAGAAGCCCAGGTTCTTGTTCAGGCCCATGCGGATGTTGTCCCCGTCCAGGCGGTAGGCGTGCTTGCCGCGCTGGAGGAGAACCTGTTCGAGGGCGACGGCGATGGTGGACTTACCCGAGGCCGACAGCCCGGTCATCCAGAGCGTGCAGCCCTTCTGGCCCAGGTTCTTCTCGCGCTCCTCGCGGGTGACGTTGCCTTCGTGCCAGGTGATGTTGGTGGCTTTCTGCTCGGCCATGGGAAGCTCCGTTTAGTGCGGTGAAAAAGGGGAATGCGCCCCGCGTTGGGGCGGGCCGAGGATGGTAGCGGAACGGGGGGGCGATGCAAGATCGGGGGTGGGGGCTGCCGGTCATCGAATTGAACCACAGAGACACAGAGGAGGATGAGGTCAGATGGAGAAGAGGCGAAATAATTTGAGAGATAGTTTTTTTCATCCGCTGTTTAGCGGGTGGCGCGGAGGGCCCCTTCAGGGCGCCCGCTAACCATGCACAATGGCAGTGTCTCCCGTGGTGCTGTGCATACTCAATTCATTGGATGCTTCTTCTCCTCCGGGCTCATTTTCCTCTGTGTCTCTGTGGTTCAATTAGAAAACCAACAGCCCCACACCCCACGCTACAATCCCGCAGATGGCCACCGCGACCGCGACTTCATCCTCCGTGATCCTGCGCACGACCTCGCTGCACAAGACCTACCGCATGGGCGGCGAGGACCTGCACGTGCTGCGCGGGGTGGAGATGTCGCTTCAGAAGGGGGAATGGCTGGCGGTGCTGGGGGCGTCGGGCTCGGGTAAGAGCACGCTGCTGCACCTGCTCGGTGGGTTGGATCGGCCGGACCAGGGTTCGGTGCTGTTCGGGGGCGAGGATATTTTCGCCAACGGATCGGGCGGCGTGGACCGTTACCGCAACACGACGGTGGGTTTCGTGTTTCAGTTCTACCACCTGTTGCCGGAGCTGACGGCGCTGGAGAACGTGGTGATCTGCGGGATGATCGGCAACGGCGTGCTGGCGTGGCCCGGGGTTCGGGCGAAGGTGCGGGCGCGGGCGACGGAGATGCTGGAGCGTCTGGGGCTGAAGGACCGGTTGCACCACAAGCCCAGCAAGCTCTCCGGCGGCGAGCGGCAGCGCGTCGCCATCGCGCGGGCGCTGGCGCATTCACCGGCGCTGCTGCTGGCGGACGAGCCGACGGGGAACCTGGACGCGAACACGGGCGGGCAGATCCTGGACGTGTTCCGCGAGTTCCACCGAGCGGGCCAGACGATCGTGATGGTGACGCACGATGCCCGCGTGGCCGCGGCCGCGGACCGGCGGTTGACGCTGGAGGCGGGCCGGCTGGCGGGCGCATGAGCCGGGGTCGCATGGACCAGACCACACAATCAACGACACACGGCAGCGCCCCGACGGCGTCGCGGCGATCGTTACGGCAACGGGGCCGCACAGTTCTGAGACGGGCGATCGCGCTCTTCACGCTCTGGTTGTCGGTGCACGTTGCGGCGATGCTCTGGTTCGGTCTCCACGACGACCTGCGCCCGGCGGACGCGGCGGTTGTGCTGGGCAACTGGGTGGAGGCGGACGGCTCACCCGGCCCGCTGCTCAAGGTCAGGCTCGACCGCGCGCTGGAGGTGTACCACGCCCGCCTCGTGAAAAAATTCATCGTCAGCGGTGCAACCTGGGGCGCCGACTACAACGAACCGGCGGCCATGAAGCGGTACCTCATCGCTAACGGCGTGCCCGCGGCTGACATCATCGAGGACGAATTCGGCTCGAACACCTACCACACCGCCCTCAACGCACGCATCACGATGCGTGCCCGGGAGATCGAGACGGTCATGATCATCTCGGATTTCTACCACATCATGCGGACGCGGCTCGCCTTCTCGCTGGCGGGCATCGACGACGCCCGCTCCGCACATTCCAACCTCCCGCCACAGTGGGGCGTGGTGTATTGGATCGGGCGCGAGACGGTGGCGTTCTACCGTTACCTGTTCCACGACTACCGCGCCCAGGGCGTGATCGGGCGGTGATCCCGCTCCGCGCGCCGCCGTTTGGCACGCCGCGCCCCGCGCACTAATCTGTCACACCCGCTCCAAACCGCGGATCCAAGGACCGCCGAATCATGCGAATCCTGCTCACCACCACCAGCTACCAGGACACCCCCGGCCGGCACCACGACCTGCTCGCCAAGTCCGGCCACGAGATCGTCCGCGCCCGCGGCCCGCTCCCCGAGGCCGAGATGCTCAAGATCATCAAGGAGAAAGGCCCCTTCGACGGATTCCTCCACGGCGACGACGAGATCACCCGTAACGTCATCCAGGCCGCGCTGCCTTCCCTCAAAGCGCTCTCGAAGTACGGCATTGGCCTGGACAGCGTGGACGTCAAGGCCGCCACCGACCTCAAGGTCCCCGTCCTCTTCACGCCCGGCGTCAACCACACCACCGTCGCTGAGCACACGTTCGGCCTCATGGTCATGCTCGCCAAGCACCTGCGCGTCCACGCCAACTCCGTCAAGAAGGGCGAGTGGAAACGCGTCACCGGCATCGAGCTGGCCGGCAAGACGCTCGGCGTGCTGGGCCTGGGCCGCATCGGCAAGGAGGTCGCCAAGCGCGCCCGCGCCTTCGACATGCAGGTCATCGCCTACGACACCTACTGGGACGAGCCCTTCGCCGCGCAGCACGGCGTCTTCCGCGCCGCCACGCCCGAGGACGTGCTCCGCCAGGCGGACGTCGTCAGCCTGCACATGAACCTCAGCCCCGAGAACCGCGAGTTCATTAATAAAGACCGCATCGCGATGATGAAGCAGGACGCCATCATCATCAACTGCGCCCGCGGCGGACTGGTGAATGAAAAAGACGTCGCCCAGGCGTGCAAGAGTGAGAAGCAGGGCGGCACCGGCAAACTCTACGGCTACGGCGCCGACGTCCTCGAACACGAGCCCATGAAATCCCCGCACGTCTTCCAGGACGTGGACAACATCATCGTCACGCCGCACGTCGGCAGCCGCACGCTCGAGTCCGTCGAACGCCAGGCGCTCATGAGCACCGAAAATCTTCTACGCCTTTTGCGCGGCGAAAAACCTTTGGCGCAGGCGAACTCCTTCTGATATGCTCGTCGTCGTCGACAGGACCGGCCACGTCCCCGATGTACGGAGGCCCGACGATGAAAGCCACCGCCCTCAAAGACCGCACCCGGGACTTCGCGGTCAAGACCATCAAGCTCGTCGAGAAAATCCCCAAGAGCCCCACGGGCGACACCGTTGGCGGCCCGCTCCTCCGCGCCGGCACCGCCGTCGGGGCAGCCTGCCGCACCGCCATCCGCTCACGCAACCGCTGGGACTTCGTCTCCCGAATCAACGCCGCGGAAGAGGCGATGGATGAGACGCTCTACTGGCTGGAGATCGTCCGCTCCTCCAATCTTCTGCCCGACGGCGAGATCAACCCCGTTGTGGATGAGGCCGCCGCGCTCAAGCGCATCCTCGTCAAGTCCCGCCGCATCGCCGAGAAGCACCTCCGCGACACCCGCAACTCCCGCCCGCCGGGCGTGGACGGCGAAGACATCCCCTTCTGACATCTCCGGTGGGGCGGGCGTCCCGCCTGCCTCTGCGTCCCCGCATATCACATCTGCATCCATACTCCCCGCGTAGCGGCCGCCCGCAGGAGCGCTCTTGCTTTCTTCGATTTTGCTAAGATCGCCCGCAACTTCCCGGAGTTTCTCCAATGCCTGAATCCTCCACCGCCGACATCGGCCTCATCGGCCTGGCCGTCATGGGCCAGAACATCGTCCTCAACATGGCCGACCACGGCTTCAAGGTCGCCGTTTACAACCGCACCACCGCCACCATGCAGGAGTGGGTCGCCAAGGTCCAGCGCGAGGAGCCCTCCGCCGCCAACGTCATCGGCCTGGCGGACATCAAGGACTTCGTCGCCGCCATCAAGCGCCCGCGCAAGATCATCCTGCTCGTCAAGAGCAAGGCCGTCCTCCCCACCGACCGCGATGCGGTCGATGCACTCATCGATCAGCTCACGCCGCTCCTCGAAAAGGGCGACATCATCATCGACGGCGGCAACAGCAATTGGCTCGCCACTATCCGCCGCGAAAAAGACCTCGCCACCAAGGGGCTCAACTTCGTCGGCTCGGGCGTCTCCGGCGGTGAAGAGGGCGCGCGCTTCGGCCCCTCCCTCATGCCCGGCGGCTCGCCCGAGGCGTGGAAGAGCCTCAAGCCCATCTGGGAAGCCATCGCCGCCAAGGTCGACGCCAAAACCGGCAGGCCCCTCCCCGGCGCCGCCCCCGGCAAGCCCGTCACCGGCGGCGTCCCCTGCACCACCCACATCGGACCCGACGGCGCCGGCCACTACGTCAAGATGGTCCACAACGGCATCGAGTACGGCGACATGCAGCTCATCTGCGAGGCCTACTTCCTCCTCCGCAATCTGCTTGGCCTCAAGCCCGACGAGATGTCCGCCATCTTCGGCGAGTGGAACAACGGTGACCTGGATTCTTTCCTCATCCAGATCACCACCGACATCCTCCAGCAGCGCGACCCCGCCGACCCCAAAGGCAAACGCTTCCTCGTGGATGTGATCCTCGACACCGCCGGGCAGAAGGGCACCGGAAAATGGACGAGCGTCAACGCCCTGGACATGGGCGTCCCCGCGCCGACGATTGCGGAGGCCGTCTTCGCCCGCTGCATCAGCGCCATCAAGGAGCAGCGCGTCGCCGCCAGCAAGTCGCTCAAGGGGCCGAAGTACAAGTACCGCGGCGCGAAAAAGAAGCTCATCGACTCCATCCGCGACGCCCTGTATTGCTCGAAGATCTGTTCGTACGCGCAGGGCTTCGCCCTGATCGCCGAGGGGCAGAAGGAATACAACTGGAAGCTGAACTTCGGCGAGATCGCCATGATCTGGCGCGGCGGTTGCATCATCCGCGCCAGGTTCCTGCAGAAGATCAAGGAAGCCTACGACCGCGACCCGGCCCTGGTGAACCTGCTGCTCGACCCCTATTTCAAGAAGCACATCGCCCGAGCGCAGACGAACTGGCGGCGCGTGGTCTCGATCGCCGCCGAGGCCGGCGTCCCCTGCCCGGCGTTCATGAGCGCGCTCTCCTACTTCGACAGCTACCGCTCGGCGGTGTTGCCCGCGAACCTGTTGCAGGGCCAGCGCGACTTCTTCGGCGCCCACACCTACGAGCGCACCGATCGGCCGCGCGGGAAGTTCCACCACGTCGATTGGCCGGACCCGAAGCGCCCGCAGGTCGAGGTCGGCGGCGGCGGGGGGCATTGAGGCGTTGTCTTGCGGTGCATCCATCCGGCGGGGCAGGCGTCCCGCCTGCCTCTGGGTGAGCAAAGATAGGGGCTTGAGCGGCCTAACAATTAACCTCACCCGGTCAGGTATAGCGCCTAGTTCGGCTGTCACTCGTAGTATTTTGAGATACGCCTGTGACCCCGGTTCGCATAACTGCCCGCATGCGTATCGTTATCCGCCTTGTATGGAATCTTGGTTACGATCCCTAGTTCTCGGAGTGTTCCTCGGATGCGCCGCACGTCCTCCTCATCGGTCCAGTCATAGGTGTAAACACAAATCACCTTCGTGTCGGGGTTCTTAGCATTGCGGTTGGGCATCGCCGTAGCTGCCTTAGCGGAACCTCCCAGAAGTCCTTTTTCGGTAGCATCTTTTATCTTTGCCCAAACTGCATCAAGATTCATCACCGGCACGAATATCAGCCATTTTCCACCTCGTTCCGTGTGAGCGGGGTACGTGCCGACATTTCGTACAGTGGACAGCCAATACACATCGGTGACCTGAGAAGGCTGATCATTTCCAGCGGGCAGCTTAGGCTTGCTTCGCTTTGCCATTGCATCTTCCTCATCGCCAAGCACTGCCTATGTGATCTGCACGTCAAACATCACACCAGCCCGCTCGCTTCATCGCATGGCCAGATATCGTTACATGTCCTGTATCCATAACCACCACGGGCCATACCAAGTGCTCGTAGGAACTCTCGCCGGTACATGGCGGAACTCCTACCCAGCAGATAATAGTTCACCTCCCCAACACCGCCTCCACAAACCCATACGCCTTCTCGCGTATCGCCAGCGGGAAATCATGCCCGCCCGGCGGGTTTTCACACACGATCCACTTCCCCGCTCCCGCACGGTCGTAGATCGGGCGGGCCAGCTCAACGCACTCGCTGACACCCTCGGGCCGGAAGCAATCCTCCAGCGGGGCGTTGATGAAGAGCGGGCGCGGGGCGATCGCGGCCAATACATCCGGGAAATCGAACGGCATGTTCTCCGCACGGCAGTAGTAGTGCGTGCGGATGCGCGGCATGTAGCCGTCGTGGCTCCAGTCGGCGATGTTACCCTTGCGGTTCCGCTCCGCCTCGTTGGTGACGTTCCAGTTGTTGACGCTCCACGTGAACCGCGAGAAGCCGCAGCTCGTCACCGCGACCTTGATGCGCGGCTCGAAGGCGGAGACGAAGAGCGTGTTGTGCCCGCCCAGCGAGTGGCCGATGCAGCCGATCCGGTCGGCAGCGACGAAGGGGAGCGAGGAAACCACGTCCACCGCACGCATGTGGTTCCAGATGCCCTTCATCGTGGCGCTGAGGTAGCCCAGGGAGTAAGCGGTGGGGGGTTTGGACTGGCCATACCCGGGGTAGTCCGGCGCGATCGTGACGAAGCCGCGGCGGGCGAGCTCGAGGGCGTAGTGCAGGTTCGGCAGCCCTCCTAACCCCGCGGGCTCGTCCTTGCCGATGTCGGTGGTCTGGTGGAGGCAGAGCATGGCTGGGCGTTTCGTCCCGCCCGTCGCGGCGGCGGTGGGGAAGATGACCCACGCCCAGCCGCGGTCGCCCGGCTCGGTGGTGAAGGTGATGCGCCGGCGGGTGATGCCGCCGTCGCTCTTTTCCTCCTCGATGCGCGGGTCGGCGGGCACGAGCCGATCACGGCCGGGCAGCGGGCCCATCGCTTCCTGCATGCGGGAGAGGGCGGTGTCGCGGTCGGTCATCGGGGCGGTCCGGGGAGGTGCGTGGGGTGTAGTGTAAATGCGGGAGGGCCTTTGGGGGGCGGTTGTTTCGGATGGGCCACGACTTCTGGACGAGCCGCGACCGTGAGGGAGCGGTTCCCTGATGGGTTCAATTCCAAAAGAAGACCGCTCCCTCACGGTCGCGGCTCGTCCAGGGTGACCTACTGCCCGCTTTCGATCCGGCGGGCGGGTTGCTAGAATCCCGCCCATGATCCAGCAACTGGCGCAACTCATCGCGGCATCGCTCCAGCTCAACTACGCCACCACGGGCATCTGGCTCGTCATCGCCATCAAGGTCGGCATCGTCGCGGCGGTCTTCCTGCCGGCGATCAGCGTGATCGCGATGTTCAGCATCTGGTGGGAACGCAAGGTGTCCGGCCACATCCAGTCGCGCCTGGGGCCGATGCACACCGGCGGGTGGCACGGCTGGTCGCAGTCGATCGCCGACGGCATCAAGCTGATCCTTAAAGAAGACCTCATGCCCGACGGGGCGGACCCGTTCCTCTTCCGCCTGGCGCCGTACCTCGCGTTCGCGCCGGTCTTCGCGGCGTTCGTGGCGCTGCCGTTCGGCCCGCAGTTCACGTTCGAGGCGGGACTGAACATCGGGGTGCTCTACCTGCTTGCGGTGCTGAGCGTCGAGGTCATGGGCGTGATCCTCGCCGGCTGGGGCTCAAACTCGAAGTGGGCGATCTACGGCGCGATGCGCGAGGCCTGCCAGATGGTCTCCTACGAGATCCCGCTGGGCATCTCGATCATCTGCGGCGTCATCGTCGCGGGCACGCTGGACCTGGGCGAGCTTAGCTACCTCCAGGGCAAGGGCATCTGGGCGTGGTTCGCCTTCCACAACCCGTTCATCTTCCTGGCGTTCTTCCTGTACTTCATCGCGTCGCTGGCGTCGAACAAGCGGGCGCCGTTCGACCTGCCCGAGTCCGAGAGCGAGCTGGTCGCCGGGTTCCACACGGAATACAGCGGGCTGCGGTTCTCGTTCTTCTTCTTCGCCGAGTACGCGGGCATGTTCATCGTCGGCGCGATCCAGGCGGCGCTCTTCATGGGGGCGTGGAACAGCCCGATGGGCAAGTTTGACCCGATCTATCACCTGATCGGTTACGACCCGGTGTTCGCGGGGCAGGCGTATTTCAACGGCGTGCTCGCATCCGCACACGGCTGGGAAGAGACTGCCGGTGCGATGGGGCTGCCCGGTGTGCCCGCGCTGGTCCTGCTCAACCTCTACTGCGTCTTCTGGTTCGTCATCAAGGCCTACGCGGTGATCTTCACCCAGATGTGGCTGCGCTGGACGCTGCCCCGCATCCGCATCGACCAGGTGCTCTACATCTGCGTGAAGGTGCTTCTGCCGGCGTCGATCATCGCGCTGGTGGGCACGGCCATGTGGGTGCTGCTCGTGCCGCAGCCACTGCCCGGGCTTGTGCATGGCGACCGCATCGCGCGGCTGGGCCACCTGACCTCCGACACGCCAAGGCTGCAGTTCCTGACGCAGTTCGTGCTGATGGCTTTGGGTGTTGGCGCGTGTCTCTTCTTTGTCGGCGTGATCTTCTGGGCGTGGGTCCACCGCGACAAGCAGCCGCGTCAGTCGTTCTTCGCCTCCGAGATGCCCGTGGGCCCCGACATCGCCTTCAACCCCGGCAAGCCGCAGGCGGCGACGCCCGAGACGACCTGAGCCCCGACCGCGTCATGTCCAACCAAGCCACGCAGACCTTCCGCACCCACGACTGGGTTAAGCACCCGAAGAACCCCGTGCTCCCCCCCGGCGGCGGGTGGTTCGACGTCAACTGCTGCATGAACCCGTTCGCGTTGCGCGTGGGGGATGAGTACTACCTGTACTACGCCGGGGCGGACAAGGACGGCCACCGCCGCATCTGCCTGGCCGTCGCGCCGGTGAGCGACGTCACCGCGTGGAAGCGGCATGGCCCGCTCTTCGACATCGGCGCGCCCGGCAGCTTCGACGCCAACTGGTGCGTCCTGCCCTGTGTCCACCGCATCGGCGGCAAGTGGCACCTGTATTACACCGGCAACAGCGGCGAGGCCGGCAAGGGGCTTCAGGCGTTCTACGGCATTGGCCTGGCGGTCAGCGACGACCTGCTCCACTGGAAACGGCACTCCGACAAATACGTGCTCACCGGCACCGATTTCACGCAGGTTCCCAACAACCGCTCCATCGCCGGCGGGGCGCGCATCCACGACGTCCCGCAGCCTGACGGCCGCGTGCTCTACCGCATGTACTACTCGCTCCCCTCGGGCACGCCGAGCAAGGACCTGCTGGTTGACCAGGCCAAGCGCTCGGTGACCGCCGATTCGTGGGACGGGCTGAAGTGGTTCAACTTCCAGATCATCCTCGGCCCGCGGCTCGACGCCGACTATGAAAACGCCGCGACAATCGCGCTGAATATCTGGAAGACCAAAACACGCTGGCGGGCGATCTACGCAGGCATCGGCACGCGCTTCGGGGCGTACTCCATCTGCGAGGCCGTCAGCAACGACGCGCTGCACTGGGAGCGAGGCAAGCCCGGCGAAAACCTCGCCATCCCGCCGACCGGTGATGATTCATGGGAGGGAAGGATGACGGAGTATCCCAACGTCATCGAGGAGAACGGGAAGATACGGCTGTTTTACTGCGGCAACGGTTACGGCGCAACGGGGATCGGGACGGCGCTGGCGGAGCCGTTGGATTAATTGAACCGCCGGTGCCCCGTTATGCCAATGCGGGGCTTCTTCACCTAAACTGACGGCATGCCAACACTCTCCCACCCGTACGCGGACCTCTCCGGCGGCCGCTGGCTGCGCGGCAACCTCCACACGCACACCAACCACAGCGACGGCCAGCGCCCGCCGCAGGAAGTCATCGACGACTACGCCAAGCGCGGGTACGACTTCCTGATGATCTCCGACCACGACCTCTTCACCTCCGACGAGCACCTGCGGCAGTGGGATGCACGCGGCATGGTGATGATCCCCGGCAACGAGATCACCGCGCAGGGGCCGCACCTGCTGCACGTGGACGCCGACCGTTTCGTCTCGCCCCTCAGGCAGCGGCAGGAGATCATCAACACGATCAACGCCGCCGCCGCGCAGGGCGGGCGTGGGTTTGTCATCGTCAACCACCCCAACTGGTTCGCCGGCTTCGACCACTGCTCGATCGAGCAGATGCGCGAGTGGGTTGGTTACGTCGGGATGGAGATTTTCAACGGTACGATCGGCCGGCTCGACGGCAGCCCTTACGCCACCAACAAGTGGGACATGCTGCTCAACCAGGGCCGGCGTATCTGGGGATTCGCCAACGACGATCACCATCTTTCCGTCGGCGACATCGAACTGGGCTGGAACATGGCCTACGTGAAGGAGCGTTGCCTGGCGGGCGTGATCGATACGCTGAAGAAAGGGCGGTTCTACGCTTCCACCGGGGTGACCATCGACTCCATCGCGGTGGACGGGATGAACATCCGCATCCGCGCCGACAACGCGGTCCGCATTGTCGCATTGCGTGACACGGCCCGCCGGTTCGCGATCGCCGACGGCCCGGAGATCAGCGTCACCGTCCCGGAAGGGGCGAAATATGTCCGCTTCGAGTGCTGGGGCCAGGGCGAGCGCTTCGCCTGGACACAGCCGTTCTTCGTCGAGGCGTGATCGCGGCACGGCGGAGACCCCATGCCTTCGCTCTCCCACCCCTACACCGATCTGAGCGACGGCCATTGGCTGCCGGGCACGCTGCACGCCCACGGCGACCGCACCGGCGGCACACGATCCAACCAGGAAGTGCTCGACGACTACGCCCGGCGGGGCTACGGCTTCGTCATGATCGCGGAGCACGACGTCTATACGACCGCGCAGGATTACACCCGCCTCGACGGACGCGGCATGGTCCTGCTGCCCGGTTGCGAGCTGACGCGGGGCCCGCACATGCTGCACGTGGGGCCCGGGCGCGATTTGATCGCGATGCAATCGGACACGCAGGCCGTGCTGGACGCCGCCGGCGCGGATGGCACGCTCACCGTGGCGGCGCACCCGAGTTGGGGCGACGATTCCGATCACATCCCGGTGTCGCGGATGCTCGGGTGGCGCGGGCTGACCGGGCTGGAGGTTTACAACGGGCTGATCCGCAAGCTCACCGGCAGCGCGTATGCCGTGGACAAATGGGACCGGCTGCTCACGGAGGGTCGCCGGGTGTGGGGGTTCGCCGATGACGACAGCTTCGCCCCGCCGGATGTGCACGCGGGGTGGAACGTGGCGTGGGTGCGCAAGCGCGGGGTGGATGAGGTGATCGACGCGCTGCGGTGCGGACGGTTCTACGCCTCGTCGGGCGTGGAGCTGACGGCGATCCGTGTCGAGGGGATGACGATCCACGTTGAAACACGGAACGCCCGGACGATCGACGTGATGGGTACGGGCGGGAAACGGTTGTACTCGGCCGCCGATCGCGCCATCGAGTTCACGGTGCCGGTGGGGGAGAAGTATGTGCGAATCGAGGCGGCGGCGGGCCCGGATGAGTGGGCGTGGCTGCAGCCGTTCATTGTCGAGTTGTAGAAGAAGAGCAGACGCTAAGCCGCGAGCGGCTCATTGGCCGGACTTAAGCGGAACGACGATCGGGTTCGTCAGCCCCAGGCCGTCGCGGGCCATGAGGGCCGTGGGCCAGCTCGAAAATTGTCCGACCTGAGCGAGATAGACGGTGTGCCCGCTGGGATCGACGGCTGGGATGACGCGTGGGGCGCCCAGGTGGAGGGCCGCCGCCTTGCCCGCGATGCGCTGCGCGGCCGTGTTGGCGTTGCTCTCGACGGTGAACGCGCCGAGTTGCAGCGTGTAGCCGGTGATCTTGAGCTGTTCATCGACGCGCTGGCGGAAGGCGGGGTCGGTGCTGGCACTCTTGGCGAGGCTGAGGGTGGTGCGTCCCTGGGGCCATCGGCCGTGCTTCTGCTGCGCGACGCCGGCGTAGAAATAAGCGTTGGCCTTGTTCTGCCCGGTCATGCGTTCGGCGGCGGTGAGGAGGTTGTCCGCCGCCAGGCCGTACGACCCGCGCTCCGCGAAGACCAGACCGAGCGTCGCCCGAGCGTCGCCCGAGAGCGAGGGGCTGTCGCTCAGGGCGGCGACCTGGAGGTACTGCTGGGCGGTGTCGAGGTCACGCAGCCTGTAGGCCGACAGGCCGGCGATATAGGCCGCCTGCTCGCGGTCGCGCGACGGCGAGGTGGGCAGGTCGGCGATGGTGCGTGCCTTTTGCAACGACTGCGGGTACTGGCCCGCCGCGTAAGCGCTGCGGCTGGCGGCTAGGCCGCTGCTCTGGCTCTGCAACGGCGCCTGGCAGCCCGTGAGCAATGCCGCCGCCAAGATCGCCGCAAGTGCCGCCGTTCCCCTGATCACATTGGTCCGCATGGGATACCTCGTCAAGAAGGCAAATGGCTCGGAGAGTCCGTTCCCGATAGCTTAGTGAACATCAATCCGGTCCGCATGACAAGGGCCGACCCCAAAAATCGCCGGAGCCGAGCATGAGCCTCCTGGGACCCATCCTCCTCAAATGCCTGTCGCGACGCAACGAAACCGTGATCGTCGATGACCGCAGAGCATACACCGGGGCGGAGTTGATCGGTGCGTCGATGTTCCTCGCTGACCGTATCACGCAGACGACGGACGCGCGGAACATCGGCGTGATCCTCCCCACGAGCGGGGCATTCGCCGTGGCGCTGCTCGCGACGTGGCTGGCCAAACGCACGCTCGTGCCCTTCAACTACCTGCTCAACAAGGAGGAGCTTGGCTACGTCATCGGCGACAGCCGCGCCGACACGCTGATCACCGCCGGGCAGATGCTGGGTTTCATGGGCGGGCCGGAGGTCCTCCCGCCGGGGTTGAAGCTGATCAAGATCGAGGAGGTGGATTTCAGGGGCGTGCCGCCGCTGCGCTGGCCGCCGGTGGTGGACCGCGACGACGACGCCGTGATCCTCTACACCTCCGGCACGAGCGCCAAGCCCAAGGGGGTCATGCTCTCGCACGGGAACCTCGAGTCGAACGTCCGCGCCGCCATCAGGCACGCGGAGATCACCAGTTCCGACGGCTTCCTCGGCGTGCTGCCGCAGTTCCACAGCTTCGGCCTCACGGCGTTGACGCTGCTGCCGCTGATGGCGGGGGCGAAGATCGTTTACTCGGCGCGGTTCGTCCCGCGCCGCATCGTAGAGTTGATCCGCGAGCACAAGCCCGACGTGTTCATGGGCGTGCCCTCGATGTACGGCGCGATGCTCACCGTGAAAAACGCCACCCCTGCGGATTTCGCTTCCGTCCGCCTCCCGATCAGCGGCGGCGAACCGCTCCCCGACGCCATCGCGCTGCAGTGCCGCGAGCGGTTCGGGATCAACCTCATGGAGGGCTACGGCCTGACCGAGACCTCGCCGATCCTCACGTGGTCCACGCCCAATCGCCACCGCGCGCACTCCGTCGGCACGGCGCTGCCCGGCGTGGACATCCTCATCGTCGATGACCACGACAATCCGCTGCCGACCCACCACGACGGCGAAATCCTCGTGAGCGGGCCGGGCATTATGAAGGGCTACTACCGCCAGCCCCAGACGACCGCCGCCGTCACCGCGTGCGTCACCACGGCGGGGGGGCTCTTCCGCGGGTTCCGCACGGGCGACATCGGCCGGCTCGACGACGACGGGTTCCTCTACATCACCGGCCGGAAAAAGGAGATGCTCAAGGTCGCCGGCGAGATCGTCCAGCCGCGCGAGATCGAGGAACACCTGAACCACCACCCGTCGGTGAAGGCCTCCGCGGTCATCGGCAAGCGCGACGACCTGCGCGGCGAGGTGCCGGTGGCGTTTGTGGAGATACACGAGGGGCAGGTGTTCGACGAGCGTGCCCTGCGCGACTGGTGCCGTGAGAAGCTCGCCCAGTACAAAATCCCGCGCGATTTCCTGCACGTCGAAACGCTGCCGCGCAACGCCACGGGAAAAATCCTGCGCCGACAGTTGATTGCGGATTGATCCCCCTCTCCCTCCGGGAGAGGGCCGGGGTGAGGGGATCACCGGCCGGTTGGCCCATGTGATTACGCGAGCTCTTTCCGGCCGTACGTCCCTTCACCCGGCGGCGAAGACGCCGTCACCCTCTCCCGGGGGAGAGGGGTAAGCCTCAACCCCACGGCTTGAGATCGCCCGGCTCCTCTACCTTCATCGCGATGCCCTTCGCCGAGGCGTCGGCGTAGAGCGCCATCGCGCGGTAGAGCGGCACCAGCGCCGCGTCCTGCGTGAGCGAGTCCTTCACCGTCTGGAACGGCCCGGTCTCGCCGCTGATCGTGCGCGAGGAAAGCCCGTCCTTCAGGCCGCCCTTCATGAACTGGAACATGCCCCATGTGATGCCCTTGGCCTCCCAGTCGGCCTTGGGGTCGGTCACCGGCGCGGAGAGGTCGCCGTATAGCCGCGCCATGCGGACGTGCGTGTGCCCCATGTGCGCGAGGCACTTCTCGACGTACTTCCCCTTGGTCATGCCGCGGGCCAGCAGGTGCGAGATGTCGCCGTTGAGCTCACAGGTCGCCAGCTCCAGGATCCGGCAGAGCGCCGCCGGGTCTTCCGTGATGCGGTCCACGTGGATCTCGAGGTAGAAGTTCAGCCCGAGCTTCCACGCGTTGTCGCGGAGCTGCGTCACGGCGTCGGCGCACCACTTGAGGTATTCCTCGTCCTCGCGGTAGGCCCCGGCCGTGTAGTAGTACTCGGGCGCGATCTCAAACTGAAAGCTGGCGAACTCGGAGCCAAGGTCCTGCAGGAGCTTCATCTCGTCGATGATGTTCTGCAGCCAGTGCATCTTGCGGAGCTGTGCATCGCCCAGGTGGAGCGTGCCGCCGAAGTTTTTCAGGCCGGCCTTCTCGACCTCGGCGCGGGCCTTCTTGGTGATAACGGAGGGCGAGTCGCCGGGGAAATACCTGGCGTAGCCGTGGTACGCGAACTCGACGCCCTCGTAGCCGGCGGTTTTGAGGTGACCCAGCAGCGCGGGCAGCGTGGCGTTGCGCGGGTCGTTGCCGCCCATCATGGTCGGCCAGGTCGCGATGGCGACACGGTGCGGCCGCGCCTCGGCGGGCAGGTTCGGATCACCCAGAACGCGGTTGTAACCCAATGGCATCGTTTTCTCCCTCCTAGGAGTGTGTAAGGGGTATTAGTGTATCGGATGGCGCAGGCCATGCGTTAAGGCGGGCAAGAAGGCTCTCGGACCCACCGGCGGGCCCGGAACGGCGTTTGCGCGACCGCCGCGTGGTGCCCGCGCCCGGCTTCCGCTACAATCTTCCGCCCTCAGCCCGGCCCCGTCGTCTAGCCCGGTCTAGGACACCAGGTTTTCATCCTGGTAACACGGGTTCAAATCCCGTCGGGGTCATTTTTACTGGTCAGACATGTCTCGCTGTAGTCGGGGACAATCGGATTCATGCGCACGATCCTCTTTTTCGATGACTGGGCCCTGTACGCGAGCACCGGCATGGTCCGTCGTTGGCCCGCGGCCGAGCCGTGGCCCGGTCTTGAACCGATGACCGACCCGACCCTGCGGCTCTCCTTCGGGTCGCCCGTTGTCATCCGTGACCCGCTCACTCGGACGTGGCGCATGTGGGCGCTGGGCATCAGCGACATGTCGCTCGGCGATGCCGGCTCGGGGGTCTATCTCTACGACTCGCAGGACGGCCTGCACTGGACGCCCGCGAAGCAAAAGCCGCTCGTTGATCCCCGCGCGACGGAGGCCACATCGCACCTCGTCTTCAGCGGGGACCACTCGTCGGTGGGGGCGTGCCCGATGTACGACCCACGCGAGCCGGACCCGCGGCGGCGTTACAAGCTGGTCTATTGCGACCTGGACCCCAAGCCGGTGAACGCCAAACTGGGCACCTGCCGCGCCGCCTTTTCGCCCGACGGGATTCGCTGGACCATCGACCGCTCCGCCGTCTGGCGGACGCAGCACACGGACACGATGTTCACCATCTGCGACAACCCTTACACGGGGAAATACCAGTGGACGGGCCGGCCGGTCGTCGGCGATCGGCGCGTGGCGATCGACCAGACCGCGGACTGGAAATCATTCGAGCGGCCGTTTGTCGCGTTGCACCCGGACCCGACGGACCCGCCGCAGGTCGAGTTCTATGGCATGCCGCATTTTCTCTACGAGGGCTATTTCGTCGGCTTCCTCTGGAGGATGTGGGGCACGTCGGACGACCTCTACGGCACGACGCGGATGAAGGGGCTGGTGGACGCCGAGTTGGTTTACAGCGTGAGCGGGCTGTCGTGGAACCGCACGAGCCGTGAACCGATGCTCGCGCCGCGGGCAGGCGGATTCCATCCATTCGGTTCGCAATACCCAACGAGCATGGTGGCCGACGACGACGGCTGGCTGCGGGTCTATACGGCGGCCTATGTCGGCGAGCACGCGGATGTCGAGAAGGGCGGGCCGGGTGAACCCATCACACAGTTGACGGTCCACCGTTATCGCCGTGACGGGTTCTGCGCTTTGGATACCGCGACGGGTGTCGGCTCCCTGCTGACGCGTAACTTCGTGCACGGGAGCGGGCCGATCCTCATCAATGCGACGGTGGCGCGGTTCGGGCGGCTCCGGGCGGAGCTGCGCGGGATGGATAACGCACCGCTCCCCGGCTTCGAGCTGAAAAATTGCGTCCCCCTCACCGGCGACGGGCAGTTCCTGCAATTCCGCTGGAAGAGCGAGAGCGGGGCGGCGCTCGACACGATCGACAGCCTCGCCGGGCGGCCGTTCCGCATCTACATCGAGGCGGAGCAGAGCCGGCTCTACGCGCTGCGGCTGGAGGCGGACATCCTGTTCGGCTGGGTGCCCGAAAAAAATCTCGCGGGTGAGTTTATCCCGAACCAGTTGTATTAGGTTCGATCGACGGCGAAATTACCGATCGGCACATGCAACGCCGATAGATGGGCTGAGTCCGCGAAGCCCACCATCTTTGTATTCGGTCGCCGAAGAACGGTGGGTTTCGCGGACTCAGCCTACCCTACGAGACTTCCTCTCGTAATCCTGGTTTATACGGCCCGATACATCACTTCTTTTTCTTGACAACGTGAGCCAGGTGGTCCTGGTAGTCCGCCGCCGTCTGCGCGTTGATCGACCAGATCATCGCTTCCGCGACGACGCCGCTGACGGGGAAGATCGGGATGTCGTAGCCGTCGGGCTTCACCTCGGCGTCGCCTTCGGGCCAGCGTTGATCGACGAGCCACTCGTTGGCGTCCAGGTCTTTGTCGCTGGTGAGGAAGCCGCTGATGACCCATGCGACGTGGCCGGCGCGGCGGATGATGCGCGTATCGCCCCAGGCGTCCTTGACGTAAGGCCCCGGTGCGCCGGGGGGGAAGCAGTAGCCCAGACCGATGACCATGTCGTTGCCGGTCGGTTGGGCAAGGAACTCGTAGGTGTTGTTGAGCGCTTTGAAATAGCCCGGGTCGGCCGCAAGCTTCCCGCCGTGGTGGTACTGCGTGTAGTGCGTGAGCGTCCAGACGTACACATTTCCGCCGCCGATCAGCGTGTCGGTCGCGGCGCGTGAGGTGCGGACGATCGCCGGCCAGCTCGTGGTGGAGACGTCTCGCATCACGGCCCGCAGCCGGGCGAGATACTCCCGGCCCAGCACGCCCGGGTCGGCGGGCTTGGCCTTGAGGTCCTCGTGGAATCGCAGGCCCTTGTACTTGTTGAACCGCTCGCTCTTGCGGTCGAGCAGGATGCTGCGGTACATGACGGGTGTGTAGCCCTTGCGCGTGCAGGCGGCGAAGAGCTCGGCGGCCCAGGTCCAGGCGACGGCGGCGTTGGCGACGGTGCAGGTGGGGACGATCGCCCGGCTGTCCGTGCCCGTGAAGAGGCCGTCGTCGGCAGCGGCGTAGTTATCGAGCAGTGCGTCGCAGGACTCCTTCGCGCGATCGAGCAGCTTGTATTTATTCAGATCCTCGAAGGAGGCGATGGCGATGACGCGCACGCCCTGGGCCTTGAGCTTCGCGGCGGCGTCGATGTCGGCGGTGAGCACGTCAACGGGCTTGGCGTTGCCGGCGGGGGTGACGCCCAGCGCGAAGAGGACCACGTCGGGTGTCTCCTTGGCCGCGTTGGTTTCACGCTGATCCATGGCGCAGAAACCACCGGACCGGCTCATGAGTTCCTCGTTGAGGCCGTTGTTCGTGCCGGCCTGGACCGACAGCTTGCCGCCGTGGATGTAGGGGTCGGCGGCCAACTCCGCGGCGGCGGAGATCGCGGGCATGTTTTCCTGGATGCGCGTGACGCAGTGGAACACCCAGTCCATGTAACGCCGCGCCTGGGGGGCCTCGTCGCCGTATGAGACGCGGGAGACGGTTTTATTAGTGGGCGCGGGGGCCGGTTGGGCGGCGCAGGGGAGTGCCGTTGATGTCATCAACGACAGCGCGGCAAGTGCCGTGAAACGCAGGCGAATGGGACGTTTGATGTACGGGGTAGTCATGCCCAGATCGTACCCGTGAAGATACGGGCGTGACAGGCGTGGTGGTGATTGATGGACGAGCCGCGACCGTCAGGGAGCGGTCTTCTCTTGAATTGCACGCAATGAAGAACAGAAAAGCCCGATCAGTTCTCGGTCGCGCGGCTGAGGTACTCGCCGGACTCGGTGGAGATGCGGATGACCTCGCCGGTGCCGATGAAGCCCGGGACGCGGGTCTTGAGGCCGGTCTCGCACGTGGCTTCCTTGAGCTGATTGGTGGCAGTGGCGCCCTTGATGCCCGGGGGGGTGTCGGTGATCTTCAGCTCGACGACCTTGGGGAGCTCGATGCTGACGACCTTCTCATCGACGACCAGGCCGGTCACTTGGTTGTTGGGCTTGATGTAGAGCAGGCTGTCGCCCAGAACCTGGGGGTCGATGGTGAGCTGGTCGTAGGACTTGATGTCCATGAAGACCGCGCCGGTGTTGTCGGAGTAGAGGTATTCGAGGTCGCGGCGGTCGAGGCTGACCTCGTTGATGTCCTCGCCGCTGTTGAGGCGCTTCTCGAGGATGACGCCGGTCTTGACGTTCTTGATCTTGACCTGCATGAAGGCGCGGAGGTTGCCGGGGGTGCGGTAGTCGGCCTGGGTGACCATGAAAACGGTGCCGTCGAGAACGATCGCTTGGCCCTTGCGGATATCCTGGGACTTCACGGGGCGCTCCTTGCGGGTTAGACGGAAAACGGGCGGGTTTCGAGCCCGGTATTATGCCACGGAATCGCCCGGGCGACAAACCCGGGACCGGCCGTCGGCGTAACATCAGACGAAGGCCTCCCGCCCATCCCCTCGGAGGTTCACCGATGACGACCATGACCAGCCCCCCGCAGGAACGGATGTCGGATTTCGAGAGCCTGCCCGTGGTGTCTCGCGTCGAGGGCGACCGGTTTTGCGACAGTTGCGGGTACAACCTCAACACCCAGGCGGTGCGGCGCGACCCGACGACCGGCGTGCTCCTCTGCCGCTGCCCGGAGTGCGGGACGTTCCACGCCGCCGGGGACATGACCACCGCGGGCCGGCTCTGGCTCTACCGCGCGGGGCGCATCCTTCTGGTCACGTGGGTATTCACCGCCTGGTCCGCCGCCGTCGGTGTGATGATGGTGCAGGTCGCGGTCACGCTCTCGATGGTTGACCTCCTCCGCCCCATGCTGATCTCGAACAATCCCGAGACCCACCCGCTCGCCCGCGTCTGGACGCAGATCATCGGCTCCGCCTGTGCGCTGTCGGTGGTCCTGGGTTTTGCCACCGTCTCCGTCTGCGCGATGGTCTTCACACACTGGAAGCGATGGTCCTACGCCATCGCCGCCGCGCTCTGGCCGATCATCTCGGCGATCCTCATCTGGTTCTATTTCGCCTACGTCAACTGGACCATGCAGGGCATGGCGCCGGTGTTTTTCCGGGTGGGGCTGATCCCGGTTACGGCCTACCTGCTCGGAGGCGTCGTGGGCGTCATGCTGGGACGCAGGTTCGCGCGCCTGCAGGTGCGCTGGCTCGTCCCGCCCACCCTTTGGGGATCGTTCTCATACCTGTGGACCACGGACGGCTTGACGCCGCCGACCCCACACAAGCCGAGGCATCCCTGAGATCAGTTGATGTCGCGCGGCGAGGGGGCGCCGGCCCTGCGAACGGTGCAGCCGTCGTTATCGCCGGTGGTGACGATCACCTCGCCCTTGGATTGCAGGCCGAATTGCTCCTCGACCGCGGTGGCGACGTGGTCGGCGCTGGGCTCGTCGGGCGTGATGGCATAAAGCGTCGGTCCCCACGAGCTCTGCCCCACGCCGTGGATGCCCAGCCCACGGATGAAGTTCACGATCGCGTCGAGCTGCGGGTCGGCGTAGATGCCGCCCTGGTGGCCGGCGAAACAGGAACCCACCTCGCGTTGCAGCTCGAAGAGCGACTCGCCGAACGCCGCGATGTCGCGCTCGACCAGCGCGGGGGCGAGGCCCAGGAGCACGAGGCGGCTCATACGCTGCGTGACCTCGTCGGGGATCGCGGGCATGTCGGCGAAGGCCTGCGCCTCGCGCTTGCCCGCGATGCCTTCGAGGGCGCGCGGCCGGATCAGCACGATCCGCCACTCCTCGGGGAAGGGGTGACGCATCACGATCGGGGCGAGCGCGGGGGTGTTGTCGTCGCTCGGGAATTTCCCGCCGTCCACGAGGAAGCCGCCGCAGGCGAATCCGTGCGCCCCGATGGCCGACCGCCTGCCGCGGCCGACGATCGCCGCCAGCTCCGCCACCGTGAGGCCGTCGCGCTCGATCAGGAGCGACAGGCATTTGGCGATCGCCATGCCGAGCTGCGTGCCGCTGCCCAGCCCGGTGTGCGGCCGGGGGACACGCATCACATCGATGGCAACGCCACGCGGCGGGGCGGTCCAGCCGCGTTCGAGGGCGGTGTCGAAGAACCGCGTGGCGAACTCCAGGGCGCGGTCCGCCATGCGGCCCGTCGCCGTCAGGCCGGGGTTGTCCGGCGTGCGCCGCACGCGCACCGCCACGTCCGGCCGGCGCACCATCAGCCCCGCGCCGCCGAATTGACGCCGGCCGTTCCGGCTCAACGCCAGGAGCCCGAAGTGCAGCCGGCTTGGTGTGTGGACTTCAATCATGGGAAACAATCATGCCCGTCACTTTTCGTCGCCGGCCCGCTTCGAGTGGGCCTCGACGTATTTCTGCAGTTCATCCATCGCCAGGTGCTCGGCGTCCGTCCCTGTCTTATCGACGATCACGCGCAGCCTCGTGATCTCCGCCAGCACAGCCGCCGCCCCGGTCAGGTGCAGCCGCGTCGCCATGATCGCCGCCTCCAGCACCGCGTGCCGCGCCCGGTTGAAGCCCACGAAATCCCGCAGCGTCTCACGCCCGACCGCGACGGCCCGGATGGTGGTCCGCTCCTCGTGATCCTCCACCCCCGTTACCTTCAGTTCATAGTATCGGCACGCGTTGGCCAGGACCACGCCACGTACCCGGTGCGACGGCATGATCGGCATGTCCGGCCCCGGCGCAACCGTCCCGACCGCCGCCCGCGCGATCAGCAGCGCGTCGTCCATGATGTGGAACACCCCCTCGCCCGTGCCCTTGAGGTTGCGGTAGGTCGTTGAGGTCTTGAATGGCCGGAAGACGAAGTGATGGAAGGTCGGATCGACGACCGGCCCCATCGGCGCGATGTTCAGCCGGTGGTCCGTCGGACCGTCGGTCGCGAGGGGCGACATCGTCGTCATCATCCCCTCGATGATCATCCAGTCCGGCGGGTAGGGCGGTTTCATATCTTCTCGTCCCCTTGATGGGGCTCGGCATTTTTACCCCGGCGCGATTTCCCGCTGCCCTTGCGGCGCTCGTGGCCGCTCACCTCGTCGCGTGTGAGCATCCCCCAGGAGAGGGCGCGGTCCTGCGTGTAGCTCTTACCCAGCGTCAGCGCGGTCAGGGCCTTCGACAACTCGTGGCCGATGTAGAACGCATGGGAAGGATCGAGGTCGGCGCCGGCCTCCTGCATCTGGTCGAACAGCAGCGCCGGGTCGTCGCCCGTGAGGTGGAAATCCTTGTTCATCACGTGGATCAAGCCCTCCGCGTGCTCGACGAAGACGCGGATGTTCCGGTCCGTCAGCCCCCGCGCCAGGTCGCCCAGCGCCGCCGCGTCGAACCCGCGCAGCTTCGCGTCGCGCAGCATCACGAGCCGGTCGTCGGCGTGTTTGGGCGGCGTGCGGTTCAATACGGCGTGGTGCATCAGCCGCCGCGCCGCGTCGATCTCGCGCACCGCCGTCCGCGACCAGTTAATCACCTGCGTGGTCAGCACGCTGCCGATGCCTAATTCCTCGCAGAACCCGATGAGCAGCGCGTTGACCCCCGCCGAGTCCACCTCCGTCATCTCCGTCATGTTGCCGATCCCCATCATGATCGCCGCGTCGGGGTATCGGCGTCGCGTCTCGATGTACCGCCCCAGCGAATCGGCGAAGCCCATCCCGATCGGCTCGATGACCGGGTCGAGGCGGTATTTCACGCCGCGCTTCTCCAGGATGGCGATCGTGGGATCCAATGAATCCAGGTCACGCGGGTCGTCGGGGATGGCCACGACCTCTGTGCCCCACTCCGCGGCACGCTCGGCGTTGGTCGTGTTCACGCTCAGCACCAGCTCTGCCCCGGCCGCGCACGCCGCCGCCACCTCGGCCGGGTGAAAGCTATCGACCGACACACGAAAATCCCTCGCGTGCAGCTCGCGCACCACATCCGCCACCCCCATCCACGGCGCACGATCCGCCTGCGGGTCGCACCCGATGTCGATCACGTCCGCCCCATCAGCACGGTACGCCTCCGCTTGGGCGAGGATCGCCTCCATCGGCGTCCGTGCGGCGTGGTTGATCTCGGCGATGATCTGAATGGTGTACGCATCCGGTTTTTCGGCCCGCCGCGGTTTGCCGCCAAACATCTCCGGTAAATCGTGCAGGTCCAGCGGCCCACGCTCCACCGGCACGCCCAGCTTTTCCGACAGCGGACCGAGATCGCCGCGGCAGTGCCCCGGCAGGATCACGCGGTCGATCTTTTCGCCGACGGGCAATTCCAGTTTCCGCGTCACCCACTCGGCGCTCATCAGCGCCGCCACCTGGATGTTCAGCACCACCACCCGGCCGCGAACTCGACCGTCCGCTTCCATCTTTGAAGCGACGCGCCGCAGCGCCGGCTCGGCGAGCTTCCCCGTCACCAAGGCGACCGTCTGCTCTTGCGTCATCGGGTCCACTTTTTCTTGAATCCCTCCTCGAACCCATCCAGCGGTCCGCCCTTTTCCGGGAGCCAGACCGCAGCCTCTTCGATCTTCTTCGCCAGGGCGAAGTCCTTCTCCGTGATCCCCTTGGCGGAGTGCGTCATGAGTTTCACGTGCACTTCCGCCCAGGAGACGTTCAGGTCAGGGTGGTGCCACGCCGCCTCGGCGATGTAGCCGATCGCGTTGACGAGCATGAGGGTGTGCGGCCAGCCGCCGGTCTTGAATTTACGCCGAATCCAACCCTCGCGTAGCTCCCACTGGGGCAGTTCCGCCGTCAGGCGGGACTTGACTTTGTCGTCGTCGATGACCGCGGGTTCATCGGGCATAACGGGCCTCCCTTCTGTTTCTCCGCTCTTAGTTTAGCGGGGTGGACGGGGGAGCGTTAGAATCGCCGGCTCATGCGTATCCAGGGCACGATCATTGATGACACGTTCGCGGAGGCGTTCCGGATGTGGGCGGCGCGGCTGGTGGTCACGGCGATTGACGCTGCGTGGCTGGAGACGGCCGTCCGCACCGTCACGGGTTACGCCACGAGCGTGATCGGCTGCGACGCCGAGGCCGCGCTGGAGCGGATGATCCCGGCAAGCGAAACCCCCGACGGTCGGCCCGGGGCAGCGCTTCTCTTCTTCGCCTTCAACGCCGACAAGCTCGCCAAGGCATTGCCCAATCGCGTGGGCCAGTGCCTGATGACCTGCCCGACCACGGCCGTGTACGACGGCCTGCCGGACGTGAAAGTGACCGAGGACTCTGCGCGGATTTCTGTCGGCGCGAAGATCCGCTTCTTCGGCGACGGCCACCAGAAGAGCAAAGCCATCGCGGGGCGTCGCTACTGGCGCGTCCCGGTGATGGACGGAGAGTTCGTCGTCGAGGAGAGCGTCGGCGCGGTCAAGGCGATCGCGGGCGGAAATTTTTTGGTGTGCGGTCCCGATCAGGCTACGACGCTCGCGGCGACGCGCCGTGCCGTGGACGCCATCGCGCCGCTGCCCGATGTCATCACGCCCTTCCCCGGCGGCATCGTCCGCAGCGGGTCGAAGGTCGGCTCGCGCTACAAGGCCATGTTCGCCTCCACGAACGATGAATACTGCCCCACGCTGCGTTCGAGGGGCAAAACCAAGCTGCACGACGGCGTCGGGTGCGTGTATGAGATCGTTCTCAATGGGCTGAGCAAAGAAGCGATCGTGCGGGCGATGGCCGTAGGCATCCGCGCCGCGTGCGGGCCGGGCACGGTCGCGATCAGTGCGGGGAACTACGGCGGGAAGCTCGGCAAGTTTCACTTCAAGCTGCACGAGGTTCTCGCGGAGGGCGGGGCGTGAGCGGCTACACCCTGACATGGAAACCGCACGGCCCGCCGGCGCTCGCCGACGGAGCGGCGCTGCGGCCCGACGTGTTGGGCGCTCTGGCTCCCGACGCTCTGCGCGCGGTGGCGTTGAAAGTTGGCCGCGATAGCGTGCCGCTGGGTGATCTGTTCGACGTGTCGGGTGAATCCGGGCCGACGCTCACGCTGCGCGGTGTGCCGCCGCTGCCACGCATGGGGGCGAAGATGGTGAGTGGTGAACTCATCATCGAGGGTAATACGGGCGACGACCTGGGCGCCTCGATGCGCGGCGGGGTCATCCGCGTGCGCGGCCGTGCCGGCCACCGTGTCGGCGGGCCTGATTACACGAGCGACCGCGGCATGACCGGCGGCGAGATCGTCGTGTCGGGTGACGCGGGGGATTACGCGGGCCTGAGGATGCGGCGCGGTTTGATCGCCATCGGCGGTGCGGCGGCGCGCAGCCCGGGCTTCCGCATGCTCGCGGGCACCGTCGTGGTCGCACGCGGGGCACTGGATTCACCGGGATTGGAGATGCAGCGAGGCACGGTAGTCGCGCTTGATTCATCCGTCACCCCGGCGCGGCACGCTTGGTTTCAGTGCGAGGGCGAGTTCCCACTCACCTCCATGCCCGCGGCGCTCCTGTTGGTGCGACGGCTGGCTGAATTGAAAGCCACCAACGGATCGGTCGCGGCCAACGCCGTCGTGAACCTCTCGAGCGGGGACCGCTTCGGGCTTGGCAAAGGAGAGCTATGGCAAATTCGGAGCTGAGTTTCAACGACCGGGCGATGGACGTCGTGGACGAGCTGACGTTCCGCATCCATGAGATGGGCGTCGAGGTCGTGCCCGTCGGGCGGTCGCAGGTCATCGACTGCGGCGTGAACGTGATCGGCAGCGTGGCGGCGGGTGTGCTATTGGCGCGCATCTGCATGGCCAACCTGGCACGCGTCCGACTGGTGCCCGGCCACGTCAAGGAGGTCCCGCTCTCGGTCGTGTCGGTGAACGTCGGGATCCCCGTCGCGGCCTGCATGGCGTGCCAGTACGCCGGCTGGCAGATCAAGGTCGGTGACTACTTCGCCATGGGCTCCGGGCCGATGCGCGCCGCGTACGGCGGCGAGGATCTCTACAACGACATCGGTTATCGCCAGCGGGCACGCCGCGTGGTGGGTGTTCTCGAGTCCGACAAACTGCCCGGCGAAGAGGTGTTCGACTACATCGCGTCGAAGTGCAACCTCTCGCCCGACCGCGTCACGCTGCTCGTGGCGCGCACCGCGAGTCTCGCTGGCGGGACGCAGGTCGTCGCGCGTTCGGTGGAGACGGCCATGCACAAGCTGCACACGCTCGGCTTCGCCCTTGACCGCGTTGTCGGAGGGTTCGGCGCCGCGCCCGTGCCGCCCGTGGCGAAAAGCGACCTCAAGGCGATCGGCCGGACGAACGATTCCGTGCTCTACGGCGGCGAGGTGACGCTCTACGTTACCGGCGACGACGACTCGATCTCACAGCTCGGCCCGCAGGTACCGTCCTCCTCCTCACGCGATTACGGCCGGCCGTTCGCTGAGGTGTTCAAGGGCTACGGCAACGATTTCTACAAGGTTGATCCGATGCTCTTCAGCCCGGCGGTCGTAAGCTTCCAGAACGTCCAGACAGGGCGTGTGCAGACCTTCGGTGCGCTGAACCACGACGTACTCGCCGCCTCTTTTTTTGGATGAACCTCCACCATGCGGATCGTCGCCTTGTCGGGAAACACGGGCGCGGGGGGCTGGCACGTGAGCGACCTGGCTCGCGCGGCAACACTGGTGGGGCACACGGTCACGGCCGTGGGTTGGCGATCGTTGCACGCCCGGATCGACGACACCCGCGATGTGATCATGGCCGGTGACACGCCCCTCGCGGAGGCCGACCTCCTCCTCATGCGCACCATGCCGCCGGGCACGCTCGAGCAGATCGTGTTCCGCATGGACCTGGTCCACCGCCTGGCGCTTAGCGGCGTGCGCGTGGTGAACCCGCCCGCGGCCATCGAGGCGGCGGTGGACAAGTACCTCACCCTCGCCCGCCTGCGCGACGCCGGCGTGCCCGTGCCGCAGACGATCGCCTGCCAGCGCTTCACCGAGGCGATCGACGCGTTGCATGCGTTGGGCGGCGACGTGGTCGTCAAGCCGATGTTTGGTTCCGAGGGGTTCGGCATGCTCCGCCTCACCGACCCCGACTTAGCGGCGCGCGTCTTCGCCACGCTCGACCGTACGGGTAGCGTGATCTACCTCCAACGCTTCATCGACCACGGCGGGGAGGATTTCCGCTTGTTTGTGCTCAACGGCCGTGTGATTGCGGCGATGCGGCGTATCAACAGGAAGGATTGGCGTACCAATGTTGCGCGCGGCGGGTGCGGCGAGGCGATCACGCCCGACCCGGTGATGATCGATCTGGCGGTGCGCTCGGCGGCGGCGTGCGGGGCGATCGTCGCGGGGATTGACGTGGTGATCGACGGGGGTAAACCCGTTGTGATCGAGGTCAATGCCGTGCCGGGGTGGCGGGAGCTGACGCGCGTGACGGGCATCGATATCGCGGCGCTCCTGCTGCGTGAGTTAGCGGGGGGTGCGGCGTGAAGACGGTCGGTACAGGGGAACTGGCGGCCATGGCGTGCCTCTTGGAAGTGGGAGCGGCGAAGGCGGGGAATGTGCACCCCGGCAAGGAGTTTGCCGACACCGGGCTGATGGATTTCGCGGTCAGCGCCGTGGCGATCGCGCCGGCGATGGAGCGCGCCGCCGAGGCGGGCGTCGGTCGTGCGGTGCTGGAAGCGGTCCGTGCGACGCAGGAGGCGGTAAAGAAAAACACAAACCTGGGGATGCTCCTGCTGCTCGCGCCGCTCTGCGCGGCCGGCCTGGAGGGGAACCTGCGCGACGGCGTGCGGCGTGTGCTCTCGTCGATGAGCATGGACGACGCAGCATGCGTGTATGAAGCGATCCGCCTCGCGAAGCCGGGGGGGCTTGGCAAAGCCGAGAAGGGCGACGTGAGCGAGGCCCCGCCGTTGCCGCTATTGGAGGCGATGAAGCTCGCGGCCGACCGCGACGCAGTGGCGCGGCAATACGTCAACGGCTTCGAGGATGTGTTTAATCGTGTCACGCCGTCGCTGGTCGCGGCGGTGCGCGATGGTTTAGGCATGGGCGACGCGATTGTGCGGGCGCACCTGCAGCAGATGGCGCGCGAGCCGGACAGTCTGATACGGCGCAAATGCGGTGACGCACTGGCGGTGGAATCATCGCATCGTGCCCGGGCGGTGCTCGACGCGAGCTGGCCGCACACCGCCGGGTCGCGGGCGGCGTTCGACGAATTCGACGCGTGGCTGCGCGGCGACGGGAACCGCAGGAATCCGGGCACGTCCGCCGACCTGATTGCGGCGGGCTTGTACGTGGCGTTGCGTGACAATCTGATCGAGCGGTCGGCCGGTGCGGGCGATCCGTGGGCGGGAGCGTTGTCGTGACGAAGCTGTTTGTCTTCGAGTTCATCTGCGGGGGCGGGCTGTCCCACGGGCCGTTGGACACGGGCCTGACGCGCGAGGGGGGCGCGATGCTCGCCGCAGCGGTGGAGGACGCGGTGGCGGCGGGGTTGGAGGTGACGACGACGCTCGACCGACGCGTGAAGATGGAGCTGCCCGGCACGCGGGTGACGTTGATCGAGACGGGCGAATCGCTACAACCTGTATTCGATCGTCTGGCCGGCGAGGCGGGCACCGCCCTGGTCATTGCGCCGGAGTTTGACGGGCTGCTCACGGGCTATGCGAGGAGATTGGAGGCGCTCGGGGTTCGTTCGTTGGGCTGCACCCCGGCGGCGATCGACCTATGCGGCGACAAACTCGCGACGGCGCAGCATCTATTGAAGCACGGCGTACCGACGCCGCCGACATGGCTCGGCCTGCATTTGCCGGGTCCCAGCGCGGTGGTCGCCAAGCCGCGCTGGGGCGCGGGCTGCGAGGACACGTTCATTCTTCGACCGTTACGAGCACCGGGCACACTGCCCGATCGGGTGGACTGGATCACGCAGGAGTTCGCGGCCGGCACGGCGGCGAGCGCGGCGTTTCTCGCGCACGGAGAGAAGGTCACGCCGCTGCGCGCCGGCGAGCAGCGCGTCGAGGGTGATGGAAAGCTCGCCTACCGCGGCGGGCGCATCCCGCTCCGGGCTGACGCGGCGCGGCGAGCGATGGAACTCGGCAGGCGTGCGGTGGAGAGCGTGCGGGGTCTGCATGGATACGTCGGCGTGGACCTCGTGCTCGGCGAGCACGAACTTGATGACCGCGTGATCGAGATCAACCCACGCATGACGGTTTCTTACGTCGGCGCACGTCGTCTCTGCGCGACAAACCTCGTGCGTGCGATGATGAATCCGCGGGAGCCGATCACGTGGCGTGGCGAAGCAACGACCGTTGAGTACGACAGCGCCGGCATGGCGCGGGAGCGGACGGGATGACGGTGCTCGCCCTGGACATCGGCGGAGCGAACATCAAAGCGGCCTACCCGGGCGGTACGCTGGGCGTGCCGTTCGCGCTGTGGCGTGCCCCCGACCGGCTGGCGGAACACCTGGCGCAGGTGGCGGGGGGCATCGGCCCGGTCGCGGTCTGGCGGGTGACGATGACGGCCGAGTTGTGCGACTGCTTCGCGACCAAGCGCGAGGGCGTGGAACGCATCCTGCGATCGGTGGAGGCCGTCGCGGGGAGCGCGGCCGTGCGCGTTTGGATGACGAATGGCCGATTCGTGTCGGCCGCCGAGGCGATGAACGATCCGCTGGGGTGCGCCGCCGCGAACTGGCACGCGCTGGCGACGTGGATGGCGCGGCGATACCCCGCCGGTGAAAGCCTCCTGGTGGACACCGGCTCGACGACGACCGACATCATCCCGCTCCGTGGCGGACGAGTGGAGGCGAGTGGGCTGACGGATACGGCAAGGCTCGAGTCGGGCGAACTGGTTTACAGTGGCGCGAGGCGGACGCCATTGATGGCACTGGGGCCGGCCGTCACGCTCGACGGTCGAACTTATGGCGTGATGGCGGAGTATTTCGCGACCACCGCGGACGTGCATGTGCTCACCGGCGACCTACCGGAAAATGCGGATGACATCGATACAGCTGATGGTCGGGCGCTGACGCGCGGGTTCGCCGCGGCGCGGGTGCTGCGGATGATCGGGGCGGACCTGGAGATGATGAACGAGAGCGCCGCGGTGCGCTTGGCGCGGGCTTTCACGGAGATTCAGGCGGAGCGGGTTTGTACGGCGGCGAAACGCGTCGCGTCGCGGCGGGTTGTGAAGCGGGTGATCGTGGCGGGTAGCGGCGAGTTCCTCGCGGCCCGCGCCGCGGGGCGGGCGCTGCCGGGTGTTGAGATAGTGCCGCTCAGCGCGGACATCGGGAAAGATGCTTCATCCGCCGCCTGCGCTGCGGCGTTGCTGCAACTGGAGGAGGCCGCGTGAGCGGTGACGGCGTACATGTCGTGAAGCTCGGCGGGAGCCTGCTCGACCTGCCGGACCTGCTGGGGCGGTTCGAGGCTTGGCGCTGGGAAGAGATGGGGCCGCGCGGTGTGCTGGTGGTGGGCGGGGGCGACGCGGCCGACGTCGTGCGTGGTTTCGATAAGGCGTTCAGGCTGGATCAGGAGCGGGCACACTGGCTCGCCATCCGCGCGATGCAGCTCAACACGCACTGCGTCGCCGCGGTGCTTCCGCGCTCGCGACTGGCGTCGAGCGCGATGGGTTGCGAAATCGCCTGGCGTGCCGGTGATCTCGCGGTGATCGAGCCGCTGGCGTGGATGGAACGGGAGCACACGGAGGGCGTGACGATCCCGCACTGCTGGTCGTTCACGAGCGATTCGATCGCGGCGCACCTGGCCGTGCGGTTGGGCTCGGAACGGCTGACATTGTTGAAATCTACGTTACCCAAGGGCGATTGCGGGCCCGCGTGCGCCGCGGGGTTGGGCATCGTGGACGAGGAGTTCCCTGCGGCGTGTGAAGGCGTGCCGAGCGTGGTGCTGGTCAATCTGCGCTCATCGCCGGCTGGGCGGTGTATTTTGCGATGAGATCGCGTAGTGAGGCGACGCGCCTGGCATCGACTTGGGCGTTGCGATCATTTCCGGTGCAGGCCGCGCCGCGGACGGCGATGATGTCCGGCCCGAACGACGCGGCACGCTCCAGCGATGCACCGGACAGAGACCCGGCGAGGGCGATCCACAATCCCGCGGTCCGGCAGCGGCGGATGTATTCGGCGGCGCGTTCGCCCGTTGGGGTGTCGAACAGGTTCCGACCATCCTTGAGATGGGTGTCGATCAGAACACCGGTCGCGTGGTGATCGATCGCCCACCGGATCACGTCGCTGATCTGGTCCCGTCGGATGTGCTGCTCTTCGAGCGCGTCAATGACCGCATAGGCCACGGCAACGGGTTTGATGTGCGGGATTTGGGTGAACGTGGCCGCGAGTTTTTCCCGCCACGATCCAGGCGCATCGTGGAGTCCGATTTTTGCAAAGGCGATCCCCGACGGCAGGGCGGTCGGGTCCGGATTGTCTCGCAGCTCTCCCAGCGCGGTGCTGACGGGCTGGCGCCCGCCAACCGCCGCGACGACCTCTTCCATCACGCGGATGTCCGCCATCCCCAGCGGGCCGCGCGACGGTTCCTTGATGTCGATGATGTCCGCGCCGCCGTCGAGCGCGGCGCGGGCCTCGTCGGCGTTGCGCACGCTGACCAGCAGCCGCATCCGGCCGTCGAGGGGGATCGTCTTCACGCGTGGAGCTCCTGCTCCTCGTCCTCGGGGATGCCCGGCGGGACCTTCATGATCTCGCGGAGGATGGAGGTGGCGAACGAACCGCGACCCAGCTCGAAGGAGAGGCGGATGTACGGGCCGAACTCGTCCACGCCGCCCTCGATGTCGGCGTTCTGGATGATGGTCCGCATGGGCCTGCGTCCGCCCTCTGCGCGGGCGTGGGGGCCCCCGGTGAGGTCGGCCTCGGTCAGGCCGGTCTCGCGCAGCGCGTCGAGCTCCCATTGCAGGGGCTCGTTGGCGGGGCGTGTCATCGAGTCGCCCCACATCGGCCCGCTGGGGGAGACTGCAAGCGACGGCACGCGGCCGGCGGGGCCGTTTTCCTCGGCGGCGACGGCTTCGTCCACGGCGAAGACGGCGCGGTTGTCGTGCTTGCACGCCAGGTCGCCGACCACCAGCCGATCGAACAGCCCCATGCGGATGCGGCGGTCGAGCACGCGGTTGAACACGTCGCTCTGGTAGGCGCTGACGAGGAACTCGCGCTGGTCGGTGCTGATGTTGAGCACCGCCATCTCGGGCGGCTTGCCCTGGCGTAGTTTGTCGAGCGCCTGGCGGTCGTGCTTGAGGTGTCGGGGCCAGAGATCGAGCGCGGCGGCGTAGTCACGCTTGTCGTAGGCCTCGCGGCCCTCGCGGGTGCCGATGGCGTCCACGCCGGTGGAATGGCCGAGCATCACGTCGAGGAACTCGGGCCATTTTTTCAGGAGGAGCAGGCGACCCAGCTCGTGGTTGAGCTGGAGATAGCCGAACCGCTGCTCGCCGACATAATTGGGGGCGCCGACGGCGACCATGCGGTCGAGGCTCTTCTTGGCACGCACGACGGCGGTGGGCTCGACGTTGCGGATGCGGATGACGAAGCGGTTGGCGGCGAGGTGGCCGCGGCGGAGCTTGTTGCCGTGCCGATGGTGCCAGAGGATTTTGAGGCGGTCGGCGGAGTATTGCTCGATCCGGCCGAGGGAAACCTCGGTGTCGTCGGCGTCGGTGACGCGGACGGTCAGGTGCTGGCGGGTGACGGCGTGCTTGTCCTTGAGGCCGGCGTAGCCCACGTCGGCGCGGCCGACGCGGAACGCCTTGACGATGCGGCCGACCGCCTCGGAGGTGGTCAGCTCGCGCTTCTCGATGAAGAGCATGAGATGCTCGCCCTCGCCGGAGGGCTCGTAGAGCGGCTGCTCCTCGACGAGGAAGTCTTCGGGCCGCTGCTTGATGACACCGCCGACGCCGGGCAGGTCGGGCGTGAGGTAGGCGAGGGAGTCGGTGGGTGAGGCGATCATGGGTGCGATGGTGGATCGGCAGTTTCTAATCGATTCCGGCCACGCCCGATGACGAGTCCGCGAGTCGTCGGGGTCTTGGGAAACCTTTACGCAAGTCCGAACCCCGACGTTTCGGAAGACCTCAGCATCGGGCGCGGCTTCGGATCGCGTCAATCTTCCGGGGCGTTTTTGGCGACGAGCGCACGGAACGCGGCGATGAGTTTTTGCGTCACGGGCCCGGGCTTGCCCTCGCCGATGGTCCGGCCGTCCACCTTGGTGACGGCAATGACTTCGGCGCCGGTGCCGGTGAGGAAGATCTCGTCGGCGGTGTAGAGGTCGTGCTTGGTCAGGTCGAGCCGCTCAACGGTCAGGCCGGACTTCACCGCCAGGTCGATCACTGCATTCATCGTGACGCCCTCGAGCGCGCCGGCGTGGAGTGGGGGGGTGAGCAGGCGGGGCATGCCGGAGAGGCCCATGCTCTCTCCGCCGCGGGTCTTGACGAGGAAGAGGTTGTCGGCGGTGCACTCGGCGACGAAGCCCATGTGGTTGAGCATGATCGCCTCGGGCACGCCGGCGTCGATCGCCTCGATCTTGGCGAGGATGTTGTTGAGATAGTTCAGGCTCTTGATGCGGGGGGAGAGCGCGGCCGGGTGGTTGCGGATCGTGGAGGCCGTCACCACCGCCATGCCGTTGTCGTACATCTCCTGCGGGTAGAGCAGGAGGCTCTCGACGATGATGAAGACGTTAGGCTTTTCGCAGGTGAAAGGGTTGAGGCCCAGCGGGCCGGCGCCGCGGGTGACGCAGAGGCGGATGTAGCCGTCCGTGCGGGCGTTGGCCTTGCAGGTCTCCTTGATCGCCTGCGTGAGCTGGGCGGGGGTGTAGGGGATGGTCAGGCGGATCGCCTTGGCGGAGTCGAAGAGCCTGCGGAGGTGTGTGGCGCACTTGAAGATGCGGCCGCCGTAGATGCGGATACCCTCGAAGCAGCCGTCGCCGTAGAGCAGGCCGTGGTCATAGACGCTGACGGTCGCCTGCTGGGGCGGCACGAGATTTCCGTTGAGCCAGATCGCTTGCGGGGCCACGCGGGGTCCTTTCGGTCGGTTGAGTCCCGAATTATATCGGATGTCGGGTTTTGACGCCGCGCACGGACCTGATGGCGTCACCCCGCCGGCCGCGTTATTCTCGTGCTTCCCACCGGGACCGCCGCGATGAAGCTCTCGTTCATGACCTTCGCCTGCCCTTCCTACTCCATCGAGCAGGTTGTCGATACCGCGCTCCGCCTGGGGTACCACGGCATCGAGTTCCGCATCGACGCCAACCACTCGCACGGCGTTGAGGTCGTCGCCGACAAGGCGGAACGCAAACGCATCCGCCGGTTGCTCGAAAAAAACGAGATCGAGCCCTGCTGCATCGCCTCGAGCCTCCAGTTCGCCACCGCCAGCGTGCTCGACGAGCTGCGGCCCAAGCTCTCGCTGGCGCACGACCTGGGCTGCCCGGGCGTGCGTGTCTTCTGCGGCCCCATGCCCCCCGGCGCGAAGATGCCCGACGTGATCGACAAGGTCGGCCGGCAGCTCCGCACCGCCGCGCACCTGGCGGAAGAGGTCGAGGTGCAACTCTGGCTCGAGACGCACGACACGATGTCCAAGGCCGCCGACGCCGCCGCCGCCGTGCGCTTCGTTGACCACCCCTATGTCGGCATCAACTACGACAACATGCACCCCTTCCGCATGGGTGAGGACCTGGAGACGACCGTCGCCGCGCTCGGGTCGCTCGTGCGCCACACGCACTTCCACGACGCCCTTAAAAATCCCGACGTCGTCATGATCAAGCCGCTGGGCCAGGGCGAGCTGCCCATGGACGAGATGTTCCTGGCCCTCAAAAACATGGGCTACACCGGCTACCTCAGCGGCGAATGGTTCGGCGATATGTACGGAGCGACAGCCGACGCCTCGCTCAAACAATTCCGCGACGACATGCAGAGCCTGGCGGACAAGCACGGCGTGACGATCGGTAAATAACAGGCGGCGCCGGTGAGAACGAACATGGAATTCTTTGACGCGGACACCATCATCGGCAGGGCCATCGACCAGGAGGACGCCGACGCGCCGACCGTGGACGATCTCATCGCCGAGATGGATCGTTCATTGATCGCGCGGTCGCTGGTGACGAATCAGAAGATCGCGCTGTCGAACCCGGACTGGGGGAACGAAGACCTGGCGCGGGACATCACGCCGCACGCACGGCTGCGCGGCGTGTTCGGGACGTGGCTGCTTCAGGACCGGGACAACCCGCCGCCGGATCAGGCCATCGATCGACTCATCAAGATGAACGCCGCCGGCGTGCAGCTCTGGCCGGGGATGTCGTTCGCCGAGTTCACCCCCTGGCAGTGCCCGGACCTCCTCGCGGCGCTCTCGGACCGGCAACTGCCGCTCTTCCTGCACTCGGACCAGGCGAGTTGGACGAACGTGCACGACGTGCTCAAGGCCTTCCCGAAGCTGGTCCTCGTGCTCCAGCGCGTGACCTACGGTGATTTCCGCAAGGCCTTCGCCCTGATGAAAATCTGCCCGAACCTGCACCTCTGCACCTCGCCGCCGTTCGTCGGCGGGAGCGTGCTGGATCAACTCGACCGTTTCCTCGGCTGCGACCGCCTGCTCTTCGGCTCGGGTCTTTTCCGGTTCGACGTATCGCCCGCCGCGGCGCAGGTCGCGTATTCCGGGCTGAGCGACGCGAAAAAAGCGCAGATCGCCGGCGGCAACCTGCTCCGCCTGCTGGGGGCCATCCGATGATGCACCAGACCCACGAAACCACGCCCGCCCAGCGCGAGTTGCTCGCCCGCATCGTGCGCGGGCAGGTGCTGGGCGAATACATTTTCGACGTCCACGCCCACACCTGCCACGGCTGGGCTTACGGCACGATCTACGACGGCTCCTCCGAGGGCCTCCACCGCGAGATGGACGCCCTGGGCTTCACCGGCATGGCGGTCTCCGCCGTCTGCGCGATCTCGGGCGTCGATTTCACGCGTGCCAACAACAGCCTCGCCCACGACATCACCAAGCTACGCAACCGCATCGCGGCCTACGTCGGCATCGACATCCGCCACGGCAAGACACTGCTCACCGACATCGACCGCTACCTCGCCGCGGGTTTCTCCGGCGGCAAGGTCTACACGCGGTGGAACGTGCCGTATGAGGACGCGCGGTACGACCCGGTTTTCGAGGTGTTCAACGCACGCCGGATGCCGGTGCTCGCCCACTGCTGGGGCGGCGGAGACATCACCAGCCTGTCGAAGGCGGCGAAGAAGTTTCCGAACATCAACTTCATCGCCGCCCACACAGGCAGCGCCGACCTGAACGTCTACATGGATTTGGCGAGGAGCATCGACAACCTCTACATCGACACCGCCTTCTCTCGCGGCCCGCGCGGCCTGATCGAGGAGGTCGTCCGCACCATCGGCAGCACGAAGCTGATGTTCGGTTCCGACGCGGCGCTCTTCAGCGCGGCCCAGCAGGTCGCCCGCGTGGTGACGGCGCGGGTGAGCGACGCGGACCGGCAGAACATTTTGGGGTTGAACGCGAAACGGCTGTTCGCCGGGCGCGGGTGATGGCAATTGAGTTACCCGAACCGCACGCAATACACCGGCGGCAGGTGCTCCGAAACATTCGTCCACGAATCCCCCTGGTTTTCGCTGACCCAGAGCGAGCCGGTGGTGCTGCCCATCGCCAAGCGGGTGCCGGTGGGGTCCACGTCGAGGGCGTGGCGGAAGGCGATGTCGTAGGCGTTCTGCTGCGGCAGGCCGTTGGAGAGCACGTCGAAGGTTTTCCCGCCGTCGCGGGTGCGGGTGACGACGACCTTGCCGTCCACGGGGACGCGGCGCTGGTCGATCATGGCGGGGACGAACCAGGCGGTGTTGCCGTCTTTGGGGTGGACGGCGACGGCGAAGCCGAAGGTCGAGGGGCCGGCCGTGGGGATTTCCTGCCAGGAATTGGAGCCGTCGGTGGAGCGGAAGATGCCGTTGTGGTGCTGCGCCCAGAGGAGGTCGGGGTTCGACGGGCTCTGGGTGATGCGGTGGACGTCCTGCGTATTGGGGTCCTCGGCCTGGCCGGGGGGCGTGTAGGCGTTGCGCATGCCGCTGGCCTTGCAGGCCCAGGTCGCGCCGGCGTCGCGCGTGGCCCAGACGCCGCCGCAGGAGATACCGACGGAGACGTGCGCGGGGTTTTTCGGGTTGACGCAGACGGAGTGAATCCCCGGCGTGTCCATGCCGCCGCCGAACCAGAGCTTGCGTTCGGGCATGTCCCAGAGCGGGCGGATGATTTCCCAGGATGCGCCGCGGTCGCGCGAGCGGAAGAGGCCGCCGGGGTTGGTGCCGCACCAGAGCGTGCCGGGTTCGTTCGCGCCGCCGGCCTCGAGCGACCAGATGAGCTCCAGGCTCCAGGGGATCGGCACCTTCCGCATCGGGCAGAGGTCGGGCGACGCCCCCTCGGGCAGCGGCGGATAAACGGGCACGGCGATTTCTTCCCACGTTTTTCCGCCGTCGGTGGAGCGGTGGAGTTTTTGACCAAAGTGGCCCAGGCTGATCGCGGCGTAGATCGTGCCGTCGCGCCGGTCGGGGAGAAGCATGGGGATGTTGTCGCCCAGGAACGAGGGTTGCGAAATCTCCCACGTCGGTTTTGCGCCGCCGCGCCGCTCGATGGTGAAAAGGCCCTTGCGTGTGCCGACGTAGATGCGGTCGCTCATGGTTGGATTCCCGTGATTCGATGATTCTCTTATTTGTTTAGCCGCCGGACAATGCCTGCATCACGTCGATCTCGGATTTATCGGCGACAGCGTCGGAGAGGTTGGTGCGGTCGCGGATGGGCAGGCCGTCGAGGAAGACGTTGACGTGTTTACGCAGAGCGCCGCGGTCGTCGAGGAAATAGCCGCGTGCCCTGGGGTTGGTTGCGAAGACGGCGTCGAGCACCTGGCGGACGGTGGAGCCCTCCACGTCGCACGGCGGGCAGGCGACGTGGCGCTGGATGTTCTGGGTGAACCGGACATGTGTCATGCGGGTCGATCCTCACGCTTCAGATAAAGGAAACGCGGGCGGGGTCGGCGGGGCGTTTGCCCGGAGCGTGGTTTTGGTCGAAGATTCTACCCCATGAAGATCACCGCCATCGAGAGTTATGTGCTGGTCGTGCCCAACCTGAAGCAGGACGCGACATCGTCGTCACAGGACAACATCGTCGTCGTGGTGCACACGGACGAGGGTATCACCGGCGTGGGCGAGACGGACACCGGGCCATGGATCGCCAAGGCCGCGATCGACTCGCCGGGCAGCCACAGCATGGCGATGGGGATGAAGGACCTGCTCATCGGACAGGACCCGCTCGACACCGCCGCGCTGTGGGACCGGCTCTACACGTTCACAGCGATGAGCGGGCGCCGCGGCGCGGTGATCTGCGCCATGGGGGCGATCGACATGGCGCTCTGGGACATCAAGGGCAAGGCGCTCAATCAGCCGATCTACAAGCTGCTCGGCGGGGCGCACGTTGAACACATCACGCCCTACGCCTCGCTCCAGCCCGAGGGCACGACGGTCAAGCGGTACACGCAGACGCTGATCGACTGGGCGAAGAAGGCCAAGAAGGCGGGATTCCGCGCGGGCAAGATGGAGTGCACGCTCGCCGGGCCGTACCGCCACCAGAGCCTGCGCGGGACGGACGAGCAGGCGACGGAGATCGTGACGGCCGTGCGCGAGGCGGTGGGAAAAGATTTCACGCTGATGGTGGACGTGCAGTACCTCTGGCGTGACGCCAAGAGCTGTCTGCGCACGGTGAGTAAGTGGGCGGACCTGGATATTTTCTTCCTCGAGACGCCGCTGCTGGTGGATAACCTGGAGGGCTACGCGATCCTGGCGCGCGAGGCGCCGATGCGGATCGCCGCCGGCGAATGGCTCAACACGCGGCACGAGTTCCGCGAACTGATGGACGTGGGCAAGATCGACGTGGCGCAGCCGGACATCGGCCGCGTCGGCGGGTTCACCGAGGCGATGCGCGTCTGCCACATGGCCGAGGACCGCGGGCGGCTGATCGTGCCGCACTGCTGGAAGACCGGCATCGGCATCGCGGCCAGCGCCCACATGGCCTTCGCCGTGCCGCACTGCCCGTTCATCGAGTACCTCCCCGCGCAGCTCACCGACTCGGGGCTGCGGCGGGATTTGTGCGACGACGGCCTTGTGTTCAAGAACGGCGTGCTGCTCCCGCCGACGCGGCCGGGACTGGGCGTGGTGCTGAACAAGGAAGCGTTGAGAAAATACAAGACCAAGCCGCTCGTGCTTTGAGTTTGACTTACAGGAAATCACCCATGAAACCACGTTCCCCACGCTTCGAGCACCACGACTGGCACGAGGTCAAGGAGATGGCCGCGGCCAACATGGTCGTGCTGATCCCCGCCGCGACGGTGGAGCAGCACGGGCCACACCTGCCGTGCGACGTGGACAACCTGATCGTGCAGCACATCTGCGACGAGGCCGCCAAGCGCAGGCCGGATTTGTCCACGGTCGCGCCGCTGATCCCCTTCGGGTTCAACGAGCACAACATGGGCTTCCCCGGCTGCATCCACATCCAGGAGCACACGCTCATCGACATGTACGCCGACGTGGCGATGAGCTTCGTGCGCATGGGTTTCCGCAAGGTGCTCTTCATCAACGGGCACGGGTCCAACCCGTCGTTCCTGCAGATCGCCAGCCGGAAGGTCGTGAACAACTCCGAGGCGCACGTGTCCACGGTGAACTGGTGGTCGTTCATCCCCGACGTGATCAAGAAGCACCGCGAGACGAAACTCGGAGGGATGGCGCACGCGTGCGAGTTGGAGACGTCGATGTACCTGCACATCTGCCCCGAGCGGGTGCGGATGGAGCGGGCGGTGGCGGACATCGCGGCTAAATGGTCGGAGCAGGTGTGGGTGGATTTGGAGTCGTGCGGGCCGGTGGCGATGATCGACGACTGGTCGCGCGTGAACGCGACGGGGGTGGAGGGCGACCCGATGAAGTCCACCGCCGAGAAGGGCCGTATCTGGTCGGAGGCGACGATCGAGCGGTTGATCTCGTTCATGGATGATTACCGCCAATACCCCGTAAAACCGCGGCGGAATTTCAATTTTGTGCCGACGGACCCGGGGGGGCCCAAGGCGTGAGCGACGCGGCGTGGCGGCAAGAGCGTGGCCCGGGCGGCGCGGCGACGCCGGTCTGCGAGATCGACGGCGGCTCGCCGGGGCCGACGTGGCTGCTATCCGCCGCAATCCACGGCGACGAATACGAAGGCCCGGAGGCGATCCGTCGGGCGGTGCGTGAATTGAGCGGGATGAAATTCCCCGGCCGGGTGATCGCGCTGCCGGTGGCGAACCCAATGGCGTACGCCGCCGGCGTGCGCTGCACCCCCGAAGACCGGGGCAACCTCAATCGGGTGTTCCCCGGCGACGCGAACGGCTCGGTCACGCCGCAATGGGCAGACTGGCTCTGGCGCACGTTCGCGGCGCGGGCCGATCGGCTGATCGACCTGCACGCGGGCGGGGCGTTCTTTGAGTTCGACCCGGTGGCCGGGTTTTACGAGGACGTGGACGCGCCGATGGCGGCGGTGTTCGGGTTCACGCTCTGGCGCGCCCCGCCGACACCGGGGGTGTTCAGCCACGAGTTTCGGCAGCGGCGCGGGTCGGCGTTTGGGCTGGAGCTCGGGTTCGGCGGGACGCGGGACGAAAAACTCACCGACACGGCTCACCGGGCGATCGTCCGCCTGGTGCGCGGCGAAACAGCGCCGGTGCACGGGCCGATCTACAGCAACCACGACATTTCCGCGCTGCACGGCGGTGAGTGGTCGTCGCGCTGCCGGCGCGGGCAGGAGATCAAGAAGGGGGACGTTGTCGGCGTGATGCACAGACTCGACGGCACGTTGATTAGTGAAATCCGCAGCCCAATCGCTGGGCGAGTGCTGGCGTTCCGCCGCGTTGCGTCGGCGCAGCCGGGGGACCTGCTCGTGGGGATCGGCGTGCCGGAGTGAGCGGGGGAGCGGACCGCAGGACATGGGATACATCGACGCACATGTGCATGTCTGGAGCGACGACCGGGCGCGGTACCCGCACACGCCCGGCGCGGACGTGGGCCACATGGACCTGCCGCGCTTCAATGGCGACGACGTGACGGCGATGATGGCCCCGCACGGGTTTGATCGTGCGGTGCTCGTGCAGTCGAGCTGGTACGGCGAGGACCACCGTTGTCTGACGGACACTATCGCGGTCTTTCCCGGGAAGTTTCGTGGGATCGCGGCGATCGATCCAGAGGCGAGAGATGTGGCGGGGCGGATGCGGGAACTCGCGAAGGCGGGCGTGCGTGGTTTCCGCATCGTGCATCTGAACCCGGTGGATCTGCGGAAGTTTGAATTGCCCGGCGTTGCGGAGATGTTTCGCTGTGCGGCGGACGATGGGCTTGTCATCTGCCCGCTGATGGATGTCGCGGCGCTGCCGGGGCTGTCGGCGATGTGCGAGAGGTTTCCACGCACGCGGGTGGTGATTGACCACATGTGCCGTATCGGAGCGGTGGGCGCGGTGAAGCAAGGTGACGTCGCGGCGCTGACGGCCATGGCGGGGCACGCGAACGTGTTCGTGAAGGTGTCGGGGTTCTGGGCGCTGGGTAAAGCGGCGCCGCCCTACGACGATCTTGCCACGCTGATCCGGTCGCTGCGGGATGCGTTCGGGGCCGGGCGGTTGATGTGGGCGTCGGACGGTCCGTACGGGATGACGCGCGGGTCGTATGCGGACGCGGTGGGGCTGGTGCGGGACCGGTTGGTTTTTTTGAGTGAGGCTGAGCGTGGGAAGATTTTGGAGGAGACGGCGGAACGGGTGTTTTTTGGCGGATGAGAAAGAAGACAGGAGACGACCCCGGGGACTCGCGGACTCGCCCCCCGGGCTTGGATGGAAGATGAGGAGCAGCACGTGGAATTGAAAACGGGGCGGTACGAGCATTACAAGGGCAAGCCTTACGAGGTCGTGGGCGTGGCACGGCACAGCGAGACGATGGAGTCGCTGGTGGTGTACCGGGCGCTCTACGGGGAACGTGGGTTGTGGGTGCGGCCGCTGCCGATGTTTGTGGAGGAGGTGACGGTGGAGGGGAAGCGGGTGCCGCGGTTTCGGTATGTGGGGGAGGAGTAGGGAACGCGCTAAGCCGCGAGCGGCCGGAACGCAAACAAAAACCGCCCCAGGTGGGGCGGCTTTTGAGATTGGCAATAGGGATGTTGCGGCGTCGGTTACTTCGCGCCGAGCTGATATCGGATGAAGGACTTGATCGTCGCGCCTTTGGGAAGGGCGTCCTTGACCTTCTTCTTTTCTTCGGCCCGGGTGACCAGGAGCTGTTGGGTGAGGACGGTCTCCTCGTAGAACTTGCGGATCTTGCCTTCGACCATCTTCTCGGCGATGGCGGCGGGCTTGCCCTGCTCGATGGCTTGGGCCTTGGCGATCTCACGCTCCTTGGCGACGACGTCGGCGGGGACATCCGCTTCGCTCACGCCCAGGGGCACGGGCGAGGCGGCGGCGATGTGCTGGCAGAGTTCCTTGAGCAGTTCGGGCGGGGCGTCGCCCTCGATCTCAATGACGACGCCGAGCTTGCCGTTGTGGTGGACGTAGGAGCCGATTTTCCGGCCGGGGCCGCCGGCGACCCTGCCGCGGGCGAACTGGACGTTCTCCTTGGTGGTCAGGCGGACGTCGTCGATGGCGTGCTGCATGGCGTCGGTCTTCTGGGCGTCGCCGGCGGGCTGCTTGAGGGCCTCGGCGGCGACCTTGGCGACCATGGCCAGGAAGGAATCGGTCTTGGCGGTGAAGTCCGTCTCGGTGTTGACCTCGACGAGGACGCCCTTGGAGCCGTCGGGGGTGACGGCGGCGGCGACGCGGCCCTCGGCGGAGGCGCGGTCGGTCCGGCCGTCCATCTTGGCCAGGCCCTTGGTGCGGATGAGGTCGATGGCGGCCTGCATGTCGCCGTTGGCCTCGGAGAGCGCCTGCTTGCACTCCATCATGCCCAGGCCGGTGCGCTGGCGAAGGTCATTCACGTCCTTGGCGGTGATCGCCATGGGAAAACTCCTGTGGAAGCGGGGGAATCAGCGGTTGGTCAAAAACGAAGCGTCTAAAACAACGGAACGGTTGATGGATGACAGGGACCGACCGCGCGGATGCGGGGGCTGGGTCCGGGTGGTTGGGCGAGGCGCGTGCGCCTCAGGCCTTGCCCCCTTCGGCGGCCGCGGCGGCGGGCGCCTCGTCGGCGACCGGGGTGGCGTCGTCGGCGCGGAAGCGGGCGCGGCTGCTGCGACGCTGGCGGTCCGACTTGTCGCCGGCGGCGAGGTTGTCGTCCTTGTTCTCACCGGTCGCGGCGGCGCGGGCCGACTTGCCCTCCATCACGGCGGCGCAGAGCTGCTGCACCACGACCTCGATGGCGCGCATCGCGTCGTCGTTGCCGGGGATGGGGATGTCGGCGTAGTCGGGGTCGGAGTCGGTGTCGATCAGGCAGACCGTCGGGATACCCAGCTTGCGGGCTTCCTTGACGGCGTTGACCTCGCGGTTGACGTCGATGACGACCATCGCCCCGGGGAGCTTGGTCATCACGCGCAGGCCGTCGAGGTTGCGCAGGATCTTATTCTTCTCGCGGCGGATCTGGGACTCCATCTTCTTGGAGTAGCTGTTGATGGCGCCGGTGGTCTCCAGGCCCTCGAGCTCTTCGAGCCGCTTGAGGCGCTCGCGGATGGTGCGGAAGTTGGTGAGGGTGCCGCCGAGCCAGCGCTCGGTGACCCAGGGCATGTTGGTGTCTTTGACGTACTTCTCGATGCAGGCCCGCGCCTGGCGCTTGGTGCCGACGAAGAGGACGTCCTTGCCGCCCGCGACGGTGCGGGTGACGAACTTACGGGCCAGGAGCAGGCCCTTGATGGTGGCCTTGATGTCGATGATGTGGATCTTGTTCTTCTTGTCGAAGATGTAGGGGGCCATCTTCGGGTTCCAGTTGGTCGTGCGGTGACCAAAATGGATGCCCGCTTCGACGAGGTCTTTCACGAGAGAGGCCATAGGCAAACTCCTGAGGGGCGGCAGCGACACCGGCGGTGGACTGGTCAGCCCCGTTCTGGGGATGTCCACGCCAAAGGGCGCTTGATTGAGCCGAACACGGCCCCGGCGACGCCGGGGCCTGGGTTAGCGGTGTTGCCGTCACAAGACGGACAGGGCACCGTGAGGGGGTGGCTGACCTTCACCCGCAACGGGGTATTTTATCACGGGAACGGCGTGATGCAAACGGGGGGATTGTTGCAGCTTATTTCCGCACATAATCCCGGTTCATGCTCGGGCGATGGGGCGAGGTTACGCGGCGTGATTTTCATGGAACTACCCTGAGTGAAACCTGTCTTAGCCACGTCTCACCGGGCCGGGTGATGCGCTCTCGCTCATCGTCGTGGACCCAATACTGCTGTGCACGGTAGTCAATACGATAGAGGTGCTCTGTTTCGCCACGCTCGGGCGTCATGGTCAAAAGCGTCCTATCGGCGTTGAATGTGTAGCGCCCGGTCGCCGAGTGCTGATCCCCCGGGACATCGGTGTAGGCGGTGTCTGTATAGCTGCCGTCCGCGCGTAGTTCGATCCAGCGGCCGGAGTGCGAAATGCCGCCGTGATTGTCGAGCAACAGGCCGGCGTTCTCGCTCCGCTGCGTGCAGCCGACGATGAGAGCGCAGCAGATCAGGCACAGCAGTGATTGAGCAACGCGCATAGTTCTACGCCTGATAGTGGCTGGGCTACGGATAAGGTGCCTAACAGGTTCGGATGCAGCGTCGTGCGAGCCCGACGGCTACCGATCGGGGCCGGGCTGTGTCTGCGTGGCGGGCGTCGCGGCATCGGTGTGGCCGTTGCCGTTGGAATTGGCGGGAGCGGACATGGCGACGGGTTTGTCTTTGTCGAGGGTCTCGCGGAGGCGTTCGGTGATGGCGATGCGGTGGGCGGCCTTGTAGGCGGTGACGAGGATGAAGCCGAAGATGACCAGGAAGACGGCGATGACGTAGCGCCACTGGAGGCGGGAGACGACGATGCCGATGACGGCGAAGCCGGCGGCCATGGCGTAGAGGACGAGCACGGAGCGTTTGACCGAGAGGCCCACGCGGCGGAGCTGGTGGTGCAGGTGCTGGTTGTCGGGGCTGAAGATGGGCATGCCGCGGATCTTGCGGCGGAAGATGGCGAGGGTGGTATCGGCGATGGGGAGCGCGAAGACGATGAGTGCGGCCATGACCATGAGCGGCCCGCGGCCGTGGGTCTCGGCGAACATCAGGATGGTCGAGACGCTCAGGTAGCCCAGGAGGAGCGAGCCGGCGTCACCCATGAAGATGTTGGCGGGGTTGAAGTTGTAGGGGAGGAACCCGAGCACGGCCCCGAGGATGGCCAGGCACATGACGATGCGGACGGGGTTAGCCAGGAGGTCGGTGGGGCTGCTCGCGTTGGCGGGGTCGAGGCAGTCGAAGGCCAGGAGAGTGGCGATGGCGAGGAAGCCCATGGCGGCGATGCCGCTGACGCCGGCGGCCAGGCCGTCCAAGCCGTCCATGAGGTTGAGGCAGTTGCACCCGCCGACGACGAAGATAGCGACGAGGATGGCGCCCAGGGTGTAGGGGACCCATTGCAGGTGCGGGGGCACGTCGAGGCCGACGCCCGAGAGCAGGTCGCGCGCCAGGCGTGGGCCCAGGTCGGATTGGTACACGAGCATGGCAGCGGTGATGAACTGGCCGCCAATCTTGACGCGCGGGCTCAGGCCATAGACGTCGTCAAACAGGCCGGTGAGGGTGATGACCGCGGCGCCCAGGGCGACGGTGATGGGAAAGCTGATGTGGTCCATGTGCCCCAACGCGGTGCCGATGAAGTGGGGCTTGATGAAGTAGCAGAGGAAGACGCCGGCGAGCCAACTGACGAAGATCGCCAGACCGCCCAGGTAGGCGATGGGCTCGACGTGGCTCTTGCGCTTGAAGTCGGGCCAATCGACGATGCCGTTGCGGATGGCCAGCCAGCGCATGAGGGGCGTGAGCAGGAGGGAGCAGAAGAAGGCGACGAAGAAGACGCCCATCAGCGGCGAGACGACGTTCGCCAGTCCGAGCTCCGCGGCGGGTTGGGTCGTGGTGGGCGTCATGCGTTGGGTATGGCGACGGGTTTTTCGCGGCGGGCCAGGGCGACGAGTTCGGTCAGGGTATCCGAGAGCGTGTGGCGTGGAGAATATCCGATCGCGCGGCGGATGCGGGAGAGGTCGGGCACGCGGCGGCGCGGGTCCTCGAACGCCGGGCCGTACACCTGCTCGTAGGGCACGTGGCGCTTGCGGGACGGGCTCGCGGCCAGGGCGATGACGCGGTCGGCCAGCTCGTCGATGGTGATCTCGTCGTCGGAGCCGACGTTGAAGACCTTGCCGTGGCAGCGGGCGCCGCCGACGAGCGCGGTCATCGCGGCGGTCACGTCGCGCACGTCGCAGAAGGAGCGGGTCTGTTGGCCGTCGCCGTGGACCTCGATGTCGCGGCCCTCCACCGCGGCCCGGACAAACCGCGGCACCACCATGCCGTACTGCCCGACTTGGCGGGGTCCGATGGTGTTGAAGAGGCGGGCGACGACGGCACGGAGGCCGCCGCGGGCGTGGTGCGCCAGGGCGAGGTGCTCGTCGAGCGCCTTGGTCATGCCGTAGCTCCAGCGTGGCGAGGTCGTGGGGCCGAAGAGGAGTTGGGCCTCTTCGGAGAGGGGCATGGCCTCGGAGGGGCCGTACACCTCGCTGGAGGAGGCGAGCAGGAGGGTGACGCCGCGGCCATCGCAGGCGTCGAGGAGGGAGGCGGTCTCGTGGATGTTGTTGCGGATCATCGCGGCCGGGTCGTCGATGACGCGGCCGACGCCGACGGTGGCGGCCAGGTGGTAGACCTCGCGGACGCCGTCCAGCAGGCTTGGCTGCCGGGTGAGCGCGTCGGAGAGGCGTGCGTGGATGAACGTGGCCGATCCGGCGGGGAGGGCGGTGAGGTTGGCGGTGCGGCCCGTGGAGAGGTCGTCAATGATGAGGAGGCGTTGGCCCTGCGAGGCGAGGAGCTGCGCGAGGTGCGAGCCGATGAAACCCGCGCCACCGGTGATGAGCGTCGTGGGCGGCAAGCACTGCATTCCTTCCTGCGCGGCGTCGCGGCCTGGTGGTTAGATCTCGTCGGGCTTGAGGTCGCGTGACTCGTCGCGGGACGCGCCGCGGTCCATGGAGGCCTTGCGGGCGGCGGCGTCGATGCTGGCCTTGCGGTAGCGGTAGAACGACTGGTAGTTCTCGCGGAAGTACCCGCCGACCGAGGCGCGGACGCCGTTGAGGACCAGGCCCAGTGTTTCGGCGCGGTGGCCGTCGAGCTGGCGCAGGAGGCGGGCGACGATGCCGCGCTTGTCGACCATGGCCCGGGCGACGACGACGGTGGCGTCAACGCGCTTGGCGAGCAGGAGGCTGTCGGCGGCGACGAGGATCGGCGGTGCGTCGATGAGGATGAAGTCGTAGCGGCGCTCGAACTCGGTGAGCAGGTTGCGGAAGGCGGTGCCTTCGAGCAGCTCGGGCGGTGCGTCGGGGGTGTTGCCGGCGGGCAGCACGTCCACGTTGAGGTCTTTGTTGTGGAAGAGGGCTTCCTCGGCGGTGGCGCTGCCGTTGAGCACCTCGATCAGGCCGGGGCGGTTGGGCGTGTTGAAGAGGCGGTGCTGGTTGGGGCGGCGGTAGTTGGCGTCGATGACGAGGACCTCGCGCTGGTTGAGGGCGAGGCTGATGGCCAGGTTGCTGGTGATGGCGGAGACGCCGGACTCGGGAGTGGCGCCGACGATCATGAGGGTCTTGTAGCCGCGTGGGTCGGCCTTGGAGAGCAGGACGGTGCGGATCTGGCGGATTGACTCGGCGAGCAGGCCCATGGGGTGGGCGGCGACGACGCGTTCGACCTTGGTCGGGCCTGAGGGGTCTTCACCGGCGTCGGGGAGGACGCCCAGCAGCACGGCTCCGGGCAGGAGGCGGATGTCAGCGGGGCTCTTGATGCGCTGGTCCAGGAGCTCCTTGAGGAACACCAGGAAGAACGTGATGCCCATGACGATCATGGTGGACATCGAGAGGATACCGCCGAGCTTGGGCGAGGTCATTTCGGGCTGCGTGGCGCTGAGCTGGCGGGTTACACCCAGGCTGTCGGGGCGGGTGGACTTGATGCGCAGGTTGTTGAGCAGGTCGTCGTAACGCTCGCGGCGCTTGGTGCTGGTGTCAACCAGGGTCTCGATGCGTTTGGCTTCCTCGAGCTTCTGCGTGAGGTCGCGCATACGCGTGCGGGCCTCGTCGAACTTCGCCTGGAACGACGCCAACTGGCTCTCGATGGCGTCCAGCGCCTTCTTGGATTCTTCGAGCTGGACGGCCTGGCGGGCGCGCAGGATGCGGTCGAGTTCGCGGCCACGCTCCTGTTCCACGATGGCGATCTGCTCGTCGAGGTCGCGGATGGTGTTGTGCCGTTCACCCAAGTGGTTGAGCATGAACTTGCGGCTCTCGCGCATGGTGCGGAGCCGCTCGTCGCGCCCGGCGACGCTTGGGTCGGCCTGGGCGGCGGCAGTATCGGCGGGGCTGGCGTTGATGCGGCCCTCGCGCTGGGCCTGCAGCAGGCTCTGGTACATGTCGCGGGCCTGCATGGCGGCCTGCTCGACGTTGGGGCGCTGACGCGCTAGGTTTTCATAGGTGATCGCCGCGTCGTTGTTGGAGGCGAAAACGCTCGACAGGTCGTTTTCCGACCGGAACTGTTTGAGCTGTTCCTGGATGCGGGCGATTTCGATGTCGGCACGATTGCGTTCTTCGAGAAACACGCGGCGGATGTCGCCGCCGCGCAGGTCTTCACGCAGGCGGGTCTGCGTCAGGTAGATATCGACAATGGTGTCAAGGATGTTCTGCAGGTCCGCCTTGTGACGGCCGGTGAGGGTGACGGCGATGATCGTCGTGCCGCGGAGTTGGAAGGCGGAGAGGTTCTCGCGCAGGTTCAAGGTGCGGCCGCGGACGTCCTCGAACGAGGAGAACCATTTGGTTTGGCGCACCACGTCGCGCTTGAGCGCTTCCTGGAGCAGGTCGTCTGAGCGGATCATGACGAGCTGGTTCTGGATCATGGTGCCCAGGTCGCCGCGCACGGCGAAGGGATCGGGCATGTCCTCGGGCCTGGTCGGCGGAGGCGTGACCAGGATCTGAGCGGTGGAGGTGAACTCGGGTGCGTGGCGGAGCAGGAGGAAATAGATACCCAGGCCCAGCGCAACGCCAACCACGGCGGCGAGGATCAGGAGTCGTGCGTACTGTCGCAGGACGCGGAACGGGTCCAGCGGCGTAAACCGGCTGGGGGCGGTGGACGGTACGTGCACGGTACTAACCGCGCCGCCGCCCATCGTCATGGGGGTCAGGGGATTGGCTGTCATGTTCCGGTCCTCGTGCGTATCAGGGTCCCAACTCCTTCAACTTTCCGTTGATCTTTTGGAGCAGGTCGGTCTCGTTATTCTGTTCGGCCAAACGCTTGGCTGAATCCAACATCTTACGGCCTGGAATCGAATCTCCGCGTGCGAAGTGAACCATCGCCAAGTGGTAAGTGTTGATTGCCAATGGTTTACGGTCCACGCTCTTTCTCAACGTATCGTAGGCCTCGTCTTTTTGGCCGGCGCGGAACTGCACCCAGCCTAAGGTGTCGAGGACTGGGGCGCTGTCTCCACTTAGTTTGACCGCGCGTTGGGCCAAAGGCAAGGCATCTTTGGCGTTATTCAGGTCTTCGGCAAGTGTGTAGGCCAGGTTATTCAGCGCTTCGACGTCATTGGGGTTACGGTCGACCATGCGCTGATAAACAACGCGAGCTTCCTCGGGGGAGGAATTGAGCTGCAAGGCCACGGCCAATTGCCGGTCCACTAATTCACGGAGCGGATCATTTTTGGCCATGCGGGCGTCGAGTTGGCGGAGGATCGCCAGCGCCTTATCGGTCGTCTTGAGATCCAGCCACATTCCGGCGATTGCGAGCTGCACCGTGTCGCGTCGCTCACCGGTGGCCAGCGGCTCGAGCAGTTCGATGGTCGCCTGGGTACCTTGGGTCTTGGCGATTTGCGTGGAGATCACGAAGACATCGTTGGGGCCGCGGCTGATCTCGATGGCACGTGTGAATGCGGCCTTGGCTTCCGGGATCTGATTATTGCCCCACAGCGCTCGACCAAGGATTGCCTGCATCAACGCGTACTTCGAGAGCGCATCGGGGTCGGTGTTGATGGTGTTGATCGCGTCGCGGTATTTCTTGGCCTCGATGTAGGACGTCGCCAGTTGCGCAAGCAACTGGGGCGCCTTGGAGAGTGCGTACGCCTCGCGGAGCTTTTGTTGGCCTAGGTCCGGCTTGTTCTGCTTGAAGGCGAGATTGGCCTGGAGTTGTAACCACATGGCTTCGCGTGGGAACAGGGCGATGGATTCCTCCAGGAGTCCGCGAAGAGGTGTGAACTGCCCCGTGGACATGTAGAGGTCCACCAGTTGGAGGCGTGCCTGGGTGTTGCGCGGTTCGCGGTCGATCAGGACGCTCAACTCGTGGATGGCCTCGTTGGTGTCGCCGCGGCGGGAGTAGGCGGCCGCCAGCGCAAGACGGGCCTGGGTGAATGATGGTTGAAGTTCAAGTGCCTTCTGCAGGTTCTTGAACACCTCGTTGTCGTGGGACGGGTCGGTGGACAGGAGGGTTGCACGCTCGAGAAAGATCGATGCGAGGTTGGGCTGTATCTTCTCGGCTTCAGCCAGTTTCTCCATCGCGACGTTGACGTCGTGCTTGAGACGGGCGATGACGGCTTCCAGCAGGAGTGAACTGGCGTCGGGTTTGAAGTCCCGGTTGATGCGGGTCAATGTCTCCTTCGCGGGGTCAACCTGTCCGTTCTGGAGCAACGAATCCACGAGGCGCAAAGCGGTGCGTTTGTCGTAGGGGTTCTGCTCATAGAGCTTCTTGTAGCTTTCGATCGCTTCGGGGAACTTGCGGAGATCGAAGAGCAGGTCCGCCATCTCTCGCGACGCGGGGCGTTGTTTGGGGTCTTCGATGGCCGTGGCCTGTCGGTATGCCGCCAGTGAAGAGTCCCATTCCCCGAGATCACGCAGGTAGCGTGCCAGGAGAACCCAATCGTCGGTGGTGGCTTTGTCACCCTTGGCGTTGACGTAGTTCTGGATGATGTCGCGGCCTTCTTTGGTCTTGCCCTCGTCACGTTTGACTGCGGCAGCGGCGGCGACATTGGCCAGGTCGTCCGGTTTCTCCTTGAGGAGCGCGGTGATGATCGCGTCGGCCTCATCCGTGCGCTTGAGCTTGGCCAGCAACGACGCCAGGATGCGACGGTTGGTCAGGTTCTCAGGGTTGGACTTGGCAATTTCCTGGCGGATCGCCAAGGCCCGTTGTTTATCGCCGTGGTTCTCTTCATAGGTAAGATAAATAGTCGCAATGGCGGCGTTTCCGGGGCTGAGGTCGTAGGCACGCTGGAGGTCGGCCAGAGCTTTGGCGTGTTGCCCTTGGAAGTCAAAGCAGGCGGCGCGGCCCCGGTAGGCGTCGGCGTTGTCGGGACGCTGTTTGATGGCGTTCTCATACGCCGCGATGGCGCCGCCGGCGTCTCCGCTCATCGCTAAAGCGTCCGCCAGCAATCGCCAGCCGTCGGAGTAAATAGGGCGTGCAGTGGTGGCTCGGCGGAACACGGCCGCGGCCTGCTCGGGTCGGCGACGGGCCATTTCTAGTCGGCCCTGATAGAACAAGCCTTGAGCCTGATCGAGGTTGAGCTTGGCGGCCTTGGACGCCAAGGCGTCAGCCGTGTTCAAGTCGTTTTCCTGGATCGCGATCTGGAATTGTGTGTCGAGAACCTGCTGATCATCGGGGTTGAGTTTGGCGGCCTCGGCGAGTTGTGCACGAGCCTCGGCGACGCGATCCACCTGCATATAAAACGAGTAGAGGCTCATCGCGCGGCGGACCGGGTCTTTTTCTTGTTCGATCATGCGTTTGACAACAGCGATAGGGGCGTCCTTGTTGTTATCTAACTGGGACTCAATCAGGTCCAGTTCCTGACCTGTTGCACCCGCTTTGCGCGCCGAGGCGACGTACTCCTTGCGTTTTTTCACATCGTCTGTGAGGTGAACCAGTTCCTGTAGCACCATGAGATCGGTTGGCGAGTGTTTCATCTGCTCTTCGAGCAGGGCGATGGCTTCCGCCGGTCTGTGAGTCTCGGCGTAGAGCCGCGCCATCGCTACAGTGATCTCGGGGTTGTCCTTGGGGTTGAGTTTGTCCTTGAAGACCTGCAGCGCGCGCTCTTTCTGGTCGGTCTGGGTCAGCCAGAGGGCGTGGAGCCGTTGGGCGTCGGTGTCATCGGGGTTATCGAGCAAGAGCGAGTTAATGATGCGGCGGGCATCGTCGTTCTGTTTCATGGCCAGGTAGATGCGGGCCAACTCGTAATACGCCGGCTTGAAGTTAGGCCGCAACTCGATCAGTCGTTTGAGCCGGTCGGCGGCGGCTCCTTGCTCGTTAAGCATTGCCCGTGCCCTGGCGGAGAAAAAGAGAGCCTCGGGCGAGTTGTCACGGTACAGGTTGCTGGCCTTATCGAGCTTGTCCAACGCCTCCAGTGGTTTTTTGTTGAGGAGCAGGATGCGGCCTTGGAGCAGGAAGACAGGGGCGACGTCGCCCAGCCCTGTGGCCAGCCGGTTTACACGTTCACGGGCGAGATTGACGATGTTGGCCTGCTCGGACGGGTTGGTGGTGAGTTCGGCTTGGGAGACCAACTGCTCGCAGTACCGCAAGTTCGCGGCGGTCGTGATATTGGCGATGCGCATGTATTCAATAACGGTGCCGCTCACTTTGGCTTCGCTGGCGGTCTTCAGCATCGCCAGCGAGTCCTTGGGATTGGTCCGGGCGATCAGTTGCGCAAGCACGACCTGGAGCCGGACGTCATTGGGATTCGCGTCAAGGGTGGCGCGGATGAGCTTTTCGACGCGTTGCAGGACGGCGGAGTTGGGGCTGACCGCCTGCTTGGTCTCGTCACGATCGGTATCCACCAGGGCTTCGGCGACGGAGATAACGTATTCAGGGTTGGGCTTGGCAAGCAGCTCTTTTTCCATCGCTGCGGCGGTCTTGCGGACCTCGTCCATGTCGCGCAGGTTGCGGAGGATGGCTAGGCGGTCCACTTGGCGCTGGAGATCGCCGGGGTGTTTTTCGACGGCGTCGGTGACGAGTTTGCGGGCTTCGTTGCGCAACAGTTGGGCACGCTGTGGATCCCCGCCGATCCGGTCCAGGCGGGTGGCCTCCATGATGTTCCACTGTGCCTTGGAGATGATCAGGGTGCGGTCATCGGGATTGCTTTGCAGGGAGGTCTCAAGATCGGTGCCGGCTTGGGCGACGTCGTCGGGTGAGATCTCGATTTTCCGCATGCGGTTGGCCTGGGCGATGCCACGGTAGCGGATCGCCAGCGGGTTGTTGGGAAGCCGTTCGAGAGTGTTCTGGGCAAGTTGGTACATGTTGTCCCACGCGTCATTGATCCCCAGTTCTTCGCCGGCGGTGTTGTAGAGCGCCAGCAGCCTGGAGAGGGGCTCCTGATTCGACGGGTCCGCGTTGGAGGCGGCACGGTAATTATTGATCATCTGGATGAAGTAGTCGCGCGCCGTCGCCGCATCGGACACGGTGATCTTGCCCAGGGAGTCGGTGTATTTCAGGATGAGGTCCACGTCGTTCTGGCGCTTGGCCACCGCGCGCTGGTACTCACGCGACGCTTGCGCCCAGTTGCCCTCGGCCGCAAGCATCTCGGCGCGCGCGATCACCTCGGTGACGTTGCTCCGCACCTTGAAATACCAGTACCCCACCGCCGCCGCCGTGAGCAGAACGATAACGGTGAAGACCACGAAGACGAAGGCGGTGTTTACGCGGCGTGGCATAACGGAGGCTCCTTAGCATCGACCCGAGCAAACGGCCCGGCGCGGACATCCACGTTTGGCGCGGCGCACCGGGTTGGGAAGGGATCGGACATGATGAAGCGTGACGTGAGCGGTCATGGTCCGTTCTGGGGTTATTTCTTTCCGGGGGCGACGGGCCACTGCCCGGTTTCGACCTCGTGCCAATCGGGCAGGCAGGCCAGAATATCCGGTAGCGCCGCCGAGAGGAACGCGGCGGCGTGTTTGACGGCGTCGTCGCGGTCGGGCACGTCGGCCATGCCGATCTCGACCTTGCAATAAAACGCATACTTATCGCGCGGGTTGAAGCCCCCGTAGCGCACCGCATCGGGCGAGGCGAGGAACTTGCCGTTAGCGACGAAGAAATAGACGACGTTGGAGGGTTTGTCGCCGTGTTGCGGGCTCGCGTAGGTGAAGATGGTGGCGTCGATGTTGCGGGAGGGGACATGTACGGGGCCGGCGAGTTTGGAATTGGCGGTGATCGATCCGTCGGGTTCGCCGCGGAGCATGGCGGCGGGCAGGGGAAGGGGAAGGAAGCTGAGGCCCATGTGCTGCATCCCGCCGGCGACCCAGCAGCGGTCGGGGACGTGGGGCACGGTGTCCGGCGTGCCGGTGTAGTAAGCCAGGTGCAGTTTAACCGTGCTGCCGGCACCCGAGCGCGAGGTGTCGTTATAGGTCCGGGCGATGTATTCGTTGGTGCCCAGAGTCTCGATCGTCTCGGCGCTGAGCGGCGGGTCCTGGCTGACCATCTTCCAAGTGCCCAGTTGCTCAGGGATCATGAAGAGTTGTTTGCGCAGGGGCAGCGGGTCTTTGTGGAGGATGACGTCGTTGGCCCACAGCACACCGTAGATTCCCAGGACACTCGTAAACAGCACCCCGCCGACCAAGGCGGTCGAGATGACGGACGAGCGACCTGAAAAGGATGTCGGCGCCGGCATGGAGCCGTCGCCTGACCGTGTGAACCTGCGGATGAAAACGACGGCGGCGATCGTGGCCGCAATCGCGACGCCCAGCGCGACACGGGAGGTGGTCAGCGAGATGGCCGCGCCCATAAATCCGGGCTTGACGGAGGCGAGGAACAAGAAGTAGCACCCGCCTATCAGCAGTGTGAGCCCCGATCCGCACGCCAGGCCGGCGATGATCCAGTCGGGTCGCGCAGGGGTTTCGGCGGTTGTTGGCGGGGCGGGGATGTTTGCCTGGGCGCGGCGAGGCGGGGTGTCGTTGATGAAGATGCGATCGAGGACCCATCCCAGGAACATGAACAGCAACAGGGCGGGGATGAGCATGAGCAGGCCGACGAACTTGTGGAAATCACCCATCGAGAGCGAGGGGTTGATGTAGTAGAGCAGGCCCATGATGGTGACGCGGCCGACGTTGATGCCGATGGCGATGGGCACGGTGAAGAGGACCATGGTCAGCCGCTGCCACCACTCGCGGTCAAAGAGGAAGGCGACGGCGACGCCCAGGGCGATGAACGCCATGAGCATGCGGAGCCCCGCGCAGGCCTCCTCGACGTTGAGGTCGCCGACGCGCTGGGCCGCGCGGTAGAGGGTGATGATGGTGCCGTGGACTTCCGCGTCCTTACCGAGGATGTTGAGTAGCAGCGTGGCGGTCTGTGCGGCCAGGGCCTGCAGCTTGGCGGCGATGTTCTCCCAGATGCGGTCGGAGATTTTGACGCCCAGGCTCAGGTAGAGGATCGGGAACCAGAGCACGCGCATCATCGACGGGCCCAGGAGGAACAGCACCAGCCCAAAGAGGCCCAGGATCATGCTATAGCCCTGGAGCATGTCGTTGCGGCCGGGGGCGATCCAGAAGGTGTAGCTGAAGATGCCCAGGAAGAGGATCGCCAGGCCGGGCCAGCAGGTCCGCCGTTGCAGGGCGGCCAAGTCGTCACGCTTCAGGCAGATGTAGTAGATCGCGATGAACGGGACAGCCAAGGCGTGCGACCAGTCGCCGCCCCATTGACCGATCGCGATGAAGTAGGTGCGCAGGACAAAGTTCCAGTGCAGGGCGATGAAGGCGGCGGCGAGCAGGGCGATCCACACCCATCCCCGGCGCGACACAAGGGGGCCAACGCCTGAGCGAGGGCTCATGATTGGCGCGCTGGACGTGGACGTGCTGGTCATCAGCGGCGACTCTCTTATCCCGATATGCCGACACCCGGGGACACGGACTAAATAATACGAGCCGTCCCGCGGGGTGGTTCTGTGATAAACCGGGAACGCCGTACCCCATACCGGATCATTCCGGTTGGTAAAACCACTTCCGAACGCTCAGCGTGGAGCGGGGACTCATCAAGGAACGCTATCCAACAGACCCAAGGGACCGATCTCGGCGGGCGGTGTCCTCACGGGTTGTTGTTGTTACTGTTGTCATTGCCGAACACGTCGCTGCTGAAGTTTTTGTCGAGCACGAAACCGAAGCCGAACGAATAGCGGAACCCTTCGCGGATCACGCTGATGGGGTACGCGATGAAGCTCGTACCGAAATTGAGCGAATCGTTAGGCTTGAGGAAAAAGTCAGGCTGAGTGCCGTCGAAGATCGCCTTAACGCTCAGGCGGATGGTCGCCTCGTGGCTGTCGTCGATGCGGCGGATCAGGTCGATGCGGCCGGGTTCAGCAAGGCCCTGGAGGCCGCCGGCGGCGAAGATCAATTGCTTGAGCGTCAACTCTCTGCCGCCGGGCAGGGCGTAGGTTCCGGGCCGGGCGATCTGCCCGCCGAGGAACACGTTGCCGGCCACCGGCGCCGGGACGCGGATCACGTCCCCGGGGCGGATCACGATGTTGTATTTCAGGTCGCCTTCGATGAGGCGGGAGTAGGGCACTTCGATCACGCGCTGCACCGCGCCGCCCCGCACGCGGTTCGAGCCGGGCTGGGTCGCCGCCGCTGCATGGCCCTGTTCCACACGCACCCACTTGCCGTCCACGTAAGCCCACGGGGAATCTTCGTCATCCAACCCCGAGTTCAAGCCCGGTGGGGCCTCAGGTGCGGTGGGCGCCTTGGTCTTGTTTTCGTCGGGCTTCGCCCCGTCCATCGGCGCGGGCTCGGTGTCCAGGCCCTTCATGATCTCTTCAAGGAGCTTCACCGGTTCGGTCGGGGTCGTCTCGGCTGTGGTCTTGCCCGCCGCGGCCGGGCCGTGCGTCGCCCTGGGTTGATCCAGTCGCACTTCGCGGATGACGTAGATGCGCTTGGTCGAGCCGGGCACACCGCGCGCCTGCGCGATGGCCTCGAGCATCCGGAAGTCATTCTTGGGGATCTGGAACACGCCGACGTTGCTCGCCTCCGAGCCCTGCGCCTCGCCGATCACCGAGTAGGTCTTCTGACGACCTTCCTGCACGATCACACTGACGGTGGCATCCTTGAGGATGTTCCGCTCGCTGAGGCTCGCCGCGATTTCGGTTTCCAACTGGCTGGGCGTCTTGCCGGTGATCTTCATCGGCCCGATTACCGGCAGGCGAACCATGCCCAACTCGTCCACGCGGCGGGTCTCGACCGCATCCGAACCGGGGGCACGCAGCTCGAACACGGAGATCGACACCATGTCACCCACGCCGATCACGTATTCCGCGACGTCGGGGATCAGGTCTTCGGGGAGCACTTCGGAATAACCCTCGACCTTGGCGGGCAGCTCGTCGATCAGGTCGATCTGGTCAAGGATGGGCAGCACCACGGGCGTGGCTTCCCAGCGACCCAGCGTCGCTTGGTTGAACCACGAGTCCATTTCACACCCGGCCAACCCCAGCGCCAAGAGACTCGCCACGCTCAACACCCACTTCGAGTGTCGGCCCGATCGTCCCCGGTCCGTGTGCTTCTGCTTCAACATGCGTCTGGTTCCCGCCAAATCAAGCGATAGATGGTTCCGTCCGTGGCCCGACCGGCATCGCTCCCCAGATACCGCAAAGCGGGGAGCCGCCATGGCTTCCCCATCTTATCGCCGTCCGGCCCGCTTGCCCAACAGTGAATCCCTTCACCCGCTGGTTCAACCGCCCCGGAGGCCGGTAACTATGCATCGGCCCATTGTGACGCCGCCCTTAGCACGCCGGCCGCCCCGCGACGCCGCCCCGTTTGCTCCGCCACGCCTCCCGCCCCACAATGCCACCACCCATGCCACTGAACATTTCCATCATCGGCGACGGCTCGATGGCCACCGTCTGCGCCCTGCTCCTTGAAAGCAGGGGGCACCACGTATCCATATGGGGGGCCCACCCCGAGCACGTCGCCAACCTCATCCAGACCCGCGAGAACAGGCGTCACCTGCCCGGCTACCGCCTGCCCGAGTCCGTCCGCCTCACCGCCGACGACGCCTCCGCATTCCGCAACGCGCAGCTCATCGTCTCGGCCGTCCCCACCCAGTTCATGCGCCCGGTCTGGCAGCGTTTGGCCCGCCACGCACCGGTCTCGGTCCCCATCGTCTCCGTCTCCAAGGGCGTCGAGACCACCACGCTTCTACGGCCCACGCAGATCATCGCCGACGTCCTCCAGCACACCGCCGGGGCGCCGGACCACCCCGACAAACCCGGTCGGCCCCTCGCGGCGCTCTCCGGGCCGTCCGTCGCCTCCGAACTGGCGCGCTGCCTGCCCGCGACCGTCTGCGCCGCCTCCGATGACGACGAACTCGCCCGCCTTATCCAGCAGACCTTCACCACGCACTGGTTCCGCGTCTATACGAACCAGGATTTACTCGGCGTCGAGCTCGCCGGCGCGACCAAGAACGTCATCGCCCTGGCCGCGGGCATCCTCGACGGACTCCAGGCGGGCAACAACGCAAAGTCGGCGCTGCTCTCGCGCGGCTTGGCGGAGATCACCCGCCTGGGCGTCGCCATGGGCGCTGCACGCGAAACCTTCTTCGGCATCGCCGGCGTCGGCGACCTGGCGACCACCTGCTTCTCGCCCACCGGCCGCAACCGCTCCTGCGGCGAGCAACTGGGCAAGGGCCACAAGCTCGACGAGGTGCTCGCCAATATGACCGGCGTTGTCGAGGGTGTGCCCACCACCAAGGCCGTCGTGGCGCTCGCCAAGAAGTACCGCGTCGAGATGCCCATCACCGAGGCGGTCTCGCAGGTTCTCTTCGAGGGCCTCAACCCGATTGACGGCATCAGCCGGCTGATGACCCGCGAACCCAAAGCCGAGCGCTAAATAACCAGCGATCCCGCAACATGAAATACGTCACTTTAGGCGACTCCGATCTCCGCGTCTCCGCCGCCTGCCTGGGCGGCGCCGGCTTCGGCACGCAGGCGACCGACGAACCGACGTTCCACCAGCTCGACAAGTTCTTCGAGCTGGGCGGCACGTTCGTGGACAGCGCCAACATGTATAGCTGGTGGGTGAAGACCGCCGGCGCGGGCTGTTCCGAGTCGAGCCTGGGCCGGTGGATGAAGGCACGCGGCAACCGCGACAAGGTCGTCGTCGCCACCAAGATGGGCATGCCGCACCCCGCGTTCGCTGGCAGCGCGATGAACGCGCCGACCGCCGCCGTCGAGAAGGGGCTGCGCCGCGCCCAGATCATCGAGGAGTGCGACAAGAGCCTTCGCCGTTTGCAGACGGACCACATTGATCTGTATTACACCCATGCCGACGACCGCACGACGCCGATCGAGGAGACGATGGCCGGCTTCGAGGTCGTGGTGCGCACCGGCAAGGTGCGCCAGATCGCGGTGAGCAACTTCGCGGCCTGGCGCATCGCACAGTCCAACGCCGTGGCCCGCACCCGCGCCTTCCCACGCTACGTCGCCGTGCAGCAGCACCAGACCTACCTGCGGCCTAACCCCGGCATCGACTGGCTCCACAACCTCCCCGGCAGCGAGGAACTCACCGATTTCTGCAAGTCCGAGCGCGTCACCATCGTGGCCTACTCACCATTATTGATGGGCGGTTACGACCGCCCCGAGCGCCGCTGGGGCGTCGGCTGGCTTCCCTCACCGGACCGGGAGCGCGCCTACGGCGGCCCCGACGCCGACGCACGCCTCGCCACCCTTGAATCCGTCGCGAAGGAGATCGGCGTCACCAACTCCCAACTCGTCCTCGCCTGGATGGTCAACTCCACCCCACCCGTCGTCCCGCTCTTTGGCGCCAGCTCCGACGCCCAGCTCGCGATGAACATGGCCGCCATCGACATCAAACTCATGCCCGAACAGATGGCGCGGCTGAACAAGTAAATCTTCAGAGCTGTCCATCCACCCCGAGCTGGTGGAAGTAGTGTTGCACCTTGTTCTGGTTCTTCAGCAGCCAGTCGATCGTCGGCTCGTTGCGCATCGCCTTGCCGATCGCCTTGGCGGTGGCCTCGCGGTTGACGTTGAAGAGCGTCTCGTGCTCGACCTTCTCCGCCTCGAGCACGCTCGGGTCGAGCCAGACCGAGACGATGATGCCGATGTCGTTCACTTTGCTCTTGGGGATGTCTTTATTCCGCACCGCGTCGAGCACGCCGTGGGCGATGCCCGCCTGCACGGTGCCCATGAGGATGTTGGTGTATTTGGCGCTGGCGACGGTGACCTTGCTCACCATGAGCGTCGCCGGCCGGACCTGCACGTCGGAGTTGAGGATCGCCCAGACGCGCGTGTGGCCCTTGACCTGGTCGCCGATCAGGTTGGCGATGGCGTAGCCCACCGGCCCGTCCAACTCGCCGATGACGACCTCCGGCTCCGCGCAGCAATAGGCCGGCTCGCTCTCCACCAACGCCTCGCCCGTCCGCATCACGATCTTTTTGGCCACGGTTGATCCTTTCAAATGTGTGGCGCGATGATACCAGCCGGTGGTTCCCGCGCCGCCGTACAATGCCCGCCTCATTTGCGAGGCACTACCCCATGTCCGCCACCATCCTCTGGTCCCCGCGCGTCATCCTGGCCGGCCGAACCTTCCGCCTCCCCGTGCGCGGTGAGGGGGCGATCCGCCTCGACCCCGGGCCGCTGCGTATCCATCAAACATCCGCCCCGTGCGACGGCGTGACGCGCTTCTTCCTCACCGCGCCCGATACCGGCTGCGACGCCGTCATCACCGCCACCGATGCCGCGGGTAAATCGGCGCCCGTCACCGTGCGCGTCCGCACGCTCGACCAGCTCCGCGCCGACCTGAGCGAGCACGGCCACGACTGGCCGCGCCGTTGGCCCATGGACCGCCGCCCCGTCCCCTTCAAGTCGCGGCAGACCCTCGACGCCGCCCGCGCCGACCTGGGCTGGGGCAACCCCCTCGACGAAACCAGCCGGGGCCTGACCGATTGGCACCTCTCCCTCAGCGACGCGCAGGCGTGGAACCTCCTGCCGCCCGCCGAGTGGCCCATCGCCTACAGCGTCAACAAAATCGAGGGCTGCCCAGTTCACGGCACCGCCATCTTTGCGCACGGGGGGTTCTACCCGTGGAAGCACAACCACACGCCGCCCGACTACAAGTGCATCTGCCCCATCGGCAACGAGACCTTCCCTTCCAACCCGATCCAGAACGGCGATTACCTCTCCGGTGATTACCCCGACGACGGCTTTGGCTACGTCGACGCGCAGGGCCACGCCTTCCACGCCGTCGCCTACTACCGCTGGACGCAGAACTACGCGTTCCACGGCGAGATGGTCCTGCTGGCGCGGGCCGCGCTGCTGGCGACGGAGGACGCGCAACGGCTCCGCCTGGCGCGCCGCGCGGGCCTTATGCTCGCACGGCTGGCTGTGGAGGAGCTCTACCTCGCCGCCGCCCCGCAGTTCCGCTACGGCAGCCACTTCCAGGCGCTGGAGAAAAACCTCTGGGGCCCGCCAGACGTCGCCGGCCATCCCGAGATGATGGAGGACCACACCGTTCAGTGCGGCACGGTTTACTACAGCGTGAGCTTCCCCTACTGCGCGAAGGACGCCGCGCTGGCATATGACGCCATCTGGCCGATCATCAAGGACGACGCCCAGCTCGCCGCGATGGTGCGCGCCATGGGCGTGGCCGTCGCGTCGGCGGCGGACGTGCGCCGGCTCATTGAGGACATGATCGCCGTCCACATCCAGGGCATGATGGACGGTGTGGGCCACTCCAACCACCCAGGCACGTCGCTGGGCCTCATCGGCTGTCTCCGGGCGCTCGACCCGCCAGAGTTCGACGACCTGCTTACCCACATCTACGACGACTCGAAGGATCAACTCCGCACCTTCGTCAGCAACGGTTTCTACCCCGACGGCGTCTGCTACGAGGCCTCCGGCGGGTACAACGGCATGCACATCATGGGGGCGATCGAGGCGCACCGGCAGCTCGAGGCGCTGCGCGCCCAGCGGCCCGACGCCATGTCGAACGAGCGTTTTCCGGCGATGGATTCCGATCCGCGATACAGTCTGATGACGCTGCCTCAGGTGCAGACGGTGCTGTGTGGCAAGACGTGGGCCGCCTATGGCGACGACCGCGCACCGGGCTCCCAGGCCGAGGGCACGAGCCACTCGCACAAGCTGACCGACACCGTCAGCGCGGCCTGTTTCTGGGGTCTCCGCCGTGACCTCTTCGTCGATGTCTTCCAGCGCTCGCCCAACCTCACCCTGGCGCGCTTCATGCACGCCTGCGGATGCGGTGACGCCGACCCCCGCGCCGCCGAGATGGTGAAACAGCACGGCCCGGCGCAGCAGCACCCGACGCTCCACATGGACCACGGCGGGATCGGCGTCCTCCGCCTCCACCGCGCCGACGGCACGGACCGCGCGGCCGTCTTCGTGCACTACCTCTGCCAGCCGTTCCATCGTCACGACGACTTCCTCGACACCTCCATCGTCGCCTTCGACCGCGCCTGGCATGCCTGCCTGGGCTATCCCGCGACGCACGAGACCTGCTCCATTTGGGAGGGCAACTGGGCGGCGCACAACCGCGGGCAGATTCTGAACGGCCGTGACGCCGACATGATAGCCACGGGGCATTGCAACACTTTTCTCGACGGGGAGCACGCCGTTGCCATCGATGCGGGGGGCTTCCAGGGTCATTACATGGATTGGCGGCTCTTCCAGCCCGACCCGTCGCGGGAGCACCGGAGGTTGGTGGTGCTCGTGCCGACGGTGGGCGAGGGGCTGGCGGTGGTGGACCTCATGCGGCTGCGCGGCGGACGCGAACACTGGCGGACGTACCGCGGCCCGCTGGGCGAGACGGAGATCGAGGGCGTCAAACTCACGCCGCGTGGCGGCAGCGCGGCGGGTGTCGATGTGACGCGCGCCGATGCGCGGGCGGTCGGTGAGGCGCGGGCGGGGCTGGCGCACATCGACGAGATCAAGGAGGGTGATGGCTCAGGCGATTGGGTGGCGCAGATGCGTTACGCCGGCGACGAACCGTGGCGCGTGACGCTTCACGCGCTGGGCACGCCGGGTGGGACGCGGCTGATGGTGGGGCGTGCCGGCCACCCGCTCACCAAGCCGGAGGAGTCGCCGTACCGTTTTAGCCCGATCGTCCTGTGTCACGACGTGGCGGACGAGGGGTTGTCCTGTTTCGACTGGGTGCTGGAACCGAACCAGGGGAAATGCACGGTGACGCGCGTGGAGCGCCACGCGCCGCTCGACGCGGCCGCGGCGGAGGCGGTGGCCGTGACGCTGCACCTGTCCGACGGGGCGAGGGCTGTGGTGATGTGGAACCCTTCGCCGCTTCCGACAGCCGGCTTCGAGGGCGGGCTGTCGGTCACGGGTCCGCTCTCGGTCGCGCGGCTGGATCCGGCGGGGAAATTACGGGCGGTGTCGGTGCAGTTGGGCGGATCGGCGACGGTGAACGGCGAGACGCGCAGGGCGTCGCGCGGGGCGGCGGTTGGGCGTGTCGTGGAAGTGGAACTGGAATCGTGTTCGTTGACCGTGCGGTTGACGGGCGATGAGTTGTTCCGTGCCGGGGCACGGGTGCGGTTCCGCCGGCGCGGGCACTGGTACACGGTGGCACACGCCGAAGAAGCCGGGCAGGGAATGCAGCGGCTGACGCTCGACCTGACCGCGATCATCTCGTCGGCCCCATTTCAGGGGTTTGAAGAGGAACAGCTCCGGCTCGGCTCGCCGCTGCACCTGGCGTGGGCGGGGTATTTCAGGCATTGCACGGCGCGGAGCCGGAAGACCGGCGCAATGATTGACGTGCTCGATGTTCGCATGCGCGAGGATCGGCAATATAGTTTTGCGATGATCGACGGGCCGACGACGCCGGAGCAGCGGGCGGGGTTCACGGTCGGTGAATGGGTGGACCTGCTGGAGTACGCGCCGGGCGATGTGGTGACCGAGCAGGGGTACGAGTGGACAGGACGCTAAGCCGCGAGCGGCGTGAAAGGATCGAGCGATGCGTGCGATGGTGATGACGGCCTACGGGGCCCCGGAAGTCCTTCAGTTTCGGGAGATGCCCGAGCCGGTGCTGCGCGACGACGACGTGCTTATCGAGGTCCACGCGACGGCGATGAACCCGATCGACTACAAGGTCCGCGCCAAGCCCTACGGCGGGCCGCGGGACTTACCCTGCATCCTGGGGTTCGACGTCAGCGGCGTCATCCGCGCGCTGGGTAGAAACGCGAGGCACCTCAAGGTTGGCGATTCGGTTTTCGCCTCGCCGAGCCTGGCCCGCAACGGCGCGGATGCCGAACTGGTCGCGGTGGACTGGCGGACGGTGGCGCACACGCCGCGCACCCTGGACCATGTGAATGCTGCCGCGCTTCCGCTGGCGGTGCTCACCGCGTGGGAGTCGCTGCACAAGCGTGCCGGCATCCACCCGGGGCAGACGGTGCTCATCCACGCCGGGGCCGGCGGCGTGGGCCACCTGGCGGTGCAGTTGGCGAAGCTGCACGGCTGCCGCGTCATCACAACGGCGGGGATGCCCGAGACGATCGACCTCTGCCGCGAGCTCGGGGCGGACGTTGTCATCAATCACACGAAGGAAGACTTCGTGAAGCGCGTGAGCGAGGAGACGGCAACCGCGGGCTGCCCGGTCGTGTTCGACACGGTTGGTGGCGAGGTGTTCGACCGTTCGCTGGAGTGTGTCGGGCTCAACGGGCGCATCGTGACGATCGTGTACAACGAGTCGGCGAAGATCGTGCCGTTGCTGTTCAGGAAAAACGCGACGCTGCACTGCGAGTTCATGGGCGTGCCGACGGTGTACGGCGTGAACCCCGAGTCGCAGGGCGAAATTCTGCGCACGGTCGCGGAGCTGGTGGACGCCGGGCGTCTCGCGCCCCACGTCGGGAAGGTGATGGAGTTGAAAGACCTGCCGCAGGCGCACCGCGAGCAGGAGACGGGGCGGACGATCGGGAAGACTGTGGTGCGGGTGAAGGGGTGAGCGGGCTCGAGGCGGTGTAGAACAAGTGTACATTCCCCAGATGAGGGTTTCGGTTTGATTAACCGGCGCGCATCTGAGACTATAAGTTTAAGACGGCGGCGGCGTTCGTAAGCAATAACCCTGCGTGGAGTCCCGATTGATCATTCGAACGCCCACTGTCGTTTCCGTTCTGATTCTGACAGCCCTGCTTCTTCACGCCGCGCCGACGTGTCTCGCGCAGGACGACGCTTCAAAGCTCAAGGAGGAGGTGCTCGCGCTCACGGGTGGACGCCGTGCGAAAATCGTGTGGGCACGCATCCCACCCGGAGGTAGCCGCGTCGAGTTTGTTTCCGGTTACTGGTTGAAAGACAAGGCGACCAAGGAAAAGCTCGCCATCAGCATCGTCGGATTCGACACCAACGAGGGCGTCGAGCGCGTGATCGTCGAGGCGCCCACGGGCTGCAATACGCCGTTGATCACATACGACGGCTCGAAGGTGATCTACACCGATTTCAGTGAGAACACCTGTTACGTCGTGAACTGGGACGGCACCGGCAAGCGGGTCCTTGGCACGGGTAAGTACCGATTTGCGGCGGCCTATTGGCGTGATCCCTCCAACGGGACGGAGTGGGTCTATTACAACCTCCACTACATACAGACCGGCGGGCACGACGGCCAGATGGCGGTGTGCGATCCCTCGGCGGTGTGGACCAAGAAGGGCGACCCGTGCATCGTCCGACGCCGGCTCGATGGCAAGGGCGACTACGAAACTGTCTGGGACCAGAGCAACTGCTGGTATGAATTCAGCCTCTCCGCCGACGGGACCCGCGCGGGTGGAGCCTTTGAAACCTGGCCGAATTGCCAGGTTGCCAACCTGAAGACCGGTGAACTGGAAAAATACGGTATCGGGTGCGTCCCAAACTTTGCACCCGATGATAGCGGCAGGTTTTTCTATTTCGTGGGTAGTCACGCGAGCATCGAATTCCTGGAGGCCGGGAAGAAAAACCTTCGCACGATTCCACTGAACTTTCCGAAGAACGGGATGCGCGGCAACGAGGCATGGCCGATCCGCTGGTCGACCGACGTCCGGTTCGTCAGCGTCAGCGGTCCGTGGGCACAGCACACCAACTGGGCGCCAGCCAACGTCCAGTTGGGCCGCTTTAACGCCGATTTCACGGCTTTCGAGGCGTGGGTCACGCTCACCAACACGCCAGACTTTCTCGATGCCGAACCCTACATGTGGGTCGCGCCCGCGCCAGCCCAGGCCCCCGTGAACACGGCCGCCCCCGACACCCATAGCCCGGCGCCTGTTACGCCCCCGGCCGTAGCCACCACCAAGACGGATACCCCCACTGAGGCCGGTACTCTCTTCAATTGGCCCCACGGCAACTGGAAGGAAACACCCGCCATCGCCTTCGATCCTGACGGCAAGCAAATCAAGGACTACATGCTCACCGAGCAGGGCTACGCCCACTTGGGCCGACGCTACCAGATGGTCATTCGCCACGGCGCGTTCCTCGCGCCGGGTGCCGCGAAATATGCGACCGCTCAGGTGAACGCCTCCGGGAACTTCGGCCTCGCGATGATGCTCACGCCCGATCGTTCCGAAACCCCGGGCCTCCGCCAAGTCTTCTCACTCGGCGACGCCGGCAAAAAATGTTTCGTGATAGAGCAGGATAAGGACAGCCTCCGCATCACCTACCGCACAAAAGACGGGAAGGCCGTTCCCATCCGCGTACGGCTGTCCGGTAGCAGCCCCATGCATCTGGCGGTCAGTGCCGTGCCCGGCGAGGTGGTCGCTTTTGTGGACGGCAAGAAGGCGGCAAGCCTGCCGGTCCGTGACGCACAGAAGGCCGCGCGTCAGGCCGGCGATTGGAGCGGCGACGCCATAGTCTTCGGCCACGGCACCGAGGTCACCCAGCCATGGCAGGGGGAAATCGAGTCCATCGTCCTGACCAGCCGGCCCATCGACGCCAGCGAAGCCGTCAAGCTCTGTGACGCCGCGAGGGCACGGATCGCCGCGCAGAAAGAAGTTCCCCGCGTCCGCGTCAGGGCCCGCCTCACCCAGCGTTCGGAGATCATCAAGCCCGAGGTTATGACCTACTCCCGGGGCCTGGCTCTTTACGAGTACGAGGTCCAGCAGGTCATTGAGGGCCAATACACGGAAAAGAAAATCTACGTCTACCACTGGGTTCTGATGGACAAGCACCTCCTGCCCATCGTCCAGCGGCCCATCGGCGAGGTCTGCGACCTCGTTCTGGAGCCATTCGAGGACCACCCGCAGCTCCAGCGGGATTGTCAATCTAATACGCTTGAAGGCGAGGACATCGAACTCAATCACACCCTCTACCTGGATATCGGCTCCTGACGTAACCCGTCGTCGTCAGAAGACGCGCCGCACCCCTCTCCTATCACAACCCGGGCATGACCGGCCATCGTGTGGTGGATCAAGAAGTCCCCATGCCGCACATCTACCCGAATTCTATGCGTATCCGCCGCCCGCTCGCCGCCTGGGCAGTGCTGGCGATCTTGATCGTCCTAGCTACCGGAACACGCGGCGAGGAAACCACCCGTGATCGCTCGGCACGTGCAGAACTGGCTGCGCGGGCCGCCGAGCTCGAAAAGCAGCAGGCGGCTGTGACGCGGGGGCAGGACGACTGGTTGTTTTTGCCGCACGAACTCGCGCACTACGGCTGCGAGACCGACTTCTGGACCGTCAAACCACCCAATCCCAAGCAGGTCAATCCGATGGACGCCATCGTGGCCTTCAAGGACAACCTCGCAATGGCCGGGGTCGAGCTGATCCTTGTACCGGTCCCGGGGAAAGTGGTGATCTATTCTGAGCGGTTGGTGCCTCCCCTCGCTGCGCCCAGCGGAACCCGCCTTGATGCGATGGAGCGCCGCTTCTACGACGCGCTCGCGGCTCGCGGCGTGACGGTGGTGGATATGACGCCGGAATTCATGGAGCTGAAAGCAAAGGGTGTTGCCCCCTTCTGCCGTCAGGACAGCCACTACTCTCCCGCTGGACAGCAGGCTGTCGCCCGGACGATCGCGGCCCTGATAAGGGGCAGGCCCTGGTACGCGGGCGCCGCTAAGGTCACGGTAGGCACCAGCGATCTGGGGGTTGAAGTGACCGGCGACCTCGCGCTGCTCGCGAAGGCCGACGTGCCCAAAGAGCGGCTCACGGTGCGGCAGGTGAAGGTGGGCGGGGCGTTCATCAACGACCCGGAGCTGGATGGCCCCCGACGTGCGTCGCCGTTGGTCCTGATCGGCGACAGCCATTGCCTCGTTTACGGCGACCGTGTTGACCTGCTGGCGGACAACGCCGACCTGGGGGCGCAGCTGACCGCCGAAACCGCCCTGTTGGTGGACGTGGTCGCAAACAAGGGCAGTGGTGTGAACGCGCCGCGCATCACGCTCCTGAACCGCAAGGACAAGATGGCCGGCAAACGGTGCGTCGTCTGGGTGTTCTCCGCCCGCTCGTTCACACGCGCGGTCGAGAACTGGAGGACCATCAACGTCGTTCGATGAACCCTCTCGGGTGACACCGCAACCGACCGCATGCCGCACCCACCCCTGCGGCAGGAGCAGGCATGGTTTTCAGTTCGCACATCTTTTTCTTTTATTTTCTGCCGCTGGCACTTGCGGTTTATTACGTGCTGCCGATGCGCGGCAAGCACGTCAGCCTGACCCTTTTCAGTTACGTCTTCTACGGTTGGGCCAACCCGTGGTTCGCGACGCTGATGCTGTTCCAGACGGTCGTAGATTATGTCGCGGGCATGATGATTGCCGGGCAATGGGGCCTGCCCAGCGACGCGCCCGTTGAGCTTCTGTCCATGAACGGCCCACGGTCACGCACACAAAAGGCCGCTCTGGCTATCGCCCTGATCTCCAACTTGGCGCTTCTTGGGTTTTTCAAGTACTTCAACTTCGGCGTGGACACCTACAACAGCTTGGCCAGCTCGATGGGCCTCGACGCCGCACGGTGGGACACCGTTCTGCGCGTCACGCTGCCGCTGGGCATCAGCTTCTACACCTTCCAGTCTATGAGCTACACCATCGATGTGTACCGTGGTGACGCCAGGGCGATCCGCAGCATCCTCGACTACATGTGCTATGTCGCCATGTTTCCGCAGCTTGTCGCCGGGCCCATTATCCGCTTCCAGGACGTCGCGGACCAGTTCCTTGTGCGCACGCACACCGTGGAGAAGTTCGCCCGCGGCGTCTCCTTCCTCTCGCTTGGGATTGCAAAAAAAATCCTTCTGGCGAATCCCTGCGGCAAGGTCGCCGACACCGTCTTTGACGCCGCCACCACCTCCGCCGCCGATGCCTGGTACGGGGTAACCGCGTACGCCTTCCAGATATACTTTGATTTCAGCGCCTACTCCGACATGGCAATCGGCCTGGGGCTCATGACCGGGTTTGTGTTCGCGAAAAACTTCGATTCGCCCTACCTCAGCCAGTCCATGACCGAGTTCTGGCGGCGATGGCACCTCTCGCTCTCGACGTGGCTGCGCGACAACCTTTACATCCCCTTGGGTGGAAACCGACACGGCTCCGTTCGGACCTACTTCAACCTCGCGGCCACCATGCTGCTGGGGGGGCTGTGGCACGGCGCCTCGTGGAATTTCGTCATCTGGGGCGGCATCCACGGCGGCGTGCTCGGCTTCGAGCGGCTACAGGGCAAGGACAGCCTCTACCGACGCCTGCCATCCCCCGTGAAGACCGCCATCACCTTCGTCATCATCCTCTTGACGTGGGTCTTCTTCCGCGCCAAGAACCTGACCTCCTCGGTGCGCTATCTCCAGAGCATGCTCGGAGTCGGCGCGAGGCAGGATGGGACGGCGCTGATTGATGGGCTGATCTATCATCCCTATTACCTGTGCTGCGTCCTGTTGGCCGCGGTGATCACGTGGTTCTGCCCGCAGACGTGGGACTTCACCCGAAGGCTGACCTGGCCCAAGGCCGTGTTCTGCGTCGTTGCTCTGTGCGTCTCCCTGCTTGTGATGGAGACGCAAGCATTCAATCCGTTCATCTACTTCATCTTCTGACGGACGCCTCGCATGTCCCACCACCACCACAGCCGCGAAGAGATAGCCAAGATCGAGATCGGTCACACCGATTTTGCGCCCGGCGTCGCATGGTTTCTGACGCTCACGTTCTTGGCGATCATCCTCGCCGTGCCGCTGGTGCAGACGACGGAAGATTTCCTTGCGATCCGCGCCGGCCGCGCGGAAGGGACACGTCACTGGCCACAGTGCTTCGACGTGGTGGGCCTTGCGCCCCGCCGTGTCGAGTGGAGCGAACTCGCGGGCGCGCGCAGTGTCGCCGAGGCCTTCGCCATCTTGAAGAAAACCAATGCACGGATCTTGCGCGACATCAACAGCTACGAGGATGAACTCAAGAATCAGTCCTGGCTGACGCGCGCGGCGGTCCCGCGCGTCCAAGCGGTGCTGACCGGCGTCCTCAAGAGCGGGAACGAAGACGCTTACTGTGGCCGGGATGGCTGGCTGTTCTATCGCGCCGACCTGGACTACCTGACCGGCGGCGGGTTCCTCGAGCCGGCCGTGATCGCCAGCCGGGCGTCAGGCGGGAACGAATGGAAGACACCTCCCCAACCCGACCCGGTGCGGGCGATCGTTGAGTTCCGCGACCAGCTCCGGGCCAGGGATATCGACCTCGTGCTAATGCCCGCGCCGGTGAAGCCGATGATTCACCCGGAGCGATTCACGCTGCGGTGCCGGCCCGACGCGTCGCCGCTCCAGAACCCTTCGTATTCGGCGTTCATCGCCCGGATGGAAAAGGAGGGCGTAAAGATATTCGACCCCGCGCCGCTTCTGGCTCGGGCCAAGCAAACCTCTCCTTCCCCGCTTTATCTCGAGACGGACACGCACTGGACGCCGCAGGGCATGCGCCTGGCGGCCATGGGCCTCTCGGAGTTCATCCGTGAGCGGTGTACGCTGCCCGACAGGCAACCCGTGGCATACACGACGCGGCCGCTATCCGTCACCAGCCTCGGCGACATCGCGGGCATGCTCAAGCTGCCGCCGGGCTCCCGGGCCTACAACGTCCAGACGGTCGAGGTGCTACAGGTCCTCACGCCCGACGGCAGGCCGTGGACAGCCAGCGAGAATGCCGACGTGCTGCTGCTGGGCGATAGCTTCGCCAACATATTTTCTTTCGCCGACATGAAGTGGGGATCGAGTGCAGGCCTCGCCGAACACGTCAGCGCGTCACTCGGGCGTCCACTGGATGCAATCATCCGCAATGCGGGCGGCTCCTATGCCTCGCGCGAGATGCTCGTTGAAATGATGCACGTCGGGCGCGACCGCCTCGCGGGCAAGCGCCTGGTGATATGGGAATTCGCCGCTCGAGATTTGGCCTCAGGCAATTGGAAACTCATCGCCCTTCCCGCGCCGTCGGTCGCCATCGCGAAATCTTCTTCTCCCGAGCCTGCCGCAGCCCCGATCCGAGTGCTGGCTCGCGTTGAAGAGGTGTCACGCCAGCCCGACACCAACGCCCCTTACACCGATGCCGTCAGCTACACGGGTTTTAGACTCATTCGGACGGAGGCGGGGGCGCCCCCATCCGGGATTTTCCGCGTCGCCGCGATGTCGATGCGCGGACGCCGTATTCTCCCGCCCGCGAAGTGGCGTGCGGGGGAAGAAGTTACCCTCGTCCTTATCCCCTACGCCGGTTACGCGCAGAAACATCCCGAAGCGGAACGCCTCCAGTCGCTCAACGACTTGGACGACATGGAGTCGGACCTCTACTGGCTTGCGGAGCCCTGACCTGTTCATCATGGATTGCAACTCGGCCTCCGTGGATGCCCTTGTGCAATTGCTCTGCTGATGATGTCCTCGAAAGCCCCAGCCGTACGGTGAAAAGTCTTGTCTCCATGGCCTTGAATAGCGGCGGCGATTATTCCTCGTCATCGAGCGGGACGTCGGCGGGGGTGATGGCGGGGGAGCCGCCGGTCATGCCGGCGTGGGGGATGTGCGGGCGCGTCTGGATGTCCTCGATGTACGCCATGGTGCGGTCGAGTTCGCGCTTGAGGTGGCGGACGCGGAGCAGTGATTTCACGCGGGTGAGGAGCGTGAGCTTATCGACGGGCTTGGAGATGAAGTCGTCCGTGCCGGACTCGACGCCGCGTTCGATGTCGCCCAACTCGTTGAGCGCCGTGACCATGATGATGGGGACCGAGCGCGTGGCCGGGTCGTCCTTGAGCTTTTTGCAGACCTCGAAGCCGGACATACGCGGCATCATGACGTCGAGGAGGATCAGGTCGGGCAGCGGCTTGGCCTGGCCCGCGGGTGTGGGGGCGGCGAGGGCGGCGTCGATGAGTTTGATGGCCTCGATGCCGTCGGTCGCGGTGATGGTGCGGCAGGGGAGCGCTTCGAGATAGGCCTGGAGCAGTTCGACGTTCTGTGCGTTGTCGTCCACGATCAGGATGGTGGACTGGCTGAGGTTGTGGGTCTCGGCGGCCTCGGGGTTGCCGGCGGGGTCTGCCCCGGGGACGTGCGGAGCGGCGGGGGCGGCCGGGTTACCTGGGGCAAGGGTTGTTTTTGAGATTCGGGCGCTCATGGGGGCTTCCGGGTGGTGATCCGCAGATCGAATCGTTCGGCGATCCGATGACCAGATCGTACCCGGTCGACGCGTTTGCGTCGATCCCCCGATTCGCTCATGCGGCAATCGGCCGCGAAACACGACCCAAGTTTTATCTATAAAGTATTTTGCATAAATGTTTTACGATAATAAATGGCATTCGGCCGGAGTATCCGATGCCCATGGATTTATGATGTAGGTGGCCCGACGAGGTTGCGGTCAGCTCATAACATGGTAAAATACCAGCCGTTCGGATGAGCCCCATTCCGGTGAATCTGTCGTGGGGGACTCTCAATTTCACCTGATTCGATCCCTCGACCTGTGATGGCAGGGGTGGTTTGTGCATGTAGCGCGGTAAGACGTGTCAAACCCGTGGTATTACACGCGATATGAACTTTTCCTCGTCGTGCTGCGTAAATTAGGATGAACTGCGTCCACGGCACGAAAATCGGTCGTGATCCGCTAAAATGCGGGGTGATCTTACGCGGGTCTTAGTGTTCTGACCACCGAATTGCATTGGATTTACCATGAGCCGTCAAGCTCTTTCATCGCGTCTCGCCTGGCAGGACCGCTGGTCACAGCCGTCGCTGGACCAACTCCTCCGTCCCCTCAACGCCCAGCACACCCGCCTGGTCAATTCGTTGATGGAGCAGTTGGCGCAGTTGAGCGGCGTTGAGCAGTCGATCATCTGGTACGGTCCGGCGTGGAAGTGGACGATCGCTTACACCATCAAGCCCGCTACTACCAGCCGTAGCACCAAGCTGGTGGACCCCCACGTTCTGTGCTACATCGTGCCCAAAGTGGACGGCCCGCTGGTCTGCGTGCCGCTCAATGACGGCTCGCTGGACGTGCTGCCCATCCAGCGTTTGACCAAGTTTGTCCGTGACGGCATCAAACTCGCCAAGTTCGCCGTCGCGATCCACTGGGCGATGTGGACCCCCGCGACCCTCAGTGAGGTGGCCCAGATCGTGGACCTGATCAAGCGTCTTCACAAGGCCGGCCATTCCGTGCCGGTGCCTGAAAACAAGGGCTGAGCAGGCAATCCTGCCTCGACGGACAGCCTTTTTCTCTTGCAATAGTCCAATTACGAGTTATAACTTATGCATGTCTAGAGGCACCACCGTGCGAGACACGGTGGCGATCCTTGCCGCTTGGGAGAAGGAGCCTAGGCCATGAGAATCCGATATCTGGGTGGGTTGCTGGTGGCTGCTGCTGCGGCACTCGCGATACCCACCCCCAGCCACGCAGTCATTCTCTACTCCAGCGCTACCACGAATACCACCGACGACGATCCGGGTAACCCGAGCCCCTTTGATTTGACCGGGCAATGGCGCAAAGGCGGAGGGACATATTCCGGCGCGGGCGTACCGATCGGTGAACATTATTTCCTCACCGCGCGGCACATCGGCGCCAGCGTTGGTGACATCTTCACGTTTCAGGGCGTCGATTACACTTCCATTGGTTCGTTCATCAACGATACCAACAGCGACCTGCGCATCGTTCAGGTCTCCGGCAGTTTCCCCACGTGGACTCAGCTCTACCGCTCGAACGATGAAGTCGGCAAGGCCATGACGGTTACAGGGCTAAACCGGTTTCAGCGAGGCACCGCGGTGGTTGCGAGCGCGGGAAGCCCAAACCCGGGTGATGCCAAGGGCTGGGACGTGAGCAATGTGGGTGGAACTGGCGCGGTCACCTGGGGTAAGAATATTGTCAGCGGCGCTCAGGGTTATAGCGGCGGCAGCATCTTGAGCACCGCAACGGCGGGTAATTCCAACCTGCTTTACTTCAATTTTGATGAATCGGGTGTGACGAATGAGGCCATGACGACCGGCTTCGATTCCGGCGGCGGGCTTTTCATCAAAGACGGTGGCATCTGGAAGCTCGCGGGCATCAACTTCGCATCATTCACCTCGCCCGATTTTATCGAGATTTATGACGGCATGCCGGCGCTGTATACCAGCCCGGGTGTTCCTGTGGGCGGCACAATTCCCGGTGCCGGCACTCTTTTCGACATCCGCGATCTGTATGTCACGGACGGGGTTTTTTATTACTTGACCCAGGATGTCCTCCCTTCCATCGCCGGCAACATCCCCACCGCGTCCTATGACTCACGCATTTCCGCCAGAGCTTCGTGGATTGACCAGTTCGTTCCGCCGACAATCCCCGAGCCGTCCTCGGTCGCGCTCCTCATCGCCGGTGCCGGGATGCTTATCCGTCGCCAGCACCGCCGCTGATCCCACCCTGCTGGCTCCTCGTGCCCGACTCGAACTGCTTGGATGTCAGCCCCGCGCACGCGTCCATCTGTTTCCGGTTCTTGAATCTCCGGGGGGGGACGTCGATCGTCGCCGCTATCACTACCGCCAACCGCGGTCCCACCCCCGGGATAATTTCAAGCAGCGCATGCGTCCAGTGAAGCTTTGGATTACCCACAAGTCAGATCGGCCATTGTGCCCGACTCCGGCCAGGTGTCGATGTGATGGGGGCGCATCGAGGACGATCCGATCACCGGCAGTGCTCCTCGACATCGTAGAGCAACCGGATGTGGCGCCCTCCCCGAAATCTGATCCAGGTGATGTGAGAGAATCCCGACGGCCCAAAGGGGCCGGAAAGGATTGGAGATGAAGAAGCGATTCAGCGCGGAACAGATCGTGGGGATGCTTCGGCAGGCGGACGTGGAGTTAGGCAAGGGCCAGAAGGTCCCGGATGTCTGCCGTCAGCTTGGGATCAGCGAGGTGACGTACTACCGTTGGCGGACCAAGTACGGGGGGATGGACCCGCAGATGGCCAGGCAGATGCAGGAACTGCAGAAGGAGAACGCGCGGCTCAAGCGTCTGGTGGCGGACCAGGCGTTGGACATGTTGATCTTGAAGGAGGCGGCCCGCCCAAACTGATGAGCCCCGAGCGGCGGAGGAGGACGGTGGAGAAGGTCCGCCGCCGCCTGGGGCATGAGAAGGTCTCCGAGCGTCGAGCCTGTAAGGCGTTGGGTCAACCAAGGACGACCCAACGCTATCCTCTTTGTTCTTTCGCAACGGATGCAGGCAATCCTTTTCGGTCTGCACCTTCAAGTGCAGGGATTGACGAGTGCCAACGACCGTAAAAGTATCCCAACCTTATCTGATCGAATCGAGTATCTTAAGGGGTGCATGCAAAAAACAAAAGTCTTATTCAACTATTACCACCGTGACAAGGTACGCTAATAGAAACGCTGAACCACTACGGTTCAGCGTTTTTTATAGTCATCATAGGATAACATCTCATTATCTGGATCGATTTTATTTTGGTAATAGGTAATAAAATCTTCTTGAGCTTCAGGAGATAGTTTGTGAAATCCAGGTTCTTTAGAAACCTCATCACGTATTGTATCTCTAAGTACTACGAGTGTTAATCTCATCTTTATATTATTTTTGATTTCCTGTACTTTGATTTGTATCTGTTCTTCGTGGGGATCGGCATCTGGTGCCGGTTTTGCGGGTGATACAAATTGATCAACTTTTTTCTTGGCGGCAAGTCGTTCTGCTTCTGCTCTGAGCAATTCAGTGTCAAATAAAGTTGTCGCCAATTGTCTCTTTCTCGCTGCCTCATTTTCAAGCTGTTCAGCTAATTGACGCTCCGCAACAGTTTGTTCTTTAGTGCTTCCTTCCCGACGTATAAGCGGTTGGCTAGCAGCATGTCGGGCATCCAAATCATCATCCAGATATATGACGCCATCACAATGATCGCATAGATACGACTTCGGGATGGAGTTGCATTTCTCGCATTGGTCAATGAATGAGTTCCACCTTCGATTATTGCCTCCTCAGCAGAATCTGTGGGCGACTTTCGGCTCGGGTAATCGGCCAAGCTCGTGATACAAGGCCACTTCGATAGCCCCGAAGGTGCGGAAGCCGAACGCTTTTCTGAAGCGCAGTTTCACCAGCCCGTTGAGGCCCTCGACAATCCCGCTGTTGTAGAGCTTCTTGGCCCGGAACCAGTTGAGGATCGGCTCGCGATGACCACGCAGGCTGCGGGCCACTTTCTTGATCGGCTCGATCCGACTGCGCATGGCCTGCCGGCACCAGGCGTCCAGGAACCGGCCGGCGTGCGTCGGCGAGCGGTACTCCCACAACGCCTGCAATCCCTCCTCCAGCAGGTAGGCCCGCACCGTCTTGAGGTTCCATTGCAGGATCTGCCGCAGCTTCAATCGCTGTTTGCCGCTGAGCCGTTTGCGTCGCCGCAGCAACAGCCAACGCGAGCGCTTGAGCACGTCCCAGCCCCGCGCCGCCAGTTTCCGCGCTTCCTCGGCCCGCACCTGGTCCAACGCTTTGTTCAGATTGGCCACGATGTGGTAGCGGTCCAAAATGTGCAACGCCAGGGGCAGCTTCTTGGCGATCACCTTCAGGTACGGCCGCCACATGTCCGAGCACACGAAGCCGATGCCGCCGATCAGGTCCCGCCCGCGCTTCTTCCCCTCCTTCTTGAGCATCAGAAAGAATCGCAGCAGACTCTTGACGCTCCGCCCCTCGCTGACGTGCAGCAAACGCCGCCGACCCTCGTCGAGCTGGTAGACAAGCGTCGCGTAACGATGCCCCTTGGCGTGCCGAACAGCCCGATTATTATGTACTATTCTAAGTGTGTGATCGCAGAATCCACAAACCCAACGCACGCTGGTAGAAATTGCTTTGCCACAATGCGGACAGTGAAACATCACGTGCAAAGGAAAGCTCATGCTCGCCATCGCCTTCGGCATGAGCAAGTATTACGTGGACAACCTCTCGGAGAACATTAAACGCGGGCAACGGCAGAAGCTCAAGAACGGCATCTTCCCGCAGTGGGCACCTATGGGCTACCGCAATGACCATGCGACCAAGACCATCATCCTCGACGGGGTGAAGGCCCCGCTCATCCGCAAGGCCTTCGAGATGTACGGCACCGGCGACTATACCTTCCGACAGGTGCAGGAGGCCGTCAACGGCTTGGGCCTCATCGGCAAGAAAAACAGGTCCTTTTGGGATTTCCGTGGGTGATGTTTGACCGAATTGGGGGCTTCGCCGTCAGCCCCCAACCCCCGGCTCCCCCGCGGAAGGGTTCTATCCGCCACCTGATGGCTCTGGATACAAACTCAGCCCGCCACAGTGGAAG
>JAIOPN010000048.1 GCA_021413865.1 Planctomycetota bacterium | reverse complement strand
GTTCTGGCGGTGCGTGGAGGAAGGAGCGGATGAACCAGTTCCCATTCCTGATCTGTCAGTTCGTGTCGTCGCATGAGGGCCGGCCTCCTTGCCGGCCTGCTCAACATCGGCGATTCACAGAGTTTTCAGACAGAGCCTAGGCCGTCTTATGCACCGCGACACACCATGTTGATGGCCATCAAACGGTTCCTCAGGCCCCGGACGCGCTGGCTTCAGTTCCGGAGCGACGCCCGGGAAGTGGGCCTATCCGCCGCGCTGCGGGTCCGGCTGCACCGGGTGCGGTTCCGGCTGGGGCTGGCGGGGCGTGAGTTCACGCTGACCGATCCCGCCGCGCGTCACCGGTTGCGCTGCCGCGCCTCCACCAGCGACCTGGCGGTTTTCCGGCAGGTATTCCGCGACCGTGAATATGGCTGTGTGGACGGGTTCAAGTCGGTGTCGCTGGTCGTGGACTGCGGCGCCAACGTCGGTTACTCCTCCGCCTATTTTCTCTCGCGGTTTCCCGCCTGCGACCTGATCGCCATCGAGCCGGACCCGGAGAACCACGCCCTGCTCGTGAAAAACATCGCCCCATACGGCGGCCGCGCCAGGGCGGTGCGCGCGGGCGTCTGGTCGCACCCGTGCCGGCTGACGATTTCGGAGGCGGCGTACCGGGACGGGGAGGAGTGGAGCCGACAGGTGCGCGAGTGCCGGCCTGATGAAAAGTCCGACCTCGAGGCCGTGGGTATCGCCGACCTGCTCGCCAAGTCCGGGCACGACCGCATCTCCATCCTGAAGGTGGACATCGAGGGGGCGGAGGGCGTGCTGTTTTCCGAGGGCTGCGTTCGGTGGCTCGACCGCGTGGACTGCATCGTCATCGAACTCCACGACGACTCGGTCTTCGGCAGGTGCACCGATATCTTCTTCAACGCGATCAAGGGGCGGGGGTTTGACGTCTCCCGCTCGGGCGAGCTGACGGTATGCCGTCGGACGGGGAAGAGCTAATACAACCGTTCGATCTTCGCCCCCGGGTAGTAGAACCCGAGGATGGCGGGGTACTCGAAGCCCTTCTGCGACATCGCCTCCGCGCCGAACTGCGACATGCCCACGCCGTGGCCGTAGCCCCGGCCGTCGGTGAAGGTGACGGTCGCGCCGCTGACGCGCGGGGTGACGAAGCTGCTGCGGATGATCTGGTTCTCGCGCAGGGCGGGGAGGCCCGGCGCGTCCTGGTTGCAGGCGAAACGGAAGTGCTCGGGACGCATCTGATACGCACGGCCGGAGGTGTCGGTCACGATGAACCCCGCGGGCCTGCCGACGCTGTTGCGCGACGAGATCGTGATCGAGCCGATATCACGCAGCGACGCCACCGCGTGCTTGTTGGAGGCCCCCCACACGGCGATCCGCCGCGCGATCTCGCGGCGGCTGCGAACAATCGGTCCCCAGCGGTAGTAGCGCGTGCCCGCCTCCCAGCCGCCCTGGTATCGGCCGCGCAGCGGGGGAACGTCAACCGCGTCGGGGAATGCGATGGCGGCGTCCTGCCCCGCGTCGCCCGCGGTGCTGGAGTAGTACGCCGGCAGCACGCGGCCGTCCCACGTCAGCACCATCCCGCGCGTCGCGTCCACGGCCGTCTGCGCGTTGGGGTTGGAGACGGTGCCGACGTACATCTGTCCCGCCGTCGTGGAGTCCAGGTCGTAGTGCTTGGCGCGGTTTTTCTCGCAGCAGTAAAGAGCGTACGACCGCGCCGCCACCGCCTGCGCCTTGAAGGTGGTAAGGCCCCAGGTGCGGTAAAGCTCGCGGTCCAGCACGCCGGGCAGGTATTCCTCCATGTGCGCCTGGACCACGACGTCGAACCGGCCCACGGCCTGCGCGGGCAGCACGTCGGTGGCGTGCATGGTCACGCGGCCGGGGTATTGCGCGTCGTCGATGGAGAGGCCGTCACCCGAGAGGGATTCGCAGTGGAGCACGGGCAGGTTCCAGGCAACAGCGCCGGCATTGGACTGGATGACGAAGGAGCCGCCGCGCCGCATGACGACGACGGGGGCGTGGTACTCGCGTGCGGCGGCGGTTTGGCCGACCGGGCCGATGCGGAGGCCGGAGGAGGCGTGGATGCGCGTGGTGTTGGCGTCGATGGCGATACGGATACGCAGGGTCGGGTCGTTGCGGACGGCCGTAACGGGCGGCCCGAGCGTGGGCTTTTCGATCACGGCGGCCGGGGGCGTTTTCGGCGGGCAGCCGGTGAGCAGCATGACGGCCCCGGCCAACGCGAGGAGAGCCAATGCGCGCAGGATGACGACGCCGGACTTTTGGATTGGGGACCGCATCACCGATCTATCGGCAAAAGACGCCGCGGATGACCAGACAACATCGCCGCTCTCAGCCCGCCGTAGTTCGCTGTCGATGGCTTCTGTTATTGATCATCCGGAGTCTTGCCCCCTGGGTGTTCCTTCGGCTCCACGCGGGTAGGCGGGGGAACCGTCTTGTTCGTCGGCGCTTCATGCGAGGGACTGCCGGGCTGTTCGTCGGGGTATCCCTCGGTTGGACCGGTCGGGCCGACTTGCTTGGGTGGAACCGTGGTCTTCTCGACGGGAGGCTTTGCCGCCTTCCGTCGCCTGGTGCGGTCGGTGATTGCGGTGTCCAGTGAAGTATCGTCGGGTTGCTGCCGTGTCATGTGGTGTCCTCCCATTCAGGAATGCAGGCGTCGCCGCCGCGGTCGCCCAATAAAAAAGCCAACTCGCTACGGCCCCCAAAGTGCCGTACCGAGTTGGCTTACCAGTCAACGGGTCTCCCGGCACCGCCGATCTACCCTTCACCCAGTCATCCAAAATTTCAGGTTGCGTCTAATCCTAGGACGGCCGGTCGCGAAGGCAATACAGAATGGAAGATTGGCGGCTTGGCCGTGGATTGCGACCGCATCACACCACGCCGACGGCTTTGAAACGATCGATGGCTGTGAATAGCGCGGACTCGAAACCCACCGCCAGCGGGGCGGGGAAGCCGTACTCCCACGCGCTCTCCACCTCGTAGCCCCCCTCGGGGAGCATGGCCTCGGTGGGGATGTAAAGCCCCTGGCCGTTGCTGTAGCCCAGCGGGAAGGTGATGCCCTGTTGGAATTGCTGTTCGACACGGCGGCCGATGCCGGCCACGGGTTCGCCCTCGATGGCGATGATCCGCACCCCCTTGCTGATGCGGATCGCCTGCACGACGACGGGGGCGTGCGTCGCCAGTGGCTGGCCCTTGTCGAGCAGGTCCACCTGAGATTGCGCCCAGAGGTGCATGCTCGGGTGCTCGCGTTTGCTGGCGATGGCCGCCAACTCGGCGCGCGACGGCGGTTGAGCCAGCGGCAGTTGCACATCCTCGATCGCGGCCGCCACGCTGGGGGCGACCTGCGTCGTGCCCTGTTTCATGGCGGCAAGCACATTGTCGGCAACCATTCGGCCGGCCCGCTCGACGTCCTCCCAGTCGCCGTAACGCCAGGAGGCCCCGCCGTCGGCGTCGGCGATGACACTCGCCTTCGTGTCCCCGGCGCAGCCCTGGAGGAACATCGCGCAGCTCGCGCCCAGCGCCTCGTCGAGCACGCGATTGGCGACACCCGGATAGTCCGCCGAGATGGCGTGCCCGTTGATGGTGGAGGGATGGCACGAGACGCTGTAGAGGAGGCAGATCGGCTTGCCGTCGGCGTTGGGCGATTCCCGCATCAGCAGGAAGGGCGCCGAATTCAGCACGGGCACGTCGGGGGCTGGTGCCCACTGCGCCTTGCCCTGGGCGTCGATCTTGCGGCGCGAGACGGGGAGCTTGGTCGTCGTCCAGCCGGCGTACATGAGGACGGGCTTGGCGGCGTCACGGGCGCGGCGGGCTGCGTCGATCGTGGCGTCGAGCACCTTGGCCATGTACGCCGGGTCGGGCGGGTGGATAAAAGCGCCGACGGTCCAGCGACAGGTGTTGGGCCCCGAGTGCGTGTGCGAGGTGTTCATCAGCACCTGCCGCGGCTGGAGCCCGAGTTCTTTCTGCACCCGCGCCTTGAACTCCGCCACCGCCGCGCGGTCGAAGAGGCAGAGGTCGTAGGCGAGGATCAGCGCCTTCTCCCCGCCGTGGTCCATCCAGAGGGCGGAGACGAAGAGGTCGTCGTGGATTGTCTTGGCGGGGCCGGCGGCGTCGCGCGTGGCGTAGCCGACCATGCGGCAGCCGATGGGGGGCGTGATGTTGGCTTTGGCGAATGCGGCGTACATATGGGGGCGCGGGCGCAGTGAGTGGGGAAGGCGGCGGCATCAGGCGACGGGGGCGGGTTCCTCGGCCTTGTTGCGCTTGAGGAACTGCGAGCCCAACCGCTTGCCGACCTCCCACATCGGGCCGGACATCCGGCTGCACGAGGCGATCACCGTGTCGAACGCGTCGGCGATCGCCTGCACGTCGCCGGCGTTGAGCACCAGCGGCGGGATCATCTTGACCACGTCCTGGTGGTGGCCCGCGACCTGCGCCAGGATGTGGTGGTCCTTGAGCAGCGGCATGAGGATCGCCTGGGGGAAGAGGCTCGAATCGAGCTTGTGCAGCAGGGCCCATTGCGCCTTGAGCAGCATGCTGCGCGGGGCGCCGAACTCGACGGCGACCATCAGCCCCTTGCCGCGCACGTCCTTGACCAGCTCGTATTTCTCGATCAGCGGCGTGAGCTTCTCGATCATAAGACTGCCCATCGCGGCGGAGTTCTCGACGATCTCTTCTTCCTTGAGCACGTGCAGCGTCACCAGGCCCGCCGCCATCGCCAGGTCGTTCTGGCCGAACGTGTTGGAGTGGACCATGCAGCGGTCGAGGCTGGAGAAGACCTTTTCATGCACGGCCCGGCGCGAGAGCACCGCGCCGACCGGCACGTAACCGCCCGAGAGCGCCTTGGAGGTGATGAGGATGTCCGGCTCGATGCCCCAGTGCTCGCAGGCGAACATCTTGCCCGTCCGGCCGTAGCCGGTCTGCACCTCGTCGGCGACGAAGATCGTGCCGTGCTTCCGGCAGAGTTTCAGCGCGGCGGGGAGGTAGTCGTCGGAGGGGATGACGACGCCCTTGCCCTGGATGGGCTCGACGATGAAGCCGGCGACGTCGCCCTTGCTCAGCTCGGCTTCGAGGGCGGCCAAGTCGTTGAAGGGGACCATCGTGGCGGGCATGAGGTCACCGAAGCCGCTGCGGAACTCGTCGCCGCCGTTGATGGAGAGCGCCCCGAGCGTCAGGCCGTGGTAGCCCTTCTTGCAGAAGAGGATGCGGTTGCGTCCGGTGGCGGCGCGGGCATATTTCATGGCCGTCTCGACGCCCGCGGCGCCGCAGTTGGTGAAATAGACCATCTCCAGCCCCGGCGGGGCGATCTTGATGAGTTCCCGCGCCAGCAGGCCCGAGAGCTTGTAGGGGCCCATCTTCACGAGATTGGGCAGGTCCAGGTCCATGGCGTCCTGGATCGCCTTGCGGATGACCGGGTGGTTTCGGCCGCAGGCGAAGACGCCGAACCCGCCCAGGCAGTCGATGTAGCGGTTGCCCTTGTCGTCCCAGAGGTACTGCCCCTGGCCGCGGACGTAGTTCACGTCGAACCCGAGGATGCGGAGCACCTTGGCGAAGGCGGGGTTGACGTACTGTTCGGCGAGGTCGAGGGACTTGCCTTCGTTCTCAGCGATCAGGGCTTTAAGGTCGAACATGGCTGCGCTTTCATGGTTCGTCGCGTGAACGTAACCCACCATGTTACGGGCCGGTGCGCAGGGGGGTCAAGGAAGGTGTGGAATCCGGGGCAGGCGGGGAAGCACCCCGGGGGGGGTAATAAAAAACCGGGCCTTCGGCGCATCGAAGGCCCGGCGTGGTGGCGGTTTTCCAGCGGCATCCAGCGGAGGGTTGTATCGCCCCGCCCCGGGCTTAGATCACCTTCACGATCTCACGTGCCTTGATCACCTTGTTCATGACCTTCACGATCATGAAGACGCTGAAGGCGACGATGAGGAAGTTGATCGTCTCGTTGATGAACGCGCCGTAGCGGACCGCGACCTCGGCGACCTCGGGGGTGGTCACGTTGCCGGCGGCGTCCTTGACCACGGCAACGCCGGGCTGCATAACGACTCTAAGATCCTTGAAGTCCACCTTGCCCATCGCCATGCCGATCGGCGGCATGATGATGTCGCCAACCAGCGACGTCACGACCTTGTTGAACGCGGCACCGAGGATGATGCCGACAGCCATGTCCAATGCGTTGCCCTTGACGGCAAACTCTTTGAATTCCTGGATTAGTCCCATCTGCTGCACTCCTTAGAAAAAGAAAAAACCAAGTCACTCTATCTGGCGGGTGCGCGTTTGCCGTTCTTAGCGGGCTGACGCGAACGCGACCACTGTATCAAACCGGCGATCAGCACGAACACCACCCCGATGCCGGCGAACGCGAGGATGGGCAGGTCCTCGCTGGCGAGGCCCTGCGGTGTGGGAGCGGCGGGTTTGGCGGGGGGCATGACCGCGGCGATCGCCTTCTGGAACGGGTTCTGCGGCGTGGCGGCGGCAGGCGGCGCGGTTTTGGCGGGGCCGGTCGTGCTGGTCGGATTGGCAGGGCTCACGGCGGCCAGGAGCGGCGTTTCATCGTCGATCGTCGGAGATTTCCCCGCGTCAAAGATCACCGAAATCGTGTCGTCGCCGCGGATCGACAGGGTGAGGCGGCGCAGGTCGCCCCTGAACTTGGCCCAGTTGCCGCCGCTGGCGGTGGTCAGCGCGACGTAGCGCACCTTCATCGGGCCGTAGTGGTAGCTGTCCTCGGGGGTCTTGGAACCGCACTCCTTCCACCACTCCTGCCAGACCTGGGAATAGGAGGTTGCTTGCTGGATGGATTCGAGGGTGGGGGGCTTGCCGAACCCCGCCGGGCCATGGTGCGGGTCGTAGAAGCCCAGCGGTGACTCGGGGTCGTCGGTGGAGAAGGTGCTCCAGAAGTTGGGGGTGAAGCGCGACTCCAGGTGCGTGATGTAGAGCGGCTCGGACTGGAGCTGGCGTTGAAACCACTTGCCGTCGTCGGCCCCGAGCTGGGGGTCGGAGCCCGGGTGGGTGAAGATGGCCAGCGTGAGGTTGACGTTGTACGGCATCTTAGCCGTACGCGTCTCGTAAACGATCCGGGCGATGTTATCGATGATCGGGTCGGCCTTGAGGCCCAGGCCGATGACCAGCCGGCCCTCCTCGCGCTTGACCGTGCCCTCGGGCATGGCCGGCGAGAGATAGACCTCGAAGTTCTCGCCCACGCGCCAGAACTGTTCGTCGATGCCGTCGCCGTTCTTTTCGGTGACGGCCTCGACGCCTGCGAGTTTCGCCACCGCGGCGCCCATGTGGATTTCGTGCTCTGCGGCGGTCGAGATGGCGGTCAGGCCCAGGGCCGTGGCCCACATGCAGAGCAGGCCGACCGTGCGTGAACCGGGGGTCATCATGGAACACTCCGAGGCGAAATGCGGTTTCATTCTACATCGGATCGCTCCGGGGCGGAAAGACCGCGCATGGCCGCGCATGAAAAAGCCCCGCCGGGTTGGCGGGGCCGAGGGGTCGATGCGTCAAGACGGACCGAGCGAGCGGCTCAGCTGGGCTTGCCGGTGCTCTTGTCCTTCTCCTTGCCCTTGCCATGCTCGTGTTCGGTGGAGGCGTTGATGTGCTTGCTGACGCCGTTCTCCAGCGCGGAGGCGGTGACCTTCATGCCGGGCTTGAGGTCGGCGGCCTTGGCGGGCTTGCCGTCGATCTTGATGGTCGTGGCTGCGTCGATCTTGACGGTGACGTCGCCGTCCTTCTTGTTGTTCACAACGATCTGGGTGTCGGAGGCGCTGACGAGGGTGCCGTGGGCGGCGGCGGCGGGCTTCTCTTTCTTGTCTTTCTCGTGCTCCTTGCCCTCGTTGGCCATCGTCATGCTCGTCGCCAGGAAAGCCATCGCCAACACAGCCGCCAATGTCGTGAACCACTTCATGGAGGAAACTCCTAAAAAAGATCGTTGCGTCGTCGCACACGCGGCGAGTCAACGATCGTTCAAACTTGTACGTTCAACGCCCGGCGAGGTTCGTTATTGCGTGATCCGCATGGATCACCCCGCCTCCACGGCGAACCGATCAGCCATAACCATTGCAGAAACGCTGGTTTTTACGTCTTATCAAGATTCCATCAAGATTTTACGTCTTCCCGCCGCAGGAGCTTGAGCATCCGCTCCGACCCGCCGCGCAGGTCTTCGGCGGGGATGTTGCAGATCGCGTCCTTGGCCGAGAAGCGATAGACGCCCCACGCCTTGCAGTACTGGTTCTGCATCAGGTAACGCCGCCGGTCGGATTGGTTGATCATCCCGCGGTGCCAGAGCTGGTGGTTGAAGAGGTAAACGTCGCCCGCCTTGCACAGGATCGGGATCGGTTTTCTGCCCTCGAAGATAGGCATCTCCGTGTCTTCCGGGACCACACGCCCCGAGTAGTGGCTGCCCGGCACCAGTTGCGTCGGCCCGTTCTCCACCGAGTCGATGTCCGACAGCGCGATCTGGAAGCTGAACCAGAAGACCGGCATCTTGATCCGCGCGTCGTGCCGCGGCACCTCCGGCGGCAGGGGGAACTCCAGGATGTCGTCGATGTGCCACTTCGACACGGCCGTCCCCTTGTCCGACCGGATCACGTTCTGCCCGCAGAACCCCGCGTTCGCCCCGCAGACCGCCTCCGCCAGGCTCAGGAACGGCTCGCGCACCAGCATGTCGCAGAACGCCCGGTGCAGCGACTGCGTGCAGCGCAGCACCATTGCGGTGTACACCGGTGCGGCGTAGCCCCGGTCCCCGCCCGCGCCGGGGGTGTCGATGTAGTAGTCCGCGATCTCGCGCAGGCAGGCCACCTCGTCCGCGCTTAGCACGCCGGGCAGCATCGCGTAGCCGTCGCGCGAGAAACGCTCCAGGACCTCCGCCTGCCGCGACGGCTCCAACACGGCGCCGCGCGTGATGCGGCTTGGGCCCAGCATGGTTTGCATGTGATGCTCCCTTCGCAAAACGGTGCGACAGACATCGTACCGCACCGGGGTGGCTGGGGCAGAGTCTTCGATGCCCCAGTTGGCTTCAAGCGCCGAACCGGGGCTTCGCAAAGCCTCGGCCCAGCCAACCATGGGTTACCCCGGCACCGGATACAGCCGATAAGTAACGGGGCGCGGGGCGGCATCCTTTCAGGAGCCCGACATGGACATCGGCGTCTGGCAACTCACCCTCGGCATGGTCTTCGGCGCCATCGGCATGGGCTGGTTCGCCTACGGCAAAAAACAGCAGCACATGGTCGCGCTGGGTGTCGGCCTGCTGCTGATGGTCTTCCCCTATTTCGTCCCCAACCCCTGGGCGATGGGCGCTGCCGGGCTGGTCCTCTCCGCCGTACCCTTCCTGGTCTCCGTATGATGCGGTGAACGCCCGCGCACCGGCGACGATGGAACGCCCATGATGGCCGGCACCGAAAACACAGAAGCGACGCCACAGATCACCGTCACCCCGGCGATGCAGCAGGAGGTTGCTGCCGCGCGGAAGCGCCGGACCAAGATTGACCGTGCCGCGGGCGTGGCCTCATTCAACGGCTGGTGCGCCGCCATCCTCGCGGCGATCTCACTGCCGTTCGCCTTTTTCAGCCCGACGTCCGCCGTCGCCGCGGCCGTGCTCGCGACTACCGCGTTCATCGAATTCCGCGGCCGCCGCATGCTCCGCGCGCTGGACACGCGGGCGCCGGTTTTGCTCGCGTGCAACCAGTTCGCGTTTGGCGCGATCATCGTGGCCTACGCGGCGTGGAACATCTATCTCGTCAAACACGGGCAGGGGGGTTACGCCGACGTCATCGCCCAACACCCGGAGTTGTCGGATGCGCTCGGGCCGCTGGGCGCCATGATTCAGAAGATGGAGGCCCTGACCTACTGCCTGCTCATGCTGGGCACGCTGCTCTTCCAGGGCGGCACCGGCGTGTACTACCTCACGCGCCGCCGCTACCTGCGGGAGTACCTCGCTGAGACTCCTGAATGGGTCACACAGATGCTCCGCGCCGCGGCGTGAGCTAATCAGATCACGCCCTCGTTCACCTGCACGCTGTGCGCCTTGAGCGTGTTGAGCTGCACAAGCTTGGCGGCGCCGGGGTCGGCGACGACGTCCGAGTGGCAGTCCGCCTTCTTGCCCTTATGGGCGAGCTTGTGGATCTCGTCGGGCGAGAGCACGCCGCGCTTGGCGAGGATCTCCTGCTGCTCGGCGGTGAGCGCGGCGGACTTCACGGGCTTTCCGCCCTCGGAGCGCTCCGACCCCTCGGCCTTGCCCGAGGCCCAGTCCACGATCTCCTTGGAAATGCGGACCGAGCACCAGTCGTGCCCGCACATCGCGCAGAAGTCCGTGTCCACGTCGAGGTCCTCGTCGTGGTAGGCGCGGGCGGTGTCGGGGTCGAAGGAGAGCTCAAAATGTTTCTCCCAGTTGAGCGCGGCGCGGGCGTCGGTGAGGGCGTCGTCACGGTCGCGCGTGCCGGGGATGCCCAGCGCCACGTCGGCCGCGTGGGCGGCGATGGCGTAGGCGATGCAGCCCTGCTTCACGTCGTCCTTCTTGGGCAGGCCCAGGTGCTCCTTGGGTGTGACGTAGCAGAGCATCGAGGCGCCGTGGTAGGCGGCGAAGGTCGCGCCGATGCAGGAGGTGATGTGGTCGTAGCCGGGGAAGATGTCGGTGACCAGCGGGCCGAGCACGTAGAACGGCGCGCCGTGGCAGAGGGTGCGCTGGAGCTTCATGTTGTATTCGATCTGATCGACGGGCACGTGGCCGGGGCCCTCGATCATGACTTGGATGCCCTTGCGCCAGGCGCGTTCGGTGAGCTCGCCGAGGGTTTCGAGCTCGCGGAGCTGGACGGTGTCGGTGGCGTCCGCCAGGCCGCCGGGCCGGCAGCCGTCGCCGATGGAGAATGTGACGTCGTAGTCGTGCATGACGTCGCAGATCTCTTCCCAGAGGGTGTACATGAGGTTCTGCTTGTTGTGGATGATCATCCACTTGGCGAGCAGCGACCCGCCGCGCGAGACCAGACCGATGCGGCGCGACTTGACGTATTTGAGGTGCTCACGCAGCACGCCGGCATGGATGGTGAAGTAGTCCACGCCCTGCGCGGCCTGGTGGCGGAGGCTATCCAACACGATGGCCTCATCGAGGTCCTCGATCTTCCGTCCGATGATCATCGAATAGATCGGCACCGTCCCGATGGGCACGGTCGAGTTGCGGATCAGCGCGTCACGCGTCGCGTCGAGATCGCCGCCCGTCGAGAGGTCCATGATCGTGCTGGCCTGCCACTTCTCGGCCCACTTGAGCTTCTCGACCTCCTCGTCCAGTGAACTCGACACCGGCGAGGCGCCCATGTTGGCGTTGATCTTCGTCTTGCTCGCCCGGCCGATGCACATCGGGTCGAGCTTGTAGCCCAGGTGGACCTTATTCGCGGGGATGACCATCCGGCCGGCGGCGACCTCGTCGCGCACCTGCGCGGCGGTGAGGTGTGGCTCGCGCTCGGCGACGCGCTCCATCTCCGGCGTGACGATCCCGACCCGCGCCGATTCGAGCTGCGTGACCGGTTGGAAACCCTTCGGAATGGTCACCCGGCGGCGCGAGCCGTCCGCCTGTTCAAAGACAACCTCTTCGTTGCCGGACGCAAAGCCCAGGCATGGCCATGCCTGGGCTTTGGGTGCGAGCACCTCTTCGGTGGTCCAATTCTCGGGCAGGAAATCCCACGCGGTCTTGTCCGACGGGGCGGGCATGTTGGGGGTGTCGGGGCTGGAGAAGGTCAGCGCGCCGCGCACACCCGGCGCGATCCTCGGCCTGTTGGCGAAGCTGCCGGGCGTGGTGGCGGCGGGGTTGGTGCCGGGGTTGCCGCCGACGGGGGGGAGGGTGTATTGGCCTTGCTCACGGGAAACGGGCGCGGGGCGGATCATCGGAGTCCTCCTTGTGCAGCACGGGGCGGCACATGAGCGCACGGCATCAATGGCCGGGCGCGGGGCGTGTTGTAGCGGGAAGCGTTCCACCCTGGTCGATCGGACATGCCCTTTGCGGGACGACGACCGGGGTTCGTGGATTCGCTTCCCTACGCAGCCGTTGTGGTGTGAAACCACACCACAACGCGCTGATCAGGTTCCAAGGGTTTGATCTCAGCCCCGGTTTATCCGGGACACCCCTAGCGAACAGACTCAGTGTAGCAGTTCGAGCCCCGCATCTTCAAGCCAAGCCCGATGACGAGCCCGCGAGTCGTCGGGGTCTAAATTTCAGATCATCTCGACAACCCGCCCGCCCGCCGACGCCGAGTCGAACGCCGCCAGCGTCACGCGCGAGGCACGCCAGATGTCCGCCTGCGGCACGTCGCCGATCCGACCCGCGGCCAGCTCCGCCAATTGCCGCGTCGTCCACGTGTCGATGTCCTCGTAGCCGGCGACGTCCAGCGGCTGCTGCGCCGTCTCGTGTGTCCATATTTCGGCGGTGGTCACGTCCCCCAGGCGTAGCTCGATCTTGCCCTTGGAGCCCTGGAGCCAGAGGCGGGAGTCGCCGAAGTTTTTCATCGACGCCGGGTTGAGCCAGTCCACCTCGATGGTGCCCAGGGCGCCGCTCGGGAAGCGCAGGGTCGCCGTGCCGAAGTCCTGGAACTCGCGGTGCGACGGCTGGTCGAAATTGCCATGCATCGCGGTGATTGTGGCGGGCGTCTGGCCGGTGAACCAGCAGAGGAGGTCGGCGAAGTGCGAGCCGATGTCCAGCAGCGCGCCGCCATTGCCCGCGCGGGTCCAGTGCCAGGCGGGGCGCGTCGGGGCGTTGAGCTTGTGCGGCCCGCACCCCAGCACGCGCACCAGTTTGCCGATGCGGCCCGCGTCCAGCGCCTTCTTGGCGGCCAACATCTGCGGGTAGCCGCGGTAGGGGTAGTAGGTTACGACCGGCTTCTTGTGCGTCTCGACCGCTTTTTCCAGCCGCGCCAGCGCCTCACGCGACAGCGCCAGCGGCTTGTCGATGAACGCCGCCGCCCCGGCCGCCAGCGCCCGCTCGGCGATGTCCACGCGGATCGTCGGCACCGCGGCGCTGACGATCACGTCCGGCTTCATCGCCAGCGCCGCGTCCAGCGTCGCGATCTCGGGCAGGCTCATCTTTTTGGCCGCCTCCGCCCGCCGAGCCGCGTCGTCGTCCCACACGCCCAGCACCTCTCCGCCGGCGACCTTCTTGGCGCACTGGGTCATCTGGTGGATGTGCGGGTGGGCCACGCCCAGGATCACGAACTTCGCCATGTCTCGCTCCTTCATTTCAAGGGTCGCCCCGGTCGATACGGAAGGGGATCATACTGTTATACGACCGCCCCGATCGGAGCCAGCCATGATCGTTTATTTCTTCCGTCACGGCATCGCCGAGGATGCCCCGCCCGGCGGCGATGACGCCTCACGCGAGTTGACCCCCGAGGGCGTCGAGAAGACCACGCTCGCCGCGCGCGGGCTGGCGAACCTCATCGAGAAGCCCGACGCCATCCTCACCAGCCCCAAATCGCGGGCGGTGCAGACCGCGCAGATCATCTCCGGTGCATTCGACATGAAGGTGCGGACGCTCCCCGTCCTCGCCGACGGTCTGGACACCGCCGTCGTCCGCGCGATCGCGAGGCTCAGGCACGAGAGCGTACTCCTCGTCGGGCACGAGCCGACGCTCAGCCGTGTCGTGGAGTTGCTCTGCGCCGGGCACGATGCGCCGCCGTTCGTCCAGATGAAAAAGGCCGGTTGTGCCTGCGTGGAGATCGTCAAGGGCTCCGCCGGCAACACCGACGCCCGCCTGCTCTGGCTCGCAACGCCGACGATGCTCCGCAAACTCGCCCGCTGAAAGCCGCTCGCGGCCGAACCTCTTCACCCCTTCTTCGACTTTGCGTACTCCTCCGCCTCCTCGCGGGTGAAACCCAGCCACTCGAGCATGTTGTCCTCGTAGGTCTTCTGGTGCGCGTCGTTAGAGAAGTCGAGGCGGAGCTCGTTGATGACCTTCGTCCCCTGGCCGATCCACTGCTTCCACGTCTCGCGGTTGTAGTGGTCGTAGATGAACAGCCCCAGCGGGCCGCGCATCGGCGGGTCGGGCAGCCGATTGCCGCGCTCGCCCGTCTTACGGTCCACCACGGCGTCGCCCGTGATCGGCTCGCTCTCCTTGGGGGCGGCCGCCTTCACCAGGGGGACGGGCCTGCCGATCTTTTCCAGCAGCGCCCCCATCGCCCGCTGCGGCATCACGTCCCCGCGTTCCGCCGCGATCGTGTAGCCGCGCAGCAGCACCTGTGCCGCCCGGTCGGTCTTGTTGAGCTGGATGAGCACCTGCGCCTGGAGCTGGTAGGCGCGGGACATCCCCGGGTTCAGCTCCAGCGCCGAGGCGAACGCGCGGTCCGCATCCTCGAATCGTCCGGCATCCTTATAAGCCGACCCGAGGCTGAACCACGCCATGTCGTCGGGCGCCTCACGGGTCATCTTCTCCCACTGCTCGATGCGTGCCTGGTGGTCCATGCTCTTAAGGATAGGGGTTCGGGGTTTCGAGTTGCAAATAGGAGCCGCGGTTGTTTTACGACCGTTTAGCGCCGCCCCGAATGGGGCGGGCTCTCTTTCAACCATATATCACCAACCCCCGTGTTACGATGCGCCCACTCCCGAGCGCACGTCATGGCGATGGATCGCGTTTTTCTCGGCTGGGACGGACCCTGCCTGCACAAGGCCGCGCGGTGGCTCCTCGATCACTACGCCGCGGAGGATTCCTGGGACCTGGGCCGCGTAATCCTCGTGACCCCCGGTGCCCGCGCGGGGCGACGGCTGCTCGAAATCCTCGTCGAGGCCGCCGGGAGCCGCGTGCTCACCCCGCCCGCGATCCTCACGCCCGGTTCGCTCCCCGAGCGTCTTTATTTAGATGACCGCCCCGTCGCGGACGACCTGCGCGCCATGCTCGCCCGCGTCCACGCCCTGCGTCACGCGGACGCCGATGTGCTCCACCGCATCCTCCACAAACCGCCCGAGCCCGACGACTTCACCGGCTGGTGGCGGCTGGCCGACGAACTGGGCGCGCTCCACGACATGCTCGCCGGCGACCTGGTCACGCACCGCGAGGTTCCCGACCGCTGCCGCGCCCGCTTCGACTTCATCGACGAGGAACGCTGGCTCGCGCTCGCGGAACTCCACGAGCGATATGAACGGGAGTTGGAGAAGCATGGCCTCATCGACCGCCACACGGCCCGCGCCGGCGCGATCGTGCGCACCGCCTGCGCCAGCGACGCCGACGTGGTCCTCATCGCCGCGACCGACCTGAACCAAGTCGTGCGCCGCATGCTTACGGTTATTGACGACGCTACCCCGCACCGCGTCACCGCCCTCATCCACGCCTCCGAGTCGGAGGCCGCCGGTTTCGACGCCTTGGGTTGTCTCGTGCCGGAGCACTGGACCGAACGCCGCATCGACCTCGACATGGAGCACGTCCACGTCGCCGATCGGCCGCGCGACCAGGCGCACGCCGTCCTTCATGTCCTCGAATCCTTCGACGGCAAGTTTTCCGCCGATCAGGTCACGCTCGGATTGGGCGATGAGACGCTCGCCCCGACGCTCGGCCGGACGCTCGACCTCGCGGGCGTGCCAGTGCGATCCGTCATCGGTGAAGAAGTCGCGAGCACCCCGCCGGTACTGTTGCTCGGTGCGTTGGCGGATTTCATGCGCAGCGGCCGGTTCGACGATTTCGCCGCGCTCCTACGCCACCCCGACATCGAGGCGTATCTCCATCGCACGATCGACGCCACCGCGGGCGAGGCCACGCGGGACTGGCTTACGCTGTTGGATCGTTATCTCACCGATCACCTGCAACGCCGCCCCGCCAAGCAATGGCTCGGCGAACAGGCCGAGTCGCTCAAGGCCGTGTGGAACGCCGTGCGGGAGTTGATCCCCGCGAACGCCAACAAGTCCCGCCCGCTGCCCGAGTGGAGCGAGCCGATCGCGGCCATCCTCGCGTCGGCCTACGGCGGCCGCGCCCTCGACCGCCGTCTCCCCACTGACGCCCCGCTCTACCACGCGCTCGACGCGCTGGCGGGGGCGCTGCGCGAACAGTCCACCCTCGATGCAGCCGATCCCTTCACGCCGCGCGTCGATCTGCCCACCGCCGTCGCGCTCACGCTCGCCCGTGTCGCCTCCGGCATCGTCCCCGACCCGCGCCAAGGCCCGGCGGTCGAGATGCTCGGCTGGCTCGAGCTCCAACTCGACGACGCCCCCGCGCTGATCGTCACCGGCGTCAACGAGGGGCACGTCCCGCAGAGCATCCACGCCCACGCCTTCCTCCCCGATCACGCCCGCGCCTCGCTCGGGCTTGCCGACAACCAGCGGCGGTTCGCCCGCGAAATCATGACGCTCGCCGCCATCCTGCACAGCCGGACTGCCGTCCACCTCGTCACCGGCCGGCGCACAGCCGAGGGCGACCCGCTCGTCCCGAGCCGGCTGCTCCTGGCGTGTGGCCTCGACGAGCTGCCGCACCGAGTGACGAAACTCTCTTCCCATCCCGCGCCGCGGCCCGAACCGCTCCTGCTCCCGTTCGGTGATACGTCGCGGTTCATCGTCCCGCCGCCCACGCCCCCGGCCGAACCGATCCGTGCGCTCTCGGTGACCGCGTTCCGCGATTACATCGCCTGCCCGTACCGCTTCTACCTCAAACACGTTCTGAAACTCGAAACCCTCAACGACCGCGCGGTCGAGATGGACCCACTGGCCTTCGGCAATCTCGCGCACGACGTGCTGCTGGCGATGGCCTCTTCCGAGATCGTGCGCTCGACCGACCCCGATGAGATCGCCGAGTTCCTCCTTTCCCGCCTCGATGCGATGGCGAAAAGGGCATACGGCCAGGAGCCGCCGGCGGCGGTGCAGATACAGGAACGCCAGCTCGGCGAGCGGCTGCTCGGTCTTGCGCTCTGGCAGGCGCGGCAGGCCGCCGAGGGTTGGTCCATCCTGGTCACGGAGCGGAAGATGTCGGCGGACCTGATCGTCGATGGCGAGCCGTTCACGGTTTCCGGTCGGATCGACCGCGTGGATGTGCATGCCGACGGCCGCGTGCGCATCGGCGACTACAAGACCGCCGACTCGGCGAAAGCACCGGCAGTGACGCACATCCGCGGCGGTGAATGGGTGGACCTGCAATTGCCGCTCTACCGCGCACTGGCGGTCGAGAAAGGCCTGGTGAAAGCGGGCACGCCCGGCGTGGAGCTGGGTTACATCCAACTGCCCAAGAAATTGTCGGAGATCAGGTTTGCCGCCGCGCCTTGGGGCGAGGATGAACTGCAAGCGGCGGTGGAGAAAGCGCACGGCGTGATCCGGCTGGTGCGCGCGGGCGTCTTCTGGCCGCCGAGGTACCCGGTGGACTTCGCGGAGGAGTTCGCGGGCATCTGCCAGGATGAAGCGCTGGACCGTACCGGAGCGCTGGCCGAGGGGAACCGCCTGGCGCCACAGGGGGGGGCGGTGCGATGACGCCAACCGGCACGACGGGTTCGGGAACTGGTGGCGCGATCGCGCACCGGTTGGTGCGCGCCTCGGCGGGGACGGGCAAGACGTACCAGTTGACGCGGCACTACCTGGCGCTGATCCATGCCGGCGTGAAGCCCGAGCACGCGTTGGCGACGACGTTCACCCGCGCGGCGGCGGGGGAGATCCTCGACCGCGTGCTGGGCGTGGTCGCCCGCGCGGCGGTGGACCCCGAGAGGGCGGAAAAGCTGGGGGCGGAGCTGCACGCGGCGCGGTTCGGCGTCGCCGACGCGCGGTCGATGCTGGGCGTGATCTGCCGCTCGCTCAACCGCGTGTCGATCTCGACCATCGACTCATTCTTCACCCGCGTGGCCGGGAGCTTCCGGCTGGAACTGGGCCTGCCGCCCAACCCCGACATGCGCGGCGAGGGGGACCCGGAGGTGGACCGCGTCCGCGTGCGCGCGATCGAGGCGATGCTCGCCGACGAGGAGCCGCAGGTGCTGGTCGATCTGCTGCGGCGTTACCACCACGACAGCGCGCAGCGCGGCGTGACCGAATCGATCGAGCGGATCGTCAAGTCGTTGTACGAGGTGTACCGAGAGGTTCCCGACGAGGCGGCGTGGCGGCGGATCGATGCGCCGGAGCCGCCGGGCCGCGAGCGGCTGGTGGAGATGACGGATGGGGTGCGGAGATTGGTGGAGGACGGCGGGGCGTTTGGCAAAAAGCTCGCCGAAGCGATGGCGAAGGTTCGTGGTTTAGCGGAGCACGGGGACTGGGAGGGGGTGTTAGCGCAGAAGCTAGTGCAGTCGGTGAGTCACGGGGACGGCATATACGCACGCGCCCAAGTCCCCGAGGTCGTGTGCGACGCGCTCAGGCCGCTCGCCGAAGCGGCCGAAACGCTGGTGCGGTTCGGCGTCGCCGAGCGCGGGCGGGCGGCGTACGAGCTTGTGCGTCGGTTCAGCGATCACTTCGATCGGCTGCGCGAGCGCGAGGGGCTGGTGCTATTCAGCGACCTGCCCCTGCGGCTGTCCATGGATTTACCGGAGCTGGGGGACATCTATTACCGGCTCGACGGGCGTGTGCACCACCTGCTGCTCGACGAGTTCCAGGACACGAGCCTGACGCAATGGCACGTGCTCGAGCCGATCGCGGCGGAGATCGCGTCGCACGCGGCGGACGCGGAGCACAGCTTCTTCTGCGTGGGCGACTCAAAGCAGGCGATCTACGGCTGGCGCGGCGGCTGTGCGGAGCTGTTCGGCCACATCGAAAGACAACTGCACCTGCCGCCCGAGTCGCGCATCAGGCTGAGCAGGAGCTTCCGCTCCGCGCAGGTGGTGCTCGACGCGGTGAACCGGGTGTTCGGAAAACTGGCCGAGAACCCCGTGCTGAGCGGGATGCACGGCGGGGTGGCCGCGGCGTGGTCGGAGGGGTACGAGAGCCACGAGGCGGCAAAGAAACTGCCGGGGTATGTCGAGCTGGTCACGTCGGGCAGCGAGGGTGGGGAAGACGAATCGGAAGAGGAAGAGGGCGAGGCGGAGAAGGAGGACCGCTCGCTGCCGACGGGGCACGAGTGGTTCGTCGCCGACCTGGTGGAGCGCATCATGCACGACGCGCCGGGGCGGTCGATCGGCGTGCTGGTGAGCCGGAACGAGGCGGCGCGGCGGATCATGCACGTGCTGCGGGAGAAAAAGATCGACGCCAGCGGGGAGGGGGGGCACTACATCACCGACGACCCGGCGGTGAACGCGGTGCTGGCGGCGCTGACGCTGGCTGACCACCCGGGCGACCGGGTGGCGCGGTTCCACGTGTCGCACTCGCCGATCGGCGCGGTGCTCGGAATGGATTCGGGGGCCGATGCGGCGGCGGCGCGCATACGTCGGGCGCTGGTGGAGCGGGGCTATGCGGCGGTGATCGTGGATTGGGCGCGGGCGGTGGCCCCCTCGTGCGGCGCGGCGGATGTGCACCGTCTGACGCAGCTGATCGAACTGGCGGACGGGTACGACGCGGGGCGTTCGCTGCGACCCTCGCGGTTCGTGGAGCAAGTGAAGGCGGCGCAGGTGGAAGAGCCCTCGGCCTCGCCGGTGCGGGTGATGACGATCCACCGCTCCAAGGGGCTGGAGTTCGACGTGGTGGTCCTGCCGGAGTTGCACTGCAAAGTCGGAGACGTGGGGCGTGCGGCGGCATACGTGGAACGCGAATCGCCGGTGGGCCCGATCCGTGGAGTTTATCCGCAGGTGAAGAGGGAGCTGCGCCTGCTGTTCCCCGGCATCGAGACTGCGTACGCCCAGACCGAGCGGTCGCGGATGATGGACGACCTCTCGTCGCTCTACGTGGCGATGACGCGGGCGCGGCACGCGCTGCACATGGTGGTGAGACCGCTGAAGACGAAGAAGGACGGCACGCCGTCGGTCAAGGGCTGGAGCAACGGCCAGCTCGATTCGATCCTGCGGCGCGGGCTGTGCGGGGATGAGCCTGACTTTTCGCAAGGGAAGAAGCTGTACAGCGCGGGGGATGAGCGGTGGTCCTCCAAGTTGGAGGAGGCGGTCCCCGCACCCGCCGCGTTCGAGGCGAAACCGGTCTCGATCAGATTGGCGAGGGCGGACCGCGCGGCGCGGACGCTCCCCATCGTCAGCCCGTCGGGGCTGGAGGGGGGCGGCCGTGTCTCCGTGAAGGACCTCTTGACGCAGACGGCCGGCGCGGCGCGGGAGCGTGGAACGGTGATGCACGCGTGGTTTGAGCTGGTCGGGTTCACAGATCGTGACACGCTGCCGACGGACGATGCGTGCATCGCGGCGGCCGCGCGCGTCGTGGCGAACCCCGATCCGGCCACGGTGTGGTTGTGGCTGCGCGAGTTCCGCGAGATGGCGGCGAGGGGTGAGATCGCCGACGCGCTCCGTGCCCCGGCGGGGGAGAGGGCGGAACTGTGGCGTGAGCGGCCGTTCATCGTGACGCTGGACGGGCAGTTGGTGCGCGGGCAGTTCGACCGCGTCGTAGTGGAGCGGCGCGGCGGGGTGGCGGTGGGGGCGCAGGTGCTGGATTTCAAGACCGACCGCGTGGAGGGGGCGGGGCTGGCGGATCGTGTCGAGGTGTACCGCCCGCAGGTGGCGGCGTACCGGCGGGCGCTGGCGGTGATGCTGGGGTTGAAGGAGCGGGAGGTGAGGGCGAGACTGTTGTTCGTCGTGCCCGGCCGGGTGATGGAGGTGAACCATGAGGTGTAACGGAAGAGGCGTGCTCGCGGCGGCGCTGGTCGTGCTTTGCGCCGGCGTGTCCGGGTGCGAGGGCTGGAAGCGCGCGGACTCAACGCTGGCGCTGGCGGGGGTCTGGGGCGTGGACACGGTGGAGGTGAATGGCCGTGAGCTGATACGGATGCGCTCGCGGCACGGGGAGGTGGACATCGACCCACGCGGCGGGGGCGTGGTGGTGTACCGATTGATGCCGCCGCCGCGCTGGCGGTTCGAACCGTCGAAGAGCGATCCGGATGAGATGGACGTGAAAAAGATCCCCGTGGAGGGTGGGCCGAACGTGCTGGCGGGGGAGGGTTGGAGGACGGAGTCGGGGAACGAGAAGCGTGACCTCGGGATGATGTGGGTCGTCGATGGCGCGCCGCGCGAGTTGGTGCTGCTGGGCGACGGGGTGGATGGGCTGCGCTGGCGGAAGACGTACGCGCTGAGCGAGGCGGGGGAACTCGATCTGACGGTATGGTTGGAGAATGTAGGGTCGAAGGAACTCCCCGTGACGGCGAGGGCGGGCATCGAAACACAGGGCGTTGATCGGTACGAGCTTCATCGTGAGGTGACGGATTTAGTTGAGGCCGATCAGGTCTTGAAATCCGGCAAGCACACAGCGTGGACGGAACATTGGCGGATTACGCGTCGCGTTTCCGCGACAGCGCCGGCAGCCGCGCCTTGATTTTTGCAGGCACGCCTGCGAAAATACCTATGTGAAAATCAGTTATCAATATAGATCAATAGCCCTTTTGCTCGTTTTCGCGGCCGTGTTCGGCTGCGACAGCCGCACAACGCCGCCGTCCGGTGCCGCGACGCAGGCCTCCGGGACGTTGGGCAAGCGCCCGGTCATCGTCGCCAGCATCGTGCCGATGGCGAGCCTGGTGACGGAGCTTGTGGATGACTGGGCGGAAGTGCACACACTCATCCCGCCGGGGACGACCGAGCACACGTTCGACCTGAGCGCCGAGGGGATGCGGGCGCTCTCCCGGGCCGACGTGGTGGTGCTGGTCGGCGTTGGTCTGGACGACTGGATCGCGCGGAAGGCGCAGGGCGTGATCCCGCCCAAGGCGAAGGTGCTCCGGTTCGCGGAGATGATCCATTACCCGCGGCCCGGCGCGGTGACACAGCCCGCGGACGATCACGACGAAGATCACGATGAGCACGAACACCACCACCGCGGCGGGCCGAATCAGCACATCTGGCTCGACCCGGTGATGGCGGCCTCGTTCATCCAGGCGCTGGGGCCCGAACTGGAGCCCTATTTCCCGGAGCGGCTGCAATCGCTGCACGCGCGGACCACACTGGCGAGCTCCAATCTGTTGTTGCTCGATCGTGAATGCGCCATGATGCTCACGAAGATGCCCGTGAAGAGGATGGTGACGTTCCACAACGCGTTCGACCTGCCGGCGGCGCGTTACGGGTTGACCGTGGCGGCCCACCTGACGGAACTGGAGCTGTCGCCGGGCGGCGAGGTGTCGGCGGAGCGCCTGGTCGAGGCGATCAATGCCATCCGCAAGTACAAGCTGAAGGCGGTGTACACCGAGCCGCAGTTCCCCGACGCCTACGCGAAGTCGCTCTCGGCGGAGACGGGCGTGAAGGTTCTGACGCTCGACCCGCTGGGCGACCCGCGCCGCGAGGGCTACCGGACTTATTTCGAGATGATGCGGTCGAACCTGGAGACGCTGTACCAGGGGCAGACGCTGCGGTGATTGGTTTGTGGACGGGTGGGCGAAGACCCCGACGCTTCGGAAGACCTCAGCATCGGGCTTGGCTTGGGCAGAGATTTTATGGGTAACGACGCAAATCCATTACACAACGACGCCGGCGCGCAGCACGCGTGCGGGCACGACCATGGCTGCGACCACGGCCGGCTCGACCACCACCACCCGCGCACCGACGCGATCTGCCTTGAACAGGTCGGCTACACCTATCCCGCGGCGATCGGCGTGGCTCCGCACCACGCCCTGCGCGACGTCACGCTGCACATCGAGCAGGGGTGCAGCCTCGGCATCATCGGGCCCAACGGCGCGGGCAAGACCACGCTGCTCAAAATCATTCTCGGCCTGCTCGAGGGGTACAGCGGGAGCGTGTCGGTCGGAGGCCTGACGCCGCGGCAGGCGTGCCGGCGCGGCGACGTGATCGGCTATGTCCCCCAGCGGCACGAGGCGGAGTGGCACTTCCCGGTTTCCGCCGAGCAGGTGGTGCGCATGGGATTGGTCGGACGCACCGGGCTATTCCGCCGCCACTCGCGCGACGACCTGGCGTATGCGGACCACATCATGGAGCGCGTGGGCGTGCGGGACCTTCGCGGCAAAGCGGTCGGCGACCTCTCCGGTGGGCAGCAGCAGCGGCTGTTCATCGCCCGGGCGCTGGCGCCGCGGCCGAAGATACTGGTGCTCGACGAGCCGACCGTCGGCATTGACGAGGCGGGGCAGAGCCGCTTCGCGCAGCTCATCCGCGAGCTGCACGAGTCGCTCAAGCTGACGGTGGTGATCGTGAGCCATGACCTGCAGGCGATCGCCGCCGGCTGCGAGCGCGTGGCCTGTCTGAACCAGACCATCCACTACCACGACGCGCCGGGCGGGCTGACCCGCGAGTTGCTCGCCGAGGTGTTCCACCACGACATCGCCCCGATCCTGGGCCGTTGAAGAAGCAGACCCATGCAGTTCATCCACTGGCTCAGGGATTACGAGTTCGTGCGTCACGCGGTGGTCACGGGCATCGCCGTGGCCACCGTCTGCTCGCTGCTGTCGGTGGTCGTGGTGCTCAAGCGGATGGCGTTCATCGGCCAGGGGATCAGCCACGCGGGCTTCGGCGGCGTGGGCACGGCCATCTTCCTGGGGCTCACAGGCGTCTCGCAGAGCATCGCGGTGCTCTTCTTCTGCCTGGCGACAGCGTTCATCATCGGCGTCATCGCGCGGCGGCGGCGCGTCGAGCCGGACAGCGCGATCGGCATCCTCCTGGTCGCCGCCATGGCGTGGGGGGTGTTCATGGGCAACCTCCGCGGCGTCGTCCTCGACCGCTGGCCTGCCTACGCGAACTACATCGGCACCCACACCACCCCGCCGAGCTACGACCAACTCCTCTTTGGTTCGCTCCTGGCCGTCGAGACGACCGACATGTGGCTGGCCATCATCCTGGGCGCGGCGATCCTCATCGTCTGCGTCCTGCTCTTCAAGGAGATCATCTTCTTCGCCTTCGACGAGTCCGTCGGCCGTGTGTTCGGCGTGCCAACCACGGTGATCCATTACACGCTACTCACGCTGCTCTCGGTCACGATCGTGATCGGGATCAAGCTCGCCGGGTTCGTGCTGGTCTCGGCGCTGCTGGTGCTGCCGGGGGCGACGGCGTTGCTGCTCAGCCGGCGGTTGGGGGTAGTGTTTTTCCTGTCGTGGGTGATCGGCGTGGCGGGGACGGCTGGGGGGCTGATGCTCTGCCTGCAGGTGCCGCAGTTGAGCAGCGGGCCGTGTATCGTGGGTGTTTTGAGCATTATTTTCGGGCTGGTGTTCGGGGGCACGGCACTGCGGCAGAGGTGGGCGGGGGCGCACGGATAATCCCGCAAGCCCTTGATCCTTTGGGCCGATCAATGTAAAAGAGTAGTTGAGAGGTCGCTCCCCGGCCCTCTGCCGGTATTCGACAGGAGCGTTTTCCGCGAAAGCCGAGTCGGAGTACACGCGATCGGTTGGACTTGCGTCCGACGGTCGCCCCCCGAGTTCGCGGTATTTGAAGGTGAACGGACGGGCCTTTTCGTGGGTGGTCTGCGCCCGGGCCTGTTCCAAGGCGGGGAGTTCTGGTCCGCATCGCCGTCATTGAGGGGCGATCCGCCAAGCCCGCGTATCCCTCTTCTCACGGCCCTCACCCCGAAAAGGGAGAGGGCGCAAGCGCCCGCGCAGGACCCTGTGGGATCGGAATGAGATATTCGTCCATCACGTGCGTCACGGCATTCGCCCATCAGGCGGGGCGAGGTTTTGCCGTGGCGCCGGCAGCGTGTGATTCACCCGGCGTCGGGGAAGGCACGTCTTTTCACGCCTCCAACCCGTACGCCACAACAGGTATCTGAATGCAAACCCAGACCGGTATCCTAGAAATCGCGGGCCGACCCGACGGGCGGCTGCGCATCCTCGACAAGACCCTCATCGCGCTGCCGACCGACCCGGTCGTCCCCGCCAAGTTCATCGAGCGGTTCGGCCTGCGCTCCGGCCTGACCATCGAGGCCGAACTCCAGCAGCAGGGCGGCAACGGCCAGCACCATCACCACCAGCAGAACCAGCACCACCACGGCCAGCAGGGCAAGAAAAACAAGATGGCCAAGTACAACGCCATCGCCCCCAACGCCCCGCGCGTGCAGCAGGTGATAAAAATCGACGGCGTCTCGCCCGACGAGTTCTCCAAGCGCCCCCGTTTCGAGGACCTCACCACCATCGACCCGGCCCCGCGGCTCACCCTCGAGTACCCCGGTTGCCCGCCCGCGTGCCGCCTCATCGACCTCTTCTGCCCCATCGGCTACGGTCAGCGCGGCATGATCGTCTCGCCCCCCAAGGCCGGTAAGACGACCCTCCTCCAGAACATCGCCTTCGCCGCGCAGAAGAACCATCCATCAATTCACGTCATCGCGCTGCTGGTGGATGAACGGCCCGAGGAAGTGACCGACTTCCGCCGCAACGTCCCCTGCGAGGTGCTCGCCAGTTCCAACGACCACACCGCCGAGAAACACGTCGGCCTGGCGATCCTCACCATCGAGCGTGCCAAGCGCATGGCCGAGTCCGGCAGAGACGTCATGGTCCTGCTCGACTCGCTCACCCGCGTCGGCCGTGCGTTCAACACCGCGCAGGGCATCCATCAGACCGGCCGTACGTTGTCCGGCGGTCTCGACGCTTCCGCGCTGGCGATCCCCAAGCAACTCTTCGGCGCCGCCCGCAAGTTCGAGGAGGGCGGTTCGCTCACCATCATCGCCACGGCGCTGGTGGACACCGGCTCGCGCGGCGACCAGGTGATCTTCGAGGAGTTCAAGGGCACCGGTAACATGGAGCTCATCCTCGATCGCAAGATCGCCGAGCGTCGGCTCTTCCCCGCGATCGACCTGGCGGCCTCGGGCACGCGCAAGGAGCACCTGCTCATGCCCCCCAAGGAACTGGAGACCATGTCCGCCCTGCGCCGCCGGTTGATCCAGATGCCCCCGCCACAGCAGATCGAGCAGCTCCTCAAGGCGCTCGAGCGTTTCAAGACCAACGCCGACCTCGTCGGTTCGCCGAACTCCCCGGCGAACACTTGAGCTGCGGTTTTTACCGAACTAAATCGTAAACCGCCGTCGCCGTCCCGCCCCAGACCATGTTCTGCTCGTTCTCCGTCAGCGCGCCCAGGCAGTCGCGCAGCGCCCCGGTCACGCGTTCGTAGGACCCGGCGAGCAGGCAGACCGGCCAGTCGCTCCCGAACATCAGGCGGTCGCACCCGAATAATTCGATCGCCGCGTGGACGTACGGCTTGAGGTCGTTGGGTATCCAGCGCTCGGTGTCCGCCTGCGTGATCAGGCCCGAGACTTTCACCCAGACGTTGGGGCACTCGCTCACCTCTTCGATCTGCCGCGCCCAGGGTTCCATGACGCGGGACTTGATCGGCGGGCAGCCGAGGTGATCGACGATGAAGCGGACCCCGGGGAAGGCGCGGGAGAGGACGGGCACGTGGCCGAGCTGCCCCGGCGGGATGAGCAGGTCGCACGCCAGGCCGAGCTGGTCGAGCGCCGCCACTCCGCGCGCCAGGTCGGGCTTGACGGTTTCGCCGTTGGTCGAGTCGGGGCCGACGTTGAAGCGCACGCCGACGAAGCGCGGGTCCCCGGCGAACTCGGCAAGGGTCGTCGCGGGATCGGGGTCGGCGAGGTCCGCGACGCCGACGATGCCGGCAATGAACGGGTTGACCTTGGCGAGCTTCAGCGCCCAGCGGTTCTCCTCGTTGCCGTGGTGCGCCTGCACGAGGACGGTGCGCTGCACGCCCTGCTGGGCGAGGATCGGGGCGAGGTCACGCGGCAGGTAGTTCCGCGAGAGGACGGGGTGGTCCTTGGGGATCCAGCCGTAGTTGAGGGCCTGAAGGTCCCAGAAATGTTGGTGGGCATCGACGACGGTGGGCATGGCGTTCTCCTGCTCCAGGGCCGTGCGTCGTGGCAGGCGGAACGCTTGTTATACCGCTGTCATGCGGTAAGCGGGGCAATTTCAGCGGGGGAACGCAAAAATCACTCCGCGCCGTTGAGCGGCGGCACGACGCGGAGGATGTCGCGGATGACGGCGGCGGGGTCGAAGGCGGAGCAGATGGCGAAGCTGACCGCCACGCCGCGCGCCCCGGCGGCGACCAGCTCGCGGACGTTGGTGGGGTTGATGCCGCCGATCGCCAGGTGGGGCATCTTGCCCCACGCGGTGAACTCTTTGGCATACGCCGGACCGACGATCACGTCCTTGAGTTTTGTGTTGGTGTTGAACATCGGGCCGATGCCGCAGTAGTCCGCGCCGTCGCGCAGGGCGGTCTTGGCCTGGTCGAGCTCTGAGGTGCTCACGCCGATGAGGAGCTGCGTGCCCACGAGCCTGCGCGCCTCGCCGCAGGGCAGGTCGCCCTGGCCCAGGTGCACGCCGTCCGCGCCTGAGAGCAGCGCCACGTCCGGCCGGTCGTTGATGACGACGCTCACCCCGCGCGGCCGGCAGAGCGTCACCAGCCGGATCGACCGCGAGAGCAGTTCGCCGGCGTCCATCGTTTTTTCGCGGAGCTGGATGCAGTCCGCCCCGCCCTCGACGGCCGCCTGCGCCACCCGCCACCAGTCGCGGTCGCGGCAGATCTCCTGCGAGATGAGCACGCAGAGCCGCCACTGCTTGGCCGCCCCCGTGGCCATCGCGCGGTTGAGCTTCTGTTCCAGGTCGTAGCCCCGGTAGCGCAGCGCCTCGATGCTCCGCGCGAAGCCGGGCACGCGTGCCCCGAGCGTCTTGCCGTACTCCTCGATCGCCCGCAGCGCCTCGCTCAGCCGCTTGCCCGCCGCCACGACGACCGCCGCGACGGATTCCCGCTTGGCCTCGCGCTCGGTCTTCACGGTCGTGCCCACGTCGCCGGGCGTGTCGCGGTTCTCCTCCATCCCCTCGACCATGAGCATCGCCGCCGCCAGGTCGTGGCGCAGGCGTTTGATCCCCTCGGTCAGCTCGGCGTCATCGAGCACGAACCGCGCCGCCTCTTCCATTACCCGCAGGGCCTCGCGGGCGCGGTTGGCGTTGGCGTCGATGATGCGCAGGACGTTGGGCATGACGATGCGCGGTGATGGGGCGGTGAGAGGTATGGCTATCCGCAATGCACCCAATACTCTACCACCTAAGTCTCGATCTCCGGCTCCGGCCCCGGGTCTTCGGTCACGTCCACCCGCTCGGCGGGCTTGGTGTAGATCAGCCAGAGGTTGTGGATGTAGATCGTCCAGCCGACGGCCTGGCCCAAAATACCGATCGGGTCACGCCGCCACGCGAAATAGACCAGCAGCATGGTCGCCCCGACCAGGCTCATCCACCAGAAGATCGGCGGGACCACCGAGCGCTGCGCCTTGGTGCTCACCAGCCACTGCACGACCATACGTCCCGTGAACAGGAGCTGGCCGATGAACCCGACCGTGACCCAGATGAAGCCCGCCGGCGAGGAGACGTTGAACATCGCCTCCATCCAGCCGCGGCCGTGCTGGTCGCGGTACACGGCCTGGGCGAAGTCATCGGGGGAGAGCAGCTCGGTCGAGCCGTCGGTGTGGCGCACCTGGTACTTGTACAGGCCGCCGGGCTGCCGCGTGAGATAGACGTGGTCGTCCGCGCCGCTGAGCTGGACCTTGAGGTTGACGGCGCCGTCCGGGTGCGGCGTGCCATCGACCATCATCAGCCCCAGCCACGTGCAGAGCGCGGCGAGGCAGACCAGTTCGACGAGGACAACCCATCTCCGTTTCACGGCAGCGGTTCCTCGCGCACCGCGCTGTCGCGGTAGCGCTTGAGCATCCATCGCATGGCCAGGCAGTCGAAGAAGCCGACGAAGCCGCGGTTGAGGATGCCGTATTTCGCCACGCCGGCGACGCGCGGGCGGTGGTTGACGGGCATCTCGACGACCTTGGCGCCCACCATGCGGGCATAGACGGGCATGAAGCGGTGCATGCCCTTGAACTCGAGGGGGAACTGCCTGGCGATCGACGCCTTGACGATGCGCGTGGTGCAGCCGGTGTCGCGGATGTCGTCGCCGAGGATGACTTTCCGCGTGGTGCGGCCGACCCAACTCGTGCAGAGGCGGACGAGGGAGTCCTTGCGGCGGGCGCGGAGGCCCTGGGTCATGTCCGCCTCGCCGGTCCGCACCTTGGCGAGCATCGGGGGCAGATCGGCGGGGTCGTTCTGTAAATCCGCGTCGAGCGTGGCGATGAACCGGCCCCGCGCCGCCTGGATGCCGGCGTACATGGCGGCGGATTGTCCGCGCGCCTTGTCGCGGCGGAGCACGCGCAGCCAGGGGTTTTTGGTTTGCAGGTCGCGCAGCCGCTGGGGTGTGGCGTCGGTCGAGCCGTCGTCCACGACGATGAGTTCGGCGGCGATGCCCGCGTCGATCACGGCGCGGCGGACCTCCTCGACCAGCGGGCCGACGTTGTCCTCCTCGTTGAGCGCGGGGACGACGATCGAGAGTTCGGGGGTGTCGTGGGTGGGGGTCATGGTTGGGATTGGGCGGGTGTCGGCGGGGCGGCCCAGTGGTAGAGCATCAGGTCGGGAAGCGGTTTGATGCCGACGACTTCGAACTCGGCGGCGGCCGGCGGGAGGCCCCCCGGGTACGGGGCGAGGAGGAAGAGTTCCGGGTGTAGCCGCTGCGCCGCCTCGATCTCGGTGGGCTTGAGCACCCGCACCGGACGCGGGCCATAGAGTAGCAAAACCGGGTGGGTGTCGGCGGGGTCGTGGATCACCGGGCCCAGCCAGAACAGGGGCTGATCGCCCACGACCTGGCGCAGCCGCTCCGCCTCCTGGGTCGGGCCGGGGTGGTTGATCGGTGACCGCGCCCAGGGCACGGTCATCGCCGTCAGCGCGACCGCGCCCCAGAACGTCCAGAACGCCAGCGAGCGGCCCGGCAGGCTCGCCATTACCGGTCTGGCCGTGTACGCCACGATCGCCAGCAGCGCCGCCATCAGCGGACCGGCGTAAAACCAGCCCACGTTCGCCAGCGGTTCCGCCCCGGTCAGCCCCATGGAGACGAACCACTCCGGCCTGGTCACCAGCAGCGGCAGCGCCACCGACAACGTCGCCAGCCCGACCATGTGGACCCAGCGCAGCAGACGCCAAAACAGCGCCATCCGGCCCGTCGCCGCCAGGTCGGCGTACTGCGTGAATACCTCGGCGATCAGCACGGCCGCCGCGGGGATCACCTGCATCAGGAACGCCACACGCAGCACCGGCGGTGCCAGCAGGCACATGACCGCCGACACGGTGAACCACCCCCAGCCCAGGAAGAGCTTCCGCCGCACGCCGGCGGACGAGGTGCTGAACGGCTGAACGATCGCGCCGACCAGCCAGAGCGTCCAGGGCATGAGCGCGACGATCATCAGCGGCAGCATGTGCCCCAGCAGGTCCGTGATCTGGCCCGGTTCGATCCAGCCCAGCGCCACCCAGCGCACCGGGTCCACGGGCCAGGCGTCCGGGTCGTGCTGGCGGGCGAAGGTCGCCCACGGCAGCACCACCAGTGCCGACAGCAGCAGCGCCGCCAGCAGCCCCAGCAGGTGCGACGCGCGGTTGGGGCAGAGCAGGGTCAGGAAGAGCACCGGCATCGCCACCGAGAGCATTGCACCGGGCCCGATCGTCAGGGCCGCCAGCCCCATCGACAGCCCGCAGAGCGCCCAGCCGATCGCCTGACGCCAGAGACTGGGTTGCGGTTTAAGCGGCCGCAGCGCCCAGAGCGCCGCGGCGATGCTCATGGTGGCCCACGCGGCGAAATGGATCGCGGGCGTCGCCAACCTTGCCTGATGCACCAGCACGGCTCCTGTGGCGCAGACGGCGGCGGCGTAGGCCGCGGTGCGCAGCCCGCCCAGCGAAAAACCGGCCCAATAAACGCACGCGATCGTGACCAGCCCCATCACCACGCTCGTCAGCCTCGCCCCCAGGATGAACAGCCATAGCCCGTCGGCGCTCGGCGCGGGCAGCACCGCTGTGAGCAGCCACCCGACCGTCGGGGGCACGTCCCAGCGCACGCGGTCATTCAGGGTCGGGACGACAATGTTGTAGAACTGCGCCTGGGGTTTGGCTCGCTCGCCGACGGCGTTGAGCGCGACCAGGACCGAGCGGGCCTCCCGGGGGTCGGTCACGTCCGGGGATTGCAGGTCGATCAGCAGGGCGGGCAGCGCCATCACCAGGATCAGGGCCAGGAAAACCCACGTGCTCAGGCGATCGCGCGGGGCGGGCGGCCTGGCGATGGATCGCGGGGGCGTCTCCACCTGATCCGGATGAGCGGGAGGGGGTGCGGGCGTGACCGGCCGGGTTGTAGGTTCTCCGCTGGCCAAACGAGCCGTGCTCCCTGAACCATTCCCTCGCCCTCCCGGGGCCCGACGGCGGGCCCCAACGTCCAAGCCCTAGTGTATCCGGACCGCGTCCCGACGCCCGGTGCCGGTCGCCGCGTTGTGACACCCGCACGGGTACAATGACGGGGATGGCCGACATTTCGCAATATTCAGCGCAATTCGCCGACAATCTGTGGGGCGTTACCGCCGAGGCCGCCCCGTGGCTGGCCCTTGGTCTGCTCATCGCCGGCGTTCTCAAGGTATGGGTGCCGACACGCTGGCTAGTCCGGTGGCTCGGCGGTCACGGGCTAGGCCCGATTTTCCGTGCCGCGTTGATCGGCACGCCGTTGCCGCTCTGTTCCTGCGGGGTTCTGCCGGCCGCGATCGCGCTGCGTCGTGGCGGGGCCTCGCGCGGAGCGACGGTCTCGTTCCTGATCGCCACTCCCGAGAACGGCGCTGATTCGATCCTCGTGAGCTATGCACTGCTCGGGCCGTTCATGACTGTCGCGCGACCGATTGCTGCGATCTTCTCCGCGTGCCTGGCCGGCATACTGGCGGACCTGGTACCCGAGGGCCGCAAACAGGTTGCGCCCAGTGTGTTTGGCGGCGCTACCACGGAAGAGAAATGCTGTGATGACACGGCCTGTGGATCGGTGAGCGCCGCAGCGGAAGCCACGCCGTCAACGTCCTGGTGGCGTCAGCTTTTTGTGGCGGCGGCGGATGTCATGGACGACATGGCTATATGGATGGGGATCGGACTGATCGCGGCCGCCGTGATCTCGACCTGTGTCCCGCCCGATACGATGGCACGCTGGGGCAGCGGCCTCCCGGCGATGTTGGCGATCCTGGTTGTCGCCGTGCCCATGTACATCTGCGCCACCTCCTCGACGCCGATCGCGGCGGCGATGATCCTTGCTGGCGTTAGCCCGGGCACAGCGCTGGTGTTCATGCTGGCAGGCCCCGCGTCAAACTTTTCGGCGATTGCTGTGTTGCGCAAGGAACTAGGGGCGGCGACGGTCGCGGTGTATCTCGCGAGTATTTGCGTGGGCGCGGTATCGATGGGCCTGCTGACGGATTGGCTCGTGGTGCGGCTGGGCATCGACATCGTGGCAGATGCGAGGCCGGGGACCGAATGGATGCCGGCGTGGCTCGCGGTGTCGGTTGCCGTTGCACTGATCCTGTTCGCCATCCGACCGCTACGGAGGTGGGGCTTCGATTCCGGGGCGATCCGGTCATCATTGACGAACGGCTCTCATCCATTGCCCGTTGTACGTCGTTAGGCAGTCGGCAAGGCCGGGCGTACCGCGGTAGCCTCACCGGATCAGACCTCAGTGCCTTCCTGCGCGTCGCCGCATCAGCGCGTGCCGCAGGTTGTCGAGTTGCGTGTCCACCCAGCGGGCGCGCTGGGGGTCCGTCGCCCGGCCGCCGAAGCGGACCTCGTAGAACATCTCGGTGATCGATGGCACGGGGGCGAACGTGACCGGGTCGGCGGTGACCAGCTTCTGCGCGAAGGCGAAGGGGCTTTGCCACGGCGGGCGGATATGGCCGTGCTGCTCCAGGATGTCGAGCATCATCAGGTAGAAGCCCAGCCGCCGGGTCAGGCCGCGCCGCTGGGGCAGGGGCATGCGGCCCAATTGCAGCGCCGACAGCCGGCGGCGGCGCACGAACAAGATGCGGACCAGCCCCGCCACGCCCATCACCAGCGCGACCGTGATGAGCCCGGTGGCCGCCAGGTTGAAGCCGTCTGCGAAAATGTTCGAGACCCTCTCCTCCACGTACCGTGTGACCGACCCCATCGTGCCCTGCATCCAGACGGTGGCCGCCAGCTGCGCCGACGTCTTGGCCGTCTCGATCACCCCGTCGCGCGCGTGGTCGTCGTAGGCGATGACGGAACTGAACCACGCGTACTCCACGTGCTCGTACACGTCGCCCAGCCACGCCAGCCAGCCGCCGTCGCGCTGGGCATCGCCCGAGATGTCCGGCGGGGTCGGGTCCACCGTCACCCAGCCGCCCTCGCCGCAGTACACCTCGACCCAGGCGTGTGCGTGCTCGGGGCGGACGACGTAGTACCCGCCCACACGGTTGTATTCGTACACGCGGTAGCCCGAGACGAGCCTGGCCGTCATGCCCAGTGACCGCGCCATCGCCGCCAGCCCGGAGGCGAAGAGTTCGCAGTGGCCCTCTCGGCTCTCGAAGAGGAATGACGAGATCGGTTCGCCGCTGCGCGCCCGGCCCGGCGCGGCGGCGGCCGGCGTATAGCGGTAATGGGCCCGCAGGTGATCCGCCAAAGCTTCGGCCAGCACGGCGTCGCGTGGCGTCGGCGCGTCCGCCGTGTCTCGCGACACGCCTTTATCACGCAACAGCCGCCGCGCGTAGTTACGGATCGGCTCCGCGGAGACCTGCCACCCCTGCGCGTACGCCTGGCTGAGCGTCTCGAAGATCGGCCCGCTGGTGGCGTTTGGCCCCGGCTGCATGACCGCGCGCGGCACCGGGTCGTTCCGTGTCGCCGGCCCGGCCTCCAGCGGCGCGCGGACCCGGTAGTGCAGCACGCCGCCCCACGGCTCGATCAGCCGCACCCCCCGGTCGATCCCGCCGTAGATCACCGCCCCCTGCCCCTCGGCCCAGACCCACTGCGCGGGGAAGGGGGCGTACAAGCACTGGTGCGTGCAGGAACGCATGGTGACGTCGGCCTCAAGCGCGGGCGACGGCGGCACGCCGGCTGCGAGCACGCCGCCGGCGCCGCCCAGTGGGATGATGTTGTCCGCCATGTTGGCGCGGCGGCTGCGCGTCCAGGTGCGCAGGCCCGGGTCATACTGGTCCAGGCCCGTGCCGCGCAGCAGCCAGCCGCCGGGGGGCAGCGTGGCCGGCGCGCCCGCGACGGAGAATCGCACGTGCATGAGCACTTCGCGGTCGCCCGAGTCGGGCGCCAAGCCGTCGAGGCGGATGCTGCCCACGAAGCCCGAGCGTGCGGAGAGCGGGGGCATGTTGAAGGGTGAGCCGGGCCGGATGAACAAGCCCCGCGGCATGAAGAGGAAGACGCACGCGGCGGCGACGGCGATCATCGCCCCGATGGCTGCGCCTCCGAGCCTCAGGTCGCCGCGGCAGCCGCGGCCGAAGGGGGGCCTGACCTCGGGCGCCCCGCCGGGTGAGACGGCCAGGTTCGCGCCGCGCACCTGGTCGCCGGTGGCCTTGAGCTGGAAAAGCAGCACGGTAAAAAGCATGAGCAGGCCATACAGCGCCAGCAGGACGCCCGAGAGGATCGAGTCGCTGAGCATGCAGGCGCCGACGACCTGGAGCAGGCTCAGGACCATGACGATGCCGTACTCGCGGTTGGTCTTGCGGCCGTAGAAGACGACGACCAGGAGGCAGGTGATGAAGTGGCCCATGGGCCCCAGGTACTGCATCGGCCGCGCCGCGAGTTCGGCGATGAGCCATCCCGTCGAGGCGATGGTGCCCAGATTGATCGCCCAGTTGGGCAGCGGCCGTCCCGCGGGTCCGTCAACGACGTACCAGCTCAGCGCCAGCAGCGAACCGGCGATCAGCAGCAGCGCCGGGTTACGATCGGCGGCGCAGAAGACGACGATGCCCATGAACACCAGCACGTAGGCCATGCGGCGGAAAAGCGGATCGGGGTTCATCGGTCGCCCTCCCGGGCGCCGGCCCTGTGATATTTGCCGGGGAACGCGACACGGCCGCGCAGCAGCGCCTCCGCCCCGCCGGGCGTGGCGACGGCGAACTCATCGAGTTGGGCGGCGTCGAGGACCACCGCCCGGCGGAGGTCGCGCGGGGTTTGCTGCGGATGGGGGTCACACGGCCCGTGCGCGACGACGATGACGTTGGGTTCCGCCGTTCGTCTCTTTCCCCCTCTCCCCTTGGGGGAGAGGGGGTCGGCGTCTTCGCCGACGGGTGAGGGGTGGCGTGCGGCGTTCGGAGTTTCTCCCGCAGGAACAGGCGGTGTTGTGGCCGGTGACTCCCCCCTCACCCGGCTCGCGGGCTCGCCACCCTCTCCCCCACGGGCAGAGGGGAGCGACGCCAGCGCTTCGAGGATGCGGCCGCGGTGGGGGAGGCCGTGGTGGAGCGGGTAGGTGTGGCCGGCCGCGCCGAGCACGGTGAGGCCGACCCGGCAGCCGTGGTTGTGCGCGTCGCACACGAGCGAGGCGGCGAGGCTGATCGCGTTTTCAACGGCGAGTGAATCCGCGTCGGCGGCGTCGCCATCGCGTCGCAGGTCCAGTGCGATCATCACCTCGGGGGGGCTGGGGCGCGTCATTTCACGCGTCACGAGCCGGCCGGTGTGGGCGGCGCTGCGCCAGTGGACGCTCTTAAGGCTGTCGCCGGGTCGGTAGTCGCGCAGGCCGAAGAAATCCTCGTGCCCGCCCGAGCGGTCCGTGTGTCGGCCGCCGCGCGGCTGCGCGGTGGTGACGCGCGTCAGCACCGCCTTCTTCATGCGCAGCAGCCGTGGGTACACCAGCACGGAGGCCTCCTGCCGCACGGTCAGCCGCCCGCGGATGATCCCAAAGGGGAAGCTCGTGGAGACGATGATCGTTTCAAACGCCAGCTCGCCCCGGCGGCGCGGGACGCAGACCGCCTCGGCCTGGATCGTCTCGCCCGCGCCGATGTGCAGCACCCAGCCCTGCGGCCGGCCACCTAGCCGCGCGGGAGATTCCGCGATAGGTCCGGATTGACGCCAGCCGGACTGGCCCCTGCCCCATGTCTCCTGGATGACCAGGCCGAACACCGGCAGCCAGCGGTGCGGGTTGGCGATGCTGTAGCGCAGCATGAGCGGCTCGCCGGCGACGGCGACGACAGGCGCCAGCCGGTGGACCCGCAGGCCGCGGAGCATGAGCCATGAGAGCAGCAGGGAAACCGCCAGCACGCCGATCATCACGCCGAACGCCCAGTAGAGGAGGCTGGCACGGGAGAGCTCGGCCAGCGCCAGGAGCAGGAGGGTGATGGTGAAGTAAAGAAGGGCCCCCTGGCCGACCTCAAACCCACGCCTGACGCCGTGACGCTGGGGCATGAGGGCAGTTTACCCGGTTGGGAAGCCGAATCACCGCGACTCAAGTTCTTCTTTGATGCGCATGGTCTCGCGGAGGATGTCGTTGTCGCGGTGGGTGTCGCGTCCGGGGGACATGATGATGAGAACGCGCTTGTCGGAGCCGGGGAGCTTGACGATGGCGTTGGAGGCCTGGAAGCCGTTGGCGCGGGAGAGGATGGCGACCTGGTACTCGAGCGCGCCGGCGCCGAAGTCGCCGATGGGGACGGCGAACCGGCCGTCGTCGCCGGTTGTCACGGGGTCGAGCGTGCGGGGCTTCATCTGCTGGGGATCGACCGTGACCTGGACGGCCGCGCCCACAACGGCGGTGTCGTTGAGGCGGGAGTCATCCTTGGAGACGACGAGCACGGCGGGCGTCGGGCCTTCAACGACCCGGCCGCGCAGCTGATACGACCCGCAGCCGACGAGCGACGCGAGCAGGGCGAAGAGAAGGGCGGATCGTGTGGTGATGTTCATGCGTTGGGCGCGGGCTCGGGGGGGGCGGCGGGTTTGACGGCGGCGGGAGCGGCCAGTGCGCCGGTCTTGAACTCCTCGGCCTTGGGCAGGTCGTCCAGGCTCGCCAGGCCGAAGATCTCGAGGAAGGTCTTCGTCGTCCCGTAGAGGATCGGCCGGCCAAGCTCCTCGGCGCGGCCGGTGATCTTGATCAGGTGACGCTCGATGAGCGTGCGCAGCACCTCGCCGCAGGCGACACCGCGGATGGCCTCGATCTGGGCCCGCATGATCGGCTGCTTGTAGGCGATGATCGCCAGCGTCTCCAGCCCGGCGGGCGTGAGCCGGGTCTGCTCACGCGAGCGGTGCAGCGCGGCGAGCACGGCCCCGAAGCGCGGGAGCGTGACGATCTGCCACCCGTTGGCAAGGGCCTCGATGCGGAAGGAGCGGCCGGTCGATTCGTAGATTTTGTTGAGCTCGCCCACGGCGTGGTTGATCGCCTTGAGCCCTACGCCGTCGAGCACCTCCGAGAGGCGCGGCGCGGTGAGTGCGCGGTCGGTGGTCATCAGCACCGCCTCGACCTGGAGGGCGAGTTCCTCGGGCGCGATGTCGGGTCGTTTACCGGCATCCTTGCCTTCGGGCGCGGTGGGGGCGTCGGGGGTCGTGTCCGTGACCTGTGTGGTGCTTGCCATGCCGGCATTGTAAGCGGAATAAGCCCGCGGGCGAAGAGGCGGGGCGCGGTTCTATAATCGAACCATGACCGAGCATGCGGACAGGATCGCGGGGCTGCTGGGCAAGGCGAGGCAACTCCCCAAGGTGCCGGGCGTCTATCTCATGAAGGACGCGCAGGACCGCGTGATCTACGTCGGCAAGGCGGCCTGCCTGCCCGACCGCGTGTCGAGCTACTTCCTCGCCTCCACCGACCTGGGCCCCAAAAAACAGCGGATGCTCGAGCTGATCGAATCCTTCGACACCATCGAGTGCGAGGGCGAGTGGGAGGCGCTGCTGGCCGAGAACCGGCTCATCAAGGACATCCACCCGCGCTTCAACGCGATGCTCACGGATGACAAGACGTTCCCCTACCTGGTCATCACGCTGCGCGACGATTACCCGGGTGTCTTCATCACCCGGCAGCCGATGCTGCCCGAGTTCCGCGGCGCCAAGGTGCTCGGGCCGTTCACGAGCGTGAACGCGCTGCGGGAGTCGATCGCGCTGCTGCAGCGCGTCTTCAAGTTCCGCACCTGCCACCTGGAGATCAAGGAGGAGGACGAGAAGCGCAAGTTCTTCCGCCCCTGCCTGCTCTACCCGATCCACCAGTGCACCGCCCCGTGTGGCGCAAAGATATCCAAAGAGGAATACCGGGCCGACATCGACCGGTTCGTGCGTTTTATCGAGTCCAAGCGGTCCGTCATGCTGCGTGAGATGCGGCAGGAGATGGAGCAGGCGTCGGCGGCGCGCGAGTTCGAGCGCGCGGCGGTGCTGCGCGACCAGGTCCGCGCCATCGAAAAACTCGACGACCGCGGCTCGCGCAGCGACAACTGGCAGCCCGAGACCGAGAGCCTGCCCGTGGACCCCGCGCGGGGGCTCGAATCGCTCCGCGAGACGCTCGAACTCCCCGAGCCCATCCGCTGCGTCGAGTGCATCGACATCGCCCACCTGCAGGGCGGCGAGGCGGTGGGCTCGAAGGTCTGTTTCGTGGACGGCCGGCCGTTCAAGAACGAGTACCGCCGCTACCGCATCACCTCGGCGGCCAACGACGACTACGCCTCCATCCGCGAGGTCGTCAGCCGCCGCTACCGCGAGGCCGGCGAGGGCCACGAGCTCTACCCCGACCTGATCATCATCGACGGCGGCCTGGGCCAGCTCCACGCCGCGCAGGAAGCATTCGAGCAGCTCCCCGTGAAACCCCCGATGGTGATCGCGCTGGCCAAGCGAGAGGAGTGGATCTACACGCAGGCGAAAACCGAGCCCATCCGCCTGAGCCGGCACAACTCCGGCCTGCGCTTGTGCCAGGCGATCCGCGACGAGGCGCACCGCTTCGCGCAGCACTACCACCACGTCCTCCGCCGCAAGCGCGTGCTCGGCACGGACAAGCCGGTGACGACGAAACGGCGGGTGAAGAAGGGTGATGCGGCGATACCACCTCCCTCGCCGGCATCGCCGTTGTCCCCGCCGCCGGGCGACGGCGACACCTCCGCGGGGAGTGCGATGTGAACACCGCCGACGTTGCCGCCGCGCTCGCCTCCACGCCCGACGGCGTGGCCGTGCGCGTGAAGGTCGTCCCCGGCGCCAGCCGTGACCGCGTCGCCGGCCTGCTGGGTGACCGCCTCAAAATCACCGTCGCCGCCCCGCCCGAGGACGGCAAAGCCAACCGCGCCGTTTGCGCCCTGCTCGCGACGCTCCTCAACGTCCCCGTTAAGAGCATTGAGGTCACCCACGGCCGCTCACAACCGCAAAAAACCCTCCTCGTCACCGGCGTCACCCTCTGCGATACCACCGAACGGTTGGCGAAGGCGATCGCCAAATAACGCGTCACTTGTCGCGCATTTTTCATTCGCGGAGCCCCGTCATGCCTATGCGGGGCTTCTGTAATTCGATGATCGCACAAGCAACCCCGCATTGGCATGACGGGGCTCCGCGGAAACGACAAACCCCCGGCGTCAACCGGGGGCTTGCGTGGATTGTCCTGTTTTACTCTTTCTTCAAACTCAGGCCCGTCCGCGCCGCCGCGTCGCCGCCATCAGCAGACCCGCCGTGCCCAGCGCGCCCAGCGACGCCGTCACCGGCTCGGGCGTTGGCTCGGTCTGGTTGCCGCCGCCGGGGGGCGGGGTCACGCGCACGAGTTCCACCGCCAGGTCGTTGTAGTCCCAGTCGCCGGCGTTCAGGTCTTCCCAGAAGACCATGTACACCTCGCGCCCGTCGTAGGGCGAACCGGTCAGGCCCGTGATCTGGTACGTGACCATGTGGTCCTTGTTGCCGCCGGGGTTGTCGCTCTGCAGCGAGGACCACGTCCCGCCCTGGTCGCCCGTTCGCGCCCAGCGCATGACCGACGCCTGCGTGAAGACCGGGTCGACGAACACCGCCTCGCTGACGGAGTAGCCGGTGCCCGAGACGTCGAAGATCTTCGTGAACGACCCGCCGCTGATGCCGGCGAAGTAGCCGAACTCCTGCGTGTAAGCGGCGAAGCGGGCCTTCACGTCGTAGCCGACGAACTGCCCGCCCCAGAGTTGGTCGGAGGCATCATCGATGCGCGTGGCGTTGATGCCCGCGCTGCCGATGAAGTTCACGCCGCTGGGGCTGAACGTGCCCGGGTAGACCTGATCGAAGATCTCGTTCTGCGACTTCTCGCCGCCGGGCGGCGCGCCGATCGGGGTGACGATCGCAAGCGCCGGCGTCGCGCCGACAGCCGCCGCCACACCCGCGACGCACATCGCCGAGGCCACCGCCTTGTTGATCTTTCTGAACACGTGTTTCTCCCCTGACCGAACCTGATCGGAACCGGCCCCGCACTGCACAGGCTCGCGTCCCGCCGACACACGCCGGCCGGGACGCCTTGCACCACTAAGGGATCGGCTCGATCTCCCCGTGGGCAAAGGAAACATAGCCCCTTGGGCACGAAGAAGAGTCGTAAGTCCTTTATTTACAGGTGATAACTCCGCATGGACGTGCGGGAAGTTCGGTCTGGGAAAGATGGGGAAAGCCCGCCGCAGCCCGTCATGCCAATGCGGGGCTTTCTGTATTCGGCGATCGCACAAGAAGCCCCGCATTCGCATGGCGGGGCTGCGGAACGGAATAGAAACGAAAAATCACTTACCACGGATTACGTGGAGTCGAGGGCACCGCAGTTCCGCCTGCGGCTACAGCCTCCGGCCATGCCGGACCTAAAGCAACTCCGTCGTTGACAAGGATGTACGCCATTAGCATGCTGGTCTTGCACACAGACATGCTCCCGGTAACAGGCTGAATACTGCTAGGGCGCCAATGTTGGATGTTGAATGTGAATTTGTTTGCCGATCATGCAAGCTCACGAATGAGTCACTGGCTTGGCTTAATCGAGGCAGCACAAACATTACAGTACAAGTCCTTGACGATCACCGGTTCATTATTCGTTCAAAGATTAAGGAGTTCCATACGAACAAGGTAGATGAAGCAGCATACAAAGCTCATCGCGTGCTGTTGCTGTGGCTGGTTAGCATAAATGTGGGCAGTATGGAGCATTTCGATTTTTCCCGGAAAGAACTCGGCATCGATGATTTCAAAATCAAGCACCACGACACGTTTGGACAAGCGCTCTTCAAAGTCAAAATAGAACTTGCATCTCCCAATTCCGATCGAATTCTGGACCCAGGGGCGGCTCAACGTGCCAGCCTTGTATTTATCGCGCTCGCTCAGGAGCGCGATGAGAGTATCTTAAACGAGTACGTTAAGGGCTTGTACCATTATGGCGCACAGCTCTACGGCATCGACTTCTGGAAAGAGGCTTTTAGGCTCTGTCTGAAAACTCTGTGAATCGCCGATGTTGAGCAGGCCGGCAAGGAGGCCGGCCCTCATGCGACGACACGAACTGACAGATCAGGAATGGGAACTGGTTCATCCGCTCCTTCCTCCACGCACCGCCAGAACC
>JAIOPN010000047.1 GCA_021413865.1 Planctomycetota bacterium | reverse complement strand
GTTGATGAAATCCATCGATCCGTATGACTACGGATTGCTGCTGAGATGGGTGCACCTGCCGTTGGCGGTACTCATTTTTTCGATGGTTGGCTTTGTGCGCATCTATCTCCGCGCCGGTCGGCCCTGGCTTGCCTGGTCGGTTTGTGCCCTGCGCGCCGCGGCGCTGGTGCTCGACTTCACGACGGGGGCGAATCTTCACTACCGGTCGATCCTCGACCTCCGGCGTGTCACGCTCCTGGGCGAACCCGTCACGGTCGCCGGCCAAACCGTGCCCAATCACTGGTCTCGCGTGGCGGAGCTGAGTTCCGTGCTGTTGCTGGTGTTCGTCATTGATGCCGCGGTCACCGCGTTCAGGCGCGGCGAGAGGCGCCGGGCCGCGGCGGCGGGAGGGGCGCTGGCGGCGGTTGTCGTCATCGCGGCCGTCCACACTGCGCTGCTCCACCTCGCGGTGATTCACGCGCCGTACATCGTCGGTATTTCTTGTTTTGCGCTGGTTGTGGTGCTGGGATACCAAGTGAGCATGGACGTCCTGCTCGATACGCGGCTGGTGCAGCAGTCCCAGGCGCGTGAGGCGCACGTCATTTCCGAGGAGCGGCTCCGCCTGGCGGTCGAGGCGGCGCCCAGCGGCATGCTGATGGTGGACGGCAAAGGCAACATCACGGTGGTCAACACCCAGGTTGAAAAAATCTTCGGCTACCCGCGCCACGAGCTCCTGGGCCAACCCATTGAGATTCTGGTGCCGGTACCGCTGCGCAACGCTCACTCCACACTGCGTACGGGCTATTTCGCCGACGCCAAGGTCCGGCTGATGGGGGCTGGACGCGAGCTCTACGGCCGGCGAAAGGACGGGAGCGAGGTTCCCGTGGAGATCGGGCTCAATCCCATCTCAACGGCCGAGGGGGTCTTTATCCTTGCCTCCATTGTTGACGTCACCGAGCGCAAGCGCGCAGACCAGGAGATGGTCCTGCAGCGAAACGAGTTGGCGCACCTCTCCCGTGTGAACATGCTCGGCGAGCTGTCCGGGTCGCTCGCACATGAATTGAACCAGCCGCTGACGTCGATCTTGAGCAACGCACAGGCGGCGCAGCGGCTGCTCGCCCGGGACGGCGTCGACCCGGTGGAGCTGCGCGAAATCCTCGCTGATATTGTGGCCGAGGATAAGCGCGCCGGCGAGATCATCATGCGCCTGCGCGCATTGTTCACGCGGGGTGAGGTGCAGCGGCAGCCCATGGACCTCAACGAACAAGTTATTGACGTGATGAAGCTGCTGCACAGTGAGCTGGTCAGCCACAACATCACCGTGTCCATGAAATTACAACCCGATCTCCCGCGATTGAGTGGAGACAAGGTGCAGCTTCAGCAGGTTTTGATCAACCTCCTGGTCAACGCCAGCGACGCGATGGGCGGGATTACAGAGCCGGACGGCCGCCGGGTGCTCATGCGGACAGAGCTGAACGGCGATGGCCTGGTGCATGTGTGCGTCGAGGATTCGGGCCGCGGCATCGCGGCCGGCGACATCGACCGGATTTTCAAGCCGTTCTACACGTCCAAGGGACGCGGCATGGGACTGGGCCTGGCCGTGTGCCGCTCGATCATTACCGCGCACGGCGGCTTGATCTGGGCCACGCCCAACAACGGACGCGGCACGTGCCTCCATTTCACCCTCCCCGTACTGGCCGACGGAGTACACTGACATGATGGGCCGCAACACGGTTTACCTTGTGGATGACGAGCCCTCGATACTCAGGGCGATATCGCGCCTGCTGCGCGACGAGGGGCTGGACGTGCGCACGTTTGAGTCGCCCTCGGACTTCCTCGACTCGCACGACCCGCAAACACCGGGCTGTCTCGTGCTCGACGTCTCGATGCCCGGACTGAGCGGGCTTGAGCTGCAGAGGGAGTTGTCGGCCAGGGGATCGCTCCTCCCGATTATTTTCCTCACCGGCCGCGGCGACATCCCGGCGAGCGTCAAGGCGATGAAACAGGGGCGGTTGATTTCCTGACCAAGCCCGTCGATGAGGCGGACCTCATGAAGGCGGTCAGGGCGAGCATCGAGCGGAACCAGGCCGCGCACCGCGAGCGGGACGGGCGGGCCGAGATCGAAGCGCGGCTCGCAACGCTGACGCCCCGCGAGCGCCAGGTGCTCGACCACGTCATCACGGGCCAGCTCAATAAGCAGATCGCCGCCGACCTGGGGACGGGCGAGAAGACGATTAAAGTTCACCGCGCCCATGTCATGGAAAAGATGAAGGTGGATTCGGTGGCGGAGCTGGTGCGGCTCGCCGAACACGCCGGCATCCAGCCCGCGACCCCCGGCCGGGCCTGAACCGCGCGGCATTGCCACAATTCGGTCCGAATATTGGACTAAAGTCCATTCCGCGTCCCCGCCATGCCCGGCGAGGATGCTGAACAGCGTGAATAGAATCCCGCCATTGGTCGCCATCGTTGATGACGAGGAAGCCACCGCCCGAGCGCTTCGGCGGTTGCTGCGCTCCGCGGGTTTCGACGCCGTTACGTATGCATCCGGCGCGTCGTTCTTCGGGTCGCTCGGCAGCACGCAGCCCGACTGCGTCATCCTCGACGTCCACATGCCCGGCATGGATGGCATTGAGGTGCAGCGGCGCCTCGCCGAGATAAACCCGCGTATCCCCGTGCTCTTCCTGACGGGTCACGATTCCGCCGAGACGCGACAACTCGCGCTGAGCGGCGGCGCCGTGGCGTATTTCACCAAGCCCGTCGATGCCCAGAACCTGATCGATGCGATCAATAGCGCCCTAAAGGGGCCTACGTCGCCATAACGCAATCCGGGGCGTGGTTCAGTCGGAGGCATTCCGGGTTTGATTGGACTTAAGGCCAATATGAGCAAGAGGTGACTCTCACTACCTTGAGTTCATCACCCCGGCTTGGCGGCGCGAGGCTTCGGGCGACGGGCACCGGATCGGATCGAGGCCGGGTGAATGGCAAGGCCTTCGCAAACTTATTGACAGGGGAACTCCATTGAACCTTCGACGAAATATCCCGATCATGGCGGCGGTCTTGGCGCTGGGCCTCGTGTCGGCCGGCTGCGTCAGCCCTAAGGGCGATACGGTTGGCGACCGACGCATCGCCGCACAACAGATGCGCGCGGACGCGCTGGCGGTCTTATTCGGGGCCATGCCCGAGATGCGCAACGAACTCGCCCGGGCGCCGGGCTACGGGGTGTTCAGCGGGGCGAGCACGCAAACGGTCTTCATGTCCAGCGGCCAGGGCTGGGGCATCATCCGTGACAACGCGACCGGCAAAGATACGTACATGAGCGCGCTCAAGCTCGGCGGCGGGCTGGGCGTGGGCATATCGGATGTCCGGGCGGTCGTTGTATTCACCGATCGCCAGACCATGCTAGGCGTCCTCGACCACGGCCTGGCCGCGACAGGCAAAGCCGATGCGGCGGCCAAATCCGGCACGAGCGGTGACGCACGCGCCATGGTCATCACCCTGCCGGGCATGAACATCTACAGGTTCACTCGGAACGGGGCCATGCTCGGTGGGGCTATCGAGGGCGTGAAGGTCTGGAAAGACGAAGAATTGAATTGAATCGAATGCCAGCCAGGCCGACCAGCGCGAACATCGCTGGATTGGCCTAGGCATTGTTCAGGAGCATCCAGATGGCTCAATCAGCCCAGACACGAAGACTTATCGCCGCCGCGGTGCTTGTTTTGTCGCTCGCCGCCGCATCCACGGCTCAGGCGCAGGCCGCGCCAACGGAACCTCCCGCTCAAGCCCCGCCCATCAAACAGGAAGAGCTCGACCAGATGCTCGCCCCGCTGGCGTTGTACCCCGATTCGCTGCTGACCCAGGTCCTTATGGCCAGCACCTACCCGATGGAAATCGTTCAGGCCAACCGCTGGGTGAAGTCTCACCCGGACCTCAAAGGCGCCGCGCTCACCAAAGAGCTGGAGGCCAAGGCGTGGGACCCCAGTGTCTTGTCGCTGGTTAATTTCCCGGAGGTGCTCGCGGCACTGGATGACAAGCTGGAGTGGACCATCAAGATCGGTGACGCGTTCATCGCCGACCAGAAGCGCGTCCTGGACACGGTCCAGAAACTCCGCGGCAAGGCCCTCGACAATAAGAGCCTCGAAACCAACGCGCAGCAGAAGGTGACCGTGGAGGCGGCCGGCACGCCGTCCCAGATCGTCGTGATCGAATCGGCGCAGCCCGACGTGGTGTACGTGCCCGCGTACGACCCGACGGTGGTTTACGGCTCGTGGTGGTACCCGTCGTATCCCCCGCCGGTGTACTACGCCCCGCCCTACTACACGCCCGGACCTCTCGTGTCTTTCGGAGTGGGATTCGGCCTGGGCGCGGCGTGGGGCTACGCGTGGGGACACTCCGACTGGCACGGCGGCGACATCGACATCGACAACAGCAACAACATGGAGTTCAACCGGGACATCGACCGGGACAGGCACGATCGCGAAGCCAAGCGCTCTAACACCGGGTTGAACAACGGCAAAGGCAAGTGGCAGCACGACTCCGGCCACCGCAGGGGCACCTCCTACCGGGACCAGGCCACGGCGAATCGCTACGGTGCGTCCTCGAACCGCGCCACCGCGCAAGCCAGGGATAGCTATCGCGGCCGCGCCGACGCCGGTCGCCAAGGGCTCTCCTCCTCCAGCGGATCGGGCGGCGCGCGTACCAGTGGCAGCGTCCAGGACCGCTCCAGCACGGGCGGGCGGAGCAATGCGTTTGACGGATCGAGTCAGAGCGGCAGTTCGACGCGCGCGGCGAGTCAGCGGGGCCAATCGAGCCGGTCTTCCTCGTCGTCTTATCAAAGTAGCCGCAGCAGCTCGAGCGGCGCCAGCCGTAGTAGTGGCGGCAGTCGCGGAGGCGGAGGCGGCAGTCGTGGAGGTGGGGGGGGTGGTCGCGGCGGCGGCGGTGGCCGACGCTGAAGATGGAGATGCCGCAGTGTCGTGGGTTTTCAAGAGGTTTCTTGTCTAGGGCTTCGTGGAGTCAATTGCTATGAAAATCGGAACCGTCATTCGATTCATGGCTTTCCTGCTGTTCACCGCGGCACTTGTTCCCGGGTGCGCGGGGACACAGCAGTCGCGGTTCGCCTCCCCCGAGCAAGCCACCGATGCCCTGATCCAGGCGCTGCGGTCGAACGACCACAAGCAACTAAGCCGGATCCTGGGGCCGGGCAGCGAGGAGCTGATTTCGTCCGGCGACGTGGTTTCGGATCAGAACGGCATTGCCATCTTTCTTCAACAATACGACGAGAAGCACAGCCTGACCCAGGAGGCCGACGGCAGCAGGACGCTTGTGATCGGCGATAAGGAGTGGCCGCTCCCCATCCCCGTCACGAAAGACGAGGCAAAGAACAACTGGTATTTCGACACCCCAGCCGGAATGGACGAGATCGTGAATCGCAGGATCGGACGGAATGAACTGGCCACCATCCAGGTGTGTCTGGCGATCGTCGATGCCCAACAGGAGTACGCCCTGGAGGACCGCGACGGGAACGGCCTGCCCGATTACGCGCAGAAATTCCGCAGCGACACCGGTAAGAAGAACGGGCTGTATTGGCAGACCGCGGAAGGCGAAAGGCCCAGCCCGCTGGGATCGCTGGTTGTCCATGCCACCCGGGAAGGGTATTCAGCGTCCCGCAATCTGACGGGCAAGCCACGCCCGTTTCACGGTTACAGGTTCCGCATGCTCAAGGCTCAAGGGCCTCACGCCGCCGGCGGCGAGATGGATTACGTCGTGAACGGCAAGATGGTGGGCGGTTTCGCGGTGGTTGCTTACCCGGCTGAATACGGCGCGAGCGGCATCACGACCTTCATCGTCAACCAGGACGGCGTCGTCTATCAGCGTGACTTGGGCACAAAAACCGAGGAAGCCGCGGAGGAAATGACGGCTTACGATCCGGGCCCCGAGTGGACCAAGGTCGATTCCTCTTCCGGTGATCAACCTTAGCGAAACGCACCGTTTACCGCGCCAAACAAGCATCACCCACGCCTCAACAAAGGAGACTCTCTCATGACCCGATCCATCAAAACCGCAGGTCCGCTTCTGACCCTGTTCCTCGCCATGCTGGGGCTCTGGGGCTGTGCCTCTACGGTTGAGCTGCCGCCCGAGGCAACAAGGGATCTTGCGAACCTGCGCGACCGCGCGGTGGCCGCCAAAGCCCAGATACAGACCACCTGCAACGCGGCCCGTGACCTGAACCAGCAACCCACTCAGGTGGACCCGCTGGCCGGTCGCCTTGTGCAGGAGATCCACGAGCTGAGCAATCTGGCCGCCCAGGGCCGCCAGGACGTTCAGGGCATCGACGCACGGACAACGGCGTATCTGACAAAGTGGGACGAGGACCTGAAGAGCATGTCCGAATCGATCTCCGAACCCGGTCAGAAAAGGCGTTCCGAGGCCATCGCCAGCTACGAACACCTCAAGAGCCTCATCTCCGACTTCCGCATGGAGTTCCAGCCGTTCATGGCTGATCTCGATGAGGTCGCACGCTACCTGTCCACGGACGGCACTGCCGCGGGGGTACAGGTTGTCAAGCCGAAGATCTCCACGTCCCTCGGGCGCGAAGGGAAACTCATGAAGAGGCTCGATGCGGTGATTGCCCAGATCAGCTCGATGCGCGGGGGCAAGTGAATGTGCGTTGTGGGTCGTGATGACTTCGCGCTCTTTGTGGGCGGGTTACCACGATGCATTACGCCGCCGGCCTGCGGTGCGCGTCCACCATCGAACGCGTGCCGCAGGTTGACGGGCGTGTGACCGGCCGAATGGGTGTACTCGAACGGGTCAGTTGCACTGCGTTGGACCAAAGTCCAATGATGGTCGTATTCCCTCGCGCTAAATTGGGTGGTGAAGGCGTGACGGAGCCATAGGCATCGCGGCCGAGGCTCAGACAGAAGCCCGAGCGCTGCGTCATATTCAGGGATGTCCCGGTACGGCGGGTGGGGAGCGTCAAACGCTCCGCGGACTAGCGATAACCACTTAGATAAGAGGTCCGTGCATGCGCTACCTACCTATAAACGCCTTGCTTGATTCTGACCGCCGCTTGGCCACGGTCCGTGCCGGCGGATGCGGGGCTGTCCGCCCGCTCTTGCGTGTCTTCCTGTGGGTTTCGCTGGGTGTGTTTACCACGGCATGTGATAAGGCGGTCGAGGCGCCACCCGAGAAACCCCGGCTGGTATCCGCCATCAAGCTCGAAGCCACCGGGGCGCTCATCGAGGCTGATTTCCCCGGCCGTGCCGAGGCGGCGAAGGAGCTCGACCTTTCGTTTCGCGTAACGGGTTTGCTCGCCGAGCTGCCCGCAAAGGTGGGTGACTCGGTCAAAGCGGGCCAGACTCTCGCGCAGCTGGACCGCCGGGATTTCCAGGTGGCGATCGACGTGATTTTGGGACGGCTGGCCAAAGCCCAGGCGGACGTGGAGGTCGCACAATCCGATTACGACCGCGGTGTGAGCATCCAGAAGGAAAACCCGGGCGCGATCAGCCAGGCTGTCATCGACCAACGGGTGGGAGCGTTGAAGCAGGCGCAGGCCAATGTCGTCTCGGTCAAGGCGTCCCTGGAAGATGCCAAGAACGCCTTGGCGGACACAACGCTCAAAGCGCCCTTCGACGCCGTTGTGGTTGAAAGGCTTTTCGAGAACTATGAAGAGGTCCAGGCCAAAAAGCCCGTCTATCGCCTCGTCGATGCCTCAAAAGTCAAAATGACTTTCCAGTTGCCCGAGCAGCACATCTCCAGGCTGCCCGACGTGGCCTCGTACATCTGCAGGTTCGACGCGTTCCCGGACGTGGACCTGCCCCCCGCACAAGTTTACGAGGTCGGCACCGAGGCCTTGAGGACAACGCGCACGTACCCGGTAACGCTGATCATGGACCAGCCCAAGGGCGTGGCCATCCTGCCCGGCATGTCCGGGAAGGTGCACATCCGGCTGAAGACCGGCGCACTGGAAACGGCCAACGGGATGACCGTGCCCGTCACCGCGGTGTTCGCCGATGCATCGAACCAGAAATTCGTCTGGGTGGTTGATGCGCAATCCAGACGGGTGAGCAGGAAATCGGTGCAGGTGGGCCACGTTGTCCGCCAGGGTGTGCTCGTCGAGGGCCTGACCCCGGGCATGTGGATCGTGACGGCCGGTGTGCACACCCTCCAGGACAACCAGGAGGTCCGCCTACCGCAGACCGACGGGGGCGCATCATGAGCCTGGCTGATACGGCTGTAAGCAGGCCCACCATCACCTGGTTCGCGACGCTCCTGGTCGTCTTCGGGGGTCTGGCGGCCTACTTCAAGCTCGGCCAGCTCGAAGACCCCGAGTTCACCGTCAAGGACGCCACCGTCGTGACGCTCTACCCCGGCGCGTCGGCGGAGGAGGTCGAAAAGGAAGTGACCGACCGCCTGGAGCGCGCCATCCAGGAGATGCCGCAGATCAAGGAGTTCGAGTCGCGGTCCTCGGCGGGGATGTCGCACATCAAAGTGACGATGATGTCGAAGTACGGCTCGGACCAGTTGCCGCAGGTCTGGGACGTGCTTCGTAAGAAAGTCCGCGACGCCACCAAGGACATGCCTCCGGGGGTCCAGGAGCCCAAGGTGGGCGACGACTACGGGGACGTTTATGGGTTTCTACTGGCCGTTTATTCCGACGGCTACAGCGACGCCCAGCTCGAAGACTACGCCGACGACATCAAACGCGAACTGAGCCTGGTCAAGGGCGTGGCCCGCGTCGAGTTGTGGGGCGTGCAGAAGCGGTGCATCTACGTCGAATCCTCCGAGTCACGCCTGCACGCGCTGGGCCTGACCATGTCGGACCTGCAGCGCACGCTCCAACAGCAGAACCTGGTCGTGCAGAGCGGCGCGGTGGAGATGCAGAAGGAGCGGTGGCGCGTCGACATCACGGGCGTGTTCACGTCCGCGCAGGACATCGGCGAGCTGGTGATTCAGAGGCAGGCCGCCGGCAATACCGAGGCGCTGCTGCGGATCAAGGACGTCGCCACCGTGGTACAGGATTACGTCCGCCCCGCCGCGAGCATCATGCGGTTCAACGGCCGGCCCGCGATCGGCATGGCGATCTCCAACGCCTCGGGCGTCAACGTCGTCACGATGGGCCGCGGCGTGGACAAGCGGCTCCGCGAGCTGGAAAGCGAGCTGCCCGTCGGCATCGAGGTCAGCCGGATCTCCTGGCAGAGCGACCTGGTCAGCAAATCCATCCAGGTCTTTGTCGTCAGCCTCATCGAATCGGTCTTGATCGTGGTCGTGGTGCTGTGGGTCTCCATGGGCCTGCGCCCGGCGATCGTGGTGGGCGTCGCCGGTCTCATCTTCGTCATCGTCGGCACGTTCCTCATTATGAAGATATGGGGGATCGACCTTCAACGGATGTCCCTGGGCGCGCTGGTCGTGGCGATGGGCATGATGGTGGACATCCATCTACACCGGCATCACGCTCGGAGAGTACTACCGGCAGATGGGTTTCAACGTCCTCTGCATCGCCGACTCGACCTCGCGCTGGGCGCAGGCGATGCGGGAGACGTCGGGCCGCATGGAGGAAATCCCGGGCGAAGAGGCATTCCCGGCCTATCTGGACTCGGCCATCAAGAACGTGTACGAACGCGCCGGCGTCATCAAGAATCCCGACGGCTCCGTTGGCAGTCTGAGCCTGATCGGCACCGTCTCTCCCGCCGGCGGTAATTTCGAGGAACCGGTCACCCAGGCCACGCTGGCGACTGTCAAGGCCTTCCTCGGCCTCTCCTACGACCGCGCCTACAAGCGCTTCTACCCCGCCATCGACCCGCTCATCTCCTGGTCCCGGTATCTCGATCAGGTCGCCGACTGGTACCGCAAGAACCTCGACCGCAACTGGGTCGAAGACGTTAAACGCCTCGCGCAGCTGCTGCGCGACGGCGACAGCATCGGCCAGATGATGCAAGTCACCGGCGAGGAGGGCGTGACGATTGAGGACTACGTCACATGGCAAAAAGCGCTGCTGCTCGACATGGTCTATCTCCAGCAGGATGCGTTCGACCCCGTGGACTCCTCGATGCCGCTTGAACGCCAGTTGGAGAGTTTCAAACTGGTCAAACAGTTGATCGACCACGCGTACGAACTGCCCGACAAGGACGCCGTGCGCAACTTCTTCACCAAACTGACGGGGCTTTATAAAAACCTGAACTACAGCGAGAAAGATTCGCAGCCATACGCGGACTACCGCAAGCAAATAAACGATCTGCTTACCGGCGCCACCTCCGAGCCACGTGGCGCAGCCAAGACGGATGTTTCCACCAAGAGCGGTCCAAACACAAAGCCCAAGCAACAGGTCATGCAGCCGGTGTCAGGGCGTACGTGATCCTGCCGGGTTCCCGCAAAATTATTCCGGGGTGAATCGCGGTAACGGGAGTGATCGACCAGTTCAGACAGCCACCCGCCGTCGAACCGGATCCTGAACAACCGAGGCATCCTTCCTAATAGAGTGGACCCGTCGGAAGCGCCTGGTCGACCAGTTAGGCGCGAGGAGAATGCGTGAGCCTCCCTGTCTTCATCTCAGAGATGCACCCTCCCTTCCAAATCGCTACGCTATCCGACCCTGATTCGGAAATGTTTCCGGAACAGGGTTTTGGCCTCACCCGCAAACCAACCCCCACACCCGCGAGGAAATCAACGTGAAGCGCTACAGCAAGGCAAGCGACATCAAGGTCGGCGTCATCGGCTACGGCGGTGCGTTCAACATGGGCAAGCACCACCTGGACCTCATGCTCAAGGCGGGCATGACCCCCGTCGCCGTTTCCGAGATCGACCCGGCTCGTCTCGAGGTCGCCAAGAAGGACATCCCCGGCGTTCAGACCTACACCAGCGTCACCGAGATGCTCAAGAAGTCCGACGTCAACCTCGTCACCATCATCACCCCGCACAACACCCACGCGAAGCTGGCCGTGCAGTGCCTCAAGGCCGGCCGCCACGTCGTCTGCGAGAAGCCCTTCGCCATCACGACCAAGGAGTGTGACGACATGATCTCCGCCGCCAAGAAGAGCGGCGTGATGATCTCCACCTTCCACAACCGGCACTGGGACGGCTGCGCCATCACGGCCGTCAAAAAGCTGGTCAAGGAAAAAGCGATCGGCGATATCGTCCGCATCGACATCGCGTTCGGCGGCTACGGCCAGCCGGGCGACTGGTGGCGGTCCAGCAAGTCCATCTCCGGCGGCGTGATGTACGACTGGGGCGTGCACCTGCTCGAGTACTCGCTGCAGATCATCGACTCGCCGATCGAAGAGGTCGCCGGTTACGCGAAGGTCGGCTACTGGGCGCCCAAAACCAAGTGGAAGGCCGACACCAACGAGGACGAGGGCTACGCCGTCGTCCGCTTCACCAACGGTAAGTGGCTGACCCTCCGCGTCACCAGCCTCAACGCCAAGCCCGTTGACTACTGGGCGACCGTCACCGGCACCGAGGGCACCTACTGCTTCGACCACGGCAGGTGGGAACTCACCCAGGTCAACTCCAACGGCACCTCGACCATCACCAAGGGAAGCAACGCCCCGGGCGAGGGCGAGAAGTTCTACGAGAACATCGCCGACCACCTGACCAAGGGCACGCAGCTCGTCATCACCCCCGAGTGGGCCCGCCGCCCGATCCACATCCTCGACCTGGCGGACCAGTCGGCGAAGAAGAACAAGGCGCTCAAGGCGAAGTACCGCTAAAAAAAACCCGCGCTCGGGTGTTTTTATTTCCCCACGCAGCGGCTACGACGCGGGCGTGCTCTTCGGCACACAGACGCATCGCGCGCGAGGCGCTGGGCCAAGATCGTCGCCACCGCCCCAGGAGGACGGGTACCGCCATCATCGGGACGAAAATCAGCCAGGCATGGCGCCGCGCCTAGAACTCGCCCCGGTGGATACTATCGATTTTACCCAAGCGGGCCGAGGCCCGGCAGAAATTGTTTTACAACTCTGGTCCCCTCTCGCTCCGGGGGAGGGGGCTGTGAAACAGTCTCGATACCCGCTGATTTGTCCCACGGCGCCAAGCGATGCGGTGCCGCATAAACCACGCGGGCTCCCGCCTGATGAACGCACACGGTGGTCGGGCCGGCGTCGATATGCTATGTGACATGCCTGACGGCGTTACTGGCCTAAACAACACGCCACCCACGCTCCGCTCACCGATGCGCCGTCGCGTCCGGCTCTGGCTGGGCGTGGTGGCGGTGACGGCCTGCGTGTGGCTGGCCTACATCCCGGCCCTGCGGGCGGGGTTCATCTGGGACGACGACGCGTTCCTCTGGAACAACCCTCATATCACCCAGAGCCAGAGCCCCGCTCATTTCTGGGCGCTCTGGGGGGCCGACCGCCCGCCGGATTACTTCCCGCTCACCTCCTCCATGCTCTGGCTGGAGTGGCACTGGCTGTGGGGCGAGAACCCCGCGGGCTATCACGCGGTGAACGTCGCGCTGCACCTGTGCGGGTCGCTGATGCTCTGGGCGGTGCTCTCCCGGTTGGGCGTCGCCACGGGATGGGCGTGGGTGGGCGCAATGCTGTTTGCGTTGCACCCGGTCAACGTTGAGTCCGTGGCCTGGGTGACGGAACGGAAGAACACGCTGCCCTGGCCTCTGCTGCTAGCCGCGTTCTGGTGCTGGTTGAAAAGCGAAGACACGAGAGAAACCAACGCCCGCGCCGCGCGGGGGTGTTACGCCGCGGCGCTGGCGTTGTATGTGTTGTCGCTGCTGGCGAAAACAGCCGGCGTGGCGCTGCCCGTGGTCATGCTTATCGTGCTGTGGTGGCGCGACGGATGCGTGCCGCGGCGGCGGGCGACAAGGCTGATACCGTTTTTTGTAACGGCGGCGGCGCTGGGCGCTGTCACCGCCTGGTATCAGCGGATGCACGCGATCAGCATCGAGGTCGTCCGTGACGACTCGATGGCATCACGCATCGCCATCGCAGGGCGTGCGGTATGGTTCTACTTATGGAAAGCGGTGCTGCCTAGGAACCTGAGTTTCGTGTACCCATCATGGGGGCCAGCAGACGTCGGCGACGCCGCCGCGTGGGTCCCGCTGGCCTCGCTCGTTGCTGCCGCGGTGCTGTTGTGGTCGCTGAGGCGGTGGCCGTGGGCAAGGGCGTTGGCGGCGACCGGCTTCATTTATGTCGCGATGCTGCTGCCGGTGTTGGGGCTGGTGAACATCTACTTCATGCGATACACGCTGGTGGCGGACCACTGGCAGTACTTCGCGATCGCGGCGCCGCTGGGCCTGGCGGCGGCGGCCGTGGCCGGTATATCACGGCGCGGTGTTGCGATACGAAGGGTGGCCGCCATTGCCGCGGCCGGGGTGCTCGTCTGCTTGGGTGTGATGACCCAGCGGCAGGCGGAAATATACCGCGACAACGAGACGCTCTACCGCCAAACCCTTGAACGCAACCCCGATGCGTGGTTGATGCGCCTCAACCTCGGGGTCCTCCTTCACGGGAAAGGGGACCTCGATGAAGCGATGACGCATTACCGTGAAGCGATACGGATCAAGCCCGATCTGGCCGATGCCTATCTGGACTACGGGCTGGCGATAGGCGCACAAGGCCGCTTGGCCGAAGCCGCCGAGTTCTACGAGAAGGCGCTGCGTTACAAGCCCCTGTATCCCGAAGCATATCTGAACTGGGGCACCGCTCTGGGCATGCAGGCGCGGTACGACGAGGCGATTGGGTTATTCCAGAAGGCGATCGATCTTTATGAGAAGGGCCTGCGCATGAGCCCGGAGAAGGCCCCGCTTATCGTCCCGGGCATGGCGGAGTCGTATATGAATTGGGGCATTGCGCTCCGCCTCCAAGGACGGCTCGACGAGGCGATGGGGTTGTACCTGGAGGCCCTGCGCATCAAGCCCGACTACGCCGAGGCACACAACAACCTGGGGCTGTTACTGGTCGCCCAGGGGCGTCTCCCCGAGGCCATAGAGCATTTCCGTGAGGCGATGCGCCTCAAGCCGGACTTCACGCCCGCCGCCGAAAATCTCCGCCGTACGGAAGCCTTGAACGATCATTAGAAAGAAGACAGCGGCGGATCGCGCGGGTTAGCAGCCGGGTTCACCCGGCGGTTTTTCGTGTACGCCGAAAATGTGCCCGTTACAGGTGATCAAAAAACGTCGGGCGAGCCCGACGGCTAACGCCCGCTCACCCACGGCACGTCCCCGACGCCGTCCAACTGGTTGGCGCGCCGCGCCAGCGTGAAGAGCAGGTCGCTGAGTCGATTGATATAAATCACCGCGTCCCGGCCGACCATCGGCTCGTCCCTGAGCAGCGCCACACACCGTCGCTCCGCGCGGCGGCAGACGGACCGCGCCACGTGCAGCCGCGCCGCCAGCTCCGTCCCGCCGGGAAGCACGAAGTTCTTCATAGGAGGGAGCGGCGCCCACGCCGCGTCGATCCACCCCTCTGCTTCGGCGACCTGTTCCGGGCCGACGCGTGCGACTACGTCCGCCTTGCCCTCACGCCTGGGTGTCGCCAGGTCCGCGCCCAGTTCAAACAGCCTCGCCTGCAGTGCACGCAGCACCGCGCCGATTGCTTCGTGCCGGCACGCGGCCAGCGCCACGCCGATGACGGAGTTCAATTCGTCCACGTCGCCATAGGCCTCGACGCGCGACGAGTCCTTGCCGACCCGCCCGCCGCCGAAGAGGTCCGTCCCGCCGTCATCGCCCCGCTTCGTGTAGAGTTTCATGGAGCCGATGATAGCATTGGCTGTGGCCGTTCTTACAGGCCCAAGCGCGGGAGCATAGCTCAGTGGTCAGAGCTGGGAACTCATAATTCCTCGGTCCCAGGTTCGAATCCTGGTGCTCCCATTCTGTCTTCATCATTTCTCAGCGTTCCAACACGAAATAATCGGCCTCGTTGAGCGGCGCGATGAACGTCGCCACGCCGTCGGCGTAGGTGACGGCGATCGCACGCTGCTGCTCGACGCTGCGGACCGATTTCGGCATTGCCGGCATGCGGATGCTCACCTTGAGCTCCTTGATCGGGCTGTTGGTCCAGTTGGTCAGCGTGAGGAGCGTGGCCTCCTTGGCGTCGATGACGCTCGACTCCACCAACGGCACGGAGCACTCGACCTCGGGCCGTTGCGGCGCGGCCTCAAGCCCCAGGCGGGCGAGCCGCGTCGCCGCGGGGTCGAACTCCGTGGGGTTGTAAACGGTGTGCCCGCCACCGCGGGCGAAGGGGGCCACGCGCAGCCCCGTCTTCATGTAGCTGCTGCCCGCCAGCGTGCCGACGGCGAAGGCCTTGCCCTTGCCGTATTCGTTCACGGTCACCGCGGCGCTGCCGTCGCTCCACGTGCCCAGCACCTTCGCCCCATCGGGAACGAGCTGCTGCTTCATGCCGACGGCGGGGATTTTCCGCCCGTCGAGCGTGATGGTGTCGATCGGCTTCACCAGCGGGAGCTCCAACAGGGGCCGGATGATGTAGAGGTCCTTCTGCACGCTGCTGCTCTTGAGCCCGAGCAGCTTGAGCATGGTCGGTTCGGGCTCGTTGAACTCGTTGAGATGGCCCGTGCCTGCGGCGGCGTAGAGGACGCCGCCTTCCTTCACCCACGCGTCGAGCTGCCGCACGGCGCGGTGGTCGATCCACTCGCCGGCGAAATAGACCACGTCGAAATCCTTGAGGATGCCGTCGTTGACGTCGTCCTCGGTGATCAACTGCGGGTTCTGCTGGGCGTGCTTGAGCGCCAGGTAGAGCATCTGCTGATCGACACGGCAGATGATCTGCGCGGTGGTCGGCGGGATGACGGTTCCGTCCTTGGCCTTCTTGGGCTTCATCGCGTTGGCGCACCGGGCGACGAAGGGGTCCAGGCCCGCATCGACGCGGAGGCGGCCCTCGTTGAAATCGGTGGCGCGGCTGAGCAGGACCGCCACCCGCCCCGCGCGGCGCGTGCCGTGCAGCGAAATCTTCTCCACCTCACCTGAATCGAAGATGGATTCGTGGATGACGCGGAACATGTCGGGGTAGTTCCACGCCACGTAGTTCTCGGTCCAGTTTTCCTGTGGTGCGACCCAGAAATTGTCGATGTGGGCCGCGCCGGCGCCGATCGCGTACACCATGCTCCGCCGGAGATTCCCGGCCGTCTGGCCCGGGGCGTGGGGCATGACGTAGAAATGGATCAACTGGTGGTTGTACTTGGTCGCGCAGTGCATCGTCGCGAACATCCAGGAGATCATCTGCGGGACCTGGGCGACGCTGAAGATGTAGTCCTCGGCCCAGTACATCGTCATGCCGTTGTGCTTGAAGATGTCCACCCACTGGTTGAGCGGGCCGTAGTACTGCGGCTGGCCGTGCGGCGAATAGTTGGCGCCGGTCTGGACCTGCGGGCCAATAAGCTTTTTCGCCAGCGCGGTCATGTTGCGGTAATAAGCGAACCGCTGCTCGTCGGAGAAGCGGTTCGCGTACCACCCGACGCGCGGGTTGGCGGCGCGGTCGGCGAGTTTGGCGGCGTCGGGTTCCATGCCCAGGTCGGCCGCGGTGATGCCCTTGGCCTTGAGCCAGGCCACAAACGCCTCCTGCATCGCGGGGTCGTTGAAGTTGATCGACCCGATGTGGATCTCGTCGCCGAAGGAGAGCACGCGCATGCGCGACTTATCCCCCACCGTTTCCGCAAACTTCTCGATCGCCGCGGGGGAGAGCGTGTGTTGGTGGTAGCCGTCCACCTCGAGGTGCTTGTAGGAATCGGGCAGGAGGGTGTTGTAGCCCAGTGCGTCCTCGAAGTCGTGAACCCATCCGCCGCCCTGGAAGGCGCCGTAGTAGGCGATCTCCCGGGGCTTGTTCCCGCCGTTGGCGGTGCGCCACTTACCCCTGGCCTGCGCAATGATTTCCCTCGCGATCTCCTTGCTCGGGCGTGCGACGGATTGTTTATTCCAGATGATGTCGATGGGGATGTTGACCGCATCACCCTGTGAGACCTGCACGTCGCCGGCGGAATCCTTGCCCTCCGGGTCGCGGGCGAATTGGAGGGCGATGGATGTGACGGGCAACTCGGCGACCGCCTTCACCCCTTTGGGATTGGTCGTCTCGGTGAACGCGCGGACGACAAGCCCCTCGTTGTGCACGAGCATGGCATAGGGCCCGATGTTGAACCACGGGCTCCACTGCCCCGGCGGTACGAGTTCATTGGCGATGGTCGTCTTCGAGCCGCGGTACCGGGGCTGGAAGTGACCCGTCGGCTGTGAAAGCGAGACCTTGCCCGGGCCATCGGCGGTGAGCTTGAAGCGGACGTAGAGGTTGTTGGCCGCGAGCGCCTCGAGGCAGAACGGGCTGCCGACTCCGCCCGGGTACCCCTTGTAGGAGTCGTCGGGATTGGTGGTGAGGAGGACGAAGTCGATGAAGCGATCGCCCGCAGGCGCAGGGTTGGCGAGCGAGGTCAGGCGTATCTCCGCCGGTCCCGCCGCGAGTTTGGCCGTATCGGACGGGCTCTCGGCGGCGTCGTGGTCCACGCCCCAGGGCCACCAGAGCTCGGTGCTCCGCGCCGAGAAGCTCCAAAACCGATCCGTCCCGCTCTTGCCGTACACATGCGAGAAGACCGTTTTACCATTCTGCACAATCTCGATCTGATGGAGGTAGTTGAAATATGGCGGGGCCTGGTACTTGCTCCAGACGCGGTAGTCGCCGTTGGCGGGGACCTGCACGGCCCGTGTGGCGACCGATCCCTCGCTCGCCGCCGGGGCGCCGAGCAGTGCACCGTTAACGACCCACATGCCGCCGTAAGTATGGCTGGCGTAACTGTCGTCCTGGACCGTCGGCTTCCATCCCTTGTCATCGAGGGGCTTGAAGGATTCGCCCTGCGCGACAACGACGTCGTAGTGTGGCTCGGGCGGCTTGGCGGCGGCGGGCTTGGCGGGTTTTGCGGGCTTGCTCTGCGCCCGTGCCGGCGTGCCCAAGATGCCCGTCAGGCCGCAACAGATCACGAGGAGTCCGAGGATGCGCAGGCGCATAGGCGTGGTTCCTTACAGGATTATTGTGGACACGGCCCGAGGCTCGCGGGAGATCGAGAGGGCCTGGGAACATGCCAGTTATAGACGCATCCGGGGCGGCCGAAACGAAGCATCAAACGGGATGGGCCCCCAGACAATCGCCGGTGCAATCATTGCAGGCACGCCGGCGTTCCGCCCATATGATCTATAACGACGGCATCGCTGGAGGGTGAAATGTCGCACGCTTCGTATCGGCGGCAAAACCCGACCTGATGCGTGTTTCCAGCCGCCAATCGGATTGGCCCACAATGATTTCGGGGTTAAAGTCAAGCTTGCGGATGTCGATGGCTCAGCCTGGATCAGCTATACGATGAACCAGCGATCGATTGGCACTATTTCGCGGTTCTTCGCGCTGACGTGGGGCGGTATCCGGGGGGCACGGCGGCGGAACACGTCCTGGCTCGGGCTGGAGTGCCTGGAGGCCCGCCGGCTGTTCAACGCCGCGCCGGTCATCAGCACCGGCAGCCTGGCGGTCAACGCCGGAACCCTCCTGGAGGGCACGACCCAGGCCACGCTCTCCGGGCAGTTCACCGACACGGACACGAGGCAGACGCACACCGTAAGCGTTGACTGGGGCGACGGCATGGTCACGGCCGTGCCGGCGGACGCGGGCAGCCTGATTGAACCGGTGAGCCATCTCTCCGTCCGCATCGACTACACCTACGACGCCAACAATTTCTTCAACACGGAGGCCAAGAAAGACCTCTTCCAGCAGGCGATCGACGCGGTCGTCAGCCACTTCACCGACAACCTCTCGGCGATTATTCCAAGCGGCGGCAACTCGTGGAACGCGATCATCGCCAACCCCTCCACCGGCGCCACGCTGACCATCTCCAACCCGACGGTGAACGCCAATGAGATCCTCGTGTACGCCGGCGGCTACGGCCTGGCCGCGGGGCAACTGGCGTACGGCGGGCCGGGCGGTCTCTCCGCCAGCGGGTCCGGCGCGTGGGCCACCACCGTCTCCACACGAGGCCAGGGCACGACCAGCGGCGCCGGTGCGACGGACTTCGGCCCCTGGGGCGGCATGATCGTTTTCAACACCAGCGCTAACTTCTATTTCGGCTCCTCCATCTCCGGGATCGCCGGCGGCCAGAGCGATTTCTACTCCGTGGCGATGCACGAGTTTTCCCACCTGCTGGGCTTCGGCACCTCCGCCTCGTGGACCAACCTGAAATCCGGGACCGACTTCACCGGTGCCCAATCAGTCGCCGAACACGGCGGCAACGTCCCCCTCAGCACCGACCTGGGGCACTGGGCCGACGGGACCACCAGCGGCGGCCGGGAAGCGATGATGGACCCCACGCTGACGCAGGGGACAAGAAAAACACCTACCGCCCTGGACTTCGCCGGCCTCGACGACATCGGTTGGGATTACATCGCCGCCCCGGGCATCGGCTCGTTCGCCGCCACCCATACCTACAACGACAACGGCAGCTACGTCGTCAGCGTCACACTCTCCGACGGCTCGGCAACCGACGCCGAGACCACCTCGGCTACGGTCACAAACGTCGCCCCCACCCTGACGATCTCCAGCGCGGGCGCCGTGAACGAGGGCTCCCCGCTCACGCTCAACCTGGCGCACAGCGACCCGGGGACCGACACCATCACGCGGTGGAACGTCAACTGGGGCGACGGCAACATCGAGCAGTTCAACAGCAACCCCGCCAGCGTGACCCACACCTACGCCGACCCCGGGACCTACAGCGTCTCCGCCACCGCCACCGATGAGGACGGCACGTTCAGCTCTAACACGATCAGCCAAACCGTCAACAACGTGGCGCCGGCGCTGACCACGATCAGCCAGTTAGGCCCCGCAACGGAAGACACGGGATTCACCATCTCCTACGCAACACTCCTGGCGGCGAGCAACGCCTCGGACGCCGGCGGCGGCACGCTCTCCTTCCGCGTCGAGTCCGTGACCTCCGGCACGCTCACCAAGAACGGCATCGCGATCACCGCGGGCTCCACGCTGCTCTCGACAAGTGAATCGCTCGTCTGGACCCCCGCCGCCGACGCCAACGGATCGCTCGCCGCCTTCACCGTCAAGGCATGGGATGGAGCCGCGGCCTCGGCTTCCGCGGTCGCGGTCGCCGTCGGTGTCACCGCTGTGAACGACGCGCCGACGCTGACCTCGATCAGCACGCTCGCCGGCGCGACCGAGGACACGCCGTTCACCATCACCTATGCGGCCCTCGCCGCCGCTGCCAACGAGGCGGATGTCGACAGCGGCACGCTCTCCTTCCGCGTCGAGTCGGTCTCCTCCGGCACGCTCACCAAGAACGGCGTCGCGGTCACCGCAGGCTCGACGCTGCTCTCAACCAGCGAATCACTCGTCTGGACACCCGCGGCCGATGCCAATGGATCGCTCGCCGCGTTCACTGTCAAGGCATGGGACGGACAGGACGCCTCAACTTCCGCAGTTGCCGTGAACGTCAGCGTCACCGCCGTGAACGATGCTCCGACACTGACCACGATCAACACACTCACCGGCGCAACCGAAGACACCCCGTTCACAATCACTTACGCAAGCCTCGCCGCCGCGGCCAACGAGGCAGATATCGACAGCGCCACGCTCTCCTTCCGCGTCGAGGCCGTCTCCTCCGGCACGCTCACCAAGAACGGCGTCGCCGTCACCGCAGGATCGACGCTGCTCTCGACCAGTGAATCCCTTGTCTGGACCCCCGCCGCCGACGCCAACGGCTCGCTCGCCGCATTCACCGTCACCGCGTGGGATGGGCAGGATGCGTCGGTTTCACCCGTCTCCGTGAACGTCGATGTCTCCGCCGTGAATGATGCACCCACCCTGACCTCGATCAGCACGCTCACCGGGGCGGTCGAGGACACGCCGTTCACAATCACCTACGCAACCCTCGCCGCCGCCGCCAACGAGGCCGACATCGAAAACGCCACACCCTCTTTCCGCGTGGAATCCGTGTCGTCGGGGACGCTCACCAAGAACGGCGTTGCGGTTACCGCTGGCTCCACGCTGCTGTCGACCGGTGAATCGTTGGTGTGGACACCCATCCCCAACGCCAATGGCTCTGTAGCCGCATTCACCGTCAAGGCATGGGACGGGCAGGATGCGTCGGCGTCACCCGTCACTGTGAACGTCAGTGCCACCGCCGTGAACGACGCGCCGACGCTGACCTCGATCACCACGCTCACCGCTGCAACCGAAGACACCCCGTTCACCATCACCTACGCAGCCCTCGCCGCCGCGGCTAACGAAGCGGATATCGACAGCGCTACGCTCTCGTTCCGCGTCGAGGCCGTGACCTCCGGTACACTCACCAAGAACGGCGTCGCCGTCACCGCGGGATCGACGCTGCTCTCGACCAGTGAATCACTTGTCTGGACACCCGCCGCCGACGCCAACGGCTCGCTCGCCGCATTCACCGTCACCGCGTGGGATGGGCAGGATGCGTCGGCTTCGGCCGTCACCGTCAACGTCAGCGTCGCAGCGGTCAATGACACGCCGACGCTGACCTCGATCAACACGCTCACCGGCGCAACCGAAGACACACCATTCACCATCACCTACGCCGCGCTCGCGGCCGCGGCCAATGAAGCGGACATCGACAGCGGCATGCTCGCGTTTCGGATCGAATCCGTGACCTCGGGCACGCTCACCAAGAACGGCGTCGCGGTCACCACGGGCTCCACGCTGCTCTCGACAAGTGAATCGCTCGTCTGGACACCCGCCGCCGACGCCAACGGCTCACTCGCCGCATTCACCGTCGTAGCATCCGACGGACAGTTAGCGTCGGCCACCCCCGTCGCCGTCGCTGTCAATGTCGCCGCCGCGAATGATGCGCCGACACTGACCACGATCAGCGCGCTCGCCGGTGCGACCGAGGACACGCCGTTCACCATCACCTACGCGGCCCTCGCCACCGCGGCCAATGAGGCGGACATCGACAGCGGCACGCTCTCCTTCCGCGTCGAGTCGGTCTCCTCCGGCACACTCACCAAGAACGGCGTCGCCGTCACCGCAGGATCGACGCTGCTCTCGACAAGTGAATCCCTTGTCTGGACCCCCGCCGCCGACGCCAATGGCTCACTCGCGGCCTTCACCGTCAAGGCATGGGACGGACAGGACGCCTCCACCTCCGCGGTTGCCGTCAACGCCAGCGTCACCGCTGTGAACGATGCTCCGACACTGACCACGATCAACACACTCACCGGCGCAACCGAAGACACGCCATTCACCATCACCTACGCAACCCTCGCCGCCGCCGCCAACGAAACGGACATCGACAGCGGCGTGCTCTCCTTCCGCGTCGAGGCCGTCACTACAGGCACGCTGACCAAGAACGGCCTCGCCGTCACCGCCGGCTCGACGCTCCTCTCGACCGGTGAATCGCTCACCTGGACCCCCGCCGCCGACGCCAACGGATCGCTCGCGGCCTTCACCGTCAAGGCGTGGGATGGGCAGGAAGCGTCGGCTTCACCCGTCTCCGTCAACGTCGATGTCACCGCCGTGAATGATGGACCCACCCTGACCTCGATCAGCGCGCTCACCGGCGCGACCGAGGACACCCCGTTCACCATCACCTACGCCGCGCTCGCGGTCGCCGCGAATGAGGCGGACATCGACAGCGCCACCCTCTCCTTCCGTGTGGAGGTTGTTTCCTCCGGCACGCTGACCAAGAACGGCGTCGCGGTGACAGCCGGCTCGACGTTGCTCTCAACAGGGGAATCCTTGGTGTGGACACCCGCGGCCGACGCCAACGGATCGCTCACAGCCTTCACGGTCAAGGCTTGGGACGGGCTAGCGGCCTCGGTCTCGGCGATCGCCGTCGGCGTTGGCGTCACCCCCGTCAATGACACACCCAGCTTCTCCAAGGGCGCCGATCAGGCCGTCAACGAAGATGCGGCCCCCCAGACCATCGCCGGTTGGGCCACCGCGATCTCGGCGGGGCCCGGCGATGAGTCGGCTCAGGTTCTCGCCTTCCTCGCCACCAACGACAACAACGCCCTCTTCTTGGCTCAGCCGTCAATCCTGCCCAACGGCACGCTCGGCTATTCACTCGCCCCCGACGCCAACGGCAGCGCCACCGTCACCGTATCGATACAGGACAACGGAGGCGGTGCGGACACCTCCACCACGCAGACCTTCACCATCACCGTCAACCCGGTGAATGACGCACCGACGCTGACCTCGATCACCACGCTCACCGGCGCAACCGAGGACACCCCGTTCACCATCACCTACGCGACCCTCGCCGCCGCGGCCAACGAGGCGGACATCGAAAACGCCACACTCTCATTCCGCGTCGAGTCGGCCTCTTCGGGCACACTCACCAAGAGCGGTGTCGCGGTCACCGCGGGCTCCACGCTGCTCTCCAGCGGTGAATCGCTCGTCTGGACTCCCGCAGCCGAGGCCAATGGTCCGCTCGCCGCCTTCACCGTCAAGGCATGGGATGGACAGGATGCGTCCGCCTCAGCGGTTGCCGTGAATGCCAGCGTTGCGGCCGTCAACGACACGCCCTCCTTCGCTAAAGGCGCCGACCAGACCGTCAACGAAGATGCCGCCTCTCAAACCGTCCTTGGCTGGGCCACCGCCATCTCCGCCGGGCCCGGCGATGAATCTTCTCAGGTTCTCACCTTCCTCGTCGCCAACGACAACAACGCGCTCTTCTCCATTCAGCCCTCGATCCTGCCCAACGGTACACTCGGTTATTCACTCACCCCCGACGCCAACGGCAGTGCCACCATCACCGCTTCGCTACAGGATAACGGCGGCGGAGCGGACACATCCTCAGTTCAACCCTTCACCATCACCGTCAATGCCGTCAACGACGCACCGACCCTGACAACCATCAGCACGCTCGCAGGCGCGACCGAGGACACGCCGTTTACAATCACCTACGCAACCCTCGCCGCCGCCGCCAACGAAGCGGACATCGACAGCGCCACACTCTCCTTCCGGGTGGAATCCGTGTCGTCGGGCACGCTCACCAAGAACGGCATCGCGGTCACCGCCGGCTCCACCCTGCTCTCGACCGGTGAGTCGCTCGTCTGGACACCCGCCGCCAATGCCAACGGCACGCTCGCCGCGTTTACCGTCAAGGCGTGGGACGGACTTGCGGCCTCTATCTCAGCGGTCACCGTCAACGTCGCTGTCACGGCCGTCAACGACACCCCTTCATTCTCCAAGGGCATCAATCAGACCGTTCACGAGGACGCCGGCACGCAGTCTGTCCCCGGCTGGGCCGCCGCGATCTCCGCCGGGCCCGGCGATGAATCCACGCAGGCCCTCACCTTCGCCGTCACCAACGACAACAATGCGCTCTTCTCCGCCCAACCGTCGATCCTTGCAGACGGCACGCTCGGCTACGCCCTCACCCCCGACGCCAGCGGCAGCGCCACCGTCACCGTTTCCCTCCAGGACAATGGGGGCGGGGCGGACACTTCCTCCTCTCAGACATTCACTATCACCGTCGTAGCGGAGCGGCCGACGCTCACATTCACGAAGCTCAACAAGACGGTCGTCATCCCGGGCACCAACCTCAAGCTCGCGCTCAAGGGAAGCGGCACGGGCATGGTCTGGGCGAACGAGGACGGCTCGATCCAGCGGATCGAACTCATCGGCACCGACGCGAAATCGAGCCTCACCATCACACCGATCGACAAGGCCGGCGTCACACGCGTCGATCAGATCGTTGTCGGCGACCCCTCCAACCCCGACGACCACACCGACCTGGGCACCCTCTCCGGCAAGCTCATCGGTCTGGGCGACAGCCTCAAAAGCACCGGCGGCATCAAGAGCCTCACGCTCTTCAACGTCTCCGATCAACATTGGGTCAGCATCGGCTCCTCCGCCGCCATCGCCTCGACGACGGTCACCCTCGGCACGCTGACGGACGTCACCTTCACCTCCGCGACGCCCATCAAGAAGTTCACCGCCGCCGCCTGGATCGACACGGACGACAACGACGTGCTCACAGCCCCGTGGATCGGCACGCTCACCATCAAGGGGTCGATGCAGGCCGACGTGACAGCCACATCCGCCGACGCCAAGGGGGTGGCGATCGGCACCTATTCGGCGGGCACGGTCGGCCTCCCCGACGTCTCGGACGAGACCGACATCACTGTGCAGTCCGTGGGCGGCGTGAAGACGATCAAGGCCGCCGCGTGGCACCACGGCACGATCACCGCCCCGTGGATTGGTACGCTGACCATCAAGGGCGACATGCGGGCCGACGTATCCGTCACCTCCACGAACACCGCGGGCGTCGGAGTCGGAACCTACTCCGCCGGCGTCGTGGGTGAAGCGGGCGATGGTGTGGACGTCACGCTCCAGAACGGCGGCGGGATCAAGACCGTCAAGGTCGCCGACTGGTTAGGAGGAACCATCACCGCGGGGTACGTGGGCGGCGTCACCTCCTCCGGCAATTTCGGTGCATCGCTCGACCTGAGCGACGCCGCTCAGAAGAACACGCTCGCCAAACTCACGGTCAAGGGCGAGGTAAGCCATATCACGGTGAAATCCGCCGGCAACATCGGTGCGGTCACCGTCGGCTCCTCGACCGATTCCATCTTCTTCGCCGGCGTGAGCGAGGCGCTTGTCGGCAACCCCGATTCGGCCGACGATTTTACGGGCGGCGATTTCGCGATCGCCGGCTTCACCAGCAAGGGGGCGTTCAGCGCCAGCACACTGGCGGCGTCGCGCATCCTCAAGGTCTCGCTGGCCGGCGTCGAGACCAACAACGGCGGCGACCCGTTCGGCCTTTTCACGCTCACCGCCCCCAAGAGCTTCAAACGCCTCGACACTCCCGGCGTCAAACTCCTCCCCCTCGTCTCCCACCCCGCCGACCTCGACCCGGAGACCGGTGACGACTTCGGCGTCTTCGTGCTGTAACCTGTTGCGGCACGATTGGGTCCAAACAACCCCCGCTGGAGACGCATCCCATGCCCGAACGTTTTGTCATGCCCGTGGTCAAGCCCGGCCCCTTCCCGCTCGGCGCCGATTCGCAGCGCCAGCCCGGCGTGCCGCGCGGTGCCGTCACCAAGGGCGAGTGGCGCAGCGCCATCTTCCCCGGCACCCTGCGCGACTACTGGGTCTATGTCCCCGCGCAGTACAAGCCGGGCATGCCCGCGAACGTCATGGTCTTCCAGGACGGCGGCAGCTACGTCAACGAAGAGGGCGAGACGCGCGTGCCCGTCGTCTTCGACAACCTGATCCACCAGGGCAGGATGCCCGTCACCATCGCCATCCTCATCAACCCCGGCTACTTCCCCGCGGTGGCCCCGGGCAAGGACGCGATCAGCAACCGCAGCTTCGAGTACGACACGCTCAGCGACCAGTACGTGCGGTTCCTCATGGAGGAAATCCTCCCCGCGGTGGGCGAGAAATACACGCTGACCCAGGACGCGAGCGGCCGGGCGATCTGCGGCGCGAGTTCCGGCGGCATCTGCTCCTGGACCGTCGCGTGGCAGCGGCCCGACGCCTTCAGCAAGGTGCTCAGCCACGTGGGCAGCTTCGCGGACATCCGCGGGGGCAATGTTTACCCCTGTCTGATCCGCAAGACGCCGATCAAGCCGATCCGGGCGTTTCTCCAGGCCGGGTCGAACGACCTGGACGTCGGCTGGGGCCACTGGCCGCTGGCGAACCTGGAGATGGCCGCGGCGCTGCAGTTCGTCGGATATGACTACAAGATTGAATACGGCGACGGCGCCCACGACTGCAAGCACGGCGGCGCGATCCTGCCCGAGTCGTTGATCTGGCTGTGGCGGTAAATCACCGCCACCCCGAGGAACCCACGCTATGCGGAAGATCACCGACGCCGAAATCAAACACTTCGACGACCACGGCTATGTCATCTGCCGTGGCGTGCTGGCTTCCGACGAGTTGGCCGAGTTCGACCGCGGGTCACGCGGGCTCATCGATGAGGTCCTCGTCGGCGGCCCGGCGGACAAGTGGTGCATGCGCGGGCCCGAGGGCGTTCCTTATTACCTCACCTACCTGCACCACCAGCCCAACAACTTCTCCCTCCGCCTGCTGGCGCACCCCTTCATCGGCGACCTGCTCACGCGCATGGTCGGGCCGGACTTTATCTCCTGTTACGAATCGCTCGTGTTCAAGCTGCCGACCAACGGCTCTTCCGTCCCCTGGCACCGCGACGGCAACACCACCGAGGGCGGCGAGCGCATCTTCAACATCGACATCTACCCCGATCGCTCGACCCCCGCCAATGGTTGCGTGTGGGTGGTCCCGGGCAGTCACAAGTGGGACAAGGCCCGCGCCCAGGAGATGATCCGGCGCGGACGCGAGAAGTTCGAGTTGCCCGGGGCCGTCGCCGCGGAGACCGGGCCCGGTGACGTGCTGCTGCACCACGTCAAAGTCCTGCACGGCAGCACGGTCAACAAGAGCGGCACGCTCCGCCGCGTGGTCTATTTCGACAACCGCGCACTGGGTTGGAACGAGCGTTACAACTGGTTCCCCGCCGACATCATGGCGAAGCGTTGCATGCTCTACCAGCACGCCCTGCTCACGCGGCGGCAACACCCCTACGCCAGCGATGACGAGACTTTCGCTTACACGCCGCCGCGGGGCATGCCGATCCTGCGGCCCGGCGAACCGGTCGATCTGCTCTGCGCCCGCGAGGCGTCGAGCCATTCCAAGAGCGACCTTGGCGACATCCCCGGCACGGAAGAGACCGCCTGATCTTGAATCAGATATAGAACGGAGATCGTCACATGCTCAACATCGGATGGGGTTCGCGAAGTATCGTCCCGGACCGGCCCGCGATGATCCAGGGCCAGATGCACGTCCGCATCGCCAAAGACGCGATGGACCCGATCGTCGTGACCGCCATGGCGATCGAGGGCGCGCGCCCGGACGGCACGAAGGACTACGCCCTCATCGCCACGCTCGACGCGCCGTTCACCACCGACGCGATGCACGAGGGGGTACGCGACCGGGTCACCGCAAAGTTCCCCGCCATCCCCCGCGAGAAGATTTTTCTCTCCTCGACCCATACGCACGACTCGATGGTCGTGATGGACGGTTTCTACCCGCACCCGGGCGGCGACGTGATGACCGCCGATGAGTGCATGGGCTTCGTGATCGAGCGCACCGCTGAGGCGGTCATCGACGCATGGCAATCCCGCGCCCCGGCGCGCGTCAATCACGCCTACGGCCACGCCGTCGTCGCGCACAATCGCCGACCTGTTTATGCCGACGGCGCCGCCCTGATGTACGGCCAGGCGGCACGCAAAGACTTCCGCCACATCGAGGGCCCCGAGGACCACAGCCTCGACATGCTCTTCGTCTGGGACGCGGCGGACAAGCTCGTCGGCGTGCTCGTCGATGTCCCCTGCCCGTCCCAGGTGGACGAGGGCATCTCCCAGTGGTCCGCCGACTTCTGGCACGAGATCCGCGTCGAATTGCGAAAACGGCTGGGCGAAAAACTCGCCGTGATGCCCCTCTGCGGCGCGGCGGGCGACCAGTCGCCGCACTTCATCTTTGACAGCAAGCAGGAAGCGGAGATGCGCAAACGGCGCGGCGTGACGGAGCGGCAGGAGATCGCCCAGCGCGTTGCCGACGCCGTCGAACGTGCCCTCGCCTGCACCAAACCGATCAAAGAAGAAACTCCGCTGGCCCACGAGGTGCGGCGCGTGAAGCTCTCGCCCCGCCGGATCACGAAACAGGAGCGCGACTGGCACGAGGCGGAGCACGCAAAGACCGTCGGCCGGATGGACCCGCGCCTCTGGTGGCCGACGCGGCTACAGGAAGTCGTGGACATTTTCGACGGCAAAAAGACTTCCGCGCCGGTGGCTGCGGAGCTGCACTTCCTCCGCATCGGTGACGCCGTGATCGCGACAAACCCCTTCGAGCTTTACACCGACTACGGCTTCCAGATCAAGGCACGCAGCAGGGCGGCGCAGACCTTCATCGCCCAGATCACCGCCGGCATCGGCTGGTACCTCCCCACCGCGCGCGGCGTGCAAGGCGGCGGCTACGGCTCCATTCCCGTGGTCTCGATCGTCGGCCCCGAGGGCGGACAGGAACTCGTCGAGCACACCGTCGAGGCGATCGCCTCGCTCTTCCCGGAGACGGCGAAGGCGTAATGGCGTTTTTCTGCTTTTGAACGTCGCGCGCATCCGCTACCATGTCCGCTACGGCCCGAGGGGTGAGGGGTCTGTTCAGATATCTGCGGGCACACAACACAAGGGGCCCTTCCATGGACTTTTCCTCCCAGTGGCTGAAAGACTTCGGCTTGTTCCTCCGTCGTGGCCGCCGCGCACTCGCCGCCAGGAAGCGTGACCGCCTCCGCGCCGCGAAGGCACGCGCCACGCCGAGGTGGTCCCCCATCGAGGCGCTCGAGTCCAGGGCCCTGCTCTCAACAGCCATCGTCACGGGCATCGACAACCCGGTGAACGCCGCGCCAGACTCCGCCACGATCGTCTTCTCCGAAGCGGTCACCAACGTTGACTTGAGCAACATCACGCTCCGCAAGAGCGGCATCCTCATCACCACGCCCGGCGGCGCGGCGATCACCGACTCGGGCGACGGCATCACCTGGAACCTCACCGGTATCTCCGCCGCCTTCTCCACCGATGGCACCTACAAGATCACCGTTCTCCGCGACGGCATCATCGACATCGACGACTCCGACGGCACCGACGGCCTGACCTCCAACGCCTCCACCACCTTCGTGCTCGACACGGCCGCCCCCGCCGCCCCCACCGGGCTCGACCTGGCGACCGCCAGCGACAGCGGCTCATCGAACACGGACGACCTGACCAGCGACGCCACGCCGACCATCACGGGCACCGCCGAGGCGGACTCTGACGTGGAACTCTTCGACGGTGTGACCTCCGTGGGCACCACGACGGCGGACAACACCGGTGCGTGGAGCATCACCTCCTCGGCGCTGACCAGCGGCGATCGCAGCCTCACCGCCAAGGCCACCGACGCCGCGGGCAACACCAGCGTCGCCTCCGCCACGCTGGTCGTAACGATCGACACCGCGGTTGCCACCCCGATCATTACGGGGCTGACCTCCGCGACGGACACCGGCGCGTCCGACACGGACGGGATCACCAGCAACACCGCCCCGACCCTCGCCGGCACCGCGGAGCCGGACGCGACCGTCGAGATCTTCGACGGCGACACCTCGCTGGGCACCGCGACCACCGACGGCAGCGGCGATTGGACGTTTGACACCGGCACGCTCACCGTGGGCGATCACAGCTTCACCGCCGTGGCGACCGACGTTGCCGGCAACGTGAGCACGGCCTCATCCGCCTCACTGGTCACGGTTGACACCGGCGCACCCGCCGCACCCGCGGCGCTGACGCTCGACCCCGCGAGCGACAGCGGCACGCTCCTGGACAGCCTCACCAGCGACACGACCCCGACGATTACGGGGACCGCCGAGGCCGACTCGGCGGTCGCGCTTTTCGACGGCGTCACCTCCGTCGGCACCGCGACGGCCAACGGCAGCGGCGCGTGGAGCATCACCACCTCGGTCCTGGGCACCGGGCCTCACACCCTCACCGCCAAGGCCACCGACACGGCCGGCAACACCGGCGTCGCTTCGGCAGCGCTGGTCGTGACCATCGACACCACCGCGCCCAGCGCCCCCGCCGCCCTCAATCTTGTGGATGCCAGCGACAGCGGCACGTCGAACACCGACGACCTGACCAACGATGCAACGCCGACCATCACCGGCACCGCCGAGGCCGGTGCGACCGTCGAGCTGTTCGATGACCTGACCTCCGTGGGCACTGCGGTCGCCGACGGCAGCGGCAACTGGAGCATCACCTCCTCGGCCCTGAGCGACGGCGAACACCCGCTCACCGCCAAAGCGACCGACGCCGCGGGCAACACCGGCGTCGCCTCGTCTTCGCTGGTCGTCACGACCGACGCCACCGCGCCCGACGCCCCCGCCGCGCTCGACCTGGCGACCGGCAGCGATAGCGGGTCATCAAACTCCGACGACATCACCAGCGACACCACACCGACCATCACCGGCACCGCGGAGGCGTTCTCCACCGTCGAGCTCTTCGACGGCGACACCTCCGTCGGCACCGCGGTCGCCGACCTCAGCGGCGACTGGAGCATCACCACGTCGGCCCTGAGCAGCGGCGTCCACACGCTGACCGCCAAGGCCACCGACGAGGCGGGCAATACCAGCGTCGCCTCCGCATCGCTCGATATCACGATCGACACCACCGTCGCCGCGCCGGTGATCACCGGCCTCACCTCCGCGACCGACACCGGCTCGTCCAACACAGACGGGATCACCGGCGACACCACGCCGACGCTCGCCGGCACCGCCGAGGCCAACGCCTCCGTCGAAATCTTCGACGGCGTCACCTCGCTGGGCACCGCGACCGCCGATGGGAGCGGCGCGTGGACCTTCGACACCGGCACGCTGACCGAGGATGAACACAGCTTCACCGCGGTGGCGACGGATGTGGCCGGCAACGTGAGCGCGACGTCCGCCGCCTCGGTGATCGAGGTTGACATTACCGCCCCCGACGCGCCCCTGGCGCTCGACCTGGCGGATGCCAGCGACAGTGGATCACTCGGCTCGGACGACCTCACCAGCGACAACACCCCGACCATCACCGGCACCGCCGAGGCTGGTTCGCTTGTCGAACTTTTTGACGGCAGCAGTTCACTGGGCACGGCCACGGCCGACGGCAGCGGAAACTGGAGCATCACCTCCTCCCTCGGCGACGGCGCCCACACCCTCACCGCCAAGGCCACCGACGCCGCGGGCAACACCAGCGCCGCCTCCGCCTCGCTGGTCATCACCATCGACACCACCGCGCCCGACGCCCCCGCCGCGCTCGACCTGGCAACCGGCAGCGACAGCGGATCATCCAACTCCGACGACATCACCAGCGACACCACGCCCACCATCACCGGCACCGCCGAGGCCGACTCCACAGTCGAGCTCTTCGACGGCAACACCTCCGTCGGCACCGCGACCGCCGACGGCAGCGGGAACTGGAGCATCACGTCGTCTGCCCTGTCCGAAGGCGCTCACGCCCTCACAGCCAAGGCAACCGACGCCGCGGGCAACACCAGCGCCGCCTCCGCCGCGCTCGACATCACCATCGAAACGACGGTCGCCCCGCCGGTCATCGCGGGCGTCGCCCCCGGGAGCGACACCGGCTCTTCCGACACCGACAACATCACCAACTCCACCGCCCCGACCCTCACCGGCACCGCCGAGCCCAACTCCTCCATCGAGCTCTTCGAGGGCTCCACCTCCTTCGGTTCGCTCAATGTGGACGGCGGCGGTGTGTGGACCTTCAACCCCGGCACGATCTCCGAGGGCGACCACACCTTCACCGTGGTCACCACCGATCGCGCGGGCAACGTGAGCGCCGCCTCGGCCCCGCTCGTGGTCACCGTGGACGTCACCGCGCCGGCCGTCCCGACGGCCCTGGACCTCCTGGCCGGCAGCGACAGCGGCGCGTCCAACACCGACGACCTCACCAGCGACGCCACGCCCACCATCACAGGCCTGGCTGATGTGGGCTCCACTGTCGAGCTCTTCGACGGCGTCAACTCCGTCGGCACCGCCACCGCCGACAGCTTCGGCTACTGGACCATCACCTCCACCACGCTGAGCGACGGCGTTCACAACCTGACCGCCACCGCAACCGACACCGCCGGCAACACCAGTTCCGCCTCTACCTCGCTGGTCGTCACTATCGACACCACGGCGCCCGATGCCCCCGCCGCCCTCGACCTGGCGACCCTCACCGACAGCGGCCCGTCAAGCTCCGACGGCATCACCTTTGACACCACGCCCACCGTCACCGGCACCGCCGAGGCCGACTCGACCGTCGAGCTCTTCGACGACGTCACCTCCGTCGGCACCGCGACCGCGGATGGCAGCGGCGCGTGGAGCATCACGTCGTCCGCTCTGAGCGAAGGCGATCACACCCTCACCGCCAAGGCCACCGACGCCGCCGGCAACACCGGCGTCGCCTCCGCCCCTCTCGACATCACCATCGACACCACCGGACCCACGGCCACCATCACCGCCGTCACCCCCGACCCGCGCAGCTCGCCGGTCAACTCCATCACCATCGTCTTCAGCGAGGCGGTCACAGGCCTGGACCTCGCGGACCTCACGCTCACGCGCAACAGCGGGGCCAACCTGCTCACCGGCTCCCAGACGCTCACCACCAGCGACAACATCACCTGGACGCTGGGCAACCTCGCCCCGCTCACCAACACGCCCGGGGCCTACACCGTCACGTTCCTGGCCGTTGACACGGGCGTGATCGACGCCGCGGGCAACGACGCCACCGTCCCGGCCGCCGACTCCTTCACCACGATCATCAACTCCAAGACCCCGACGCTCACCTCGGTCAAGACCCTCAAGAGCGCGATCAAGGACGTCCCCTTCACCATCACCTACGCCGACCTCCTCTCCGCCGCCAACGAGAAGGACAAGGACGCCGGCACGATCTTCACCTTCCGCATCGACAGCGTCACCAGCGGCACGTTGACGAAGAACGGAAGCCCCGTCGTCGCCGGCACCACCACCCTGGCCGAGGGCGAGTCGCTCGTCTGGACCCCGCCGGCGGGCAAGACCTCCGCGGGCCTGGGCGCGTTCAAGGTCAGCGTGACCGACGGCGCGACCTTCTCCAAGAAGCCCGTGCAGGTCAAGGTGAAGATCGATAAACCCAAGGTCGGCATCGTCCGCACCGCCGACGCCGCCGAGGCCGGCCCGACCAACGGCACCTTCACCGTCACCCGCAACGGCAACACCACCGCCGACCTGATCGTCAAGTACTCCGTCAGCGGCAAGGCCAAGAAGGGCACCGACTACGTCACGCTCACCGGCACCGTCACGATCCTCGCCGGCCAGACCACCGCGACGATCACCGTCACCCCGCTGACCGACGCCGTGAACGACCCCAACGAAACGGTGAAGCTGACGCTCAAGACGTCGTCCGCGTACGCGATCGACTCGCTGGCGAAGCTGGCGACGCTGACGATTGTGTGAGGCGGATACGACGGGCCCTGACTGGCTCTTGGAGGTGGCTTTACGGATTCGGATATCCCGACCCCTGCTACCAAGATTCATCGTAAGTAAAAACAGTTATCCGCCGCCCCGACAGGGGCAGCCACAAATCAGCCCAGGGCGGCGCTTTGCGGCTTCGCCGCGACGCTCTGCCTTGGGCTGATTTGTTCAGGCCTTTCAGGCCTCAAGACCAGCGGCACCGTCAAATTGTGAAGTGTGCGGCAGCCATGCTTTCGAGGGGCTGGAAATCGCTCACCGATGATGCCCGCCGCGGTTGGGCGGGCGTTGGCCCGAGCCTGAGCTGCGGGATTGCGGGCGGCCGCCGCCGCTGTGGCCACCGCCACCTCCGCTGCGATGCCCACTCCCGCCGCGCTGCTGGCCGCCTCGTCCGCCATGTCCACCACTGTGCGGGGCGCCGGAGAACTCGGAGCGGGCGGGGTACGGCGGGTGGTCGTCGCGGATGGGTATCTGGATGCGGGTGAGGCGTTCGATGTCGCGGAGGTAGGAACGCTCCTCGGGGTCGCAGAAGGAGATGGCGATGCCCGAGGCGCCGGCGCGGGCGGTGCGGCCGATGCGGTGCACATACGTCTCGGGGACATTAGGCAGGTCGTAGTTGATGACGTGGGAGATCTCGTCGATGTCGATGCCGCGCGAGGCGATGTCGCTGGCGATGAGGATCGGGGTCTTGCCGGAGCGGAAATTGTTCAGGGCGCGTTCGCGGGCGTTCTGGCTCTTGTTGCCGTGGATCGCCTCGGCGCGGATGCCCACGGTGTCGAGCTGCTTGGCGAGCTTGTCTGCCCCGTGCTTGGTGCGGGTGAACACCAGCGTGCGAGTGAAGGAGGTCTTCTCCAGCAGGTGGATCATGAGCAGGGTCTTGTTGCGTTTGTCCACGTAATAGACCGCCTGCTCGATCTTGTCGGCGGTGGCGGAGACGGGGGCGACCTCGACGCCGACGGGCTTGTTGAGGAGCGATGCCGCCAGGGCGCGGATGTCGTTGGGCATGGTGGCGGAGAAAAGGAGAGTCTGCCGCGCGGTGAGCGGCGGGAGCTTGGCGGCGATGCGGCGGATGTCGTGGATGAAGCCCATGTCGAGCATGCGGTCGGCCTCGTCGAGGACGAAGACCTCGATGTGGCGGAGGTCGACGTGGCCCTGCTCCATGAGGTCCATGAGCCGGCCGGGCGTAGCGACGACGATGTCAACGCCCTCGCGGAGGGCGCGGACCTGCGGGTTCTGCCCGACGCCGCCGAAGATGACGGTGTAGCGGAGGTGGGCAAACCGGCCATAGACACGGAAGCTGTCGCCGATCTGGGCGGCGAGCTCGCGGGTGGGCGCGAGGATGAGGGCGCGGGTGCGCCGTGCGGGCTGACGGTTGGGGACGTCCTGGCCGTGGTTGTGGCCGTGGGCGTGGGTGACATGGGTCACGTGGTTGGAGCGCGACGCGGGCTGTGCGGGAGCGGGTTGTGAGGCGGAGCGATATTGGCCGGGGCGGTGCTGGGGCTGCGCGGGCGCGGCGTGGGATGGCGCGGGCGCTGCGTGTTGCGCGGCCGCGGGCGCGGGGCGGCCGGCCATGAGCCGCTGGATGATGGGGAGCGCGAAGGCGGCGGTTTTACCGGTGCCGGTCTGGGCGCAGCCCAGGAGGTCCTTACCCAGGAGGACGTGCGGGATGGCGCGGGCCTGGATGGGGGTCGGGGTGGTGTACCCCTCGGCGGTGAGGGCACGGAGGATGGGCTCGGCGAGCCCGAGTTCTTGGAAGGTCACGGTTTGTCTCGATTCGTAGCGGCTCGGACGTGCGGGGTCAGATGCACCCCTCCGAGCCGTGGGTCACTGAACGATCATCGATGGGTTACGACCATCGGAAGAGGGATTATAGCGGAAAATGAGGGGGAAGGCGAACGGGGACGGACATGCCCCCCTCTCGCCCCGTAAGCGTAATGCAATCACTCAATACTTGAGTGCTTCTTGGACGGCACGCCTGCAGCCCACAAGCCAACCTTAAAGCTCATCTCTGAATCCTTCGGAACAACCCCAAGGTCTTTTCGAATTTCATAGAAGAGACGAGACATTAATTTGTCATGTCGATCCGTATCTCGTTGGGTATTACTTGCCTTGATCTCCTGCTGAAACTCTTGCAGTGCGTGAAGCACCGCCTGTGGTGCAATGAGATTCAGTTTGTTACATGCGCGAGAAAAAGCACGCTGGCCATCTGCGTTGCTCTCACCTGTGATGATTCCACTAAGGCTGGCGACAAAATCCTTGTAGTGTTCAAGTTTCTCTCTGCTCAACTCGGCGTCACGTTCTTGCTTTTTTGTGAACCAATAGCTTGCCCCAGCCAAAACGATGGCACCGGAAGCTGCTATGAGTGCGGTAGCAATTTCTGTTTGCATACGTGAATCCTAAAATACTTCGCACTGCGCTGTGAGGTTGCCGCGAGCGATAGCAGAGATTTTTCGGACACCATCATCACTCGCATACTCACGGAGCATAAGCCTTGGCGCGGCTCACCGCTGCAACACCGAAACCGCCTCCCCCCGCGGCGCGGGGAGTGCGGCGGCCTGGTCTCTCCGCAGGCTATCCACGACGCCCTGGAACGCGGGGCGGTACTTGTCCCACAAGGCGGACGCCGAGGAGGCGAGCACAAAGAGCCGCTGGTCGCCGTCCAGTTCGATGATGAGTTCCCACTGCGTCAGGGCGACGGCGTCGTCCACACAGGTGTACTCGACGCGCGCGAAGCGGAAGCCATAGGGGTGGTTCACGATCATGCGGCCGACCTCGCGGAACTGCCGCCGCCGCGCGGCGAGATTGGCGACGTAATCGTCCAGTGATTGTTCGAGGGAACGCAACGCGGTCTCCGCGCCGGCCTCGAGGAACAGGTTGGCCTGCCACCCGGCCTCGGGCTGTCGCGCCAGGATCAAGAGCCCGCCCTGCGCATCCTCGACGCTCCAACCCGGGGGCGGGGTGAACACCATCCCGCCGAAATAGCGCTGCGATGAACGACCGTGGGCTGTCCGCGGCTCGGCGGCGCGGAGCCGTGACATCTGGACCATGCCGATGGCGAAGCGGATGCCGCCAAACAGAATCGCGCCCCAGGCGATGACATACACGCCGCCGCCGCGGCTGGCCCGCGCGAGCAGGTAGGTGACCGCCGTCACCAGGATGCCGCCGAGGCACCACGCCGCGCCGCGGAACATGTTCCGCTCGGCCTTCTGCTTCGCCGCATCATCCATGGCGTGACGCTCCACAACTACGGATATGCCCCTCGCCGCCGCGGGTGACAATGTACACCGGACCGGGAGGATTTGTGTGCGGCGGATGCAGCACGAGTAAAGCCATTGAAGCAACGCCGACGGTTTTGCAGTCTCATCACGCGGATTTTGGGTTCACACGGGGCTCATGAAATCGTTGACTGGCCAACCGCGCCGGGGTAGCTTGGTCACTCTGGGGGTGTGGATGGGAGATGGCATTTCATCGTTTGCGTCGGCGGTTGCACGGAGGCGGTAGGCTTCGATCAGGGATGGGATTAGGTCACATCAATGCCGTGAAGGCAGGGGTCCATTAGATCGTCGGTTCGCACGGCCGGGAATGCCGGGCGGCCGCGGAGAAAATCCGATGTCGTATAGCTCCAAGGCTTGGGAACGGGTGCGCTCTGTGCTTCACTGGCGGCGTCAGTCGCGCATGGGGCCGCGGCGGCGCGGCGTGGATGCGGGCGCGGCGCGGCGGATGCGCGCGGTGGCCGGGCGGGTGTGGCTGAGCCGGCGGGTGGACCGGGCGATGTGGCTGCGGCTCAAGCGGTGGCACGGGCGGGTGCTGAGCGGGGCTTCGCTCGATCTTCAATCCCTCGAGCCGCGCGTGCTGCTGACGAACGACCTGCACGCGGGGCTTGGCACGCTCAACCTCCCGACGGTGCTGGTGCCGGGCGACAAGATCACGGTGCCGGCGACTCTGATCAACGACGGCGACACGGCGGCGGTGGGCACGGTGACGATGAAGCTCTACGCCTCGCGGGATGGCACGCTCGACACGGGCACCGACCTGCTGCTGGCGACGCTGGCGGACAAGAAGATCAACCTCAAGGCCAACGGGGCCTCGATGGCCAAGTTCAGCTTCAAGGCGACGCTGCCCAGCGACCCAACGCTGCTGCCGACGGGGGACTACCAGCTCTTCGTCAAGGTCGAGCCGGGCTCGACGATCACCGACACCAACGCCGCCAACGACTTCATCGGGACCACGACGCCCGTGCCGGTGAGCTATGCGCTGGGTGTGGTCAACGGCCGCAAGATCGGCAAGATCACGCTCTTTGATTCCAACGCGACGATCGTAACGCTCTCGCTCTCGGGCGTGGGCTCGGCGGTGATCGACTACGTCAGCGGCGGGTTCGACATCGCGCTGAGCGGCACCGACGCCAAGAGCAAGCTCTCCATCACCGCCAAGAAGAGCAAGATCGACGGCGACGACGGGATCGCCAAGATCATCAACATCACCACCGACGGCTCGGTGATGGGAACGATCGCCGCGGCGACCTCCGACCTCTACGGCAACCTCACCGCCTCGGGCGGCCTCGTTGCCGCGACGCTGCACAACCTCCCCGCCGGCGACGCACAACATGCGCTGACCTTCGGCACGCTCGTCGCGCCCAAGCCGCTGACCACGCTGACGCTGGGCCAGGTGAACGACACGGTCGTGGATTCGGGCACCGCGCTCAAAATCACCGCCGCGCGCTGGCTCGACGCCGGCGGCGACGCGGACGGCATTACGGCACCGTCGATCACTGGACTGGCCATCAAGGGGGACAAAAAGACGGCGACCGTCGGCGACTTCGAGGCGGACCTGGCGCTCAGCGGCGCAACGGCACCCGCGCTCACGCTTGGCCCGACAACGATCGCCGGCTCGGCGACGGGTCTATGGAACATCACCGGCAGCGTCGGGGCGGTCACGGCGGCCTCGTTCGGCGCCGGTTTCGCCGCCAATGTCTCGGGCACGATCGCCAAGTTCACCGCCAACGGCGACGCCACGGGCACGCTAGCGGCGGCGTCGATCACCTCATTCACCGTCAAGGGCAATCTCACCAATGCCCTGATCCTCGCGGGCGCCAACCTTGGCGCGGACGCGGCGATCGGCGGCGGCAACGACGGCTTCGGCGCCGGCTCGATCGGCGCCTTCGCCGTCGGCGGGACCGTGACCAACTCGACGATCGGCGCGGGGCTCGATCCGATCAACGGCGTGCTGATGGACGGCAACGATGAACTCGTGGGCAACGCCGCTACAAGCTTTATTAAGGCCCTCAAGGTCGGCGGAACGGCCGACGCCACCACCACCTTCGCCGCGGTGCTCTACCCCGCCGCCCCGACGATCGGCGGCGTCAAGATCGTCCCCGCGAGTGATGCGCGGTTCTTCAAGGCCTCATCTCCGCGTGACCTGTCCGGCCCCGTGCTCACCGTCGCACTTACCAACGACACCGCCCCCAACGGCGGGACCAACAGCGACAAGATCACCGCCGACCCTGCCGTCGCCGGCACCACCTCGGACATCAGCGGCATCACGACGCTGCTGGCGGGCATCGACGGCGGCAACCCGGCGTTCGACATCACCGCCGACCTGCAATCCGATGGCACCTTCGCGCTGAACAAGGCACGCCTCGACGAGATCGCCGGCTCGACGATCACCGACGGCATCCACACGCTCAAGCTCCGCGCCCAGGACGGCGGCGGGAGTTTCTCGGATGTGCTGAGCCTCGCCTTCACGCTGGACACGACCGCGCCCTCGACGCCGACGCTCGATCTTTCCCTGACCTCCGACAGCGACACGATCGGCGACCAGCAGACCTCCGCGGGAAAGGTCACGCTCGCGGGCACGACCGAGCCGGGGGCGAAGGTGCAACTGCTCTCGGGCGCGACCGTGATCACCTCCGTCACCGCCTCGGGCTCCGGCGCGTTCCAGATTCCCGGGGTCAGCCTCACACTCGGCGCGAACGCCTTCACGATCAAGACCTCAGACCTTGCGGACAACTCCACCACCTTCGACCGCACACTCACGCGCACGGTGGGCTCGGGCGCGACCGACGTGGTGATCACCTGGGACACCCAGCTCCTCAACGCCATCGCGCAGACGGCGTCGTACCCCACCTACGCCTCGCGCGCCATGGCGATCGAGAGCATCGCCGTTTACGACACCGTGCAGGCCATCGAAGGCCTGCCGGGTTACATGGTGACCACCACCGCGCCGGCCGGCGCGAACCCCACCGCCGCCGCCGCCGCCGCCGCGCACCGTGTGCTCGTCGCATTGTTCCCGGCGCGCAAGGCGATCTTCGACGCCCAGCTCGTCAACGACCTGGCCGCCATCACCGACGGCCAATCCGAGACCGACGGCGTCACCCTGGGCGAAGCCATCGCCGACGACATCCTCCTCCTCCGCGCCAACGATGGCTCGGGGGATTACGTGAACTACAGCCCCGGCACCGCCGCCGGGCAGTGGCAGCAGACCGGGCCCGCCTTCGACGTCGCGCTCGACCCACAGTGGGCCTACGTCACCCCCTTCGCGCTGACCAGCCCCGATGAGTTCCGCCCCCCCGCTCCGCCGACGCTCACCAGCCAGGCCTACACCGATTCGCTCAACGAGATCAAGCTCCTGGGCCCCGCCACCGGCTCGACACGCACCTCCGACCAGACCCAGATCGCCAGGTTCTGGAACGACGGGGCGGGCACGGTGACGCCCCCC
>JAIOPN010000057.1 GCA_021413865.1 Planctomycetota bacterium | reverse complement strand
GTGTCCGTTCCGCGAACTGCGTCTTTGATCTTTTCCTGCTAGCGGTCAAGCTGCAGCCTTCTCATAGGGAGGTACAAGGCGATGGCGAAGCAGCGGAATGGGGAGCGGGAAGCGTTTTGGCGGGAGCAGGTGCGGAGGCAGGCGGCGAGCCGGCTGAGCGTGCGGCGGTTTTGCGAGGAGAGAGGGCTGAGTGAGCCGTCGTTCTATGCCTGGCGACGGACGCTGGCGCAGCGAGATCAGGCCATCCAGTTGCCGGAGTTTGTGCCGGTGATGCTCGCGCCGCACGCCGTGAGCAGCAGTTCCCGCATTACTATCGAGTTGCGTGGCGGACGCGTCGTGCATTTGCCAGAGACGATGGCGACGGAGCGCGTGGTTGCGCTCTTGCGGGGATTGGAAGCCAGCGGGGTGACGCCATGATCGGCAGCACTGTGGGCGTGCAGATTTGGGTGGCGACGACACCGGTTGATATGCGGCAAGGTTTCGATCGCCTGTCGGCGCGGGTCCGCGAACATTTGGGCCACAATCCCTTGGGAGGCCACTTGTTCGTGTTTCGCAGCCGCAACGCCGAGCGCGTGAAGATACTCTGGTGGGACGGCTCGGGGCTGGTGCTCTATTACAAACGCCTGGAGCGTGGCACGTTTCGCTTTCCCAGCACGAGCGAAGCGGCGATGACCATCGACAGCACGCAACTCCTGCAACTGCTTTCCGGCAGTGAAGTCGTCGCCCGCCGCGCGAGCTGAAGAATTTCCAAAAAACTTTGCCGGCCAGTGAAACCTGGGACGTGTTTCGCTCATATATACAGTGTATGAGCACGGACGTTCCTTCTCTTACTTCGCTCGATCTGGCAGCGCTCCCCGATGACCCTGCGCTCTTGAAGCGGATCATCGCCGAGCGCGAACAAGCACATCGCGCCGAGCTGCAGCAAGCCGTCGACAGCGCCGTGAAGCAAGCGGTGAAAGAAGCGGTCGAAGCGACCACGGTGGCGCTGCTCCGCCGCTTCTACGGCCCCAAGAACGAAACGTTCGATCCGCGGCAACTGCTGCTCTTCGGGGAGCGGATCGATCAACTACCGCTCCCGGAATCCGGCATCGAAGCGGAAGCTGGTGAGTCCTTGACCACGCGTCGCCCGCGCAAGCGTCACCCGCATGGCCGAAACCCGTTGCCGGAGCATCTGCCGCGGATCGAGATCGAACACGACCTCGCGGAACAGGAGAAGCCATGCCCGGGCTGCGGACAAGTGCGTTGCCGCATCGGCCAGGAGATCAGCGAGCAACTGGAATACCTGCCGGCGAGCTTCAAGGTGCTGCGGCACATCCGCCACAAATATGCCTGCCGGCAGTGTGACACTGCGGGAGAGTCGGCGCAGGTCGTTGCCGCTGCCAAGCCGCCGCAGCCGCTCGACAAGGGGCTCGCCGGGCCAGGGCTTTTGGCTTACGTCGCGGTCAGCAAGTTTGGCGATCACCTGCCGCTCTATCGCCTGGAACATATTTTCGCACGGCAGCAGGTGCAGGTGGCGCGGAGCACGATGTGCGCCTGGCTGGCCGCCGGTGCAAAACTGCTGCAGCCGCTCCTAAAACTCATGATCACACGCGTCAAGCAGTCGCGCGTGATCCACACCGACGACACACGGGTGCCGATTCAATCGCCTGGCGAGAAGAAGTGCCGGAGCGGCCGGTTGTGGACATACATCGGCGATGCCGAGCATCCCTATCTCGTGTTCGACTACACGCCCGATCGCTCGCGGGCCGGACCACAGACCTGGCTTGGCGACTATCGCGGTTACCTGCAGGCGGATGCGTACGGCGCTTACGACGGGATTTATGCCCCCGGCCATGTGCAGGAGGTGGCCTGCTGGGCGCATGCGCGGCGCAAGTTCTTCGAGGCCCTAGAGACCGATCGCCATCGCGCGGGGCAGATGCTGCTGCTCGTTCGCGAGTTGTATGGGGTGGAGGAGCGCGCGAAGGACTTGGCGGAAGCGCAACGCCTCGCGCTGCGGCAAACGCACAGCGTGCCAGTGCTCAACAAGATCGAGGCTTGGCTGACCGAGCAGAGCGCGTGCGCCGAGGTCTTGCCGCGCGGTCCGCTCGGCCAGGCGATCACGTATGCGCGAAACCAGTGGCAGGCACTGTGCCGCTACACCACGCAAGGCTTCCTCAACATCGACAACAACGCCGCGGAGCGCGCGCTGAAACGCGTGGCGATCGGTCGCAAGAACTGGCTCTTCGCCGGACACGATGAGGCAGGCAGAACCGCCGCGCTGTGGTACTCCTTCATCGCCAGCGCCGAGCGGCACAGCGTCGATCCCCAGCACTACCTCACCAGCCTACTGGCGCAACTCCCCACC
>JAIOPN010000056.1 GCA_021413865.1 Planctomycetota bacterium | reverse complement strand
CTGGCGGTGCGTGGAGGAAGGAGCGGATGAACCAGTTCCCATTCCTGATCTGTCAGTTCGTGTCGTCGCATGAGGGCCGGCCTCCTTGCCGGCCTGCTCAACATCGGCGATTCACAGAGTTTTCAGACAGAGCCTAGGACCAATATCCCGTGTCGGATTAAGCAACGAAACAAACTCACGCTCAACTTGCCCGTCAGTTCGAACCACAACCACGGCGAGTTCGACCACGCGATCATGCCGAAATGGGAATAGCCCTGTCGTTTCAACATCTATGACGGCTATTGGTCCGGAGGGCAAAGGCGACGGCATAGGAGGGGTCCTTTTGCAACAGCGGCGCGTCAAAGCAGCAAACAACAATCGGATTCCGGACAAGACGTGATCGACCTCAAGTAGCATGCGGATATGCTGGGGCTGCGTCAAGACGTAGACTCGTAGCAAAAGCTAGCCGTCCATTTCCCCCTCCTTCCACTCCCCCGTTACACTCTTACCCATGCTCGCGCAGGTGCACAGTTTCGTGCTCCAGGGCATCGACCCGATGGCTTGTGAAGTCGAGGTCGATGTCGCCGACCGGGGGCTCGCGAAGACGACCATCGTCGGCCTGCCCGACACGGCCGTGCGTGAGTCCATCGAGCGCGTCCGCTCCGCCATCATCAACAGCGGCTACACGTTCCCCATGTCCCGCCTGCTGGTGAACCTGGCGCCGGCGGACATCCGCAAGGAGGGGCCGATCTTCGACCTGCCCATCGCGGTGGGACTGCTGATCGCCGAGAAGGCGGTGCTCACCGCCCGTCACAAGCGGCTGCTCTTCGCCGGCGAGCTGGCGCTGGACGGCCGGCTGCGGCCGGTCAACGGGATTATCAACCTCGCGCTGCTGGCGAAGAAGCTCGGTGTCGAGGGCGTGGTCGTGCCGGTGGAGAACGCCGCCGAGGCCGCGGCCGTGGACGGGATTCATGTGTACCCCGCCGACTCGCTCTCCTCCGTGGTCGGTTTTCTGAATGATCAGCACGAGATCGAGCCGCACCCGCCGATTGATTACCAGGCGGCGCTGGCGTCGAGCCCGTTTGATATCGACTTCGCCGACATCCGCGGGCAGGAGTCCGCCAAGCGCGCCGTGACGATCGCGGCGGCGGGGTCGCACAACATCCTGATGATCGGCCCGGCGGGCACCGGCAAGACGATGATGGCCAAGGCGCTGCCCGGCATCCTCCCGCCGCTCTCACGCGAGGAGTCGCTCGAGGTGACGCGCATCTTCTCCAGCGTCGGCCTCGTGCCGCGCGGGCAGGCGATGCTCACCAAGCGGCCCGTCCGCTCGCCGCACCACACCGCCAGCCCGCCCGCCATGATCGGCGGCGGCTCCGTCCCGCGACCCGGCGAGGTCAGCCTCGCGCACCACGGCGTCCTCTTCCTCGACGAGATGCCCGAGTTCCCCCGCACCGTCCTCGAAACCCTCCGCCAACCGCTCGAAGACGGTTGTGTGACCATCGCCCGCGCTCACAGCTCGCTGAAGTTTCCCGCGCGGTTCATGCTCGTCGCCGCCATGAATCCAACACCAAAGGGGGACAAGCCGACCGACGCCTTCGCGCAGAAGACGATGGACCGCTACCTCTCGCGCATCAGCGGGCCGCTGGTGGATCGCATTGATATCCATATCGAGGTGCCGGCCGTGCCGCACAACCAGCTCATGTCCGGCCCGCGCGGGACGGACTCGAACACGATGCGGCGGATGGTCACGGGCGCCCGCGCCTCGCAGGCGACGCGCAACGGCGGCCCGCACCGGCCGAACAGTTCGCTCTCGGGACGCGAGCTCGATAAGCACGCCGCGTTGGACGGGCCGTCGCGTGAACTGGTCAAGCAGGCGATGAACGAACTTGGGTTGTCCGCCCGGGCGTACGACAAGATCAGGCGCGTCTCGCGCACGATCGCCGACCTGGAGGGCAAGCCGGCGATCGAGATGAGTCACGTCGCGGAGGCGGTGGGGTATCGGTTGCTGGATCGGAAGTAAAGCCGTGGGCTGTTAGCCCGTGGTTTGGCGGGGGCGGGAGAGCGCGTAAATGGCCGGCGCGCCGATGAGGGTGAAGATGACGGCCTCGGCGGCGCGATCGACGAGCGTCGCGAGCGCACCCTCGGCGCCGGGGGCGTGGAGCATGCCGGCGGTCATCGCGGCAACGGCCCACTCGCGGAGCCCCAGGGCGTTGGGGGTGAAAGCCGCCAGGCCCGCGAGCATCGACGCCGACGCCACGAGCAGCGCGTCGCGCCAGTCGATGGGTTTGCCGATGACGGCGAAGGCGAGCCAGAGGCGTGTCGCCGTCGCCATCAGGTCCATCGCTTTAAGAGGGACCCACGCCCAACTGGCACGCGTGCTTCGACGCAGGATCGTGAGCGCGGCGGCGATGACGAGGCCGGATGCGGCGCCGGCCCAGCCCCACGCCGGCGAGCACGCGAGCGAGACGGTCGTGATGAGCACGACAACAAGCGTGACGACCAGGACGATGATGAGGGTGAGGAGGTATTGCGCGAGCGGCAGGCCGTGCCGGGCTTTGAGGTAGGCCCCGCGCCCCACCATGCCGGGGCGCATGGGGAGGTAGTTGAGCAGCCCACTGGCGGCGATGAGCGTGAGCATGCGCGGGAACGAAACGGGCGGGTCGGCGTCGAAGGAGAGGGTGATGCACCAGAACAGAGCGGTGGTAAGGAGGATGCTGGCTGTGACGGCCATGCCCATGAAGAGGAGCATGCGGGGCTGAACGGCCGGGATTTGGCTAAGGTCGATGGAGCGCAGGGCCATGTAGGCCGCGGCGAGGACGAGCGCCAGACCGATGAGGTATTTGACGATGAGGATGGCCGTTTTGTTGCGTGGGTCGGGCATGCGTGGGGATTTGCAGCGTAGGGTGCGTGGAGCGTAGCGTAACGCACCGTTCCCACCGCCGACATACAAATCATCGACGCCAATCGTGGGTGATACCCCGTATCCGTGGGCGTCGTGCGTGAGCGGGTGCGCCAATGGTGCGTTGCGCTCCGCTCCACGCACCCTTGTATGTTGGATTTATCCGGTTCTACTGTTGCTTGTCGTGCCCGCGTGGCGACGAGCGCAGCGAGGAGTCACGCGGGCACGACCGCCGACGGGCGACCGGACGCACCCGGGTCCCCACGACCGATCCGTAGCAGGGTCCCCGTCGGCAGCGTGTCCCAACGCCCGAACAGCCGACAGAGCCGTCCCCCTCGCGCGACGCGCTCGCATT
>JAIOPN010000003.1 GCA_021413865.1 Planctomycetota bacterium | reverse complement strand
GCGCTCCCGGTCGCCGCCGCTCACCGGTCCGCGGGCGGCAGCCGCAGGAACCGACCCTCCCCGAACAGCCCGCAGGCCATGGTGCCGCCGACGTGGGCGGCAGGGTTCCCGAACGTGTCGCGCTTGACCAGCACCGGCGAGGCCTTGGTGATCGAGACCTTCTCCATCGGTTGCTCCATCGACGGCGAGGCGGCTGGGGTCCGCTTCGCTCTGCAACGCGCCGAACGCTAGCAGACGCCACCTGCGCTAGTCTCGGGCGGTGATGCATGAGGAGCCCGTCGTCCGGGTCCGCGGCCTGCGCAAGGCGTACGGCGCACGTGAGGCGGTCCAGGGGATCGACCTGGACGTCCACCGCGGCGAGATCGTGGCGCTCCTGGGCCCCAACGGTGCGGGCAAGACCACCACCATTAAGATTCTCGCCACGCTCCTCAAGCCTTCTTACGGCGAGGCCCGCATCGACGGCCTCTCCGTCGGCCCGGTCAACGCGCGGCAGGTCCGCTCCGTCATCGGCTACGTCCCCGACTACTTCGGCTCCTACGAGGACATGGTCGTCCTGGAATACCTCGAGTTCTTCGCCGCCACCTACGACATCCACGGCAAGAAACGCAAACAGGTCATCGACGACGTCCTCTCCCTGACCGACCTCTCCTACAAGGCGGACGCCGAGGTCAACTCGCTCTCGCGCGGCATGCAGCAGCGTCTCTCGCTGGCGCGCGTGCTGCTCCACGACCCCAAAGTGCTCCTCCTCGACGAGCCCGCCTCCGGCCTCGACCCCCGCGCCCGCATCGAGATCCGCGAGCTGCTCAAAGAGCTCCACCGCATGGGCAAGACCATCCTCATCAGCTCCCACATCCTCCTGGAGCTGGCGGATTTCTGTACCACCATCGGCATCATCGAACGCGGCAAGATGGTCTTCACCGGCACCGTCCGCGAGATCCTCGAACGTGCGAAGGTCGGCCTGGTTGTCAACGTCGGCGTCGCCGCCAACGCCGCCTCCGCCGCCGAGGTCATCAAGCTCCTCCCCGGCGTCATCGGCGTCGAAACCTTCGACGGCGAGGTCCGCGTCTCCCTCGACCCCAAGCTCGGCGACCCCTCCCTCATCGCCCACAAGCTCGTCACCCAGGGCTACAAGCTCACGCGGCTGGATGAGGAACGGGTTAATCTTGAGACGGCGTTTATGCGGCTAACCAAGGGGTTGGTGCAGTAAGATTGCGATGCATGACCGAAGGCAAAAATCCACACCACGTTGCAGCGCAACTCCGTCGCATGATCCGGGAGCGGCGCCGGACGTTTGGGTGGATCGCGATGTTTTGGTTCCTGCCTCTGCTGGGACTCCTCACCTGCTACGTCTTCAACGCCGCATGGTGGCTGTGGACAATTTCAGCGATCGCATTTGTGAGCGGGGTGATCCAGCAGGCCGCCGACTTGAATCAATACTGCGATTGGAAGAAGCGGCTTACTAAAATTGATGGCGGCCTGACCAACCGCAACAAGTAGGGTGTGTGGAGCGGAGCGCAACGCACCACTGACGCGCCCATGCTCACGGGAGTCGTCGGGATTTGCGAATGGTTGGCGCGGATGGCATTGTCATGCTGGTAGCGGGAATGGTGCGCTCCGCTCCGCGCACCCTACCTCACTGCCCAAGGGGCTGGTGCAGTAGCGATCACCGTTGACACGCGCAATACGGAGCCCACGATGTTGATGAAAGACCTCACCGACCCACGTTGGATCAAGTTCAAGGGCGTGCTTTTCCTATTCACGGGATTGCTCTCAGCGGCGCTGCTGATGATGGAGCACCCGGACCTCAAGACGGTCTTGCTGCTGGCCATCACGGTCTGGTGCTTCTGCCGGTTTTACTACTTCGCGTTTTACGTTATCGAGCATTATGTCGATTCCGGCTATCGTTTTTCGGGGCTGTGGTCGTTTGCACGCCACATGATGTCGCGTTGGTGAAGCAAGAGAGCATTGGCCGAAGCAGTCGGGTAGAAAAATGATCGATCTCACACAATCCCCCTCCGCCTCGCCTCTGTTGCATACGGTGCCCCATGATCCCGGGGCGCGGTGGGTGAAACAGGCGGGGGCGGTGATCGATGCGGTGCCGGACGGGGTGACGGAGCCGCTGCCCGAGGCGCGGTGGCCGAGCGACGCGAAGCGAACCGGGGTTTACGGCGTGGTCAGCCCGCGGGTGGTGAGGTTACGCAGCGGCGGGTATCGGCTGTATTACACGCAGATCATGCCGCGGCCGGGGTTCCCCGCCGGGGCGAATGATTACGAGAACGCGACCACGCGCATCCTGAGCGCCGTCTCGGCTGACGGTCTGGCGTGGACCCCCGAGCCGGGCGTGCGCCTCTCGGCGGTGCAGGGGGGCGCGGGGGAGTTCCGCGTCGCCTCGTCCGAGGTCGTCCCGGCCTTGGAAAACCCGGCGCGGCTGCGGATGTATTACGAGTGCTGCCCGGGGAGCCAATCGGTGCGGAACTCGATCCGCAGCGCGGTCTCCGACGACGGCCTGACGTGGAACGTCGAGCCGGGCGAACGGTTCGCACGCGACGGAACGAACCATATGTCGGCGAGGATTCTGTTTCTCGACGATCGGCGGTGCAGGCTCTACTGCTGCCGGCGCGGCGTCGGTATTGTCAGCGCGATCTCGGATGATGGCGTGACGTTCCGCGAGGAGCCGGGCGTACGCATCGCGGACGGCGGGACGCACGACAGGGTCGTGGCGTTCGCGTGTGACATCCTGAAGATCGCTGGCGGGGGGTACGTGATGTATTACGCCGGGTACGCCGCGCCGAACCGGGCGTATATTTTGCGGGCCGAGTCGGAGGACGGATTGGCGTGGCGCAAGGCGGAGACGCCCGTGGTCTCGCCGAGCGGGCCGGGGAGCGGGGCGATCGATGCGGTCAAGTGTTCGGAGGTGTCGCTGTTCCGCTTGCCGGGCGCGGGCGGGAAGCCCGGTACGTTTCGGATGGTGTACGAGGCGTGCGACGGCACGGCGGTGGGTGAGCGCGGCGTGTGGCGCATCGCGGGGGCGGGGGTTTGATCAGGTTCAGTGGCATCTGGTCAGCCGTACATATAATCCCATTCTTAACCGGAATACTGAGGATGCTGCCGCAGTCATGCGCCGCGATAAGCCATGCTCCTTGAACAAATCTATAAAATCTTTGAATTTCCTGCCGTCCTCTTTCATGCGCTCTCTTTTCTGGCCGGTCTTCTATTAGGTCACAGGCTCGCGATTGCCCGTGACATGCGGAAAGAATTCAACGAAGCAGCAGAACCAATTAGGACGTGGCTTCTGAGTGAGGCGAACAGCCCAGGCGAATACACCAAACCCCCGACACAATTCGAGATCGACAGATTTATCAATTGTCTTTCATTTTGGAAGCGGCGCGGTTTTTGTAAGGCTTACGAACGACAAGACAGCGAACGTAAGAATGCTTCGGTGCGAGATGGCTATGGCGAAGTATCTTTTCGTGACACCGCAAACATCAAGAAGTGGATAACAAAGTGCCTGAAGTATACGAAGCGACGCTGAACCGAACGACGACCACAAGTAAATGCGGTGTGTAGCGCATCGCGGCGGCGGGGGCGAGCTGAAATCGTAATGAAGAAAGCCCAGGCATGGCCTTGCCTCGGCTTTTTTGTCTGTCGAAGAAGCGTCGGGCGAGCCCGACAGCTAACGCGGTGCTATTTCCCGTCCTGCTCGGTGAACACGCAGTAAACCTCCGTCACCGGCTCCTGCGGGGTCGCCCTGCCGGGGACGAAGTTCGCGCCCGGGGCGCCGTGGGTGTAGAGGATTACGGGGTTTTCGACCGGGTGGAAGGGCGTGTTCTTCGACATGTTGGGGAGCCAGCTCGGGAACTTGTCGTCACTGGGGCTGACCTGGTTGCAGGAATAGGTTTTGCCCTGGTCGGCGGAGACCATGTGGAAGACCTCGCTCGACGCGTGGCCCCAGAAGGGGTGGTCGGGCGAGTCGGGGACCTGCGCGTGGAGCAGGGCGGTGACGGCGATGTGGAGGCGGTCCTTGGTGTCGATGGTGAGCGTGGTATCGACGGGGGCGCGGTCGGCGGGGAGAAACTGACCTGCGTCGTGCGTTTCCCAACGGCCGTCTGTCCAGCGCGAGACGAAGATGTTGCGCGTGCGGTCGCCCGGGCCGACGGAGACGACCCAGGGCGTGCCATTGGAGTCGATGGCGAGGCCGCCGAGTGCAAGGCCCTTGCCGCGCGGGGGGACGGCGAAGCGTTCATCGAACAGGGTTGGCAGTTTGAGGACCTCGCCCGACAGCGTGGTCCAGGTGTCACCCAGGTCGGTGGATTTGATGAGCGCGACGCCGTGGTAGGGATCGGTCGGCTTGCCGTTGATGGGGGGCGTCTCGGTGTAGAAGTGCGAGGCGAGATAGAGCGTGCCTTTTGCGTCGCATTCGAGGAACGCGCCGTAGTGGCAGTATTGCGGGCCGACGTCCTGGCGGAAGATTTCGCGGGCCTTGGTCCATTGGCGGACGTTGAGCAGGCGTTGGAACATGAGGGAGGGGGGCCACTCGCCGCCGCGGTAGGCCATGGCGTCGAAGCCCTGGGGTGTGTGGGCGAGGGCGGGGTAGGTGCCCGTGTAGCCGAAGCTGTAGTCCCACTTCCATTTTTCGAGGCTGCCGGGGTTTTCGGAGATCGTCCATTTGAATTGGCCGCCGTTCCACCCGGCGCCGTGCGGGCCGAGCACGAGGCGGAGGTGCGGGTCGGCGAAACTATCGGCGATGAGTGCGGGGCTGGTGTGGTTGTCGCTGCCCTCGTAGAGCTCGAGGGTCGGGCCCCATGATTTCTTGGCGTGGTCGTATGCCCGGCCGCGCACGAAGGCGGGGCGGTCGAGCCAGACGACATGTGTCTTACCGTTGAGGGTGACCGCCTTGTTGCTGAAGCAGTAGGAAGTGCCGCGGATGGAGCCCTGATCGGAGAGGAGGAAGGGCTTGGAGTACTTCATGGGAGGGGGTCCGAGGTGAGTGAAATAAGTCGGGATATGGTAACGCGGGGGGGACACTAAGCCGAAAGCGGCGGATAGAAAAAAAAGACCCGGCCGCGTTGGTGGCCGGGTCTTGGGGATATTGGGTTTTGCGGAGGGGATTAGTCGGCGGGCGCGGGTGCGGGCGGGACCTTGACGTTTTCTTCGGGCTTCTTGTCGTCACCCTCGCCACGGTGGCGGCGGCGTCCGCCCTCGGGGCCTTTGCCGTCGGGACCCTTGCCGCCCGGGCCATTGCCCTCGCGCATGTTCTTCATCATCTGCTCGCGGTGCTCCTTCATCTTCTCGATGCCTTCCTTGAACTTGGTGCGCTGCTCGTCGTTGAGCACCTTGGCAACCTTCTCGAAAGCGCCGTCGGGCTTGGGCATGGTCTTGAAGATCGCCTGGCGTTTTACCTGGACGGCCTTGATCTTCTCCTTGTCGCCGGACTCGCGAGCGGCCTTGCCTTCCTCGCGGAGTTTCTCCATCTCGTCCTTGTGGGAGTCGCGCCACTTGTCCATCTCATCCCTGAGCGGGTCCATGATTTCGTGGACCTTGGTTTTCTGGTCTTCGCTGAGATTCAGGCTGTCGAACAGGCGCTTCATTTCCTCGTGGGGGCCTCCGCCGGGGCCGCGTCGTTCACCCGGCTTGTGGTCGCCGGAGAAGCCGCGGTGGTGGTCCTTGTCGGGCTGCGTCGTCGGGGCGTCGGCCTTGGGGCCGGCGAGCACCTGGTCCTTCTCTTCGCCGAACACGGTACCGGTCGTCGCCAGCACGCCGCTCAGCATCACCATCGAAATCGTCCGGCCTGTCCAGTTCGTGATTCTCATCGCGTGGCTCCTTTTATGGTTTGAAGCTTGCATGGCTTCGGTTGCACTTCTGACAATAGGTCAACGAATCATCGGTCGCCTTATTGCAGAAACCTTTGCGGAGACGCGCACGGACCGGATAACCGGGGATTAGGGCCTGTTTTCACACGGGTTTTACGTTGGCGTCGCGGCGGGGCTGATCCTATGATCCATGGCTCGACACTAAACAGTTCAACGCATTCACGGAACACGCCATGCCTATCACCAAAGAACAGATCACCGAACAGCTCCGCAAGGTCAACGACCCCGAGCTGCACCGGGACCTGGTCACGCTCAACATGGTCAAGAAGGTCGGCTACTGCGACGGCATCGTCAGCCTGACCATCGAACTGACCACGCCCGCCTGCCCGCTCAAGGACAAGATCAAGGCGGACATCGAGGCGGCGCTTCACGCGCTGGGCGATGAGATCAAGACGATCAACATCGAGTTCACCGCGCAGGTGCAGCAGTCGCCGCAGTCCAAGGCGGCGCAAAACAACCCCGTGCCGGGCGTGAAGAACATCATCGCGGTCGGCGCGGGCAAGGGCGGCGTGGGCAAGAGCACGATCGCGCTGAACATCGCGGTGGGCCTGGCCCGCGCCGGTGCCTCGGTCGGTCTGCTCGACGGCGACATCTACGGCCCGTCGATGCCGACGCTGTTGGGCCTGGCGGGCATGGAGCTCAAAGGCCACAACAACCGCTTCATCCCCTTCGAGGTCCACGGCATCAAGGCCATGACCATCGGCGTGATGGTCGAACCGGAAAAGCCGCTCATCTGGCGCGGCCCGATGGCGCACGGCGCATTCCGCGACCTGGCGACGCGCACCGAGTGGGGCACGCTGGATTACCTGGTCATCGACCTGCCCCCCGGCACGGGCGACGTGCCGCTGACGATGTCGCAGATATTGCCGCTGACCGGGGCCGTCGTGGTCTGCACGCCGCAGAAGGTCGCGCAGGACGACGCGCGGCGCGCGGTCCGCATGTTCCAGCAGCTCGACATCGAGGTGCTGGGCGTGGTCGAGAACATGAGCTACTTCATCGGTGACGACGGCAAGGAGTACGACATCTTCGGCCGCGGCGGGGCGGAGACGATGGCGCAGGAGATGGGCGTGCCGTTCCTGGGCACCGTGCCGATCAACATGGCCCTGCGCCGCAACTCCGACGCGGGCGACCCGACGTCGAACTTCACGCGCGACCCCAAGCTCTGCAAGGAGTTGGACGCCGTCGTCCGCAACCTCGCGGGGCAGATCAGCGTGCACGACATGAACACGCAGTACCTGCAGCCGACGATCAGTATTACCTGATCGGTTACGGTGCGCAGAGATGAAATCCGGAGCGCCCCTCCGGGGCGGTTGCTACGCGGTGACGCGAACCGTTATTTCTTTTTCAAGGGCGGTTTCTTCGCGCCGGGCTTGCCGGGCTTGCTCGACTTGTAACGCTTGATGCAATTCAGCACCTCTTCGCGCGCCTTGTCGGCGGATTCCCAGCCGAGCGTCTGCACCACGTGCTGGCCCGCGGCGCCCTCGAGCTCCTTGTACGTGCCGAAGAAGTGCTCGACCTCGCGGAGGAAGTGCGGGGGAACACGCCAGAGGCCGTCGTACTCGGCGAAGATCGGATCGGAACTGGGCACCGCCAGCACCTTGAAGTCATTGGCCCCATGGTCGGTCATGCGGAACAGGCCGATCGGCCGCGCCTCGATGAGGCAGCCGGAGAAGGTCGGCTCGTTGACCATCACAAGGATGTCGAGCGGGTCGCCGTCCTCGGCGAGCGTCTGCGGGATGAAGCCGTAGTCGCCCGGGTAGTGCAGCGAGGAGTAGAGGTAGCGGTCGAGCCTGAGCAGCCCGGTCTCCTTGTCCACCTCAAACTTGCTGCGTCGGCCCTTGGGGATCTCGACGATCGCGTGCACGACCGTCGGCACATTGGGGCCCGGGTTCACGTTGTGATAAATCGATGGCATCTCGCATGGACCTCGTTTTGGGGGAGAACAGTGTATCGGCCAACACGGTGAATGTCTGGTGAGATTCAACGCGATTTTCATCTTCAAGGGGTTTGAAGAGCTAGCCGCGCCAATCCCGCAGCACTGCAATGAGGCGGTTGAGATCGCCGTCTTCCATGTCGGCACGCAGGCTCAGGCGGACACGCGCCGAACCGGGCGGGACGGTGGGGGGGCGGATCGCCGGGGCGAAGAAGCCGTGGGCTTCTAGGTGCTTGGCGAGGGCGAGCGCGGCGGCGGAGTCGCCGACGATCACGGGGATGATCGGCGTGACGACGGGGGATGCGGAATCAAGCGAAAGAGCGTCGCGCAGCCGGCGCGATATCACCGCCAGCCGCTCGCGCCGCCACGGCTCGTCGCGGATCACGTCGAGCGCCGCACCGATCGCGGCGGTCTGCGCCGGGGGGATCGCGGTGGTGTAGATGAAGGAGCGGGCGTGGTTGACGAGCGTGTCGATCACCTCGCGCCTGGCGGTGACGATCCCGCCCAGCCCGCCCAGCGCCTTGCTGGCCGTGCTGACCACCACGTCAACGCGGTCGGTCACGCCCTGCAACTCGGACAGCCCCGCGCCGGTTTCGCCCAGCACGCCCGTGCCATGCGCCTCGTCCACGATGAGGATCGCGTCGTGCCGGTCGGCCAGGTCGCAGAGGCGGGGCAGGTCGGCGGCGTCGCCGTTCATGGAGAAGATCGAGTCGGTGACGATGAAGCGGCGGGCGTGGCGGTCTGCGGTCGTTTTCTCCGTCGGCCGTTCCAGCAGCCGTTCGAGCTTGTCGTAACCCAGGTGCGGGAAGACACGGACCCGTGCACCGGTGGCGCGTGCCGCGTCGATGAGGCTGGCGTGGTTGAGCTTGTCGATGCAGACCGTGTCGCCGGGGCCGGCCAGGGCGGTGAGCACGGCGAGGTTGGCCATGTAACCCGTTGGGCAGAGCAGCGCGGCGTCGGCGTGCTTGAATCGGGCGAAGCGCTCCTCGACGGCGGCGTGGAGCGGCGACGACCCGCCGACCAAACGGCTAGCCCCCGCGCCGGTGCCGTGGTCGCGCGTCGCGTTCATCGCGGCTTCGATAAGCCTGGGGTGCGAGGCCAGGTCCAGGTAGTCGTTGCTCGCCAGGTTGATGAGCCGTCGGCCGTCGCCGGTGACGGCGATGCGTCCGGCGTGGTCGATGGCGCGGAGGGAGCGCAGAATGTGACTCCCGCGGAGGGCGTCCAGGTCCTCCCGCAGTTCGCGCAGCCAGTGATCCATTAGGGAAGGGTAAGAGGGGAAGCGCTAAGCCGCGAGCGGCGGGGGAGGGGGGGGGGTCAGGCGGTGATCTGTTTTTCGGGGGAGCCGATGAGCTTGAGTTGTGCGTGGTCGTTGACCAGAGTCGCCTTCATGAGCCGGCCGACCTTGAACTTGACCGTGCGCTTGGGGGGAACCTGCACGGGGGCGAGGGTCTTGGGGTTCTGCGCCTTGCGGGCGCGGCGCTGCTTGACCTCGAACACGCCGAAGTCGCGGAACTCGAGCCGATTGCCCTTGCCTAGTTCGACGATGATCTGGTCGAGGAAGGACTGAACGACCCGCTTGACGACGACGCGCTTGACCTTGCTCGCCGTGGCGATCTGATCAATCAACTCTTTTTTGGTGATCGTTGACATAACGGATATGCCCCTTCAAACAGACAGCCCCGCAGCTTCCATCAATCCGCACACATTGTACTGTTTCAAAATCGGATCGACGACAGGGATCCACCCACCCAGCATTCGAGATAGGTGTAATCAGTATGCCAACTTGCGCCGCGTGGGTCAAGGTTCCCCTGCGGATTCACGGAACAGGCGGATACCCTATATTTACACGCCGGAACGGGGTTCGATTGAGGCGTTCTCTGGTGCCGGGTCTGCGGTTGATTCACCCACAGGGGAGGCCTTGCCGTGCCGATGATCCGTGCGCTTCTCCTAAGCATATTGCTCGCCTGCGCGGCCTGGGCCGAGACGGTCTCCGTGGGCGCGGCGATCAGCATGCGGGAGGCGATGACGCAGATCGCCGGCGCCTATGCAAAAAAAACCGGCGACAAGGTCGAGATCACCTTCGGCTCATCCGGCCAGTTGATGGGGCAGATCAAGGCCGGTGCGCCGATCGATGCCTTCATCTCGGCGGCGGACAAACAGGTTGACGACCTTGCCGCCGCGGGCCTTGTCGATGAGACCACGCGCCGGATCGTCGCCGGCAACACCCTGGTCCTCATTGTGCCCGCCGACTCGGGTGTTTCCACCGGCGGCTTCGGCGACCTGTCGAAGCCCGAGGTGCGGCGTATCGCGGCCGGCGAACCCAAGACCGTGCCCGCCGGGCAGTATGCCGAGCAGGTCTTCCGGTCGTTCCGCGTCACCGCGGAGATCAAAGAGAAGCTCGTGTACGGCACAAACGTGCGGCAGGTGCTCGACTACGTCGAACGCGGCGAGGTCACGGCCGGTGTGGTGTACAAGACCGACGCCATGGAGTCGGGTGGTAAAGTGAGAGTCGTGGCGACGGCACCAACCGATTCCCACGACCCGATCGTCTATCCCGCCGTGCTGGTCAAGGCCAGTTCCAAGCGCGAGGCGACGATCAGGTTCCTCGACTACCTTGGCGGCCAGAAGGCCCGTGAGGTTTTCGCGGCCAAGGGCTTCACGGCGCCCGAGACAGCCGCGACCCGCCCGAGCCGTTGACCGTTTCCCCGGTTCCAGTGAAACAACCCCAATATGGGCGAGGTCTGGAACACGCTCTGGCTTTCACTCCGCATCGCGGGCTGCGCCACCGCATTGGTCGCGGCCGTTGCAATTCCCCTGGCCTGGCTCATCGGTCGGCGGCGGTTTCCGGGCAAGAGCCTCGTCGAGACGTTCATCACCGTGCCTCTGGTGCTGCCCCCGACGGTCGTGGGTTACTTCCTCATCACGACGCTGGGCACCCACGGATGGGCCGGCCGGTGGCTGCACGAGACGTTCGGTTATTCGATCATCTTCCGATTCGAGGGGGCGGTGCTTGCGGCCGCGGTGGTTGCCTTGCCGCTGCTCTACCTGCCCGCCAAGGCCGCCTTCGCCTCGGTCAACCCGGATTTGGAAGACATGTCACGCGTGCTGGGCGCGGGGCCGCTGCGGACGTTCTGGAAGATCAGCGTGCCGTCCGCCGCCCGGGGCATCGGCAGCGGGCTGGTGCTGGCCTTCGCGCGGGCGCTGGGGGAGTTCGGCGCGACGATCATGGTCTTCGGCTGGCAGCCGGGCCGGCAGACGCTCCCGATCTCGATCTACTCCGACTACGAACAGGGCGAACTCTCCCGCGCGACGCCGGCCGTCGTCATCCTCCTTGCGGTCTCCCTCATGCTCATCGGGTTGTACAACCTGTTCAGCGCCGGAGGCAGGAGCAAGTGGTAACACCCGTCGGCGCGCGAGTCGCGCGGCTCCAAGAGAACTCCCGCACGGATTGGTATAACATTCCGCCCATGCCGACCGACCCGGCAAAACTCAGGATCGTGCTCTACCCCGACCCGGTTCTGCGCGCCAAGGCCAAGCCGATCCCCGCGATCACCGACGAGGTCCGCGCCGTCGCGCAGCGCATGCTCCAGCTCATGCACGAGGCGCCGGGCGTCGGCCTGGCGGCGCCGCAGGTCGGGCTGAACTGGCGGCTCTTTGTCGCCTCCCCCTCCACCGACCCCAACGACGACATGGTCTTCATCAACCCCGTGCTCTCCGCGCCCGGCCGGGAGCTGGAGGATTACGAGGAGGGCTGCCTGAGCATCCCGCAGGTTACAGGCGAGATACGCAGGCCCAAGGCGATCACCGTCGAGGCGATCGGCCTCGACGGGGCGACCTTCCGCCTCACCTCCGACGAGTTGCCCGCCCGCGTCTGGCAGCACGAGTTCGACCACCTCGAAGGCACGCTCATCCTCGACCGCATGACCCCGATGGACCGCATGGCCTGCGAACGGCAGCTCAAAGAGCTCGAGACCGACTACCACGGCAAGAGCAAAAGGCGATGAGGCTCCTCTTCCTGGGCTCCGGTGAGTTCGGCCTGCCCACGCTGCAACATCTTTGCACGCGGCACGAGGTCGCCGCCGTCATCAGCCAGCCCGACCGCGAGGCGGGGCGTCACCGTAGGCTCACGCCCACGCCGATCGCCAAGTGGGCGGCGGAGAATGGCTTGGCCGTGCTCAAGAGCGGGGACGTCAACGCACCCGATTTCATCGCGCAGGTCAAAGCGCTCGGCGCAGAGGCCAGCATTGTGATCGCGTTCGGTCAGAAATTGAGCGAACCGTTGATCGCGGCGATGGGGAACCCAGTCGTCAACCTGCACGGCTCCCTGCTGCCGCGCTGGCGCGGCGCGGCCCCGGTGAACTGGGCGATCCTCGGCGGCGACAGGCGCAGCGGCGTCTCGGTCATATCCCTGGCGCAGCGCATGGACGCGGGCCTGATCTACGCCCAGTCGTCGCTCGACATCGACCCCAACGAGACGGCCGGCGAACTGCACGACCGGCTCGCGGCGCTGGGGCCGGATGCGGTGGGCCGCGTGCTCGACGATGCCGCCGCGGGCAGGCTCAAGGGCGAGACCCAGGACGAATCACTGGCGACGCGGGCCCGCAAGCTGTCGAAAGCGGACGGCACGATCGACTGGAGCGCTACGGCCGAGGAAATCCGCCGCCGCGTGCATGGCCTGACCCCTTGGCCGGGTGTGAAGGTGACGTGGTTTCGCGCCGCCGACGGGGCGGAACAGCCATTGGCGATCCTGCGGGTGCGCGCCGAGCAGGGCACGAATCAGGACGCGGACCCCGGCACGGTGCTGGAGGGGGGCCGGGTCGCTGCCGGTGATGGGGTGGTGAAGCTAGTCGAGGTGCAACCGCCGGGTGGGGTGGCCATGAGCATCGCCGATTTCACCCGTGGCCACCGCATGCGGGCAGGCGACAGGGTAGGGTAGTATTTTTTGAGATTTATTAGGATATATTTGTCCGATGTTATATACTGGCGGTGGAGGGGAGAAAGCACGGGTGCCTTCTCTGAGCGCGCGGGAACGGAAGAGACGCTTTCTTGAACGTATCGGGCTGAACACGCGGGTAGCCGACCGCGTAAAAAATAAACGAGACAGGGGGCGCGACATGGCAGCGAATGATGAACATGGGATCGACGAGGCCACGTACGACAGCTTCACCCGCGAGTGGCACCGTGTCCGCGCGGAAGCCGAGCCACCCGGCGGCTTGACAGCGGGGATTGCACGCTGTCCGGCGAAGTGGCTCGTGGGCGAATTGATGATGATGCTCGCCGGTGCGCGGGGAAGGCCGTTGCGTCGGATCAGGCCCACCGTCCATCGCCTGATGGAAGCCCGGGACCTGCTCGACCGCCGGGATGATCGGAGCGACGCGCAAACTTGCCAGGTGCCCGTGGCGCATGAGGTCGATCTGGTCATGCGGACCCTTCAACGCGTCCGGGCAGGCGCGATGGAAGATCATGTGTTGTCTCTACATACGGCCGGCCCCGCCAAGGGCCGCTGAGCCGGGGCGACAGATGTTCTGCAGGTCGGATGGCGGAGCATTTGCTGAAAATCAAGTTGCGTGGCGACTCAGGCGTCGCGGGTAATCGGCCGATATTTTGGGGTCATTGAAGTTCTCAGGGCATCGGTACGGAGGCGGGTGGTGGACACAACCCAACAAAACGAGTGGAACGTGACCGTGCGTGCCCCCGATGCCGACGAGTGCTATCTGATCGGCGACTTCAATGCGTGGAGCGTGCCTGGCGTGCGTATGTCGCGCGTGGATACCGACACGTGGTCCGCAACCGTGGACCGCAGCGAGGGCGTCGGCCGGGTGCAGGGCGTCGCCATGCGTAACGGCCGGGTGATGCGCCTGATCCAGGCGGAAGTGCAATCGGCCCCCGTCCGTCACGCGATCGCGTGAACATTTCCACCGCGCTCCGTACGACCAACACGAAATCTCCGTCAAGATTGAAATGGGTGGCTGGGGCTGAGGCTTTGCGAAGCCCCAGTTCGGTGCTCGAAACAGACCGGGGCATCGAAGACTCTGCCCCAGCCACCCCCTCATATTTCAGAAGGGGGCGCTAGTCCAGGGGAGCTCTCCGGCCTCCCACTAAACATGCATGGACTTCGGTGCTACGATTGAGGACAGAAGTTTTATCTCTCGCGAGGGACACCCCATGATGACCCGTCACGCATTCCTCCCGATCGCCACCGTCCTGTCGCTACTCGCCGGCATCACCGCCGCGCAGCAGACGCAGCCCAACCCCACCGCCGCGCCAGCAACCACCGCACCGGACGCCAAGGCCACCGCGCTGACCGCGACCGTGACCGGCGTCGAAGGCAAGGTGCAGGTGCGTGACGGCGAGGACCAGCCGTGGAAGCCCGTCGTCGTCGGCATGGTTGTCTCGCAGGGCGCCGAGTTCCGCACCGGGCCGCGCAGCGCGGTGCGCTTTGTTATTCCGCCGGACCAGACCATCACGCTCGACCGCCTCGGCATCGTAAAGGTGCTGCAGGCCGTGCGCGAATCGGGCCGGGTGAAGACCGACGTCGGCATGAAGTACGGCCGGACGCGCTACGACATTGAAGGCGCAGGCATCGATCACTCGTCGACCATCCGCAGCCCTTCCGCCA
>JAIOPN010000050.1 GCA_021413865.1 Planctomycetota bacterium | reverse complement strand
GACGCCGCCACGGCGATTCTCGTCGAGGCTCGCAAGAAGATCTACGGACTGCTTGCCGAGTAGCCCCACCAGCAGCACCGACGAGCGATCCGCCCCATGGCGGGTCGCTCGTCCGGCATGAGGCAGGATGACGGCATGACGACAACAGCCACTCTGCACACCAGCCTCGGGGACATCCGCATCAACCTGTTCCCTGACCAGGCTCCGAAGACGGTCAGGAACTTCACCGGGCTCGCGGAGGGCACGCAGGAGTGGACCGATCCGAAGGTCCGTGCCAAGACAACCGCGCCGCTGTACGACGGGACGATCTTCCACCGCGTGATCGCCGGGTTCATGATCCAGGGCGGGGATCCACTCGGGACGGGAACAGGCGGGCCGGGCTACCGGTTCGCCGACGAATTCAACCCCGAGCTCACCTTCGACCGGCCCTACCTGCTGGCCATGGCCAACGCCGGCCCCGGCACCAATGGCTCGCAGTTCTTCATCACCCACGTCCCCACCCCCTGGCTCGACCGCAAGCACTCCGTCTTCGGCCAGGTCGTCGACAAGGCGTCCCAGGACGTGGTCAACGCCATCCGTCAGGGCGACGTGATGAAGACCGTCACCGTCAGCGACGAGTGAAGGGTCGTTTCGCCGCTCTTATCCCCTCTCCCTCCGGGAGAGGGTTAGAGTGAGGGCGACAGGCAACAGCAGGCGTGATTCTCGGATCAACTGTTGACCCAAGACGCCCTCACCCCCGCCCTCTCCCCGAGGGAGAGGGGGTTGTGACCACCGCATCGCGCGGGATGCGCGGCGGGGTTTCGCAGCCGGCGATCTTCACCAGCACGCCGCGCTCCGCCTCCGCCAGCACACGGTTGCCGTCGACGCGGTCGCGGTCGAGCAGGCGGAGCTGCACGATCTTGCCGTCGGCGCTGCACAGGTAACGCTCCATCTTCCCCTTGCTGTTGAGCGCATCGCTGACGAGGCGGCCCGAGAGATTGCCATCGGCGGCGTGCGGCGTAAGCCCAGCGGCCGCGGGGGCGACGGCGAGAAAAGAAAACTTGGTACGGTTGTCGCGACGGTGCGTCTGCGCCTGAATCTCGGCGACGCGTTTCATCGGCTCAAACAGCCGAACCTCGTGGCACCAGTCGCGCGGCGAGCGCAGCATCGGACAGGGCTGGTCGTGCGGGCAGGGTGCCAGCACGCGCCACCCGCCGCGCTTGAGCAACTGGTCACGCACCGCCTGCAATGGCCGCGTTGTTTCTTTCAGTGCCGGCTCGATCACCACGCCGACCGCCCCACCGGTGAGGGCGGAGACCCAATCGGCTCGGGCTTGCATCGAGGCCTCGTCGTGTTCCGCCGTGGCCCCGGCCGTGGGGAAGAGCTCGTTGAGCAAGGCCTGGGCGATGAAGAGGTCGTGACCGGGGTGCGTCCGCTGCGCGGTCTGGCGCAGGTCGCACGCCACGGGCTTGGCGTTGAGACGGATGCCGGCGATCACCGCCGCCTGCCGCGTCGTCGCCGACCACATGTCGAGCGATCGGTCATGTGAATCCAACGCCTCGATCTCGGCCTCGGCGACGCGCGACGAATCCAGTGCCAGGAGCAATCCGACGGACGTCGCCCCGACGCCCGCGCCGGCGTCGCACACGCGCAGGGGGCGGTCGGGTTTCGCCATCACCATCTCGGGGTAACGCTCCGCCAGTTCGCGCAGCACCATGACCGGCTTGGGGGCGTCCGAGACGAGGAAGTAGAGCACCTTGGCCATGAGGTGCTCGCCGGTGGCGGACTCCTCCTGGATCGCGTCGCGTTCCGTCGTGTAAAGGTCCGACAGCGCGAGGACGCGCCGCGCCAGCACCGACGGCCGCGGCGAATGACGCCAGCCCAGCGCCAGCGAGCCGTCGCCCCACAGCCACGACTCGAACGCCGCCAGCCGTTCGCGGAACACATCATCACTCACCAGCGGCGGCAGCGTCAGCATGGCGTCACCCGCACCCAGACCTCGCGTGTCCGGGGCCCATCGAACTCGCAGAACCAGACGCCCTGCCACTTCCCGAGCATCAGCTTCCCTTCATCAATCAACACGGTCACGCTCGATCCCATCATGGACGCCTTCACGTGCGCCGCGGAGTTGCCCTCGCCGTGCCGGTAGAACGGCTGCTCCCAGGGGACCATCGCGTCGAGTTGCTTGAGGAAGTCGTGCACCACGTCGGGGTCGGCGTTCTCGTTGATGGTGATCCCGGCCGTGGTGTGCGGGACGAAGACGACCACGCCGCCGTCCTTCACGCCCGACCCGGCGACGATCGCGCGGACGCGCTCCGTGATGTCGAGCATCTGGCTGCGGTGCTGCGTGCGGATTTCAAAGGGGGTGAGCGACTTCATCACATCGAGCAGGAGCCGCGCGGGTCGCCGCAGCGGCCGCAGCCCGGCGCGGGCGACGCTTGCGAGCCGCCCCCGCCCGTCGTGGTGGCGAACGTGCTGTGCAGCCGCTTCATGGACCGCGACTGCCCGCACCCCTCGCACTTCACCGGCGCGTCGGCGTCCCGCATGGGGCGGATCATCTCGACGCTCTTGTCGCATTTTTCACAGTGGTACTCGTACACGGGCATGCGCGGTCTCCGCATCGCGGGGGCGATGAGCGTCTAAGGGTATCGCCCGTGGGTGTGGCGGGTCAATGTGGCCACGCGGATGATCCGGCGCGATAGACTCATGCCTCACCTATTGAGGCACGCACCATGGCACGATCAGTACGCCCGCGTCGCTCTTCCTCCGACCGGCTCAAAACCAACGACGCCCGCTACGGGAGCATCCACCAGCTCGGCGGCATCACCACGGCCACGCTCGACTTCCCAGGCATCGGCGGCGTCACGCAGGGCACGCGCGTCGCCATGGTCAACACCGGCTCGGGCCTGCGCTTCACCGTCAACCTCGACCGCGGCGGCGACATCACCGACGCCTCCTTCAACGCCCACGGCCTGGCATACCTCACGCCCAACGGCTTTGCACCGGGGGGATTTGCTTACACGAAGGAGCACGACTGGCTCCGCTCCTGGCAAGGAGGGCTTGTCACCACCTGCGGCCCGCGCTTCATCGGCCATTCGCGTGACGAGGAGGGCGAGCGCGTCGGCCTGCACGGACAACACAGCAACCTCCCCGCCGCCGTCGAGGTGCTGCTCAACCCCGACCCGCCGCGCGGCCGGCGCGAGATGCTCCTCTCCCTTGTCATCCGTGAGTCAAAAATGTTCGGCCCGGTGATCGAGACCCGCCGCAAGATCCAGTGCGCCCTGGGCGAGCCGGTCATCATCATCCACGACGAGGTCACCAACCGCGGCAACCAGCGGACGGTCCACAACTGGCTCTACCACTGCAATTTCGGCTTCCCCCTGCTCGACAAGGGCGCCCGGCTGATTTATCGCGGGGCGAAGGACACGACGTGGAACATCGATCCGGTACCGGGGAAGAAGAAGATGCGCGATGTTTACGACGCGGTGAAGAACGTGCTGCCACCTCAGGCGTCGCACGCCGGCGAGGGTGGGCGGTTGATCATCGTTGAATCGACGCCCGGCCGTGACGGCCTGTGCCATGCGGGGATCATCAACCCCAAATTGGGTGCCGATGGGCTCGCGGTGGAGTTGGAATACGACGCGGCACAGCTCCCCCGTCTGGCGAACTGGCAGCACCTGGCGCAGGCGGGGTCGTACGTTTCCGGCGTCGAACCCTTCGCCGGCTCGCTGATGGGCAAGGAGAGCGACAAGCACCACGCCGCATCGCTTTATCTGGAGCCCGGCGAGACGAGACGGTATCAATTGACGATCCGCGTGCACTCGACGCGCGGGGCGATCCACGCGTTCGCGGGGCAGGACGGGCCGGTGACGGGGTGAGCGTAAGAAAGAAAGACGCTAAGCCGCGAGCGGCGGAAGATCACGCGATCGTGTGATGAACTGATTGGTTCTGAAGGGGCAGGGTCCAGCGGTGGGACTTGCCCATGTGGCCCACGGTCAATTCGATCGGGCGGTCGGCGTTGCCGGCGAACGACTCGATCACCGGCGAACCACGCCCGAGGAAGAAACGCCAGAGCGTGATGAAGACGACGCGGCCGCCGTTGGCCCGGGTGACGAGCGTGAAGCGTTCCCGGTTGGTGTGCAGCTCGCCCAGTTCGTGGCCGTCGCCGCCGGCGGGCGGGTCGGCGAGGATGAACGACGCGCCGACGGGGGCGACCATCTGGAGGCCGAGCGTGTGTCTGTCGCCGTTGAGGGTGTTGGCCCAGTCGAGCGAGAAGACGCCGTGGCCGGGCGTCAGTTGCCGCGCGTTTTTCAGGTGCATGTAGCCTGGTGCGTCGCCAAGATCGATGGGCGTGAGCGCATGGCCGGCGGTATCGGCCTTGCCCAGGATGTGCACCGCGTGTTCGTAGTCGTGCGTCGCATCCGAATAGACCCGGAAGCAATCGATGGCGTAGTCGCGCGTCAGCACGACCGTACGGTCCAGCCGCACGCCGGGGTACACGGCCTGATTGACCGCGCGGGTGGCGTGGAAATCGTCGCCGGTCTGAAAAAGCTCGGTCGAGCCGTCCGAGTTCCACCGCCGCCAGGCGTCGGCCTCCCAGATCGACCCGCTCGACTGGTCGTAGGGGAACATCGGCCTGCGATCCACCGTGACGGTGTTGTGGGCGATGGTCTGGCGGATCCAGGTGGCGTAATTGGCGGCCTCGTAACCGCCGCCGCTGTGCGCGGGGGAAGAGGTGATCAACCGCCCGTGCGCGTGCAGGTCCAGGTGCAGCGCCGCGGGGCTTTGATGGCCGGCGCTGTGCGGGCCCCAGAAAAGATATGCCCCCGGAGCACGCTCATCGGCGGCGTTGTTGCGCAGCACGGTCACGCCCGTGGTGGGGAAGAGCGTGCAGCCGCGCCGGTGGCGGCCGGTCTGCGAGACATCCACATCCTCGGCGAGTGAGAACCCGCCTTCGGGGATCACGGCGGTGCGCAGACGGACGAAGTCCGTGTCCCCGCGGTGGCTCTGGAGCCCCATGGGCAGGCCGGAGATTTTTCGCTCGGGGTGGTCTTTCGGGTATTCGCGTTCGATGCGGTTGAGGAGCCATGCGTACTTCGGATCCTTGGTTGCGTCGTAGGCCAGCTCATAGACCGGGCCCCAGATGTAGGCACCGCGCAGGTTGGCCAGGCCCGAGTCGTGGAGCAGCGAGTAGTCGCCGTTGGTGAACATCTGGAAAAACGGCGCGTCGTACATCGCCTTGAGCCGCCGCGTGCCCTCGGGGCCGTAGGCGCGGTGCAGGTCAAAGCCGTCGGACTCCATGAGCGCCGGGAGCTTGGCGTGCCAGAGGTCGATGCCGAGGTTGGAGAACATGAAGGCCGCGTCGGTCATGGCCATCATGGTGTAGAAGTGGTAGCCGGGGGTTCGCTCCCAGTGCATGCCGTCGGCGAGGTTGTCGTGGCGGAGCTGGTGGATGAGGCCGTAGCGCCAGTCGGGGACATCGGCGCTGCGCTCGGGGCAGGGGCTGCCGTAGAGCACCTCGTGGACACCCAGGCGGTCTCCGAGCGCGGAGGCGACGGCCATGCGGCCGACAAGGCCCCACGTGGCGTGGTTGCCGCAGGTGCGGTGGCCGCAGCGGTTGCTGGCGTCGTAGGACTCCTCAAGGACGGCGCGGAAGAGCGCGTCGTCCTCGGGCGTCAGGCGCGTCGCGGCGAGAAGGTCGTAGGTCTTGCCGAGCGACAAATTGAAGTGCGATTCCCTCAGCCCCCCCCCGGTGGCGCGGCCGTCGTGACCAACGAAAGTCAGATCGAGATACCCCCGGCAGAGCACACGGAAGCCTTGCAGGGCGCGTTCGAGGTAGCGAGGCTCGGAGGTGAGCAGGTGCGCCAGGGCGTTGCGGAAGGTGTACGAGATCAGGCCGTTGTTGAGATTGGCGTCGGCGGGATGGGGCAGGCGGTCGGGGATATTGAAGGGCTGCCCGGCGGCCTCGGTGAGGCGTTTGAGGGAGAGACGGACCCAATCGTGCTGCGTGACCCAGGCGCGGGTGCGGGCGATGTCGGAGGCGGTGCAGACGACGCGCGGGTGTGCCGGAAATGCGGCGGGCACGAGGCCGAACGGGTCGTCGGAGGGGTCACGATCGGAGCGGAGGACTGGGGCGGCGGAAGAGGCGGTCATCAAGGCGCTCCTGCTTGGCGGGCACTGCCGGCTGAAGGGGGCATGCCTCGCGTGAAACGAGCTTATAAAGGGGGGCGACTTGGTTGCCAATGCCCTGCTTCGCGCCCATAATAGAACGTCGGCATTTGGCTGCCGGGTAAGCCTACCCCACCCGGTTCCAGCCCACCACCCCGAACGAGGTCAAGATGGCACAACAGCGGCGCAAGCTCGGTGAAATCCTCAAGCAGTGGGGCCGCGTCACCGACCAGCAGATCGAGGAAGCGCTGAAGATCGCCGCGGGACAGCGCAAGCGCATCGGCGCGACGCTTGTGGAACTCGGGTACGCCGACGAGACCGATGTCGCCAAGGCCCTGGCCAGCCAATACGGGATGGCCTACATCGACCTCGACCAGCCCGGTGCGATCAAGAAAGAACACATCCAGCTCGTCCCCCGCGATCTGATCCGCAAGTACCTCATCCTGCCGCTGGGCAAGGAAAACGGCCGGCTCAAGCTGCTCATCCACGACCCGGTCGACCTGGAAACCCTCGACAACCTGCGTTTCCGCCTGGGCTGCGACCTGGACACGTCCATCGCGGCACGGTCGAAGATCAAGGAGTACATCGACCACGTCCTGAGCGACACGCAGGTGAGCATCGACAACCTGACCAAGGACCTGAGCGTTGACCGCTCGCTCGACAAGTCGATCGACCGCGGCACGTCGGTGGACATGCGCGGTCTGACGATCGACCAGGACATCGCCGTGCGCGGCGAAGGCGAGACGGCGGAGGAGGAATCGACCCGCGCGCCGATCATCCGGCTGGTGGAGCAGATCATCCGCGAGGCCGTCGAGAGCCGTGCGAGCGATATCCACATCGAGCCGTTCGTGGACCGCGTGAGGCTGCGCTACCGCATCGACGGCGTGTGCCACGAACGGGAGAAGATCCCCAAGCGGACGCAGTCGGCGGTCATCGCGCGTCTGAAGATCCTGGCGGGCGTCAAGATCGAGGAGAAGCGCATCCCGCAGGACGGCCGCATCAAGATGAAGATCAACGAGGACGTGATCGACTTCCGCTTCGCCGTCTGCCCCGCGTACCACGGCGAGTCGATCGTGATGCGCATCCTCAGGCCCGACTCGGTCCGCCTGGGCCTGGAGAACCTGGGCCTGCGCGAAGACACGATGGACACGTTCAACAAGATCATCCGCAGGCCCAACGGCATCCTGCTGGTGACCGGCCCCACCGGCTCGGGCAAGACCACCACGCTCTACTCGGCGCTCAACGTGCTCAACCGGCCCGACAAGAAAATCATCACCGCCGAGGACCCGGTGGAGTACAACTTCAAGGGCATCAACCAGTGCCAGGTCAACGAGCACATCGGCCTGACCTTCTCCAAGGTGCTCCGCGCCATGCTCCGCCAGGCGCCCAACATCGTGCTCGTCGGTGAGATCCGCGATAAGGAGGTCGCCGACGTCGCCATCCAGGCCGCGCTCACGGGGCACCTCGTGTTCTCCACGCTCCACACCAACGACGCCCCCTCGGCGATCACGCGCCTGATCGACATGGGCGTCAAGCCCTTCCTCGTCGCCAGCTCCATCCAGGCCGTACTCGCCCAGCGGCTCGTCCGCATCCTCTGCGAGCACTGCAAGCAGCCCGACGACGCCCCCAACCCGCGCCTGCTCAAGCTCTGCGGCTTCAAGGCGGCCGATCTGGTGGGCAAGACGATCTACAAGCCCGTGGGCTGCAGCAAGTGCGGCGGCCGTGGCTACCGCGGACGCCGCGGCATCTATGAAATGATGATCATGAACTCCGAACTGCGCGAGCTGGCGTTCAAGCGGTCGCCCGTCAACCAGATCCGCGTCGCCGCGAGCAACTCGGGCATGCGCAACCTACTGGGCGACGGCAGGCTCAAGATCCTCGACGGGTTCACCACGCCCGATGAAATCGCGAGCATCACGCAGGTCGAGGGCGTCGTCGATGACAGCGGCGAAGAGGAGACAACGACGATCACGACCTGACGCGGCCCCCACCGATGCGTTGACGACCCCAACCGCCGACGGCACGCCGCCCGACCGAATCACCCCAGAGACTTTTATGTCCACCATTCAGATCGACCGCCTGCTCGAAACCGCGATCAAACAGCGCGCCAGCGACCTGCACCTGACCGTCGGCAAACGCCCCACGCTCCGCGTCAAGGGAACCCTGGTCGAACTCAACACCAAGGTCCTTGAACCGCCCGACACCATCTCGCTCATGAAGTCCGTCGCCCCCGAGCGCGCCCAGAACGAGTTGCAGGAAAACAACGGCGCCGACTTCGGCTTCGCTTATGGCACCGAGGCCCGGTTCCGCGTCTCCATCTTCCGCCAGAAGGGCAACGTCGCGATGGTCCTGCGGCGGATCCCCAGCCAGTTGCTCACCTTCGAGCAGATCGGCCTGCCGAGCATGATCGACGAGCTCTGCCGACGCCCGCGCGGGCTCTTCCTGGTCACCGGTCCCACCGGCTCGGGCAAGACCACTACGCTCGCGGCGATGATCAATTTCATCAACACCACCCTCTACCGGCACATCATCACGGTCGAAGACCCCATCGAGTACTACCACCCCCACGGCAAAAGCATCGTCAACCAGCGTGAGGTCGGGGCGGACGTGCCCAGCTTCGCCGAGGCGCTTAAGCGCGCCCTGCGCCAAGACCCGGACGTGATCCTTGTCGGTGAGATGCGCGACCTGGAAACCATCGAGGCGGCGGTCCGCGCCGCGGAGACCGGCCACCTTGTGTTCGGCACGCTCCACACCACGGGGGCGTCGGGCACCATCACGCGGATCATCGACGCCTTCCCCACCGAGCAGCAAGCGCAGATCCGCGTGCAGCTCAGCACCAGCCTGATGGCGGTGCTGAGCCAGCAATTGATGCCGCTTGCCGATGGCAAGGGAATGGTAGCTGCTTACGAATTCATGGTGGTCACCCCCGCCATCTCCAACCTGATCCGTGAGAATAAATCCTTCCGGATTGACTCCGCGATTCAGACCGGCAAGAAGTTCGGGATGCAGCTCTTGGATGACCATCTTTGGTCGCTCTATACCAAAGAGGTTATTGCCCCCGCCGAGGCGGTGGACAAGAGCAAGAACCCGGGCGACATGGTGGAACGAATCCACGCCGCCGGCGGCAAGGTCGGCCGCACCGAGTTGGACACCCCAGAAGACCCTATGCCCAACTAATTAGATGCGATTGGGCTACCCGCATCACCGACCAATAACGGCCTCTTAGCACGCCAATACTGTTGTTTATTCCAAGTGTCTTAATCATAATTCATTTATATTTGCTCTTGAAAGCGCCGAGAAATACGGTAGAGTAAATTAGGTAAAGCAGATCGGTGCAACGCCGATCCGAACACCCCCGCCCGCCCACACGCACAAAAACGCTGAAAAACAAGCAAAAAATAAGCAAAAAGACAGATTAGATGAGGTAAGGACAGTTTGAGATCGCAACGTTTTTGATTTTCCATGATGGCCTGAACACCTGACCAGATGCCCCGATTGCACGCGTGGAGCGGGAAAAGCCACGAGTGGATCAGGAAGGACCTGCGATGTCAGAAGCAGCCAAAGGCGGAAAGCTTCCCCCGATCACAGAACTCAAGGGTCGGAAGATCGGCCGCATCCTTACTAAGATGGGTAAGGTTACCCGTGAGCAGGTCAACGAAGCACTTCAACTCCAGTCACAGCGCCGCATCCCCCTGGGGCAACTGCTCATCGAGCTGGGTTACATCACGGAGGACGACGCGAACCTTGCCCTTGCCGCCCAGTCCGGCATGGACACGATGGACCTTGAGAACGCCGACATTGCCGATTCGATCATCCATATCCTGCCCGCCGAGACTGCTGTCGCGTACCAGGTCTTCCCGATCGCCTACGACGCGCCGTCGAACACCCTGACGGTCGCCCTCAAGAACGCCAACAACTTCCGCGCTATCGACGACCTGCGGCTGTTGATGGGCTACAACGTCCGCCCCGTCGTGGCCGATCCGGCACAGGTCACGCGCCTTATCAACAAGCACTACGCCAAGTCCGAGGAGTCGCTCAGCGACCTGATCAACGACCTCGACGGCGACGACAAGCTCGACGTTCTGAAAGACCGGCACGACGAGTCGATCGACCTGGACACCCTGATGGTGGCGGTCGAGGACAACAAGGTGAAGCGGCTGCTCAACCTGGTGCTGATGCAGGCGATCCGCGAGAAGGCCTCGGACATCCATTTTGAACCGTTCGAGGACGAGTTCAAGATGCGTTACCGCATCGACGGCGTGCTGTACGAGATGATGCCCCCCCCGCGCTACCTGGCGCTGCCGATCGTCAGCCGCATCAAGGTCATGGCGAACCTCAACATCGCCGAGCGCCGCATGCCGCAGGACGGCCGCATCGAGCTGGTGGTCAACGGCCAGCAGGTGGACCTCCGCATCGCCGTGCTGCCGACGATGTTCGGCGAGTCGGTGGTCATGCGTGTGCTCGACCGCTCCAACGTCCGCCTCGACCTGGACCGCGTGGGCATGAGGACCGACGACCTGGACGTCGTCCGCCAGCTCATCCACAAGCCCAACGGCATCGTGATCGTCACCGGCCCCACCGGCTCGGGCAAAACGACCACGCTCTACGCCGCCGTCAACGAACTCAACGAGGTGGACACCAAGATCCTCACCGTCGAAGACCCCGTCGAATACGACATCGACGGCCTGGTCCAGGTGCAGGTCAACACCGAGGTGGAGCTCACCTTCGCCAAGTCGCTCCGCAGCTTCCTGCGTATGGACCCGGACATCATCCTGGTGGGTGAGACCCGCGACCTGGAGACGGCGCAGATCGCCGTGCAGGCCTCGCTCACGGGCCACCTGGTTTTCACCACCCTGCACACCAACGACGCGCCCAGCACGATCGCCCGTCTGCTGGACCTTGGGCTGGACTCCTTCCTCGTCACCGCGACGATCGAGGGCATCATCGCCCAGCGCCTGGTGCGCACCATCTGCCAGCGCTGCAAGGAATCCTACGAGCCCACCGAAGAGCAACTGATGGAGCTGGCGCTGACGCTCGACGACGTGAAGGGGCGTGCGTTCTACCGCGGCCGCGGCTGCGACTTCTGCGCCCAGTCGGGCTACAAGGGCCGGCGCGGCCTGTACGAGATCATGGTGCTGGACGACGAGATGCGCGAGCTGATCATGCAGAGCGCCTCCACGCAGGTGCTCCGCGCCGAGGCGCGCAAGCGCGGCATGCGGACGCTGCGGCAGAGCGGCCTGCTGGCGATTTACGACGGGCTGACGACGATCGACGAGGTCGTCCGTGAAACCCTGGCGGAAGATTGACCGAACAACCTCGCCTCCCCGGCCCGCAGCAGGCGGGGCCGCGACGCTGAGACCTGGGACCACCGACCGGAGACCGACGATGGCAACATTTCAATACGAAGCCCTGGACGAGACCGGCAAGCCGCGCAAGGACACCATCTCCGCCAACACCAGCGAGGAGGCGGTGGAGAAGATCCGCAAGCAGGGCCTGTTCCCCACCTCGGTCCGCGAGCAGAAGGTCAAGAAGACCAAGGGCGCGGTGGCCACCACCACGGTGCCCGGCGCCAAAAGAGACTGGAAGAACATCCAGATCAACATCGGCGGCGTCAGCCAGAAGGTGCTGACCACCTTCACCCGCCAGATGTCCACGCTGCAGGACGCCGGCCTGCCGATCCTGCGCTCGGTCAAGATCCTCGAGGAGCAGCAGAAGGCGGGGATGTTCAAGAACATCCTCGGCGGCACCCACGAGGCGGTCTCCGGCGGCTCCACGCTGTCGGACGCCATGGCGCGTTACCCCAAGGCCTTCGACAAGCTCTACACGAAGATGATCGCGGCGGGCGAGATCGGCGGCGTGCTGGACGTCATCCTGCAGCGCCTGGCCGAGTTCATGGAGAAGTCCGCCAAGCTCAAGAAGCGGATCATCGGCGCCATGATCTACCCCGCGGTGGTGGTCTCGGTCGCCGGCCTGATCGTGACGGGCATCATGGTCTTCATCGTGCCCAAGTTCCAGAAGATCTTCGACGACTTCAACACCGAGCTGCCGCTCATGACCAAGATCCTGATCAACAGCAGCAAGTGGCTGGGCGGCACCCTCTACCCCGACCAGCTGATCCCGGGCCTGGTGTACATCATCTTCTGCCCGATCCTCTTCGTCTTCGGCATCAAGATGGCCAGAAAAACGATAGCGGGGCGGGCGATCGTTGACGCCATATCGCTCAAGATCCCCGTCGCGGGCATGATCATGCGCAAGGCCACCATCGCCCGCTTCACCCGCACGCTGGGCACCCTCATCAGCGCCGGCGTGCCCATCCTGGACGGGATCAATATCACCCGCGAGACCACCGCCAACTACGTTTACGTCCGCGCCCTCCAGAAGGTCCACGACTCGGTCCGCCAGGGCGAGAGCTTCGCCGAGCCGCTGCGCCAGTCCAAGGTCTGCGACGCGCTGGTGGTCAACATGATCGACGTCGGCGAGGAGACCGGCGACCTGGACAAGATGCTCCTGAAGATCGCGGACAACTACGACGAAGACGTGGACAACCTGGTGGCGAGCCTCGTGTCGCTGCTCGAGCCCATCATGGTGGTGGTGCTGGGCGGCATCGTCGGGTTCATCGTCATCGCGCTGTTCCTGCCGCTGGTCAAGCTGATCCAGACCATGAGCTGAGCGGTGTTTGCAAACCCCGTGCGACGCCTGAAACACGAACCATGAAACGCAGCGTGAACAACTCGGGGATGAGCCTGGTCGAGACGATCCTCGCCGCGGCGGTGATCGCGATGGTCCTGACGGGCCTGGTTGTGGCGAGCAACTCGCTGCGGACGGAAAAGTCGGACAAGCAGACCCGCGAGACGCTCCAGAAGCTGCAGATCGCGCTGTCGATCTACCACGACCGCCACCGCGAGTACCCCGCCGGTCCGACGGATCGGGCGCTGTCGGCGATGTGGGACGACGCCGACACTAGGCCGAGCATGCGACGGCTGGACCTCTCGCGTGACGAGCACGGGCAGCTGATCTGCCGCGACGGCTACGCCACGCCGGTGCTCTACATCGCGCCCCAGCCCGGCGCGCGGCACAAGCCGGAGTTTGTCTCCGCCGGCCGGGACGGATCAATGGGTGACCTGACCTCCACCACCGCGGATCAGCGCCGCGACGCGATGGACAACCTCTACAGCAGCGATACGGAAGGACACACCCCATGACACCTACAACACCACAAGGGAGTGCGTTGACCCCGCAGGCACGCGGCCGCGACGCCTTCACCCTCACCGAGTTGCTCGTCGTGATCGGTCTTATCCTCTTCCTCCTGGCGATGGGCGCGTTCGCGATGCACAAGATCACCGACGCCGCCGCACACTCCACGACCCGCACGATCTTGGCGGAACTCCAGACGGTCGCCGCGGAGTTCTCGACCGCAAACAATGGAATCTCCGTCAACCACCTGTCGTCCGTGACCTCCCCCTTTAACTGGAACACCTTTGGGAGCATCACGCGGATGCCCAAAGCCCCCAGCGGCGAATACTTCTACACGACCGACATGAGTGCCAACGGGAGGTACGATCCGACCAACGCCAAGTCTTGCTATCCGAACCTGGGCGGTAAATACTTCCGGCCCTTGCCGGACCCCCCTTCACCCAGCGACCCTCTCACGCCCCCAACCAAAGACGCCTTCCGGGGCTACCTCATGGACTGGGCGGGCGACCTGAAGGCCATCTCTGGCAAAAGGTTTATCGCCGGGGCATTCACGGTGCCCGCCTGCAAGGAACAGTTGCAGTCGATGGACCGCCATTACATCACCAGCAGTACCGGCATGGATTATGCGAAGGCAACCGACTGCCTCCCGCTGCAGGGCGCGGCCGCGGTCATGGTGGTGGACGGCATGCTGGAGCCACGCGACGCTTGGGGGACCAAGATCGTATACGCCGCCTATGTGTTTTACCCCGAGCCCGGGGGCGACTTTGAAACCACCGACGACTTCCTGCCCAAGCGCAGCACGCCGTTCTTCGTCTCCGCCGGGCCCGACCGTGATTTCGGGGATGTCGGCCCCAACGCGACGGAGGCATCGAAAAAGGCCGCCGAAGACAACATCTACAGCTACGACACCAAATGAGCCCGTTTATGAACAGCCGCAAATTTAAAATCCCGGAAGGCCCATCCCTCCGCGTCGCGGCGGGATGGGGGTTTACGCTGATGGAGTTGATGTTCGTCATCGGCCTCATCGGGGTGCTGATGGCGATCACCGTGCCGGGCCTGAAAAACATGCGGAGGGGCTCACAGATCGAAAGCGGCGTTAACAGCATCAACGTGGCGGCGATGGCGGCACGCGCTTACTCCTTCACGACTCGCAACAAGCAGGCACGCTTTGTGAACGCCCCGACCGACCCCTACTACCGCGGTGCGGCGATCCTGTTTTCAACCAGCAACGAGTTGCGCCTGATCGAAAATATCCCGATGGCTGTCGACCAAATGGGTGTCAACCTCAAGAAATCCAAGATCAATGGGTACGGAGATATTTACAACCGAGAATATATCACGGTTCCCTCCGGTACAGGCGTGGTCGGGATTGCAGCCGATGGGACCGGCACCGTGTTGCTACCCCCTCCGTTCACCTTGCGGTTCACCGAGCGAGGCCTGTTGAGCGTCGGTGACACGCTCGGTTCAGCGGACATGGTGTACTACGACGGAAACATGGACGGCCGATACGACACCGCCTCTTCCCGTCCCCTGGCTTATGACCCCGGGAAGTGGGATCCCGAAATGGATGCCTCGATGTACCAGACCATCGACACCCCCTCGGGTGCCAGGACCAAGCTCCCCTTTGAGTGCATCGAATCGGTCGTGGGGGTGATCGTGTATTCCAAGACCGACTTGATGAGCGCGGGCCTGCCGCTGTCGAGTTCGATGGCGTTGTCCGGTCCCTCGCCCGACGCAACGGCGGCATGGATTGCCGCCAACGGGCGGGCGATGTTTTTCAGCAGGTACACGGGCACCTGGATGCGGGAGCGCTGAATCATGACGACCCACCGTCGGACAATCCGCGTCGCGGGGGCCCGGGCCTTCACCCTGATGGAGGTGCTGGCGGCGATCACGATCTTCGCCCTGGGCGCGGTCTCCATCATCACCATGTTCCCCGTGGCCGCCAAGATGCAGGCCGAGACCATGGACGACATCATGTCGCAGATGGTGATGCGCAGCGCTGAAGCCTATCTCAAGGCGCGCCCGCTCAATATGACGTTCCTTAACCAGGGCGCGCCCATCGGTCCGTACACGGACAACTTCGCCGGCACTGTTTACTACTCCTACTACAGGATTACGGACCTGGCGACCTCAACCTCGGTGCTCAGGATGCCGACACGGATGACCGACGCGGCCAACGGTAACGTGCTGTGCGTGGGCTGGCTGGAACCCCTTGAGGCCGTCAACCTTGCCGCGCTCAGCGCCGGCGATAAAACGACGGGCCTGATCACCCTGCGGGACCGCTCGTTCCCGACGAGCAAGACGGTGGGACGGCACGATTACACATGGGTGCCCGTCGTACGCCGCACCACCCTGGCACAAAACCTCGCCCCCCTCGCCGCTTTCGCCCCGGCGCTCAGTTCGCAGTGGGAGGTTTACATCTTCGTTCTGAAAAACATCGACGCGGGCAAGGGCGACGCCGTCAGCGGCAACAAAACCTTCACCCTCAGAACGGGGCAGCTTTCCGCGGACGACCTGGCGCAGCCTATCGTCGTCCGGGGCGCTGGCGCGAGCGGCGACGACCTGGTCACGCTGGTCGAATCGTCCTCGGCCACGACCATCACCCTCCTGAATCAAGCGCTGACGACTTCAAAATTTGCCCTGTACCAGCTCCCCGGGCGGCTACGCAACGCCGCAATCACGCGATCCACCAGCGACCTGACGCGGTTCAACTTTACCTCCTACTTGAACAACGCCAATCCCCCCGGTGTCGTCGGTGGGCAGCAGATCCTGGCAAACAACGGTGTCATCTTCAACGTCACCCGTGCCGACACGACGGGTTTCAACATCTCGGGGCTTGTCCTGCCTGACGCCCAGGGCAAATACCCCGAAAGCGTCTGGTTCGGCGCCAACGGCACCCAACAACTGTTCCGCCTCGACGGATCGGACGTGGTCAAATGAAACACGCTTCCCCCGCATCCCGACCCGCCTTCACGATCATCGAGATGCTGATCTCCATCGCCATCGTTCTGGCGGCGATCGGCGTGGTCACCCAACTGTTCTCCGCCACCTCCGAGGTCGTCGCCCTGAGCGCCAACACCAGCCAGGTTATCAACTCCGCCCGCTCCATCAGCGAGCAGTTCGATGACGACGGGCAGTCGATGGTCGGCCCCACTAAAGGCGGCATCTTGATCATCGTCAACCACATGCTCGGCGACACCAACGGCGACGGGCAGGTCCGCCCGGGCGACTACAACAACAACGGGTCCCTCTCCATCGATGAAAACGAGGGCGTGTCGATGAAGTCCTACCCGCGGGCTCCCGAAGGGCCTCCCAAGCTGATCAACGGTAAGTGGACTTTCTCCCCCCAGAGACGCGGCGTGCGGAGCGATCAGTTGCTCTTCATCCGTGCACGCAGCGGCAGTTCCGGCGACACCGGCCTGCGGTCGATCACCCCAGCCACCGGCTCCTCATTCGGCGGCGTGCCTAACGCCACCATTCCCACCGCGCCGCCCTACGCCCGCGTCTGGTACGGCCACGTGCAGCGTGTCCTGTCCAATTCCACCGACCCTCACATGGAACTGGGCGACGACAGCGACTCGGCCAACATCAACCGCTTCGGCACCAACTTCATCCTCGGGCGCCAGGCGATGATGATGATCCCCGCGTCCGCATACCCTCTTGCAACTCGGCAAACCCTCGCGCACTTTGACACGCTCGCCTGCGACACGCCGATCCAAGGGCCTGGCGTCGCCACCATCGGCGGTGAACCCAACTTGATGTTCAAGGGTACGACAGACCTTGCGTTCGTCGCCTTGAGTGATACCTCTCCCCCCACGCTCAGCGGACCCTATGTCGGCGCCGGAGAGCCCAAACTTCCCCCCGATGATCCCGCGTCCTTTAACCCAGGCACCACTCGCGACTACATCACCAAGGCTTACGGGCTTATGTATGTGACCGAGGATAAGCGCCTCCGCGTAAACCCCTCCCCCGATGCGTCACAGATTACGATCGACAACAAGGCCCTGGGCCAGACGCATCCCTACCTCACCGGCAACGTGAGCGACTTCATCGTCGAGTTCGCCGCCGACCTGAATAGCGATGGCCGCATCGATCTCGACGTCTGGGGCAATATCAAGTGGTACAGCCACTTCCCCTCGGCGACAGACATCCCCCTGAACGCCGGTGACACAGACACCTCAAAATCCAGGTTCAACGTTTATAAGCCCGGTACGTATAACGCGGCGCCCTGGGGCGCCGCGTACCCCAACCCGGTGTACGACTACGCCTACAACGGCGGCACCATGCCCAAATACGCCACCGCTGCCTTCATGTGGCGTTCCAACAAGCTCAGTTCCCCGCCCGACACGCTTCAGACCGACGCCCCGGGCCTCTGGCCCTACCTGATCCGGATCCGTTACCGCGTGCACGACGTGAAGGGGCGAATCCGCGGGAACCAGGTCCGCGCCGACAACGTCGAGTTCCCGAACGACAACTCAACCGGCCGCTGGTTTGAATCCATTGTCGCCGTCAACCGCAACTGACCCGTGCCCCCACGCGCTCGCCCCGATCGGACAGCAATTTGAGATTGTTTTGGGAAAGGATACACACATGCAGACAACCCAAACCCCAGGCGTGAAGCCCACCCGCACCGGACACACCATGGCCCGACGCAAGCGTCGCGACAGCGGCATGATCCTGATCATGGTCATCGTCGTGCTGCTGCTTCTGGCGATCATGGGCACGATGGCGATGCAGATCGTCCGCGTGGATCGCATCGCCAACCACCGCTTCAGCCTCGACAACATCGACACAGTGGCGGCGGCGACGATCGCCAAAATCCAGGACGTGCTGGTCAAGGACCTCTTCGATGAGGCCGGCACCATGTTCAATCCCGCCGCCCCCTCGGGCACCGCCAACAAGGGCGGCGGCCGCTCGCCCTACGACTACCCGTGGACCAACCCCGGCACCACCGGCAATTTCCTCTGGCCCACGGCGGTTGGCGGCCTCTACGACGACCCCTGGCTCGCCTCCAACACGCCAGACTTCAGTACTCCCACTGATCCCAAGTGGTCGCACATCACCAACCTCTACGGCATTTATGTTGACCTGCCCAAACCCACCGGAACCAGCAGCCTTGCTGACCGTGTCATCGATGAAAGCGGAATAGAGACCAGCGACACCAATCTCTCGATCCTTAATGACCTGACCGGCTCCTCCAACCCGGCGCAGTACATGTCCCGCGGCGCGGACGCAGACGGCGACGGCATCCCGGATAGCCGCTGGACCTACGCCCCCATCCGTACCATCGGCGGCGTGAGCTACTACACGGCCGTCCGCATCATCGACAACAGCGCCATGGCCAACGCCAACGTCTGGACCAGCCAGGTTGACGTCAACGGTAATTACGACACAACCGAAACCGGCATCAACGCCCCCCGCTGGAGCTACCCCTCCGAACTCAACCTGGGCAACTTCGTCCGCCTGACCGACACCACCAAGTCCACACGCATGACCGGGCTGGAGAAGCAGCTCCTCTACCGCTTCAACCACAATCCCCCCTCCCCGGATCCCGCCAATTCAGTGCTTTACCCCGCCGATGCCTCGGTCAGCGTCCTACCGACGCCCTGGTACAGGGGCGGCGTAAGCGGCTCTCTCCAAGCGCCTTGGTCGAGAGATAAGTTTTTCAAGTCGTTGGATATCAACATCCGTACACGCGGTCACTACTGGCTCCAGGGTGCCTCTCGCTACGGCAACTACGGCAGTTTCCTAGGCGACGGGACCTATTGGGGCTGGACCGCCACGGGCACCATCAGTTCCAACTATCGATACACCTCCTTCGCCATGGACAACGAGGTCGCGCTTCGCCGCAACAACGGCCTGGCCGACGACTCCGTGAACATGACGATGGCGAGCAGCGCTCAAAACAATGATTTCTACGTCTGGTTGCGCCAAGATAAGAAAGAAGCCGACTACATCGAGACCAGCGCGAACGTCGGCGGCCCCGCGGCGGCTGGTGCCGACGCCATCAAGGCCTTCTTCACGGACAACCCCCGTAATCAACTCACCCTCATCAGCGGCAGTGCCATCTACGCCCCTCGCCTGCCCAATATCACCACCTCACCGGTGCCGACGCACAACGGCGTAACATTGCCCAACGACCCGGCCATTGTCCTCAAGACCGACCTCAACGCCCTTTCGTACGGCAGGACTTCCGCGACGACTCAGGCCCAGCGGTTGCTAGACCGCGCCGCCTTCCTGGCGACCCCGAGTAAAGGCTCGAACTCCCCGTATGCGGGCTCCACGGGCATCTACCGTCCCTCGGACGGCCAGGCGATGCTCGCCCTGTCCACGGAAATCCGCAAGGTCATCGAGCGCGGCACCTTTTATCTGCCTTGGAACACATCCACCGCTCCCAATGCCCTTGCGCGGGAACGCTTCGCCCACTCCCTGGCGATGAACATCCGAAACTTCTACCACGAAATTGACAACGAATCGAACAGCGAGAAGGGCATCACCTCCATGCTCTTGGGCGGGAACCAGGTGTACGGCTGGCGCCCGCTCCCCATGATCACCGAGATATACACCCAGCGTGCCTACAGCATCAGCGGCAGCCCAGCGCCCGTCGCCTATCAGGACGGTGCCGGCAACTGGCACTGGCAGGTCCAGTGGACTCAGCAATCCCCCGCTCCGCCCCCCGCCACCGCCCCCACCTCCGCCAACCAAAACCTCATCTATGGGACGGGGTTCGTCATCGAGATCCGCAATCCCTACTCTTACCCAATCGACATCCGCGGGTTGTTGGTGAACATGGGGTCCTCCGGCCCGCCTACGCTTGTTTCACTGCTGAATCAAGGTCCGGAGGCATCGAGTTGGACCACCCGCACTACCACCGGCACGACCCTGATTGGCTCGGGCGCTGGGGACAACGTGATGCGCCCGGAGGACGTGATCTACCTGTACCTCAACGCGGGCACCTCCGGCTCAGCCAACAACAACATGCTCAACCGCATCAAGCCGCCCGAAGCGGGCATGGTTCACCACGTCCGCAACTTGGCCACACTCTCCAGCACGGTCGGCCTCTCTACACCCATCCCCGTCACCAACTACGACAAGTTCCAGGAGGGAGCCCCTTCGTCAACTCCCGCCGCAAACCCCACCAGTTTGTCGCCGGTCTCCATTACTATGCTGGCATTCGACTGGAATATCACCGACACGACGACGACGACTGCTCCGCGGATCTACCAAGAGGTTCAGATCACGCCCATCGACGACCGCGCCGCGCCGATGAGCAGCCAGTATCTCGCCAGCCTTGACCTCATGGTGCCTCCGCCGCCGTCCAATGACCCTCTGCGCAACCCGCCCCGCTCGGCACGGCTCCTGGAAGCCGATTTCAAAGACCCCGGCTACCCGGCGCCGGGACCGCCGACACCGCCGCTCGGATTTGAACGCTACAAGCAGCGCACCTTCCTTGGCAATGGCAACGGCCTCAACGCCTTGACCGTTGCCGGCTCTGGCGCAACCGATGCTTTCGTGAAGCGCGACAACTACGTCCCCGTGGGCCAAGCCACTTATGCAACTCCTTACGTCCCGCCTATTCCCGCGGTGCCCCGTGGATCAAGGAATCCGCTTACTACGCTCCCGCACAGTTGGACCGGCGATTATGCGTCCGGCTCCGTCCAAGTCGGCGATTACAACCTGATCCGCACGTTCGTCCCCCGAGGGGGCCGGATCGCCGAGCAGCAGAGGGGGCAGAACACCCCGCTGCCGGCCGGGCATACCTGGGCCGAGTTCCCCGGGGCCTACGCGCCCGCGGGGTCGATCTCACCCGCGAAGGTCAAGGGTCAGGATAATCTCGCCACGTTACAGGCCTACGACCCCAACCACTCGGCGACGTGGGGAACTGTGCCCAACCCCGTGCCACCGAGTTTCTTCGGCCCCAGTCTCCCGCCCAGCCAATTGAGCCCCGTTCCCGCAACCGACGAACCACAGTCCCCGGCGACGAACATATACCCCGATCCACCGGCCTATATCGCGCCGGACCCGCCGGCTGATGAGGTACCCGATCCCCCCGCCCGCATCGACCCCAACCCACCGGCTGACATCCCCGCCGTCGGTGCCATCACCGCGGGCGCGATTGTCTCGAACCCCGAGCCACCATACCCCTGGGCGGATGCCTTGATGATGCTGGGGAGAAAAGATAAAACGGTAGCCCCGTTGACTACAGAAGTCGCGGTGTTCACCCCCGCGATCGATCCCTACACCACCAACATGAGCGGTCGGTGGTCCAGGGGTGTCGGCGGTAATGCCGGGAGCACTCTGGCCACGCAGCAACTTATCTTCCCCACTCCCTACAGCATCGGGGCCGGCCCTTCTTACGCTGCCACCTACGTCATGCCCCGGCACAATCGCCTGGGGACCGTCGGACAGATCGCCATGGTTGCCGCGCTGCCCTTCAACGGCTCCGGCTCTAACCTCTTGCCCGAGACATGGGCAAGCACATCGCCCAAGCCAACGAGCGTCGAGCAGTTCATGCTCGACTTCCGAAGCCCCAACTTCGTGGGCGGGGCGAACAACGGCAACCTCTCCGTTCCCCACGCCACGTTCCTGATCGACCGGCTCACGGCCGTCAGCCCGCGTTACGACGGGCTGGACAACGACGGAGACGGCGTTGTTGACGAAGAAGACGAACTCTTCGTTCCGGGCACGCTCAACATCAACACCGCCAGTGCCGACATGATAAAAAAAGCGTTGCCAATCCCGACGATCCCGGGCGGCGATTCGACCGTCCGAGACGCCGTGGTTGACGCCATCGTCAACTACCGTGACATGAAAGGCACCTACAGCGCGGCGAACCGCGGCGTGGCCGCCGGCTTCCGCACCCTCAACGGCCAGGGCTTGAAAGGCATCGCCTACGTCGGCGAGCTTTTCGCGGCATTGGACATGATGCCCGCGGGCCCGGGCAACATCGGCAACAACGTTGACGGCAGCGGCAACCCCAAGGACGACACCGACATCAACGGTACGGTGATCGACTGGTGGGGCCCCAACGCCAACTTCCGCAAATCCGTCAAGGATAACCGCGCCAACGATCGTAAAGAAAGAGTGATGATACCCGCCATGCTCACTAACGTCGCCCGCACCCGCAGCGACATCTTCACCGCCTATATCCTGCTCCAGGGCTTCCCCACCGGCGACTTCAGCGTCGGACCGGTCGAATCCGCACGCCTCTTCGTGATCCTCGACCGTTCAGGCTGCACGACCGATCTCAACACGCATGGGGCGAAGATCCTGGCGATCTACAAGTACTAAGCCCCGTCCGACAACCCACGCCAAAGCACAACCGCGGCCGACTCATCGGCCGCGGTTGTGTTTTGAGCGACATCCCCACCGGCGAACTCCGATTCTTGCCGCGCCGCCCCGCCACCCTTAGCCTGTTCAGCAAGACCCCGTGAATGGGAACCTTGCCATGCCGACCGTTCCACCGCTCTCCGATCCCGCGTGCATCTTCTGCAAGATCATCGCGGGACAGATCCCCTGCCACCGGCTCTACGAAGACGGTCAGGTCCTTGCATTCCTGGACATCGGCCCGCTCTCGCGCGGGCACACCCTGGTCATCCCCAAGGCCCACCACGCCACGCTCGACCAGATGAGCGACGCCTTGGCCTCGGCGTGCGCGGCCGTGCTCCCGCGGCTCAGCAGGGCCTTGATCGCCGCCACCGGTGTCGAGGCGTGGAACATCCTCCAGAACAACGGCGCCACCGCCGGCCAGGTCGTCCCTCACGTCCACTTCCACATCATCCCCCGCACACGGGGCGACGGGCTGGGGTACCGCTGGCCCGCGGGCAAACTCGACCCCAACGACGCGGCCTCGCTCGTCGAGTCGATCAAACGCAGCCTCTGAGCCACGCCCGTCCGCGCATCACACGCATCCGATCGGGTACATTAGCCCCTCACCGGCCAAACAGGATCGGCGGCATGCCCCTTTGCTCAACCCGAATCACACGCTGGTTCGTCCTCGCGGCGATCGGGTTGTTCATTGCCGCGCCGGCGCCTGCTCAGAACCCCGAGCCCGACCTCTTCTCGGCGGGTACCACCTCGGGCGTGAGCGCCTACCGGCCCGGCCGGTGGAGCGTGCTCCGGAGCGCCGTCGAAAACCCCTCCGAGCAATCCGTTGAGGTCCTGCTCACCCACAGTTTCACCACGCAACCACAGGTCCAATTCGCCACCCGCCTGCGCCTGCCCCCGATGAGTCGGCGATGGGTCGATCAACTCGTGCGTCTCCCCGAAAACATCAAGGGCAAGCAGGCCGGCCTGCAACTTCTCCTGATCGATCCCTCCGCCAGCGCCGAACGGGTCTTCGCCGATGGCCGACAGGAGAGTTCGATGCGCGTGGATGGCGAGGGGCCTGTCACGGGCCTCCTGGGTGATCCGGATGACGACGACGAAGCGGCGATGGCCAATCTGGTGCGGCGCAGCGTCGGCTCCAGGCCCAGGAACCCACTTCTCACGCCCGGCGCCTTTCCGTCGGACCCAGCGGGATATGAACCACTTGACGGTCTCTTCCTCACCGCCGACCACAACCCCCTCGACCCCGCCCAGACCGCCGCGCTGCGTTCATGGCTCATCGCCGGCGGGCGGCTCTGGGTCATGCTCGACCAGGTGGACCCCGCGTTCCTCACCGCCCTGCTGCGCGACGACGCCCCGGTGGAGTTGATCGATCGCGTGCCGCTGAGCACCGTCACGTTCGAGGGCTTCCCCGAATCCCGGCGCGACTTCGACCCCCCGGTAACCATGGCCCGCCTCCTCCCGGGCTCGGCCCGCGTGCTCCACAAGGTCAACGGATGGCCCGCCGCGCTGCGGTGGAACATCGGCGAGGGGTTCGTGATCGCCACCACGCTGTCGCCCCGCGCGTGGCAGGACGCCCGCCGCAAAACCGTCGAGCCGTTGCAGATGCTCGCCGCGGACTTCCTCCGCGCCCCCGCCGTATACAGGCCCGTTTCCGCTGATTTTGAGCCGCTCGCCCGGGGCCAGGTGGGTTATTCCATCGTCGGCCGCACAACCGTCTTGGCGATGATGCTCTTGTTCATCGCCATGCTCGTGCTCCCGGGGATCGTGCTGACCCAGCGGCGCCGCGGCGAGTGGACGGCCCTGCTGGGCGCCTGCGCCGCCCTGATCGTGGTGGCGGTGTTCATCCTGATCGGCGCCGTGACGCGCCGGCAAGCACCCACCACCCTGGCGTGGGCCACGCTGGCCCACGTAACGCCCTCACAGGACGCGGCCTCATTGACCGGCCTGGTGAGCGTCTATGCCCCCGAGGCGGGCCTGGGGCCGGTCGAATCGCACGGCCAGGGCATAGCGTGGCCAACCCAGACGGACGCGCAAGGCTCTCTGCGCCGCCTGACGTGGACGGACCACGAACAGTGGGAATGGCAGCCGCTCGAACTGCCCTCCGGCGCGGTCCGGTTATTCGACGTGCGCACCGTGGTGCCGATCTCCGCGGACCTCACCGCGCGGGCGACGTTCGATGAATCAGGCCTCGTCGGGGTCATGCCCCCGAGCGGCGGACGGGCGTGGGAAGAACCGGCGATCGTCACCGCGCGCAGCGTCATGCCCATCTCCCCGCGCCCCGACGGACGATTCACGCTGACGGCAGAGCCGACCGCTCCCGTCACCACCGGCGCATCAAGCACCCCGCTCACCCGCCGCGCCGCGATCCAGCGTCTCGTCTCCCATCGGTTCACCCAGCCGACACTCATCGGGTGGGCCGAACCGATCGCCTCGGGCCTGGCGCTGCCGCAGGAATCCGTGCAGCGCGGCGGGTGCATCATGGCCGTCCCGCTCCGGATCGACCCGCCCCGGCCGGGCGCCCGCATCCGCATCCCGTCTGAACTGCTGGCGATCCAATCCGTCCGTTCCCCCGTCGGCGACCCGGTTGCCCCGGTTTACAACCAGATGACCGGCACGTGGGACGGTGCGTTCAACGCCAGCCTGCGCGCGACGATCCGGTTCACGCTGCCGCCCGCTGTCGCATCACTCCGGTTGGAAAGCGCGGCCGTGCGGCTCGACATCCGCGCCCCCCGGCGGCGGGTTGAACTCATCACCTACGACAACGCCCGCGCCAGGCCGCTGGAGCAGTGGGAGTCCCCGGGCGGTGAAGCACGCGTGCTCCTCGAGGGCGACCGCCTCCCCCCGGTGACGCCAGAGGGGTTCATCTACCTGACGGTGCAGGTCCACGACCCGCGGGAGCGAGGTACGACCGATGAAGATTCTTCTGAAATCCCCTGGTCGATCCGCGGTATGAGCCTCGAACTCTTGGGCGTGACCGGGCCCGCCGACCGACAACCCTGAGGCCGCAGCACCGCCCCAACGCAGGAACAGCCGCATGAGCCAGGCCGTCGTCGAAACCAAGGGACTCACCAAGCGCTACGGCGACTTCACCGCGCTGGAGGACCTGTCGCTCACCGTCAACCGGGGGCAGATCCTAGGCTTCATCGGGCCCAACGGCGCTGGCAAGACCACCACCATCCGCATCCTGGTGGGGCTGGCCAAGCCGACCACGGGCTCGGCCTCGATCGCCGGCGCCGACTGCGTCCGCGAGAGCCGGAAGATCAAACGCCTCGTCGGCTACATGCCCGACACCTTCGGCGGCTACGACAACATGCGCGTCCGCGAATACCTCGACTTCTTCGGCGCCGCGTTCGCCATCCCCCGCCGCGAGCGCGGCCGGCGCATCACCGATTCGCTCGAGGCCGCCGGCGCCGTTGATTTCCAGGACCGGTTCGTCGAATCGCTCAGCCACGGCATGAAGCAGCGCGTCGGCATCGCGCGCACGCTCCTGCACGACCCGCAGGTTCTCATCCTCGACGAGCCCGCCAACGGCCTGGACCCCGCCGCCCGCATCGAGATGCGGCAGATACTCCTCCGCCTCGCCGCCAAGGGGAAGACCCTCATCGTCACCAGCCACATCCTCCCCGAGCTTGCGCGCATCTGCGACGTGGTCGCCATCCTGTCACAGGGCCGGCTCCGCGCCTTCGGCTCGCTCGACCAGATCATGCGGAGCGTGCGCCAGCGCCGCGTCGTCGAGCTGCAGCTCACCACCGCCGGCGACGTCCCCGCCGCGGCGCAGATCGTCGCCGACAACATCGAGCCCGGCGCCCCCGTGGACACCAGCCCCACCGAGGCCGTCGTCCGCTTCACCACCGCCGTGGACGACCAACGGCTGGCGGGGATCCTCGCCATCGCCGTGGGGCACGGCATCGGCGTGGTGCAGTTCCACGAACTGCCGCTGGACCTCGAAGACGCCTTCCTCGAAGTCACCCGACAGGACCGCGTCCCCGACGCCGACAACCGCGCATGAACCCGATCATCCGACGAGAACTCCTGGGGGCCCTCCGCACGCGCCGCGCCCTGGCCGTGCAGGCCGTCCTCGCCACCGCGCTCTGCGCGCTGGTCGTCCTGCGCTGGCCCGCCGACGCCGTCGTGGACCTCTCGCAGACGCAATCACGCCAGGTTCTCCAGGTCTTCGGCTACGGGCTGATGATCTGCATGATCCTGCTTGCCCCCGTCTTCCCCGCGGCCTCGATCGTCAACGAGCGGCTCCAGGGCACGCTCACCCTCCTGCTCAATTCGCCGATGAGCCCCTGGTCGATCCTGATCGGCAAGCTCGTCGGGGCCATGGGTTTCATCGCGCTCCTGCTCGTGCTGAGCACCCCGGCGGCCGCCGCCTGCTACGCCATGGGGGGCGTCGAGCTGAGCCAGTTCCTCGCCGTCTATCTCGTGCTCGCGCTCGCGGCGGTCCAGTACGCCACCCTCGCGCTGGCCGTCAGCAGCCACGCCGCCTCGACCGACTCGGCGCTCCGCGGGACCTACAGCATCATCCTCCTGCTGGCCGTGCTCACCCTCCTGCCGCATCAGTTCCGCCAGGGGCTGGACGTCGAGCCGCTGGCGACCGTCATCGACTGGGTCCGCTGCATCTCGCCCATCCCCGCGATGATGGAGGTGCTGCGTCAGGGGGAACTCGCCTCCCAGGGGCTTGCAGGCCCGGGGGACGTCGCGCAGCGCTACGCCCTGCTCGCGCTCATCTCAATCGTGCTCGCCTCCCTGTGGACCGGCGTTAGGCTGAGCCGCCGCATCCTCGACCGACCCCGGCCCGCCACCGCCATGACCGACGACCTCACCGCGAGCCAGCAGTTTCTGCGCCGGATGCTCTACGTCCGGCTCTTCGACCCCGCACGCCGCGCCAGTCTGATCGGGCCCATGACCAATCCGGTCATGGTCAAGGAGTTCCGCACCCGCAGGTTCGGTCGCTCCTACTGGATCATGCGGCTCATCGCCCTAACGCTCGTCGCCTCGATGGGCATGGTGCTCGCCGTCACCCTCGGCACGCTCGACTGGGGCCCCGCAACGCTCGGCGCGGTCGTCGTCTCCATCTCCTGCTCGCTCATCCTCCTCATCACGCCCGCCCTCGCCGCCGGCATCATCAGCTCCGAACGCCAGACCGGCGGGTGGCAGCTCCTCCAGATGACCCCGCTCTCGCCCGTCACCATCGTGATCGGCAAGCTGCTGAGCGTCGCCCTGCCCCTGGCCCTGGTGCTCCTCGCCACGCTTCCCGCCTACGCCGTGATCCTGCTCATCGACTGGGACAGCCTCCACCGGCCCGTGCTGAGCACGCTCATCACACTCACGCTCATGGCGATGTTCACCGCGCTCTCCTCAGCCGCCGTCGGCTCGCTCTTCCGACGGACCGCCGCGGCGACGGTGACGGCCTATATCCTCACGCTCGGCCTGACCGCCGGCACCATGCTCGTCTGGCTCGGGCGCAACGACCTCTTCTCCGACGCCGTCGTCGAGCGGGTCCTCCGCTTCAACCCCGTCGCCGCCGCGCTCCAGGCCATCCAGACGCCGGGCCTTGTGGATTACGAGCTGTTGCCCGACAACTGGTGGATCATGGCCGCGGGCTGCGGCGTCTCGATCGTCGTCCTGACCCTCCGCACCTGGCGCCTGACGCGCCCGCAGTAAGACCCCCGACACGGACAACCCCATGCTCCGACGGTCTGCTCAAGCCCTTGTTCTGACGCTGACGGTCGCGGCCGTCTGCCCGATGGGACAGATCGCGCGCGCCCTGACCCCGCCCGACCCGGCCATCGATTCTCCGATGTTCAAGGACCCGTACGTTGAACCCGCCACGGAGGTCACGGCGTTCGCCCCGCGTCTCAAAGAGCTTTGGCTGGCGGCTCTGGATGACCCCATCGCCGACACCCGCCGGCTCGCCGCGGACGCGATCGGTCAGGCCTCGGAGCTAGGCATGACCACGCTCGCCGACGCCGGGCCACGCCTCGCCGATCTGCTCACCAAACCGGACCCGGAACCTCTCGTCAGACTCGCCGCCGCGGCCGCGCTGGTGCGCATGAACCACCGCGCCGCCGCCCCCGCGCTGCTCGAACGCGCCGGCGCGGACGGAACCGACATGACCCTGCTCGCCGACAAGGCCCTGGCGCTATGGGATTACCAGCCCGCCAGGGCGTTCTGGCGCAAGCGGCTCACCAACGCCGCCGAACGCCGCGTGTTGCGGCGATCCGCCATCGAATCCCTCGGCACCGTGCGCGACGCCCAGGCATTCGACGATCTCCTGAAAATCGCCACCCAAACCCCCGACGATCCGGGCCTGGCGCTGGCCGCCGCCCGCGCCGCCGGGGTGACGCGGCCCCAGGACCGCCGCCTCGACGACGAGGCCAAGATTCTCTCCGCCGGCGCGACACCCCAACGCCTGACCGCGCTGGCCCTGCTGGAAACCGACAACTCCCCCGGGGCGATCGAGCTGCTGACCCGTTTCGCGGCGGACCCCGAGCCCGCCGTCGCCGCCGCCGCACTGCGCCGGCTGGACGCAGCGCAGCCCGATCTCGCCCGGCCCTTGGCGCTGACTCAGCTCGCCAACGCCGACCCGACCGTGCGTGAGGTCTCGCTCCGCAACGTGGCCCGGGGCGAGTCCACCGAAACCATCACGGCGATCACCCCCCTGCTGACCGACCCGGACGTCAACCTGCGACGCGCGGCGCGTGATGCCCTGGCGCGGCTCCATCCCAACCCCGATCTGTCTGCGGCGGTCGAACAGGTCGCCGCTTCCTCGATTCACGGGGAGTGGCGAGCCAGGGAACAGGGCGCGATCCTCACCGCCCTGATCGGCCGCGCACAGGCCTGGCCCGACATGATGCCCCTGCTCGACGACGCCCAGCCGCAGGTGCGGCTGGCGGCGGCGTTCTCGCTCCGCCGCCTCCGGGCACCCGAGTCATTGCCCGAAGTCCTGTCCCATGTAAAGAAACTGATCGCCACAGCGGCCGACCTGAGCAAGGCCGACCAAATCACCCGCGGCAAGGCGGCCGCCGAGAGCGACTCCTTCGACCGGACCGGCGCGAACGACCGCCAGCCTGATAAGAGCGTCATCGACACCTCCACCGCCGCACGGCTCAACCACGACACCGATTACGAGCTGGCCCAGCTTGTGCAGTTGCTCACGCTGTCGGATTACCAGCCCGCCGACGCGGTGATGCTGGGGATGGCGCCCAAGCACTCGGTCCCGTGGTACCGGGCCCGGGCGGCGGCCATCTGGGGCCTAGGCAAGTTCCACCACGGGGGCGACGCGGGCCTGGAGACGCTCTTGCTCGCCCGCGCGACCGACAACAGCCCCACGGACCCCGAGGTGCCCGAGGTGCGCTGCGCCGCCATCATCGCGCTGGGGATCATGAAACCGGCCCAGGCGGTCGCCACGCTCCGGGCGATGCACGAGCAGCCCAGCGAGTTTCCCGCCGTCATCGCGGCGTCGCGCTGGTCGCTGATCAATATCACCGGAACGCCGCTGCCGCCGGACATCCGCACGAACAACGAGATCAACTGGTTCCTCACCCCGCTGCAACCCGGCAGGAAGCCCCAATGAACCGCGCCGACGCCAACCCCGCCCCGGGCGCCTCCTTCGAGATCGAGGTGCGCGTGCGATACTGCGAGTGCGACCCGATGAACGTAGCGCACCACAGTGTGTACCCGGTCTGGATGGAGATCGCGCGGACGGAGATGCTCCGCAAGGCGGGCGTGGCTTACCGCGAACTCGAGGATCGCGGCGTGTTTTTCGTCGTGGCCCGCATGAGCCTCAAGTACCGCCGGCCCGCGAGATACGACGACCTGCTGACCATCAGGGCCGAGCTGCTGCCCAGCGCCGGCGTCAAAGTCGAGCACACCTACGAGATCAGGCGGGGCGGAGAGCTCCTCGCCACCGCCGAAACGACGCTCGTCTGCGTGGACCGCGCGGGCAAGGTGCAGCCCGTGCCCGGGTGGGTCGCGATGGGCTGAGAGACTACATCACAACCCCCTCTCCCTCCGGGAGAGGGGATCAGGGCTGTGAAACGGCTTCGAAACGTAAGCTCCTCGGCATTTCCGGCGGTCGCCCGCGCTGGATTTCCCCGGATTTTCCGGTTCCATATCAAACCTTTCACCTGTTTGTGACGAAGTATCTATTGAGTGCTCCGCCGGGTTTTTCATTTCTCCTCCCGACGGTAGAAGCTTTGGCGGGGCACGGAGGATTCCCGTGGAACTCTCGACCGGCTGGTTCCTGTTGATGGCGCTGCTCTCCGCGGGGGGCTTCGCGATCGGTCGGTGGCTGGGCCGGGGGCACCACGGCCGCATGTGGCTCTGGCTGACCCTGGCGATGATCCTCCTAGGTGTCTGGTCCTGGCTCTACAACAATCCATCCGTCGCGGTCCGGGTGATCCCGCTGGGGATCCTGGCGCAGATCGAGGGCACGGCGGCGGCGCCGATGTTCATGCTCATCCTCGGCGTGGCCTGGGCGCGCAGCCGGGTGACGCGCCAGCGTTTGGTCGTCCTCGCCGCCGCGGCGGTGGGCGGGCTCTACTTCCTCCACGGCGGGCTCTGGATGCTCCAGCCCATGCCCGCCAGCGCCCTGGCGAACTCGTCACGCGTCGAAATGGTGATGCAGTCGCAGGACTTCTCGTGCGTGCCCGCCGCCTGCGCGACGGCGCTCAACGCCCTCGGCGTCCCCTCGACCGAAGCCCAGATGGCGGAACTCACGCAAACCCGCGTCGGCGAGGGGGCCACCCTGATCCGCGCCGTGGACGGCCTGTCGCAGCGGCTCGGCGGCCTGGCCTGGCACGTCGAGGTCGTCGAGGCTTCGCTCGACATGCTCATCGGGATCAACACGCCCGTGCTCACCGCCATCCGCACCGATCAGCAGCAGCGGCACATGGTCGTGCTCCTCGCGGTGAACAAAAGAGACGTGCTCGTCGCCGACCCGATCGACGGGGTGCGCCGCATGCTGCGTCAGGAGTTCGAGCCCCTCTACGCCGACCAGGCGATCATCTTCCGCCGCTGATTCAGCCCTGTTTCTTCGCGACGCTGCGCAGCTGCTCGGCGAGCAGACGGGCGATCGCCTCGACGATCTCGCCGCGGTGCTTGCCCGCCAGCGCCAGCGCGAGCTGCGACTCCATCAGCCCGTACGGGATGCCGGTGTCGAACCGCTGGCCGTCGATGGTGCACGCGCCGTAGCTCCCCTTGAGCAGGTGCTCGCGCATGTATTCCTGCGCGCTGGTGAGCTGGATCTCCCCCTTCTCGCGGATGTTCCCGTCGATGTGGTGGCCGATCGCGTCGAAGATGGCGGGCGAGAAGACGTGCATGCCGAAGTGGCACAGGTAGAGCCCCAGCGGCAGGCCGGGGGTGCGCAGGTGCCTGGCCGCGTGCTCCTGCGACGGCTTTTCCTGGATCGCCTCGACGCGGTAGATGCCGTTGCCCGTCATCCCCTCGCTGATCGTCCCGCCGCGCATCGTGCCGAACAGGTGCAACTGGCTCCCGGGCGTCGCCTGCACCGCGGTCATCGCGCTGAGCCCCGCCTCGTTGTATTTGCGGATCAACTGGGCGGCGCAGTTGCCCGCCCCCTCCACCGCGCTGATGTAGATGTGGTCGCCCAGCATGAGCAGGAACGGGTCATCACCCACGAACTGCTTCGCCTGGTACACCGCGTGGCCGTAACCCTCCGGCGAGTTCTGCGCGACGAAGTGCAGCCGCTTGCCGAAGTCCTCGAGCTTGCGGCCCGCCTCGATGGCCCACTCCTTGCCCTTGAAGGCGCGGAGCGTCTCCTCGCTCATGCCCCGGAAGTAGCGGCGGTACTCCGCCTCGTCGCCGGGCTGCGTGACGATGCAGATCTCCTCGACGCCCGCCTCGATCGCTTCCTCGCCGATGATCTGGATCACCGGCTTGGCCAGGCCGTCGGCGTCCACCAGCGGGAACATCTCCTTCTGCACCGCGCTGGAGGCCGGGTACTGCCTCGTCCCGCGCCCCGCCGCCGTGATCACCGCCTTGCGAACCTTCTTCATGTCACACTCCATCGCCGGCGCGGCGCTCCGCCGCCGGAGCAACCTTCTACGTCACCCGGTCACGCCGCGTTCGGCGAAAAACCGCTGGATCACCGGCTCGATCCGCGCACGCAGCGCCCCGTTCGCGTAGCCGCACCAATGCACGCCGCTGTGCACGTCCATCGGGGCGTTGAGCGGCCGGCCAAAGCCGTCCGTCAGGATGACGCCCGCCTCTTCGGCGATCAGCGCGCCGGCACAATCGTAAGGGTGGCACTCCAACCCGCGCACCACCCGTCCCTGCCCGCCGGCCTCCAGCACACTGTAGAACAGCGGCCGCAGGTCGCAGCAGAAACGGTCGTGGCCCACCATCAATTCCACCATCTGCCCGCCGGTGGTCATGTACTGGTCGTCGAAGATCGAGCCCTCGCCGGGCACGACGCGCTCGAGCGTGGCCGCGGCGATGCGTTCCATCAGTTCTGCGGCGAGCACCTTGGTGCCGGGGAAGAAATTGGCGACCTGCGCCCAGCCGTGGCGCAGCGTCGGGGCCGTGCTGGGGCGGAACGAGAGCCCCTTGCGGGCACGCCCGCCGGTCAACTCGTCACGCCAGCCCGAGGCCCCGCCGCCCCGCACCGCCGAGAAGACGTCCGCGAAGCCCTGCTTGCCCGTGGGCAGCTCAACCATCACGGCCGCGAAGGCGTCGCGCAGGCCCGTCGCCTCGCCGCGCTCGACGGCCACGGCGGCGAGGAACCACGCCGAGCGCTTGTCGTACATGATGCCACGCGTCCCGTCGATGGGGTCGATGATGACCCGGAAGCGGGCGCGCTCACGCGGGTCGCCGAAGCTGCGGTGCCCCTGCTCCCCGAACCCCTCGGCCACCAGCGCCAGCGGCTTGCACTCCGCGGGCCACGCCTCGATCGCGCGTTCGATCACCGGCTCGACGTGGCGGTCGATGGCGAAGATCGTGTCGCCCCCCTCCTGCGCGACGGCGGAGGCCATGTCCTGCCCCGCCTCCCGCGCCCGGACAAGCCGGTCGCGCACGGCCAGACCGATCGCCTCCAGCCGTTGCGCCCAGGCCCGCGCTGTCGTAAGGTCAATGCTCATCGCAAGCCCTCGAATGGAACGGCAAGGGTGCCCAGCGCGGCCGCCCCTGGGCTGGAACCGGCGAAACAAATCGTCGCCCGGCCGGTCTGGTGGCTGTAATCCATCTGTAGTTGTTCAAGGAGACGGCGTGCGTCGGCGTCGTCACGGATGAGCAACGCAACCGTCCCGCCGCCACCGCCGCCGGTGATCTTCGCCCCGTACACGCCGCGCTCGGCACCGAGTCTTTTCGCCATCTCGACGATGAGATCGGTCATCGCGTGGCCGAGGTTGGCGCAGTCGCCATAGCTGCGGTGGCTCTCGTACATGAGCTGGCCCGCTTCGCGGATCGCATCGGGTGACGCCGACTTGATGCACGCCACGAACCGCGTCACACGGCCCATCTCGAAGACGTGGTGGTCCGTCGCGGCACGGACCCGGTAGCGGGTGGCCGGCCGGATCGACGTGACGGGGTCGTTGGTCTTCCCGTATTCGCGCGCGAAGGCATCGCCGGCGAGCTCTTCGGGCAGGGCCGCCCGAAGCTCGCGCTCGTACACAGCGCGGTCCACGTTAGCGAGATAGACATCACCAATCTGTTTCGGGAAACGGGTGCTAAGGATTTTCTGCCCCATGAACGCCGCGACGCGCGTGTCGGTATAGGGGTCGCCGCTGACCTCGTGGCTGACACCGCTGTGGATGCCGATGAAGGCGTACCCGCGCGGCACGCGCACCTGCCCGAGCACCTGGGCCGGGGGCGACTGCGTACCTCGACGCGGCTGGCACAAGATTTCGAGCATCGCCCCCTCGACGCCCATCGACGAGGTCACCTGGTCCATCACGCCGCACGGAGCGCCGACGACGAGGTTCTCCACCACCTGGCACGCTACCGCCAGGTCGAGCGGGTCGAGGCTGATTTTGACGAGTGACGCCAGCGCGGTCATCGTCGCCACCTCGATCGCGGCGCTGGACGACACCCCGCCGCCCAGCGGCACGTCGCTGTCGATCAGGATGGTCAGCCCCGTGAACACCGCGGCCCGGTTCCTCATCAACCACCACGCGCAGCCGACCGGGTACCGCGCCCACGCGCGATCGCCGCCGAACAATCCTCGCACCGCCAGCGGGTCGGCGGTTTGCAGCGCGTCGGTCGTCGTTTCAGCGGTGGAACCGGACTGGATGCTCCGGCAGACCACACGGTGGTCCGAACGGGCCTGCACCACCACGCCGGCGGCGACGGCCAACGGCATCTCGCACACCAGCGAGCCGGTGTAGTCGGCGATGCCGCCCATCACGTCCAGCCGGCCCGGGGCGCGGGCGACCGTCACCGGGCCCGGGCCGAACATCCCGGAGGCGACCGCGGCGGCCCGCAAGCGGGGGATCGGCGCTCGGTTCATCAGATCGCTATTGCTCATAAAGGATTCGTCTCGGGGCAGCGGCCGGCGTGAGTGTATCCGACGCCGACTCGATCGTCCGCCGTTTGCACGGTCTCTTTTGCGGCGGCGGATGACCACCCCTAGAATCGAACGCTCCGAACACACCCACCGGCGAGCCGCCCCCATGAAGACCAGCCGTTTCCCGCGTAAGTTCGTGCTTTTCTCCGTCGCGCTGGCGGCCGCCGTGGTCGTGCCGGTGATCGCCCGGCAGACCAGTGTGTTCAACCAGCTCGACCTGCTGGTGGACGTGCGGCACCAGATCGCCAACGCGTACGTCGAGGAGCCGGACCAGGACAAGATGATCCACGAGGCGGTGCGCGGGATGGTAGAGTCGCTGCGCGACCCGTACACCGTGTACATCCCGCCCGACGAGTTGAAGGATTTCGACAAGAGCATCCGCGGGTCGTTCTCGGGGATCGGCGCGGAGGTGGACATCCACAACAACCGGCTGCGGATCGTCTCGCCGCTGGAGGAGTCCCCCGCGTGGAAGGCGGGCGTGATGGCGGGCGACACGGTGCTGGAGATCGACGGCAAGTCCACGCTGGACATGAAGATCACCGACGCCATCTCACGCCTGACCGGCGTGGAGGGCACCCCGGTCAAGCTGAAGATCCGCCACGAGAGCGGCGACGAGACGGAGCTGACGATCAAGCGCGCCCGAATCAACGTGGCGACCGTCCGCGGCCTGCGCCGCGACGGCGAGGGCAAGTGGGACTTCATGCTCGATGAGGCCAACCACATCGGCTACATCCGCATCACGCAGTTCACCGAGGGCACCGCCAGGGACACACGCGCGGCGCTCGACTCCCTGTTGGCGCGCGGCGTCAAGGGCCTGATCCTCGACCTGCGCTTCGACCCCGGCGGGCTGCTCGAATCGGCGGTGGAGATATCCGACATGTTCCTCGACGGCGGGAAGCGCATCGTCTCGGTGAAGGGGCGCATCGTGCCCGAGCACGTCGAGTCCTCGACACAGGAGGGGACGATCCCCCCCATCCCCATGGTGGTGATCGCCAACGAGGCCAGCGCGTCGGCGTCGGAGGTCGTCACCGGAGCGCTCTCCGACAACGGCCGGGCCCAGTTTGTCGGCACGCGCACCTTCGGGAAGGGGAGCGTGCAGCAGGTCGTCATGCTCGACGACGGCCAGGGCGCGCTGAAGATCACCAACGCCTACTACTACCTGCCCAACGGCCGAAACATCCACCGCCGCGAGGGCAAGGAGACCTGGGGCGTCGATCCCTCCGAGGGTTGCTACGTCCCCATGAGCAACGACGCGATCCGCAAGATGCTCGAGATCCGCCGCGAGGGAGACGTGCTGCGGAAGATGGCCGGCGACAAGGCGCACGAAACGGTGACGCCCGTCTGGCTGCGTGAAAAACTCGTCGACCCGCAGCTCGCCGCGGGCCTCGAGGCCGTCCTGGGCAAGATCAAAACCGGCACATGGCCCAAGGTCGGGCAGACCAACGCCGACCTACTCGCCCACCAGTCGCGCCACGACAACCTCACCCGGCAGCGCGAGCTGTTGGCCGCGCGGCTGGGCGAGGTAGAGAAGGAGCTCAACAAGCTCGATGGCAACGGCAGCCACGCCGCCACCGCTCCCACAACCGCCCCCGCCGCCGGCGCGATCACCACACAGCCCATCCAGGAAGAGAAGACCGAGCCGGACATGGACGATGAGCCGTGACGCTGATCCTGGGGCTGGAGACCAGTTGCGACGAGACCGCCGCCGCCGTGGTGCGTGACGGACGGCTCGTATTGTCGAGCGTCGTCGCATCACAGAACGAATTGCACGAGCGATACCGCGGCGTGGTGCCGGAGATCGCCAGCCGGGCGCACCTGGAGCGCATCACGCCCGTGGTCGAGGAGACGGTGCGTGCCGCCGGTGTGGGGTGGAACGACATCGAGGCGGTCGCGGTGGGCAACAGACCGGGCCTGATCGGGTCGCTGCTGGTGGGCGTGAGCGCGGGCAAGGCGCTGGCGTGGGCGCTGGGTAGGCCGATCGTCGGCGTCGATCACGTGCAGGCGCACCTGCACGCCGCGGCGCTGGGGGAGTCATCGCCGCAGCCCGAGTTCCCCGCGCTGGGGCTGGTGATCTCTGGCGGTCACACGTCGCTCTACGAGGTCGCCTCGCCGACGTCGATGCACGCGATCGGACGCACGATCGACGACGCCGTGGGCGAGGCGTACGACAAGGCCGCGGTGATCCTGGGCGTGCCCTACCCCGGCGGGCCGAATCTCGATCGGCTGGCGCAGGCCGGTGACGCCTCACGCCACAAGCTCCCCCGCTCCCTGCTCGATGACGAGAGCCTCGATTTTTCATTCAGCGGGCTGAAGACCGCCCTGCTCTACAAGGTGCGCGGCATCCCGCGCGGCCGGGGGCGGGAGGCGGTGTTTGAGCGATCCATCGGCGACCTTTCTCCCGCCGATCGCGCCGACATGGCCGCCGCGTTCCAGACGACGGCGGTGGAGACGCTGATTACCAAGATGGTTCGCGCCCTCGAACAGATGTCGCGCGCCGGCCGGCCGGCGCGGTGCGTCATCATCGGCGGCGGCGTCTGCGCCAACTCGCTGCTCCGCCGCCGCGCTGGGGAGTTGGGCGCCTCGCGCGGCCTGCCCGTGCTGCTGCCCGCCATGGGTTATTGTGTGGACAACGCGGCGATGATCGCCGGGCTGGCCTACCATCACCTGCGGGCCGGTCGCGTGGACGACCTCCACCTCCCCGCCGTTGCCACAACCTCTTTGCGATAAGGCCGCCGTGAAAACACGGATCGAACAATGGGTCCTGGCCTTCGACATCCACGACACGCTGCGCGCGCACCTGGCCGAGGTGGTCCTCGCCCTGCCCGACCCCATCCGTGACGACCTGGTCAACGACGAGGCCTTCCGCCTCTGCGAGTACGAGCCCGGCTTCACGATGACCGTCCCGATGTGCCTGGGCGTCTCGCAGCGGACCGGCCGCGCCGTGGCTCTGCGCCGTTCGCTGCGGCATCGGCACGCCGACTTCATCCGCTACGTCATTGCGCACGAGCTGGCCCACGTCCACCTGCGCAACGAGGGGCGGCACCCCGGCGAAGACCCCGAGTTCGCCGCCGATGCGCTCGCCGCGCTGTGGGGCTTCCCCCGCCCGTGAATCCCCCGGACCCGTGCCCGGCCGAAAATCCACAAAGCCCCAAAACCACCGCTTTTCCCCTGCAATGACGCAACTGGCATCGCGTGCGTCATCCCCCTACACTAGCCGTTTCGACACGCCGGCCCGCCACGCACGCGCACCGCCAGAGGCCTCCATGACCGACAAAGCCAAACTCGAACTCAACGGCAAACCGATCGAAGTGCCCGTCATTGTCGGCACCGAGGACGAGCACGCCATCGACATCTCCGAACTCCGCGCCAAGACCGGCTTCATCACCCTCGACGACGGCTACGGCAACACCGGCTCCTGCAAATCGGCCATCACCTACATCGACGGCGAGAAGGGCATCCTCCGCTACCGCGGCATCCCCATCGAGCAGCTAGCCGCCAAATCGAGCTTCCTCGAGACCGCGTGGCTGGTGATCTGGGGCGAGCTGCCCACCCGCGCCCAGCTTGATGGCTTCACCGCGCTGGTGCTCGAGAACGCCCGGCTGCACGAGAACCTGCTCCGCCATTTCGAGAGCTTCCCCGCCAACGGCCACCCGATGGCGGAGCTGTCGGCGATGATCAACACGGTGAGCTGCTACGAGTTGGACATCATGAACGGCGAGGACGCGAAGAACATCGAGTCCGCCGCCGCCCGCCTGCTGGGCAAGGTCTGCACGATCGCCGCCGCGAGCTACAACGCAGCCCAGGGCAAGCCGATCATCCAGCCCGACCCCGCGTTGGGCTACGCCGACAATTTCCTTCAGATGATGTTCTCGCAGGGCCGCAAGGATTACCGCGTCGATCACGAGGTGGCCGCCGCCCTGGACCTGATCTTCGTCCTGCACGCCGACCACGAGCAGAACTGCTCGACGAGCACGGTGCGGATGGTCGCCTCAAGCGGGGCGAACCTCTTCGCCTCCTGCGCCGCGGGCGTCTGCGCGTTGTGGGGCCCGCTGCACGGCGGCGCCAACGCGGCGGTGCTCGACCAGCTCGAGTCGATCCATAAATCCGGCGTGACCGTCAAGGACTACATCGCCCGCGCCAAGGACAAGACCTCCGGCGTCCGCCTGATGGGCTTTGGCCACCGCGTGTACAAGAACTACGACCCCCGCGCCAAGATCATCAAGGCCACCGCCGACCGCATCCTCGACAAGCTGCACATCAACGACCCGCTGCTGGACATCGCCCGCGAGCTCGAGGCCGCCGCCCTGGCGGACAGCTACTTCAAGGACCGCTCGCTCTACCCCAACGTGGATTTCTACTCGGGCATCATCATGCGGGCGATCGGCATCCCGGTGAACATGTTCACCGTGATGTTCGCCATCGGCCGCATGCCCGGCTGGATCGCGCACTGGAAAGAGTTGCACGACCAGAAGAGCCGCATCTACCGCCCGCGCCAGGTTTACATCGGCAAGCCGATCCGCGATTACGTGGCGATGGAATCGCGGTAGCCCGGGGTCCGCCTCGCTCGATCAACCTCAGCACAATCCTAGCGGGTGCCACTGGTCGGCTTCTTAGCAGACCAGTGCTCTTGTGTTCCGGAACGACACTGGTCTCGAAGACGCGACCAGTGGCACCCGCTACATGTGAATTAGGAATGCTCTGTTATGCGGTCACCTTGCAGACGCGGCGCTTGCCGACCTGCAGCACGGGCGACGTGCCGGCGGCGATCGTCACCGTCGCCTTGGGGTCGGTGATCTTTTCGCCGTTGAACACGACGCCGCCCTGCTCGACCAATCGGCGGGCCTCGGAGTTGCTCGACGCGAAGCCCACCGCCGTGATCAGCGTGAGAATCCCCACGGGCGCCCCGCCCGCCGCGGCGGGGACCTGCTTGGTCTCCATGTTCTCGGGCAGTTGGCCCTGGCTGAAGCGTTTGCGGAAGGCGTCGCTCGCCCCGTGCGCCGCGTTGGAATCGTAAAACTCTTCCACGATCACCTGGCCGAGGATGTCCTTGGCCTGCCGGGGCGGCGTGATGGCCGTGTCCAGCAGGCTGGTGATCCGTTCCTGTGGCAGGTTCGTCAGGAGTTCAAAATAGTTCTTCATCACCGTGTCGGGGATGCTCATCACCTTGCCGAACATGTCATCCGGCGCGTCGGTCAGGGCAACGTAGTTCCCCTTGGATTTGCTCATCTTCTCGTGGCCGTCGAGCCCAACGAGGATCGGCATGACCATCACAACCTGTTTTTCCATGTCGTGCTTGGACATCAGCTCACGGCCCATCAGGTTGTTGAAGGTCTGGTCCGTGCCGCCCAGTTCCACGTCCGCCTTGATGACCACCGAGTCGTACGCCTGCATGATCGGGTACATGAACTCGCTGAGCACGATCTCCCGGCCGGCCTTCATGCGGGTGTCGAAGTTTTCGCGGTGGAGCATCTGCTGGACCGTAACCATGCCCGTCAGCTTGAGCACGTCGGCGAATGTGAGCTTCGCGAGCCACTCGGAGTTGTGCCGCACCTCGATCTTGCCCTGAGCGGTGTCGAGGATTTTCCCGGCCTGGTCGAGGTAGGTCTGCGCGTTCTTTTTGATCGCCGCCTCGTCGAGGATCGGGCGGGTGGTGTCGCGGCCGGTGGGGTCACCGATGCGGGCCGTGTAGTCGCCGATGATGAGCACGCCGACGTGGCCCATGTCCTGGAACTGCCGCATTTTTCGCAGGACCACCGAGTGCCCCAGGTGGATGTCCGGTGCGGTCGGGTCCATGCCCAGCTTGATGCGGAGCCTGCGCCCGGAGGCGAGCTTGCGTTTGAGTTCCTCGGCGGCGTAAACGTGCTCCACGCCGCGCATCAGTGCGTTGAATTGGCTGTCCGGATCGGTCATATGCGGCATGATACGGCGTGGACGATCCGCGGGCCAAACCCGCTCAGGGCGTGTCGTTCGTGGGCGCCGGCGCGACCTGGGCCGGCTGGGTCTGGCCCGCCGGCGCGATGAGGCTCTGCCGCCTCCAATCGGACCTGTACAGCAACACGACGATGAGCATCGCGGACGCCAGCCCCACATACTGCTTGCGGGACGGGCGCTCCTTCCAAAGCGCCCGCGCGACCACCGTGTTCCCCACGATCGTCAGACAGCTGAGGATCGGGAAGAAGACGATGGAACGCATCTGGGTGAGCGTCTGAAAGATAAAGAGAGTGGCCAGGGCATTAAAAATCCCCAGCAGCACGCCGACGCCCAGGTCAGCGGGGGCGATCCGGATGCGCTTGATGAGAACGTACGCACACGCCTCGACGGCGGCGACCGTGAAGAGGATCGCCTGGTAGGCGTCGAGCGCGTGAACGGGCAAGCTCCTGTTGGCCCAGCGGTGGACCTCCAGGATGATGCCGTTCAAAAAGAAGCACCCCACCAGCGCCAGGTCGCCGCGAAATGAGGTCTGCGTCGATTCGCGGTGCTCGCGCGGCCGGAACAGGAACATCGTCGGCACCATCATAAAAATCGCGAAGAGCAGCTCCGGGCTCATCGCCGCCTTCCTGAACAGCCAGGAGGCGAGCATGGTGACCAGCACGCCGGAGCTCGACACCGCGACCGTGACGCCCACCCCCGCATATCTGAACGCCGCCAGCAGCAGGAGCATGTTCAGGAAGTAACAGGTGCCGTTGATGACGGACGCGAAGGCGAGAACCCGTCCACCCTGCCAGACCTCCTCGTGGATATCGGGGGTGGAAAAGAAAAACCAGGCAAACGAGATAGCGGCCGCGACGACGTAATTCGCCGCCCCCACGGTCAGCACACCCGTGCCGAACCGCTGCCCCAGCCTGAGGCATTGCCCGAACATCACGCTGAAGAGCACGCTGAGGGAGAGATACAGGTAGGCCATGAACTGGACCCAATCACGTTGCGCGGCCCGCGAAGCACTACCGGGCACGTTCCCAGAAGCTCTCCCCCTTCGCGCGGTCTGCCCGGGAAGCCACTATCCTACTGATTCTTTGGACTCGTGACACCATCCGCTCCATTCCATTTTGAGGACGCCCCATGACCCTCCGAGCCTGGCTTGTTTCATCGCTGCACCGGCAATTCGCTCTGGGCCGTCCCGGCAGCGGGCGGACACTCACCCTCGACGCGGCGCGCGGCGAACGCGTCTCCTTCCAGGTCGGGTTCCGCGCCGACGGCGAGCACATGACGGAGGTCGCCATCGAGCTGGCCGTGCGCGGCGACATCCACGCTGTCGCCCGACGTGTCGCCGGCGTGCCCGTGCCCCACCACAACACCGCCACGCCGCGCAAGCACCTAGACGGCTGGGGCATGATCCCAGGCTATGTGCCCGACATCCTCTTCCCCGACACCACCCTCCGGGCCGCGCCAGGCGAGGTCAATGCCTTCTGGGTCACCGTCGAGGTCCCGCGAGAGACCCGGCCGGGCACACACGCCATCGACGTCACGCTCCTGGTCGCGGGCAAGAAGGCCGCCACGCTCAAGGCGACCGTCCGCGTCTCGAAGCTCGTCCTGGAGCCGCGCAAAAACTTCCGCATCTGCCACTGGTTCTACGCCGACGCCCTGTGCGATTGGTACAAGGTCGAGCCCTGGTCCCGTGAATTCTGGCCGATCTGCGAACGCTATATGCTCAACTACGCCCGCCACGGGCTGGACACCATCTACGTCCCCGCCTTCACGCCCCCCACCGACGGCGTCAAACGCCCCACCCAACTCCTCGGCGTCACGAAACTCGGCAACGGCAAATACAAGTTCGACTGGTCACGCGTCAAGCAGTGGATGGCCCTGGCGAACAAGTGCGGCATCGACCACTGGGAGTGGGTCCACCTCTTCACGCAGTGGGGCGTGAAGCACTCCATCCGCATCTACGAGGGTCACGGCGAAACCGAGAAACTCGTCATGCCCGCAGACACCGGCGCGACCTCGCGCACCTACCGCAATTTCCTCCAGCAATTCTGCGACGAGCTGCACCGTTTCCTCGTCGCCGAGAAACAGCTCGACAAGTCCTACTTCCACCTCTCCGACGAGCCGCACGGCGAGGAGCACCTGAAAAACTACCGCGCCGCCCGGCAGCTCCTCCGTGAGGTCGCCCCGTGGATGCGCGTGATGGACGCCCTCTCCGACATCCAATACGGCCGGGAGGGGCTGACCGACATCCCCATCCCCAGCATCTCGACGACCAGGCAATACCACGATGAGGGTATCGCGAGCTGGACCTATTACTGCTGCGGCCCTCGCGGCGAGTACCTCAACCGCCTGCTCGACACGCCGCTCACCAAGATTCGCATGAACGGCTGGCTCTTCCACCGCTTCGGCGTCGGCGGCTTCCTCCACTGGGGCTACAACTACTGGCACAAGAGCCAGACCCGTCAGCTCATCGACCCCTTCACCTGCACCGACGGCACCGCATGGCCCGGCTGGGCGTACGGCGACACCTTCGTCGTTTACCCCGGCCTCGCCGAGGTCGGCCCGATCGACTCCATCCGCTGGGAGGTCTTCGCCGAGTCCATGCAGGACTACCGCCTGCTTCAGACCGCGGGCGTAAGCCGCGACGACAAGATGCTCGCGCCGCTGCGCGACTTCAATGATTTCCCGTGGACCGAAAAGTGGATCACCGACGCGCGGCGCCGGTTGCTGCGGTGATCTACGCTGCGGGGACGGGTGGGCGCACCTTGGCCATGAGTTGATCGAGCAGCTTGCGGTTCTGCTCGACGAGCACGTCGTCGATGTTCTCCGCCAGCAGGTAGGCCCCCAGGGCCCGGCCGACCCACACCTCGTAGCCGCCGCGGTGCAGCGATTCACGCGTGCAGAAATAGGCGTTGTTCCCGCTGGTCGTGCTGGCGCAGAGCGTGTGCTGGAACGGGCTGACCAGCCGCATGCGCATGACTGTTTCGCCGAACGGCTCGCCGGCGAAGGGGACGATCGCCACCGGCCCTAGCGAGGTGATCGTCTGCAGGAACGGCCGGCCGGTGCGAGCCGGCTTGGCGTGCGCCTCGATCACGGCGGTCCAGTGCTTGTACTCCGCCATGCCCGCGCCGGGCTCGGTTTTCTTCGGTTCGAACTCCGCCTGGTTTTTCTTTGCCTGCTCCAGCGGCGTCAGCGGCTTGAACGGCAGCTCGAAGGTGTGCGTGATTGTCGCCAGCTCCACGTCGCGGAAATCCTTGATCGACCGCCACGCCCGCATCGCGTCCAGTCCGGCCAGGCCGCCGACCTCGAGCAGCGCCACCTCGCCGTCGCCGATCGCCCCCAGCGAGTTGCTCCGCGGTGCGATGTCGCCCACCGCCCCGTTGATGAACAGCGTCGTCGCCTTGGTCAGCCCCTCGACGCGGTCGATCATCACGCCCGGCCAGTCGCGCGAGATCACCTTGTCCCACGGGCCCAGTACGGTCGGGTGCGCGCCGTAGTGGACGAGGTTGGCCAGCGTGCCCTTGGCGGACTCGAAGCGGAGCACGGTCATCTCCGGGTCGAACACGCCCCAGGGGTTCTGCCCCAGGCCGATGCCGTGGTTGTCCATCACCTGACGCCGGTTGACGCCGACCATGCTCTGCGTCGTGCCCACGCCCATGCGTGCGGGGACCTTCGCCGCGTCGGCCTTGACGATCGCCTCGATGGCCTGCGGCACCATGATGCCGTCCATGTAGGGCATGTCGAGTTCGCACCAACCCCATACGAGCTGCGTGCGTGGGGCACAGTGCGTCTGGATGGCGGAGACGGTGATCTTGTCGGGCCGGATGCCGGTGCGCGCCGAGGCGCGCTCGCGGATCTGGGCGACGAAGATGTCGTCGATGATGCCCACGTCGCAGACGACGATGGCCGCGCGCTCGTTGCCGGACTCGAAGGCGAGGGCGGTGGCGTAGAGCGGATCGCGGACGCGCTCGCCGCCGCGCTTGCCGTACGGGTCCGGGTAGCCCATGAGCAGCGTGCCCAGGGCGGGGGTGATGTCGCAGCGACCGACGCCGACGCGGAGGGTGGTGGCCATTGTTTCTTCCCGTGAGGAGTGTCCGACCGATGCGACATTGTGGGGATCGCCCGTATGAGGGCAAGTGCGCCACTGAATCCAAGCCCAGGGACGAGTCCGCAACTCCCCGGGGTCTTCCTCTTCCTATTATTGATTGACCTTCCGGAGTTCCCCCATGCACGACCCCCGCCACGCACCCTCGCCGGTGAACGAGCCGATCCTGGGCTACCTCCCCGGCTCACCCGAGCGGGCGGCGCTCAAGGCGGAACTGGAACGGCAGACGGCGACGCGCGTCGAAATCCCGCTGCTGATCAACGGCCAGGAAATCCGCACCGGCAAAACCCTCGACGTCGTCCTCCCCCACCGTCACGGCCACGTCATCGCCACCGCCCACCTCGCGGGTGAGCGAGAGATCGCGATGGCGATCGACGCCGCGCTTGAAGCGCACCGCACATGGTCACGCCTCGAACCCTCGCAGCGCGCGGCCATCTTCCTCCGCGCCGCCGATCTTCTGGCCGGGCCTTGGCGGCAGGTGCTCAACGCCGCCACGATGCTCAACCAGTCCAAGACGTGCTTCCAAGCGGAGATCGACGCCGCGTGCGAGATGGTGGATTTCTTCCGATTCAACTGCCATTTCATGAAAAAAGTGCTCGGGCTGCAGGATCTCATCAGCCCGCCGGGCGTGTCGAACCGACAGGAGTGCCGACCGCTGGAAGGGTTCGTTTACGCGGTGACGCCCTTCAACTTCACGAGCATCGGCGGCAACCTCCCGCACGCGCCGGCGCTCATGGGCAACACCGTGGTCTGGAAGCCCTCGCCCTGGGCGCTGCTGAGCAACTGGCAGGTGATGCGGCTCTTCATGGCCTCGGGGCTGCCGCCGGGCGTGATCAATTTCGTGCCCGGTGACGCCGAGCAGATCACGCGGCGGGTGATCGCCCACCCCGAGCTGGCGGGCGTGCATTACACGGGCTCGACGGCGGTGCTGCGCGGCATCATGTCGCAGGTGGCGCAGAATGCGGAGCGACACAGGCAGTTCCCGCGCGTCGTCGGCGAGACGGGCGGCAAGGATTTCATCGTCGCCCACCCCTCCGCAGATGGCGATGCTGTGGCGACCGCCATGATCCGCGGGGCTTACGAGTACCAGGGGCAGAAATGCTCCGCCGCCTCACGGGCGTATCTCCCGCAATCATTGTGGGACCGCGTGCGCGACCGGTTGGTGTCGCAGATCGAGGCGCTGCCCATGGGCGACCCCGCCGACTTCCGCGTGTTCATGGGCGCTGTGATTCATAAGGATGCGTTCGATCGCTGCCGGCGGTACAGCGACGCGACGCGGACCTCCTCGTCGGCGAAAGTGCTCGCGGGCGGCACGGGCGATGATTCCGTGGGCTATTTCTTCCGGCCGACGTTGATCCAGGCAACGGACCCGGCTTACGCCTCGATGCGCGAGGAAATCTTCGGCCCGGTGATGAGCGTGTACGTTTATCCCGACGGCGACTTTGAGGGCGTGCTGTCTCTCTGCGACCGCACCTCGCCCTACGGCCTGACCGGCGCCATCTTCGCCACCGACCGCGCGGTGATCGACCACGCGATGGACGTGCTCCGCTACGCCGCCGGCAACTTCTACATCAACGACAAACCAACCGGCGCCGTGGTTGGGCAGCAGCCCTTCGGCGGCGGCCGCGCCAGCGGGACCAACGACAAGGCGGGCGGCGTGTGGAACCTCCTGCGGTGGATCACGCCGCGCACCATCAAGGAAACCTTCGCCCCGCCGCACGACCACCGCTATCCGTATATGAGTGAGGCGTGAGGATCGAGTTCTCAAGTAGGTTGGGCTGAGTCCGCGAAGCCCCCCCCTACGCCGATTGCGCGCTATGCTATGGTGCCTCCACAACAGGTATATCAGGGAGACCGCCGATGCCCCGCACGCTCAAGCCACGCACACGGAAGGCGGCCGATTGGACCGCCGACGTCCGTTTCTACGAATACACCAAGGCCGCCGACCCGAAGATGCCGGCCGTGCCCTTCGCCGTGCTCTCTTCCGAGCTCACCGAGGTCGGCAAGACGCGGATCATCCCGTTCGACCTCTCCGCGCAGCTCCAGTGCGACGGCCCGGCGACAACACCTAATCTCATGGCCTCGTTCGTCCGTATCGCCGCCGGGGAAAAGGTCCGCACCGACGTCGATGCCACGTCGCAGCTTTTCTACATCGTGCGCGGTAAGGGCCGGACCTCCTGCGAGCACGGGTCGATCCAGTGGAACGAGGGCGACCTCTTCGTGCTGCCCGCGACTGGGAAGGTCGCGCACACCGCCGCCGCGACCCCCGGGAACGACGTGGCGATCTACTGGGTGCACGACGAGCCGCTGCTCCACTACCTGGGGGTCACGCCCCACGAGCCGCGCTTCAAGCCGACGCTCTTCCGCAAAGATCGGCTGACGCAGGAACTCACCGCTGTGGCAAGCGAGCCGGGGGCGGAGAACCGCAACCGGCGCGGCATCCTGCTGGGCAACGCCGCCACGCCGCTGACGCTGACCATCTCGCACACCCTCTGGGCGCTGCTCAACGTGCTGCCCGCCGGCGTGGTGCAGCCGCCCCACCGCCACAACTCGGTGGCGCTGGACCTCTGCATCGACGCCGCGCCGGGGACCTACACGATGATCGGCGCGAAACTCGACCGCGCGAAGCGCGCTGTGATCGACGGCACCCGCGCGGAGTGGGTGCCCGGCTGCGCCTTCGTCACCCCGCCGGGCCTCTGGCACTCGCACCACAACGAATCGACGAAGGACGCGCTCGTGCTGCCCATCCAGGACGCGGGGCTGTGCACGTACATGCGGCTGCTCGACATCCAGTTCGCGTGATTAGCGTATTCTCGATGCAACCGTAACGGGTGCCACTGGTCGGCTTCTTAGCGGACCAGTGCTCTTGAGCCTTGGAAAGACACTGGTCTCGAAGATGCGACCAGTGGCACCCACTTCACCCGAATCAGGATTGCTCCAAGTCCCGCGTGATCGGGTGTCGCGTCAACGGCCACGCCAGCACCGCCCACACGAGCGCGGCCAGCAGAGCCGTCCAGCCGTACGCGGATGTCAACACCGCGCCGGCCGCCTGCGCCGCGGACAGGGCCGTGGCGGACCCGCCCTTGCCGAAGCGGTAGCCGAACACGTCGATGACCTCCTTGGCGCGGTAGCGGGCGTCAAAACCCAGAGGGATGTAGAGCAATTCCTTGGCGGCGCGGAAGACGGAGTAGTCCACGCACTTGAAGAGCGTGTAGGTGAAAACGGTGAACCCGAGGCCGCCCTGCGCGATCATGACCCCGCACGCGGTGACGTGCATGAGCGGGATGGCGACGTGGATCACCCGCAGCGGCGCCCAGCGCAGGAGCAGCGGCGAGGCAACGAACTGCAGCACGCCCGCGATGATGTTGATGGTCACGAACACGCCCGCGGCGTAGGCGGTACGCTGATCGAGGAGAGTGATGGCGGCGCCGAGCTTGTCCCAGAACCGCAGCTCGATGCTCGCGGCGATCACCTGCGTGGCGAGGATGACGCCCAGGAGACAGATGAGCATCGGGGCGCGGGCGAACTCGCGCAGGGCGAGCGCGGCGCGGTGCGGCTCGCGGCGCGGCGGGGTGTCCGCGGGCTCGCCTGTGACACGGTAAGCCATGTCGGAGCAGAACGCGGCGGGCAGCGCGAGCAGTGCGGCGAGGTACGGGAGGTTGGGCGTCGTGACCACGACCTCCACGCCCGCGAAGAGCAGCGTGTGGCCGGTGTATCGGGAGACGAACCACCCACAGGCGATAGCGCCCAGCGAAGCGACGCCGCAGATCGGGCCGTTAAGCCGGCGTGCGTTTGCATCGCCGAGCGTGCTGTTGAGGAACGACCAATACTGCTCGATGATCAAAACAACGTAGGCCTCGCGGAGGATGTAGAGGATGACGGAGGCGGGCCTCCACCCCGCCGCGAGCGCGGCGTTGGCGGCAGCCAAGAGGACCGCCGAACCCAGCGTGGTGACGATCAGCGTTAGTCGCGGCCCGGCAAACGAGAGGATGCGGCCGTAAACCCACACAAGCAGCAGCACGCCGATGGGCATGCCGGCCATGAGATAGACCATGCGCTCCTTGCCGTAGGCCTTCTGGAATAACGTGCCGGAGGCGCTGCGGACAAACTCGTAACCGCCCAGAAGGAACGCGGCGGCAAGCCCGGTCCACACGGCGGCGATGGCGGCGGTGCTGAAACTCCTGCGGTCGTCGGTCATGCGTGGGTGCGTCAGTATTTCCCCGCGAACTTCGCCGGCGCGGCCTCGGGCTGGGCGGCGCGGAAATCTTCGAGGTCACGCTCGAAGGGGCAGAGCCTGCCGTTGAACCGCAGGCCGCCGTGCGAGAGGTTGAGGCTCATCGCGATGCCGTCGGTCGCCTCGACCCAGTGCGGGGTGAGGATGATGTTCCAGAGCACGCCGCCCGGCTTCATGTCGTAGCAGAGCGCGTCGTCGTCGGTCTGCTCCGCGGGGCGGGCGAGCTCGTAGGCCTTGTAATGGATGCGGGCGTCGTGCCCCGCCCAACGGCCGGGAGAACGGAGGCCGCAGAACCGCTTGGCGCCGTAGATCTGCCAGGCGAGCACGTTGGAGAAATCCATGTGGTAGTTGGTGGCGCAGCCGGGGCCGGAGATGAAGATGATCGGGTAGCAGCGCTCGAAGGTGAAACCGTGCTGCTTGAGCGCGTCGCGCCACGGGTCGAGGACGCGCTTCTCCAGGCCGTGCAGGAGGCCGCCGGGCTTGTCGAACCGGCCCAGGGCATAGTGCGCCATGCCGAAGCACGACGCGACGGCCCGGTCGATCGGGAGCTTCCGGAACGACTCGGCGATCGCCTCGCGTTCGAGCGTGTCGCCCTTCCGTCCGGCGTGGATGCTGGCCTGCTCGTCCTTGCGGAGTTCATCCACGATGCGGTCGATGGGCGGGAAATCGAAGGCGAAGGGCACGCACTCGCCGTCCATCATGAAATTGTGCACGCCGTCCCAGCAGCGTTGGAACTCGGCCCAGGTGTGGACGGTCCATTGCATAGGCGGTCCCGTTCGATTCATGGCCGGAGGGCCGGCTTATTTCTGCGGTTTGAGCGGCAATACCCGTACGCGAGAATCGACCTCGTCGATCGTCACGATCGCACCGTCTGCCAGCACAGCATCGTATCGGCGGAGTTCCCGGAGCAGGCGTTGACCCTGGGCTGCGGGCATCACGTCGCGTGTCCTGATCTGCACCACGCTGGGCTTGCTCGCGCGGCTCGACGCCAGGATCGCCCCAAAATCAAGATCGTGCGTGAACAACACGAAATTGCCGGAAGCCGCGTGCCGCATGACCTCTTCATCTTTGGCATCCGCGGCGCCGACTTCCGACCAGTGCGCAACTTCCCAGCCCTCCCGCCGGAACACCTCACGCCACGAGGGGGACAGGTTCATGTCGATCAAAATCCTCACGGCGCGGCCGCCATCGGCAGGTCTGCCTCGCTCACACGCCACGCGGCGAACTGCAGCGACTGCCGGATATCATCTTCTTCAAGATAGGGATACGCCGCCAGAATCTCCGCCCAGCTCCGCCCGCTGGCGACCAGCCCGACGATCATGCCCACCGTCACGCGCATGCCACGGATGCAGGGCTTGCCGCCCATGACCTGGGGATCGAATGTCACACGCGGGAACGCTTCGAGTGATCGGGACATATGCTCACTCCTTCCCACCATCATACGCACGCGACAGGTTCGGCCCAACAGACCCGGCATTGCAAGACGACCCGAACTCACATCGACAGGTTGGTGTCGTCCACGTAGGTATTGATGTTCTTGCCCGGCGGCATGCCGTGCCATACGCCGCGGTAGAGCGTCTGCCGCTTGGGCTTCATGCCGCCGATCACTTCACGACCGGGGAAGCCGTTGGGCGTGCCGCCCCAGCGTGAGGCCACCGTGTTGTAGCAGGTGAAGAGCGCCAGGCGGTCGTTGTCCGCGTTCTCCCAGAGCGTGCCGGTGTGGCAGAGCGCTTCGGTGAAGACGAGCGCCGAGCCGCCGGGGCACTCGTAGGTCTCCCAGTATTTGCTATCGCGTTTGCTGATGGATTCGGGGCGGGGGAAGGCGGTCTTGTGGCTGCCCGAGAGCAGGAGCGTGCCGCCCTTGCCGTAGCGGACGGGGTTGAGCTCGAGGACAACGCGGACAAGGCCGGCGTTGACCCTGCCGGGGAGCATCTGGTAGGTGTGCGAGTTGCCGACGAAGTTGAAGTACCCCCCGCCGCCGTGCGGGCCGAAGCGGTCGTCGCCGCGCTTGCGGTACTGGGTGTAGGTGTGGTCGTAGCGGAAGCCGTAGCAGTCGTCGGTGGCAAGGGACTGCTCGGAGACGACCTCGTTAAGCACGCCGACGATCGCGGGGTGGTCGGCGATGACCTCGCCGGGGCCGGCGAGCTGGTGGCGGTGATGGATCGGCAGCGCGTTGTGGTCGTGGAGCAGCTTGAGCATGTGCTCGCGGATCGGGCCGAGCTCCTCCTCGGTGAAGAGCGAGGGCAGGAGGAGCCAGCCCTTGAGGTCAAAGATGTATTTCTGCTCGTCGGTCATGGGGATGACGGGCAGGCCGTCGGCATTGGTGCCGGGCTTGAAGCGGTAATTTGAAAGGGCGGCGGGCGGCGTGGCGGTGGCGGTCATGGGGTTGCTCCAGGCTCGACAGGTAGGGTGGTCTGAGTCCCCGAAGCCCACCATCTGCGTATTAGATCACCAAAGAATGGTGGGCTTCGCGGACTCAGCCCACCCTACTCAACTCACACCGCGCGGTTGGCGTGGTCGTAGTACTTGTTCGCCCCCCTGCCCTCGCCGGCGCCGGTCCAGACGCCGCGGAAGAGCGTCTGCCGCTTGGGGGGCATGGCATCAATCACCTCGGTCGGCGGGCCGCCCGGGTGCCACTTCACGCCGATCGTGTTGTAGCAATTAAACACCGCCAGCCGGTCGCGCAGCGGGTTGTTCCAGATCGTGCCCGAGTGGCAGAGCGCCTCGGTGAAGATCATCACCGAGCCGGGCGGGCAGGCGTAGGTCTCCCAGAGCGAGCTGTCGCGGCTGTCGCTGGCCTTGGGGCGGGGGAAGGCCGCCTTGTGCGAGCCCGAGAGCAGGAGCGTGCCGCCGTCACCCGGCGCGACCTCGTTGATTTCCCAGACGACGCGCGTCAGGCCGGTGTGGATCTGCCCGGGCCGCATCTGGTAGAGGTGGGCGTTGCCGCAGAAGGCGAAGATGCCGTGCCCGCCGTGCGGGCCCCAGTTGTCGCTGCCGAGCTTGCGTTCGGTGACGAACGAGCCGTCGAAGCGGAAGCCGTAGGCGTTCTCGTCCGCCATGCTGGCGTGCGCGAGCACCTCATTCAGCACGCCGACAACCGCCGGGTGGTCGAGCAGCACCTGCGCCGCGCCGCCCATCATCCACCGCTCATGCACCGGCAGGCTCTCGCGGTCGTGCAGCCATTTGAGCAGGTGGGCGCGCACAGGCACAAGCTCTTCCTTACTCAACAGTGCGGGCAGACAGACCCACCCCTTGGTGTCGAAGAGCCAGCGCTGCTCATCGGTCATATAGACGACGGGTTTGCCGTCGGCGTTGGTGGTCGGGACCGTCGTGGGGATGTGCGTTTCGATCTCTGGAACAAGGGACATAGGTCGTGTCCTGGCAAGGCCGGGGGGTGGCTGAAACTCCGGTCGGTGGAGGGTACATCATACCGATCGGGCTTTCGAGGCCATCACCCGCCGCCCTACACCGCCGGCAGGTCCACCGACTGCCAGCTCTTGCTGTTCGCCGCACGCAGGATCGCCTCCTCCAGGCAGAGCATCGCCAACCCCTGCTCGCCCGGGATCGGCGCCGGCTCACCGCTCGCCACCGCGCGGGCGAAATCCTTCACCGCCGACACCCCGTTCTCCACCAGCCCGATCGTGTCGCAGATCTGCGACGGGCTATAGATGGTCGCCTCCCGGCCGTTGCGGCGGATGGTCACGCTCCCGGTGATGTCGTCCAACTCGGCCCGGCCCTCGGAGCCCTGGATGATCAGCGTCGCCGCGGGCTCCTCGATCGGGGCGTAATCCGTCGCCCCCGCCATCAGCACCGCCCCGCCTTTGTACTCCACCATGTACGCCTTGCGCGTGAAGGCCGCATAGACGAACGTGGGGAACGCCAGCTCCGGGTGCGAGATGTGCGGCCTGCCCGGCAGCGGCTGGCGCTCGAACACGCCCGTCGCCCGCACCGGCACGCCCAGCAGGCTCGTCGCGTAATCGGTCATGTGATGCACGCACCACGTGAACGCCCGCAGGTGTGCAAAGAGCGGCGTGCCGAGCTGCCCGGCCCGCACCGCCTTGGTCAGATAAAGGCACGACGGGCTGTAGCGGTAGTTGTAGCCGATGTTCAGCAGCCGGCCCTTTTCACGCGCGCGGCGGACCATCCCCGCCGCCGCGTCACGGCTGTCGGCGATCACCTTCTCGCAATACACGTGGCAGCCGGCCTCCAGCGCCGCCACCGTCATCGCCGCATGCGCCGACTCGGGCACGGCGATCGACGCGACATCCGGCTTCACTACCCGCAGCATCTCCGCGTAATCGGTGAACAGCTTCGCGTTGTACCGCTTCGCCAGCGCCACCGCGTTGGGCCCTTCTTTACGGCTCCATACCGCCGCCAGCTCGACATGCTCCGACTCGGCGAACGCCCGCGCGTGCACCCCGCCCCAGCCCGACCCGACCACGACCGCCCGCAGCTTCTTTGTGCTCACGCCTTGGCTCCCTGTTCCCCGCGCATCCGCAGGACGACCTTGCCCGACTCACCCGCGATGAAGGTGTTGAACGCCTGCTGCGCCTGCGCCATCGGCATCACGTGCGTCACCAGCTTGCGGTACTGCAAACCTTCCTGGTGCATCTTCAGCATCAACGGCCAGTCGGAGCTCGTGTAGTACCACGAGCCCATCATGGTCGCCTCTTTGTAAAGGAACCCACGGCTGAAGTTGAACGCGGCGTTGTGGATCTCCGCGACCTGGTAAACCATCCCGTGCCGCCGCACCAGCTCAAACGCCAGCGCGATCGACTCCGCCCGCGCCACGGCCAGGATGACGATGTCCGCCCCGAACCCGCCGGTCCACTCCTTCACGCGGGCCTCGAGCTCTTTGGGCTCCGCCTGGTAGGCCGCCTCCGCGCCGAGCTGCTTGGCCAGGTCGAGCCGATATGGCGAGATGTCCGCCCCCCACACGTGCGCTCCGCGGAACGCCTGCACCAGCACGCAGCTCAGGCCGACGGGGCCGAGCCCCAGGACGACGACCTTCTTCCCCGCCGTGTCGCCGAGCCTGCGGGCGCAGCGCGTGGGCACGCCCAGGCCGTCGCCGCTGAGGATCACGCCGCCGGGCCAATCGACGTTGTCGGGCAGCGGCTGGATGCCGTGCAGGCCGAGCTTGTAAAGCTCCGCGTGCCCGTCGGCCGCGTAAAAGCTCTTGTTCTCACAGGCGGTCTCGTCCCCCTGCTTGCACCAGTTGCACGTCCCGCACCCCTGCACCACGCGGGCCCCGACGCGCATGCCCGGCTTGTACGCCGACCCCTTGGGCGCCCAGACGATCTCGCCCGCGACCTCGTGGCCGCCGTTGAGCTCCTTGCCCAATTCCTCGGGCTTGGCGCGGAAGCCGTGCAACTCGCTGCCGCACACGCCCGTGGCCTCGACGCGGATGATGACCGACTTTTCATCGGGCACGGGGTCGGGCACTTCATCCACGGTGCAGGTGCTGTTGCCGCGAAGTCGGACTGCTTTCATCGGATGGCCTCTTTCATGAATGGAGACTGACGGAGCGACAAACGGTTGAACCCCGGCCCGGAGATGATATCGCGCGGCTCGCCCCTGTTCGGCCCACCGCCCGGCGGGTTCTTCCTGAATCCGGTGGGGCAGGCGTCCCGCCTGCCGCTTGCTCTTCTGCTTATGTCTTTCCAATCCAGCCCCGGCCTCGGAAGGCCGGCGACAGGCGGGACGCCTGCCCCACCGAATACCCAACTACGCCGCCTGGTAGTGGTTCGCTTTGGACGAGTAGCCTTTGGACGAGCCGCGACCGTGAGGGAGCGGTTCTGTGACTGCTGCAATTCCATGAAAGACCGCTCCCTCACGGTCGCGGCTCGTCCGAAGTGAACCACAGTAGAAAGCGATCTCTTTTTTTACTCTTCTCGCCCCGGCGGGGCGAAGGATGTGCCAGAGCAACGGCGTCGAACACACGGTTTACGCGGCGTGCATGAGAGACCTGCGCACCGGCTGCGGCAGTTCTACTTCCACGAACCAGCCCGCCGGATACAGATAATCTTCACCACTCTCGTCGATGACCCGGACGTCCCCTTCCCCGGCCGCATCATTATCCGGGATCACGCGATAAATCTTGTGCAGTTCCAGCGACGCTGGATAGCCCGTGTTCTTCACACACACCGCAAAATGCGGGGATCGAGTCTTGCGTCGTTTCATGATCTCAGTCCAGATAAACGACTCAGGCACACGTGCAATGGAGCGTACCCTATCTCCCACATTTCTTCCGCCCCGGACGGGGCGGCGGATTGTAGCCACGGGTGGAGCGCAGCCCACGCCTCCGTGGGCGCAGCGCAACCCGTGGGAAGCGATCTCTTTTTTACTCTTCTCGCCCCGGCGGGGCGAAGGATTCTGCGTGACGCCGTGCGCCCCCCCGCCGGCCCTCCGGGGCGGAAGAAAATCACTCGGGGATCGTGGTCCACGGGTTGCGCGTCGGCGAGGACGCCGCCGCTCCACCCGTGGCTACAATCCGTCGCCCCGCCGGGGCTTTTCATTGCCGATAAACTTGCCGGAACTGGTGCGTTGCGGCCATGAGCGTTTTTCCGTGACGAGGCGCAGCTCGGTCAGGACCGCCTGGCCGAGCCCGAAAAGCTCGGCGTATTTGCTTGTGCGGTTGATGATGGACGCCAAATCAGTATCGCTGACCCGGACACCCCCGAAAGTAAGGAAGTAAAAGTGAACGCGATCGGCGGTCGGGTATGGATACTCGGTCGTTGGCGTTGAGGCATCGAAGAAACCGTCGGCCGCTCGAACGAAACTCATCGCGGCCATCCGAACTTTCTCGTGCCCCTCACCTCCGATGACGCCAAACGTGGATGTCGTGTAGAGGCTGGCGGCCCCGGCGGATGTGGAGAAAACCGTGGCGGTGTGTTCACCAAGGGGCCAATCCATGAGGATGCCGTAAATGCGCGGAAATTCCGCGGTGGGCTTTTGTCCCATCTTTTCCGGGGGCATGGTGAGCATCATCATGCGCAGATCGCGACCCATATCGGTCGGCTTCCCTTTCGGGACGCGAGGCTGAGCCTTGGAGCGACCAAAGAGAAACGAAAAGAGACCCATATGATCCTCCGTATCGTTCGATTCATAAGCGAGGTAGGGTGCGTGGAGCGCAGCGCAACGCACCATTCCCGTCATCGACAAGCCAAACACATCCCAATCAACGGGCCGTGAGATTTTATATGCTCTGCGCGAACGAACCCGGCAGTGGTGCGTTGCGCTGCGCTCCACGCACCCTACTCGCTACCTCGCGCTAGAATTACTTCTCAGTTTCTTCTATCCGCATGGCGACACCATCAATCTTGCCCAAACTATTCTTCGTAAGAACAAGTTCGTGTTTTTTAATGCTTTGACGAGGCTTGCCATCCGGCAAAGTGTGGTAGGAGACCTGATAGTCAAATCGCCCGACAATCTTGTGAGAGCAATCAACTTTATCAATAGTTGGAAATATGAATTTGGCTCTCTGCCCAGGAGAAATTAAGGCAGGCAGAGATCTTGCCTCAGACAACACTTTCCGATCATCCCCAAGCTCGATTAGGAAGGAATCAATCACGAATTGAAGGGAAGCAGTCTTACTCGTGTTGAGAAGGTTTATAGCGATCTGAATATCTTTTTTATCCGTTCTAGATTTTCTGTCCCACACAAGATCGATGGACTCTAGGCATAGCGCATAGTGAGAATCTTTCAACGTAGCGCATTCCTCAATCGCGCCGTCCCGTTCAACTCGCACATAATGAAATGCGACGAAACACGCAGTAAGCATCGCGCTGAGAAATATCCACAGCGCATCACGCCACGTCCAGAATACTCCCGCTTCCGGATTGACAAACTGCCATACACCTAGAACGCCTAGAAGACCACCGGCAATCATGGCCCACCATGCTTTATAAGCTTTTACACTAAACTCGCTTGCTGTTTTTGAAATAGCTCTAAGCATGGCGGCCTATGGATATGGGGCAAAGCTGCAGCGCCGATTGACGCTGAGCCCGTGGATCGAACGAAACCCCTCTCACCAATCCGTCACACTCCCATCCGCCCCCCAACTCCTCTGCAACAGCTCCTGCTCGAACGGGTGCTTCTTCACCTCCGCCTCGTTGATCTCGATCCCCAGGCCCGGACGGGTGCTGGGGCGGACGATCCGGCCCTTCTTCTCGATCACGAAACCCTCGCTCACCACGTCGCTACGCCAGGGGACGTCCAGGTGGACGCTCTCGCAGATGATGTAGCTGGGGGAGGCGAAGCCGAGCTCGAGGGAGGCGGCGGTGCTCACCGGGCCCTGGGGGTTGTGCGGGGCGAGGGCGACGCGGTAGGCGTCGCAGAGGGCGGCGATCTTGCGGGACTCGGTCAGGCCGCCGGTGTGGGTGATGTCCGTCTGGATGACGCTGCAGGCGCGCTTCTCCAGGAACGGCCGGACCTGGTGGGAGGTGATGAGGCGTTCGCCGGTGGCGATCGGGGTGGTGACGGCGCGGGCGATGTCGGCCATGCCCTCGACCGACTCGGGCCAGCAGGGCTCCTCGAACCAGTACAGCCCGTAAGGATCAACCGCCTTGGCGAACATCAGGCCCATCTGCGGCGAGGGGCGGGCGTGGCAGTCCACCATGATGTCGATGTCGTCGCCGACGGCCAGGCGCATAGCCTCGACGCACTTGGCGGCGTACTTGATCGGCTTGAGCCCCTCGAGCGGCATCGTCTCGGGCACGGCCATGGTCTTGAAGGCGGTGTACCCCTCCGCGACGGCCTTCTGCGCCAGGTCGGCGAATCGCTTGGCGTCGGCGGGGTTGGTCTCGTAGAAGTCCTCCATCTTCCCGCCGCCCAGGTGGCAGTAGGTGCGGATGTAGTCGCGGACGGGGCCGCCCCAGAGCTTGTGGCAGGGGGTGTTGTAGAACTTGCCGATGATGTCCCAGAGGGCGAGGTCGATGGCGGAGATGGCGGTGCCGCGGACGGGACCGTTGCCGTGCCAGAAGTGCTGGCGGTACATGCTCTGCCAGAGGTGCTCGACGCGGGTGGGGTCCTCGCCGATGAGGAGCGGGGAGAGGTCTTCGATGGCACCGACGACGGAGCGGGTGTGCCACTCGAGGGTTCCCTCGCCCCAGCCGTGCAGGCCGGGCTGGTCGGTGAGGACCTTGACGAAGATCCAGTTGCGCATGCGGGCGTTGCAGACGTGGGTTTCGATCTTGGTGATTTTCATGGGTGATCCGGTGGTGGTTAGAGGGAGAGGACAGTGTGCGGATTTTGGCGGGGATGGCAAGACGATAGGATGGCGGGGCGTGGATCGGTTCCGGCCCCCTCCCCCTCCGGGGGGTGGCTGGGGCTGAGGCTTTGCGAAGCCCCGGTTCGGCACCCTGAGAAGACCGGGGCATCGAAGACTCTGCCCCAGCCACCCTGATACTCAAACCAGGACACCACCCAATGAACCCATATGCCTTGATCGCCGACCGGGTTTGGGATGGGGTTGCGGACACGGCCCGCGTGGGACAGGCGGTGGTGGTGCGTGACGGGCGGATCGAGGCGGTGGTGCCGGTGGAGGGCGTGGAGCGCGGGCTGGCGCGGGTGGAGCTGCCGGGCTGCACGCTGCTGCCGGGGCTGATCGATGCCCACGTGCACTACAGCGCGTCGATGGGGCCGGGGTTTTTGGCGGCGGGCGTGACGACGATCCGCGACGTGGGGAACGACCTCGAATGGATATTGCGGCAGCGGGAGCTGCACGCGGGCGACCCGCTGATGGGGCCGGCGATCTTGTGCTGCGGGCATCTGCACGACGGGGCGCGGCGGAACTGGCCACGCATGGGCAAGGCGAACGCGGACGAGGCGGCGCTGCGGGAGTCGATCAAACACCACGTGTCGCGCGGGGTGGATCAGATCAAGCTGTATGCGGGGCTGAACCTGGAGATGCTCACCGCGGGGGTCGATGAATCGCACAAGCGGGGGAAGTTCGTGCTCGCGCACCTGGGGGCGACCAAGGCGGAGGAGGCCTGCCGCGCGGGGCTGGACGAGATCGAGCACCTGGACCAGTGCGGGGTGGCGTGGCGGGCGGCGACGGCGGAAGAGGATGACGTGCTGATCGACCTGATGCTCGAGCACAAGGTCGTGATCGACCCGACTCTCGTGGTGTGGGACCGATTAGGACGGATTTTGGAGCGGTCGTTCCATCACGACGAGCGGCGGCGGTGGGTGCACCCCTGCCACCTGGATATATGGAACCGGTACCTCACGCGGTTCGGCGCGCCGGGCGCGCGGCTGGCGTACCAGGCGGGCATGCCGCACCTCAAGCGGTTCCTCCTCCACGTGCACGCACGAGGGGTGACCGTCGCCGTGGGGACGGACACGCCCTTCCCGCACCTGGTGCCGGGCTTCAGCGTGCATGATGAGTTGGCGATGTTCGTGGATGCGGGGATCAAGGCGGTAGACGCGTTGCGCTCAGCAACTTCGATTAACACGGTGATAATCGGGGCGCAAGACCGCGCGGGGCGGATCGCACCGGGCCTCTCGGCTGATCTGCTGGCCGTCCGCGGCGATCCGTTGCAGAACATCGCCGACATCAGCAACGTGGCGCACGTCGTCCGCGCCGGCGTCGCCGCCAAGCCCGACGACCTGCTGCGCAGGGTGAGCGACGCCGCGTCACACGGGCTCGACGACCCGATCACCAACGACCTGCTCGATTACATCCACAACCGGCGGTGAATCCCCTGCTCCCGCGCTGGCGGGCGTCACGCCACCCACCTAAACTCTCCGTCCATTCATCACACATTGACATCATCAAAGGTCCACATCATGGCCCGCAAAAACATTCCCGCGCTTGAAGTCGTCCCCCCTTCCGGTTCCGCGCTCGTCGGTGTCGCGCGGCGTGACATCACCCCGCCCGTCGGCATCTACGCCCGCATGTGGGGCGCCGCCAAGCACGACCGCTCCGAGGGCACGCACAAGCCCCTCTCCACCACCGCCCTGACCATCCGCAAATCAAAAAACGACAAGCCCCTCGTCCTCGTCTCCATCGACCTCGCCCTCCTGGGCGACCTGGGCGGCGTCGATGACGAGCGCGCGATCATGGGCCCCGTGCTCGACGGCCTGGGCGTTGACCGCAGGCACATCATCGTCAACTGCACGCACACCCACTCCGCTCCCTGGACCGCGCTGAGCCGTGCCCACATGCCCGGCGGCGACCTGCTGCCCGGCTATCAAAACCACCTGGGTGTCGCAATCCGCGAGGCCGTCCGCGAGGCCCTCGCCACCGCCGTCCCCGCCACATTCACCTGGGCGACCGGCCGCTGCTCCCTCGCCGCCAACCGCGACCTGCCCGACCCCGACAAATCCAAGAAACGCATCGTCTGCGGCTACAACCCCAACCTCCCCGCGGACGACACCGTGGTCGTCGGCCGTGTCACGCGCGACGGCGACGGCTCCGTCCTCGCCACCGTCGTCAACTACGCCTGTCACCCCACCACCCTCGCGTGGGACAACAGGCTCATCTCCCCCGACTTCATCGGCGCGATGCGCGAGACCATCGAGTGCCACACCGGCGACGCCCCCTGCCTCTTTCTCCAGGGCGCGTCCGGTGAGCTCGCTCCGGCGCACGACTACGTCGGCGACACCGACGTCGCCGACAAGCACGGCCGGCAGCTCGGCTTCGCCGCGCTCTCAGCGCTCGAATCCATGCTCGCCCCGCGGCACAAGCTCACCTACCGCGGCGTGATGGAGTCCGGCGCGCCACTTGCCGTCTGGCTCCCCGAAAAATTCCAGCCCTCCACCCTCGTCGCGTCGGACGGCTTCGACATCCCCCTGCCGCTGAAGAAAATGCCCACCGTCACCGAGATGGAGGCCAAGATCGCCGCGTGCAAGGACCGCACCATGGCCGAACGCCTCTTCCGGAAACTGCAGATCGTCAAAACCCTCGGCGGGTCCGGCACGTTCAACATGCCCGCCTGGGTCTGGCGCATCGGCTCCTCGCTCATCATCGCCCACCCCAACGAGGCGTACTCCTGCTTCCAGCAGGACCTCCGCGAGGCGTTCCCCGGTTTTGCCGTCGTCGTGATGAACACCTCCGGCGCCGAGCTGGGCTACATCAACCCGCCAGCGATGTTCGACAAGAACGTTTATCAGGTCTGGCAGACCCCCTTCGACAAGCCCGCGCTGGGCGTGCTGACGAAGACGTGTATTCAACGCGCCAAGAAGCTCGTCGCCCTGCCGGACAAGCGCGGCCGGTGAGAGTGGGCGACGCGGCGTCGCGCCGGATTGGGTCGCATCGCCGTCAATGTTTGACTCCACGCATCACCCTGCCGATGATGTTTGGCCGCCCGCTTGACCGGGGCTCCTGGAGAGGTGTCCGAGCGGCTGAAGGAGCTGGTCTCGAAAACCAGTGTGGCGCCTCGCGTCACCGTGGGTTCGAATCCCACCCTCTCCGCTTCTGTGTGAAGCGAGTGTGCTTCACCAAGAAAACCCCCGCGTCCCAAAGACGCGGGGGTTTTGTCTTGGGCAAGAACGCTTTGATTCACAACGAGTTGCCACGCACCGCGTGGCGACGCGCGGAGCTTACGGTTCTCCAGGGTCAGGTTCGAACCCGTTTTTTTGAAGAAGTCGCGTTGCGACGCTCTGTTCTCGCCTTGGGCGAGAATAGTGGCTTGTTTGGCCGCTTTTATGAACCGGATGACCGGTTCGAACCGCGTGGCGCGGTTCCTCTCGAAAGCGGCCAGTTTTTCTTTGAGGGCTTGCTTCTGGTCGACCAACTTGCTTTTGGCCGTGCGGAACTCGCCGAGGGACAGCACGTTTTCAACATAGGCGGTCATGAGCCGGTCGAGCTTTCCGTCAATTTCGTGGATTTGCGTCTGGATGGATTTCACCTGCTCGGTGAGCGCGTCTGCCTCTTGGATTTGTTCGGCTTCAAGCTCAGCGATCATCCAGTCTGCCTGCTCGTCGGGCAGGGTAAGGGAGTAGGAGTGGATGGCCTCAGTGATCTGGGCTGCTACCTGTTCCTCCCGGACAAAGGGCTGCGAGCACGGACGAGCCCGTTTGGTGCACCGCAGGTAATTGTGGCCCTTTTGGGTTTCGGTCGTGATGAAGCACCCGCATTCACCACAGCGGAAGAGGCCGCGGTAGAGGTAGGGTTTGAGTCCGCGGCCCTTGGGCTTGCTCTTTCGGGACATGACCGCCTGGACAGCGTCGAAAAGCTGCCTGGGCACAATCGGCTCGTGCTTACCCTCATAGAGTTCGCCGTTGAACCTGATGATGCCGTAGTAAACGGGGTTTCTCAAGAGGTACTGGTAGTTGCTGACCGACAGCGGCTTGTTTTTCGGTCCTCCCGGGATTTGCATGGGTGATTTCAGCAGCTACAACGCCTGCTCCCCCGGAGCAGCCCCTTGCGCGACACCGAACTTTATCAGCAGATTTTGGGCATCAACACCCCGTGGAATGTCGAACGGGTTGAACTCGTGA
>JAIOPN010000038.1 GCA_021413865.1 Planctomycetota bacterium | reverse complement strand
GAATCGGTGAAGCGCACGCCGCGCGCGGCGAGGCGGTCAATGTTGGGGGTCTCGTAGAAACGGCTGCCCTGGCAGGAGAGGTCCATCCACCCCAGGTCGTCGATGAGGATCAGGATGATGTTCGGCCGGGTGGGCATGGTGGAACGGTTTACGTTGTACACGAATCCGAGGCGTCGGCTCACTTCAGCAGCGGTTTGGCCGTCTTGCCGATCACCGCGGCCATGCGCATGAAGCCGACGTCGGTCGGGTGGACGCTATCGACGGTGCCCAGGTTGTCGGGGCCGAGGAGTTGATGGCCTTTGACATAGTGAAGCCCCTTCACGCCGGACTTCACGAGCGAGCGGAAGGCGGCGGCGAGGTTCGCGTTCTTGATCTGCGCGTCGGTGTTCTTGTTCACCTGCACGGGGTAGCGCTGCACGGTGATGCTCTCGACGAGCACGATGGGCGTGCGCGGGCGGGCCTTGCGGATGATCTGCACGAAGGGGATCGGGCGCTCCTTGGTCATCTGCTGGTTCATGTTGGGCAGGCTGTCGATGACGAAGACGGCCGGGTCGAGCTCGGCGAGGAACGGGGCCATCTCCAGTTCCATCGGGCCGTTGCCGGAGTAGCCCTGGTTGATGACGTGGCAGTCGAGGGCCCGGCCCATGATCTCGGGATAGCCCATGCCCGCGCGGCAGGCACAGCCGCCTTGCACGATGGAGGTGCCGTACACGACGACGCCCTGGCCGCGTTTCCCCTTGCGGCGCGGGGCGGGGAGCATCTTCGATTCCGACGGGATGCCGATGGAGAGGCTCTCGACGCCGTTGTAGAGCGGGAGGTTGAGGAGGTATTCTCGCTTGCCCGGGAGCAGCGCGCCGACGAGCTGGGCGGTGCTCTCCTGCCCCTGCGGGACGCCGACGCCGGCCCAGACCCATTTGCCCTTGACCTTCGCGTAAAGGTCCAGCCCACTCACGCCGGTGGCGGGCATGTGGTTCATCGCCAGGTTCGCCGAGCGCAGCTTCCATTTCGCGGAGATGCTCGGCGCGTCGGTGACGAAGCGGACGGAGATGCCCGCCGAGTGCTGGCTGAGTTCCCAGACCGGCGGGCGGACGACGGCCTTAGCGCGGAGGGGCAGGCGGTCGAAGTCGGTCTCGGTGTCGGTCCAGCCGCGGCCCTCGAGGCCGAGCGTGCGGGTGTCGTACCAGCTCTGGCCGTCGGCGACCTGGGCGGGGGCGAAGTTCTTGTCGAGCTTTTCAATGGAGGTGGCCACGGGGAGTCCTTGTGAAAAAGGTCGGATTGCGAGTTCAAATCCCGCCCGGCGGGGAGAAGGGGCACCATGCTAACATGACCCGTATGCCGATCCACAAGCTCTCCACGCTCCTGATCAACCAGATCGCCGCCGGTGAGGTGATCGAGCGCCCGGCGAGCGTGGTGAAGGAACTGGTGGACAACAGCCTCGACGCCGGGGCGCGGCGGGTGGACATCGCCATCGAGGAGGGCGGCACGCGCCTGATCCGCATCAGCGACGACGGCGCGGGCATCCCCGCCGATGAACTCCCGCTGGCCGTCGCACCGCACGCCACGAGCAAGCTGCAGACACCCGACCAGCTCGCGTGCATCACGACGCTGGGCTTCCGCGGCGAGGCCTTGGCGTCGATCGCGAGTGTGAGCCGGCTGCGGTTGACGAGCCGGGCGACGGTGAACGGCAAGCTCGCGGAAGCAGGCGCGGTGATCGAGTCGTCGGACGAGAGCGTCGGTGAGGTGACACCCTGCGGCGCTTCGCCCGGGACGGCCGTCGAGGTGCGTGACCTGTTCTTCAATACGCCGGCGCGGCGGAAGTTCATGCGCTCCGCCTCGACGGAGTTCGGGCACATCAGCGAGATCGTCGGCCGCATCGCGATGGTCCGGCCGGACGTTTCATTCACCCTGACGCACAACGGCCGGCGCGTGATGGCGCTCGACGGCGACGCCACGCCGCACGGGCGCAGGCTCCGCTGCGTCGAGGTGATGGGCAAAGAGCTCGACGAGGCGCTGCTCGAGTTTGAATACGACGACGCGCTGCGGCCCGGCCTGGCGGAGGGCGATCAGCCGATGCGCGTCTGGGGGCTGGTGGGATTGCCGGCGATCGCACGGGCGACGGGGAAATTCCAGTACGTCTGCCTCAACGGTCGGCCGATCCGCGACCGCAACCTCACCCACGCCATCCGCGAGTCCTACCGCGGCCTCATCCCGCCGGACCAGCAGCCTGTCGTCGTCGCGATGATCAAGATCGACCCGGGCGAGGTCGATGTGAACGTGCACCCCAGCAAGGCGGAGGTGCGGTTCCACAACGCCGGCCGCGTGCACGGGCTTTTGCTGACGGCCATGCGGCAGCGATTGCTCGCGGCCGACCTCACGCCCAGCGCCGTCATCGGCGGGCAGCGGCCCTCCTTCGCGTCGTGGTCGGGCGGCGGCAACGGCGGCGCGGGCCACGAAAATACATTCGCCCCCGCCTCACCGGGGAATACCCCCGGCAACGGTGCATCGCCCGCGCCCACGATCAGCGTCAGCTCCTTCGTCGATTACTTCAAGAGCATGGCCCCGCAGCAGAAGGGGTTCGTCTATCAGCAGGTGCGCGAGGAGCTGGCCCGCGAGCAACCCGAGACGCTCGCGGATGAGCCCGCGCCGCTCACCCCGCCCGCCGCGGCGGCCGCGGCAGACATGATGCCCGCGTCGAGCGTGCTGCAGGTCCACAAGAGCTACCTCGTCACGCAGGACGAGCAGGGGCTGGTCATCGTCGATCAACACGCGTTGCACGAGCGCGTGATGTTCGAGGAGCTGAAGGCCCGCATCGCGGGGAAGAACCTGGAGAGCCAGCGGCTCTTGATGCCGACGGTGGTGAAGGCGTCGCCGCGCCGGCTGGCGGCGCTGGAGGGGTTGTCGCCGCTGCTGGAGCGGATTGGTGTGGAGGCGTCGCCGATCGGGCCCGAGGCGATCGGCGTCCACGCATTCCCATCTTTCCTGTTCGACCGCGGCGTGGAGGCGGCCCCGTTCGTCGAGGACCTGCTCGACCGCGCGGAGAACGGCGAGTTCGATCTCGACCACGCCGGCGCCAACGAGGCGGTGCTGCACGAGGTGCTGGACATGATGGCCTGCAAGGCCGCGGTGAAGGCGGGCGACCGCATGAGCCAGGCGGAGCTCTCCGCGCTGATGACAAGGAAGGACGAGATCGAGCGAGCAGGAAGCTGCCCGCACGGCCGGCCGACGACGATCCGGCTGACGCTGCGCGAGTTGGAGAAGCAGTTCAAGCGGACGTGATAAGGGGACGTGGGTACGTTACCAGGAGATTCCGCGATGAAAGTCAGCGAACTCGGAATTTGGGTGGGACCGTTGTTCGTTATTACAGGCGCTGTGTTGGCGATGGTATTTCGGTGGGTTATTGTATTACCCGCCATGAAGCCTTTGCCGGACGGAAACTATGGGGAATTGTTTGGAGTTGTTGATGTATTCCGGTTTGTTGTGTACATATCGTGCGGCTTGCAATCGTTCATCGGGCTGATTGTTTGTCTGATATTTAGCCGCTGATGAAGGGGCTATGGGAAGGCAAAAAAGCGCATGCCCTCCCCCGACATCAGTGCGCCGTTCCGGCTGTCGCGGCGCGGCTCGACCCGCGCGACGGCCTACGGGTTCGCCAACAAGTCCGTGCGTGTCGGCGATACCACGCACGCGGTCTGGCTTGACGGCGTGTCGAGCGTCATGGCGGCGTCGTTCGATCACCGCGCCGGCGCGTGGTCGTCGCCGGTGTATGTCGATGACGGGCGTGACAATCACACCTGCCCCACGCTCACCGCCGCGCCGGACGGCCGGCTGCGCCTCGCCTACGGACCACGGAGCTGCCCTGATCCCTTTTCCAATGAACCCATGAATGCGTGGGCGATGGGCAAATTCCGCATGCTCCAGTCGGCCGCCCCGGGTGATTCGTCGAAATGGGGGCGGCTCAGCCACGTCGGTTACGCCGCGACGTACGGCTGTCTTGTCACCGATCACCTCGGCCGTGACCACATCGTTTACAACGGCGGCAACGCGCCGCCCTCGGTCCGCTATGAGCGACGCCGGCCCGACGACGCGTGGGACCGGGACGTGCGGCTCTCGTACGACGATGTCGGCCACAACTACACGCACACCGGGGCGCACCTGGCCGCGCGGCGCGACGGGGTGATGGCCTGCGCGTTCCACTATTTTTCGTCGCCGCGCGACAGCAGTCTCGGCGTCTGTGCGTTGAAGTCGGAGGACGGCGGCGAAACGTGGACCGCGATGGATGGTTCGCCGGTGCGGCTGCCGTTGGAGTTCACGCCGGCATGCGCCGTGCCGTCGGCGGGGGCGTGCCCGTACCTGGGCACGCTGGCGACCGATGCACGCGGCCGGTTCTTGGCGGTGACGCACGACATGGGCGATCCGTACGGCGGGTGCCTGTTCAGCGTTTACGAGCGCGGCGGTTGGCGGACGACGCGGCTCGATCCGTTTTTGCCCGCCGGTATGCGCGTGCAGTCGGCATCGGCGACGGCCGACACGGCGGGGCGTGTGTTGGTCATTGTTGAATGCGCGGATGCGAAATTGCGGAGCGTCGCCGAGCGTTGGTGCCACCCGGCGAACCGCGTCTGGCTGCTGGTGTCGTCCGACGAGGGCCGCACTTTCAGCAACGCCGTGCGCGTGAGTGAGGGTGATCCCGGCGTCGCCGACTGGCTCCCGACGATCTCGCACACCGGGCCGAACCACGACCTGCGCAGCCCGCTGGTGATGTGGACGCGCGGCGTGAGCGGCACGGGGCGGAACTGCATCGACCCCGAGCGCACGGAGGTCTGGGCCGCGTGGGTGTGAGTGTTGATTCAGGGAGCGAGTTCGGAGCGGACGTCCTCGAACTTCCCGCCGGCCGCGCGGGCGATCGACTCGACGTACTCCCAGTCGATGGGGAAGGGATATCCGAAACTTTCCGCGAGGCCCGTCTCGATGAGGCGGGCCTCGCCTGTTTCCAGGGCACGCCGTGCAACCAGACGCACCGTCAAGCGGTCGGGTTTCGTCTGAACGATCTGGTACTGCCGCACCGCCGCGATGACGGCAAACACATCCGAGGGGTTGTACGCAAAGCGCAGCGAGCCGTCCGGCAACCGGATGCGCGCCCGCGCCCGCCCCAGCACGCGCTTGAGCACCGGCAGCCCGCGCCCGCACGGGCTTGCGGCGCCGACCTCCGCGTAGTCGCCGATCTCGTAACGCACCAGCGGCATGGCGAAATTGTGCAGCGGCGTCACGACGACGCGGCCGACCTCTCCCACGCCGCACGGCCGGTTCCGGTCGTCGAGGATTTCGACGATCGTTGTCTCCGCCGCCACGAGCAGTTGGTTTTCGTCGCCCGGCGACTGGTGCGCGATGTAGCCAACCTCTTCGGCGCTGTAGCAGTCCGTGATCGGCACGCCCCACGCCGAGCGCACCTTGCGGCGCAGCGCGGGTGTGACGGTCTCGCCCTGCGTGCGCACCGCCCTGAGCGGCGGGGCGGGCCAGCCGTGTTTCGTGAACTCGTCGAGGATGGAGTCGATCGCGGAGGGGAATGTGTTGAGGTAGCCGGGGGCGACCTGCCGGACCCAGCGGGCCATCTGGTCGATGGGGGTTTTGATGTCGAGCACCACGGCCGGGCCGGTGGCGTAGAGGTTCGCGGCCGCGCCGCCCCAGTTTTCGAGCCTTGCGCCGTGGGGGTATTTCGCGTCCAGCGAGGGGACGTGCTTGATGAGGGCGTAGGTCTGCCGCACGTCGCGGTCGTGCCAGAGCATCTCGCGCACGCCGATCGCCTGGTACATGAAGCTGAAGAGCTCGGTGCGGCGCACGTTGAGAGGCGTCCCGGTGGAGCCGCTGGTGGCGTCGCGGCCGACCTGGCCGTGGGCCTTTGGGGTCTGCGCGGGGAAGAGGGCGTCGCCAAGGTCGCGGGCGCGCTCTCGCGTGAGGATCGGCCAGCGCTGCCATGTTGCGTCGTCGAGCGGTCGGTCCGGCCTCCAGTTCGCCTCCGCGGCCGCCGCCTTGATGTGCGGCAAGTCCTTCGCGGAGCGGATCACTTCATGAGCCTGCCGTAATTGCCACCGCCGCAGTTCCTCGGGGGGCCACCACTGTGATTGCAGCAGCTGCGCAAGCACCGCCAGCGTGTTGGCCTTGCTCCCCTCCGTGAGGGCGGGCCAGACGATGTCGGGGAATTGGCTCTGGGGGACGTGGGCCACGGTGCCGGATTGTAAGGGCTCTTCGTAGGGTGGTGCTGAGTCTGCGAAGCCCACCATCTTCACCCTCTGTCCAACCGGTGGGCCTGAGGCATGCACGAGTGATTGGATCGCTGAGAGTAATATGTGCCATGACACTCATGGCAGCCCTTAACCTTAAACCAAGTTCCCGGTTCGCGACCTTCTTCAGGTGGTTCGATATCTTGGTGTGCCGGTGGTTCCTGAGCCTTGTCATCCTGGCGCTTATGGTGACGAGCGCGTGGAACCTAGTGGATTACGGGCGATCCGCCGGCTGGATCCGGCTTGACGGAACGATCGTCGCGCTGGCGATTTCTAATTACGACGGGAGCACGCCGGATCCCGCACAAGTCTGGCCGGGCGGCGGCACGCTGTCGTGCCGATACAGCTATACGTTCCAGGGCAAGAGCTACCAGGGAAGCCGGATCGGTATCGAGACATTTGATACCGGAGGAAACCGATCGCGCCGCTATCGGCAATTGAAGGAACGAGTGGACAAGGCGGGTGGCGCGACTGCCGTGCTGGTGAATCTGGCCATGCCGGCGGAGTCCGTGCTGTTCCGCGATAAGCCTTACGGATGGTATTTCCTGCTTGCGTTCGGCCTGCTCTGGCTTTCGCAGTTCTTCTTCGCCTCGAGGCTGAGTGGGCGAAAAGCGGCGTAGGGTGGTGCTGAGTCCGCGAAGCCCACCATCTTCGGCGTACGTCTAAAACCGGTGGGCTTCGAAGACTCAGCACCACCCTACAAGAAAAAGAAGCCCCGCTTGTGTGCCGCGACACTTTTCCTATCATGGCCGGTCCCGCGCTGCGGCTCTCTATTACAAGCATTCCACACAAGGATTCAGCCATGCCTCGTCGCCCCAAGATCACGATCGTCGGTGGTGGAAACGTCGGCTCCTCTTGCGCCCTGTGGGCCGCCTCCAAGGAGCTGGGCGACATCGTCGTGCTCGACATCCCGCAGGCGGAGAACGCCATCAAGGGCAAGATGCTCGACCTGGCGCAGTGCGGGCCGATCGAGCGGTTCGACTCGAAGATCACCGGCACCGCCAACTACGAGGACATCGCCGATTCCGACGTCGTGGTGATCACCGCCGGTCTGCCGCGCAAGCCGGGCATGAGCCGCGACGACCTGGTGGACACCAACGTCAAGATCGTCCGCTCCGTCAGCGAGAACGTGAAGAAGTACGCCCCGAACTCCGTCGTGATCGTCGTGTCGAACCCGCTGGACGCGATGGTTTACACGGCGTGGAAGACGACGGGCTTCCCGACGGAGCGCATCGTCGGCCAGGCCGGCTGCCTCGATGTCGCGCGCTACCGCACCTTCATCGCCTGGGAGATCGGCTGTTCGGTCGAGGACGTGCAGGCGCTGCTGCTGGGCGGGCACGGCGACGACATGGTCCCGCTGCCGCGCTACACGAGCGTGCACGGCGTCCCGGTCTCGCAGCTCCTCTCGGCGGAGAAGATCAACGCCTGCGTCGAACGCGCCAAGGTCGGCGGCGGCGAGATCGTCAAACTCCTGGGCACCAGCGCGTATTACGCCCCGGCGTCGGGCGTCATCCAGATGGTCGAGGCCATCGTCAAGGACAAGAAACGCATCCTCCCCTGCGCCGCGTATTGCGACAAGGAATACAAGGTCGGCGGCTACTTCGTGGGCGTCCCCTGCGTCCTGGGCGCCAAGGGCGTCGAGAAGATCGTCGAGATCGAGATGAGCCCCGACGAGACCAAGCTCATGGACACGTCGATCGAGCACGTGAAGGAACTCGTTGGCCTGGTGAAGAAGCTCTACCCGCAACTCTAAAATTGAAGCACAGAGACACAGAGGAACACAGAGATCGGATGGGAAGACAATCAGACAATATCTGATTGGTTTTCTCCTCGGCCCTCATCTTCCTCTGTGTCTCTGTGGTCAGTCTTTGATTGACAGATGCCACGCATCAAAAAAAACAGGTCCATCAACCCCCTCCGGGTGATGGACCTGTCCGATACGGGCTTGTGCTGGATGGGGTGGTGTTGCGGAAGCGAGGAGAATTTCAGCAGAGAGCCGCAAAGGTCAACAGCACAAGCACCGCTACTTTTACCTGGTGTTCGGAAAGGCTGAAGATGCTGAGCATGGTGGACTCCTGTGACACAGGTACACCTTCAACCCCGGTGCCGGGTTTGGCCTTTGCTCCGGATGATGATTGCAAGCACTTGAAAATACATGTCTTATGTGACGATGTTGATTCAGGGTCACAATCGCGGTTATACAGGATGATGCCGCCACGCAACACGGGTATCGTGGTGGCTGTGCGTGCAAACCACATGACGGGTCTCTTGCCGTGGCTGATCGCGATGGTTCTCGCGGTGGCGGTCCTGCCTGTCGCGGGGCAAGAGGCTCCAGCCGGCCCCGCGGGGCGCGAGCCGGAGATCGAAGCGGCGCACGTGGATTCCTCGCACGCCCTTGAAGCATTTCAGTCGGTGGAGCGCTGGGTGGCCTCCGGGCACGACCCCGAGCCGAGCCAACGCCCCATCCGGGTGATGGGCGTATCGGGCGTGCGCGTCACGCTGCGGTGGCAGGGGGTGGCGATGGGGCGGGGCGACGTCGCTGTCGCTGCGGGCATCGCCGCGACCGACCTTGGCGCCCTCTGTGCCGACGCGACGCGGATCGCGCTGCGGGAGACGCGTGAATCGATCGACCGGCTCGCCAGCCGCGCCCAGGCGGCCGCGCCCGCGACGCCCCATGAGCCCTTGAAGTTCGAGTCGGTCGTCAAGCGGCTGCGCGTCGACCTTCAAGTAGCGCTGCCGATGGAGCCGATCCGCCTGCAACAGGGGGACAAGCCCGCGGCGATCCTCGCGCTCTTCGTGCCCGGCTACCACGGCCTGCATTTCCGCCGACCGGGGGCGGGCGGGGCGGTGATGGAGCACTGGATATGGCCCGCGTCGGCGATCGCTTCCAACACCTCGCCCGGCAGCCAGGTGGTGCAATCTTTGTCGCGGCTGAGGTACGACATCACCGACCCGGAACGCGCCCGCGCGGCGCTCACCGGGCCCGACGCGCCGACCATCGAGCGTTTTACGGTGATCCACCTGGTGAGGCGTGACGAGGCGTTGCCGGCGATGCAGCTCGTGCGCGGGAACGCGGCGCTGCCTCCGACGTCGCTGGATGAGAAAGCCGTTGCCGAGTTGAGCCGGCGGATCGCCGCCCACCTGACGCGTCGCGTGCTGGATGACGGCCGGGTGCTGGCGGAATTTGCCCCGGCGTCGGACGAGTGGGGGAGCCGTGAGCCCGACGACGCCGCGGCGGCGCTTGCGGCGTTGTCGCTCGCTCGCTGGGGCCGCGTGGCGAAAGGGGACGCCACCGGCGGGCCCGCCTCCGCCGCGGCCGTGCGCGCCGTACGGCGTTTCGCCGATCACGCGGGGCAGCCCTCGCCCGCCGCCTCGTCGCTCCTGCTGCTGGCCATCGCCGAGCTGCCCGACCCCGGCGCCTTCCAGGAGTACCGCGACAAGATCGTCAAATATCTCATAGACCACCACACCCATGAGGGCGTCCTGGCCGTCAACGTCCCCGACCCGCGCTCCCCCGCGGCGACGCAGCCCGCGCCGGCGCAGTTGACCACGCCGGAGATGGCGCTGATTTTTGCCGGGCTGTCGAAGGTGTACGAGCAGACGCGCGACGGCGCGCTGGGCGTCAAGGTGTCGCTGATGCAGTCGCTGTTGTGGAGCCGGATGCGTGACGCGGACCTCGTCGGCATCATGCCCTGGATCGCGGAGGCCGGGCGGGTTGCGATCCCGCAGGTGCCCATGGCCCCGATGCCAGCGCCGGCGGCGGGGACGGCCGCGGCGGCTGCGACGTCGGACCGCGACATCCACGCCACATTCGCCCGGCTCGTACGCGAGCTGCGTGCCAGGCAGATCACAGCCCCGCCCGCGGTGGGCCCGGCGGATGTCGTCGGAGCCTTTGAGTTGCGCGCCGTCCCGATGGACGCCGCCCCCGCGCCGGACTGGCACAGCGCCCAGGTGCTCGCTTTCATGGCCGTCGTGCTGCGCGATCCCCAGGCGCTCCCGGCCGAGGACCGGGTGCCCACGCTCCTGGCCTGCGGCATGGCGGCGCGATACCTCGACCAGCTCACCTTCAACGCCGACGCCTGCTTCTTCGTCCGCAGTCCCGACGACGTGATCGGTGGTGTGCGCCTCTCGCTGTGGGACAACCGCCTCCCGCTGTCGCCCTCCGCGATGTCGCTGCTCGCTCTTTCCGAACTCCGCGCGACGTTGGAGGAGTTGGCGAAACGGAATTAGGGCGGTAAACGGGTGGGACAAGGCCGACCGCCCGAACTATTCGACGTAACTACTGTTTGTGGCGATTCTTGCACACCCATGACGCAAAAATGGGCACTGTTATGTATCAGCCGACATAATTGCTCAAACCTTGGGCGATCCCGTGGTGTAGAGGGACGTGTTGGCGTTTACGGCGAGTTCTGATTAACGTCTGTAATTCAGGGTCTGAAGGTTCAAGGAGGATCAGGGATCGCCGCCGCGGCACGATGTTTGCCCTGTTGACAGCGGCGCGATCAATGCGCTTTACAAGGTTGGTGGACCCCCGCCGAAGCCGAATCGATCCAGTCAAAACTTTTTAGGAGGCAGTTGTTCCATGGGTACCCAGAACGCCCGTCACGAGGCCATCGCCGCCGTGACCCAGTATCGTCCGATCGAGAAGCCGCTGAACTTCCTGGAGACGCCCGCGCACTCGCTGTTCGGGTCCAACGTCTTCAACGACGCGCAGATGGAAGCGCGTCTGCCCAAGACGGTGTACAAGGCGCTGCAGAAGACGATCAAGCGCGGCGAGAAGCTCGACGCCTCGGTCGCCGACGCCGTCGCCACCGCCATGCGTGACTGGGCCATCGAGAAGGGCGCCACGCACGACGCCCACGTGTTCGACCCGCTCACCGGCATCACCGCCGAGAAGCACGACAGCTTCCTCTCCCCCGACAATGAAGGCGGCGCGGTCGCCGAGTTCAGCGGCAAGGTGCTCATCCAAGGCGAGCCCGACGCCTCCTCGTTCCCCTCGGGCGGCATCCGCGCCACCTTCGAGGCCCGCGGCTACACCGCCTGGGACGTGACCAGCCCGGCCTACATCCTCGAAAACCCCAACGGCACCACGCTCTGCATCCCCACCGCCTTCGTCTCCTGGACCGGCGAGGCGCTCGACAAGAAGACCCCCGTCCTCCGCTCCATGAAGGCGCTGACCACGCAGGCCAACCGCCTCGTCAAGCTCTTCGGCACCGCGGACCCCGGCTACATCTACTCCACCGCCGGCCCGGAGCAGGAATATTTCCTCATCGACCGCAACTTCTTCTTCGCCCGCCCCGACCTGAACATCTGCGGCCGCTCGCTCTTCGGCGCCAAGCCCCCCAAGGGCCAGGAGTTCGAGGACCAGTACTTCGGCGTGATCCCCGAGCGCGTGCTGGCCTGCATGCTCGAGGCCGAACGCGAGCTCTTCAAGCTCGGCGTCCCCGTCAAGACCCGCCACAACGAGGTCGCGCCATCCCAGTACGAGATCGCGCCCGTCTATGAAAACGCCAACGTCGCCGCCGACCACCAGCACCTGATCATGATCACGCTCCGCCGCATCGCCGAGAAGCACGGTCTGGCGTGCCTGCTCCACGAGAAGCCCTTCGCCGGCATCAACGGCTCGGGCAAGCACCTCAACTGGTCGCTGGGTGGCTCTTCCGTCGGCAACCTGCTCGAGCCCGGCGACACCCCGCACGAGAACGCGCAGTTCCTCGTCTTCTGCGCCGCCGTCATCCGCGCCGTGCATAAGTACTCCAAGCTCCTCCGCGCGGCCATCGCCCACTCGGGCAACGACCACCGCCTGGGCGCCAACGAGGCCCCGCCGGCGATCATCTCCATCTTCCTGGGCGACATGCTCACGGAAGTCTTCGAGTCCATCGCCAAGGGCAAGGTCAAGGGCCCCAAGGCCAAGCAGTTCATGACCGTCGGCGTGGACACCCTGCCCCCGCTGCCCAAGGACTACGGCGACCGCAACCGCACCTCGCCCTTCGCCTTCACCGGCAACAAGTTCGAGTTCCGCGCCGTCGGTTCCTCCCAGTCCATCGCCGGCCCGCTGGTGGTCCTCAACACCATCGTCGCCGAGTCGCTGGACTACGTCGCCACCGAGTTGGAGAAGGCCACCAAGGGCGACTCCAAGAAGCTCAACGACGCGGCGACCAAGCTCGTCCAGGCCGTCTGGAAGGAGCACAGCGCCGTGGTGTTCAACGGCGACGGCTACTCCGAGGCGTGGCACAAGGAGGCCGCCAAGCGTGGCCTGCCCAACCTGCGCAACACCGTGGACGCCCTGGGCTCGCTCATCGAGAAGGACTCGCTCGAGCTCTTCGCCAAGTACGGCGTCCTCTCCGAGCGCGAGACCACCAGCCGCCACGACATCTACATGGAGCGCTACTGCAAGGACCTCAACACCGAGGCGCTCCTGACCCAGTCCATCGCCAAGACCAAGATCCTGCCCGCCGCCTACCGCTACCAGGGCGAGCTGGCCCAGACGGCGGCGGCGATGAAGGCCGCCGGCAAGGCGGGCGACACCTCCACGCTCGACGCGCTCACCAGCCTGGTCGCCGCGCTGGAGAAGGCCGTGAAGAAGCTCGACCACGCCATCGACCACAAGGCCGAGGGCACCGTCGTCGATCACGCCAAGCACTACCGCGACGAGGTCGCCCCCGCGATGCTCGGGGTCCGCAAGATCGCCGACGAACTCGAAACCATCATCGCCGACGACATCTGGCCGATGCCCTCCTACAGTGAGATGCTGTTCATCCGCTGAGCGGCCAACATCGCCACAACGCGATCGCACGAAACCCACGGCTAACCCCGTGGGTTTCTTTTTTTTGTCCCCTCTCCCTCCGGGAGAGGGCCGGGGTGAGGGGATCACCGGCCGGATGGGTCGTGCGAGGGCGCGGAACCTTTGCGGCCGAAGGTCTCGGCGTAGCGGCTGTGTTCGTTGTCAAGCATTTTTGACGGCGTTGAGCTGGTCCCATGTGAGGTTCTCCCTGATCATGGCGTTGAGGAGTGCCAGGAGCTTGTGCATGGCGGCGACGATGACGACCTTGTTGGGCTTGCCGGCGGC
>JAIOPN010000037.1 GCA_021413865.1 Planctomycetota bacterium | reverse complement strand
TCTGGATGAGTCGGGTGCCCGCACCAACATGACCCGACTCTATGGCTGGGCGCCGCGCGGGCAACGCTGCGTGGACCGCACGCCGCACGGCCACTGGAAGACGCTGACCATGCTCAGCGCCATGCGGCTCGACGGCGTGATGCGATGGGCTGGGTGTTGTCGGTCTGGGCCTCTGCACGCGGCCCGGAAGGTCGGCCAGCAACAACCGTATGGGCGAATACAGCGCCTTCCAGATCGGGCGATTCATGCTCGATCAGCTACGCATCAAAACCCTCCTGCTCCTCAACACCCTCCCTGCCAATTCCCGAATCCCACAAGCAAACTGGGGAATGAGTCACATCATCTCGTGGGGAGCGTCCCTTCAGGGCGGCCGCTAAGCGGAGGGGCGTTTGACGCTGGGCGTTGCCGTGCCCGATCATGGGTGGATGAAGATCACCGACATCAAGTGTTACGTGGTGGAATACACGGCCCCGCCGCAGCAGTTCCGCTGGCGTAATGGCCTGGCGGGCTCGGGCGACGGCACCCCGCCGGGCGCCAAGGGCACGCACGCCATCCTCAAGGTCGAGACCGACGAGGGCATCGTCGGCAGCGCAGGCGGGCGAGGGCACATGCTCGCCGACCTGGTCCGCCGGCGGTTCAAGAAGTTCATCGGCATGGACCCGCTCAACACCGAGGCGCTCTGGCACGAGGTGTGGGAGGTGGACCGCATCGAGGAACTGCCCATGTACGACCTGGGCACGATGGACATGGCCTGCTGGGACATCAAGAGCCGCAAGGCCGGCATGCCGGTGTACCAGATGGTCGGCGGGAACAACCCGAAGATCCCCGCATACGCCTCGACGGTGACGTGGGACACGATGGGGGAGTACGAGCGGCACATCAAGGAGTGCATGGACGTGGGCTTCACCGCCTTCAAGCTGCACGCCTGGGGTGACGCCAAGGCCGACGCGAAATTGTCGCGCAACCTGCGCAAGTGGACCGGCCCGGACGCGGACCTGATGTTCGATGGCTCGGCGGGGTGGGATTACGTGACGGCGCTCTGGTTCGGGCGTGTGATGGAGGAGTGCAACTTCCTCTGGTACGAGGAGCCGATGCGCGAGTTCGACCTGCCGAGCTACGTGCAGCTCTGCGCCGCGCTGGACGTGCCGGTGCTGGCCGCCGAGACGCCCGACGGCTGCCACTGGAACGCCGCGACGTGGATCCAATACCGCGCACTGGACATGATGCGCACGAGCACGCACTACAAGGGGGGCATCACCGGGGCGATGAAGGTGGCGCACCTGGCGGAGTCGTTCGGCATGCGGGCGCAGGTCCACGGCGGGGGCCACGGCAACGTCCACGTCTGCGCCGCCATCCCCAACAACGACTACTACGAAGAACTCGTCATCGACACCAGGCAGATCAAGGGGCTGAGCAAGAAGAAGGACCTGCCCATCATCGACGGCTACGTCACCGCCCCCTCAACCCCCGGCCTGGGCCCGCACCCGGACTGGAAGGACGTCGAGAAAAAGGCTGTTTTCGTGGTCTAAGAGAACCACGGAGGCGCGGAGGGAAGATGAGAAAGTGGAGAAGAGAAAAGAGATAAATAATTGGTTTTGTTTTCTCCACTATCTCCGTGCTTCTCCGCGCCTCCGTGGTTCAATTCATTGAACGGTCAACTCACCGCACGCATATGATGCTCGACCCGGTTTGATGGAGCCACCATGGCCTCGCCCGCGCCCAGCCCGCACGTCACGCTCCGCACCCTCCGCAAATGGGCGCAGGAAAAGCACCCCTTCGCGATGCTCACCTGTTACGACGCGACCACCGCGTCGTGGCTGTGGCGCGGCGGGGTGAAGTGCCTGCTCGTGGGAGACACGGCGGCGCAGGTGATCCTCGGCCACGATTCCACGCTGCCCGCAACGATGCGGTTCATGGTCGAGATCACGGCGGCGGTGCGGCGCGGGGCGCCCGACGCGTTCGTCATGGCGGACATGCCCTTCGGCAGCTACCAGGCCGGCAACGACCTGGCGGTACGCTACGCGATGCAGTTCCTCTCGCACGGCAACGCCGACGCGGTGAAACTGGAGGTGGACGAGAGCTTCGCGCCCCTCGTGAAACGGCTCAACTCGGCGGGCGTGCCGGTGGTGGCGCACGTCGGCTCCCGGCCGCAGCGTGTGCGGCGCACGGGGGGCTACGGCTCGGCGGGGCGGACGCCTAAAGAGGCCAGGCGCATCGTCGATACCGCGGTGAGCATGGTGGACCACGGCGCGGCGATGATTTTGATCGAGGCCGTTCCCGCCCAGGTCTCGGCGAAGGTGGTCAAGGCGCTCTCCAAGCGAGGCCCGCGCGGGACGCCCATCCCCGTGGTCGGCTGCGGCGCCGGCCCGGCGTGCCACGGCCACGTCGTCGTCCTGCACGACCTGCTGGGCATGACCCCTTGGCAGCCGCCGTTCGCCAAACCGATGGCGGACATCGGCGAACAGATCAAAAAGGCGGCGGCGGGGTGGGTGAAGCTGGTCGCGTCGGGGAAGTATCTGCGCGACGACCACCCGTATAAGATGGAGCGGTAAACACCCCCTTCCCCCCTTCGAGCGTTTTTTTGACGTCCCTTTGATTTCAGCCACGCCCGATCCCTGAGTCCGCGAAGGGTTGGGGTCTTCGGCGACCGTTTCGCACGCAAAAATGCAGACCCCGACGCTTCGGAGGACCTCAGCATCGGGCGTGGGAGGGCAGCGGCATGCACCTGGAAAAGGGGAAAATCGAACCGCTTTCCCCCTCCCGCGTATGAGTAAATTGTGGTCTGACAACCGATGAACATGGACCCGGGGGCCTAACTCTTTACGGAGCTATCCGCATGAATCGCATCCGATGGTACGGCCCGACGGTGGTCCTGGCGTTGACGGTGCTGGTCGTGATGATCGCCGGCCCGGGGCTGGTGAGGCACTTGGTCTGGGCGCAGCGCGACGCGCGGATCACGCTGGTGAAGGACGACCTCAAGGGCAACCAGACCCTCGCCGAGCTGAGCAAATCGTTCCGCTCGGTGGGCGAGGTGGTCGAGCCCAGCGTGGTGTACATCCAGGTGTCGAAAAAGGCGCAGCCGCGGCCCGAACGCGAGCGGTTGAGCCCTGAAGACATGTGGCGGTGGCGTTTCGGCCCGGGTGCGCCCAACATGCCCGGCATGCCGGACGAGGGCGAGGGCAACGACGACCACGAATCTCCCGACGACCAGCCCGGTGACAAGCCCGGCGACATGGACAAGTACAACGTGCCGCAGGTCTTCGCCAGCGGCTCGGGCTGGGTCTATGACAGCAAGGGCCACATCATCACCAACAACCACGTGATCGCCGAGGCGGATGTCATCACCGTCCGCTTCCACGATGGTGGGGAGCGCCAGGCCAAGCTCGTGGGCTCCGACCCCAAGACCGACATCGCGGTGATCCAGATCGACGACGGCGACCTGCACCCGGCGACGATCGCCAAGGAGCCCGTCGAGCAGGGCGACATCGTCTTCGCCTTCGGCTCGCCGTTCCGTTTCGAGTTCTCGATGAGCCAGGGCATCGTTTCGGCCAAGGGGCGTCAGCTCGGCATCATCCGCGACCGCAGCGGCCTGGAGGGCTACGAGAACTTCATCCAGACCGACGCGGCGATCAACCCCGGTAACTCCGGCGGCCCGCTCACCAACATCTACGGCCAGGTCATCGGCATGAACACCGCCATCGCCTCGCGCACCGGGGCGTACAACGGCCTGGGCTTCGCCATCCCCGCCGACATGATCACCGACGTCGTCGATCAGATCCTCAAGAACGGCCGCGTCACGCGCGGCTACCTGGGCGTCTTCATCGAAGACCTCGAGCCCAAGATGGCCAAGACCTTCGGCTTCGCGGGCAAGGGCGTGCTGGTCCGCAGCCCGATCAAGGACGGCCCCGCCGAGAAGGCCGGCCTCAAGCCCGGCGACATCATCACGAAGGTGGACGGCAAGGCCGTCTCGACCGCCGAGCAGCTCCGCCGCACCGTCGCCGGCTACGCCCCCGGCGCAAAGGTCCCGCTGGACGTCTTCCGTGAGGGCAAGACGCTGACGATGGACCTCGTGGTCGCCGAGATGCCCGCCGAGGTCGCCCGCGCCGGCTCGGTGAAGCCAGAGCCCGCGACACAGCCCGAGGACGTGGCCGCCGAGCTGATGCACAAGCTGGGTATTGATTCAGCCGTTACCTTCACGGCCGACGTCGCCGCGCGGCTGCGCATCCCGTTCCACGCCGGCGTGCTCGTCCGCACGGTGCGCCCCGGCTCCAGCGCCGACGCGGCGGGCCTCTCGCGCGGCCAGGTCATCACCGACGTGATGGGCGTTACCGTGAAAACGATCCAGGAGTTCGGCACGGAGCTCAAGAAGCACGACCTGAGCAAGGGCGTGCGCATCAGCGTCATCGAGGGCGGCGTGCCCAGGTTCCTGCTGCTGGAGATGACGGCGAAGTAAGTTTCCACGCGGCGTTTTGAAAAACAGACGATCACACGCATCCGCGCGGGTTCCCCGGGCGGATGCGTGGTTTAAGTGAGATCGTCCGGCGTAGGGTGCGTGGAGCGGAGCGCAACGCACCACTCCCGCACGCTATCGCGCATAAAACCTGGCACTACGGCATCACGTCCGCGGGTGTCGCTCTTGCATTGGGTTGTGGGAATGGTGCGTTGCGCTTCGCTCCACACACCCTACCGAAGCGGGTTCACCCCTCCGCCGGCTCGACGTGTGCCGTTGCATTGCCCGGGTGGAGCCTTGTCTCGATCTGGTGTTCGATCCTGCTGGCGAGCGCGTGGCTTTGGCGGACGGTCAGGTCGGGGTCGACCTGGATGTGCATGTCGATCCAGTGGAACGAGCCGGTGTGGCGGTGGCGGACCTTGTGGTAGCCCCGGATCGTGCCGGCCGCCACCTCGGCGTCGAGGATTTCTTTAATCACGGCCTCGTCGGCGGGGTCGCTGCGGTCCATCAGGCCCGCGACCGATTCGCTCAGCAGACGCCAGCTTGTGAAAAAGATCACTCCCGCGATGAGCAGGGCGACCGCGGGGTCGAACCAGGCGTGGCCGGTGACGCGCACGAGCACCAGCCCGAGGATGCCCGCGAGCGTGGAGGCGACGTCGGTGGCCAGGTGCTTGCCATCGGCGATGAGGACGTGGTTCTGGAAGAGTTTGCCGCGCGACCAGACATAAGCCGCCAGCGCCGCGGCGAGCAGCGCGACGCCCGCCATCAGCCAGACGCCAAGCGTGACGCGGCCGGGGTCGAGTTCGGGTGGGTTGACCATGCGGCGCATGGCTTCGATGGCGATGAGGACGCCGGCGGTGAGGATGAGCGAGCCCTCGAGGCCGACGGCCATGAACTCGATCTTCCCGTGGCCGTACGGGTGGTCGCGGTCGGCGGGGCGGTTGGCGAACCAGAGGCTGAACATCATGAAGCCGGCGGCGACGAGGTTGACGATGGACTCGGCGGCGTCGGAGAGGACGGCCGCGGAGTTGGTCAGCGCGAAGACGCCGAACTTCAGCGCCATGATGACGACGCCGGCGATCAGCGCGCGCCGCGCGACGCGGCGGATGCGGTCTAGTTCGGGATGCGGGTGCGGGTCGGGCATCTACCCGCATTATGGCTGTTTTCCCTCTCCCCGGAGGGGAGCGGGAACGAATCAGAGCGTGAGCGTCTGGCCGGTGATCATGCGGTACGCGTCGAGGTACTTGGCGAGCGTGTTGCGGGTGATCTCGTCGGGGAGGACGGGGCCCGGCGGGGTTTTGTTCCATTTGCCGGAGGTGACGAGGGTTTCGAGGTAGTTGCGGACGTACTGCTTGTCGAAGCTGGGCTGGTCGCGGCCGGGCTGGTACTGGTCGGCGGGCCAGAAGCGTGAGCTGTCGGGGGTGAGGACCTCGTCGATGAGGATGGGGCGGTTGTCGTTGCCGTCATCGGCGAGCGGGATGCCGAACTCGAACTTGGTGTCGGCGATGATGATGCCGCGCTGCGCGGCGTAGTCGCGTGCCATGGTGTAGATGGCGATGGAGAGGTCGCGGAGCGTGGTGGCCAGGGCGTCGCCGATGCGGCGGCGGGCGTCGTCGAAGGAGATGTTGATGTCGTGGCCGGTCTCTTCCTTGGTCGCGGGGGTGAAGATCGCCTCGGGGAGCTTGTCGCACTGCTTGAGTCCGGCGGGGAGCTTCACGCCGCAGACGGTCTGCGTCTTCTGGTATTCCGCCCAGCCCGAGCCGGCGAGGTAGCCGCGGACGACGCACTCGATGGGGACGACGCGGGTCTTGTGGCCGATCATCACGCGGCGTTCGAGCGGGGCGCGCTGGGCGTCGGTCAGGCCGGGGATGTCCTTGGCCTCGGTGCTGACGAGGTGGTGTTTGAGCTTGCCGCCGAGCTGGCGGGCGATCATGTCGAACCAGAAGGTGCTGAGCTGGGTGAGGACGACGCCCTTGCCCGGGATGCCGTTGGGCATGACGACGTCGAAGGCCGAGAGGCGGTCGGAGGCGATGATGAGCAGCCCCGGCCCGCCTCCGGGTGCGGGGAGGGTGACGTCGTAGATGTCACGCACCTTGCCCTGCCGCCGGTGGGGGAGGGGGAGATCGGTGCGCATGAGTGAGTTGTTGGTAGTTGGCATGTGGGGTTTCTGTTTTATGAATTGAACCACGGAGGCGCGGAGTGAGCGGAGATCGCGGAGAGAAAACAAGAATAATTTCTGAATCAAACTCTCTCTTCTCCGCTGCCTCCGCTCACTCCGCGTCTCCGTGGTTTCTTAGGTTCACAGTGGATCAGAACTGCCGCAGGAAGCGCACGTCGTTCTCGAATAGCCAGCGGATGTCGGTGATGCCATATTTCCGCATCGCCAGGCGTTCGATGCCCAGGCCGAAGGCGAAGCCGGTCCACTCCTCGGGGTCGTAGCCGACGGCCTGGAAGACCGCCGGATCGACCATGCCGCAGCCGCCGATCTCGACCCACTTGGTCACGCCGCGGATCGTCATCTTCACGTCCATCTCGGCGGAGGGTTCGGTGAAGGGGAAGAAGCTGGGCCGCAGCCGCACCTCGGCGTCGGGCCCGAAGTAGGCGTGGACGAATTGCAGCAGCGTGGTCTTGAGGTCGGCCATGCTCACGTTGCGGTCCACGTACAGACCCTCAACCTGGTGGAACATGGAGAAGTGCGTCGCGTCGTGCTCGTCGGGGCGGTACACACGGCCCATGGCGACGACGCGCACCGGCGGCTTGGTCTTCTCCATCACGCGGATCTGGATGGTGGAAGTCTGGGAACGGAGCATGTGGGCGGTGGATTTTTTTGTGTTTGAAGCGGACGGCCCCCCCGGCCCCCCCAGACCCCGGGGACTCGAGGACTCGTCCCCGGGCTTGGCGGCGGAGGCGTAGGGGTTTTCGAGGTAGAAGTTGTCGAGCGGGTCGCGGGCGGGGTGGGACTCGGGGATGTTGAGGGCGACGAAGTTGTGGAACTCGTCCTCGATCTCCGGGCCGGTGGCGACGTCGAAGCCCATGCGGCCGAAGACCTCGATGAGGTCCTCGATGGTCTGGCTGATGACGTGCGATCGGCCGATGGTGGGGGGCAGGCCCGGTTCGGTGACGTCGATGCGCGGGCCGGTGGGTTTGGCGGGGGCGGCGCCGAGGGAGGATTTTCGTTCGTCGAAGGCGGCCTGGAGGGTGGCGCGGAGCGCGTTGGCTCGCTGGCCGAAGGCCGGCTTCTGATCCGGCGGTACGTCCTTGAGCAGGGCCATGAGGTCTTTGAGCGCGCCCTTGCCGCCCAGGTACTTGAGGCGGAACTGCTCGAGTTGGTCCGCGTTGGTGACGCCGGCCAGGTCGCGCTGCGCCTGCTCCTGGAGTTGGTCGATGCGTGCGGGCATGATGCTCAGAAGATACCCGAAATGCCGGTCAGCGCCGCCCCGGACGGGGCCGCGGAGGCGTCACTTCATCACGCGCCAACCGATGTCGCGGCGGAAGTGGGCGCCCTTGAAGTGGATCTTGTCGCAGGCGGCGTTGGCGTTCTGCTGGGCTTCCTTGAGGTCTTTCCCCATGGCGCAGACGTTCAGCACGCGGCCGCCGTTGGTGACCAGCCGGCCCTCGCGGTCGCGCGCGGTGCCGGCGTGGAAGACGCGGACGTCCGGGAGTTTCTCCGCCTCCTCGATGCCGGTGATGGGGATGCCTTTTTTGTATTCACCGGGGTAGCCTCCGCTGGCCATGACGACGCAGCAGCAGGGCCGCGGGTCCCACGAGAGATCGACCTCGTCGAGCTTGCCCTGCGTGACCGCGAGCATGATCTCCAGGAGGTCACCCTTGAGGCGTGTCATGAGCGCCTGCGTCTCGGGGTCGCCGAACCGGCAGTTGAATTCGAGCACCTTGGGCCCGCCGGCGGTGAGCATGAGGCCCGCGTAGAGCACGCCCTGGTAGTTCACGCCTTCGCGCCGCAGCGTATCGACGGTGGGGACGAGGATCTCCCGCTCGATGAGGGCGAGCATCTCGTCGGTGATGACGGGCGTCGGGCAGTAAACGCCCATGCCGCCGGTGTTGGGGCCCTTGTCGCCCTCGAAGACCTGCTTGTGGTCCTGCGCGGGGTCGAGGACGAAGATGTTCCGGCCATCGACCAGCGCCAGGACGGAGACCTCCTGGCCGACGAGGCGTTCCTCGACGACGACGGTTTCGCCGGCGTCGCCGAAGGCGCGGTCGCGCATGATCAGGGCGAGCGCGGCCATCGCCTGCTCGGCGTTGTCGCAGACGACGACCCCCTTGCCTTTGGCCAGGCCCGAGGCCTTGACCACCAGCGGGGTCTCGTGCTCCTGGGCGTAGGCGACGGCGATCTCGTAGTTAGTGAACGTGCGCGCCTCGGCGGTGGGGATGGAGGCGGCGCGCATGAGGTGCTTGGCGTAGGCCTTGTCGCCCTCGAGGCGGGCGGCGTCCTTCACCGGGCCGAAGACCGCGCGGCTCGGGTGCGCCAGCCGGTCGGCCAGCCCCTGCGAGAGCGGGTCCTCCGGCCCGATCACGATCAGCCCGACGTTCTCATGCCGGCAGAAGTAGTCGATGGCGTCCACCGTCTTGGTGTCCACCTTGTCGGCGTTGATGGGGATGTTCGTGCCCAGCAGGGCGGTGCCCGCGTTGCCGGGGGCGAAAAAGAGCGTGCCGCAGCGCGGGGACTGTTTGAGTTTCCAGCCCAACGCGTGTTCACGCCCGCCGCTGCCGATGATCAGGACGTTCATAGGGCGAGGATGATAACGGGAGGAGGGGGAGAAGACGAAAGAGGGGAAGACGCTAAGCCGCGAGCGGCCGCTTGCGGCTTAGCGTCCCTTCCGCGATTTCATCCATTGTTCAAGAACCGGCAGCGCTGGTTTCCCCAGCACGCCATACCCCGTGTCGTCCGGCCCGCCGTTGTAGTAGGGGTCCCACTTGAAGAAGAAGACGCCGGCGAGCTGCTCGGGCTGCGGTGAGAGGCGGAGCAGGTCGTCCCACGCGGCGAGGAACGCACGGTACCCGCGGCGCTGCGGCTCGGCGTCGGGCGTGGCGCCGCTGCCGACGTAGTTCCACGGGTCCTTCAGGCCCCACGACAGGCTCGGGTAGCCGATCTCGGTCAGCAGCACCGGCCTGCCCATCGCCCGGCTGAAGCCGAGCACCTGATCGCGGATCTGCGTCCAGCGCGCGGCGAGCTGTTCGTCGTCGGCCTGGCCGTCCGCGCCGAGCGTGGTCAGGTTCCAGTACCCGTTAATCCCGATCAGGTCGAGCTTCCGCCAGAACGTGGGCGTCTGGTAGTGGTCCCAGTTGGTGGAGTAGCTCAGTTTGCCGTTGAAGCGCGAGCGGACGTGATCGATCAAGGGCTCCCACTGGTCCGACTGCTTCTCCGTGCTCAGGAGCTCCGAGCCGACGCTGAACACGTCCACGTGCGTCTCGATGGCGACGCCGATGAAATAGTCCATCACCTCCCGGTAGCTGCGCCACCAGGGCTCCCAGCGCTCGGGCTGGATCTTGCCGCGCCACTCGTTGCCGCGCGGGTTGGCCAGCAGCACGGTGGGCATGAGCTTGACGGTCAGCCCCTTCTCGTGGGCGTAGTCGAGCACGGCGACGAGCTGCTGCCGGGAGGGCGACCGGCCGGGCCGCACGTCGATGCGTATCTCGCTGGAGGCGCCGTTCTCCTGGAACGCGGGGGTGAGCACCTCAATACTGTTGCAGCCCAGCGCGACGAGCCGGTCGATGGCGCGCAGGAAGATGTCCACCCGGTCGGTGTGGTGGAGATTGATAGCGAAGCCGATGATCGGCGTGGGCAGCGCGTGCGGCGACCGCTGGGTCTGCGCATCGCCCTCGGCGCGTTGGGTCTGGCGCGTGATGGGCGCCTCGCGCGGGGGAACCGGGGCGCATGCGGCCCCGATGATCGAGATCAGATAAACGGATAGAGCCAGCGTGATGAGCCAGCGGTGCATGGACCCGCCCCTGCCTGATGCGGCGAATTCGGTGGATCAGAATGCCGGCTGCTTCTGCTCACCCTCTTCTTGGGGCATCGGCTCGGCAGGCTGCGGGAGCCCCATGCCCCCCATGAGCATCATGCCGATCATCGGGCCGGCCTTTTCCACGGCCAGCTTGATCACCGGCATGGGCAGGAACATCCGCGCCGCCACGCCCGAGCCGTCAACTCCCAGGCCCGCGGCGATGGGCGGGAGTTCCGCCTGCTGCTGCGCGGGCGGTGCGCCGGGGCCGGCCATCTGGGCGGCGATCCCCATGGCCGTGTTCATGATCGTGCTGACGTTGATATACATCTCCGCCGATGCGTTGGGGGGCAGCTCGCCGCGCGTCGCGGCCATCCCCTTGTCGGTGCCCAGCCCCTTGCCGCCGCGGACCGAGGCGATGGTCTTGCGCACCATCTGGGCGTCGAGCGTGTTGGTCATCAGCACGTGGCCGTTTACCGGCGCGATGTAGCCGCTCTGTCCCGTCGCACCCAGGGCCATCATCATCGGGGCCGCGGGGCCCATCTCCTGCATGATCGCGGGCGGGAGGTTGGTTTGGAACTGGTATTGATCCACGGCGACGCCGTCGATCTGCAGGGCGTTGGCGTTGATCTGCGTGGAGAAGGAGACGTCGTTGTCACCCGCGGGCGGTGCGTTCTCGCCGGGCGCGGCGGGCTTCGGGACCGAGAGCTTCAATCCATTAAGCGATGTGATGTACTCCTTGCACTTCTGGGCGTAACCCGGGGCGTCGTCGGCCTGGACCACCGAGACGGCGTTGAGGAAGCCCGACATCCCCTGCGCGCCGGGGGAGGGCACGTAGTACGCCGACGCGACCGACTTGGTCTGCTGCACCAGGGGCAGGTAGCCCGCGACGAGTTTGCGTATCGCGCCGGCCTCGTTCTCCGGGATGGCCGCCACGAGCTTCTCCACCATGCCCGCGATATCGATCCCCTGCGGGTTTACCGCCATCGCGAGCATGTAGGGTTGGCTCGGGAGCAGGTCGAGCTTGCCGGCCGCCGACGCGCCGGTGGCGAACGCCTTGGCGCAGGCGGAGTCGGGCTTGAACTGCGCGGTGTAGCTGAACCCGATGCCGGTGTCTTTGAGTTCCAGGCCCATGGTGAGCGAGGTGGTGTCGCGCAGGAACGCGTCGATCGCCTCGCCGTACAGCCCGGCTATCTTCTCGACTCCGCCCGCGTTGGCGGCGTTGGCGTGCGCCAGGTCTTTCTTGATCTCCGAGCGCAATTGATCCGCGATCAGCGGCAGGTTCACGATCACCACGATGTCGTTACCGGCCAGGTAGTGCCCGCCGAGCTTGCCCGTCGCCGCGGCCATCGCCTTGCCCGCCGCCGCGGCCTGGTAGTTCGTGACGTTCGCTTCCGTATCCGACAGCAGCGCGAAGTTCCCCAGCTTGCGTGCGAACGCCGGCTGGCCCTGGCCCATCTTCACCTGCGTCACCGGCTTGGCCGCGTCGCCCCCGCCGGCATCCACGAACACCTTGTAATCCGTTACGGGCACGAGCATGTGAACGGTCGGCTCGTGCGGAGCGCCCGCCTGGCCCAGCGGCAGGTTCGACAGCAGCACGGCGAACGCGCCGTCTTCACGCACGCCCGCCGACAGCCCCGTCTTATTCTTGAAAGTCGTCAGCGCATCGGCCATGTCTGGGATGTTCAGCCCCGCGCCCTCGTTGGCCGCCGCGATCTTCTTGCTCAGCCCCGACATGCTCGGCACGAGGATGACGACCGCGGTGTCCGCCGCCGACTGGTCCAGCGCCGTGGTCACCGAGGCCGGCACGCCCGCGGGCGCCGCCCAGGCCCCGTTCACGCAACACGCCAGCACCGCCGCCAATGCCGCCGCGGTCCTCATCGTCCTGATCATCGCCGTCTCCTTGCATGGTGGCGGGTGCCAGCGCCGCCCACCGGGTTCTGGGTTTGGATATCACGGGCCTGCTCCCGGGATGATCCTAGCGTAGCCCGCGCCAGAGACACCGGCAACCGCCACAAATAATGCGACATCCGGACGAGCCGCGACCGTAAGGGAGCGGTCTTCCTCTTGGATTGCACCAGCCACGGAACAGCATACGCAGTGACCGCGGCGGAACCCCACTGCTACAATCCCGGGCTATGGCCATCGGCAAGGGTCAAAAGGTCGTTGTCGCCATGAGCGGCGGGGTGGATTCCTCCGTCGCCGCGGCGCTGCTCAAGGAAGACGGCTACGAGGTCGTCGGATGTTTCATGCGCCTGGGCTCGGAAGAAGATGCCCCGGATGTCGAGGCCTGCGACACCTCTACGACCCCGAACCCCCGTGCTCCCAAGGCCCATCACCAGGGCTGCTGCTCCGTCAACGATGCCGCCGACGCACGGCTCGTCGCCGCGATGCTCGACGTCCCGTTCTATGTGCTGAACTTCCGCAAGGACTTCGGCCGGGTGATCGACTATTTCGTGGACGAGTACAACCGCGGGCGCACGCCCAACCCCTGCGTCCGCTGCAACGACTGGCTGAAGTTCGGTCGGCTGGTGGACTACGCGCGCTCCATCGACGCCGACTTCATCGCCTCCGGGCACTACGCGCGCGTCCGGCGAGTGCGGCATGGGGACGGTTCGGAGGAGACGCAACTCCTGCGCGGCCGTGACCACCGGAAGGACCAGTCGTATGTGCTGTTCGGGGCGAAGCGCGACCGCCTGGAGCACACGCTCCTGCCGATCGGCGACATGGAGAAGCACGAGGTCCGTGCTGTCGCCGAGTCGCGCGGGCTGCCGGTGTTCAACAAGCCCGACAGCCAGGAAATCTGCTTCGTGCCCGACAACGACTACGCCGGCCTGGTCCGCCGCCGCACGCCCGGGAAGGTCGCGGCGGGGGACATCGTCGATGCCGCCGGCGCGGTGGTCGGCCGGCACGACGGCCACCAGAACTACACCATCGGGCAGCGCCGCGGGCTCGGCGTGAGCGCCTCGCTCCCGCTCTATGTCCTCGGCCGCAACGCCGACGCCAATACCGTCACGGTCGGTGGTCGGGAGGATCTTTTCGCTTCCGCGCTGACGGCCGACCAGACGAATTGGCTCGTCGATCCGCCGACGGATGCCCCGCGCCGCTGCCTCGCCAAGATCCGCTACAACTCCGAGCCCGTGCCCGCCACGGCGATCGCCCTGCCCGGCGGCCGCGTGGAGGTGCGCTTCGATGAGCCGATCTCCGCGATCACGCCCGGGCAAGCGGTGGTCTGTTACGACGGCGACGTGGTGCTCGGCGGCGGCTGGATCGACCGCACGCTCTCTTAGGCCGCTCGCGGTGTAGCGTCTTTATCTTCGAAGGATTCACGATGAGCCAGACCCGAACCCCCGCGACATGGGAAGAGCACTACCAGACCGGCAACCTCCCCTGGGACAGCGGATCGGTGGACGAAGACCTCCCCCACACCCTCGATCTGCTGAAACTCCACACGGGCAACGCCCTGGAGATTGGCTGCGGCACCGGCACGCACGCCATCGCGCTGGCGAAGCGCGGGTTCACGGGCGTCACCGCGACGGACGTCTCGCCCAAGGCGATCGAGATGGCCCGCGCCAAGGCCAGGGACGCCGGCGCGGCAACGATCGATTTCAAGGTCCACGACATCCTCGCCTCCGCCCCCGCGCCGGCGGGCTGGGCGCAGTTCGTCTTCGACCGCGGTGTGTTCCACTCCGTGAGCGACGGGCAGCGGCCGATTTTCGCCCGCCGCGTCGCCGACGCCCTCGCCCCCGGCGGGTGGTGGCTCACCCTCTGCGGCAACGCCGACGACAAAACCCCCGGCGGCCCGCCCCGCCTCACGGCCGCGCACATCGCAGGGGTCGTCGAGCCGCTGTTCGAGGTCCACGCCATCGACCGCAGCAATTTCCACAAGATCAAGCAGTCGGCCAGCGACCACTTCACGAGCTGGCGCGTGGTGCTCCGCAAGCGGTGAGAGGATCGCACGACGATGGAGCGGTACGAGTGTGATGAGTGCGGGGCCTGCTGCAAGACCTGGCGCATCCTCGTCGCCGAGGAAGACGCGGCACGCGAGCCGCGCATCCGGGCCGAGTCAAAGAAGCTCCCCGAAAACCAGTCCGACGTGCTCTGGAGTTTCCAGCTCTTCCCGCTGCCGTTCCACGAGTCGTGCTGTTTTTTGAAGGGGGACAACCGCTGCGACATCTACGAGACCCGGCCGCGCGTTTGCCGGGAGTTCGCCGCGGGGAGCGAAAGATGCCAGGAGGCGCGGCGGTTAGGCGGGTTGCCGGTGTTGTTATCGCGCTAAGCCGCAAGCGGCCAGAGTTCCGGCCGCTTGCGGCTTAGCGTCTTCAATTCGTTCACACACTCACACCAACCCCGCGTGCCCCGTCATGATCGGCTCGCTCACGTACTCGCGCGGGTCGGTCACATGCCCGGTCAGCGCCGAGGCCGCGACGGTCAGCGGTGACGCCAAATACACCCCCGCCTCCTTGTGGCCCATGCGGCCGGGGAAGTTGCGGTTGGTGGTGGAGATGCAGGTGATCGCCTCGTTGAGCCGGCCGAAGGTGTCGGCGGGGCCGCCCAGGCAGGCGGAGCAGCCCGAGGGGCCGACCTGGCAGCCTGCGTCGAGCAGGACCTGTTCGATGGATTTCTCGCCGGGCTTGGTCGGCTCGCCGGTCAGGGCGAGCTTCTTCATGTCCGAGTGCACCTCGGTGGACCCGGGGACGACGAAGGTGGGGACCTTCACCGAGTTCCCCTTGAGGATGGAGGCGGCGAAGATCATGTCCGTGATTTTCCCGCCGGTGCAGGAGCCGATGTAGGCGCGGTCCACCTTCACGTGGCGGCAGTTGTGGGCGGTGTCCTTGTTGTCCGGGCTGTGGGGCTTGGCGACCATCGGCTCCATGGTGCCCAGGTCCCACGTGTGCTCGAAGCAGTAGGAAGCGCCGGCGTCGTCGTTCTGCACGGTCCAGTTGGGGCGCGTGGAGCGGGCGCGGACGTAGGCGAGGGTCTTCTCGTCCACGTCGCAGACGCCGTTCTTGCCGCCGGCCTCGATGGCCATGTTGGTCAGCGTCATGCGGTCTTCGAGGGTGAGGGACTCGATGCCCTCGCCGGTGAAGTACATGGACTTGTAGGTCGCGCCGGAGACGGAGACCTCGCCGATGACCGCGAGGATGAGGTCCTTGGCGGTGAGGTAGGGCGGGATCTGCCCGTGGAAGAGGAACTTCATGGTGGGCGGAACCTTGAGCCAGGTCTTGCCGGTGCCCAGGGCGAAGGCGGCGTCGGTGTTGCCCACGCCGGTGGCGAACTGGCCGAACGCGCCGGCGGTGCAGGTGTGGCTGTCGGTGCCCAGGAGGATCTCGCCGGGGCGGATGTGGCCCTCTTCGGGCAGGGCCTTGTGGCAGACGCCCTTGTAGTTGGTCTTGGTCGGGTCGCGGTAGGGGCTGGGCATGCCCGAGTTCGCCTGGGTGTTGACGAAGTCGGGGTCGTAGTAGTACTTGATGCCCTGCTCTTTGACGAAGTCGCGGAGTATCTGGATGTTGCGGTGGCACTTCTCGTCGGCGGTGAAGATGTAGTGGTCGGGGATGATGACCACGCGGTCCGGGTCCCACACCTTGGCGTTCTTGCCGAACTGCTCGTGGAAGATGCCGATCGTGCCGGGCCCACAGACGTCGTGGGTCATGAGGACATTGACATTGACCCAGACGTTCTCGCCGGGGGTGACGGAGGCGCGGCCCGAGTGGGCGGCGAGGATCTTTTCGGTCATCGTCATTTTGGCCACGGATCGGCTCCTGAAAAGCGCGGGTTGCGAGCTAAGTATTGTAGCGGGGGAAGGGCGGGTTGCGTGGAGTTGAGTGCCGCGAAAAGTGACCGGGGCGGGGGGTTGTGTTAGATTGGAGGACTTCCCGCATCCCGGGACGAGCACGACGGAAGGACCAGCCATGTTTCAAGGCGCCATGACCGCGATGATCACCCCGTTCCGCAACGGCCGGGTGGACTACGCCCGCCTCTCCGCCCACGTGGAGTTCCAGATCAAGGGCGGGATCGACGGGTTGGTCCCGATGGGGACGACGGGCGAGTCGCCGACGCTCAGCCACGAGGAGCACCGGGAGGTGATCGAGCACGTGGTGAAGGCGGCGCGGGGTCGCGTGCCGGTGATCGCGGGCACGGGGTCCAACTCGACGGCCGAGGCGCTGGAGCTGACCGCGCACGCCGCCTCCGTCGGCGCGGCCGCCGCGCTGATGGTCAATCCTTATTACAACAAGCCCACGCAGGAGGGTTTGTACCGCCACTTCATGGCCGTCGCCGACGAGGTGGACATCCCGATCATCCTCTACAACATCCCCGGCCGGACGGGCATCACCATGTCGCCGCAAACGGTGGCGCGGCTGCACGGGCACAAGAACATCGTCGCCATCAAGGAGGCGACCGGCTCGCTCGATATGGCCTCCGAGATCGCGTCGCTCTGCGGCATCACGATCCTCTCGGGCGACGACTCGCTCACGCTGCCGCTCATGAGCGTCGGGGCCAAGGGCGTGATCAGCGTGCTCTCGAACCTCATCCCGCGCCGCGTGAAGGCGCTGACCAAGGCCGCGCTGGCCCGCGACTACGCCGCCGCCCGCAAGCTGCACATCGAGCTCTTCCCGCTCTTTAAGGGCATGTTCGTCGAGACCAACCCGATCCCCATCAAGACCGCGATGGCGATGGCGAAGATGGACTCGGGCGAGCTGCGCCTGCCGCTGTGCGAGCTGAGCAAGGCGAACGCGGACGGGCTGCGCAAGCTGCTCAGGAGCTACAAGCTGATCTGAGCCGGACCCCGGGGACTCGCGGGCTCGTCCCAGGGCTTGGTGTGGTTACACTGGTCGCATGAGCGGTGCGAAGTCCTCTCCCACGCGCGTGATTGAGCTGGCGGCGAACCTCGACGACGTCACCGGCCAGGTGCTCGGCGACGCGCAGCGCAGGCTCCTCGACGCCGGGGCGCTGGACGTCTGGACCACCGCCATCGGCATGAAGAAGCAGCGACCCGGCGTCATGCTCAGCCTGCTCTGCGAGCCGGCCAAGCGCGACACGCTGGCGGCGATGATCCTCGAACTCACCGGCTCGATGGGCGTGCGCCACCGCGAGTGGGGCAGGCTCGTGCTCAAACGAAGACACGAAACGGTCCGCACGCGCTTCGGCGCGGTGCGGGTGAAGGTCGGCTCGCTGCGCGGCCGGGTGGTCAGCGCGCAGCCGGAATACGACGATGCCGAGAGGCTTGCGGCGGCGAAGGGTGTTCCGCTCCGCACCGTGCTCCGCGCGGCGCAGGTTGCCGCCGAGGCGTTGTTCGGTAAAGAATGAGTTGGACAAGCATGACCGAAGCGCTGACCAACAACCCGAACCTGCTGCTCTACGCCGGGCTGGCGCTGCTGGCGGCGTGGGGGGTGATGTGGTTTGTCCGGCGGTACAAGGATGGCCGGCCGCGGCAGGAACGCCACGCGATGATGCCCGAGGAAAAGATCGAGCGCGGCAAGCAGGAGCGCGGCGCCAAGGACGATCTTGAAACACTCATGATCGAGATCGACGACATGACCAAGCGCGTCGGCTCGCGGCTCGACGCCAAGATCGCGCAGGTCGAGCGGGCCATCCGTGAGGCGGACGAGCGCATCGCCGAATTGCAGCGCGTGCAGGGCGCCGGAACCGTGCCGCAGGTTCAGGCCCCGCGTCCGTCGCCGACGGTCGTGACCACCGGCAGGACGCCATCGCCGCCCCAGCCCGTGACACCGGCCGCCGAGCCCGCCGACGAGCTTTCCCGCAAGGTGTACAACCTGTCGGACTCGGGCAAATCCGCGGTCGAAATCTCCCGCCAGCTCCGCGAGCACATCGGCAAGGTCGAGCTTATTTTGGCCCTGCGCAGGGCGTAAAACGCCCGTCGTGGAGGCGGTTTTCCGCCGGGCGTTGGCTTGCCGGTGGTGGCCCGCGCCGGTACCCTGATCGCCTCGCCCGCGGCGTCCTATCCAGGCCGCGCGGTGTGATTTTGGAAGGGCTCGGAACATGAAAGTCATCTGTGATCGAGGGGCGCTGGTCGAGGCCCTGAACCTGGTCAGCGGGGTGGTGGTGGCGCGGACGCCCAAGCCCGCGCTGGCGTGCGTGAAGCTCGAGGCCAAGGACGGCGCGCTGACGCTCTCGGCGACGGACCTGGAGGTCTCGGTGCGCGTGCGCACCAGTCGCGTCGAGGTGCAGGAGCCGGGCGAGGCGCTGATCCCCGCCGACAAGCTCAGCTCGATCACGCGTGAGTCGGTGGACGCGACGCTGAGCATCCAGAGCAAGGACGACGGCACGGAGATTAAGGGCCAGGACTCGCGCTTCCGCGTGATGGGCTACCCGCCGGGCGAGCTGCCGAACGTCCCCGATTTCACGGGCGAGGCGGATTTCACCATCGCGGCCGTCGACCTGCACAGGTTGATCAGCCAGACGATCTTCGCCACGGCGAAGGAGAACAGCCGTTACGCGATCAACGGCGTGCTGGTGGAGCGCGAGGGCTCGAAGCTGAACGTCGTCGCCACCGACGGCCGCCGCCTGGCGATGGCCAAGGGCGCCTGCAAGGCCGGCAAGGCCGAGGGCGACGCGCGGCACTCCGCGATCGTGCCGACCAAGGCGCTGACGCTGATCCTCCGCCTCTTCGGCGGGCCGGACCAGATTGTCCGCGTGCGCATCGCTGACAACCAGATTTTGTTCGCCAGCGAGGAGGCGGTGTTGACGTCGAACCTCGTCGAGGGGAACTTCCCGCCGTACAAGGACGTGATCCCCCGCGACGGGGACAAGAAGGCGACGCTCGCGACCGACGCCTTCGCCAGCGCGGTGCGCCGCGCGGCGCTGCTCACCAGCGAGGAGTCGCGCGGGGTGCGCATGGCGTTCAGCGGCAAGGGGCTCACGCTCTCCAGCCGCGCTCCGGAGATGGGCGAGGCGGAGGTCAATGTCGATGTGCCCTCCTACACCGGCGACCCGATCGACATCGGCTTCAACCCGCAGTTCGTCTCCGACGCGCTCAAGGTCGTCGGCGCCGAGCAGGTCACCTTCGAGTTCAAGGCCCCCAACAAGCCGGGCATCATCCGAACCGGAACGGATTTCCTTTACGTCATCATGCCCGTGAATCTGCAATGAGTGACAAGATCCACTGGCTCGACGTGGAGGAGATCGCCGAACTTCTCCTCGAAGCACACCCGGACCGTGACCCGCTGACGGTGCGTTTCACGGAGCTGCGCCGCATGGTCGAGGCGCTGCCCGGTTTTACGGCCGACGCGGCCCACCCCGTCAACGAGAAAATCCTCGAGACCATCCAGGCCATGTGGTACGAGGAGCACACCGACGCCGCCGGGGACGAAGACGACGACGATTGATCGCCATCGCCCGCCGCGCGGGTTTTGTCATTCACCCGATATCCACCCTGCCCAATCTTCCCTTCGGGAGCGCGGGCACGGAGCACCGCACCATGCCCTTCGCCTCCGGCCGTGTCACATTCATGAGGTTCAGCGTCGAGGGCGATGCGCCCGCGGCGGCGGACGACACCACGCTGGCGACGCTGAAGGAGAACGCCTTCCAGGAGGGCTCGGTCGGCGCGCCGGACGAGGTCGAGTCCGGCTGGGTCACCGCCGAACACATGCTCGACACGGAGTTCGACTACGAAAAGGTGGCGTACGGCCCGGGGGCAACGCTGCTCTTCTTCGCCCTCCGCATCGACACGCACAAGGTGCCCTCCGACCTCAAGCACGCCTACAAGAAGATCAACGAACTGGCGCTGGCGGCGGAGAACCCGTCGGGCCGTGTCTCGCGCAGCCAGCGACGCGACGCGGCGGACACGGCCGGGAGACAGCTTCACGAGGACCTCGCCGCCGGGAAGTTCCGCCGTTCCAAGTCGGTGCCGATTCTGTGGGACCTGGCGCGCCGCGAGGTGTACTGCGGCGCGGCGGGGAACTCCGTCATGGAGCAGCTCACCAGCCAGTTCGACCACAGCTTCGGCGTGAAGCTCACGCCGATCACCGCCGGGTCGCTGGCGGGCAGGCTCATCCGTGAGACCGGCAAGACACGCGACTACGAAGACCTGCACCCTTCGGCGTTCACCATCCGCCCCGCGGGTGGCCCGACCGAAGAGCCCGACGCCCCCGCACCGGGCGTCGTGCGCAGCGATCCGTCGATCCCCAGCGTGCCCTGGACGCAGGCCTCCACCGACATGAAGGATTTCCTCGGCAACGAGTTCCTCATCTGGCTTTGGCACCGGCTGGAGACGCAGGAGGGCGTGGTCGAGGCGCCCAAGCCGGTCGGTGAGATCGCCGTGGTGATCGACAAGGCGCTGGACATGGATTGCGCCTGGGGCGTGCTGGGCAAGCAGACGCTGCGCGCCGACGGGCCGACGCGGCTGGTCGAAGCGGGCGATGCGCTGGCGACAGGCAAGTGGCCACGCAAGGCCGGGCTGATCCTCGCCAACGCCGGCGTCGAGGGCACGCAGCACGAGCTCGCGCTGCAGGCGGACCGCTGGGTGGTGTCGGCGGCGTCGATCCCCGAGTCCGCCGAGGCGCAGACGCCGCGCGATTTCCTCGAACACCGGCTCGAATCCATCCGTGCTTTGGCGCAGACGCTCGATGCGATGTACGGCGTGTTTGTGCAGGCGCGAGTCGGATCCGGCTGGGCGACGCAGCGCAAGACCATCCGGGAATGGGTGCAGAAACGCCGGAAGGCGTGACCCTCCGACGTAGGGTGTGCTGAGTCTTCGAAGCGCACCATCCGTGAACGATCGCCAAAGAGTGGTGCGCTTCGAAGACTCAGCACACCCCACGCGGAGATGCCCTCGCCCGGGCCCTCTCCCGGGGGGGAGAGGGGAGAAAGAACACCTCCATGAAGACGATCATCCTCGACGAGCCCGGGCGGTTTCGCATGGCGGAGACCGCCGCGCCGGCGTCGCCGGGCGCGGGTGAGGCGCTGGTGCGCGTCAAACGGATCGGCGTCTGCGGGACCGACCTTCACGCATTCCGTGGCCGGCAGCCGTTCTTCACCTACCCGCGCATCCTCGGCCACGAGTTGGGCGTCGAGGTCACGGCCGTCGGCGCGGGCGTGACGGCCGTGAAGGTCGGTGACCGCTGCGCGGTGGAGCCCTACCTGAACTGTGGAATCTGCATCGCCTGCCGGCGCGGCAGGCCCAACTGCTGCGTGAAGATGAACGTCATCGGCGTGCACAGCGACGGCGGGATGCGCGAATCGATCCTCGTCCCCGCCGCCAAGCTGCACCGCTCCGACCGGCTGGAGGCGGACCAACTCGCGCTGGTGGAGACGCTCGGCATCGGCGCCCACGCCGTGGAGCGCGGCGCCCCGGAGCGCGGCGAGTGGGCGCTGGTGATCGGCGCCGGGCCGATCGGGCTGAGCGTGATCCAGTTCGCCATCCAGGCCGGGGCCCGCGTGGTGGTGATGGACACGAACGAGCAGCGGCTGGCCTTCTGCCGCTCGGTCTTCCGCGCCGAAGAGACGCTGGTCCCCGGCGTGGATGCCGTGGAGCGCGTGCGGGCGATCTGTGACGGCGACGGGCCCACGTTGGTGTTCGACGCCACGGGCCACCGCGAGTCGATGAACCGGTCGTTCGATTTCGTGGCCGCCGGCGGGCGGCTGGTGTTCGTCGGCCTGATGATGGACGACATCACCTTCCGTGACCCGGAGTTCCACCGCCGCGAGATGACGCTGCTGGCGACGCGCAACTCGACGCCCGACACATTCCGCCGGGTGATCCGGTTGATGGAGGAGGGCGCGATCGACACCCGGCCGTGGATCACGCACCGGGTGAAGTTTGGGGGGATGATCGGGGAGTTCCCCAAGTGGCTCGACCCGGCGTCGGGGTGCGTGAAGGCCGTGGTCGAAATCTGAAATGCGAGCGGCTGGTATGCTGGGCCGCATGACCCTCACCGGCAAACAGAAGCGGGCGCTCAAATCACTCGGGCAGACGATGTCGGACGACCTGTCGATGGGCAAGGCCGGCCCGAGCGACGGGGTGTTCGCGCGGCTCGGGGCACTGCTGACGAAGAAGGAGCTGGTCAAGGTGCGCTTTACGGAGTTGGAGGGTGACGCCCGGCGGGAGCTGGCGGCGCAGGTGAGCCAGGCGGTCGGGGCCCAGTGCGTGGCGGTCGTCGGCCGGACGATCCTGTTGTACCGGGCGAACCCGGAACTGGAGCCGGACCAGCGGGTGTTGAAGAGTGACGGACGCTAAGCCGCGAGCGGCGGGCGGGGGATGGCCGGTCACCCTCTGGGTGGGCGCGGCGGTCATCGTTCTGGCGGAACTCTTGATCTATATGGATGTGCGGCAGCGCGGCGGGCTGGTGGTCCCGACACCCGACGGCCTGTCGATCCCCCCGCCGGATGCAGCTTTCGGCGCGCTGGGGGTTATCGCCCGCTACGTTGCCATCAACATGACGGCGATCTGCTGGATGGGCTACCTCGCCCTCTTCGACGGCCTGCTCACCGCGCTGGCGCGACGCCGACACGACCCGGGCATCAGCTCTATCCGAGCACGACCAAACCGCTTCATCGTGGCGTGGCTCACCAGCATCCCGGTCTGGTGCTTCTTCGACTGGGTGAACTTCTACTACATGGACGCCTGGCGGTACCACGGCCTGCCGCCGCAGGCGTGGCAGCGCTACGTCGGCTACTTCATCGCCTTCGCCGCGATCTCGCCGGGGATGTTCATGGCCGCGCAGCTTTATCAGTATTGCGGCCTGCACCATTTGCGGACCGGGCCGGTGCGCATCCCCGCGCCGCTGCGCGGCGCGGCCGTGCTGCTGGGCGCGGTGTTCGCGGCCTACCCCTTTTTCGTGCGTGAACCGGTCGCCAACCTGACGCTCTGGGTGAGCCTGATGTTCCTGCTGGACCCTTTGAATCACGCGATGGGGGCGCCGAGCATCGTGGGGGATTGGATGGCGGGGCGATGGGGGCGGACGGTTTCACTCATGGCCGGCGGCGCGACGTGCGGATTTTTGTGGGAGTTCTGGAACTACTGGGCGTTGGCGAAATGGACGTATCATTTACCGTTCCTTGGGGGGCTGGAGGGGTACCGCTATTTTGAGATGCCGTGGATGGGGTTCCAGGGATTCCTGCCCTTTGCGGTGGAATGCTGGGTGGTGCTGAATTTTTTTGAGGCGGTGCTTTCGCGGGTGGGGGTGGGATTGGCGGAACGATTACCGGACGATAAGGCGGTATTTTAGGTTCCATAATAATTTATAATTACTTTTATTAGATAGCGATATGTGCTTTTACCGGCGTGCAAATGCTGTCTTGGGGCGAGGTATGCCGCGAAGATTCAAGCCGCGATGGCGGGTAGTCGATGGGGGGATTTATGAGGATGACCGGATCAGCACGGGTTTCTGGCGGAGCAGGGTGGTTGGATGCACCTCCCGCGGGAGGCCACGGTCGGCTGGACGTGTTGGCCTGATCCACGGCCGGGACACCGGCGGTTCGGTTGGATAGGCCCGAAAAATTCTCCCCGCGGAGCGGGTTAGTTCGATAACGAAAATGCTGCGCCACAGGCAGAAACCGTGGCGTGGCTTGACGCGGCTTTTCGAGATATTCACAATCCGCTAACGAGGACTTGACGACCGGACCGCGACATGCACAATACGCGCCATCGAGCAACAGGGTGGCACCTGTCAAAAGCTCGATGCGGCCGAAGTCAGGGGAAGTAAGGCGATCCAAGGGTGTGTGCCGGGATCGGCATGCGAACGAGGCAACAGGGTTCAACGGACAACCGCAGAACGACAGGGCTGGTTAAACAGGTTTTAGCTACGGATATCTTCGTCGGCATCGTGTAGATGACGGCGAGTCACGGCTGTGTAGGCCGGGACAGCTTGGGTGGACCATCCCATCGGATGGGTTAGAGGTTGCCCAGGCAGAGGTCGGTTCCTTATTAGGAGAGATGGTTTATGAACACCCGCAAACACATGTTTGCCCTCAGCAGCGGCCTGTTGCTGAGCATGGCCGGCGTGGTCCACGCAGAGACCGCCACCGGTGAGTCGGCGCTCCGCTCGGAGATCGCGACGATGAAGTCGCGTATCGCCCAGCTCGAGTCGCAGAAGTCCGAGACGTGGCTCAATGAGCAGCGCGCCGAGGAAGTCAAGACCCTGGTCCGTGAAGTCCTCGCCGACGCCGACACCCGCGCCAGCCTCCAGGGCTCGGGCGCAGTGGCCGGCCACAACGGCAAGCACTTCTTCCTGGCGTCCGAGGACGGCAACTACCTCCTCAACGTCGGCGGCCAGATCCAGGTCCGCTACGTCTACAACGCCACCCGCGGCTCCGACGACAGCAACGAGAGCAACCGTGACTCGGACCAGAAGGGCTTCGAGATCGCCCGCGCCAAGCTCGACTTCACGGGCCACATCGGCTCGCCGAAGATCATGTACGAAGTCCGCCTGAACGCCGACCGTAACGACGAAACCGTCCGCACGGAAGTCGTCAAGGTCGGCTACAAGGTCATGGACAACCTGACCGTCTGGGCCGGCGAAGAGAAGGCCCCGTTCCTGCATGAAGAGCTCCTCGGCGACGACCACCAGCTCGCCGTCAACTCTTCTTACTTCAACTCGATCTTCACCCTCGGTTATGTCCAGGGTATCTGGGTCAACTGGGAACCCACTGACATGATCCGCACCTCGGTTGCCCTCCACGACGGCAGCCACTCGGGCGAAGGTGATATCGAGTCCGGCAAGGGCTGGGAGAACGACAACACCGACATGGCCATCGGCGGCCGTATCGACGTGAAGCTCATGGGTGACTGGGCCTCCTACAAGGACTTCTCGTCCTGGTCGGGTGAGGACACCTCCCTGGTTCTCGGCGCCGCCACCAACTGGGACGTGGCCGAGACCGGCGACAGCGGTCTGAACAACAAGACCTGGTCCTGGACGGTTGACGCCTCCTTCAAGACCGCCGGCTTCAACTTCTACGCCGCCTACGCGTGGCAGCAGCTCCAGCAGGACGAGATCGTTCAGAACGATAACGTCGAGATCCACGGCTACATGGTCCAGGGTGGCTACATGGTCATCCCCGACAAGCTCGAGCCGTTCGTCCGCTACGAGTGGGTCGAGTTCGACGATCCCTCGATCACCCACGACGAGGTCAACATGCTGACCGTCGGCGTGAACTACTACATCAAGAAGCACGACGCCAAGTTCACGCTTGACTGCGTGTGGGCGATGGACGCCATCGAGAGCGGCGCCGCCCCGTCCGACCTGGGCATGCTGGGTCTGGTCGGCGAATCGGCCGACAACGGCCCGTCCGATCAGTACGCCTTCCGCGCCCAGTTCCAGCTCCTGTTCTAAGACGTCTGAAATCCAAGCCCCTCTGGGTCACAAGCCCAGAGGGGTCTTCAAGACCGACCGGCCTTCACGGGCCGGTCGGTTTTTTTATGCGCGTGCGGCGCCATTCGCCACGGTTCTCAAACGGTACACTCCAATAGAGCACGGCACCTCCCGTCTTCCAGTCCATTGGGCTGAAAGACGAGAAATGCGGTAGTGGAGCGATCGAATCGGCCGGGGCGTGGGTGGTCTATCTGCCGCCCTAGAGCATCCCCAACGCATGCGTAGCGCGCACGGCGCATGTTAGGGATTGCGCTCCGGGCCCCTTGGGCGATAGATTCGGCTCCCACTCGTGATTGGGCGAGCCGAGGAGCCAGGGATGGGCGCATCGTATTCGCAGGACCTGCGCGACCGCGTGCTTGGTGCACGGGACCGGGGGCTCAAGACCAAAGAGGTGGCCGACCTGTTCGACGTCAGCCCGTCATGGGTGCGACGCGTGCTGCAGCGTCGCCGGGAGGAGGGCCGGACCACGCCCCTGCCACGCGGGGGCGCGACGGTGGTCAAGATCGACATGGAGCGTCTGCGGCAACTGGTCCAGGAGCAGCCCGACGCGACCATCCGGGAACTGCATGAGCGTTTGGGCATTGCCTGCTGCGAGTCGGCGGTGGGCATGGCCCTTGGGCGTCTGGGGCTGTCGTTTAAAAAAAGACGATCCACGCCTCGGAGCAGGACCGGCCCGACGTCGCCCAGCGGCGGACGCAGTGGAAAGACGCTCAACCCACGCGCGACGCCAAGCGATTGATCTTCATCGATGAAACGTGGGCCAAGACCAACTTGGTCCGCACACGTGGCCATCCACCAGCGTCGAGCAACGCACCCCTTCCAGCCCCAACGCCGCGATCAGCGTCGTCGTCTTCCAGTGGCCGTGGGGCGTCTTCTCCACCAGACGCTCGCCACGAGGCGATCGGCCCCGCAGCCGCGTCATGTTGGTCTTGGCCCACGTTTCATCGATGAAGATCAGCCGCCGTGGGTCGAGCCGCGGGAACTCTTTTTTCCACTCGACCCGCCGCGTGGCGACGTCCGGCCGGTCCTGCTCGGCCGCGTGGATCGACTTTTTTTAAACGACAACGCCAGACGTGCAAGCGCCATGCAGACCGCCGACTCCACGCAGCTCACGCCCAGCATCTCACGCAACTCCTTGAGCGTCGCGTCGGGCTTCTGGCGAACCAACTCCGCCAGATGCTCCCCGTCGATCTTCACCACCGTCGCCCCACCCATGGGTCGGGGCGTCGTCTCCCCGCTTTCGCGGCGACGCTGCTTGACCCGCCGCACCCACGAGGAGCTGACCGCAAACACCCCGGCGATCTGTCTGGTCTTCATCCCCCGATCACATGCCGCCAGCACACGATCACGCAGGTCCTGAGAGTATGGTGCGCCCATCCCTGGCTCCTCGGCTCGCCCAATCACGAGTGCCCAAGGGGCCCGGAGCGCAATCCCTAACATGCGCCGTACGCGCTACGCCTGGGTTGAGGATGCTCTAGAGCAATTTGCATTTTCACTGTCCGTATCCTCAGGAGGCCATGTAGTTGCCACACTGGGTGGCGTCCACGTCAAGCAAGGCTTGGGCGATCTGGGACACCAGCGACACCAAGTCGCGTGCGCCGGCCCGACGCAGCCACGCTTTGACCTTGCTCCACAACTTCTCGATCGGGTTCATGTCCGGGCTGTACGCCGGCAGGTACCACACGCCGGCTCCCGCCGCCTCGATCGCCTCGGCCACGCCCGCCGCCTTGTGCGCTGACAGGTTGTCCATCACCACCACGTCGCCGGGCCTGAGCGCCGGTGCCAGGCATTGCTCGACATAGTTCACAAACGTCGGCGCGTTGATGGCGCCATCGATCACCACCGTGGCGTCGCGGATCACGCCGTCGAGCCGCATGGCGCTGAGCATGGTCAGCGTCTTCCAGTGGCCGTGCGGCGTGCGGTCCACGCAGCGTTGCCCGCGCGGCGCCCAGCCATAGAGTCGGGTCATGTTGGTGCGGGCACCCGACTCATCCAGA
>JAIOPN010000036.1 GCA_021413865.1 Planctomycetota bacterium | reverse complement strand
GTTCTGGCGGTGCGTGGAGGAAGGAGCGGATGAACCAGTTCCCATTCCTGATCTGTCAGTTCGTGTCGTCGCATGAGGGCCGGCCTCCTTGCCGGCCTGCTCAACATCGGCGATTCACAGAGTTTTCAGACAGAGCCTAGTACGGATCAACCGGCTGGTTGAATGATGGGCGAGGCGGATGACGCAAGAAAACACCCAATTTGGCACTTCCCTACGCCAACTGCCTTCCCGGCCCGAAAACGCGATTCGTGGCGGTGTCACGATTCATCCCGTGGCTCGCAGGTCGGATGTCTCCACGATCCGCTGAAACTCCGCCAACATGGCCGGTTCGACGCGCGATAGGTAGCGCACAACGGCCGCCTTATCGAGCAGCCGCCTGATGTAGGCGACGACCACCACCAAGTGCAGCATGTTCTGCCCGTACTCGTCCTGGACCATCTTGAAGTCGCGCTCCAATCCGGTCATTTCGCTTTGTATCCGCGCCACATCGCGGGGCTCCAATCCATGGTTCTTCATGCCCTTGTCGCCGTCGGCCGTCTCGACGATCTGATTCTGCGGGCTGGCGATGACCAAGCAGCGGGCGTAAGCCGTCGTGTAGTTGTTCGACGCGACCATAAGCTCGGCCATCTCGATCTGACGCATAGGCTTAGCGCGCTTCATCTCGCGGATGGCCCCGGCGGACGCGCGTCGATCCTTTAGCAGCTCCACCGCCTCCGGGCAGATACCCGCCAAAAGGTCTCGCTTCTGCCGGATTGCAGCCGGATCGACATTAAGAGTGCGTGCGATCCTCTCTTCGGAAACACCGTTCTTGATCGCCTTAAGCACCATGAAGTGCTCTTGGATCGGCATAAGCTGGCTGACCTTGTGGTTGTAGGTGAATGCCTCATCATCCACGGCCACGTAGCAGAACATAGTGGAATGTCCCAGGGCCTTGGCGATATCCAGTCGCACGTGACCGTCGAGCATGAGATACGTGCCGGCTTTGCCCTTCTGCGGAAAAACGATGGGTGGTTCGACAATCCCCACCTCTTGCATGGATGCCTTGATCCTCAGGTAACGCCGGCTCGACTGAATGCCGACGGGTAGCACCTTGAGCGGCAGAATGTTCCCCAGCGGGATGGTGACGCCATCGGGCAGAAACGCCATGGGTGCATGGTTGCTCACGGGGTCTCCTTCTTCACCGCACGCGTTCGGCGAGATATTGGGGCATGGAGTCGAGGGCTTCGGCCCGCAGGAGGTTGATGAAATTGTCGTCCGCGACCAGCCGCTTGAGCGCCGAACTCACGTACAGGAGGTTCCGCTGGCACAATTGGGCCTGCTTGACGACGGCCTGCTGCCTGGCGGTTTCATCTCGATAAGCCTGCAGCATCTTGCGCGCGGAAAGGGCTTCGCGGTCTACCGTTTTGGGTTTATGGCCGTGGATGGCCGTCCGGCGTTTGTCGATGAAGTCGCGGACCCTCATTAGTTTGGCGCCACGCAGCAAATTCTTCTCGTAAGCGTCGTGGAGCGCTTTCTGGACCCCCTTGTCGTCGGAGGTCGCGATTTCGATCGCGATGCTCAGCGGTACCAAGCGCTTTTCGACTGCCGTGATGAGGGCGTGCTCCCCGTGGCTGATCAGTCTTAACACCCCGGTCACGTACTGGTTCGTGAGGTCGGTCTTTGCCGCGATCTGGGCCACGGTGTTGCCGCGTTCCTTCATCGCGGCGATCTCACCGAGCAACTCGGGGGTGCGGGCCTGACGACGGGCCATGTTCTCGACGAGAGTCATCAAAAGCACGTCCTCCGCCGAAACGCTCTGGATGCGGGCCGGGATCGTGGTGTGGCCGAGGATGCGAAAGGCCAACAGTCGGCCCTCGCCGCAGACCAGGTCATACTTACCGCCTCCATACTTCCCGCCGGCGTGGGTCACGGTGATCGGCTTCTTGAGGCCGAGTTTGGCGATGCTCGCGACGATCTCCTTGAACTTCACCTTGCCGCGTGAGCGGGTATTGACGACATTGATCTCATCGACCGGGATCAGCGTGACCGGGTTTTCTCGTTTCTGATTCATGATCGTCTCTCGATCTTGGCCCGGAGGGCCAACTGAGCAAACCCATCGAGTGTTTCACAGCGGTAGGCATCGACATACGCGGCGTTGCGATCGGCCAGGCGCAGCGATGGCACCCGTATGCCGTGCAACGGAAGGAGGTAGAAGTCACAGGGTTGCTCGTTTACCGGGTCCATGCGGACGAGGATGGTGATGTCCGGCAGGTGTTGTCCCGAGAAATGGACCGCCCAGCGTGACCCGCCGGCGAGTGTTTGGCGACAGCGGGAGATGACAATGGCCGCCGTGTATTCGCCGTTCACGACCAAATGGCCAACGGCGCCCGGCGCCGCCACAGAGGCGCCCACGGCTTTGAGCCGGCCCACGGCATCGTCCATGACATTCGGGTAAAGCTGCCGGATACGCCGGTTGATCTGGACGTAGCTGAAATCCCGATCAGGCTCGTACCCCGCCAACTGGTAAGCCTGGAAGAGGCTACCGAACCGTGAGCGGTAGCTGGCGCTGGATGGAAGCCCGTGGGTGTCGTCGATCAGATGGGCGGATACGTCGGTGTGTTTGGCGACCAAGCCCTTGAGCAGTTCGATCATCTCTTCATTGCTGAAGCGGCGGTTGCGTTCCTGGATGATCCCCTGAGCCGTAAAGAACCACGCGGGTTCCACGATGGCCTTAAACGCGCCGTCGGACCGAATCCACATCTCGGGCGGGTTGACGACCCGTTTTTTCTTAAGCTTGAACGAGATGTGGTTGTAGACGTTGTTCCCGATGTATTTTTCGTTGGTCAGCACTTCCTTGACCGTGGCCCGCGTCCAGGCACGCCCTGATTCGCTCTTGATGTTCCGGGCATTGAGGTGCCCGGCGATCTCCGACTCAACTTTGCCCTCCTTGATGAACATCTCATATATGTGCCGAACAAGGCCGACCTCTTCATCAGGGCCGGGGATCAGGATGACGCGATCGGTCTGCAGGCTCTTGTGCTCCCCGCGTTTGAGCACCCCTTTGGGTTGACCGCTCTGGTCGATCAGCATGCGGCGTAATCCGAAGCCGGCCGTGCCGCCCTGACGAAAGCCCCGCTCTATAAGGTTGCACTGGCCCAAGAAGACATCCCCGGAGAGCTTGCGGCTGTACTCGCCGGCCATGGCCCGTTTCACGCTCTTGAAGATGGTCGCCTGGGTGCTGCCGTCGTTCTCGAACTGCTCGGCGCAGTAATGCACGTCGATACCCGCGCGTTTACAGATGAACTCGTAGTACGCGCTCTCATCGGCGTCCTGGAAGCGGCCCCAGCGGCTGATGTCGTAGACCAGGACATTTTTGAATGGCGTGCGCCCCTCCTGGACATCCTGGATGAGCTGGCGGAGCGACTGGCGCCCCTCGAACGTGAGCCCGCTCTTGCCGCCGTCGGCGTAGGTGGTGGTGATCTCGTAACCGCGCTGCTGGGCGTATTGGGCGATGGCCTTGGACTGGTTCTCGGTCGAGTACTGCTGGTGCTCGGTCGACATGCGGATGTACTGCGCGGCGGGCAGGATTGTCCGCGCTGCTGGATCAGAATCGGACGCCTGTTCGGTCATAATCGGCCCCCAACCGGCGCAATCAACGGTCCGCCGCCTCCGCAGTGTCCGCGATGTCTGTGACACGGCGGGGTACATCGGCGTGACTTTTCTGTGACATTTCAAAAGGTTCGAGAAGGGAGAAAGAGGGCATAGGATCGATCTTGGCCGCATATGGCCGCGGCCAGATCGGCCATCCCGGCATCCTTGAGCGAGCGCCGAAGCCGCTTCACGATGGCTCTCACCGCCTCATCCGAGACGTGGCCCCGCCAAACCTGTTCCATCAGCAGCCCGTAAGGGAAGAATCGCCCCGGATGGCCTGACAGGCAGTAGAGCAACCTGAACGGCAGCGATGGTCCGAGCACGCATCGGTGCCCACGCCATTCCACGGAACATGTTGCGCTACTGACAAAGAGGACGCCACGGCGCGAGGCTCCATCGCCCTCTTTCGGCAGGCGGCCGGTCTGTTTCGATTCGATCACCACGGCACGGTCGCAGGCGCGACGGCTTAGCTCCGCCGCCACCGTCAAGAGTGACGTTAGCTCTTCGAGGATGGTGACGAGTTCAATCGGAACGTGCATCGTTGCCCGCCTTTCGTAGTGCCGCGAGCGGCACGACTGACGAATGGCGGCAACAAAGGATGGCCGTGCGAGTTCAGCCGGCCGTGGCGGACTGATGAATATTCGCCGCACGCGCGACCATCTTTAATCTCGGATCGGTAAGGCCACTTTCGCCAACTGGAACACCAACACCCGGGCCTTCAGTTGCTTGTCCCCTGATCTTGCCCGTCCGGCGAAATCCAATCCCCTATCCGGCAGCGCTTGCAAAGGCCCTGCTTCCCGATATAATACTTATGAGAATGTTATAAAGAAGACCATCATGACTACCCCCGTCCAGCCCGTCATTCGCGCCCTTCTCGGCCCCTCTACCCCTGCGGACCTAGTCCGCCCCCTCCCCCAAGGCCCACTCGACATCGTCGGAGATGTCCACGGGGAGTTCGAGGCACTCAAGGCCCTGGTCGATCACCTGGGGTACGACCCGGATGGCGATCATCCCCATGGCCGGCGGCTGGTCTTCGTGGGCGACCTGATCGACCGCGGGCCCGACAGCGTAGAGGTGGTGCGCTGGGTGGATCGACTGATCTCCGCCGGCCGGGCGCTGGCGGTCATGGGGAACCACGACCTGAACGTGGTGCTCGGGTCCCAGAAGGCCGACAACGGCTGGATCCTCGGCCATCAACCTCCCAAGGGTGATGCCAAGCCCGTCGCCAACGACGCGGAGCGGGAGGAAATCACCGCCATCCTCCGTACTCTGCCGCTGGCGCTCGAACGTGAGGACCTCCGCGTGGTGCACGCGGCCTGGGACGACGCCGCGATCGAAGCCCTCCGCCCCACCCCCGGAAGTATCCCCGCCCCAGGAAGCGCCCACGGCCCCGGAAATGGTGAGGGCGACATCGTGGCGGTCTACCGGATGCACGCCGAGCGCACCAAGGCCATGGCTGCGGCCGTCAGCGACCCGATTGATCAGAAACTCATCCGTCAGAACCAGAACCCCGTCAAGTTCATCACCTCCGGGCCCGAGCACCGGGTGGCCGAGGCGTTCGAGATCGCCGGCAAGCTCCGCTTCGAAGCCCGCAGCCGGTGGTGGGACCGGTATGAGGAGGGTCCCATGTGCGTGTTCGGCCACTACTCCCGCGCCATGGTCCCCGGCGCGGTGCACAACGATGGCCTCTTCGCCGACGCCGACGAGTTCGCTGCGCTCGGCCCCAACGGTGGCAAGGCCGTGTGCATTGATTACTCGGTCGGCTACCGCCACCGCGAACGCCAAACCGGCAATACCGGGGGCCCATTCGTCGGCCGGCTGGCGGCGCTGCGCTGGCCGGAGCGTGAACTGGTCTTCGACTGCGGTCAGCGTGTCCCGCTCGAATTCAACCAGTCCGCGGGCACTTCCGGGGGTGGACGGAGCCGGCTATGAGCCTCAACGCCAAACCCAAAGCCTGGATCGACATGTCCCGGACCGACTACGCCGATCCGCGCACGCCCTCACCCGTGGCGGAGTACCTCGACGGCCTGGGCGAGGGCTCCAAGCGGACGATGCGTCAGTCGCTCTCCAGCATCGCTGCGTTGGTCGTGGGCCAGGAAGAGATCGACCCGCACTGCTTCCGGTGGGAGAAGCTCACGGCCGTGGAGACCGGGATGATCCACATGCGATTGGCGACAGAGTTCAAGCCAGCGACGGCCAACAAGATGCTCTCCGCCCTGCGCGGCGTGCTGCGCGTGGCGCACCGCATGGGCCTGATGGACAACAACCACTTCCGGGGCGCCAACGCGGACCTGCGCCCCATCCCGCCACACGCGGCCGAGAAGCCCACGACTCCCCCACCGCCGATCACGCCCGTGCAGGTCAAGCAACTCCTCGACGCCTGCGCCAAAGTTCCCGGGCCCTCGGGCCGGCGTGACGCGGCTCTGCTGGTGGTCTTCCTGTGCACAGGCCTCCGCCGCGCCGAGGCCGCCACGCTCGACCTGGCCGATTACAAGCCCCCAGCCGGCACGCTCCTCATCCGGGGCGAGACCCCGGAAAAGGTTCGCACGGTCACGTTGCGCGGGCCGGCCCGTGCGGCCATGAAGGATTGGGTTCAGGCCCGCGGCGCCAAGCCCGGCCCCCTCTTCCTCCCCGTCGGGCGTGGTGACATCGTCCGCCACCGACGCATGACCGATCAGGCGGTCTACGACATCTTCAACCGCATCACCACCCGGGGGCGGCTCCGCCACATCACCACCCGCGACGTCCGCCGAGCCTATGTCGTGAGCCTCATCCACGCCGGCAAGACACCCGACCAGGTCAAGGCCCTCACCGGCCACGCCAGTTGGATCAACGACGACACCTGCGCCCAACTCGCACGGGAACGCGCCGGCGAGGGTTACGACATCGAGAACCTGCCCTACCGGCCCCCCGCCGTCAGAACCCCGGCGCACCCTAAGACCCCTGCACGGAAAACCCCAGGAACGAAACCTTCACGCCGCAAACACACCGGGAGCTGAACCATGCCGTACACCGCCACCCAGTCCATGACCACCGCCGACGACGCCACCCTCATCGAGATGATCCGCTCGGCGCGGCGCCGCCTCGTGGTGTTGGCGCCGGCGCTGAGCACACCAGTCGCCATCGTGCTATCCAATCGCTGGCTTGAGATGGGCGCCGACGCCGTCACCGTCGTGCTCGACATGGACGCCGAGGTCTTCCGGCTTGGGCTCGGGGACTTTGAATCCATGGCCTACCTCAACGCCGCCGCGCGTAACGTGGGCTCGCTGGTCGGCACGCAGCAGGGCGTCCGCATCGGCGTGGTCATCAGCGACGAAGAGACCCTCATCTTCGCACCACAATCCAAACTCATCGAGGCCTCCGCCCCCGCCCCCGGAAGTGGTGCTGGAAGTAGTGCCTCTGCTGGGAGCAGCGCCGGTCACGCCGGCGTAATGACCGAATCCGATCCGGAACTCCCCCGGAACGATGGGCCGGCAGCGCCTTCGCGTAAACCCAACGCCATCCGCCTGAGCGTGGCGCCGGCGGACATCGAGCGAGACCTGGGCGCCGGCCCCGACGGCGCCATGGGCCGTACCATCGGCCTCGACAAGGCCCAGACCTCAACGCTCCGCGCCGTCGAGGCCGATCTCAAGATCAACCCGCCCAAGAAATTCGACGTCGTTCACACCCTCAACGTCTTCAACGCCTTCTTCGAGTTCGTCGAGCTGGAGATCACCGGCCTCTACCTAGATCGCCGCTCCATCCGTCTCCCCGACGAGTTGATCCCCCTGGCCGACAAAGCCATGCGGGACCGGCTCAAGACATCCTTTATCCCGCTCATGGACACCAAGATCGACACCCGATGGCTCGACATGACGCGGCAGGCCCTCTCCCTGAAGTACCTCCGATACATCAAAGGGCACGGCGCCGTGATCCGACGCGCCGATAAGGAGGCCTTCGACCTGGAGGCGGCCGCTCTCAAGAAACAAGCCGAGGATTTCTCGGAGAAGGTCGGTCAATCCATCACCGATGAGTTGACCGCGGCGAGCAAGAAGCTTGTGGCCACATTCCTCCCCCTGGTCCTCGCCAACCCGCCCCAGGCATGGCATAGTCCCTTCAGCGCCGTGCCACCGAAACCCGACGACATTCAGAACCTCTTGGAGTCGCGCCTCGATCGCGCTTTCCTCCCGCTGCGCCACAAGTTGGGCAAGATCAAGGTGAGAGTGACCTTCAAGGCCGTCACCTACGAGTCGCTCTCGGACAAGGACTTCGTGCACGCCGCCCGCGAGGCCCTGCCCGACATGCCGGCACTGCACGCCGAGGCCACCGCCGCGCTCGCAAGCCCTGGCCATGTGTTCCAGGCCTGAGTTACAAGGCACCTGCGCCACAAACATGCCTTCTCCCACGATCCACGAGGCTGCATGATTGGGCTTGGGGTAAATGTCGCGATGGTGTGCGCGTCGGCTACGTCGCGCGCAAATGATGGCCCGTCGATCCGGCAACCGCGGGGCACGTTATCACATGCATTCCCTGGGTGCGGTCGGTTCCCAAGTCAACCACGAATCCGGGTTTGAGGGTGGCGACGCCCAAGGCAAGGGATGATGCGCAATAGCGTTACGGATAATCGTCCATCAACATATCCATTAGAGAGGCTTTCTCGACGGGGTCGATGAGCGTCGATGCAGCCAAGCGTGCCAGGATGCTGTCGAATTGGTGAGACTCGTTGCAGCTCTGATAAGTCAGGTTGTAACAGAGGCGGCAGCCAAAGTAACGCCCGTTAGGGGGGTGGTACAGTTTGCCCACACGCCGATTGCAGGGGCGACCATCCTTGACCAGCGGGCAGATAAACCACCAGCGGGCACCGCCCCAAGGCAGGGTCGTAGTCGTAAGAGTTACCCGGTAGTCGAAGTGCTCGCGCCCGTCGGTCGTGCCGTATAGAAGCCGCAGCCAGCGCGCCGGGGTATTCACTTCGTAGCGGATGGATGATGTCTCCTTGCCGGAGAGGGTATCGCTCCAGTGGATTGTGCCATTGTCAACCCGGCCAGGGCGCAGGATGTTTTTCCGCGTCATCCAGTTGGCATCCAACACACAGCACTCCTCAGCTGTGATCCGCTTGTCGTGGAAACTCCACCGTCCGCTGCCGAAACCGCCCATGGTTTGTGCTCCAAAGATTTTCCTAAATCAACGTGATCGATGACCATCAATCTGCCCAGGATGGAGCCGCAGACGGGTGGAACATCAAGCACCCGTCTTCGTGGCTTGGATCATGGCCGAGATGCCGGCCTTCACCGCCGGGGGCAGGATGGGCCAGGCGGCGAGCAAGGCCAAGACATCCTTCCGGTCGGCAGACGACAGGTCCGCAAGGGCTTGGGATAGCGTGGCCAAATCAGGGCCAGTTCCTTGGCCTACTGCTGCTTCTACTGCTGGTGATGCTTGGGGAACCCCTGGATTTCCCGATGAATCTTGATGTGTGCACCGGTCTTGAAAACCGGCGTAGGCCTCGTGCTTACCGTGAGTTCGAATCTCACCCCCACCGTTATTCCGCCTGCCGCACCTTTTGCAGAATCATCGCCCTTTTGTTTAGGAGCGTTTCGGGGAGTTGGTCGTAATAGTGCGGGTGCTGGAATACGTCGGGGACCGGGGCGATCCACGCCTCGCCGGTCTTGCCGTATTTCCGCTTGATCGCCTCGAAGATGGCGATGTCCTCCATGCCGTCGCGCAGGATTTTGAGCCGCAGCGAGGGGAGCACCTCGCCCCCCGGCTCGCGCGGGGGGTAGACCAGGAAGCCGTTGCCGTGGTGCGTGCCGCCGTAGGGGTAGCCGGCGTTCTCCTTCGTCGGCAGTTGACGGCTGGCCCAGAAATCCTTGCCAAGCCCCGGCCACTCGCGGTTGCCCGACCAGATCAACACCGCTTTGGCACCGTAGTGCCAGGACATCCAGAGGGCGAGCCGGTGCTCGAGCGCGTCGTTGTCGATCTGCATGTTGGGCGCCCGCACGAGCGGGGCGCGCATCTGCCAGTTGATGGGAAGGTGGCAGTAGTAGTGCCAGAGCTCGACGCCCGGTGGGCAGACGAAGCTGCGCGGGTCGTACCTCGCGTTCGAGAGGTCGGTCATCATGATGTCGGTCCCCTCGGCGAGCCGGGCGTGGGCCTCGGTCGCGAGGAAGACCCTCAGGCCCGGCATCTTTTCCCGCATCCCCTTGGCGTAGGGGATGCAGGTCTTGACGAAGAGATCCTCCGGCGGCTCGTCGGTCACGCTGTAGGTGACGAACTTCGCGAGCCACCCCTTCTGCTTGAGGAACTCGTAGAGCTTGGGGTCGGGCGAAGCGGGCAGGTCAAAGAGGGTCTGGCCGTTCTTCGTGAGGAACTGGACGAGGTCCTCGAACGCGGCCGGCGCGTCCGGCTTCCAGCGTGCCGCCAGCTCACCGCTGACAAACGGCTGGAGGTGGTTCGACAACGCCGTCGCGCACATGGCGCGGAACTTCTCCTCGGAGAGCGTCTCCTTGGAAAACCACGCGACCAGCGGGAACTGTTTGGGCTCGATCGCCAGCGACACCACCTCGACAGGCACCTGGAAGACCGCCTTCGCCCCGTCGGCCTTTGCAACCTCGACCGAACAGACCAGACGCTTACCCTTGAAGTCGCGCGGGATCGGGACCTCGCAGAGGAACACGCCCGCGGCGACGCCGGCCAGCTCACAGCGATCCGTCCGCAGCAGCGGGTCGGGCCACCACTGGCTCTCCATGCGGGGGTACCGGGCCGGGCCTGTATCGACGGATTCCTCACGCCAGACCGTCGCCGGCCCAGCGCCCTCGGCATGGACCCGCACGGTGTACGCCGCGTCGGAAGCGCCGGTGCGGGGGAGCACCGCCACCTGAAAACTCACCGTCGATCCCGTCACACCCCACAACGGCTTCATCTCGCGCGACGCCTCGGGTGAGACGACTTCACCGCGGAACCAGTACTTGTTCGGGAAGACCTTCACCAGGTTCGGCGCGAACCCGGCCACGAAGTCCGGCGGCGTGGCCGTGGCGAAATAGGATTGGAAGCGCGACATCTGGTCGGAGAACGCCAGCCCCCAGGGATCCACCGAGTCCGCGAGTTTCTTCTCGGCCTCGGGAAAATCCTTCGGTTCCAAGGTCCCGCCGCGCGTTAAACTTGGCGCGGCGAGCAGCGTCCAGAGCAGGCAGAAAAGAACACGGGCCTTGCACATTGGTTGTTCCTGATTATGAACGAACCGCGACGACTTGCGGACTCGTCATCGGGCTTGGAGCGCGCACAGATACAGAGGGCATGGAGAAGACGTGTATTGTCGGTGTGATGAGCGGGAACAACGGCTCAAGCGTCGGTGCGGGACTTGTCTTTCGTGGTCTCGGTGTTGCTGGACATGGAGGCCGAGTCGTTGGGAGATATCTGCTTGGGGGTCGTGGCCGGGGAATTGGTGGCGGCGCGGTCCACTTCCTCATCCACCCCGGCGAGGCCCTTCTTGAACTCGACGATGCCCTTGCCGAGGTTGCGGCCGACTTCGGGCAGGCGCTTGCCGAACAGGAGGAGCCCCACGATCGCGATGATGAGGAGTTCGGGGGCGCCTAGATTGAAGATGGCGAGTGTGGGCATAGATCACCTTCGTAGGCTAACGGTGCGGGGACCGACCTTATTGCATTCGGCAAATCACGGGCAATCGCGTCATTATACCCCGCCCGGAAGACCGAGTCGCGGGGTCACATTTTGCCCAAAACCAGCGACACGTTGTGGCCGCCGAAGCCGAAGGAGTTGGACATGGCGTAGCGGATGTTGCCCTGGCGTGCGGTGTTGGGGATGTAGTCCAGGTCGCACTCGGGGTCGGGGGTGTCGAGGTTGATGGTCGGGGGCATGACGCCGGTCTGGATGGACTTGGCGGCGATGATGGCCTCGACGCCGCCGGAGGCGCCCAGCAGGTGGCCGGTCATGCTCTTGGTGGAGCTGACGGGGATCTTGTAGGCGAGGTCGCCGAAGAGGCGTTTGAGGGCGCGGGTCTCGGCGGCGTCGCCCAGCGGGGTCGAGGTGCCGTGGGCGTTGATGTAGTTCAGGTCGCCGGGGTTGATCTTGGCGCCGGTGATGGCGCCCTGCATGGCGTGGGCGGCGCCGCGGCCCTCTTCGTCGGGGGCGGTGATGTGCGAGCCGTCGGCGGACTGGCCGTAGCCGAGCATCTCGGCGTAGATGCGCGCCCCACGCTTGCGGGCTCGCTCGTATTCCTCCAGCACGACGATACCGGCGCCCTCGGAGAGGATGAAGCCGTCACGGCCCTTATCGAAGGGGCGTGAGGCCTTCTCGGGCGCGTCGTTGCGTTCGGACAAAGCGCGGAGGGCGATGAAACAGGCCATGCCCAGCGGGGAGAGCGCGGCCTCGGAGCCGCCGGTGACCATGATGTCGGCCTCGCCGTAGCGGATGCACTTGGCGGCCTCGCCGATGGCGTGGGCGGCCGAGGCACAGGCGGTGGCGATCGCGGAATTGGGGCCGTGGATGTGGTAGTGGATGGAGATGTTGCCCGAGGCGGCGTTGCACATGAGCTTGGGGACCATGAAGGGGCTGACGCGGGTCGGTCCCTTCTGGAGCATCTTGGTGTGCCCCTCCTCAAACTCCTCGATGCCGCCGATGCCCGAGCCGACGATGGAGCCGGCGCGCCAGGGGTCTTCCTTGGTGAAGTCGATCCCGGCGTCGTTGACGGCGTCGATGGCGGCGTTGAGCGCGAACTGGGCGAAGCGGTCGAGCCGCTTGGAGTCGCGCTTGTCGATGTTGGGCCCGCCGGTCCAGTCGGCGACCTCGCCGCCGAACTTGGTGGGAAACTCCTTGGTGTCCCACCGGGTCACGGAGCGGATGCCGCTCTTGCCGGCGACCAGGTCCTTCCAGACCGACTCGACGGAGAGACCAAGACTGGTGACCCAGCCCAGGCCGGTAATCACAACGCGACGTTGACTCATGAAAGCAGTCTCGCGGGGGGAGTTGCCGCCGGCCGGGCACGCTACATATCCACGCCGGCGGCGCGAGGCAACCGTGATCTAAGGGTCACGCCGGTTTGGACTTGTCGACGTGTTCCTTGATGAAATCGATCGCCTGGCCGACGGTCTGGATCTTCTCGGCCTGCTCGTCGGGGATCGACGTCTCGAACTCGTCCTCGAACTCCATGACCAGCTCGACGGTGTCGAGGCTGTCTGCGTTCAGGTCGGTGACGAAGTTCGTGTCACGGTTGATCTCGCCCTTATCTTTGCCCATCTGCTCGGCGACAATGGCGATCACCTTTTCTTCGATTTCCTTGACGTCCATGCGTTCGTCTCCTTAGCTTTGCCGCCGAAGCGGCGCCCCTGACCCGTTGCTGGCGTCAGTCGGGGCAAACTATAGCGATTTCATCACACACTGCCAAACGACCCCTTCAACCGCTTCCCGGACCTTTGCCTCCCGTGATCTATTATCACCCCGGAGCCCGATCGGCCATCCTCAATACATGGTCATCCCGCCGTCCACCGCCACCACCTGCCCGGTGGTGAACCCCGCCTCCTCGGAGGTGAAGTACGCCACCGCCGCCGCGATCTCGTCCGCCCTGCCCATGCGCTTGGCGGGGGTGTGCTCGATCGCCAGGTCCTTGATCTGCTGGGGCAGCACGCCGGTCATGTCCGTGTCGATGAACCCGGGGGCGACCACGTTGGCGGTGATCCCCTTCGAGGCCATCTCGCGCGCGATCGTCTTGGTGAGACCCACCACGCCCGCCTTCGCCGCCGCGTAGTTGGCCTGGCCCGCGTTGCCCATCAGGCCCGAGGTCGAGCCGATGTTCACGATACGGCCCCACTTGCCCCGCATCATCGGCCTCACCGCCGCGCGGCAGGCGACGAACACCGCGCGCAGGTTCGTGTTCAACACCGAGTCCCACTCGTCGTCGCTCATCCGCAGCATCAGGTTGTCGCGCGTGATCCCGGCGTTGTTCACCAGGATGTCCAGCCGCTTGTGCTGGTCGGCGACGGCCTCGATCGCCGCGGCCAGCGCCGTGTGGTCCGCCACGTCGCACGCCGCCACCGACGCCTTGCCGCCTGAGGCCGTGATCGCCGCCGCGACCTCGTTGAGCTTGTCCACGTTCCGCGCCATGAGCACGACGTGACGCCCCTGCTTCGCCAGTGCGACCGCGATACCCGCGCCGATCCCGCGCGAGGCGCCGGTGACGATCGCGATCCGGGGTGTGGTTTCTTCCGCCATTGGGTATCCCTTCTTCTACGTCAACAATCAGACCGCTTCACTCGGTGCTTCCGCGTAATTCTCGACCTTCACCGCCTTGTCGATGCGCCGCATCATGCCCGAGAGCGTCTTGCCCGGGGCCAGTTCGATGTTCCGGCCCGGCAGGTTCTCGATCATCCAGACCATCGACTGCTCCCACCGCACCGGGCTGGTCAACTGCTCGACCAGCAGGCGGCGGATCGATGCTGCATCATGCAGGTCGTGCGGCCGGGCTGTCACGTTCGACACCACCGGGACGGTCGGCGTCTTCCACGCCACGCGCTCCAGCGCCTCGGCCAACCGCGCCGCGGCCGGTTTCATCATCGGCGAGTGGAACGCGCCGGCGACCTTCAGCGCCGTGGCCCGCACACCCATCGCCGACGCGACATCCACCGCGCGCAGGCAGGCCGCGATGCTGCCGCTGATGACGATCTGGCCCGGGCAGTTAAAGTTCGCGGGGACGAGCACCTCGTCGGGCCCGCCCTTTTCCAAGGTCTGTTCGCAGATCAGGCCCGCCTGCGCCTCGTCGGCGCCTATGAGGGCCGTCATCCCCCCCGCCGGGCCGTCGCCCGTCCGCATCGAGTCGGCTGCCTCCTGCATGAACTGGCCGCGCAGACGCACGAGTTTCAAGCCCGATTCAAAATCCATCGCCCCCGCCAGGTGCAGGGCCGTGAACTCGCCCAGCGACAGCCCGGCCGCCGCCCGCACCTCCCCGATCTTCCCCAGCGATTGCAGGGCGCGATGGCACGCCACCGACGCGGTGAAGATCGCCGGCTGGGCCACGTCCGTCCTGCCGAGTTGATCCTCCGGGCCGTTGAAGCAGAGACCGCTCAACGAAAACCCGAGGATGCGGTCCGCCTCCTCAAAAGTCTTCTTCGCGACGTCAAACCCCTGGGCCCACGATCGGCCCATGCCGACGTGCTGCGCGCCCTGACCTGGGCAGAGGAGGATGGCGGGTAACGAATCACTCATCGTCTTGACCTCGATTGAAAGGGACGCGATCGGGAACCGGGCCCCGACCCCACACCCACACCTGTCTCACAGCTTCCACAAACTCGTCGCCCACGTCAGGCCGCCGCCGATGCCTACCAGCAGCACGAGGTCACCGGTCTTGAGTTTGCCGGCCTCGACCAGTTCGTGCAGACAGATGGGCACGCTCGCCGCCGACGTGTTGCCGTAGCGGTCGATGTTGATGTAGAGCTTGTCCGCGGGCAGGCCGAGTTTTTCCCGGGCCGATTCGAGGATGCGGGCGTTGGACTGGTGCGGGATGATCATCGCCAGGTCGCCGATGGCCACGCCCGCGGCGGCGAGCGTCTCCTCGATGCACCGCAGCAGCGTGCCGACTGCGAACTTGTACACCTCGCGCCCGTTCATCTGCAGCGTGTTGTACGCCCCCGAAAACTCCGCGCTCGCCGGCACGTCGGAGGCCTCGCGCGGGCAGTACAGATCGCCCCACGAATCGCCGTTGCTCCACATCGCCTGGTAAACGCACCCCTGCCCGGCGTCGTCCGACGCCGTGAGGATCGCCGCCCCACCGCCGTCGCCGAAGAGCACGCAGGTCTTGCGGTTGGCCCAGTCCGTGATCCGGCTAAGCGTCTCGACGCCGACCACCGCGATGGTCTTGTAAAGCCCCGTCTGGATCAGCGCCGCCGCCATGTTCATCCCGTAAACGAACCCCGAGCACGCGGCCGAGATGTCCATCGCCCCCGCGGGCACGGCCCCGATCTCGGAGACGATCCGCGCCGCCGTCGAGGGGCAGCACATCTCCGGCGTGATCGTCGCGCAGAGCAGCAGGTCCACCTGCTTGGGCGTCATCCCGGCGCGGTCCAGCGCCTGCTTGACCGCGCGAGACCCCAACTGCAGCGTGTTGACGCCGTTCTCCGCGATGTAGCGCTGCCGGATGCCCGTGCGCTGGACGATCCACTCGTCGGACGTCTCCACGCGCTTGGCGAGGTCTTGATTGGTCAGGACGGTATCGGGAACGGCCAAGCCCGTGCCGGCGATGCGGATTCCGCGCGGACGGGCGTGGCTGGCGGGCGGGTTTGGGCCGGACAAAGGCTGGCTCCGGAGCGAAAGTGCGGCGCGACACGACGTGCATCGCGGTCGGGGGTGATGATAATGGATTCGGTCCCCGCTGGCGCGGGCCGATCAGAGGTGCAAAGCAAGAAACTCCGCTTGACTCGACACGCGCACTCCGTATCATGCTCCGCGATCCAAGCCCCCTTCGTCTAGTGGCCTAGGACAGCAGATTCTCAGTCTGCATACAGGGGTTCGACTCCCCTAGGGGGTATTGCCAGAAGTGACGTTTCGCGGCAGCGAGGCGCAACATACGGCACGTACCGTGTTTGCTTTGTCGGCCCTGTCTCTTGCTTCTGCTCGTTGCGCGTCGTTTCGTGCAACTGCCGCACCGGATTTCGCACCGCCTCACCTGTCACGCTCACCGCACGCTTGAAGTGATCTTCCGTCACCCGCAGGTAGTGCTTGCGGGCGATCGTCTCGTTGTAGCAGATCCACGCCGCCTCCACGTCAGATTTGCCTGATGCAGTCCAATGACTGAATACACCGAAACTTTTGTTTCAAGCAACGCTTGTGGCTAGGATCGCTCCGAGTTGGCCAGTGCATAATTTGACGTGCAGATCGCATAAACAGTGTTAGGCGACTAGACGCCGTGCGCGTGAGCGGGCCCAAGGCAAGAAAAGTCCACAAACCGACGAGCAACAGGAAGCCGAAGGAGTGTAAGCGGTGAACGAAGAACCGTCGGGACGCATTGTGGGACCGTTGCTCATTAGCGCTAAGCAGGCGGCTGGGGTATTGGGCATCAGCGAGCGCACGCTCCATACCTACACCAAGCAGGGGGTAATCCCTTTCGTTCCGCTCGGTAGGCTACACAGTGCTCCAGCGCGCCACGGGCCCAGCGGCCCAGAAAAATGGGTGGAACATGGCCAACGTCGTTACCTGGCCCGGCCCCAAGGGCGAGCCGGAGTCGCCGGACTTCGCGGTGGTGGCCGACGACCAGAAGCTGTTCGTGTACCAGGCCCGGGTCCGCGCCGAGATACTCCAGAAGGAGGGGCTCTGGAGCCACAAGCCCGATCCCGTCGGCCAGTGTGCGTCGTTCTGCATCTTCGACACGACCGGCCCGGCCAAGGTCGTCGTCCGGCCAGCCAAGGCGTTCAAGACTGCGGCCGTGCTGCCGCCCCGCGCGGGCATCGTGCCCGTGATCGCCGACGGCACGCTGAGCTTCATGCTCGACCGCCCGCGGCACGTGACGATCATCCTCGACGGCGACGACAGCCAGGCGCTGCACCTCTTCGTGGCCGAACCCGAGACCGACGTCCCGCGGGCCGACGACCCCAACGTCATCTACTTCGGCCCGGGCATCCACGAGATCACCACGCTTGAGCCCCGGAGCGGGCAGACCGTCAATCTCGCGGGCGGTGCGGTCGTGCGGGCCGGGCTCAAACCCGGCGAGACCGGCACCTGGAACGAGCAGTGGAAAGTCACCTTCATCCACGGCAGCGTGATAACGCTCAAGGACGTCGCAGGCGTGCGTGTCTGCGGCCGGGGCATCCTCGACTCGGAGCGGGTCCCCCACCCGGGCAGGTCGATGATCGGCCTGAGCGGCGGCCGCGACATCCGCCTCGAAGGCATTACCCTCCGCGACGCGTCGAACTGGAACGTCGTCATCGGCAGGTCCAGGGGCGTGCGCGTCACCGACCTGCGGCTGATCAGCGGCCGGCTCAACAGCGACGGCATCAACAGCGTCAACTCCCGCGACATGTCGATCCGCCGCTGCTTCGTGCGCAACCACGACGACAGCATCGTCGCCAAGACCACTGAGCCCGGCGACCCCTGCGAGAACATCGACGTCAGCGACTGCGTGATCTGGAACGACTGGGGCTATGCCCTTGGCGTGTCTTACGAGACCCGCGCGCCGATCCGGCACCTGCGTTTCCACCGCTGCGACATCATCTCCTCGCGCCACTGGTGCCTGGGCGTGCACCTCTCCGACGGGGCGACGGTCAGCGACATCCACTTCGCCGACATCGAGGTGGCGGACCTGACCAGCGCCGCCAGGCTCGGCGGGTCATACGCGGCCCTTACCCAAGAGCCCGTGCTTCTCAAAATGGTGATCACGCGGGACGTCTGGGGGAAGGACAAGGAGTACGGGCGGGTCCGCGACGTGATGATCGAGGACGTGACGGTCTACGGTGGGCGCATGCTCGGCTCGGAGATCCTGGGCGCCGACGCCGGGCACGACGTCCGCGGCGTTACCCTGCGGCACATCCGCCTGGCGGGCGGGGCACCGGCGACCGACACGGCGGCGCTGCGGCTGCGGACCAATGAGCACGTGCACGAGTTGAGGATCGAGCCGGGGGGCGGAGCACCGTGAGGCGACGATGGCCGGCCCGTGGAAGGCTTGCGGGGGCCTATGCTCGCAAGCGTCGGTGGGTTTGGCGGACGACATGGAGTACATGGACACGGAGAACGCCACGCGCCCGCAAGGACAGCGAGTGCCAAAACGATCCGGCAACTTTACCCCTTCGCCGGCTCAACCGCGCGGAATGCAAACACGTCCGCGTCCTTGAGCAGCAGCCTCATGCGCACCGGGCGCCCCGACAACGACGAGACATCCGCGCCGGTCTTCCAGGTCACCGTTGCAT
>JAIOPN010000035.1 GCA_021413865.1 Planctomycetota bacterium | reverse complement strand
CTGCGCTCGCTGGCCTGCCGGACCGGTGAGGCCCTGTGGTCGGCGATGCAGGGCGTGCTGGACCGCGTGACGGCTTCAGACGCGATGAACTGCTTCCGCCACTGCGGGTATACGCTACAGACGGAATAGGAATGCTCTAGCGATCTTCTTTCACGGCTTTACGACCGGCTCGGGCTTCACCATGTCTTTGAACAGGTGCCGGACCTTCTCCACCTTCGGCAGAGCGATGCCCTGGATGTACGGCTGATTGGGGTTGCGGCAGACGTAATCCTGGTGGTACTTCTCGGCCGGGTAGAAGGCCTTGAGCGGTTCGAGCCGCGTCACGATCGGCTTGCCGTAAATCTTCGCGTCATTCAGGTCGGCGATGAACGCCTGGGCGATCTGACGTTCCTCCTCGCTGGCGTAAAAAATCGCCGAGCAGTACTGCGTGCCCTCGTCGTTGCCCTGGCGGTTGAGCGTGGTCGGGTCGTGCGTGGCGAAGTGGACTTTGAGGAGTTGCTCGTAAGAAATCTTGCGGGGGTCGTAGATGATCTTGACCGCCTCGGCGTGGCCGGTCGTCCCGGTGCAGACGGCCTCATAGTTCGCGGTCTCTTTGCTGCCGCCCGCGTAGCCGCTGATCGCCTCGGTCACGCCGTCGAGCTGCTCGAACACGCCCTCGACGCACCAGAAGCACCCGCCGGCGAGAACGATCTCGGCGCTGTCATGTGCTTTGTCTTTCACGTTCGCGGAGGGCTGCGTCGCCGCGGGCTGGGTCGCGGGGATGACCTCGGCGAGCGTGGCGAGCTTGTCCTGTGGGACGAAGCGCAGGGACTCGGAGTTCATGCAGAAGCGCAGGCCGGTCGGGCGCGGGCCGTCATCGAAGACGTGGCCCAGGTGGCTCTCGCAGCGGGCGCAGAGCGTCTCGGTGCGCTCCATGCCGTAGCTGTTGTCGGCGTGCTGCAGGACGTTCTCCTCCGCGATCGGTTTGAAGAAGCTCGGCCAGCCGGTGCCCGATTCAAATTTGGAGCCGGTCTCGAAGAGCGGCAGGGCGCAGGCGGCACAGACATAGACGCCCTTGTCGGCGTTGTGCAGCAGCGCACCACAGAAGGCGGGCTCGGTGCCCTTGTTGCGGAGGATGGTGTACTGCGCGGGGGTCAGGCGTGCCTGCCACTGGGCGTCGGTGAGCACGAGCTTGGGGACATCGACGGGGCCGGTAAGCTTGCCGTCGGGGCCGAAGACGCGGACGCGCACCATGGGTGTGCTCCCTGGGGGTGTGGTGTTTTTCTCGGGCGGGGCCGCACCGGACTGCTCGCAGCCGGAGAGGATCATCAGGCAGATGGTCAGGGCGATCGAAAGAATCGGTGTGGTGGGACGCATGGTGTTCGCTCCCGCGCCGCGGCGGTGAGTAACTATACGCCGCGGCGGCGTGAGAGATAGCACGCGAGAGGCCCGCATTATTCCACGGAAACAATGGGTTTCACCGCAATCCCGGCCAAACCCGATGACGAGTCCGCGAGTCGTCGGGGTCTTCCCGGATGTCTCTCACTCACTTCCCACGCTTCGCCCAATCCGGGTTGTTGAACAGATTCAGCCCGGGGTCCGCGATCACCCCATCCACCCGCCGCGGCCCGTGCTCACGGATGAAATCCATGTTCAACTCAAGCCCCCAACCCGGCCCGGTCGGCAGGCTGAAATGCCCGTCGATCACCTCCGGGTAGGGCGAGCCGCACTTCTTGACCTCCTCATCCGCGAAGTCGTTGAAGTGCTCGAGCACCTTGCCGTTGCGGAGCGTCGCCATCAGGTGGATCGCCGCCGTCGTCGAGACGATGCCGCCCACGTTGTGCGGCGCGACCATCACGGAATACGTCTCGGCCGTCGAGGCGATCTTTTTCACCTCGTACAGCCCGCCGCACTGGTTGATGTCCGGCTGGATGACGTGCACGCAGCGCGCCTCGAACAGGTCGCGGAACTGGCTGGCGCGGTAGAGCCTCTCGCCCGTCGCGATCGGCAGCGACGTGTGCGCCGCGACGTACTTCAATGCCGGCACATCCTCCGGTCGGCAGGGCTCCTCGATCCATCCCGGCGCGAACTTCTCGATGGCCCTGGCAACCTCGACCGCCTGGTGCGGCGCGAACCGCCCGTGCATCTCGCAGAAAATCTGCACGTCCTTGCCCGTTACGGTGTGCACCGCCTCGATCAATTCGATCGAGCGGTGGAACTCTTTCCGTGTCAGCTCGAGATCACCGGCGCCGAACGGATCGAACTTCAGCCCGAGGTACCCCTTGGCAACAACGCGCTTGGCGGCCTGAATGTAGGCCTCGGGCGTGCGCTCGACCTTGTACCACCCGTTGGCGTAGGCGGGGACCTTGTCGCGGACCTTGCCGCCGATGAACTGATAGACGGGCATGCCCGCCTTCTTGCCCAGGATGTCCCAGCAGGCCATCTCCACCAGCGCCAGGCCGGTCATGACGACCTCGCCGGCGGAGCCGAAGTCTTCGAGGGTGAAGCGCCGGTACAGCGCCTCGATGTCGCCGAGGTCTTGGCCGAGGATGTACCGCCGCACGTCGCGGACGTACTCGCAGACGGTGTGCGTCTTGCCCACCACGCGCGCCTCGCCCACGCCGGTGATCCCCTCGTCGGTCTGCAGCACGAGGTAGGTCAGGTTCCGCCACGGCGTGCCCACCACGAACGTCTGGAAGTCGGTGATCTTCATGGCGGGTGTCATAGCAGAAAAAAATTCCGCATGCGGTATGGGGGGGGCGAGCGTGGCTTCAGGGCGCACGGTCGGGACCGGAGACGTACACCCTCAAGCCACGTCACATCCCGAAGAGCTTGCCCGACTTGTGGTAGGCGGTCGCGTCGCCAACTCCGTCGTACCGGCCGTCGATGGCGGCGGGTCATGCCGCCCTCAATGTCTGCGGAACGGTGTATGTATCACGGATGCACAAGGCACCCTTCGCAGGGGGTAGGCTTCTGCACGGAGTGGAATATGTCGGGCTGCTCCGCCCCGGTGACCTTGAGGAAGCCCACCGCGCCTTTCTCGATACGGAAGATCGCGTGGTCAACAAGCGTGTAGGTGCCCGGGACCTCGACGCCGAACTCTACGGCCGCCGCGCCGCCCGCGGGCACGAGGGTCGTCTGCACGCTGCGGGCCGGGGGGCTGACCAGGTCGCCCTCGCGGTAGACCTTGTCGAAGATCTCGCCGATCAGGTGGAACGAGGAGATTTTGTTCGGCCCGCCGTTGCCGAAGAAAATGCGGACCTTTTCGCCGACCCTGGCCTGGAGCATGTTGTCGCCCGTGAGCGAGCCCACGCGGCCGTTGAACACCACATAGGTCGGGTTTTCCGCCAAGCCCTGCTCGTGCGAGTAGGTTGCAACGTCGGTGTCTTCGGCGAGCGGGTTGGTGTAAAACTCGCTCTGCATGACATAAAATTCGTGGTCCACTTTGGGAAGGCCGCCCTCGGGCTCGACCAGGATCAGGCCGTACATCCCGTTGGCGATGTGGTCCATCACCGGCGGGGCGGCGCAGTGGTAAACGAAGATGCCGGGGTGGAGTAGTTTGAAGCGGACCATCCTGTGGTCCCCCTTGACGCCGGTGGTGACCGTGGCGCCGCCGCCCGGACCGGTGACGCAATGCAGGTCGATGTTGTGCGGCGTGCCGGTGATGTCGGCGTTGGTGATGTGCATCTCCAGCGTGTCGCCCACGCGGGTGCGGATGAACGGGCCGGGCACACGGGTGTTGAACGTCCAGAAGGCGTACTTCACACCCGGGGCGAGCTCCGTGGTCTGCACGCTCGCCTCCAGGTGCGCCACGACGGTCGCCGGCGTATGACGGGTGATCGGCGGCGGGACCGCGGGGGCATAGGTCAGCACGGCCGTTTCAACGGGGCGCGAGGCCTTCCCGTCCGCCGCGGCACGGTCCTGCGTCGATCCGCACCCGCCCAGGCCAAGCCCGGCGAAAACGGTCAACGCCAACGCGGACGATCGGAGGTTCATGATTTGAGCGGTGCGGGTCATAGCGGGTTCCTTTCAATGGCGATACGCATCGGGCCTCAGGACGCCTTCTTGATCTCGTAAGTGAACTCGATTTCTTTTTTCTCACCCGCGGTGACGTGGACCTTCATCTCCTTGACGCCGAACTTCTCGTGCCAGGCCTCGATGGTGTAATCGCCGGCGGGGAGATCGGGGATCGAGAAAGTTCCCTCATCACCGGTCACGGCGAAGTACGGGTGCTCGAAGATGGCGCACCATGACGTCATCCAGGGGTGCACGTCGCACTTGATGGCGAACGGCGCTTCGGGTTTTTTGAAAACGATCTTTTCTTCCATCCCCTGGACGGCCTGGGCGACGTTGAACTCCTTGGCGACCTTGGGCCGACCGTGGACGTTGTGCAGCGTCGGGTCGCTGTTGCGGATGGTCACCGTCTGGCCGGCCATCGCCGCAAAGACATGGGGGTGGTAGGCGCAACCGACCTGATCGACGAGGAACGCCCCCTTGGGGGGTTCGTATTTCTTGTCCGCCGGCAGCCCGACCTTCACGTAAACCAGGACATTGCGGAGCGTGTCGTTGGGGTTGACGATCACGACCTCGCTCAGGAGTGGTCGGCCTTCGTGTCCCTGGCAGGCGGGATCGGCGGCGGTGTTGATCGTGCGGCGTTTGGGCTTGTCGCCGCTGAAGAGGACCTTGCCGACGACGGCGCCCCCGCCGGCGGCAGGGGGCGCGTCCTGGGCCAGAGCCACTTGGCCCAATACCGCCCCTGAGAACGCCGCCGCCGCGAGGGTCGCGACAAATGCCCGTAGTGTGACAATTCGGTTCATCGCTGGGTCTCCCTGGTTGTTCTTCCCTGCCGTTTCCATCTCGCGCTCCCCGTCTGGCTGTTCATTGTAGATAATCGGATAAACTTATCTACTTTATGAGTAATTTAGCACCGATAGTGAAGATGTCAAGGTTCTTTTACAGGGAGAGGCCGGTTATGCCCGTTGCAGCGGAATCTCAGCGCTTGCGGCGGGCGGTGACGGTCAGCGGGGCGCGCCGCGGCACGGGCGGGGCATCACACAGCGGCGTGGCGGCGGCGGGGACATTGAGCAATTCGGCGATTTTGCTCTCGCTCAGGGTCTTCTCAATCATGGCCATGGAATCGTCGAGCCGCTTGTGCAGGGGGCACAGCCTTTTGGCGTGCGTCGCCAGGCCCAGCGGGCAGCGGCTGATGCGGCGGAGGGGATCGACGGCGTTGACGACGTCAAGGATGGAGAGTTCATCCGGCGAGAGGGCGAGGCTGAACCCGCCGTGGAGCCCGCGCTGTGCCTGTACGAGGCCGGCCCGCGCCAGGCCCTGGAGGACCTTGGAGAGGTACCCCGCGGGAACCTGCGTGGAGCGGGCGATTTCCTGGGTCGTCAGCGACTCCGGGTGGTTGTACGCCAGCCAGACCACGGCGCGGAGGGCGTACTCAACGGTTTGTGAAAACAAGGGCGATCCTCGGGTCGAAGCCGGTAATTGGACCTTGACGTCCATTTTACCCGGTGATACACTTGTCATCAAGTGGATATAATTATCCAATTATCTAATAACAGCCGCCGGCCGTCCTGAAGGGAAAACACGATGCGCTACAGCCGCCTCTGGATCGGACTCGCTCTGGTGGTCCTGGGCTCGTTCGCCGTCCTGGGCTACTACGGCCGTGAGATTTACCGCCAGGCCCCGCCCGTGCCCCAACGCGTGGCGACCCCTGACGGCCGCGTGCTGCTCACCGGGCAGGACATCAAGGATGGCCAGAATGTATGGCAGTCGATCGGCGGGCAGGAGGTTGGCAGTGTCTGGGGCCACGGGGCCTACGTCGCACCGGACTGGTCGGCCGACTATCTCCACCGCGAAGCGGTCTGGATGCTTGACTACTGGGCGCGGGCAGATCACGGCGCCGCGTTCGATCGACTCGACGTCGAGAAGCAGGCGCAACTCCGGGCACGGCTCAAGAAGGACATACGGGCCAACACCTACGACCCGGCCACGGGAGACCTGACCGTCTCGACGGTCCGCGCGCTGGCCATGGAAGCCGTGGCGGCGCACTACACCGGCCTATTCGGCGCGGCACCCGAGTTGGACGGCCTCCGCGACGCCTACGCCATCCCGCCCCACGCCATCAAGGACCCGCACCGCCAGGAGATGCTCAACGCCTTCTTCTTCTGGGCCTCGTGGGCCTGCTCGACCAACCGCCCCGGCCAGGAGATCACCTACAGCAACAACTGGCCCGCCGAGGCGCTCATCGACAACCACCCCAGCGGCGCGATCGTGGTCTGGTCGGTGGTCAGTTTCGTTGTTTTGCTTGCGGGCATCGGCGCGCTGGCGTGGTACCACGCCACGCTCAAGAACCGCGAGTCGATGGAGGAAACAGTATTGCCCCAGCGCGACCCGCTGCTGGCGCTGACCCCGACGCCGTCGATGAAGGCGACGCTCAAGTATTTCTGGATCGTCGGGGCGCTGGTCGTCACTCAGGCGGCGCTGGGGGCGATCACCGCCCACTACGGCGTGGAGGGCAACGGGTTCTACGGCATCCCGCTCGCCAAGTGGCTGCCCTATGCCGTCACCCGCACCTGGCACACGCAACTGGGCATCTTCTGGATCGCCACCGCGTGGCTGGCGACGGGGCTCTTCGTGGCGCCGGCGGTCTCTGGGTATGAGCCAAAGTACCAGCGCGCCGGGGTGAACTTTCTTTTCCTCTGCCTGCTCATCATCGTTGTCGGGTCGATGGCGGGGCAGTGGCTGGGCGTGCAGCAGAAGCTGGGCTATGAGACGAACTTCTGGTTCGGCCATCAGGGCTATGAATACGTTGATCTAGGGCGGTTCTGGCAGATATTTCTTTTCATCGGCCTCTTTCTCTGGCTGGGGTTGATGGCCCGCGCCATGTGGCCGGCGTTCAGCCAGCCCGGTGAGCACAAGCACCTGCTGGCGCTCTTCCTGATCTCCTCACTGGCTATCGCGGGCTTTTACGGCGCTGGCCTTATGTGGCACCGCCAGACCAACCTTGCCATGGCGGAATACTGGCGCTGGTGGGTCGTCCACCTCTGGGTCGAGGGTTTCTTCGAGGTCTTCGCCACCGTGGTGATCGCCTTCCTTTTCACACGCATGGGGCTGCTCCGCATCGCCACCGCCACCGCGTCGGTTCTCTTCGCCACCACCATCTTCCTCTCCGGCGGGATCATCGGCACGTTCCACCACCTCTACTTCTCTGGCACGCCCACGGTCGTGCTGGCGCTGGGCTCCGTCTTCAGCGCCCTGGAGGTCGTGCCGCTGACGCTAATCGGATTCGAGGCCTACGAGAATCTCACGCTCACGCGCGCCAAGCCATGGGTCTCCGCCTATCGCTGGCCCATCTACTTCTTCGTCGCCGTGTCGTTCTGGAACCTCGTCGGCGCGGGCCTTTTCGGCTTCCTCATCAACCCTCCCATCGCGCTCTATTACATGCAGGGGCTCAACACCACGCCCGTCCACGGACACGCGGCGCTCTTTGGTGTTTACGGCATGCTCGGCCTGGGGCTCATGCTCTTCTGCCTCAAGGGTCTCACCGTCCACCGTCAGTGGCGCACCGGTACGCTCTCCTTCTCCTTCTGGTCCATCAACATCGGCCTGTCGCTCATGATCCTGCTCTCCCTCCTCCCAGTCGGCCTCCTCCAGACCAAGGCCAGCGTCGAGCATGGCATGTGGTATGCACGCTCGGCGGAGTTCATGCAGACACCTCTCCTCAACAACCTCCGCTGGATGCGCGTCTTCGGTGACACCATCTTCACCATCGGCCTGCTGGGCATGGGCTGGTTCGTCGTCGGCCTCAGGACCGGATGGTCCCTTTTGCCCCAGGACGACGCGGTCGCCGAGCAGTTCCCGCAGGCGGCGTCGGAAATCAAGTAATCCACGCACAAACATCCCTAAAGGAGAACCAACCATGACGACGATCGACATCAACACAACTGTGGGCGACCTCGTCACGCAGAAGCCCAGCCGGTCACGCGTGTTTGAAGACCTGGGCATCGACTACTGCTGCGGCGGCAAGAAACCGCTGGCGGAGGTATGTAAGGCTAAGGGCCTCGATCCGCAGACGGTGCTCAAGGTGATGCTCGCCGGCGAGCGGACCGGTGCCGTGGGTGAGGCCGCGACAGATTGGTCCGCGGCCCCGCTCGCGGCGCTGGCGGATCACATCGAAGCGACGCACCACGCCTATCTCAAACGCGAGTTGCCCCGCTTGGGCGGGCTCGTCGAGAAAGTCGCACGGGTCCACGGCGGCAACCACGCGGAACTCCCCGAGGTGGCGCGGGTCTTCGCCGCGCTTGCGAGCGAGATGACGGACCACATGGCCAAGGAAGAACGCGTGCTCTTCCCGATGATCCGTAAGCTCGAATCCTCGGCTACCCGCCCCAGCTTCCACTGCGGCAGCATCGCCAACCCGATCCGCATGATGGAGATGGAGCACGACAGTGCCGGCAACGCGCTGGCCCGGCTCCGTGAGCTGACCCGCGGCTACGCCGCCCCGTCGGACGCGTGCAACACCTACCGCGCCATGCTCGACGGCCTGGCCACACTCGAAGCCGACATGCACCAGCACGTGCACAAGGAAAACAACATCCTGTTCCCCCGCTCCGCGCTACGCGAGCACAACATGGTGGCGTAAATTCGAACAGAAGGCGGGTCACCGGCCCGGCGGGGGGAAGGGTGTTGCCGTCGTCTTACCCTTTTGTTTCACGGGCGAAAGGCGGCGCCGCCTGCCGGCTCAGCGTCGGGGGGAGCAGATTCAGCAACTGAACCATGGTTACTGACTCGGAATCGTGTCCTGAAAGTCGCTGGGCAGCGCGGAAGCGAAAACCGCATCTCCGCCGATAGGGCCACACCGCCTCTGGGTTGCGGGCGAATCAGACGAAATCACGCTCACGCGGCACGCCGCCGGAGGTCGCCGCGCCGACCGGAACCCGCAATAATGCCGGCATGCCCACACCGCTTGCACTGCGTGGCCTGATGGCCGATGCGGCCCGGCTCGTCGAGTCGCCCGCCTACTACCACCGCCTGATCGACTTCTGCGCCGATTGGGGGCTCAACGCCATCGTCTTCCGCCTGACCGACGACCAGGGCTGCTCCATGCGTTTCGCCAGCCACCCCGAGCTGGTCACCCACGCCAATGCCCTGACGCCCGACCAGATGCGCGAGCTGGCGCAGCACGGCCAGACGCGCGGGGTCGAGCTGATCCCCGAGATCGAATCTTTCGGCCACGCCACGTGCATCACCACGGCGTACCCCGAGCTGGCCGACACCGACCCGGCCAAGCATTTCACCGGGCTGATCCCCATCCACCCGCGTTCGCTCGAGATCGTGACCGACCTCTACCGCGAGGCGGCGTCGATCTTCCCGAGCCGCTACCTGCACGGCGGGTGCGACGAGGTGAACTGGGGCTTCTCCGAGATGTCGCGCGAGGCGCTCAAGACGCGCAGCCGGGCACAGGTCTGGGGTGAATACCTCAACAAGCTCAACGCCGCAGCGCGCGGCTGCGGCAAGGAACTCATCGTCTGGGCCGATCACGTGCTGCGTAAGGAGAGCGGTATCCTGGAGCTGCTCGACAAGGCGATCATCCTGCACGACTGGTGCTACTGGGACAACGAGCAGGGCGAGCTGCACGGCCACGCGAAAGCAGCGATGGACGCCGGCCACCGCGTGCTGGGCGGTCCGGCGTTGAACTGGTGCCGCTGGGGGCCGCGGATCGGCACGCCGCAACTCCGCAATGTCGAGTCTTTCGCGGAGGTGTACCGACGCTTCGAGGACGCCCGGTGCATGGGCGTCCTGGTGACGCAGTGGGTGCCGGGGCGTTACCTGCCGGGCTCGATGTGGGACGGCGTGGCGTACGCGGGCGTAGCCCTGAACGAGGGGGCCGCCCCCGCCCGGGCCCACGCCATGCAACGCTTCGTCGAGCGTCACTACGGGGCGCTCTGGAACGACACCTGGGCCGACGTATTGGCGAGCGTGTACGACCTCGCGCCGCCACGTGCGCAGTGCGCTCCGGGTTGGATGGCCCCGACGCTGCCGGTGCCCTGGAAAAGCGAGGAAGACCTCCGCGGCGTCGTCGCTCGGGGCGACGCCGCGCGGCCGGCGTTTACTCGTGTGTTGTCGCAGCTCGCCGTGTGCCGCCAGGAGGTGAGACGGAACCTGAACGACTTCGAGGACTTCGTCCTGAGCATCGAGTATCTGGAGCACCTGCACTGGCGCGATCGCGTCCTCCTCGAAGCTTCGCGTGCGCCCACTGCTGACGGCGTCGCGTTGGTCTCCCTCATCGCCCAGCGCGACGCGCGGCTGCTCTCCCGTCTCGACGCCGAGTGGGACCGCCACCGCCCCGCGACCTCCCCCAGCAAGACACAGGCCTTCCCCTTCATGCACCCCGAGGACCAGCTCCACTTCACGTTCCGCGAGGCCGCGGTGTTTTCCGCCGAACTGGCACGCGAGCCGGCACGCTGCGAACGGCTGCTCCGCGGCGGGTGATACAAGGATCGATCTGTCTAAAAAAACGATGGGCTTGCCGCGGCTACCGTGTCCGGTCGTTCCCGGGCTCCCCCTCGTCGGATCGGTGTACCTCGTTCCCCCAGCCCGGGCCTCATACGGGTCGGCAGTTCGCCCAGCACATCGCCACCTGAACGATCTCACGAGGATGGGAGAACGAAAAATCCGTGACCGCACCCCCGGTCATCGCCGTGACGCCCGGTCGGTATCGACGGACGCCGGGGGAGGGGGGAGCTCCGCCGAAATATAATTGATATATCGGGATATTACGATATAATGAACGTGGAACCCAGCGGGAGACACGCCAATGGCGCCGCCGGCAGCGAAAACGCGACCCGCCAAACGCCCCAGGCTCACGCCGCTCGACGCCCTAATGCAAGCGGCGGAATGCCTCAAGACGTTGGCGCATCCCCACCGGCTACGCATGGTGCAGATGCTGCTCCAAGGCCGCTACACGGTCAGGGAACTCGCGGAGGCGTGCGGCATCCCGAGCCATATGGCATCCGAGCACCTGCGGCTCATGCAGCGGTGCGGCTTCCTGACCAGTGAAAAAGAGGGGCGGAAGGCGTATTACCAGATCGTCGAAAAGCATCTGTCGAGCATCATGGCCTGCATCGAGGCCCGCTTCGGCGGCAAGAACGGGTGATTTTCTTTCTGGTCGATATATCGTCGTATCGCGATATTTTGTAATTTTCAATTGTCTTTCATGCCCATGACACGGAACCCTGACGGAGGAGGCGACCATGAACGTGCCCACGATTAGGCCGCAAGAACTTGCCGAGGCCTGCAAGGGAAGCAAGAAGCTCGATCTCATTGACGTCCGCACGCCCCTCGAGTTTCGGGAGGTACACGTCGGCGTCGCAACAAACGTCCCGCTGGACCAACTCGATCCGGCAGCCGTCATGCGCGCCCGCAACGGAGCGGCGAGCGAACCGCTGTACCTCATCTGCCGCTCCGGAAGCCGGGGCCAGCAGGCTTGCGACAAGTTCATCAAGGCGGGCTTCGCGAACGTGCTCAACATCGAGGGCGGCACGATGGCGTGCGTGGAAGCCGGCCTTCCTGTCGTCCGCGGGAAGAAGGCCGTATCCCTTGAACGGCAGGTGCGTATCGCCGCGGGTTCGCTTGTTCTGCTGGGCGCGGTGCTTGGCTGGCTGGTCCATCCGGCCTTCGTCGGGCTCTCCGCTTTTGTGGGCGCCGGCCTCATCTTCGCCGGGATCACCGACACCTGCGGGCTGGGCATGATCTTGGCCCGAATGCCGTGGAACCAATGTAGCCAACCCGCTGTTTCCAGTTGCAGCCTCTGAAAACCTCCGCGTCTGAATGGAGTCCTAATCATGAAACTGATCATCGTGGGTGGCGTGGCCGGTGGAGCTTCCGCGGCCGCCCGTGCACGGCGGCTCTCGGAAGACGCCCACATCGTTCTCTTTGAGCGTGGCCCGGATGTATCGTTCGCCAACTGCGGCCTGCCGTATTACATCGGAGGCGAGATTGTCGAGCGCAAGAAGCTGCTCGTCACCACGCCGGAAATGTTGCGGTCCCGCTTCCGACTCGACGTCCGAACCCGGTCGTCGGTCGAAGCCATCGACCGCACCGCCAAGATGGTTCGCGTCCGCGACCTGGCTTCGGGACGCGAATATGAGGAAAGCTACGACAAGCTGATCCTCGCGCCAGGTGCGGCGCCGCTGCGGCCCCCGATCGCGGCGATCGACCTGCCGGGGGTCTTTACGTTGCGTAATCTGCAAGATGTCGATCGCATCAAGGAGCACGTTGACAGTGGCGTCAAGCAGGTGGTCGTGGTCGGGGCCGGTTTCATTGGCCTCGAACTGGTCGAGAATTTTGTGAAGCGCGGCATAGCCACCACGGTGGTCGAGTTGCAGGACCAAGTCCTGCCGCCATTCGACAAAGAAATGACGACACCGATTGTAGAAACGCTCTTGGACAAGAATGTAACGGTACTGCTGGGCCAATCGGCCGAGGGCTTCGAGGAAGGCGCCGATGGCCTTGTTGTCCGGTTGAAGTCCGGTCAGCGGTTGCCCGCCCAACTGGTCATCTTGGGAGTGGGCGTGCGCCCGGAAAACAAGCTGGCGGTCGACGCGGGCCTGCAAGTCGGGCCTCGCGGCGGTATCCGCGTCAACGAGCGGCTTCAGACGAGCGACCCGGACATCTATGCCGTCGGCGATGCCATCGAAGTCAAAGACGTTGTTTCTGGCGATCCGACCCAGGTGCCGCTCGCCGGCCCGGCCAACCGCCAGGGGCGGATCGCCGCCGACAATGTGTTCGGACGCCCGGCGAATTACCGGGGTACACAAGGGACCGCCATCGTCGGCGTGTTCGACCGCACGGCCGCGATGACCGGCTCTTCCGAAAAAACCCTGCGTCGCGCGAATCGGCCCTTCCGCAAGATTTACGTCCACCCGGCCCATCACGCCGGGTACTACCCCGGCGCGGATTCGATGACACTCAAACTCCTGTTCGACCCAACCACGGGCCGAGTGCTGGGAGCACAGGCCGTAGGCGGGGCCGGTGTAGACAAGCGGATCGACGTGCTGGCTGTGGCCATCCAGGCGGGGATGACGGTTTTCGACCTGGAGGAAATGGAACTCGCCTACGCGCCGCAATTCGGCTCAGCCAAAGACCCGGTCAACATGGCCGGTTTTGTGGCGGCAGGTTTATTGCGTGGAGAACATCCCCAACTCGACGTCGACACGTGCTTGGCGGCCCCGGTTGCCGACCAGCCGTTTCTGTTGGACGTTCGCACGCCGCAGGAGTTTGCTTCCGGCCACATCCCCGGGGCCCTGAACATTCCCGTGGATGACCTGCGGTCCCGCCTCGGGAAACTACCGCGCAACCGAAAGATTGCCGCCTACTGTCAGGTTGGACAGCGGGGCTACCTGGCGACCCGGATCCTGCTGCAATCCGGGTTTTCCGCGGCGAATCTGGGTGGCGGGTACAAGACGTACAAGCTCTTTCAGCCGTCCGCGCAGAGCCGCTCATTGTGACGACGATCAACGGATGCCGGCGGTTGGTATTGTTTGCCAATCAGCACGCGACAGGAATCACGGCCATGGCTTCGACCCACCGATACAAAACATTCCAGGTCACGTCCGTCGCGCGCACCATCGGTGCCAACTTCCTCGACATCGATCTCTCCCAACCGATCCCGCCCGAGCACGTGGAGGAGATTCGCCACCTCCGCGCGTAGCTGACGAACGGACAACTCCCCCTTCTGCGGCACGCGCCCGTTCTACGCCGCCCCGGACTTGGTCTGTTAGGCTACCGCGGGGGGGGGGGGCGTTGTCGGGAACCCTGGATTTCTCGGGGTTTTCGCCCGCCACGCCCGCATCTCTACGGGAACTCTCCGCATGCCAACGCTTCCAGGCTGGGTCTCGCGTCAGCACCGGGTCATGCCCGGGTCGGCGGCGCCGGAGACGATCGACATCGCAGCGCGCGTGGCGCGGCACGACATGAAATGGCCGGTCGCCGCGGCGCTCTCGGGGCAATGGTTCGGCGGTGCGCCGCTGGGCAACGGCGACTTCGGCGCGATGGTCTCGGGTCCCCCCGACAGCCTCACCTTCCTCCTGGGCAAGAACGACCTCTGGGTCCGCCCCGGCGAGCCGAGCACGTTCCCGCGCGAGAACTACGCCGGGCTCCTGGACATCTACCGCCGGCGGGACCGCGAGGCGTTCGCCAGGCTCATGCCCGGCGACCCGAACTGGACCGACCGCTTCATGCCCTCGACGCTCACGCAGGCGGCCACGCTCCGCCTCCACCTGGCGGACACGGGCAACCTGCGCAAGCTCGAATCAGCCCTCTCGCTCCACGACGCGACGTGGCGCATGAAGTTCGAGGTGCACGGCCTGGACAACATGTGGGCGCAAGACCCGGACTTCGAGGTCGAGGCCTTCGCCTCCGCGGGATACGAGGTGCTGGGCATCCGCGTAACGCGCACACGCCTGCCGCTGCGCTCGATCACCTGGCGGCTGGGGCGCGAGACGCACCGCCTGCTCCCGCCGGCCGCGTTCGCAACATCGCCGTGGAGCGGTGAGGCGGGCGCAAAGCCGGGCGTGGTGACGCTGCTCGAGCAGGCGATGCCGCGGGGCGACCGCTACGCCGTTGCGATGCTGCAGGAATCTCCCGCCGTCACGACGACGATCGCCCGGCGGTCGGTGCTGGGCGAGGTGGACAGCGACGACGCACACTCGATGACGCTCTGGCTGGCGGCGGCGACGCACCGTGACGGTGAATCTCCGGCCGCCGCGGCGCGGGAGCGCGTCGAGGCGGCGGCGCGGGCCGGATGGGACGCGGTCCACGCGGAGCATCGGCGCCACTGGGCGTTGTTCTGGTCGCGCGCGTGGGTGGCGTGTGAGGACGCGGCGCTGGAGCGACCGTGGTACATCTCGAATTACATCGCCGGGAGCATCCTGAGGCCGGGCAAGGTTTCGCCGGGTTTGCAGGGCATGTGGTGCAAGGAGAACCAGCCGCCGTGGAACGCGGATTTTCACGGCAACGTCAACATCCAGGCGGTGTATCAGGGCGTGATGGGCTCCAACCACGTGGAGCTCGTCGAGCCGTACGTCAGCCTGTACCACGGCATGATTGCGCAGTGCGGCCAAGACACTCACGACTATTTCGGCGTTGCCGGTGTGCGTTTCCCCCACGCCGGCGGGATCGACGGGCAGGAGCAAACGGAGCTGAACTGGTTCCCGCTCGCCGTCTCGCTCGCGCCCAGCCCGTGGATCGCGCGGGTGGTCTGGTGGGCCTACCTGCACACGCTGGACCGTGAGTTCCTGCGCGACGCGGCCTACCCGATCATCAAGGGTGTCGCGGATTACGTGCACGGGCTGCTGGAGCTCGCGGGCAAGGGGCCCGACGGGCGCTACCTGCTCGAGCCGAGCATCTGGGGCGAGTGGGCGTGCACCGCGTTCGAGGCGTGGGGCACGGATTCGAGCTACGACATCGCGGCGACGTGGATCGGGCTGACGCAGGCGGCCGAAGCGGCCGGGGCGCTGGGCGTGGATGGCGAGGCGGCGGTGAAGTGGCGTGCCGCGGCCGCGCTGCTGCCCGACATGCCGGTGGACGCCCAGGACATGTGGGTCTTCTGGCGCAACCACCCGAAGCCCGAGAACAACCATCGCATCGCGGCGGGCTCGTTCTTCCACCCGGTGTTTCCCTGCGAAATGGCCGGCGCGTTCAACGGCCCCGAGCGGTGGCGCCGGCAGGCGGCGGCCACCTGGCGTGACGCCAGCGCGAAAGTCTGCAACGCCTGGTGCGGCGGCACGCCCGTGGCGGCGGCGGCGCGGATGGGCGACGCCGAGTGGGCCTACCGCGCCGCGTCGATGCCGATGGCCGTCAACGGCATGGGGGACGGCGCCACGCTCAACATCCTCCAGGCCGACCACGCGCCGGGCATGTCGCTGGCGCTCAACTCGATGCTGGTCATCGGCGTCGAGGGGTTGCTGGTCCTCTTCCCCGCCATGCCGGCGCGGATCGACATCGCCTTCCACTCGCTCCGCGCGCCGGGGGCCGTGCTCGTCAGCGGCCGGCAACAGGGCGGCGTCGTGACGCATGTCGCGCTGCAAATACTGGAAGGCGGCGAGGTGCGCCTGCTCAACCCCTACGGCCGGGAGCGCGGCGCGGCGGTGACGGTCCGCGTCGTCCGCGCGTCGGACGGCAAAATAATCCTCCACGCCGATCGCCGCTTCCGTGAGTTGATGGAATGGCGCGGCGGCGCGGGCGAGGTTTACCGCGTGGAGGCGGAGGCGTAAGCGGTACCTGTTTTAGCCGCGCGGCGGGGGCTGATCCTCGTCTCGCCGTTCGCAGATCTGTGGGCGGGCTCACAGGCCAACCCCGAGCGATTGAGGTACGTCAGCAGCGAGACCATCACGGCGGTGTTGAGTGCCACGGGCGCGCAGAGCGCGTCACAGAGTCCGCACAGTGGTTGCATCGAACGATAGAAAACAGCCCGTAACCAGCGATAGCGGGAACCCTAGGAAACGCTGTAAACGAGCGCGCTTCTCTAAAGTTACGGACAGTTGTGGGAAATGACGACCGTAACCAATGGGCCATACTGGACCCGCACCCCCCCGGTAATCCCCGAGAAATAACGCAGTCCACGACCGAGGCGGCACAAAATCCGGCACACCCGGCGCCGCTGACGCTGCGGCTACCTCCCGCCACTGAGCGAGACGACCTGCTCCGGCGGATTGTGGAGCACCTGAAAACAGAATCCACGCCCTATCTGCACGGGTTCATCGAATGCCTGGAGGATCGCGCGGGCATCGACCCCGACCTACGCGACGCCATCAACAAAGTAGCGGACGCCCTGCGGACCGAGACCGCCTCTTTCGTGTTGGCGCTGAGCCGATCCCTGGCGGACCGCCAGCAACCCACGACGGCCGCCAAGCCCGTCCTACGCCTCGTAAGCGACGACGACACCCCAGCATGACCCAACACCCCACCCGCCCGGCCGGGGGTGTTGTGGGGCAACTAAACCGCCGGCCGAGCAAGGAGAGTGCAGCATGTCCAAGTCCAAGAAACGAGCGAAGAGCGAATCGACCCGAGTCAACGCCTTTGTCGATGGCGATGATGCGCACATGTTTCTGCATCCAGACCCGAACCCGCATTCGGTGCGGACGGGGGCGCTGCTGATTTTTGAGCTGCGGGAGCGCATCCAGTCGGTGATTGACTTGCTGGCGTTCCTTGAATCAACAGAGCAGGGGTACATCGGCACCGACCGGGCTTTCACCGACGGCGTCCACGGCGACATGGTGGAGCTCGAGTGCGACCTGTCCAACATGATCCGCGACCTTGGGCACCTGCTGCCCGAGCCGCCGGGGATTCAGCAAGTCCGGCGGATGGTGTGCAACTGGTCCCGCGAGGCGCGGAGCATCCAAGAGGCGGGTGAGGCGCGGAAGGCGTAGGCGAATCTCAAGACCGCGACCGGCGGACTGACTTCGGCAAAATTGCCAAAGTCACAACCGCCGGTTAACACCCGTGCCGCTAGCGCCAAAGCGGCCGGTCGGGTTTGTTGCGGCTTGGTCTCGACGGTAGTTTTGTGTGTGGGCCGGCGACTGATCCTCGCCGGAAGACTTCGGGCGGGCGCGTGATACACGTTCCGCGTGTCCCGCCCGGAGTCGCCCGATGGAGAACGTGTCATGTCACCATCAAATTACGACCGTCTCGCCCAGGCTTTCCGCGAGCTTGCACAACACGGCGACCCGTCGCGCATCGAGTATTGCCGCGTCGGTGATGAGGAGTCGATCCGCGTGGCCGGGTTCCCGTCGAGGGAGTGGCTGGCGCGGTTCAAGATGTTGGTGGGTGATGCCGTGCGGCTGGTCGATGGCGTCGCGGGCAATCGCCCCGTCGAGCGGTGGCTGCGGCTGGTACTCGACGCCACGCCCGCCGACATGTACGCGGACGCCCGCACGCCGATGGTCTGGCACAAGGGCAAGACGCACCACAACGCGGCGGTGAGCGGAAAAGGCAAGCGTGCGGCGCTTGTGGCGTTCGAGGAAATATCAATCCCCGGCGCGGCGGAGAAGTCGGCGTGGGTGCTGGGGCAGATGGCGCTGGCGGCAAGCGAGGCGGCATCAGAGATCGCAGACGACTACCGACCGGCATCGGCGTACCCTGGCAAAATAGCCAGCAAGCTTCGCATGGCATCGAGTCCGACGCGAAAAACAAAACGAGTTGAGAAGAAGGTGATTGATAACGTGGTTTGCTACAAACACAGCGACGTGCAACAGTGGTACTCGCAAGATTTGAAGTGAAATATGCGCAACGCGGCGTCACAGGCGCGCCAATAAGCGCAACGCGAGAGGCCCCGCCCGCGACATTCTGATTTACTCGCCGATGCTTTATGCATGCACGGCGAGAAAACTACACCCGAGTTTGTACCGACCATCGAGGCGGCTGAGGCGCTTGGCGTCCCGGCCGCATGGCTGCGCCGCGAGGTAGAGGCCGGCCGTGTTCCGTCGCTACATGCTGGCCGGCGGGTGCTGGTCAGCATCACCGACGCCCGCGCCGTGCTCGCCGAGCGTGCCCGCAAGGGCGAGGCGGTGGCACGATGAGCACGCCCGCCACCCCACAACCCGAACCGCTCCTCATCAGCGAGCCCGAGGCCGCGCGGCTCTTGGGAGTCTCCCCCAAGACCCTCTACAACAGGCGCAAGCGCGGCGAGGTTCCCCATCTCGTTTTCGGCGGGAGGATTTTGTATTCCCCCGAGGGGCTGCGCGACTTCATCGCGAAGGAAATCGCCAAGGCTGTCACCACCACCGGGGAGGGCGCCCGGTGAGCGAGGACACCATCCTCTTCGGCCGCCTCCCGCATGAGCGTCTTACCAAGACGGACGCCATCGCCCGGATGAGCTGCGCGGAGCTGCGGGCATACCTGGCCGTGGCCGTGCATGTCCGCCAAGCCTGGAGCAGCTACCCCAGCATCGAGGTAGTGGCCGGGCTGATGAAGAAGAGCAAGCGGACGGCGCAGCGGGCACTCAGGAAGCTGGCCGCCAATGGTCACATCACCATCGTCTGCGGCGGCGGACGGCACCGCGCCAACACCTACACGCTCAACACAAACCCTGACACCCAGAGTGTCACCGTTTCTAGCGATGGAGAAGCGGGAAAGGGTGACATCCGGAGTACCAAAACCCTGACACCTGGAGGTCGAAACCCTGACATCCATGAGCGAAACCCTGACACACAGAGTGTCACCCCAATAGAGGAAGAGATGAAGAGAGGGAAGAGAGGAAGCCCGCCCGCCGGCGTTTCTTCCCCTTCACGGAAGACCGAGACCGCCGGCGAACGCATGGTCCGCCTCGCCAACGAGGCCGAAAAAATGGAGACCGTCCAATGAGTGACCGAAGCCGACCGTTCAGCGTGATGGGGCAGTGCTGGCCGAAGATGGCCGGCGACGACATGAACCACGAGACCGCCCTGGCGTGGAAGCGTGCCATGCACGGCCACGACGACGACACCATCATCCGCGCGCTTCGCGGGCTGATGGACACCCTCAAATGGGCTCCGAAGCCGAGCGAGTTGAGAGAGGCCCTGCGGCGTCATGCGAAGACCACTGGGGGCTCCGGCAAGCCCCGCGTCATCGTGACCCAGGGCCATCTCGATAAGGCCGCGCTGCAGGTGGCGGGAGTGGTGAAGGAACAGGCCGACGCAATGAGCGACGCCGACGCCCGCGTGCAGCGTGCCGAGATGGATTTTCGGAGGGCGACACAAACCTACGGGCCCGCGTCGGTCTCGACGGTCTCGTTCTGGCAGGCGTGGATGCGTGCCCTTGTGGCCGCCGGCGTCCGCACCGACCCGGTGGAGACGCGGTCGCACACGGCCGAGGCCCGCGAGCAGTTCATCCGCGACGGCGGGGAGGCGTCCGCGAAACGAATCTTCGAGGCGCACAGGAACAAGACCGGCGCGACGGCGGGGGCGCTGGCGTGAATACCCAACCCACCTACATCCTGCGCATGGTCCCGATGCGTGGCGTCAATGAGGTGTCCGCGCTCAAGCGCCTGCTGAAGTATGCGAGCCGAGGATGCGGCATTCGGTGCGAGAGCATCGAGCAGGCAACCACCACCACCACGATGCCCACCTTGTTGACCACGTTGTCCAACAAGGTGACCACCGCGCCACTCGGCAAACGTAAACAATTGTTTACGCCCACCATCACCACCACGCTGCCCCAGGATGCGTCGGCCGATGCGGTGGCCAACGGGTCGGACGCGCCGACGCGACGCGGCATGGTTGACGCAGGCGAGGCGGGCACACCCCCCATTATCCGGTCGAGGAATCTGCAACCCCTCAAAAAAGTACCGACTGGCCTCCGTGAAACGCGCGCCGCTGAGTTTCGGGGTGAATTCCCCCTCAATTTGACCAAGGAGACCAACTAATGGCACCAGGACCGTATCCAAAACCGCGCGCCCTTCGACTCGCCGGCTCGACGCGAGGGAAGCCGGCACCGAAAACCACCGGGCTCACCCCCGGCTCGGCCGAACCGCCCGAGCACCTGACGGACTGCGCAAAGGAATTCTGGCGGAGGGTCGCGCCGGCCCTGGTTCAAAGCGGCGTCTTCATGGCGATCGACGAACCGGCGCTCGAGGCGACGGCCGAGACCTACAGCGTGATGCGCGCCGCGGCGGATGCCCTGCGCGAAAACGGCATCACCTACGCAACGGCTGAGCTTCGGAAGTCGAATCCCGCGAACGCGATTTTTTCGCAGGCCGCATCGCTCTACCTTCAACTCGCCGGGCACTTTGGGCTGACGAGTTTGTCGCGGCAGCGATTGGACCTGCCCGTCACGCCGGCCCGTGACATGCTGGCCGAGTTCTTAAACCGCAACACGATTAACAACTACCTCACCGAGACGGCGAGCAAAAACCCCACCCCAAAAGGATCCTGACATGGCACTCATCGCAAACCTAGCTGTCGGTCTCTCTGCCAACACGGCCGCGTTTACCAACGAAATGAACAAGGCGGCCGCAACCACGCGCCGGCTCACCGAAGGAACGGGCGGGCTGTCCCTCGAATTCATCAAGGGCGGCGCGGCCGGCGCGATTTTGGAGTTTGCGGGCAAGCGCCTCAACCGCGCGCTGGACGAATCCCGGAGCACGATGGAGGCGCTCCGCAAGGGGGAGCTAGACGCGGCCGAGGCGAGCATCGGTTTAGGCAGCGCCATCGCCGGAACGATTCCCGTCTTCGGCGAGTATTTCAAGGCCGGCACGAAGATCGGCGAGATGCTCGTGGCGTGGACCACCGGCAGCATGACGGTTGAGGAGTTCACCACAAAAACCATCGAGGCCAACAAGAAGAGCGCCGCCGCACTGGCCGAATACACCGGCGCGGCGACAAAGGCGCGCGACATCGTGACAGACCTTGCCCGCGCCCGCATCCAGGCGTCCGACGCTACGCCCGAACAAAAGCAGCTTGCCGCCGCGCAGAGCGCTTTCGAGGATTCCATCAACAAGGGGGCTGAGCTTCAAAAGGTGATGGAGAAGCTGTCGCGTATGAACATCGCGCCGGGCGGCATCGCGGCGCTCTCGGAACAAATCGACGCCATCCGGGCGGGCGCACTTGACCTGCTGCGAACAACGCAGAACGAGATCAAGGCCACCTCCCTGAAGCCGTTGCGCGACCAGCTCGACGATTTCTTCAGGAGCGTTGACCAGTTCGGCGTGACCCCATTCGAGGCGATGCGCAAGGCGGCGGTCGATGCGTTCGGTCCGGGGGTCGGCGTGCAACTCGACGATTACAAAGCCCGCCTCGACTCGCTGGAGGAGTCGGCCAAAAGGGTCGCTGACGCGCAGGCCGCGATCGCCAGAGACGCCAAATCCGTCTACGACGCCACCCGCACCCCTCTCGAAAAGCACGAGGCCGCGATCGACCGGCTCGGGGAATTGCTCAACGCCGGGGCCATCAACTGGGACACCTACGCCCGCGCCGTGCGCGCCGCGAACATCGACCTTGCAAGCGCGAACACCGACGCGCCGAACACGTTCGCCTTCAAGCAGGTGCGGTTCACCACCGGCTATGCGTCCAGCGCCCCACGGCGCGACACCGCTGAGGCGAACACGAAGGCACAGCTTGATGTGGCGAAGAAGCAGTACGAGGAGCTACAGAAGCTCAACAACAAAGAGGGTACCGGCGTCACCGTCACGGTCGTTACCGAGGATGCGTTCAAGTAACCAACCCACACAAAAGGAAATCACCATGACCACCCGCATCACCCCCATGCCCCCCCGTCCGACCGCACCCACTGGTTTCTGGGGCGGTCCCGCCTCCCTCGTTCTCGTGGCGGGCAGGTTACGCGGAGCCCCCGCGAATGACCCGATCATCCTCGCGGCGATGGCCGAGCTTCGCCAGCACCAGGCGAACACCATCGGGATCGTCGGCGCGCTTCATCGTCGCGGCGTCCGCGACGTTACAGGCGCGGCGATCGAGGCCGAACGCCAGCGCATCATCGACAGCGGCGAGCCGATGCCCGAGCCGGGTATTCCGTTGCCGTGGGCGGGCGTTCGGCCATCGGCCGGCGCTCCGCCTGCGGCAACACCCGGTCCGCGATCGACCGCGCAGGACCGCGAGTTGAAGCGGAAGATTCAAGGGCACCTCGATTTTCTCGCCAAGGTCAGGAGGGACCAGGCCGACCGTCAACGCCCTGGGCACGGGCTGGGCGAGCCGAGCCTCACGGCGGCACTGACCCTCAACGACGGCGACCACCGCGAAGCCGAGGACCGCGAGAAGTGGATCGTCGCCGCTCACGAAGCCGGTCACGCCTGCGTGATGGAGGTCTTAATGCCGGGCAACGTCAAGTTTGCCCGCGTGGATGCAGGCGGGCGGAGTGGTCTTTGCCAGTACCGCAGCGAGGGTCGGCAAGACCTGATGGCGATCTCCACTAGCGCCGGCGCAGAAGCCGAGGTAATCGTCGGCGGGGCTACATCCTCGCGGATGCAGGATCACGGCCCGCACGCCGACGGCCCGCAGTTCCTCGCGGCCGTGTCCGCCTACCACGGCAAAGACGTTGCGGAATACGGCGACGAAACCGCCCAGGCGTGGCAGCTGGCGCAGCGGTGCGTGCAGGATAACTATCTCGCAATCCGTGGCCTGGCGAAGCTGCTGTACGACGACGGCGAGGTCAGCGGCGAGACCGTCGCCACCGTCGTCGCGTACCACCGTGGCGATTACGACGAGCAGATGGAGGCCGCGTTTTGGAAAGCGCGACTGGCTGGCGATAAGGGCTGGCCGTGGGCAAGAGGCATACCGAAAAACTTTTGACGATTCACGCGGAGCATTTCCGCAACCGGAGCCGCGCGGTTCAGCGGCGAGTAAGCAAGGAAGCAGAGTATGAGCACGACGAACACGACGACCGGACAATTTCAGGAAACGCCGCAGCAGCACAACGCGCGCGTGAACGCGGAAGCGTTGACCGCCCGGTGGCGGGCCGACCGCGAGGCCCGGCGTGACCGACTGCCCAAGACGCCGGCCGAGCTGACGAAGGCGTTGCGGGCGTTCGCCAAGGACGGCCTGGGCGAGATGAACGAGGACCAACGCGACGACCTGCGCGCGGTCGAGAAGCGGCACGCGGCCGAGCGGGCAGAGTTCGAGCGGAGCGCGGCGGCGCGGGCCGAAGCGGTCCGGGCAGCGGCGGGTGTCCGGTCGCAGTCCATGAAGGGTCTCGCGGAACACATGGTCGAGCGCGAGCCCGGCGATTACGAGGCGCTGATCCTCGAACACCTGAACCGCGCCGGCACGGGCGGATCCGAGGCGTGGCGCGAGCAAATCGGCAACGGCCGCGAGCTTCTCCGCATCGGCGGCGCGCCCGCGCTGGCCGCGTGGGTGGCGGACTGCATGCAGCAGAAGCCCCTGCCCTGGCTCTGATCCTTTGCTCGCCCGCGCCGGCCGTGACCTACGCACGCGGCCGGCGTGGGCTTTTACCTCAACTCAACGAAGGAGCCTCACATGAGCCTCAACGACGAAGACGACATCAACACAGTGGACGCCATCGGAGCCGCGCTAATCGGCGCGGTGGCGGTGATGCTGGTGTGTGCGATGTATATCGCGGTGGCCGTGCTCCACTTGTTCTAATCCAGTACCGCGCGGGTGCGGCGTGTGCCGCATCCTGTCCGGCCGGAAGTGATGAGCCGGCCGGGCTTTTTAGATTCCCTGTAAATTGCTGTTGCCACCGGGCTACGGAGTCGATAAGATGAAAGCCATGCCAAAGGTATTAGACGAACTGGCCGCCCTGATCCGACGCGACGGCCGCACCATCGGGGCGCTGTCCAGAGAGACGGGCATCGCCAAGAGCGCCATCTCCCGCCTGCTCCGCAAAGAGCGGGGGCTGATGTTCGAGAGCGCCGAAACCCTCGCCCGCGCACTCGGTCACACCATCGAGTTGAAACCCTCGCCCCGCCTCAAGAAACGGAGTAAGCCATGAGCACGATCAACACCGAAGCAAGCGGCCGGCGGCGCATCCTGTTCACCGACGGCCTGAAGCGCAAGACGATCCGGTTGGGCGACATGACCGCGAGGAACGCCGAGCGGGTGCGCGGGTTTGTTGACGACCTGATCGCCGCCAAGTCATGCAACGGCACGCCCAGGGCCGAGACGCTGGCGTGGCTGGAGGGCATCGGCGACACCCTCCGCGCCCGGCTCGTGGCGGTGGGGCTGACCAAGCCCGCCGGCGGCGCCGGCACCGTCGCGGACCTACTCGACCGCTTCACGAAGAACGCCACCGTCAAGCCCGTAACGCTGCTGGCGTACAAACAGACGACCGACTCGTTGCGGGCGTACATCGGCGGGCGGGCGCTCGAGTCCATCACCGCGGCGGACGCTGACGGGTGGAGGAAGTCCATCGTCGATGCGAAGCTGGCCGGCGCGACCGTCGCCAAGCGGGTGCGGGTGGCGAAGGCCATCTTCGCCAAGGCGGTGCGGTGGGGGCTGCTGACCGCCAACCCGTTTGCCGACCTGCGGACCGGCTCGCAATCCAACCCCGAGCGCTCGAGGTACGTCAGCCGCGCGACCATCGCGGCGGTGCTCAACGCCTGTCCCGATCAACAGTGGCGAGCCGTCGTCGCGCTGAGCCGCTACGCGGGCCTGCGGTGCCCGTCGGAGATCATGGGGCTCCGGTGGGCCGATGTGAACTGGGAGCGCTCACGGCTGACGGTACGCTCGCCCAAGACCGCCGGGCACGAGGGCCACGCGGTGCGCGTCGTGCCGATCGGGCCGGACCTGCGCCCGATCCTGTTGACGCTGTTCGAGCAAGCCGCGCCGTTTGACCCCGAGGATCCCACCACGACCGAGGCCGTGATACCCAGGCTGCACACGCCGGGGATGAACCTGCGGACCACCCTGCACAAGATCATCAACCGCGCCGGGGAGAAACCATGGCCGAGACTTTTCCACAATTTGCGGGCGTCGTGCGCGTGCGATTGGGTGGAGCGGTTCCCGAATCACGTCGTCGCGGGATGGCTGGGCCACTCCCCGCTGATCGCGGCGACGCACTACCTGCAAACGAGAGACGCCCACTTCGACGCCGCGACGGGCGCCGACAGCGCGGCACAGAATCCGGCACAGTCATTGCACCGAACGACAGAAAACGACCCGCAACCACGGATAGCGGGGAAAACGGGAAATGATGTAGATGCCTGTGATTCGCGGGAGTTGCGGGAGGTTGCGGGAAATTGCGAACGTAACCAATGGGCCATACTGGACTTGAACCAGTGACCTCTTCCATGTCAAGGAAGCGCGCTAGCCAACTGCGCTAATGGCCCTTATCGGCAGACTTGCCGGCGCTGGGGTCTAACCCTGTTGCGCGTGCAACCGGCGGCGGGAAACTGCCCGTCACCGAGTGTGGAAGTATAACAATGTTGCGCATGCCCGCCAATCTGGAGCTATTAGATATCTCATGTCCGAGCTAGCGATCGGCGGGCTGCGCGCTTCCCGACGGTTCCTCTTCGCCGATGACCTCGATCGGGTCTTCCTGGGCGCGGTGGTGGATGACGGCGAGCCAGACGCCGCCGGCGATCGTGATGAAGCCGCCGGCGTATTGCCAGGTGGTGAGCCTCGTGCCGAAGACGATCAACGCCAGCGGGATCACGACCAGGGGTTGGAGCGTGAGGATCATCGACGAGCGGGCCATGTCCCAGAAGCGGTAGGAGTGGAAGGTGCAGACGTAGCTGAGGAACGGGCCGATGAAGGCGCCGCCGATTAGGACGGCCCACTGATCGGGGCGTGCGTGGGAGAAGTCGAGCTTGCGTGCGGCGAGCGCCCAGACGGTGACGATGACGGCGGCGACGCCGACGCGGTAGAAGATCATGACGCCGACCGCCAGGCCGTGCCCGTTTTTCTTGGCCAGGAGGAGCTGCATCGCAAAGAGGAACGCCGAGGCGAGGCTGAGGATGATGCCCAGCCAGCTCAGCACCGGGGCGTTGTGCGTCGGGGCGAGCGTGGTGAGCAGGCCGCCGGCGATCATCAGGGCGATGGCGTACCATTCGACGACGCGGATGCGCTCGTGGAGGATCGTGGCGCCCATGAAGATCGCCATGACGGGCGCGAACCGCCCCATGAATGAGGCCATCGACGGGTCGAGCCGGTTCAGGCCCTGCCAAGCCATGAGCTGCGCGGCGCCGTTGCATACGCCCAGCCCAACCATCCACCCAAGGGTTGCACCCGCGAGGGGGAGCTCAGATACCTGTCGCCGTCCGATGACCCAGAGGAAGGCGAACAGCGTCGCCGCGCCCATCCAGATGACGGTGAGTGTTTCGGGGTTGAACCCGTTGCCTTCTCTATCCAGGCAATACTTCACCGAGATGTAATTGCAGGAAAGGAAAACCATGCCCACAAAGGCGAAAGCGAACCCCCTGGCGGCGCTGGGTTGATGCGTTGTTGGAGGCATGGAGCGGCCGAGGACGCTGGACTAAACGGGCACCTCGTCGATGTTCTCAAACACCTTGCGGATGCCGGCGATGACGGCGTCACACTGCTCTGGGCCGTTGGGCGGGCGGTGGGTGTTGACCGAGAGCCAGATGGTGCTCTCCATGCACTGGGTGCCGACCTCGTATTGGGAGAGGTCGTAGCTGATGTTGGGCCGGGCGAAGCTGCAAGTCCAGGGGCAGCCGTGGCCGTAGCCGTTCTTGGCCTGGAAGACGGTGTGGGCCGGGAGCATCCAGCGCGGCCCGCCGACGTTGACGCCCTCGGCGACGATGGCCTTGACGACCGCGTCGCGCAGGTCGCCGATCTTCACGCCGCGACGGTTGGCATACGCGGGGTCGGGGCGGACGACGTAGGCGTAGCCGTTGGTCTCCTGATCGGCGGTGCTGAAGGAGGGGACCATGTTCGGCACACCGGCCAGGCCCTTGTGCACGCGGTTCCAGTTCGCGCGTGCCTGGTCGTTGGTGGCGGTGAGCTTCTTGAGCTGGCTGCGGGAGAAGGCCGCGGGCAGGTCGCTGGTACGGTACATCCAGCCCATGCCGTAGGCGTGGAAGTCGCGGTTGGCTTCGGGGGCACGCATCTCGCCGAAGTTCATGAGCGCCCGCCCCTTGACGTGCATCTGCTCGTCCTCGGTGCAGAAGAGCCCGCCCTCGCCGCCGCAGAAGTTCTTGTTCTGGTTGAGGCTGAATGCGGCGCAGTTGCCGAAGGTGCCGACGTTGCGCTTCTTGTACCGCGCCCCGTGCGCCTGGCAGGCGTCCTCGATCACGTGCAGCCCCTTGCGCCGCGCGATGTCCATGATCGGGTCCATGTCGCAGGGGACGCCCCAGTAGTGCACGGGCATGATGGCCTTGGTCTTGGGGGTGATCGCGGCCTCGATCTTGGCCGGGTCGATCAGCATGGTCTTCCACTCGACGTCCACGAAGATCGGGATCGCGTTGTGGTGGAGGATGCTGGTGGCGGTGCTGGTCCAGGAGAGGGTGGTGGTGATGACCTCGTCGCCGGCGCCGATGTCGCACGCGGCGATGGCCATGTGCAGCGCGGCGGTGCCGGAGTTGGTGGCGGCGACGAACTTGTTGCCGTTCCACGCCGCCCATTCTTCCTGGAGCTTGACGCAGTTGGGGCCCCACGCGTGGCTGGGCTGGCGCAGGGAGGCGAGGACCATCTCCTCGTCGTCCTTATCGACGGCGGGCCAGACGTGAAACTTGAGGTCCTCGGGGACGGATTTTTTGCCGCCGTTGATGGCGAGCTTGGAGGTCGCTGTCTTCATGGGTCTGCTCCGGGGGATCGGGAGAGTGTAGTGAGGGGGAGGGATAAATTGAAATCGCCGGAAGCGTGGGCTGGGCCGGCTCACGGCTCCTCGACGAGTTTGATCTGCGAAGGGTTGCGGACCCGGATCTGTGTCCGCGCGTTGTGGGGCATGACTTGGCCGGTGACGCGGATGGTTTTATTAAGAAAGTAATCCTGCGGCGGGCCGGGCCAGCCCTTGAGCGCTTCCTGGAAAATGATGATGTAGAAGTCACCTTTCTTGTCGCGGGTGAAATTGAGGAAACAGACCGTGCCGGTGTTGTAGGTGTCAACCACCTCCCCCTCGACGGTAACGGTCTCGTCAACGTGCTGAGCCGCGAGGGTCCAGGGCACGACCGGGGGCGGCCTAATCGTGGTGGTGGGCAGTGGGGAGGTGGGGTCGGCGCTCTGCCCGTCGAGCCTGTTTGCGGGGAAAGGTTGCGCGATGGTCTCGCCGGGCTGTGGCAAGGGGCTGCGGCCGGCGGCTCCGTTCGCGGGCGCGATTGCCGTGGCGGGCCCGGTCGCCGTTGCTGCGGCGTTCGGCTGCACCACCAGCGTGGCCGCGGGGCGATTCAGCAGCAGCGCGAGCAACACCACGATCGAGACCAGCGCGGCCAAGATGCCGCCGATCATCACCACGAGGGCGCGCTGCGTTGCATCCCTCGGGGTGTCGGCGGGGTTGGGTGTGGCGCTTGGCTGGTGGGGCGTCATGGCTTGTCTCGCGCGGACATGCGATGCCTGATCTAAAAGTCTATCACCGGCGATACGCCCGCGGATTGCAACCCTGATAGGATGCCACGCATGGACCACATCATTGGCCAATCCCGCGCCATCGACGTGCTCCAGTCCTCCCTCCGCTCGGGCCGGGTGCCGCACGCCTTCATCTTCCACGGCCCCGCGGGCGTCGGGAAGTTCACCACGGCGCTGGGCTTTGCGCGGGTGATGCTCTGCCACGAGCCGGCGAACGACCTGTCGGGAAACGTCGCCGCCTGCGGCGCGTGCGAGTCGTGCAAGCTCATCCCCGATCGCCCCGGCGCGGCCGCCTCCTCCGCGCACCCGGACCTCCATCTTGTCGTGAAGGAACTGGCGCTCTACAGCGAGGACCGGCAGACCCGCGAGCGCAAGCTGTCCAACATCCCGCTGGCGGTGCTGGAGCAACACGTGCTCCAGCCGGTGTCCCGCTCGGCGCTGCTGCGGCACAACAAGGTAGTGGTGGTTGACGAGGCCGAGCTGATCGACGCGCGGGGGCAGAATCTTTTACTCAAGACCTTGGAGGAGCCGCCCGCGGGGACGTACGTCGTCCTGGTCACGTCGAGTGAGCACGAGCTGCTGCCGACGATCCGCAGCCGGTGCCAGCGCGTCGCGTTCCTCCCTCTGCCCGAAGAAACAATCCGCGCCTGGGCGGAGGAGCACGCGCACGCATGGTCGCCACAGAGCCGTGCGTGGCTGACGGACTTCGCCGGCGGGAGTCTGGGCCGTGCGGCGCTGGCGGTGGAATACGACCTGGGCCGCTGGGCGCAGCGCGTTCTGCCGGCGATCGACGCCGCCGCCCAGGGCAAGTATCCCTCCGACCTGGGCGGCGCGATGGGCGCGATGATGGACGAGTTTGCCAAGTCGTGGGTCGATCGGCACGAGAAGGCGTCGAAGGACGCGGCGAACAAGCTCGGCGCGTCGCTGATGTGGGCGGTCATCACACACTACGCGCGGCGGAAGATGCAGACGCTCGCGGCGAAGGTGAAGCCGGACGACCCGGTGGCCGCCGAGTCGTCGCTGGAGCCTTGGGCCGGGGTGATCGACGCCGTCAACGACGCAGAGCGTGAGATCGACGCGAACGTGCAGATGTCACTCGCGTCGGACCACCTGGTGTCGCGGCTGTTCCGCGGGATGACCGGCCGGGTGTAGCGGATACCTTGGAGTCACGATGTCCTGGTGGGCATACTTCACCGTTCTGGAGTGGATCATCCGCCTGGTGATGGTGGTGGTGATCCCGCGTCGCCGGCTTTCTCCGGCGGTCGCGCTGGCGTGGCTGGCGATCGTCTTCGCGGCACCGGTGCCCGGGCTTTTCCTCTATGTGCTGATTGGGGACGTGCGGCTGGGCAAGCGCCGGATACGGCTGCACCGTGACGTGATCGCCTCGTCGCGCGCGAAGGGTTGGCGTGAGAGGCAGCGGTCCAAGAGCAGACGTCCACAGTTCACGCCGGAGCAGGAGCCGATCATCCGCCAGGCCGAGCGGCTCACCGACATGCCGGTCATCGGCGGGAACACGGTCGATTGGCTGCCCGACCAGCGCGAGACGATTGCACGATTGATCGCGGACATCGACGCGGCGCGCCACCACGTCCACATGGTGTATTACATCTTCGGGGACGACGCGACGGGCCGGGGCGTGGTGGAGGCGTTGCTGCGCGCGGTGAAGCGGGGCGTGATCTGCCGTGTGCTGGCCGACGCGGCGGGGTCGAGGGGGTTTTTCGCGCGTCAGGGCCCGGCCGCCCGCCTGCGCGAGGGCGGGGTGCAGGTCTGGCCCGCGCTGCCGGTCGCGCCCCTGCGCCGCGGGTTGGCCAGGCTCGACATCCGCAACCACCGCAAGATCGCCGTCATCGACGGGCTCGCCGCGCACACCGGCAGCCAGAACATCGTGGACCCGGACTTCGGCCCCAGCCGCCGCCGAACGTGGATCGATCTCTCCGCGCGCTTCACCGGGCCGGTGGTCACACAGCTCCAGACCGTCTTTCTTGAAGACTGGGCGTTCGAGACCGAGGAGGTTCTGAGCGCCGAGGAATACCTGCCCGACATCCAGCCGACCGGCGACACACTCGCCATGGCTGTGCCCACAGGCCCCAGCCACGAAACCGAGGCCCTGCCACGCATCCTCCTGACCGCGGTCAATTCCGCCAAGCGCAACGTCGTCATCACCACGCCCTACCTCATCCTGGATGAGTCGATGATGTTGTCGCTGGCGATGGCGGTGGACCGCGGCGTTACCGTAAACGTGGTCGTGCCCGAGGCGTCCGACCATGTGTTCGTCACCGCCGCGGGGCGATCGTGCCTGACGAACCTGCTCCGCGCGGGCATCCACGTGTACCTCTATCAACCCGGCGTGCTGCATTCCAAGACCGTGACCGTGGATGATTCATTTGCGCTGCTCTGCTCGGCGAACCTCGACATCCGGAGCTTCTATCTCAATTTCGAGATCAACATGCTCCTCCTGGGGCCTAAAATCACCGGCAGCCTGCGCGCCGTGCAGGACGCCTATATCGCCAAGTCCAACAAGGCTTCGCTCGAGGAATGGCTCAAGCAGCCGTGGCTCACGCGGCTGATTGAGGACGTCGCGGCGCTGGTGTCGCCGCTGTTGTGACCAAGAGCGGAGGCCCCTTCGGGACGCCCGCTAAGCGCGAAGAACATTTACACTGCCCAGCATGCGCTACCGGATGATCGGGATCGACCTGGACGGCACGCTGCTGGATCGGCACGGCAAGGCGACGCCGCGCAACCTCCGCGCCATCGCCGAGGCGGAGCGGGTCGGCGTGCTGGTGGTGCCCTGCACGGGCCGGGCGTGGCGCGAGTCGCGTATGGTGCTCTCCGCATTCCCGCGTGTGCAGGGGGCTGAAAACCCGGGCGTGTTCGTCGGCGGGGCGGTGGTGAGCGACCTGGATTCGGGCAAGTCGATGGACATCGCCGTCATCGAGCCGACGCTGGCTCTCGAACTTATCGGGCACCTGCATGACAACGACGAGGCGGTGCTTGTCTTCCGCGACGCCAACCTCGTCGGCCACGACTACATGGTGACCGGCCGGGGCACGCTAAGCCCCAACACCGAGTGGTGGTTCCAGGCGACTGGTGCGACAGTCCACTTCCACCGCACACCCGCCCTCGGCGACCTGCACCACGTGATGCGCGTGGGGCTGGTGACAGACACGGCGCGGATGAACCGGGTTACCGCCGGCCTGCGGGAGACATTCGGCGACCGCGTGCTGCTCCAGAGCTTTGCGGCGGTGCAGATGCCCGACCCGCGCGACACGATGCACGTGCTGGAGGTCTTCGCACGCGGCGTGGACAAGTGGCGCGGCCTGAGCTGGATCGCGGCGCAGCGGGGCATCGAGACCGAGCAGATCGCGGTGATCGGCGACGAGGTCAACGACTTGGCGATGGTGGAGTCGGCTGGATTAGGGATTGCGATGGGCAACGCGATCGAGGCCGTGAAAGCGGCGTCGGACCATGTGACGCTCACCAGCGACGAGAGCGGCGTGGGCTACGCGATCGAGCAGTTGTTATCGGGGCGGTGGGGCTAGCGCAATGTCGGCAGGTATTTGCCTGGTGGGGCAGGCGTCCCGCCTGCCTTTCGAGAGGCCATCCAGAGGCGGGCGGGACGCCTGTCCCACCGGAATGGTCAGCGCTGGGCGGTGGTGTGCTGGTCGATGAACTGCTTGGTGTTGGTGGACGTCTCGCTGAGGTCTTTGCCAAAGCCGTTAATCGTATTGCAGGCGGGCAGTGCGACGACCGTCGCGATGACGGCAACGACGGATATACAGCGTGTCAGTTTGTGCATGATCAAAATCTCCGCCTGTGGGGCGTTTCGGCAAACTGCTTTATCGTCAATTCGTGCCGAAATACTGCAACGGAGCCGTAAACACGGGCGGAGCAAGCCCGCAATCACGGGCAAGCGGCTGCCGTTTATGCGCTCATAACGAAGAGAAGATGCGCGGCGTCCAGTTGTTTGCGATCCCCCAGGAGCAAGACCCTGTCGCCCGCCCTGAGTTCCTCGTCAGGGCCGGGGTTGACGATGTTCGCCTTCGGGCGCTGGATGCCGACGATGCTGGCGCCGGTGCGCGACCTTAGCTCCACCTCGCGGATCAATTTCCCGCTGATCGGTGAGCCGGTCGGGATGGTCAGGGAATCGAGGGCCGCCCCCTCGAGCATCGTGCTCAGCGGGGCGACTTCCGCGTGCCCGTCTTGCTCATCGGTCTCCTCCCGGGTCATCGTCTCCGTGAGCGAGATCTGCGCCTTGGCGTAAACCTTGATGAGGGACCGCCAGAGCACGACCGCGACCCCGAAGATGATCGCCGCCAGCGCGAAGGCGCCGGGCCCCGGCGGCAGGAGGGTCGAACTGAGCACTAGCACCCAGCCGATCATCGCGGCCGTCCCCGCGATCAGGATCGCGTGGACCAGCATGCTCCGCAGCACCGCGGTCTGTTCGCCCGCGGCGGCGTGCGTGACGTTCGCCTCCGCCGCCAGCATGGCCATCGCGCGGAGCTTGCGGAACGAGGCGATCAGCAGCGGCAGCGAGAGCAGCAGCGCGACCAGCCAGACCGCGGCCTTGGGGCCGCCGATCCATTGTGAAACCTGCTGCGGCATCCATCTGTCCGCCCAGTCGCCCACCCCCGCGGCGGCGAGCAGGAAGCCCGTGACCAGCGCCATGTTCAGGCCGATCTGTAGCAGCCAGCGGCGCAGCAACCGGCGGACCTGGCTGCTCCCGCCCCGGCTACCGGCCATCCGCTTCACCCACGACGTGTAGCCCGACAGCGTCTCCACCAGGTGCAGCGGCGCCAAGCGGTCGAAGCGGTCCACCAGCGGGTCGGAGCTGCGGATGAGGTAGGGCGTGGTCAGCGTCGTGATCGCCGAGACCATCACGGCGATCGGGTAGAGGAACTTGCCCGTGACGTTCAGGGTGAGCCCGAGCTGCGCGATGATGAAGGAGAACTCGCCGATCTGCGAGACACCCATGCCCACCCGCAGCGAGGTCCGCGTATCGTGCCCGGTCAGGAACGGCCCGGCGGAGCAGGCGATGATCTTGCCCACGATGACCACCACGGTGATCACCAGGATCGGCACGGCATACTCAACGAGCAGCATCGGGTCGATCAGCATCCCGACGGCGACGAAGAAGATCGCGCTGAACACGTCGCGCACCGGCTCGATAAGCTGCTCGATCTTCCCCCGCTCACGGGTCTCGGCGATGATCGCCCCGATGAGGAACGCCCCCAGCGCCACGCTGTAGCCGAGCTTCGCCGCCAGCAGCGAGACGCCGAAGCAGAGGCCCAGGGCCGTGATCACCAGCACTTCGTTGTTCTTGAACCGGGAGACGTAGCGGAGCAGCGGGGGCACCACCAGCAGGCCCACGACCAGCACCACCGCCAGGAAGATGCCCAGCCGACCGAGGGTCGAGGTGATCTGGCCGATGCCGGCGGTGCCGGTCATGGCGATGGTGGAGAGCAGCGCCAGGATCGCGATGGCCAGGATGTCTTCTACGATGAGGATGCCGAAGATCAGGTCGGCAAACTTCTCCCGCGTCAGCTTCAACTCCTGCAGAGCCTTGACGATGATGGTGGTGGAGGAGATCGAGAGGATGGCGCCCAGGAAGAGGCTGTCCATTGCGCTCCAGCCGAAGAGACGGCCGACCTCGTAGCCCAGCAGCCCCATGAGGGCGATCTCCAGGGTGGCGGCGACAAAGGCGGTCGCCCCGACGCTGGCGAGCTTGCGCAGGCTAAAGTGCAGCCCCAGGCCGAACATCAGCATGATCACGCCGAGCTCCGCCAGCGTGTCGATGCTCGCCTTGTCGTGGATCAGCGGGAACGGCGGCGTGTGCGGGCCGATGATCAGGCCCGCGAGGATGTAGCCCAGCACCACCGGCTGGCGGAAGCGGTGAAACACCACCGTCACCACGCCGGCGACCAGCAGCACCACCGACAGGTCCTGGAGCAGTGCGATCCCGTGCATGACGCCTTTCGCTCTTTGCGCCGCTAGCCCCGAAGCATAGCGTATGCCTGCATACGAACCGGTCCCGTCGCGGTTCGGCGTAAGGTTTTTTTGGCGCGGCCCCGTGTGTTTTCTTTTTTGATCCGCCCGCTTTACGCTGGACCGCTATGTCTTCAATACTCACCGTCGCCATCAAGCGTCTGCCCGGCAACGACGACCTCCCGCTGCCGGACTACCAGTCCGCTTACGCCGCGGGGATGGACCTCCACGCCGCCGTCCCCGCCGATGCGCCGGTGACGATCGAGCCCGGCGCGATCGCGCTGGTGCCCTGCGGCTTCGCCATGGCGGTGCCGATCGGGTACGAGGCCCAGGTCCGCCCGCGCTCGGGGCTGGCGACCAAGCACGGCATCTCCATGCCCAACGCCCCGGGCACGATCGACGCCGACTACCGCGGCCAGGTCCAGGTCCCGCTGATCAACCACGGCCGCCTGCCGTTCCAAGTGACGCGCTCCATGCGCATCGCCCAGATGATCCTCAAGCCCGTCCCGCGCGTGCAGTGGAACGAGGTCGCCGAGCTGCCCGAGACCGAGCGCGGGGCCGGTGGGTTTGGGCACACCGGGCGGTAGCGGGCCGGCGTGTATGAAATCCCCTCTTCTCCTGGGAGAGGGTGGCGGCGTCCTCGCCGCCGGGTGAGGGGATCACCGGCCGATTGGGTTTCGCGTCATCACACAACCCTACCGGCTGGCGATTTCCTCGGGTGCCACACTGCATCCCGATAGCGGCTGTGTTCGTTGTCAAGCATTTTTGACGGCGTTGAGCTGGTCCCATGTGAGGTTCTCCCTGATCATGGCGTTGAGGAGTGCCAGGAGCTTGTGCATGGCGGCGACGATGACGACCTTGTTGGGCTTGCCGGCGGC
>JAIOPN010000034.1 GCA_021413865.1 Planctomycetota bacterium | reverse complement strand
GCCCGAGCCGGCCTTGGTGAGCGTGCCGGTGGTGCTGATGGCGCCGCTGAAGGTGCTTGACCCGTTGGAATTGCCCACGGTGAGCGAGCCGGCGTTGAGCGTCACGCCGCCCGCGCCGGTCAGGTCGTCGATGGTCTGGCTGGTGCCGTCGAGGTCGAGGACGCCGCCCGACGAGACAGAGACGTCCGTGGTCGAGGAGGTGCCGGAGTTGTAGAGGCGGTTGCTGCCGCCGGAGAGCTTGAGCGTGCCGGCGGAGACCGTCGTCGCGCCACTATAGGTGCTGGCGTTGGTGAGTGTGATAGTGCCGGAGCCGGCCTTGGAGAAGCCACCCGTGCCGCTGACGACGCCGCCGAAGGTGGTGGTGCCGCTGGAGTTGCCGACGGTGAGCGTGCCGGAGCCCAGGGTGACGCTGCCGGAGTTGGTCAGGCCGTCAATCGTCTGGTTATTGCCGTTAAGGTCGAAGGTCGCGCCCGAAGCGACATCCACGGCGGCGGCGGAAGTGGTGCCGGAGTTGTAGAGGCGGTTGCTGCCGCCCGAGAGTTGCAGCGTGCCGTTGCTGATCGTGGTCGCGCCGGCGAATGTGTTAGTACCGGAAAGCGTCAGGGTGCCCGTGCCGGTCTTGGTCAGAGCGAGGGTGCCGGCGGTGTTCTTGATGATGCCGGAGAACGTCGAGGTCTGATTGTTCGCGCCCACCGTGAAGGTCGGCGTGCCGGACGTGCCATCTACAATGCCGGCACCGGAAAGGCCATTGATTGTTTCGCTGAAACCGTTGAGGTCGAGTGTCGCCGCGACGCTGACATTGCCGTTGCCGCTGCCGTCGGGGATGACGCCCGCGGCGCCGAGTTTCAGCGTGCCGGTGGTGACGGTGGTGTTGCCGCTGTAGGTGTTGGCGCCGCTGAGGGTCAGCGTGCCCGCGCCGACCTTCGTCAGGCCGCCGCTGTTGATGACGGTGTTGCTGAGCGTAAGGTTGCCCGTTCCGCCGATGCTGGTGTCGGTTTGCAGCCTGACCTGGCCGCCGTAGGTCGCCGCCGAACCGCCGTTGTTGACAAGCGCGCCGGCGCCGCCGACACCCGAGCCATTAAGCCTCAGTTGCACGCCGCCGCCGGGGCTGGGGAAAGTGCCGCCGTCGGGGGCATTGTTCGCATTGGGGGTTATGCCGTTCAGATCCAGGGTCGCGCCGGACAAAACCGTGATGAGTGAAGTGGTGCCCGAGCCGGTGGTGGCTCCGTTGCCGTTGGTGCCAGTGCCCGCTGCGGCCGCCCCGTCGCCCAGGGCCCCAACCGATCCGAGTATCAGCGTGCCGACATCGACCTTGGTCTGACCCGTGTAGTGGTTGTCCCCCGAGAGCGTCAACCTGCCGGCGCCGATCTTTTGGACGATGCCGAAGGTATGCCAGATCGCGGCGCTGACCGTCAGGTCGCTGCTCGAGTCGGTGCCCGTGGCGACATCGAAGAGGGCCGTGGCCGCGCCGTTGAGGTTGATGGCCTGACCGGAACCGGTGATGTTGTTTCTTGTCCCGCCGTTGGTCTGGAACGTGTTGCTGGAAAAGTTATTAGGGAAGCCGCCCGCGACGTCACCGAAGACCATCCCGCCAAGCCCAACCGCAGTGGCGTCGATCGTGCCGCCGCCGCTGCTGTCAAAGGCGAAGGTCAGACCGCCGAACGTGTAGCGCTGGCCGGTGACCCGCATCGTGGATCCGTTGTTGATGGAGATGTTCCCGCCGTAGTAGGAGGTGCTCGAGACGCCGGTGTCGTTGAACTCCAGCGTACCTCCGGAAATCGTGGTCGTGCCGGTATTGGTATTGGCGCCCGAGAGTTTCAGCGTGCCGGCGCCGGTCTTGGCGATGCCGCCGGTGCTGGAGATGACGCTGGTGACGGTGGTGTTGCCAGCGCCGCCGACGGTGAACAACCCGCCCGCCGTGACGCCACCCGTGCCGACGGTCAGTGTCTGGCCGCTGGTGGTGACGTTCAACCCGCCGCCGCCGGCGTTGACGGTGAAGCCGCGGGTGTAGGTGGCGCTGTTGCCGGTGTAGCTGAGCGTGCCGGTATTGGACGAATCACCCAGCACGACGGCGGACGAGGCGTTGCCCAAGTGGCTGTTGCCGCCGCTGACGACGATGTTGCCCGCCGAGAGCGTGCCGTTGCTGATCGTGGTCACGCCGGTGTAGGTGTTGTTGCCCGAGAGCGTGAGCGTGCCGGCGCCGGTCTTGGTCAGGCCGCCGGTGCTGGAGACCACGCTGGTGATGGAGGTGTTGCCCGCGCCGCCGACGGTGAACAGCCCGCCGGCCGCGACGCCGCCGGTGCCGATGGTCAGTGTCTGCCCGCTGGTGGTGACGTTCAACCCGCCGCCGCCGGCGTTGACGGTGAAGCCGCGGGTGTATGTGGCGCTGTTGCCCGTGTAGCTGAGCGTGCCGGTGTTGGACGAATCACCCAGCACTACGGCGGAGGAGGCGTTGCCCAGGTTGCTGTTGCCGCCGCTGACGACGATGTTGCCCGCCGAGAGAGTGCCGTTGCTGATCGTCGTCACGCCGGTGTAGGTGTTGGCGCCGCTGAGCGTCACCGTGCCGGTGGTGGTCTTATTCAACGCCACTGCACCGGCCAGGATCGCGCTGACGGAGCCGCTCTTCATCTCAAAGGTGCCGGTGCTCGTGAGTGCGGAGGTACCCGTGCCGGTGATGCTGCCGCCGCCGTCAACGGTGACGGTGCCGACGGTGTCGGTGTGGTTGGCGCCCAGGTCGAGAACGGCGGTCGCGCCGTTGACGGTCACGGCACCGGTGGCGATCACGTTGTTCGCGCCGTAGGTGAGCGTGCCGGCGCTGACGGTCGTGAGGCCGGTATAGGTGTTGACGCCGCTGAGCGTCCAGTTGCCCGCGCCGGTCTTGGTGAGGCTGGTGGCACCGGTGTTGTCGCCGATGATCGCGGCGATGGTGTTGGCGCCGGTGTTGGTGCCGGTGAGTGTGAGCGTGCGCGTGCCGGTCTGGCTGTTGAAGCCCATGGAACCGGTGTTGGTGAAGTTGACCGCTCCCGAACCGGAGGCATCGAGCGTGCCGCCCGAGGAGCCGACGCTGAAGAGTCGGTCGGTGGAGACGGCCACGCCGGTGTATTGCAGCGTGCCGCCGTTGAGCACGAGGTTGGTCGCGACGTTCGATGAATCGCCGATGCCGCTGGCGGTGCCGCCATTGGCGAGCGTGCCGACGCTCAGCGTGCCGCCGGTGATGGTGGTGGCCAGGTGGTAGTCGTTGTTGCCGATGTCCATGGTCAGCGTGCTGGTGCCGGATTTGGTCAGTCCGGTGTAGCCGCTGATTCTTCCCGAGCCGGAGAAGGTGTAGTTTTTCGACGAGCTGTTGACGGTCACGGCGGAGGGGGTGACGACGTCGGCGATGTTGATGCTGGGCGAGGCCGAGCCGGTATCGCTGAAGGTGACGTTGTCGAGCTGGAGGAATTTTGTCTGGGTGGGGGTTGCGGACCAGTTGTTGGCGCTGTTGACGTTCCAGATGTTGCTCGACCCGTCGCCCACCCAGGTCAGGTCTGCGGAAACCGTCGTGATGAGTTGGATGCGGTCGATCGCGACCGAGCCGGCCGCGTTCACGTCCTGAATGTACGTCGCCGGGCGGAGATTGGCGGAACCGAACATCGATGCGAAGTTGTACACGCCGCTCGTGTCCCACGTGCCGCTGAGCGAAAGCTGCGGGTCGCCGCCGCCCACCGCCAACCCGCTGGAGGTGATGTTGTAGGTATAGGGCGTGAAGACCGCCGTGATGGTGTAGCCGTCGCCATCGATGCGGTTCAGCGTGGTGAAGTTCTGGGTGGCCTGGACCTGCGTTGGGGCGCCGGTCGGCGGGTTGAGATTGAGGGTGACCGTGTTGCCCGTGGAATTGAACACCAGGAAGATAGCGGATTCGGCGCCGTCCTCCAGCCACCGGAGGTTGGCCGTCGATGTCTTGAGGCCGTAGAACATCCTGCGGAGGTCGCTTCCGCCGGTGCCGCCCAGGCTCAGTGAATTAATGGTCCACGTCGCTGTGATGGCGGCGATGTTGGGGTCGTAAAGGTCGAAGGCTGTGCTAGCGACGATGCCGTCCGCGGCGCCAGCGAACTCGCTGATAGTGAGCAGACCACCGGATTCGGTCGCGGTGAAGTCGCTGTTGGTGTTCGCGTCGTTGCTGGAATGCTTGACCGAACCACCACCCGTACCGGCGTTGGTGCCCAGGCCGCCGCTGGCGAAATCGTCGTCGTAAACGGTGACGTCCGCAGCGCGGGCCACGGGGCCGACCGAGAAGATGGTGCTAGCCGTCAAAACGCACAGTACCCCGCGCAGTGAGCGCAAGGCGATCGCCCTGTCCTTCTTCCGCGTGTTCCGGCCTGCTTCCATGAACCCTTTTCTCTGCAATCCTCCGACGCCAGATGCCGTACGCAGAGCCATCGCGTCACGGGCCGCGTCAGCGGCGGGCGTGCTCCGGTCCTACGATCCGGCGATCCTGTGGGTTTCCCCAGCCAATCTCACCTCGTCTTCCTCTCGCGGCCGTCCGGTCGCCTCCTGCGGCCGAAACAGCCCGGCATGTTTGCGGTGTTTTCCGGACACCGCACATCACCTTGTCAGCATTCGGCACGTCCGCTCATCGGGCCGGCAGAGCCTGAACGCGGCTACCACCAGCACACCAACTCGCAGACATTACAAATGCAATGTCCTTCTTCCTCCTCGCGATGAACGAGCATCAGTCTCGTTCCACCGAAGTGCGTGCTACTCAATGCTGAGTAAGAGCCTCACTCCGGCTTGAGTATCTGGTCCGATTCCCATAGCCGGAAGCCCGGCCTACCCTAGTTCAAGATGAGCGTACCATATAGAGACGGGGATAGCCAACAAGTGACACCCGTTTTTTCAGCGTAAAAATGAAGGTAGCCGATGTTCCCGCGCTACTTGGGTCTGAATGTGTCTTAATTTCATAACCATTTATTTTAAAGAATTTTAAAATACTACATCGGTCTTCGGGCCCGTTTGCGGTTTCCTTGCTTCCGCAAGCGTCGTATCCGCAATAAACTAGACATCCTGCCGCTCGCCGTGACCGATGATACAGCGTATAAAATAGCATGATTCCGTGTTATTATGACCTTGTCGCAACCCCGTATCCCGCCCACGCTGCTGCTCACGATGGTCTTCGTGACGGGTTGCGGACCCTCGCAACCACCCCCCTCGCCGCCGCCGCTGCCACATGAGTCGGTGGCCGCCACTCAAAACTCCCAAACATCCCAGATTATCCAGTCAACCCAGCCGTCTCCAGCCGCGTCAGGCCACTCCGATGGCGGGCCCATCCCCGCCATGCCGCCCTCGACCATCACGATCCACGATGCCGCCGCATCGGGAGACGTCCGTCTCATCAAAGCCCACATCTACTGGGGCACGAACGTCATGGAGGTCGATGGCCAGGGGAGAACGCCGCTGCACCTGGCGGCGGCGGGGGGTCACCTTGAAATCGCGAGGCTGCTGGTGGATGCCGCGGCGAACGTGAATGCGGTGGACATCTCGTACGTCACGCCGTTGCTCGACGCAGCCGCCCGTGGTCATGCCCAGGTCGCCGCCTGGTTGATCGAGCAAGGGGCGAAGATCAACGCCAAGGGGGGCGTGCTCAAATGGGCGCCGCTGCACGCCGCCTGCGCGGCCGGGTCGCTGGACACGGTGAAAACCCTCGTCGAGCACAAGGCCGACATCAACGTGCTTGACGGCGATAACGCCACACCGCTGCACTGGGCGTGCCAGAAGGAACGGCTCGACATCGCCGAGTATCTGATCCGCAGCGGGGCGAGCGTGAACGCCAAGGGCGGGCAGAACGACTGGACCCCGCTGCACGAGGCGAGCCTCACCGGCCGCGATGGGGTGGTGAAGTTCCTCCTCGGGCAGAAGGCCGACGTCAACGCCAGGGATAAGAACGGCGCCACGCCACTGCACTGGGCGGCGCTGGGTGGCCGTTCGGAGATCGTGGAGATGCTCCTGGCGCACAAGGCAAACGTGAACGCCGCCGGGCAGGCCAACTCGACCCCCCTGCATGAGGCGGCCGCCAACAACCGCATCGACGTCGCGGAGATTCTTCTCAAGCACGGCGCCGACCCGAACATCCGCACGAAGGAAGGCCTGACGCCATTGAACCTGGCGAACAACGGCACTCTTCTGCGGATGGCCGAACTGCTCCGCCGGCACGGCGGGACGGACTAAAATCCGCCTTCTGTCGCTGAGGTCAGGTCGATCAGGAATACGACGTGAAATGCCGACACCCGGACTCGAACCGGGAACCTAGGGCTTATGAATTCCGCGGGAGATGAGAATTTACAAGGAGTTACAGCGGACCGAGAGCAGAATCAAGAGCGTGCTATCACAGATGCGGCCAAGGAAGATCGCCGCCTCTGGCTTATCGTGCATGCATGGCGTAACCTCCCAGGCCCCATTAAGGCTGGAATAATGGCGCTCGTTCAAGCGGCAGCAGGCTGTGATTAATCGGGGGCTTGGCCGGTTGGCCTATTCGGCCGTTTTGGCCTTCGACATGCCGAGGGGGTTCTCGACGCACACCGGGGAAGATGCGGTCTTCTAAGGCAGCCCCTTCGCGAGCCGCTATTTGTCGTGGGTCTTAGGAAGCCGCGCTCACTGTAAAGTGGCTCCGCTCCTATGAAAGAAGGCCGGTACTACTACAAACATTCTCGAACCGCATAGGCCCGTTTTCCCCGCCTGATCCGCGCCTTCGCCCTGGACCTGACGGCTTCGGATGCCGCGAGGCTCGAAGCGGTAGTCCGCATCGCTCTCCAAGCCATCAACCGAGGGAAATGCCATCGTCGCACAATTTCCTGGCCGATGAAGATGTTCTCGACGATGCTGAGTGATGGGTACAGTTCGAGAAATTGTGGCAGCATCCGAATGCCTTGAGCAATGGCGTCTGCAGGTGATTCGAAGTTGACGGGCCGTTGATTAATCCGAATTTCTCCCGAGTCAGCTCGTAGGCCGCCCGAAAGGATTCTCATCGCAGTTGTCTTACCCGAACCGTTTGCCCCAATCACCCCCAAGACTTGCCCGGGGTAAAGATCTAAGTTGATCTCTTTTAACACCGGACCGTTCCCATAAGTCTTAGTGATACCGACAAGTTGTACGACCGGAGAACACGGCATATGACATTTATCTAGCAATTCGTGTGCCAGCGTCTACGCTTATTTTCTAGCCCTCAGTGGCGATTTAAGGAATGGAAAAGACGCATATCGCGTGAAGTCACGTGAATTCGCGCGATAATGAAAAGGATTGTATGCGGCGTGCCACGGCTAACTCACGCCCCACAGGGGACGTGCGCGGCACGCCGCATACGATCGATTGGACTAAACCGCGGGGAGGGGCGCCCGGTATGGGGATTGAATGGAACCGGCGTCCCGGCGAAGGCGGGTTCGGTGCGCGCGGGTGATCGGAACGATGCGTCGATGCGCGTGGCAACCGTGACAACCGGGGATTCGTTGCGTCGCACCGTGCCGTTGCGCGGGGTTTTCGCCGGATCCGCCAGCCCCGACCCGGAGCAACAGTGCGGCGCTGCTGCGCAGCGCCTGGTCGTGAGGCGGGATGGGCACGGCGAAGATCTGGTTCATGATGTATCCCGGCCCACGAAGGAACCCCCGTCCCACGCCCGAACGCACGGCGGGCGTTGCCGCTCCAGCCGGCCGATGAGGTGCATCCGTCCCTCTTGGCACGACGGGCAGCAGGGCGCTATGTCTTCGCCCGGCTCGGCGGATCGATCCGTCTGGGAGTGATTCTGTGTTGGCGGGACTTTCCCCCGGTCCAGCAGTTGCCGGCACCACCGCAGATGTTCCGCGCGGCGGCGATTGGCCATGAAGCCATAGCTGCGGATGCGCACGAAGCCCCGGGGCATGACGTGCATCAGGAAGCGGCGGATGAACTCTCCGGCATCCAGGGTCATGACGCCGGGTCTGTTGCCCCGGGCGTAGTCTTTCCAGCGGAAGGTGACCTTGCCGTCCTCCAGCCCGAGCAGGCGGTGGTTGGAGATGGCCACCCGGTGCGTGTAACGGGCGAGATACTTGAGCACCTGCGCCGGCCCGCCGAAGGGCGGCTTGGCGTAGACCACCCACTCGTGCGTGACGGACCGATCCAGCAACCGTTCCATCGCCGCGGCCGCGGCCAGGGGTCGGAGCCGTCCGTGGAATCGCAACGTGCCCGCGTCGAACGCGGCCTTGAGCCCGCCGATGAACTTGCCCCTGAATACGCGGCTGAGCACCCGCACCGGCAGGAAGAAATCGGCGTGGCCCGGTACCCAGTTCGTGCCGTCGGGCGAAAGCCCGCCCGCGGGCACGACGCAGTGGATGTGCGGGTGGTGCATCAGGTTCTGGCCCCAGGTATGCAACACGGCCAGGAAGCCGATCCGCGCGCCCAATCGCCTGGGATTGGCGGCCACCTCCAGCAACGTGGCGGCGACCGACCGGAAGAGCAGGTCGTAAACCACGGCCGGGTTCTGCAGGGCCACGGGGGCGAGGACCCCCGGCAGGGTGAATACCACGTGGAAGTAGGGCACGGGCAGCAGCTCGCCGGACCGCGCGTCCAGCCAGCGGGCGCGGGCCGGTCCCTGGCACTTGGGGCAGTGGCGGTTGCGGCAGGAGTTGTACGAGATGGTCTGGTGGCCGCACCGATCGCATTGCTGCACGTGTCCGCCCAGCGCCGCGGTGCGGCAGGCCTGGATATCACGGATCACCCGCCGCTGCTGGGGTGATGCACCGTGCCGGGTCAGGTACGGCCGTGCGTGTTGCCGAAAAATATCCGCGACCTCCAGAGCCGGTCCGTGGATCACCCCCGGCCTTGGGACTGACCATTCGATGACCGGCTCAGCAGGTCCAGCGGGCTTGGGGTGCCGCCGATCAACTTGGTGGAGACGCGGGTGTACAGGGCGGTGGTCTGCGGGCTGGAGTGGCCCAGCAGGGCCTGGATCACGCGCAGGTCGGTGCCCGCCTCCAGCAGGTGCGTGGCGAAGCTGTGGCGCAGCGTGTGCGGCGAGACCTCCTTGTCGATCCCCGCCGCCGCCTGGGCCACTTTGCACGCACGCTGCACCTGGCTGGCGCTCACGGGCTGTTGCGGCGAGCGGCCCGGAAACAGAAAGCTCACGGGTCGGGCGGCCCAGCAGTAGTGGCGCAGCATCTCCCACAGCACGGGCGAGAGGACCGTGTAGCGGTCCTTGTTCCGCTTGCCCTGGCACACGCGGATCACCATCCGCTCGCTGTCGATGTCCGTGACCCGGAGATGGGTCGCCTCGGAGACCCGCAGCCCGGCGGAGTAGGCGGTCATCAGGATCATCCGGTGCTTGTACGAGCCCACCCCGGCGAAGAAACGGCGGACCTCATCGGGGCTGAGGACCACCGGCAGGCGCCGCACGCGGCGCGGGCCGCGGATGTCCCGGACAACGTCGCCGCGCTTGAGCACCCAGCGGTACAAATAACGCAGGGCCGCCAGTGCCTGGTTGTAGGTGCCCCAGGCCAGCTTCCTCTCTTCCACCAGATAGACCAGGTATTGCCGCACGTGTTCCTCCCCGAGCAGCTCCGGGCTCTTGCCGAAGTGCTTGGCGAATCTGGCGGCGTTCTCCACGTACAGCGCGACCGTCCTGGGCGCGAAGTTCCGCAGTTCCATCTCCTCGATCATCCGCTGCCTGAGTGGGGTCATGACGCGCTCCTTTGGGTGAGAGAAACCGACACACGGGGATGCCGTGATCGTCTCACCGGCGCACGCCGCGCACCAGACCAAATCGCGGCCCATGGGGGGGGTAAATATTGCCGTAAAACGCGTCAGAATAGATGGGGAGGTCTTATGTATTGCCGGGTTGCCGCCGCTGCCCCCACGCCCCGCACACGCAGCGCCGCCGCCTTACGCAACCCACCTCTTCCCCACCGCGGAGCGGTTTAGTCCAATACGTCAATCCCCGCCAACCCCGCGGCTTGGCCCAGGGTATGTGCACGTGAGAGTCGGGCGGAAGGTTGACCCCTCCACCCCGAATCTCTACGATGGCCTTCCGTCAGGGGAACCCATTCGCAAACCCCCAAAACTCATCCACAGGAGGATATCCCATGGCCTTTACGCTCCCCACGCTGCCCTACGGCTTCGATGCTCTGGAACCGGTCATCGACACCCAGACCATGCAGATTCACCACGGCAAGCACCACAACGCCTATGTGACCAACCTGAATAACGCGCTTGCCGGTAAGGCAAGCCTTGAGTCCAAGAGCATCGAAGAAATCGTCTCCAACCTCACAGCCGTCCCCGACGACGTCCGCGGCGCGGTCCGCAACAACGGCGGTGGCCACTACAACCACTCCCTCTTCTGGACCATCATGGCGCCCAAGGGCAAGGGCGGCGGCGGCGAGCCCACCGGCGCGCTCGCCCAGGCCATCCAGTCCGAACTCGGCGGCCTCGCCAAGTTCAAGGAAGACTTCGCCAAGGCCGGCGCCACCCGCTTCGGCTCCGGCTGGGCGTGGCTCTCGGTCAAGAACGGCAAACTCGCCGTCGCCTCGACCGCCAACCAGGACAACCCCCTGATGGGCGACGGCGTCGCGGGCACCAGCGGCAAGCCGATCCTCGGCCTGGACGTCTGGGAGCACGCCTACTACCTCAAGTACCAGAACCGCCGCCCCGACTACATCACCGCCTGGTGGGACGTCGTCAACTGGGCCAAGGTCGGCGAGAACTACGCCGCGGCGAAGAAGTAAATCTTCTCCGATAAAATCCTGAAATCTGAAAACCGCGGACGGCAAAACCGTCCGCGGTTTTCGTTTAGAGCCCTGCAGCACTTACAATGTGACGCGTCCCACATCTTCTCGCAGGGCCAACCCTCATGACCATCGCCACGCCCACCGCGCTGACCGAGCCCGTCGTCCGCGACCAGGACCGCTACCTCTTCGACGTGCAGGGCTTCCTCCATCTGCGCGGCGCGATCGCCGAAGCCGATCGGCTGGCGCTGCTCGATGAGGTGACGCGCCAGGAACAACTCGAACACGACGACAACCGTTGGAACCCCGCGTCGTGGGGCGGCCGGCCGGACCTGCCGACCAAGATGGTCGAGGGCGCTCAGATCCGTCTCAACGGCCTGCTCCGCATGAGCCCCGTCTTCGACCGCTGCATCGACTACCCCACCGTCTGCCCCTACCTCTACGACTTTCTCCCCAACGCGCAGCTCGGCAATGCCTGGTCGATCTCCAAGGGAAAGGGCGTCGGCATTGGCGGGTGGCACAGCGGGTTCCCCCCCGCCGACTACGGTTTCCGCAACGGACGCATCCACACGCGCAGCGTCAACACCGTCTATTTCCTCACCGACAACGGCCCCGACGACGGTTGCATGACGGTCATCCCCGGCTCGCACAAGGCGAACATCCAGGTCGATACGAAATGGGGTGCCGGCCTCGACCTGCCCGGTGCGGTGCCCGTGATCGGCAAGGCGGGCGACGTGCTCGTCTTTACCGAATCACTGCTCCACACCGGTCTGGCGAACACCTCCGGCCGGCGGCGCGTCAACCTCTACTACAACAACGCCTCGCCCGACTTCCGGATCCCCGGCATGCCCTCGATCGCCTTCAGCTACAACTACGCCATGCCCCCGCACATCCGCGCCCGCTTCACGGAGCGGCAGAAACAGGCGACGGAATGGATGGCCTTCGCGAAGACGATCGATTGACCAGACGATCACTTTCCATTCACCGCGCCCGACGCTACGGACCGACGCAGATCGGCCAACTCCCCCGCCGGCACACGGAACGAATAGAAATAGCTCGGGATCAGCGTTTCACCAGGCCGGGTGAACTTGCCGCCCAGCGGGATGGATGAGCCCTTCGTCCCGACGTCGTGCTGGAGGGCGCTGCTCTCGTCCTGTGAGACGCTGAAGTCGTTGTCGGTCCCCAGGAGCAACACGTACGACCCGTCGTTTAGCCGGGGGCCGATCGTCATCCCCTCGATCTTCTCTGGAATGATTTTGCCCGCCGCCCTGAGCGCCGCGTGGATGTCAAGAAACAATGCCTTACTCACGGGTACGACACCCGGCGGGAGTGCGTTGGTCGTATTGGATAGCACGACGACGGAAACATCGGTCGCGGCGGTGATGTCGATCTTGTAGATGCGTTTGCTGCCGACTGTTTTACCCGCGGTATCGCCATCGACACCGAGCCCGTGGTTATCTCGCTCAAGGACGAGGAACTCGTGGTCGTTGATCGTGGTCAGAGCGCTGATGCCGATGTTCCGCCCCTGCTTCTTGGCCGCGAACCGTGACGGCTCATCGGGGATACGCCGATTGATGTCGGCGATGTCTTCGAGCTGGTAAACAAACTGCCGCTTGGCGGACCCCGCGGCAACGTCGAACTCGACGATCCGCACGTTGCGCCCGGACCGGCCGAACTCGTTGACGAGCGGGTCCTGCAGCATCGCGTAGAGCCGGGTGCCCGCGGGGTTGATCGCCAACCCCTCGAACCCACGGTTGTCCTGCCGCCCGGCTTTCAGCGCCGGAACCTTCTCAAAACGGCCGGGTACGGATACGACCGATTCGGCGCGCGTCGCGACGTAGTTGGTGTTGCCCTCCGCGTCGATCGGCAGGATGTTTTTCGGCGTCACGAACGTGCGGAGCAGTTTCCCGTCGCGGTTGAACTCTTTGAGCACCGGCCCGTACTCGTCGCTTACGAAGAAGGTGCCCGCCGGGCCGACGACGAAGCCTTCGGGGTCGAATGAGCGGCCGAGGGCAGTCTCTTTTTTATTCTCAGGGTCGTCATTGGGACGAAAGCCGTTGAGCGTGACGCCGTGGTCGGTGAATCGGATGCTCTTCTCGACGGCGAACGAACCCGGAGCGATCGTTCCTGTATCGGAATCGAGGGTGAAGGTGATTTTGTGGACCCGCGTGTCGAATCCGATCATGCCCCCGCCCGGCCCCCGGTCGGCGATGGAGTAATACTCGTTGCGGACCGGGTCCCAATACAGGTCGCTGAACAGCCCGAGACGATTGACGTTCGGTCCCGGCGCAACACCCGGACTGATTTCAGTCGCATCGGCCGCGTCACCCGGGATCACGCATTCGCTGACGAGCGTCGGCTCGGCATGGACCGCCAATGACAATGCTCCCGTCAGCACGACGAACACGGCACGAACGATTGCACATTGATTCATTGCAACGATACTCCCACAGGGAGTGCCGCTTATACGAACTCCCTGTTAGCGGATCATGATGAAAACACTTCACTCCCCCGCTTCAAAGTAGCCCGTTTCATGAATTTCTGTCAGACTGACCTTCGGATCGATCCCGTAAGGACCACGTGAAACGGGGGGATGGCCCCAACCGCGGAACGGAGCCGTCCATGGAGTTTCAAACGTGGCGTGAGGTTCTTGAGTACGCGCGGTGGGCGCCCTCGCCACACAACACACAACATTGGAAGTTCAAGCTCATCGATGAGCGGCGTGCGGTCCTGTTTTACGACCCCGCCCGCCTGCTCCCGATCGAGGACGGAGCGGGCCGATTCATGGCATCCGGGATGGGCATCCTCCTCGAGATGATGTCTATCGCCGCCGCCCCGCTCGGGCTTGAGGTCAGAGGCACTCCCCTCAACGTCCCGCTCGATGCGTCCGCGCGGCAGCCGTCGCCATTCGCCGACCTGGAACTCATGGTGCGAGCCGAACCCGAGCCGCTCGACCGCGAACTGATCCGGCAGCGGCGCACCTCGCGCCTCCCCTACAACGATCGCCCTGTCCCCCCGGCGCTGCTGGAAGAGTTGTCCCGCGTGGCCGAGCGGTTCGGCCATCAATTCGAGCACTCCAACGATCCCGCGGAGGTCGCGTGGGTGGTCGGGCTCAACGCGGAAACGATGTTCTATGACCTGCGCGATGACGCCACGCGTGGCGAGATCGGACACTGGGCGCGGTACTCACTGGCGGATGCGCAGCAGCGCGGCGACGGCCTGGCGGCGTTCGCCATGCTCTTCCCTGGCTGGCTGATGCGGCTCTTCTTCGAGAAGAACCGGCTCTTCCAGGTCCCGGGGCTGCATCAACTATGCAAGTGGTCTTACAAGCGCTCCATGCGGGGCACGCGCACGGTCGCGTGGATCAGCGGCAAGTTCCAGGAACAGCCGGACTGCATCACCGCCGGGCGTGCGCTCGCGCGCCTCTGGCTGACCATGACGAAGCACGGCGTCTATCTCCACCCGTTCGGCTCGGTGATCACCAACCACCGTTCGCACCAATACATGGAGGAGCACTTCGCCGGCACGCAGCGCCGGCACCCGTTGTGGCTGCTGGTGCGCCTCGGACAGAGCGACCTGCCACCGCGTGCCCTGCGTCTATTGCTCGATGAACTGATCATCCCCTGAAACAGGAGAGTCGATGAAGCGCCTGTTGATATTCGCGTTCCTCACTGTGGCCGACCGGATTCGCCGGCTGATGATGCGGTGGGAACTCGCGTTCGGTCTGCTGTTCCTGCCCGGGATGGGGCACGTCTGGGAGCGGGTCGGGTTGTGGAAGGCGTGGTACGCCCTTGAGCGCGCGAAGCGGAACTGCCCTGCCTACGCCGACTTCCTTGCCAAGAACCCGGGGGCCCGCGTCACGCTGCGTGGCTGGACCCCCGACTTCACGGCGATCCCGCCGATGAATAAGGCGAACTACATCCTCGCCTACTCCATCGAGCAGCGGTGCGTCGGCGGAACCCTGCCGATGAAGGGCGCTGTCATAGACGAATCCTCCGGCTCGACGGGCACGCCGAACAACTGGGTGCGTGGCCCGGGGGAACGACGGTATGTCGCGCGCATGCTGCAGATCGCCATGCACGCGACCCTGAAGGACAAGCCGCGTCTGTTCATCAACGCTTTCGCCCTGGGCCCCTGGGCGACGGGCATGTGCGTGAGCAACGCGGTGGTTGATATCTGCCTCCTGAAATCGACCGGCCCCGACATCGGAAAGATCGTCAACACGCTCAAGGCGTTCGGGCCCGGCTACCAATATGTCCTCGCGGGCTACCCGCCGTTTTTGAAGATGCTGGTGGACGCCCCGGGCATCGACTGGGCCGGCTTCCACATCACGGCCTTCTTTGGCGGAGAGGCGATCAGCGAGAACATGCGCACTTACCTGATGAAAGCGTTTCGCGGGGGCGTCTACGGCGACTACGGTGCGTCCGACCTGGAGATCAACATTGCCGCCGAAAACGACTTCACCATCGCCGTCCGCCGGCTCATGATCGAGAACCCGGGCGTGCGACGCCGGCTCAACGGCCGGTTCGGCGACGCGATCCCGTCGGTGTTGCAATACAACCCGCTCGACTACCTCATCGAGACCAGCGGGGAAGGCGAACTGCTGTTCACGATCAGTCGCCTTACGAACGTTTCGCCGCGCATCAGGTACAACATCCACGACCTGGGACGCACGATCACATTCCGGGAGACGAAGGCGTTTCTTGAAGCGGAGGGCGTGGACGTGTCGCGTCTGCCGACTCCGCTCGTGGAACTGCCCTTGATTCTGATGTACGGCCGTAGCGACTTCTCGGTCGCCTTCTACGGCTGCAAGATTACCCCGGGTGAGGTGGAGGGCATCCTCTACGGCACACCCGACCTCGCACGCATCATCAACGCCTTCGCGCTGGTGACCTCCGAAGGCCCCGACACGAGCAAGCGCCTCGCCGTCTGCCTTGAACTCGCTGCCGAGGCGTGCGCTCCCGGGGCGGAGGAGACGGACGCCTTACGGGACAAGGTCTTTGCCCGGCTGGCCGAGGTAAACCAGGACTTCCGCGAGTCCATCCGGATGGTCCCCGCGGGACACCATCCGACCATTGAGTTTCACGAGAAGGCAAAGGGCCCATTCGCGGCCAACGACATCCGCGTCAAATGCCGCTACATCCAGCAGCAAGGGCCCAGCAAGTCCGTCGCGCTCGCAGCGGGAACAACATAAGCCCATCAGATGTCATCGCGGTCCATGAAATCGCTGATGTGCGCCCAAATCCACCGGCTCAGCGGCAGGCAGGCGACCGGCATCACGATCGCCATCGCCAAGGCGATGATGAGCACCGTCCACGTGCCGTGGCCCAGCAGCCAGGGGCCGATGAAGACGCCCCAGACCGTGATCGGGAGCATGCAGAGGATCATGTTGATGGAGATCGCCCCGGTCATCTCGCCGTGGCGGTCTTCCATGCCAGGCTTGGCGCGGTATTCGGCCATCAATGGATCATAGTCAGGCGTTGGCGGGCCGCACGACCATAAGGCTCGCGGTGTGGCCGTGGAGAAACGCCTGGTCGCCGACCGGGCCGATCTCGCCGCCGGCGAAGAAGCCGGCCAGCGGGATGTCGCCCAGCGCCTCGCGGATCATCGTCGCGTCCGCGTGTGGTCTCTCGAAGAGGTGTGTCCCCCTGCCGTTGCAGGAGAAGAGCAGCGCCCCCGCCGCCGGTCCGTGCAGCTTCTGCGCTTCGAGGAGCAACTGGAAATCCTCCTCGGCGGTACGGGCGTCACGCACGTGGAACTGGATGGTCTGCCCCGTGCGCGTCTGCGGGTCGCCGATGGCGAAGTAGCCCTGGTCCTGGTCGATGCCGACGACGCCGCGGATGAGAAAATCACCCCGGCCGAAGCGCGGCTTGTACTCGTCGATCACCCGCCCCACCAGCAGGCCCGAACGGCGGATCAATTCGCGGTCGCCGTCCTGGAGCGACTCGGCCATCTCCTGGATCACCCCCAGCGCATTGCGCCCACCGAGTTCCTGGACGACGTGGCGTTGGGCCTTGGTGATGACCATCGGCTTGCCGATGGAGCGGCAGCCCTGGCTGACGGTGCAGTCGATGTTCACGCCGCCGCCGATCGCCAGGCCGATCGCCCCGCCGCGGGTCGCCTCGCCGTTGATGATCAGGCGGTTCCCCCCCGGCTGCCGCGCCCCGCTGGCGACGCCGCCGACGACGGGAACGCCCTTGAAGCACTCATTCAGCGCCGGCAGTAGCTTGACCATGGGTGCGCTGAACGGGTCGGGCAGGAGAACGATCGCCTTGATCTCGGGGCCATCCTCGCCCAGGTGGATGGTCTTGCGCAGCGCCTCCGGGGACTCGAGCACGGAGGGCCAGTCGATCTCGTCGTAACGGAACGGCCGGATGACTGCATCGGGGAGTTTGCCCGCCAGCACGGCCAGACCGGGCCCCTCCTCGATCTCCTGGCCCACACCGATCACGCCCTGCACGGTGACGCCCACGAGGACGCGGACATTCAGCGTGTCGATCAGCCGTCGCGTCTGCGCCTCCAGGTCCGCGGCGTGGTGCGGCGTGGCGAAAACAACGGCCAGGTCCGCGCCGTCGGTCAGCTTGCTGCACAGCGGCTCGAGGACCGAGCGCACCGCGTCCTCCGTGACTGGCGCATCACTGAGCGCGGAGGCAAAGCGGAGAGGTCTGTCGGTCTCAGGCACGTCGTCGCTCCCGGCGGGCTTGCAGATCATAGCCGCGACGCACGACAGGGCGACGCGCGGCGTGCGGGCCGCTTGGATTCAAAGAAAAACAGCACCGCGCTGTGACGCAACGGTGCTGGTGGGAAGAGAGAGCTGTGTTTTAAGACCCGGAAAACAATACCAAAGGCGGCGGCGGCGATCAAGAAAAATCTAGAGGTTTTTTCCCACGGCAGACGCGATCCGAGAAGACAGTAATTGATAACGGCTTACATCGGTTTGGCTTCGATCGTCTTGTCGTACACCGCCAGAAGTTTCTCCTTGTCGAAGATCATCTCCTGGCGTGTCAGGCCCACGATGTCGTAGATGGGGGTCAGCTCGATCGCGTCCACCGGGCAGGCCTCCTCGCACATGCCGCAGTAGATGCAGCGCAACTCGTCGAGGTCGAACTTGATCGGGTATTTCTCGCGGTCGTCCCACGGGGAGGCGGCCCCCTCGATGTGGATGCAGTGCGCCGGGCAGGCGGTCTGGCACATGAAACAGGCGACGCACTTGACCCGGCCGTCCTCGTCGCGGTTCAGGCGGTGGACGCCGCGGTAGTTGGGCTTGTAGAGACCGCCTTCCTCGACGGGGATGTCCTCGCGGCGTTCCTCGGGGTACTCCATCGCTTTGTTGCGTTTGCCCCTGGCGACCGAGCCGAGCATGTGCTTGAAAGTCGTCCCCAGGCCCATGAAGACCTCGGGGAGGAAGGTCGATTCCGACCGCTTGATGGCGGTGGGCGTGATGACAATGAGGTCTTCGTCGGCGATGGGCATCGATGGTTCCTCGTGAGGGCGGTATTGTTCGGCCGCGCGACTTGCCCGTCAAGTGGAGGCTGGTGTGGGTGCGCGGCCGGCGATGGGCCCGGATGGAACTTCAATAGGCCCGGTTATCCGGCCCGTACCAGTCGTTGGCGACCGTCGGGCTGGTGTTGAAGTCCGCCGCCCACACGCCGCGCACCAGCGATTGCCGCTTGGCGGGCCAGTCCGCGATCGTCTCCGCATCCCACCGCGACTTGTGGTACTGCGTCATCGACGACGTGTAGCAGTTGAACACCGCGATGCGCGGGGTCTTGGATTTCCATGTCGCCCCTGAGTGGCAGAGGTTCTCAGTGAAAAACAGGAGCGATCCCTCGGGGCAGTCGTAGGTCTCGAAAAGCCATGAGTCCTGCTTGTAGTGCGACGGGGGCACGTTGAAGTTCGCCTTGTGGCTGCCGGACATCAGCAGCGTCCCCCCCGCGCCCTTCTCTACAGGATTAAGCTCCCACACCACGCGCGTCAGACCGCTGTAGATGTGCTGATTCTTGCACTGGTAGGCGAACATCGGCCCCGCGCCGGGCCCGCCGCCGTGCGGCTCGATCCCCGTGTTGCCCTCGTGCCGGTACTGCAGGTAGCTCCCGTCGAGGCGGAAGCCCCACGCGTTCGGACTCGTGTCGCCGCCGAGGATTTCTCGCAGCACGCCGGCGGCCACCGGGTGGTCCACCAGCGCGGAGGCGGGGCCGGCGTAGCTGTGCCGATCCTTGGGCGCGAGTTTCTCGGGCGTGTTCTTCATCACGTGGAAGAACTCGCGCAACTCCTTGCACTGGTCCGCCGACAGCACGCCGGGGATGAGCAGCCAGCCCTTCATGTCGAAAAGAAACTTCTGCTCGTCGCTCATCGGCACGACATCGACGGGCGGCGCGGCGGGCTTGGTTGCGGTGGCGGTCATGGCGGACTTCCTTATGAGGGTGACGTGAAAAGTTCGGGGACGGCTTCGCAACTCCGGTCCCCTCTCCCTTCGGGAGAGGGGGGCAAGAAATGCTACCGCAACGGTTCGACGCTGAACAACAGGTTCACCTGCGGCATGGCCGCCAGCGTGGCGAGCTCCGGTTTGATCAACTGGAGCGATCCCCCGATCCGGTACACGCGATAGCCCGGCTGGAGTTCGAGCAACCGCCGCACCGCCTCGTCGGGCGCGAACCCCGCGGCGGCCAGGCTCGGCACGTTGTGCTCCATCACGATCATCGGCGGCCGGTCCCCCGCCAGCAGCCCGCGCATCCCCGCGATGACAAGAGGCTCCGCGCCCTCGACATCCATCTTGACCAGCCGTGGTGAAGCGCCGGCGAGCACCGCATCCATGCGGGCCGTCGGCACGGCCGTGTCGCGTGACTTCACCCCGGGCGAAACGAAGAGCGACGATTCGCCGTGGTTGTGCCCCGGATCGTCCGGCGCGTGGATGACCGCCTGGCCCTCGCGGTCGCTCAGCGCCGGGGCGTGGACGCGTACGCTGTCGCTCAGCCCGTTTCGCTGGAGGTGGGCGAGCAGTCGTGCACGGTTGTCGGGCTGCGGCTCGAAGGCATCCACCCTCCCTGTCGGCCCGACCCGCCGCGCGGCGAGCATGGTGAAGTACCCGACGTTGGCGCCGGCATCCACGAAGTGATCCCCCGGGCGGAGGAGGCGGCGGAGGAGGCGTGCCGTGTCGATCTCATACAGGCCGTACGCCATGCAGAGGTCGGGGTAGGTGGCGATGTCCAGATCGAGCGTGAGGGATACGGGCGTGGAGATGTTGAAGGTGTCGCGCCAACGGTTCTGTGGGCGGGAGCAGCGTGCCAGCCGCGCGACGTGGAACGCACCTCGGCCGGTGGGCGCGATGCATGAGTAGGCACGGGCAAGAGACTCAATGGCTGCCGTCAGCATGGCGGCATGATAATGGACCAGCGAGCCGGACTCGCTCGCTCCTGGTTTATTCACCGCATCCCCTGAGGGATCAGCTTCGCCACCTGGCGTGCCCCTGCCTCCGTGAAGTGGCAATCGTCGTAAAAGCATTCCTGTTTGCCGTTCATCGATGAGAGGTCGATGCACACCACGCCCCGCGCGGCGCAGGTCTCACGCAGGGCTGCGTTGTAGCGGTCCATCAGCCCGCACAACGCCTTGACGCTGAGGTAACTCCCATCGGCGCGCCAGCCGAACCAGAATAGCTTCTGCGCCTCGGGCGGACTGTTCTCTGACCACAGAACCGGCTGGGTCACGAAATACACTGTCACATTGTGCGCCTTGCAGGCATCGATGATCGCGGCGATGCGCTCAGGGTATTTCGCCAGCATCGAGCCGGGACCCGTGAGGTCGCTGACGTCGTCCACCAGCTTCGCCTGCTGCCGACGGGCGCGGCGTTGGATGTAGCTCTCGCCGCCGACATCTTCGTAAATGATTGAGCCTTCTGTGATCCGCTGCCTGAGGCGTTTGACGATCACGCCCGCCTCGATGAGGGCCTTGGACTGACGCCAGAGCGGCCGGCCGATCAACTCGGGGCGCCGCACCTCGCCTCCCCCACCCTCTCCAGGCTTATCCGGCACGAGGGATTTAGCGAGATCGTTCACACCCATCATCACGACGAGCACGTCGATCTGGTCCATGAGCCGGGAGGTGCGTATAAACTCGACGTGCGCCTCGGAGGTCATCCCGCTGGCCCCGGCGCTGCCGACCCAGGCCGGCTTCTTCGATGGGCTGGCGTTCAGCTCCCCCACGAGCAGGTGCGTCCACGTCCTGGAATCGTCGAGGTAAAGACACTCGGTCGTGCTGCCGCCCAGGCAGAGGATGCGGATCGCCTGATCGCGCGGCGGCATGTCGGTCCCGCGCACGCCGTCACGGTTCGTGGTGTAGCGAGACTCGGGCGAGAGGCCGGGGAGGATGGCCGGGTCCGGGCGGAACAGCCACGTGTGTGATGGCTGGCGGAGATGGAACGGCGCCTCCTCGGCCTGCATGTGCCGGGCGGCGAACTCCAGGCCCGCAACACCCAGCAGAAAAATGACCAGCAAGCAAAAGAGATGCGGCCAGCGCTGCGCAAGAAATAGCTTCCCGCGCGGGGTCACGAACAACAGGAGGGCCGCCGCGAGCAGCCCAACCATGCCGGCGAGGATCGCCTTCTCCTGCCCGTAGGTGATGTGCCAACCGCGCACCAGGCCAACGGCAGAATCAATGAGGAAGAACAGCGGGAGGATCGCGATCGCGGTAAAGCCGATGATGGCGCGGCGGGGATTGGCGGTGGTTTGTGACATGCCGTGCTCTGGTCGTGACCTCGCACCACACACGCGGCCTGCGATCCCCTCACCCGTCAGTGAAGACGCCGCCACCTTCTCCCGGCGGGAGAGTAGACGGATCAGACGACCGGGCTGAACCGCGAGCCCGCGAGGCCGACCTTCCGGTTCATCGGCGGGCCCTGGGGCAGGAACGGGCCGATGACCGCCGCGAGGACGATCGCCCCGATGTTCACCGCCGTGTAGAGCCAGGGCGAGAACCATTTCGCGTGCTGCTTGAACACCAGGAAGCCGGACGCGAGGAGGATGAGCAGCGCGAGCGGGATCAACGCACGCCACGCCAGCCGCATGAGCTGGTCGAAACGGAAGCGAGGCAGCGTCCAGCGGATCCACATCATCACAAAGAGCAGGACGAGGATCTTGGAGGCGAAGACGATGAACTTGAGGAGCACCAGGCCCAGGCCGCCGATGAGCGGCTCCTGGATAATCGGCAGGTCCCAGCCGCCCAGGAAGAGGAGTGTGAAGAACCCCGCGCCGGTGATCATGTGGATGTATTCACCCAGGAAGAAGAGCGCCCACTTCATGGAGGAGTATTCGGTGTGGTAGCCGCCGACGAGCTCCTGCTCGGCCTCGGCCAGGTCGAACGGGGCGCGGTTGCACTCCGCCAGCACGCAGGCGAAGAAGATGATCGCCAGCAGCGGCTGGTAGAAGATGTTCCACACGCCGTTGGCCTGCTGGTGGACGAACTGGTCGGCGCCCAGGGCGCCGTGGCTGGTGAGGATCACGACCAGGACGCAGAGCGCCATGGGGATTTCGTAGCTGAGCATCTGGGCGGTGGCGCGGAGGCCGCCGAGGAAGGAGTACTTGTTGTTGGAGGCGTACCCGCCGACGACCACGCCGTACACCGCCGTCGAGCCGATGGCCAGGATATAAACGACGCCGATGTTGATCGGCGCGGCGGTGACGTTAACGATCGTCGGACTGACGACGACACCGCCCAGCAGCGGGAGCCACGCCGGCACCGTGAAGGCCTGGTCAAACAGGTAGTAACCGCCCCACGGGATGACCGCCCAGCTCAGCAGCGCGGGGATGACGACGATGATGGGGGCGAGGATGAAGAGAACCCTGTCCACCTGCGGCGGGGTGTAGTCCTCTTTGAAGAAGAGCTTGATGCCGTCCGCCAGCGCCTGGCCCAGGCCGAAGTGCTTGCCCTTGAACGGGAGCAGGCCGAAGGAGAAGTTGGTGCGGTTGGGGCCGATGCGGTCCTGCGTCCAGGCGGCGACCTTGCGCTCCAGGAAGATGAGGTACGAGCAGCTCAGCAGGATGACGTGTATGACGACGAGAATTGTGATGACGCTGACAATGAATTGGGGGAGCATATTTGTGCGTCTGTGGGCCTGTCGGCCGTGTGCGAAATAGCGAGGAGGCAACCCCGCGACAGGCGGCATTTGTAGCGGTTGCGGCGCGGCGAGGCAAGTCGGCCGACGCCCACGGATCGAATGAGTAGAATCAGCGTTCCTCCCACGCCACCGAGAGCCAGACGTGAACGACACCGCCACACCCCCCGCGACGCCGCCGGCCGAAAAGCCCACCGACGAGACCATCAAGGAAACGTTCGAGTCGATCATCATCGCGTTCGTGTTGGCGTTCGTCTTCCGCGCCTATGTGGTTGAGGCGTTCGTGATCCCCACGGGCTCGATGGCGCCGACGCTCCTGGGCGAGCACGTCGTCGCCCGCTGCGACCAGTGCGGCTACCGCTTCAGCTTCGACCCCGACCCCCGCCAACACGTGGACTACGACCAGGCCCACCGCCGGGCGCTGGTCCGCCCCTACCTCACGCAAAAGACCACCGTCATCTGCCCGATGTGCAACAACCCGGTGAAGGTCCCCGCCGGCACCCGCATCAGTTCCGGCGACCGCATCCTCGTACACAAGTACATCTACAGCCTCAGCGAGCCCCAGCGCTGGGACGTCGTCGTCTTCAAGAACCCGCAGGGCCGTAACTCCGACGGCTCGCCCGGTCCGAGCACCAACTTCATCAAACGCCTGATCGGCCTCCCGGGCGACAGCGTCTGGATCATCGACGGCAACATCTACGCCAGGCCCGCGGGGCGCCAGTGGCAGATCGCCCGCAAGACCGACCGCGAAAAGGTGCAGCGCGATGTATGGCAGCCGATCTACCACTCGTCGTACGTCCCGCTGGACCTCGGGCATGACAGGCCCGAGCGCGGCCAGTATCCGTGGGTAACCCCGTGGGTGGCGGCCAGGGGCGAGGGCTGGGACATCGAGGGCAAATCCAGCTACAGCTACCCCTCGTCCGAGCCGGGCGAGGTCCTGTTCGATTTCTCGCGCCTGGGCGGTGGTCGCCCCGTCTGGTACGCCTACAACCAGGCGCAGACTCCCGGGCACCCCGAACCGATCGAGGACATCCGCGTCGCCGCATCGTTCCAACCCAGCCGGGACGGCCTGTCGGTTGAGTTGCACACTTCCGCCCGCCTGGACGACACCCCGCCAAACGCACCGCCGCACCGCCTCATCGCCCGCATCGAGGCCGACGGCACCGCCACGCTCTCAAGCCAGATCGACGGCAAGGCCACGCCCCACGTGATCGCTGAGGGCCACGTCGCCCCGTTCCGACAGGGCGACACCCGCCGCGTCGAGCTCTGGTTCGTCGATCAGGAACTGAGCCTGTGGGTGGACGGCCAACGCGTGCTGGCGCACCCGTTCGACATCACCTCCATCGAGCTGGCGAAGGAACGCCTGCCGCTGCGCTCGGGATGGATGCCCGACGTCGGCATCCGGGTCGCCGGCTCGCCTGTCACCATGCACGAGGTCGAGTTGGACCGCGACATCTACTACATCTCGGGCACCTACGAGAACCCCGAAGGCGGCGGCGGAGGCAAGCCTGCCACCGGGGTGCTGATCAAGTCCATCGAACGCGACCCCGACAGAACCGAACACGTCGTTGCCGAGGGCGAGCCGATTCAACTCGAAGCCGATCAGTTCTTCTGCCTGGGCGACAACAGCCCCAGGAGCCAGGACGGCAGGTACTGGACCACAATCGATCCCTGGATCGAGGCGCGAATGCTGGCGGGCAACAAGCAACACTGGGGCGTCGTGCCGCGCAAGCTCATGATGGGCCGCGCTTTTTTTGTTTACTTCCCCGCGCCGTTCGGTCTGAGTTTCGACAGCCGCTACATCATCCCAAACTTCGCCGACATGCGGTTCATCCACTAAGCCCGCGTTCGCCGTCCGAACCTAAAGACAGCATTAGGCAAAGGTTAGCGGACGCCGCCCCAAACCTGCTTTTCCACAACACGGTACGCCGCGAGCCCCAGATAAAGCCAATCCCCGAGCGGGCCCTTGATAGGAGAGCAATCCCATATCAATTGCATGCTTAGACAACGTAAGACCTCACGCCAAAACCACTAACGGCTATGTTTCCGCAGCCGTAATCCGCGGTGCGGCACTCGCGTACCCCGCGCGCTGGATCATCTTCGCCCCCCTGCGTCAAGTGGAATCAGACCTATCAACATGTTTTCCACACCCCCGAAGCCGTCCCGCGGCTGAGTTATCGAGGCGACATGCTCGAACGCGTTGTATCTGATGAAGGCTTGGTGATCTATCGCTCGCCGTTGCTTACGCGGATCGACATGCCCCACGCGTTCACGACCCGGCACGGGGGCGTTAGCGCCCCTCCGTTTGACAGCCTCAATCTCGGCCTCTCCTGCGGCCTCGACCCCGGGCAAAAAACCGTTCCGAGCGGTGCCACCGACACCCCCGAACACATCGAGGCCAATTACCGCCGTGTCCTCGCCGCGATGGGCTGCCCATCGCACCGCCACGCGTGGGTCCACCAGGTCCACGGCTCCGATTGCATCACCGTCACCGACGCCAACCATGACCATCACCCCAATGCCGATGCACAGATCACGTGCACTCCCGGTGTCGTGCTCTCGATCCGCGTTGCCGACTGCGTGCCGATCTTGTTGGCGGATGAAACGGGGCGCTGCGTCGCGGCGGTTCACGCCGGGTGGCGCGGCGTCGTCGCGGGGGTGCTGAGATCTACCCTCGCACACTTCCGGCAGGATATGGGGGTGTCACCGCGACAGATCATCGCCGCGGTCGGCCCGTGCATCGGCGCCGAACATTTCGAGGTCGGCCCCGAGGTCGCGGAGGCCTTCCACCGCAGCGGCCTCTCTCCCGCCGTGCTCGATTCACCCGGGCGCAGGCCGCACGTCGACCTGGCGCTCGCCGTCACGCGGCAACTGTTCGCCGCGGGCATCGACGGGGGCCGTATCGACCGCACCGACCTCTGCTCCTTCCGCGATGCGGATGATTTCTTCAGCCACCGCCGCGACAGGGGCGTCACGGGGCGGATGGCCGCGTTGCTGGCCGTAAGACAGACGCCGTCGGCCCGACCGGCGTGAGCCCGAGCTCGAATTCCATCTTTTGCAGCAGGTCCGACCGCACTTTCGGCCCCCAGAGCGTGATGGGCACCCCGCGGCCGCCGGCTTTCTCGAACAGTTCGATGTGCCGTTTGAGCTGCTGCTCGACCCACGGGTCCCGCAGGGCCTTCTCCAGCCGATCGGAGCCCAGCAGTTCCACGGCCCTGGCCTTCGCCTCCGGCGGGGTGCGGGCGCGGTCCGCGTCGAACATCCAGTGGTGAAACTTCATCCAAGCGTCGTGGTCCGCATGCCCGACGGCCAGCGAGAGCTTCGCCAGCTCACACGCACCGATGAACCGCCGGTCCACGACGTGGATCTGCGGGTTGCAGGCGGGCTCGAGCGGGACAACCACCGACACGACCGCCACCTGCCCGCCGTACCGCGTGCGCGCCTGCATGAGCATCGCGTATGTCGCTCGGCAGGAGGGGCATGTGTAATCGAACATCTCCACCACCAGTTTGGGCGCATCGGGTGACCCCTGCACCAGCCACTCGTGGGGTCTAATCATCACGCTGCCGTCGAAAAGCGTCAGGACGCGTTGCGGGCCGGGCCCGGTGTCGCCCTCGATGCCTGCCTCGGTGTTGAGCCGCTCGGGCAGCACGTCCGACGGCGCGACGTATAACGCCTGACCGCCGATGAGCGCCACCGTGGATAGGAACGCCGCCGCCGTGACACCCAGAACATCCCAGTGCCTCAGCGGCGCCCGCGCCGCCACGATCAGGAGGACGATCAGGCCGCACGCGTGCGTCGCGATGCAGTAGGGGCAGATCGCGTGCATCACGACCAGTTGCAGGTAGGTGAACCACGCGCCGGCCCCGACCGCGGCCGCCGAGGCCACCGCCAGGACGCACCACGCCGCCCGCCGACTCCGCTCCGCCGGCGACGGCAGGCAGAGCACAGCGGCGAAAATCACCCCGTAAACAATCGCGCCGATCAGCCCGACCGGCACCCCGAGCCATTGCGACCACTTGCCCGTCAGCGCGTGAGTGCAGTCGAACACCACCCCCGGATTACAGCCGGGAACGCGTCCCACGAAGGACTTCGCCCACCACAGGAACAGGCTCAGCACCAGCCCCCCGCCGGCGGGCAGCAGCAGGGCGTAGCCCAGCCACAAGCCGATCTCGCGATCCCGATACGACGGGCGATGCGTCGCGGTCTGGTTCACACGGGCGTCGTGGCTCTCGGTTTGGCTCATGGTGAGTGTGCGTGAGGGAAGGAGGAAGGAGACCTAGTGCCCGCCCGCGCGGTCGTACCGCACATACGACGCGATCGGCTTGAACCCCAGTGATTCATAGAACGGGATCGCCGGGCAGCCCGCCACGCGGTCCAGCAGCACACGCTCGAACTGCGCCCGGCTGCAATGGTCCATCAGGTAGTGCGCCAGCGTCCCCGCCACGCCCTTGCCCCGCGCGGCCGGGTCGGTGAACGCCGGGTAGATGACGCCCATGTTCCCCAGCGTCACCACGCCGATCGAACCGACGATCTTCCCCTCCAGCCGGCCGACGAAAAGGTCCAGCCGCGACTCGTCCAGATAATCGATGAACGCCTGCACGTAACGCGGAGTCGTTACATCATCAGCGCCGTATTCCGCCCGCGCCTGCACCGCCAGGTGCTCCCGCAGCGCCGGATACATCGACCGCGCGGGGATGATCTGTATCTGGTCGTTCGTCCGCGTCGGCGGTTTGTATTGATCCAGCAGGTACACGCTGTGTGTCACCGGGTGATACCCGCGCGGCTCCAGCGCCGCCGCCATGCCCGCGGGCCATTCGTGGTCCGCCGAATCCAATGATTGACACTCGACACCGACCCGCGTGAAGGCCTCCATCACCTCGCCCACCGCCGACTCGGCCGTTGCCCCCTCGGGGATGCGCACGTCCATCGCAAGCGCCGCCAGGCTCACGCCGGCGCGGCCGGGGTCGGCAAAGACCGTCGCGCTGTCGAGCGCCACCTCTTCCGTCAACGTCCTCGCCAGGATCGTGGCCGACCGCTTGATCGCGCGCACCAGCGCGTCGGCGGTCGGCAGGTAGCTCTGCTTGGCGATCGGTAATTCCATGTGTGCGATTGTAGGCGATGATTGGTTTTGTTAGCCGTCGGGATCGCCCGACGGCTAATTTGCCTACACCTCACCCGCCGTCGCGAGCGAGGGCGGGACGTTGATCCGGTAGCCCTGTGCCGTTAGTCGTTCGCGCAGCCGCTGCGCGTGCTCGAAGTCGCGCGTCTCCACGACGCAATAGACGTTCACGCTCGCCAGGTCCTCGCCGGAGAAGGTGCGGTCGTGTTCGATGTCGCGGATGCTCGCCCCCTCCTGCGCGATGACCGTCGCGAAGCCCGCCAGCCCGCCCGGCCGGTCGCTGATGCGGGCCACGAACCGGCAGAGCCGGCCGTCCGCCGCCAGGCCGCGCTCGATGATCCGGCCGAGCACCGGCGTGTCGATGTTGCCCCCGCACAACGGCAGCACGACGCGTTTACCCTTGAGTTCCGGCGCCAATCCCTCCAGGAGCGCCGCCAGCGAGGCCGCGCCGGCCCCCTCCACCACGCTCTTCTCCAACTCCGCCAGCCGCAGCACCGCCAGCGCCAGCGATCGTTCGCTCACCACCACCACGCGATCGACGTATTGCCGCGCGATCTCGAAGGCGTTCGCGCCGACCTGTGATACCGCCAAGCCGTCCGCGAGCGTCGGCGTCACCGGGACGGGGACCGGGCGGCCCGCCTTCAGCGCCGCCGTCAGGCTAGCCGCGTGTGACGGCTCCACGCCGATCACCTTCACACCCGGCCGCAGCGTCTTTACCGCCAGCGCCACCCCCGCGATCAACCCAGCGCCCCCGACCGGCACGAGCACCGCCTCCAGGTCCGGCACCTGCGCCACGATCTCCAAGCCGAGCGTCCCCTGCCCCGCGATCACCTCCGGGTCGTTGAAGCCGTGGATGTAGCGCAGCCCCTCGCTCTCGACCAGCTTGGCCGCCTCCGCGCGTGCCGCGTCCAGGTCGTCCCCCGCCAGGATCACCCGCGCCCCGAGCTGCTGGCAGTTGCTCACCTTGGTCAGCGGCGCGAACCGGGGCATCACCACCGTGACAGGAACGCCCAGCAGTTTGCCGTGGTACGCCAAACCCAACGCGTGGTTCCCCGCCGACGCCGCGACCACGCCGCGCCCTCGCTCGGCCTGCGAGAGCAGGAGCAGCGCGTTGCGCGCCCCGCGTTCCTTGAAGCTGCCTGTCCGTTGCAGGTAATCGAGCTTGCACCACACCTTGCAACCCGTCGCCAGAGACAGCGGTTCCGAGGGGGGGCAGGGCGATTCATACACCCCGCCGCGGAGGCGCTCGGCGGCCGCGAGGATGTCGTCGAAGGTCACTTTCATGGCGGCATTGTGCAACAGACCGCCGCGCCGTGCGAGTCGCCAAGGCCGGCACCGGACACCTACACTGTATGACTACGCCCAGGAGCATGAGCATGACCCGTTTTCTCTCCGCGCTGACCGCGACGCTGCTGTTGATCACCCCCGCGTTCGCCGCGACGCACCCCTCCGCCGAGGAGTTCGCCGCCATGCAGCAGAAGGTGCAGCGGCTCGAGCAGGAATTGCAGCAGCTCAAGGGGCGGCAGAACCAGCTGCGCAAGGCCGTGCAGGACGTGCTGCCCCAGTTGCGTGACCGTCTTCGCACGCCGGGCTCGGTGGAGAAGGTGACGCGCACGCTGGAACGCGCCCTGCGCAACGAATCGGGCGAGGGCGGCGAAACAGGCATGACCGGCAATCAACCCGATGCGCCGCGTGACCAGGGCAAAAAGACGGCCGGCGAAAGCACCGGGCGCAACACCCTTGACCTCGACCCCAAGCCCGCGCCGCTGCCCCCGAGCGTCAAACCGCCACAGGCCGGTGCACGCCACGCCGGGGCGAGTTTTTATTTCGACGACGTGCAATTCGTACCGGCCGAGGACGGCGGCTTCGAGTGCGTGGGCGAGATGGTCAACAAGGCCGCCGATGGCCCGGTCACGCCCCACTTCCTTTTGACGGTGTACGACGAGGGCGGAACCGAGATCGCCTCGTCCCCCTTCTACCTGGCGTTTTCCAGCCTGGACCAGGTGAAGATCTTCCGCGTGTCGATCGCCGACAAAGTCCCGGCGGGCGGGAAGTTCACGATCAAAGCGACGATCGAACCCGAGAAAGACCCCGGCACCGGGACCCCCGACGACGTCCACGAGGCCCCGTGAACGCTCACCGCGTCAGCGCCGGGTCGCGCATCCCCAGTTGCTCGAACGCCTGTTTGCGGATCAGGCACGAGTCACACCGGCCGCAGGCACGCCACACATCCTTGCCCGCGGGCTGCGGGTCGTAACAACTGTGCGTCAGCGCGAAATCCACGCCCAGGCGCAGGCCCGTTTCGATGATGCGGGTCTTGGGCCACTGGATCAGCGGGGTGTGGATGCGCAGGCGTTTCCCTTCGACGCCGGCGCGGGTCGCCAGGTTCGCCGTACGCTCGAATGCGGCCACGTATTCGGGCCGGCAATCGGGGTAGCCCGAGTAATCGACCGCGTTGACGCCGATGAAGATGTCGCCCGAGCCGATCACCTCCGCCAGCGCCAGGGCATAAGCGAGGAAGATGGTGTTGCGTGCCGGGACGTAGGTGACCGGGATGCCGTGCGTCATCGCCGATTCGTCGCGGTCCTTGGGCACGTCGATGCGGTCGGTGAGGGCGGAGCCGCCGAAGGCCCGCAGGTCGATGCTGACCCAGCGGTGCGAGGCGACGCCCAGGCTCTCGGCCACGCGGCGCGCGGCGTCGAGCTCCACACGGTGGCGCTGGCCGTAGTCGAACGACATGGCGTGGCACTCGAACCCCTCGCCACGCGCGATGGCGAGCGTGGTCGCGCTGTCGAGGCCTCCGGAGAGCAGCACCACCGCGCGAGGCGTGTCCGGGTGGGTTGACGGGGTGTCGTCGGCCATGGTGGGTGCGCCCGGGCGCGTCACGAGTCCCGGCTGTGGTCCTCTTCCTGGCGGGGCATGACGACCACGGTGCGGGCGACCGAATCGCCCAGCCGCTGACCGTAAGGCCGGAACAAGGGCAGGATCAGCAGCGGCCAGGCGACAAACTCGAACACCTTGAGAGCACACCGCCCGGCGACCTGCCAGACGTTGGGCGGGGTGCCGTCGATGCTCGCCACGCGCAGGCCGACCGCCCGCTTGCCCAGCGTGGTCGCCGTAAACAGCTCGCTGAAGAACGTGTGGATCGCGTAGAGAAGGATAATCACCAACCCGGGCAACTGGAGCTTCAGCTCAACGGGCGTGCCCGGCCAGTGCGCGGCGACGTCGTCGAGCGGGACGCGCAGAAAAAACCAGACCGCCAGGACGCAGGGGATGAGGTCGATGACCGCGGCGAAGAGCCTGCGGAACACGTCCGCCTCGACGTAGCCCGCGGGCATCTTGACCACCACGATGCCGCCGTCACGGCGCCAGACCACGAACATGATGAGCAGCGCGACGGCGAGCATGATCATCTGGATGGAGACGCGCAGGGCATCCACGCCAACGCGTGGCGAGGCGACGGCCAGCTTCCCCGCCGGCTCCGCGGGCCTGCCGCTGAGGTCCAGCCGGACCCACTGCATGCTGTCAGCGCCATCGCCCGAGATCACCGCCGCGGTTTCCCCGCTGGCGACGAGCGTCCAGGCCTTCCCCGCCGCGTCCGGCAGCGACGCCCGCCCGAGGCTGAGCGTCCCCTCTCCGCGTACGGCCAGTAGTTCCACGTCCAATTTCTGATCCGTGACACCGGAGCGGGCAAAGAGCAACTGTCCTCCGACAGCGATGACGGGCGAATCAATCGTGCCGTCCAGTTTCACCCGGCGCGTGGTCCACTGCTTGTCACGCATCTCTTCGATGCGCAGCACGTCGCCCTCCTCCCCCGTGTCCACGCGCAGCAGGCAGGGCACGGCGTCATCGGGATCGGCGACGACAAGGAACATACGGCCATCGATGGGCCAGTCGGCGGGCAACGGCACCGGGGCCCAACGCCCACGGTCAAGTCGCAGCAGCCGCAACTCCCGCACGGGCTGCGTGGCGGCGGGGAGCGTGGCGGCGGCCTGAGTGGTGACGGGTTGGCTGGCGGGTTGCGTATCGCTGGGCTGCGTCGCATCGACCTGGAGCAGCGTTGCCGCATCTTCGATGCGTACCAGCGCCCAGGGCCCGTCTTTCGTCGCCGTGAACGCCAGCACGGCCGCGACGCGCGGCAGCGGCGCTTCCATGGTCGGCTGGTCGTACCTCGGCAGCCTCGCGTCCGTCACCGTCACCGTGGTGATCGACTGCACGCTCATGTTGTCGTACACCAGCCACGCCCTGCCCCCCGCCGCCGCCAGGCCGTTGGGCGACAACCGGCCTTCCAGCGACGCCACCGCCTCAACCCGGCTTGGATCGTCGTTCCACAACCGGTGGAGCAGCGTGATGGCCCGCTCCGCGTTGGGCTGCACGACCCAGAGATCGTTGGCGTCGCCCGCGGCCGTGAGGGCCTTCGCCCCGGGCGTCAGCGCCAGCAGGAGCAGCCCCGCGATGATGATGAGGCGGCCCAGCGACGCACGATGGCGTCGCACATTTTCGGAGTGGTTGTGTGATGGCACGCCGCACACGATACGGCATCACGGGCGCACGGGGCAAACGCGCAAGCCCTTCCTGCTGACACGTCGCATCCCGCGCCCCACCTGCTACCATGCCGCCCGATGCTCCGGTACCGCCTGATCTTCGGCCCGCTGATGCTCGCCGCGCTGGTGTTGATCCTGTTCCTCGATAACTCGCTGGGCCTTGTGGACCTCACCGGCACGTGGGCGCAGCGGTTCTTCATGGGCAAGCCCTACCTCCCCGCCGGGCTGCTCATGCTGGCGGTCTTCATTGTGCTGATCGTACTGACCGCGCGGGAGATGTGCGCCATCATGCGCGCCAAGGGCATGGACGCCGACCCCTTCATCGTCGCACTCAGCGGCGTCACCGGGTGCGTGTTGATCTACATCATCCCGCTCAAGATCAATTCGCAGGCGACCACCGCCATCGTGGCGACGCTGATGTCGGTGCTCTTCCTGCTGGCGATCGTGAAAAACAACTGGCTCAAGCGCGACCCCAAGGGGGCGGTGATGACCGCGGGCATCACGATGTTCTCGTTCGTGTACATGGGGATCCTGCCGGGGTTTTACGTGGCGATCCGCCGGTGGCACGACGCCTGGGTCGTCGCCGCCATCCTCCTGATCGTCAAGTGCTGCGACATCGGCGCCTACTTCACCGGCCGGGCGATCGGCCGGCACAAGCTCATCCCCTGGCTCAGCCCGGGCAAGACGTGGGAAGGCCTCTTCGGCGGCGTGCTGCTATCGGCCGTTGTCGCGACGGGGCTGGCGGCGCTGGGGAACCACCTCGGCGTCGAGGTGCGCGGGCTCGACAAGGACAGCCCGCGCGCGGCCGTGCAACTGATCTTCCCGCTCTGGGCCGCGTTCCTCTCCGGGGCCGCGATGGGGGCGCTGGGGCAGTTCGGCGACCTCATCGCCAGCATGTTCAAGCGCGACGCGGGCATCAAGGACTCCGGCAGCGCCGTCCCCGGCTTCGGCGGCCTGCTCGACATCATTGACTCCCCGATCGTCGTCGCCCCGCTGGCGTACTGGCTGCTCGTCCTGGCGGCGCATATGTCGAAGGCGGCGGCGGTCGCGCCGCCCGGGTGATGGCTTGATCTCTCCCCACACAGCGATAGTCTGATACTCGCTTCCGTGTTGCTCCAAGCGACCATTCCGCCGTAGGTGACGGGCTCGACGCATGCTCACGCACACCACAGCCATGAGATGCCCCCGCAGCAATTGCTGGCTGCCCCTGGCCATCGTGCTGCCGCTGTCGATGGCCGTGGCTGTGTTCGCGCAGACCGCGACGCAACCGGCCCAGAAAACGTCCGCTCCAGAGGCCGCTGTGCTCATCAAAGCACAGGCGGCCGTAGCCGGGATATATAAAACGAGTATCGACAAGGCCAAGACCCCCGAAGAGAAGGGCGAATTGGCGGCCAAACTCCTGCAGGCCGGCACCGATACTCCGGAAGATGCCGTTGGCCGCTATGCACTCTGGGTAACGGCGAGGGACATGGCCGTAGCCGCCGGTGATGTCGAACTCGTCCTGCGCACCATCGACCAGATGGGCCAGGGTTACCAGATCGACACCCTAGCATCGAAAGCGGATTCGTTGCTAAAAATGGTTGGAAAGGCGACCTCGCAATCCGCCGATCATCTGGCTCAGATCAAGCGTCTCGATTCGGCGATCAACCTTGTGATCGATCAGGCACTGGCCGAAGACCAGTACGAGGTCGCCCAGCGCTTGGCGCAACGGGATGTAACGCTAGCCAGCAGCTCGAAAGACGCCGGTCTGCAACAACGAGCCGCGGTCCGCGTGAAAGACCTCGTCATGATCCAGCGTTCCTACTCTGCGGCACAATCAGCGAGAACGCGGCTACAGGAGGACCCGCTTGACCCCGCCGCCAACCTCACCATGGGCAGGTTCTATTGTTTGGTCAAGGGTGACTGGCAGAAAGGTCTGCCCCTGCTGGCCCAGGGTGGTGATACGGCGTTGAAGCAGGCGTCCGAAAAGGACATGGCCGCTCCCAAGGATGCGATTCAACAAGCCATGGTGGGCGACGCATGGTGGGACATCACCGGGAAAGAACCGCCCGCGTTCAAACGGGCGATCCAGACGCGATCCGCGTACTGGTACCGCAAAGCCGCGCCGGAGTTGACTGGCCTTGCCAAGGCCCGCGTCGAACAACGTTTGGACGAATTGGCCATTACCTCGGGCCCGGAGGCGGCTGCCATCGACCTGTTGAGCCTTATCCAACTTCCCACAGGCGGAACTTGGAAACTCGACGCGGGCAGCCTTGTCAGCGACGGCGGCACGCTCGAACTGCCATATCAACCCCCGCCGGAGTATGACCTGATCGTCGTTGCCGAACGGATCAAGGGCGAGGGATACCTGAACGTGAGGCTGATCACCGGCGACACATCAGTGCAGGTGTATGTCGGCCAGTTTGGCGGTTCAGGAATGGAAAACGTCGATGGTTGGAAGGCCACCAATTCGACGCATAAGAGCGGCATCGTGCTGCCCCCGGGCAAAGCCGTCACGCTGACCTACCAGGTGCGGAACGGCGGTATCAGGCTGCTGGGAGGCGACAACACCATCCTTGATTGGCGTGGCACTTGGAAGCAGTTGTCAACTAACCCAATGGTGAGTTGGCCCGCACGAAAAACACTATGCCTTGGCATCGTCACGGATCGTCGTCAAGGAGATTTCCGCATCAGCCGTTGCGAACTCGTACCGATCTCGGGCGGGCGCGGGGCGCGATTGAAATAAGCAGGTTGCAGGGCGACAACATCGAAGCTTGCAGCGCCCAGTATTTCATGTGGCTCACGCCTCCAGATTCAACCACTTCAATTCATCCGCCGTCAGCTTGAGGTTCACGCCCATGATCGACGTCCTCGCCTCCTCGATCGTGCGCGGGCCGATGAGGGCGAAGGTCGGGAAGGGCTGGCTGATGACGTACGCCATCGCGATCTGCGTGGCGGAGACGCCCTTCTTCTTGCCCAACTCCTTGGCGCGCTCGAATCGTTTCATGTTGTCGTCGTTGACCCAGGTGTTGACGTTGCCTCGCACGAACCAGTCGGGGTGGAATTTTTCCTCGGGGCGGAGCCGCCCGGCGAAAAGCCCGCCGGCCTGACTGGACCAGGAGAAAAGCGGCATCTGCGTCCGCTTGTACCAGGCGAGCGACTCGGCGTCCGAGGCGCTGATGCAGCCGGCCCAGGAGGGGGCGTTCCACTTGGCGAGCGAGAGGTTCGGGCTGCTCGCGCCGAAGCCGGGGATGCCCTTCTTCTTCGCGTACTCGTTGGCGGCCTCGAGGCGTGCGGTGGTCCAGTTCGACCCGCCGAACACGCCGACCTTGCCCGCCTTGTGCGCCTCGTAAAGCACGTCGACCAGTTCGCCCACGGGCAGGTCGAGGTTGTCGCGGTGGAGTATGTAGAGATCGACGTGGTCCACGCCGAGCCGTTCGAGCGACGTGGCGAGCTCCCGGCGGATCGCCTCGGGGTTGCAGTTGGGGGTGTGGCCGCCCTTGGAGAGGATGACCATCTCCTTGCGGTTGCCGCGTGCCTTGAGCCAGGCGCCGACCGCTTTCTCGGATTCGCCGCCGCCATAGACGAAGGCAGTGTCGATGCAGTTGCCGCCGATCTCGACGAAGTTGTCAAGCAGGTGGAAGGTGAGGGGGAGGTCCTGCATGCCGAAGATCATGGAACCCATGACGACGCGGGAGATCGGCTTGTCGAGGCCGGGGATCTTGAGGCGTGGCAGCGAGGCATCGGGCAGCTTCGCCAGCGGCCGGCCGGTGACGCGGGTCTTCATCGCCTCGGCGGTCTCGGTCTCCCACGCCAGCCCGACGCTCTTGCGCCACTGGTCGAGCAGCTGCATGTTGGAAATGGTGTCCGTCCAGGACATGCAGGGCGAGGCCGCCTGCACCTGTTTGTTGTGGATCGCTGCGGCGACGGTGTCCACCTCGATGGTGTAGAGGCCCGCCCCGCCGTCGATGGTGATCGTCTCGGGCTCGCCGCCGGCCTTGTGCAGGATGACCTTGTTGTCCTTCTCACCCGGGAACCAGGGGTTCGGGATGGTGATGCTGCCCGTGGAGCCGAAGATGCGGACGCAGTTGTCGGCGTTGACGCGCATGCCGCAGGTGAGCGTGGCGAGTATGTCGGTGGTCGGACCACTGGGACCGGGGAAGCGGACGGAGGCGGTCGCCCACTCGTCCACCTTGCTGGTGTCCCCGATCACCGCGGAGCCCTGCAGCGCCGTGGGGTCGGAGAAATCTTTTCCGAGCGCCGCGCCGGCGATGAGCCGGGTATAGGAGGCGGTGTAGCAGCCGACGTCCATGATGCCGCCGCCGCCCATGGCGTTGTTCATGCGGATGTCCTGCCAGCGGTCGCCGCCGTTGTAGCTGAAGGTGGACTGGATGATGCGGACCTCACCGATGCTCTTGTCGCGCAGGAGCTGCTGGACCTTGGCGGTCTGCGGGTGGCAGCGGTACATGAAGGCCTCCATGAGGAACACGCCGTGCCGCCGGCAGTGCTCGATCATGGTCATGGCCTCGGGGTGGTTCATCGCGACGGGCTTCTCGCACAGGACGTGCTTGCCCGCCTCGGCGCAGCGGATGGTCCAGTAGGCGTGCAGGTGATTGGGGAGCGAGATGTAGACCGCCTGCACCGCGGGGTCGGCGAGGACGCCGTCGTAGGTGGCGTAGCGGTTGGGGATTTTGAGTTCGTCGCCGAACTTGTCGGCGGATTCCTTGGACCGGCTGCCGACGGCGACGAGCTTGCCGGTGGTGGAGGCGTTGACGGCGTTGGCGAGTTTCTTGGCGATACGGCCGGTGCCGAGGATGCCCCAGCCGATGCGGGAAGAGGAAGCAGTGCTCATAATGGTTGGCTCCGTTTAGGAGGGGTACTGTCGGGAAACGGTCGGCGTGCGTCAACCCCTCCGGACGAGCCGCGGCCGTGAGGGAGCGGTTCTTCATCTGAAAGTCAACCCATTCAAAAGAACCGCTCCCTCACGGTCGCGGCTCGTCCAGAACACCCGTCCGATTCACCCCTTGCCCCCCCGTGGTAAGCGGGATAACCTGTATGGGGACTCTGGCAGGTCGGGTGCGACCCAAAGCCGCTTTTCTCGACGCGTGTCGAGGGGGTGTGCCGCCGGAGCGGGCCGTTTCAATCGGGCCCAAAACATACGACACGCACCATTGGAGGTCTGGCCATCTCTAGAGGACGATTTCAGCCGCAAGTGCGCGACACCGGCAAACGCCTGCGTGTCAACGATCTGATCCGCATCTCACCGATCCGTCTCATCGGGGAAGCCAACGAGCAAATCGGGGTGATCGAACTCGACAAGGCGCGTGCCCTGGCCAAAGAGGCCGGGCTCGACTTGGTCGAGGTATCGCCGCTTTCCAAGCCGCCGGTCTGCCGCATCATGGACTACGGCAAGTGGAAGTACCAGCAGAATAAAAAAGAGCAGAAGGCGCGCAGCCACTCCAAGCAGAGCGAGCTGAAAGAGGTGCGCCTCCGCCCCAAGATCGACCACCACGACCTGGACATCAAGGTCGAGAAGGCCAAGGAGTTCCTGGCCGACGGCGACAAGGTGCAGTTCACCATGCTCTTCCGCGGGCGCGAGATGGCGCACCAGGAGATCGGCATGGAGACGCTCAAGACCATCCGCGCCGCGCTGGCGGAGGTGAGCAAGGTGGAGTCCGAGCCGCGCCTGATGGGCAAGAGGGTCACGATGATCCTCGCCCCCGAGCGCAAGGCCAAGGCCCCCGCGCACGGCGGCCACCCGGCCGAGGCCCCCGCCGCCAAGCCCGCAACCCCGGCACCCGCTGCGCCGACCGCCGCCCCGGTCCCGGCGGCGACATCCACCGCCCGCTGATCGGCTGACCGTGAAATTGAATAGCTCACCCGGCCGGGCCTTCGAATCATCGAAGGCCCGCTCTTTTGTTGCTCAGCTCTTCTTCAACGCGAGCCACCCCGCCGCCGGCCAGAGCAGCGTGAGCGCCAGCCCCACGAGCGTCAGGCGTAAACCATTGGTGAAACTCCCGGGCTCAAAGCGCAGTGACACCTTGTGGGTTCCCCCACCGACCGGAACTCCCATGTAGTCCCCGTACGCCCGCGCCACATCCGTGACTGTGCCGTCCACGGTCGCACGCCACCCCTCGTGGTAGCTCTCCGACAGCACGAGCAACTGCCGACCTGGCGCTCTCGTCTTGATGTCGATCGCCCCTGGTCGGTCGCTGGTGATGGCCGCTTCGCCGGGCGGCCCTTCGTCCACCGCGACGGCGCGGTCAACGACCGCCGTTGTCTTCACGTCAATCAGCCTCACGGCCGGCGCGGCATCCTCCCGCTCGGTTACGCGCGTCAACAGCCGCACCCGCGGCATCGGATCGCTCACTTTTGACCAGAATCCATTCTTGTAAGACAGCCCGACCTGGCCGAGCCTGAATGTCGTTTCGTCCCAATCCAATTGTTTGCCCGGCTCAAGGCCCATGTATCCCTGCGTGAGGCGGTAGCCCGAAAGCGTGAAGGCGTTGCAGGGTAGGAAGAACTCACCGAAGCCCAAGCGGCCGTCAACCACCTGCGAAGGTCTCGGGACGGAGGCGGCGATCTGGCTGATGCTCTTGGTCGGCTGGTCCCCGGGCGCCGCGAGCCAGACCTGTCCCGCGAGGCCCATCCAAGCGACCTCGAAGGCCACAAGCAGCGGCGCCGCGTACGCCATCAACGTAAAACCCCTGGCAGTGAGCACGAACACCGCCGTCGCCGCGCCGATCAATGCCGTGCCAAACAGCGCTACCCTGGCGTTGGTGAGGTCCAGCCGCCACTCGGGGTCGCCGAACCGCAGCAGCCACCAGGCAAGCGCGGCGGTCGCCACGCTCAGCAGCAGCGGCACCGCCATCGGCCACATGCGGACCATCTCCACCCTGCGGCCGCGCCGCGCCAAGCGGGTCAGGTCCGCGAACGCGATAGTGGCCGTGATCGCCAGCCCGAGGTGGACCAGCACGATCTGCCGCGTCGGGCAGCGGAACACGCCGACGACGGGGAGCGAAACGACCAGCCTCTGAATCCAGCCGTACTTCCCCGTCGCCAGCCAGAACACCATCGCCGAGAAGAGCAGGGCCGTCAGCGCGGGGCCGCGCCAGCGGCGCAGCGACTTCCAGCGGACGAAGAGCCACGCCACCGCCACGGTGCAGAGCGCTCCCGCGTAGAGCCGCATCTCGTACGAGTTGCCGTCGCTCCCACGCGGGTCGGCAACCGCGAAGTGCTCGCCCGGAAATAAGAGCGGCGACCAGAACTGGAGGATATTCAGCGGGTGCAGCGAGAACGCGAGCTTGAAATCCAGCGAGGGGTCCTGACGCACCGAGTGTTTGAGCGCGTCGAGTGTCGGCAGCAGTTGCGCCATGCCGATCGCCAGCCCCAGCAGTTTCGCCCCGATCAGCATCACCGGCCTGGTCCACCCGCGCCACCAGCGCATGCAAACCAGCGCAAGCGCAACCTCGGCCATGATCGAGTACCAGACGTACTGCGGGTATCCCAGCAGGAACTGCGACCCGGTAAGCAACGCCACGGCCGCCGGCGCCCAGATCAGAACGCGGCGGTTGCGCGACGTGAGCAAAACATGATTCGCCCAGAGCAGCCAGGGGATGTGCGAGACCACGGACATCGCGTTGATATGCACGAACCGCTGCAGGCAGAACCCGCTGAACGTAAACACCACCGCCCCCAGGAGCGCCGCGTGGCGCGGGGCCACGACCAACCTCCGCAGCATGAGGTACGACCCGGCGAACACCCAGACGTAATTCAGCATGAACTCCGCGTTGAACGCCAGGTCCAGCGGGAGGAACCGGTAGAGCAGCAGGTGCAGCGGGTGGCACATCCCCGCCTGCCCCTCGCCGTGGATGTACACCCCGTCGAAAATCCCCGGCCACCAGAGGAAGCTGTCTCCGTGTTGCAGCGCCTCGGCGTAGAAGTGCCGGATCGGCAGCGCGTGGTTCGCCAGGTCGTCCCGTGTGTAGATCCCGCCCTCGAACACCGGCCGTGCCAGCAGCACAAACAAAACCGCCGCGACCGCCCCGGTGAGCAGCAGCAGCGTCATCCGCGTGTAGTCCTGCTTCTCAACCCGCACAGCCATGCCGACCGCTCCGTGAAAGGCTCGGAGAATTGATCGGCGAAAGTAGCACGCAAGCCCCGCAAAAGGAAGCGGAGCACAGTTGCTCGCGGCTAAGCAGCTATTTCACAGCTCTGATCCCCTCTCCCTCCGGGAGAGGGGGAGTAGTCACTTGCCCTCATGGATCATGTACGCGTCGCTGTCGCCCGCCGCCTCGAAAATGTTGTCATCAGAAGTGGTGACATTGCCGTACTTGGTGTCGAACTCGAGGATGTGGGGGCTCTCCCACTCGACATGGTTGTCGTTGCACACCATCTGACCAATCCACCTCTTGTTGTCCTTCAAGGTATGGATGCTCCGTGCCCCGTCCCGCGTGTCCTTGCCTACATTCCGATCACTGAGCATGACGGCCCGGTTATTATTGGTGTCCCGCCACTCCGCCAATCTGCTGGTCGGTGCGCCCGTGGAGCCGGCTTTGCCCGCGAGTTGCAGCCTCGCATAGGAGGTGTTCTTGGACGTAAAAGGCGTGCCGGGCTTCCAACTCTCCATCGAACTCAGCATGATTTCATCAGGGCTGATGAGGTATTCGTGCGAAAACATGGTTGCGTCCAGGAGCATCTTGAATCGCCCCTCGACCGTCGCATCGACAACATCTCCCGTCGCGTCGATCCCCGGGTAGTAGCCTTTGTTGCCCTGTGAGAAGATCACCAACCCCTGCTCAATCGCACGGAGTTGGTATCCCACACCCGATTGGCGGGCTGTTCGTCGAGGGCGCCCTTGCGGTCGCGTAACAGCAATGACGACCCACGCAATCACGCCCACAATGACAGCGCACAGAAGGATCGAATCAACCAAGGTAAAACCGTGGCCGCGCCGCCGTTGCTTTCGATGAGTCATGGTTGTTCCTCACAGATGTGTCACGCCATCACACTGAGGACCTGTTCATTATTACGTCATAGACCCATCTCTGTTCTGTCGGGGTGGAAACCAATAAAAAAACCGGGCCTTCGTTGAAGCGAAGACCCGGCCTCGGATTGGTTTCATTGAACCGCGATTGTCAGAGATTCAATACCGGTAATGGTCCGGCTTGTACGGCCCGTTCACCGGCACGCCGATGTAGTCCGCCTGCGCCTTGCTCAGCTTCGTGAGCTTGGCGCCGATCTGCTCCAGGTGGAGGCGGGCGACCTTCTCGTCGAGCTTCTTGGGCAGCGTATAGACCTTGCCCTTCTCGTAGCGGATGCCCGAGAGCGTCGGCTGGTTGCCGGCCGAGAGCGCCAGGTCGATCTGTGCGACCGTCTGGTTGGTGAAGCTGTTGCTCATCACGAACGACGGGTGGCCCGTGGCGCAGCCCAGGTTGAGCAGCCGGCCCTCGGCGAGGATCAGCACGCCGTGGCCGTCGGGGAAGGTGTAGAGGTCGTACTGCGGCTTAATGTTCAGCCGCTTGACGCCCGCCTTCTTGAGACCCGCCATGTCGATCTCGTTGTCGAAGTGGCCGATGTTCCCGATGATCGCCTTGTCCTTCATCTTCCGCATGTGGTCCACGGTGATGATGTCCACGTTGCCGGTGGTGGTGATGAAAATGTCAGCGATGGAGACGACGTCCTCAAGCGGGAGGACCTGGTAGCCCTCCATGCACGCCTGCAGGGCGCAGATGGGGTCGATCTCGGTAACGATGACGCGGCAGCCCTGGCCCTTGAGCGCCTGGGCGCAGCCCTTGCCGACGTCGCCGTAGCCGCAGACCACCGCCGCCTTGCCCGAGAGCATGACGTCGGTCGCGCGATTCAGGCCGTCGATCAGCGAGTGGCGGCAGCCGTAGAGGTTGTCGAACTTGCTCTTGGTGACCGAGTCGTTGACGTTGATGGCGGGGAAGAGGAGTTGGCCCTTCTTCTGCATCTCGTAAAGGCGGTGCACGCCGGTGGTCGTCTCCTCGCTCACGCCGTGGCACTCGGCGGCGACGCGCGTCCAGCGGCGCGGCGTCTCTTTGAGCGTCTTGGCGAGCAGCTTGAGGATGACGGCGAACTCCTCGTTGTCCGTCGTCGAGGCGGAAGGCACCTTGCCGACGCCCTCGAACTCCGCCCCCTTGTGGATCAGGAGCGTGGCGTCGCCTCCGTCGTCCACGATCTGCGTCGGGCCGGCGCCGTTGCCGAAATCCAGCGCACGCTCGGTGCACCACCAGTATTCCTCGAGCGTCTCACCCTTCCACGCGAAGACGGGGATGCCCTTGGGATTCGCGGGCGTGCCCTTGGGGCCGACGGCCACGGCGGCGGCTGCGTGGTCCTGGGTGCTGAAAATGTTGCACGAGCACCAGCGCACCTCGGCGCCGAGCTCGACGAGCGTCTCGAGCAGCACCGCCGTCTGGATCGTCATATGCAGCGACCCGGTGATGCGCTGGCCCTTGAGCGGCTGCTGCTTGGCGAACTCGCGGCGGACGGACATCAGGCCGGGCATCTCCTGCTCGGCGAGCATGAGCTCCTTGCGGCCCCACTCGGCGAGGGAGATGTCCGCGACTTTGAATTCGAGGCCGGAGGCGGCGGGCTTCTTGGTACGGGGCTTGGTGGGGGCGGCAGTGGGCATGGGACCATGACTCCAAAAATGGGTTAGCGGGAAGAGACCGGGGATTCCTTCTGATCGACACGATCGGAAAGCGGGTTCGTTGAATCCGTGGAGGGAGTACGGGAAGCGACCGCGAGCATCAGCGCCGGGCCCTTGGCCTGCGGCTCGGTCGCGAGAGGCTCGCACCGCCGCGGCGTGAGGCCGGCCGCGGTGAGCATCGCGCTGAACCGGGAAGGCTCAAAGCCCAGGGAGGACTGCCCCATCCGACGGCGGAAATCCTCGCGATCGTGACGCAGCAGGTCCACCACCACGAGACGCCCACCGGGCTTGAGGACGCGGGCGGCCTCGCGCAGCGCCGCCTCGACGGACTCGACATAGGTCAACACGAGCACGATCAGGACCGCATCGCACGAGGCGTCGTCGATGGGGAGCTTGCCGAGCGAGCCTTTGCGGAGATCGACGTTGGAGAGGCCGTGTGTGCGCTTGCGCGCGGCCTTGAGCATGGCGGGCGACTGATCCACGCCGATGACCCTTGCGACGTGCCGCGCCAGCTCGGCGGCGACGGCGCCCGTACCGCACCCCAGGTCGGCGACGACCCAGTGCGGCGGCAGCAGCGCGAGCAACGCCGATTGCTGGAACGCGTTGCCGTACAAACTGCCGCGGATGGCGTCCCATTCGGCGGCGGCGTCGGCGAAGAAGGATTGTGCGTCACGGTCACGGTCGCGCAGCACGCGGTCGAGGCGCAGGCGATCCTGCTCGACGACCGGCCAATCGGCGGTCTGGTCGCGCGTCAGCACCCAGTACTTCCGCGCCGCGGGCTTGAGCTCGTCGAGCGTCATGCGGTAGAGGTTGTTGGTCCCCTCGCGTCGGTTGGTCGTCCAGCCGCGGTCGCCCAGGAGCTTGAGGTGCCGGCTGACAGTGGATTGCGGCATCTGCAACACTTCACACAGCTCGACAACGCCCAACTCCTGCCGCTCCAAAAGGCGCAGCAACCGAAGCCGGGTGGAGTCGGCGAGGCTCTCCATCCAACCGAGCAGGGCCTGGGGTTGTGCGGCGGCTTGATTCATCGCTTCATCCGGATGAAAGGATATATCGGGGTTCATCACGGGTCAACTTGAAACCCCCAGTAATGAAAGCGCCACGCCCGTCCCCTGAGTCCCCGCCCCGCCGCCGCGCGATGGGTTATAGTGCCCGGCTCGATTCGATCCCACCAAACTAACGAGACGGCCATGGGTGACAAACTAATGTTGGGCGTGACGGGTCTGGGTGGATGGGCCGGCGCGATCGGGCAATTCCTCGAGGGCGAAGCCGCCAAGCCCAACGCCTGCTTCCGCTTTGCCGCCGCCTGCGAGCCGGACCAAAAGACGCACGCCGCCCGCATCGCCGAGCTTCGCTCGCGCGGCATCACGGTCGTCGCCGACATCGACGCGTTGCTGGAGGTGCCGGGCATCGAGGCCGTCTGGCTCCCGCTGCCGATCGACCTGCACCGCCCCTTCACCGAGAAGGCACTGGCCGCGGGCAAGGCGGTGATCTGCGAGAAGCCCGCTGCCGGCTCCGTGGACGACGTGGACGCTATGATCGCCGCGCGCGACAAGGCACGCCGGCCCGTGGCCATCGCGTATCAGGACGTTTACGACCCCACCACCCTGATCCTCAAAAACATGCTGCTCGCGGGGAAGATCGGCCGGATCACGCACGCGACCGTGATCGCCTGCTGGCCGCGCACCGACCAGTACTACGGCCGCGCCGCGTGGGCCGGGAAAATGCAACGCAACGGCACGTGGGTCCTCGACAGCCCGGTGAACAACGCCTGCGCCCACTACGTCAACATCCCGCTCTTCCTCATGGGCCCGACGCTCGAAACCGCGGCCGTCCCCGCCGCCGTCGAGGCGGAGCTATACCGCGCCAACCCCATCGAAAATGCTGACACCGTCTCGATGCGCGTCACGCTGGAGGACGGCGCGACGCTGCTCGTGGGCATGACCCACGCCTGCGAAACACTGGTGCAGCAGCAGGTGGTGATCCACGGGGAAAAAGGCACGGTGGTCCGCACGAACGACCGCATCGTCATTGAAGCCACCTCCGGAAGCGAGACGCTCGACCGCCAGGCCGTGGGCGATGCGAGGCAGTACCTCGTCCGCCGCTTCCATGATGAGGTGCGTGGCCTGCCGAACCAGACCAGCCTGCTGGCGACGCTCGAATCCGCCCGCTCACAGACGGTCTGCGTCAACGCCGCCGCGGAAGCCTCCCGCGTGTTCGACGTGCCGGGGGACCATGTGCGATCCATCGCGACGCCTCACGGGACGCAGCGTGCGATCAGCGGGATCGAGGCAGCGCTGCAAGAGTGCGTGCGGGGCAACCGCATGCTGCACGAAACCGCCCTGCTCCCGTGGACCCGGCCCGCCGGCCGGAAAGAGACGCGGGGTTACCGCCGCTTCGCCGGCCCCGCCGCGTGAATCCTTCACGGGGCTGCTATCGTGGTGTGTCGGACACGCGCCCCACATGACCAGACTCTTCTTCATCACGCTCGCTCTGCTCCTCCCCGCCGGCTGTGTGGAGGAGCGTGTCGTCCGCGACGACTGGGCGACCCTTCGTGAATTGGCCGACAGGCCCACGCCAGACCGTCCCGTGGACGACAGGCCCCCGACCTCCGCGGGCTACGCGATCCTATTGAAGCGGTTCGAGGGCGCGAAGCGTGAGCAGCAGGCCGAACGGCTGGCCAAGCAATTAATGGACGAGCTGTTCATCCCCGACATCTGGGTGCGCGACGAGGGCAAGGCCTTCAGTGTGTACCGCGGGCGATACCCCGAGCCCTCCGTTGACGCCGCGCAGCGGGACCTGAGGCAGAGCCGGATGCTGCAACTCGACGGCAAGCGCCCGTTCGTCGGGTCCGCCCTCATTTCGCTCGAGGCCGGCGGCGGCGCCGCGCAGGGACCGCTCGACCTAAAGCAGCACGTCGGCATGTATTCCCTGCAGATCGGCTTCTACGACAAGGAGTTCGGCCCCGAGTTCCGACAGGCCGCCGAGAAGGCCGCTAAGGTTCTGCGCGACGAGGGGGCCGAGGCGTACTACTACCACGGCAGGCACCTCTCGCTGGTCACCGTCGGGGTCTTCAGCGACGCGGACATTGTTTACGTTGACAACGTCGCCACCTACGGCCCGCGCGTCGCCGAGCTTCAGAAGAAATACCCTTACAACCTGGCCAACGGCGTGACGATTGTTAATACGTTGGGGGACCAGAAGGTCACGCAGCCGAGTTTCCTGGTCAAAGTGGAGTGAACCGCCCCTCGCGTCTCGCGGCCATGGAACGCCAACGCCACAGCAGCAGCGCCACCGCGGCCAGGGCGGGCGCATATTCGGCGATGGAGAGCCGAAGCGGCACCCGGCCCCCGTACGCAGGCAGGTAGGCGGCGTAGCTCCACGCCAGCGTCAGGCTCAGCAGCCACACCGCACCGCTAAACCGCAGCGGGAGGATCGGCAGCGCCCAGAGCAGGTCCCACGGGTTCGCCGTGCCCGAGCAGAGCACGAGCGTGAGCAGGTAAACGAGCGCCGTGCGCCAGATGTCTAGCCGGGCGAACGTGCAGGCGGACAACACGCCCAGGAGCACCACGCCACAGAGCACGGCGGCCGTGGCCCGCGAGCCGGTCATCCACACGAGCAGCGGGCGGAGTGAGCCGTTGAATGCCGGCGTGTCGATCATCTCTTTGCCGGTCAGGAGCATACGCTCCAAGCCGCCGCGCATCACGATGAATGGCCCATAAAGCACCGCGAGCATGAGCACGGCGCTGAGCGTAAACAGGAACACCGGCCTCGACCGCTTCCGCCACCACCACACCACCGCAAGCCCCAGCGGGGCGATCACGGGCTTGACGCCGATCGCCAGCGCGAACGCAACCCCCGCCGCGCACGCGCGCCACGCCTCGGGCCTGAGCGGCCTCTCGTCGAGAACCCCCGGCCGGTTGCGCGGCGGGCGCGTGTCCACCCAGCCGAGCGCCGCGAGCAGGCAGACAGTGCCGATCACCTCCTGATGCCCCGCCTGCGCCACCTCCAGGAGCACGAGCGGGTGCCACGCATACAACACCGCCCACCACGCGGACCGCCCCTCGTGCCGCAACCGCCGCAGCAGCATCACCACGATCAACAGGTTGAGCAAGATAAAGGCCGCGCGAAACGTGTAGTGCCCCAGCCTGTCGTGCCCGACGGGCTTGACCGCCGAGATCACAGCGAAGGCCCACTCGCTTGTCGGCTGATGGATCGTGAGCCTGTCGGTACGGTCGATCTGTGCAGCGAGTTCCGGGTCGGCCAGCCCGTGCGCCGCCAGAGCGGCGGGCGTCTGTGCGTAAGGGTTGTGCCCGCTTAAAAACGTGCGACCGTCGTGGACGTATCGCCAGATATCGTTGCTCAGCATGGGCGGGCCCATCGAGAGCACCGCCACCTGCGCAACCGCCGCGACAATCAAGACCAGCCACGGCACCACGCGGCGGTGCTCGATGTTCCGCATGCTCAGCCACCACTCGTGGCGCTCGCGCTCCAGCAGCCGCCAGGCCAGCACGGTCAGCGCGATGCCCAGCCCCCCCATGTACCACCACAGGCGTTCCAGTTCGTCAAGGCTCAGCTTCATGCCCCGCCCTCCCCGCCGTGCGGGAGCGCTGTACGCTGCGTCAACGCGCGCCCGAGGGCGGCGGTGACGGCGCGTTTCACGGCATCCATGGCCGGCACGCGACCTCCAAGCAGCGCCGCCAGGCTCGTCACCGATCGCCCGGGGAGCCCGCAGGGGACGATCGTATCGAAGTGCGACAGGTCGGTCGTCACGTTCAGCGCCAGGCCGTGCAGCGTCACGTTCCGCTTCACGCGCACGCCGACGGCCGCGATTTTCCGCAGCTCTCCCGTGGCGGGAACGCCGATGCGGACCCACACCCCCGTGTTGGGCGGGTCGCGCAGCGCCTCGATCCCGAATGCCGCTGCCGCGTCGATCACGGCCTGCTCGAGTAACCGCATGTACCCGCCGACATTGAGGCCGTAATCGGTGAGCCGCAGGATGGGGTACACGACGAGTTGCCCCGGTCCGTGGTAGGTAATGTCGCCGCCGCGGTCTGTGGGCTGAACGTCGATGCCCAGTTCCGCCAGCCGTTCGCGCGAGGCAAGCAGGTGGGCGGGCGATTCCTTGCGCTGGCTGACGGTGATGACCGGGTCGTGCTCGACGAGCAGGATGGTGGGCGGGTCGATGCCGTCTAGAACGTGCTGATGCGTGCGGCGCTGGAGTTCCAGCGCCGCAGGGTAGGCCATCCGGCCCAGATCAGTCACGCGCAGGTCGGGGGTCGCCATCATCGGTTGCAACGGAGATGCTCACACGCTGATCTGCGGCGTGTATCCCAATTCGTCACGGTAACGACGCCGCACCGGCTCGACGACCGAGGCCAGAAACTCGTCAACCTGTTCGGGTGAGCGCCCCACAAACCGGGCCGGGTCCATCACGGCGGACATATCGATGCCGCTGAAAACCTTCTCGCCCTTGAGGCGATCAAGCAGGTCGTTGTCCGCCCCCTCGGCCTTGACGCGTTGCCCAGCCGCCTGGCTGTGGCGGCGGATGATCTCGTGCACGTCCTGCCGGTCGGCGCCGGCCTTGACCGCCGCCATCATCAGGTTCTCCGTCGCCATGAAAGGCAGCTCCGCCATCAGGTTCCGCCGGATCGTCGCCGGATAAACCACCAGGCCGCGCACGATGTTGATGCAGAGGTCCAGCGCCCCGTCGGTGGCGAGGAACGGCTCGGGCAGCGCGAGCCGGCGGTTGGCCGAGTCGTCGAGCGTGCGCTCGAGCCACTGCGTCGCGCCGGTGATGAACGGGCTGGTTGCAATGGAGATTACAAAGCGGGAAAGCCCGGTCGCCCGCTCGCAGAGCACAGGGTTGCGCTTGTACGCCATCGCCGAGGAGCCGATCTGCTCTTCCTCGAACGGTTCCTCCAGCTCCTTGCGGTTGGCGAGCAGGCGGATGTCGTTGCACATCTTGCTCACCGCGACGCCCACACCCGCCAGCGCGGCGACGATCTGGGCGTCCACGATGCGCGGGTAGGTCTGCCCGGTGACGGCATAAGACCCGGCCTCGGTAAAGCCGAGCTTCTTTGCGACGAGGCGGTCGAGTTCGACCACCTTCGCGTGGTCGCCACCAAAGAGCTCGAGGAACGACGCCTGCGTCCCCGTCGTCCCCTTGATCCCGCGAAAGCGCAGCGTCGCCAGCCGGTGCTCGATCTCCTCGAGCGCCAGGGCGAACTCGTAGGCCCATAGCGCGGCGCGTTTGCCCACCGTCGTCGGCTGCGCTGGCTGGTAGTGCGTGAACCCCAGCGTCGGCAGCGCCCGGTGCGTGGCGGCGAACTTACCTAACGCGTCCACCACGTTCGCCAGCTTTGCCGCGATGACCCTCATCGCCTCGCGCAACAGGATCAATTCTGTGTTGTCGGTCACGTCCAGGCTGGTCGCCCCGAGGTGGATGATCGGGCGGGCCTTGGGTGCGGCGTCGCCGAGCGTGTGCACATGGGCCATCACGTCGTGCCGGAGGCGTTTCTCGTGCCCCGCCGCGGCGGCGAAATCAATATCGTCCAAGTGGGCCCGGATCTCATCCACCTGCTCCCGGCTGACGGGCAGGCCAAGCTCGTGTTCCGCCTCGGCCAAGGCCAGCCAGAGGCGGCGCCAGGTCGAGAACTTACGCTGCGGCGACCAGACCTCCTGCATGCGTGCCGAGGCGTTGCGGCTGGCCAATGGGGACTCGTAGCGGTCGCGTGTCGTCATCGGGTGTCCAGAAATAAACCACAGCCTAAGATTGACCGTGGCGGAAAGTGCCGTCATATTAGCACTTTAGGAGGGGGCCTGTCCGCCCCGGACAGCCCGGGGAAGCGGCTCGACGAGTCTCTAATGGCACGATCCGAATCGGAAATCCTCGCCGACGTCCGCCGTGGCGACATGGCCGCGCTGGGCGAGTTGCTTGAAATCCACCAGACCCGCGTGTTCAACTGCTGCTTCCGCATGGTCGGCAACCGCGACGACGCCTCCGAGCTGACGCAGGACGCGATGCTCAAGGCCATCGAGCACATCCACGGGTTCAACGGCCAGAGCAGGTTCTCGACCTGGATTACGCGCATCGCGATGAACCTATCGATCTCCCACCTGCGTAAACGCAAGCTGCGCAAGGCCGCCAGCCTCGACGCCACCTACGGCGGCAACGGCACCCCCGATGACCAGGGCACGTCACTCCGCCAGAAAATCCCCGACACCCGGGAACCCGCCGCCGACTGGAGCGTCCAACAGAAAGAACTGATGGCCCATCTGCATACGGCGCTGAGCCGCGTGGAAGACGATTTCAGGGCGGTGCTCGTCCTGCGGGACATCGAGGAGATGGACTACGACCAGATCGCCGACGTCCTGGCGATCCCCAGCGGAACGGTCAAGAGCAGGCTGTTCCGGGCACGGCTGGCGCTGAGGCACGAGATGCTCGCGCTGTCGCCCCCGCAACGCGGCAAGGATGCGACCACCAACACCGATACACAGACGAGCCAGCGATGATCGACCGTTACGACGAAGAAGAGGTGCTCGGCTTCATCGAGGGTGAACTCACCCACGAGCAGAAGGTCGAGTTCGAGAAGAAGCTCGTGGACGACCCACGGCTGCGCAACCTCGTCGCGCACCTCGTGCTTGATCGCCACCGCCTGCGACACCTGCCCGATGAGCAGGCACCACCCGTCGTCATGGACGCCGTCAACCAGGCCGTTGAGCGGCACATGCTCCTGGGCTCCACGCCCGGCGAGCCGCCCGCCGCGCAGGCGATCCGGCTCCGCTTCACGCGCTGGGCGGCGTACGGCGGGATCGCCGCGATGATCGCCGTCGTGGCCACCATCGTCTTCCAGACACTCTACAACCCCGGCGTCATGAACCTGGCGATCCGCACACACAAGTTCACCGGTGCGGGCCCGGAATCACAGACCACGGTCGGCGGCGCCCAAACGCCGCCCCTCGCATTGGCGGAGAAAAAGGCCGCCGAGGGAGGCGCTTCGGGGGCACTACCTCCGCCTTTACCCACCATCCCGGAATCGATCGGCCAGACCGCGGCCGGCGAAACGCTTCACGCGGGCCCGTCACGGCTCGACGAAAGCCGTCGGCGGAGCGAGGAGATCGCTGGGCACCCGTCGGCGGCGGCAGGCGCGGCCAAGCCCGCGGAGTCTGCGCTCGCAATGAAAACGGAGGCCGACAGCGCGAATGATCAGAAGCAACGAAACAACGAGAAACCCGACGCCGCTCCGCCTGAATCGCTGGCCAAAGCCGAGCAAGGCGAAGAAACCCGGGCACTGAAACTGCTCGACCCCAAAAACACCCCCGCCGCTCCGGCCGCCGCGGCAACCAACACGCCCGCCGCGATCGAGGCGCCCGACGCCGCACCGAAGACGAAGACGGCCGCCATCGCGCAGGACCACGAAGGCAACGAAACCCGGCAGTCCGACCTGCAACTGGTGATTGTCTCGGCGTCACCCGCCGCCGCGGCGGACCAGGTGCGCGACTGGGCGAAACAAAACCAGGCCGAGGTCCTCACCGACAGGTCGGATGCCGATACCGCGGCCGTCGAGAAGCAGACCCCGGAGCAGCACGCCGACAAGCAGTTGCCCGAGCAGCGCCGGATGGTGCTGATCCTGTCACGCGGCCAGGTGGTGCAGCTTGCCGACGCCCTGACGCGTAAGCAGACCAATCAGATCACGCTGATGGCCCCGACCCGTCCGCCCGCGGCCGCAGCCCCGACGGATGAATTACGCGACAAGTCAACGGGTGACAATGCCTCCGGGGCTAAAAGTGCTGGTGCTGATCTCCCCCCGCCGGCGTCCCAGCCGGCCGATGCTCTGGCGGGCCGGACGGGCGGTGAGACACGGATAGACCGTTATCTCGACAGCGACCGCGTCGTGTTACCCATCCTCATCCGCGCGGCGCAGGACACGGCCAACGCCACCACGCCCCAGGACGAATCCACGCCCACGGCCGAGCCGGGAAAGAAATAGCATTCTTCTGCGTGCCTTGCCGCCCTTGTCCATGAAACAGGGCTCTGGCGAGTGGGCGCACAGTACCGACAAATCAGGCCAGTACTTTGCGGCGGCGATCCGACTGGATGCGCACCGCCACCATGGCCCACCACGGCGCCAAGGCCACCGCCATGAGCAGGAGCCAGAGCGTCAGGCGCGTTGACGCCGTGAGCCCCGGCCAGATTTTGCCGCGGGTATAAACCGCCAGGAAACCGACGCCCAGCGTCGTAAGCGACGCCAACAGACCCACCGTGAGCCAGCCCGCGGCCCGCCTGATCCGATTGAGTCGCATCTCTGCTCCGTCCATGGAAACATTAGAAGTGGTGATTCCGTTCAACACAGGGTGAAAGGGTAACGCCCGCCCCCGTTCCGTCAAGAAATAAAACGATGATCCCGCGACACGGCGTTATCGTCGCACGCCGTTGTCGGGCTTGAATGATGACCAGCCCACGCTGCCGCCCCGCGTGATCCAGGCCGTGACCATGCCGTCGCGATCGGTGGTCAATCGCGTCAACCCGGATTGTGTGAGCATCGCCGGCCAGCGGTCGGCGTGGCGGCGTGCGATGCCGCTGGATTGCACGGCGAGCGAAGGAGCGACGGCCTTGATCCAGGCGGGCGATGACTCCACGAACCCGCCGTGGTGCGGCAGTTCCATGATGTCCCCGTGCAGGTCGGAGCCGGAGGCGAGCAGCCCTGTGATCGCCTGATCCTGGATATCGCCGGTGAGCATCACCCGTTTCCCGGCGGTGGTGAGCGAGAGGACGATCGACGTGTCGTTGCTGCGCCGAGCGATCAGGCCGCGCGGGGGCCAGACGACTTCCATGTCCATCCCGGCCACCGATTCACGCCAGCCTCGCGACACCTCGACGATCGGCACCCTGCGGGCGCGCAGCGACGTGACGAGCAGCCCCGGCGCCGTGTCGGGGTGCTGCTCGGCCTCGGCGAGCAGGTGCGGCGTGGTCAGCACGCGGCCGATCGGGACGGCGTCCGCGACGTCCAGCACCCCCGCGAAATGATCCATGTCCGCGTGCGAAATAAACAACGAGTCGATGCGATCCACCCCGGTCGCCCGCAGCACCGGGACGACCGATGCACGCCCCACGTCCGGGTATTCCCGCGACCCGCAGTCGAACATGGCGTAGTACGGCGCACCGGCGCGGCCCAGCGGGTCGGCGCGGACGAGGTAACACGAGCCGTCACCCACTGCCAAGGCGTGCAGCGTCAGGGTGGCATCACCCGCCCCCGCCGACGCGCGTTGCCTGATGATGGGCAGCGTCGGCACGATCAGCCAGAACGCCAGGATCAATGCGGCAAGGACCGGCGCGGCTTTACGCCCCGTGAACCAGCCCGAAAGAAGCAGAATGAGGAAGAGGAGACTCATCACCACCCAGGAGACCGAGGGCGTGGGGATGACGTCGAATACAACGCCCGGTGCCTGCGCCAGGCACTCGATCATCGCGACGGTGAGGTCTGCGAGCCATGAGACCGGGTGGGCCAGCAGCAGGCCGAGGGTCGGCAGCAGCACCCCGATCACCGTCTTGGCCAGCGCCAACGAGAGGAGCGCCGAGACCAGCGGCAGCGCCAGCATGGAGAGGAGAAAGGCGGGTGGGCTGACGATGCCGAAGTGAAAGACGACGAGCGGGAAGCTGACTAGCGCGCCGACGATGTTGACGGCCAGGTAGTCGGCGGCGAACCGTTTGAGGCGTTGCGGGAGGCGCCACGCGAGCGCCGGGTCGATCGGCGCGGGGTAAATCCACTGACCAACCGGGCGGGCGAGAACGAGCAGGCCGGCGACGCCGATGAAGCTCAACTGAGCACCGGGATCAAACACGTCGCCGGGCCGCCAGAGCAGCAGCACCACCGCGGATAACCCGAGCATGTCGATCGCACGGATCGTTCGGCCGCTGGCGAAACCGACGATGATCAGCGTGGACATGATCCCCGCCCGGAGGATCGGTGCGTCGGCGGGGACGATGAGCAGGTACAGGCCGATCGCCGCGAGCACCGCCAGCGACGCCTTTGCCGGGTGCATCGTGAACACTCTTGCCAGCGCCCAGACGAGCGCCGCGAGGATGGTCAGGTGGGCCCCGCTGACAGAGATCAGGTGCATCAGCCCCGTGCGGCGAAACGCCTCGCCGACGTCCGCGAGCGACCGGCTCCACCGCCCCCTGACCAGGGCGTCCAGCAGGGCGACGCGCGTCGTGTCGCCGTCCAATCCCCGGTGCAGCGATGCGGCCGCTTCCTCATCGATGAGCCGGATGGCCGCGTGACCCCAGACGGTGATCCTGGTGTCCGGGAGCAGTTCAACCGTGCCCGGCGGCGGCACGCTGATCCTGGCATAGATGCCGTGAGACTTCATCACGGCGGCAAAGTTGCGCTCCCCGGGGTTGCCCGGCCCGGAGATCGGCGTGAGCCAGCCGGTCAGCCCGACAAGCCGGCCATCGTCGAGACGTGCGTCGGGGTCTTCGATGCTCACGACCACCCGGCCGGTCAGCGGCCGGAGCCCGTCGGCGGTGACAACGGCGTCGAGATCGAGCGTGAAACGCGTGACCGCCGCGCGATGAACATACTTTGCAAACGCGCCGGTCTCCCCCGATTGCGGCCGCGCCTGCCCCGCGATCCGCCCCCGCACCCGGATCAGCCTTGGCGTCTCGTCGAGCAGCCGCCGCACGTCGTTCGGCCCGCTGCCCTGCACACGCACCGCCGCCCAGAGCGCCGCAACCGCGATCACCGCGAGCAGCCCCCACGCCCGCGCCGCCCGGTCACGCCGCCGCAGCGCGCTTGCCGCCGTCAGCCCGACGGCGACCGACCCCGCGATGGCCCACGCGGCCCGCCCCGGCATGGCCACGCCGCAAAGCGTCCCGGTGATCCACGCCGCGCCCAGCACGACCAGCGGCCGCTGTAAAACACCGGCACGCTCAGGAGCGGCCACGGTCGTCTGCTCAGCTTGGGGCGTGGTTGCAGTCAAATCGAGAGGAGTCACCCTGGAAGTCGTCGGCCGCGAGAACCCGTGACGCCGCAGTCACATCGTACCGCGTGGCGGGTGAAACCCGCGGGCTGGCGCGTCGCTCAATTGACATGGGTAGCGGTGGGCAGGCCGGGTCAGGAACTGGCCGCGCCGTCGTCGCGGTTGCGCTTGAGCTGCGTGAGCGCCAATTCGAGCCGCTCATGGACGCGGGCCATGGTGTCCGGCCGGTCGGCGGGCGAGGTCTGTATGCAGTCCATAATGAGCGAGGAGAGCGCCGGCGAGACCAGGGGGTTGAGCTCGCGTGGGGAGGGGCAGGAGTCGTCGGCCATCCGCGTCAGCCCGATCTCGCCGCGCGGGATCAGCGTGGGCACGTGGCGGTTGGTCAGCAGCCAGTACATGGTCGCACCGAGGTTGAAGACGTCCGTCTGGGCCGTCACCCGGCGGCGGAGCACCTGCTCGGGGGCGATGTAGTCGGGCGTGCCCTGGATGCGTTCCTTGACCGTGCCGATCGGGCAGCTCTGGCCAAAGTCGATGATCTTCACCGTCTTGCGATCGGTCACGATGATGTTGTTGGGCTTGATGTCCGCGTGGACGTAGCCGCAGCGGTGCATCTCCATGAGGCCCACCGCCGCCTGCTGGCAGAGCAGGACCAGTTCGATGGTGTCGCGCGTCTGGTGCTGCTCCATCGTGACGCCGTCCACCATCTCCATGAGGACGAACACCTCGCTCACGCGGATGAACTTCCGGTACTGGATGAGCTTGAAGCTCTTGCGGAGCGTGGCGTGGTTGAAGCGATTGGCGACCTTGTGCTCGGCCACGGCCTGGTCGAGGTACCGCTGATCACTGGGGGATTCCTTTGCGACCCGTTTGAGCGCAAAGATATGGTTCTCGGAATCCTTGACGGCGTAAATGGTGCTACGCGCGCCGTGTCCGAGAGTTCCCAGGACTTCGTAGCCCAGAATCTCGTGCAATCGACTCATGGACCTGACGAGACCTCTCGTCTTCCCATTGTTCAAGGCAACGTAGTCACTCACGCCGCCCTCTCTCTCGCCGCATTCTAGCGGTTAGCCAAAAGTTACACAAATATCCCGATCCCGACTCCACATTCCGTCTCGTAACTGTCCGTGATCGGGCATCACGGCCCGGTGCGCACGGTACAGCAACGATCGGTTTGGGGAATATCGACTGAATCGGGTCCCGACATCGGCTCCGGGAGGAACCAAATCGGGCATCAGCGAGAGGCGGGCAACTGCTGGACAATCTGCTGACGGAAAGCGAGGGTGGGGAAATAACGGCCGGCCCCTTGCCCCTCGGGCAGCATCTGCACCACCACGTGCTCGGGCGGGATGCCGAACTGCGTCTGCAGGTGACGCACCACCCAGATAAGCTCGCGGAGCTGCGCCTGGGTCGGGGGCTGACGCGAGAAGTCGCCGACGAGGCAGATGCCGATGGCCCGGCGGTTGAGGAAGTCGCTCCCCGGGCCCGCGGCGTAGGCGCCCACGAGCTGCCGGCTCCAGCGGAACCCGGCCTCGACCTGCCCGTCGGGCATGCCGCTGCCGTTGCCGATAACAAAGTGGTACCCGTTCCCCCCACGGCCCAGTTGCTCGTGCAGGCGGTTGATCGTCGCCGAAGAGCCCTGCACGGCCCCGCTGTTGTGGATCACGATGGCGGTCCACCGGCCGGCGGTCGGCGGGGGCGTGGTCTCAAAAAGCTGGCGGTCCGAATCGCTGTCGCGCTCCAGCGAGCTGAGCATGATCTGCTCGGCGGGGATGACCGGCCTGGGCTCCAGGATCAACAGCACCGCGCTGGCGACGGTCATGGCCGCAACCAGCGAGGTCAACACGATCAATGTGCGTTTATCAGGAACGAACATGCCACCCAAATCCTCATCTGGACTCAAACCAGTGGAGTATAAAATCAATCGGTTATGGCGTGAAGGAAACTTCTGCGTTTTGGGGCAAATTACGCAAAAAGTTCGCGACGCAAGGCTCAGTCGCGTCCCATCGGCTTGAGCCGCTCCCGCAACGCGGGCTGTTCCGACCCGGTGGGCCCCGTCTCGTTCATCGGCGGCCTCTGCCCACGCAGCGTCATATACCGGTCATAAGGCGACCTCGGAAGGTCCTCGGGGAACAGGGGCTTTTCGCACCCCGCCACCCCCGCGACGGCCAGCAGCAGCAGCCCGACGGCAGTCCCGGCCCCTGTTCTCACGCTCTTCATGCGCGGCATGGTACCCACGTTTTACACGCGCCACAAACGTTACCGACGGACCGCGACGCCAACGCTTGCAAGACCCACAGCGAACCCCGAAACTGTCCGGCCTTACCACGCCGGCCGATGGCCGCGTCAGGAGTGATCGATGCCAACGTACTGGTCGCAGACACTGATCCCCACCTCCCGCGAGGTCCCCGCCGAGGCCGAGGTGCCCTCCCACCAGCTCATGCTCCGCGCCGGCCTGATCCGCAAGATCGGCGCGGGCGTGTACGACTACCTCCCCCTGGGCCTGCGCGCCCTGCAGAAGGCGATGAAGATCATCCGCGAGGAGATGGCCGCCGCCGGCGCGACCGAGGTGCTCCTGCCCGCGCTCGTGCCCATCGAGTTCTACCAGCAGACCGGCCGCGACCAGGCGTACGGCGACAACCTCTTCCGCCTCAAAGACCGCCACGGCCGGCTCAACGCGCTGGGCCCCACCCACGAAGAAATCGTCACCGAACTCGTCGGGGCCTACGTCGAGAGCTACAAGCAGCTCCCGCTCACCCTATACCAGATCCAGACCAAGTTCCGCGACGAGTTCCGCCCGCGCTTCGGCGTCCTGCGCTCCCGCGAGTTCCTCATGAAGGACGCCTACTCCTTCCACACCGCCGTCGAGGGCCCGGGCGGGCTCAACGAAATCTACGACAAGCAGTACGCCGCCTACGAGCGCATCTTCAAGCGCTGCGGGCTGCCCTACCTGACCGTCGAGGCCGAGTCCGGCCCGATCGGCGGCAGCGCGTCGCACGAGTTCATGGTGCCGTCGCCCACGGGGGAGGACACGATCCTCGAAAGCGACAAGGGGAACTACGCGGCGAATGTGGAGAAGGCGGAGATCGGCGCCCGCGCTATGCCCGAAACGTTTGTCCCCTATAAAGCCAAAGGATTGCAATCTCTCGACCCGATCCCGGCCGCCCCCCCCTCCGGCGCACTGGAAAAGGTGCACACCCCTAATTGTCCACGCATCGAGGATGTCTCTGCTTTTATGAAGGTCAAACCCAAACACATGCTCAAGACCTTGGTATATGTCATACCGAACAGGGAAGCAGTGTGGAACTTCGGAGCAACAGAAGAAGAGTCTCATTTTGATGATCCGATCAGGGGATTTGTGATTGCCGTGGTGCGGGGTGATCAAGAAGTGAACGACGGCAAACTAAAAAACGTCGTCGGGCAAGACGTTGAATTGGCGAATGAAGTCGTAGCTCGTGCCGCCGGATTTACGATTGGATTTGTTGGGCCGCAAGCGGCTGTTTCAAACCCCGAAGTTCGCCTAGTTATCGATGTAAGCGCGCTGGCGGATCAATTCTGGGTCACTGGGGCGAATGAGGCGGATCATCACGCTAAATATTTCAATTGGAAACGCGATGTCATCGACGCGCTTGGTTCACACGCGAAGGACCGCATTGTCGTCGCCGACATCCGCAACGCCGCCGACGGCGACCCCTCCCCCAAGAACGATGGCGGCATCCTGCGCACGCGCAAGGGCATCGAGATCGGCCACGTCTTCAAGCTCGGCGACAAATACACCAGGGCCATGGGCGTCACCGTGCTGGGCGCGGACAACACCCGCATGCACCCGCTCATGGGCTGCTACGGCATCGGCGTGAACCGCATCCTCGCCGCCGCCATCGAGCGAGACGGCGGGCACGACAACGACGGCATGATCTGGCCCGCCGCCATCGCCCCCTACTCCGTCCTCATCACCCCCATCCGCTACGAGGGCCCGATAAAGGAGGCCGCTTGCGGCTTAGCGTCCGCTCTTGAATCCGCCGGCCTCGACGTCCTCATCGACGACCGCGACGAGCGGCCGGGCGTGAAGTTCAAGGACGCCGACCTCGTCGGCTTCCCGGTGCGCGTCACCATCGGCGACAAGTCCCTCGCCGAGGGCAAGGTCGAGGTCAAGGCCCGTAACGGCTCGAACGGAGCCAAGGGCGAACTCGTCGCCATGGACCAGGCGGCAGCGCACATCACCGCAATGCTGAAAAACCTCTGAAGCGTCTCCCGCCGACAACCCAAGGGAGCCGACCATCCCCGCCGTGCCGACCGAATCCTCGCCCCCCGAACCGGCGCTCGCGCAGCCGGACCGCCCCGCGCGGTGGTGGCTCTTCCTCATCGTGCTGCTCATCTGCCTGCCGCCGATGATCGCGGAGCTGGGGATGGCCCGCGTCCTCCACGTCATGGAGGACATCTCATTGGTCTCCTCACAGGAGACCTGGATGCGGATGCACGGCGCGCCCGGTGTCCCCGCCGAACCTCACGCATGGCTCATGCCCACGTGGAACGGCAACCCGCGTGTCACCAAGCCGCCGATGCTCGTCTGGGTGAACCTGCTCGCCTGGGCGGACCTCACGCCCGGCACCGCGACGCCCGAACTGCTCACATGGCGTGCCCGCGTGGTGGCGATCGCCATGACCTGCCTGATGCTCGCCGGCGTCTTCTGGATCGGCGTCACACTCGGCGACGACGAACTCGGCCTGATGGCCTCGCTCATCGCGGGCACCATGTGGTTCGTCCAGCGGCAAGCGACCACCGCCGCGTACGACATCCACATGATCGCCTGGGCCACGCTCGCCATGGCCGCCGCGCTCGCCGCGATGCGACCATCCTCATCCAACCGCCGCGCGAATCCGTACCTCATGTGGGCGCTCTCCGGTGTCTTCGTTGCCCTCGCGTGGCTCACGAAAAACCCGCTGGCGATCGTCTTCGTCGCCCTGCCGCTCGTGGGGATCATCGCGGTCACACCCGAAAACCGGCGTCGCCACATCCTGGGGCTGCTGCTCTGCCTCGCCATCGCCGCCCTGCTCGCCCTGCCGTGGCACATCTATGCCGTGCTCTCGCTCCCCAACTCGATGCGCAAATGGTTCACCGAGTACCGCGCCGATCGCAATGAGTCCCAACCGCCCTGGTACTACCTCGGGTTCTTCGGCCTCGCTCTCCCGTGGACGCTCTGGCTCGTCGCGGGCGTCATCCACCCCTTCTGCGGGGAGCGCGGCGAGGCCCGCCGCCTGCGCCTCGTCCCCTGGCTCTGGTTTGTCCTGCTCTTTGTCTTCTTCTCCATCCCCGCCGCCAAGCAGCAGCGCTACATCATCCCGATCGTCCCCGCCGCCGCGCTTCTCTGCGCGTGCGTCCTGTGGGACCACGCCCGCGCCGCGCGCTCGGGAAGACCGGATGCCGGGGGCAAAGCATGGATGACGGCACACTGGATCGGGGTCGCCTTCGCCTCGATCGCGATACCGGTCGCCCTCGCCGCGCAGGACTGGATGATCGCACACCACCACATCGACGAACCGTTTTCGATCACGATCCCCGTCATCTTCTGCGTGCCGCTCTGTGTGGCCGGCCTGGCCCTCGCGCTGTGGGGCTGGTCGTGCCACCGCGCGGGCAACGCCGTCGCCGCCGTGGTCGCCGGCGCGGCGTGGATGTCGCTGATCTCCACCCCGTTCTGGTACGGCTACGCGCGGCTCGACCGCGTGCAGATCGTCCTCGCCGACGACGCGGAGCGTGTCGCCGCCCAGGTCAACGGAGCGCCGCTCTACTACCTCGACACGCCGCCGGAGAACCCGAAGCTCGCCTCTCCCGACATCATGAAGCACAAGGATTTCCTCTTCTACTCCCGCCGCATCGTCCCGCAGATCGAGAGCGTGCAGGCGTTGGAATCCCTGATCGCGACCGCGAAATCCACCGGCGATCCACTCTACGTCATCGCCGACCTGAACCCCACGCATGAAGCGGTGATGGCACGCCACGGGTTCACAGCGCAGACCCAGTTCCATTCCGCGACACGGACCGAGCGCCGGCTCTGGTGTCTGGGGCGACAGGCCACGCCCGATCCCTGAGTCCGCGAAGGGTCGGGGTCTTTATTTGCACGATCACATTGAAATTCAGACCCCGACGCTTCGGAAGACCTCAGCATCGGGCTTGGCACAATACCGCGGCCACGGCCCGAGGCTAAACTCTGTCCTGGTTTCACTATTTTTTCTCCCATGACACAGCGTCCTTCAAACCATTCCGCCCGCGACGCCGCCGTCCGCATCGTGCAGGTGCTGCGTGAGCATGGCCACGCCGCCTATCTCGCCGGCGGGTGCGTGCGTGACGCGCTGCTCGGGCTCACGCCCAAGGACTATGACGTCGCCACCGACGCCCTGCCCGACCACGTCCGCGAGCTTTTCCGCAACAGCCGGTTCGTCGGCGAGGCGTTCGGCGTCGTCCTGGTCCGCCAGTTCAGCCGCGAGGTCGAGGTCGCCACCTTCCGCACCGAGTCGAACTACGAGGACGGACGACGCCCGTCGCACGTCGAGTTCACCGATGCCGAGCACGACGCCAAACGCCGCGACTTCACCATCAACGGCCTCTTCGAGGACCCCCTCGCCGCCGACCCCGCCGCCGCCATCATCGACTACGTCGGCGGCCGTGCCGACCTCAAGGCCCGTCTCCTCCGCGCCATCGGCGACGCGGACGCCCGTTTCGCCGAGGACTACCTCCGCATGCTCCGCGCGGCACGGTTCGCCTCTCGCTTCGGCTTCACCATCGATGAAAAAACCGGCCGTGCCATCCGCCTCCACGCCCACAAGCTGGGCCAGATCAGCCGGGAGCGCATCGGCGTCGAGGTGCAACTGATGCTCACCGCCCCCACACGCGGCGCGGCGGCACAACTCATCCGCGACCTGCACCTGGACGCCCCCGCGCTCACCGAGGTGCACCGCGAAACACCGCTCGAAACCGTGTCGTCTCTCGTTTCGGATGCTTCATATGCCGCCGCGCTGACCGCGTGGATGATCGACCGCCACGCCCCTATCGAAACACCGTCGCCCGCTTCAACCCACGCGACCCTGTTGCCGGAGGTCCGCCACTTCCTGGGCAAAGAGGCGGCCGCGACGCTGCGCCGGTGGCGCAAGGCGCTCTGCCTGAGCAATGACGAGCAGGGCCGCGTGCACGCCATCCTGGCGTTGTTGTCCGTGGTGCTCGAGTGGCCGGCGCTGCGTGTCGCGCACCGCAAACGGGCGATGGCCTCACACGTCTGGGACGACAGCCTCGCCGTGCTCCGCGCTATGGGCGACCGCCCCGGCGTCGCTCGGCTCGTGCATCAGATCGACCGCGACGCTGTTCCCCTGTTGAAAGAGGGCATCGCCCCCAAGCCCTGGATCACCGGCGACGACCTCATCGAGATGGGCCTCAAGCCAGGACCGGTATTCAAGCGATTGCTCATCGACGCCTACGACGCGCAGCTCGAACACGCCATCACGTCCCGCCGTGAGGCGGTGGCGTGGGTCGAATCGCACCGGTAGCCCCCTGCTCGACGTCCCACCGCAAATGGCTACAATCCCCGCCTTCACGGTCGGCCGAGCCGACCGCCCGCCCCTGTTTGCACCGAGGAATACCGTGAATCACCTGCCCGTGCTCGAGGTCCACCGGACCCGTGATTTCGACGTAACCGGACTGGGCGACCACCGTGCCTGGTCGAAAATCGAGCCGATCGACATGACCTGCCGCGAGCGGGTCAAGCGCGGCGAGAAGTGCGCCACCTGGTTCAAGGCCCTGTGGTCCACGCGCGGTATTTATTTCTTCGTCGACTGCACCGACGAGCGGCTCTCCGCCACGCGGCAGCCCGACTTCGCCCCGCTCTTCCAACAGGACGTCGTCGAGGTCTTCCTCTGGCCGTCGGAGACGCTGCCGATCTATTTTGAATACAACATCAGCCCGTTCGGATCGGAGCTGCCCATCCTCTGCCCGCACGTCGGCAGGGAGTACATGCCGTGGCAGGCGTGGAACTACCACGGCAAGCGCCGCGTGCGGAAAGCGGTGAATGTCCGTGGCGGCACGGCGGAGCCCGGGGCCGTCATCACGGGCTGGAGCGCCGAGTTTTTCATCCCCGCCGCCCTGCTCCACCCGCTGCCCAATCGCAAACCGGCGCGCGGCGTCGAGTGGCGCGCCAATGTCTATCGTATCGATTACGACCGCAAGCCCACACGGCACTTCACGTGGAAGGACGTTGGGCCGTCGTTCCACAACCACCACCTCTACCCCACGCTGCTGTTCGTCTGACCGGCACTTCGGGGTCATAATGCCGCACATGACCGCCGCAACCACCGAACTCGACCGGGCGATGATGCGCCTCGCGCTGGAACTGGCGCACAAGGCGGCGGCGCTGGGCGAGGTGCCCGTCGGCGCGGTGGTTTATAACGGAGATGTTGTGCTGGCCGAGGCGTACAACCGCAGGGAGATCGACTCGGACCCGACGGCCCACGCGGAGATGATCGCCCTGCGCGCCGCTGCGGCGACGATGGGTTCGTGGCGGCTGGAGGGGTGCTCCATCGCCGTCACGCTCGAGCCCTGCCCCATGTGCGCCGGGGCGCTGGTGAACGCGCGTGTGAAGCGACTCGTGTACGGCGCGGCGGACCCGAAGATGGGGAGCGTGGACACGCTGCACCGGCTCTGCACCGACGCGCGGTTCAACCACCGGGTCGAGGTGATCGCGGGTGTGCTGGCGGAGGAATCGGCCGAGGTGTTGCGGGCTTTTTTCCGCGTCCGCCGCTAGGTCATTCTCAACGCAATCACAGCGGGTGCCACTGATCGGCTTCTGAGCAGACCAGTGCTTTTGGGCTCCAGAAAAACACTGGTCTCGAAAACGCGACCAGTGGCACCCGTCTTTCCCGCGCGCACGCCGCTAGCGGCCCGGTGACTTGATGGGGATCGCACCCTTGTGGCGGAGTTGCAGCCACGCGGGCATGACGGTCCAGCAGGCGAGCATGGTCATCGCCAAGCCGGTGGACAGCACGAAGCCGAGGCTGGCGATGCCGCGGTGACTCGAGAGCATCATGACGGCAAAGCTGATCACGCTGGTGATGCAGGTGATGGTGATGCCCTTGCCCGTGCCGTGCGTCAGGCCGACGGGCTGGTCGTCGGGGTGTTGGCGGTATCGGTTGAGGACGTGGACGCCCGAATCGACGCCGATGCCGAACATCAGGGGCAGCACGATGATGTTGGCCATGTTGATCGTCATGCCGATGAGCCACATCAGGCCAAACGTGACCACGAACGCCATCGCCACGGGGAGCAGGATCAGCAGCGAATCACGCAGCGAACGGAAATCCAGGTACACCACGGCAAAGACGATCAGCAAGGCGATGATGCCCGCCCTGACATAGGAGAACTCGATCAACTGTCCCGACCGATATATCTGTACGATCACGCCCGTGATCTCGCGGTCCACGGACTTCACGTCGGCGATAAAGACCGGCAGAAATCGGGGGTCCAGCGGGCTGAGATTGGTCATGGCGCGGAATCGGGGGTCCTTCGTCAATGACGGATAGACCTCCAGCGCGAATCGGCCGCGGTCGTCCATGTAGGAGCGGATCACCTCCGCGGGCAGGTCCTTCACCTCGAGCGACGTCGGATTGAGCGCCATGTCGATCTGCCGGGCCGAGTCGAGCCGCCATGCCTGATAGACCGTGGTCAGGTGGTCGAGGCGGGCCTTGCGTTCCTCGGGGGTGTATTTCAGCCCCAGGCTCGACACGTGGCCCAGGGTCTTGCCCAGGTCCGCCAGCGCCGCCTTGATCGGGGCCGGGATGTTGCCGACGGTGGCCATGCCCATCAGGGCGCGGAAATACCCCAACTGCGTGAAGAGGTCCGGACCGGGCGCGGGGGATATCGTGGCGGGTGATATGGTTGCCGGTGCGGTGGAGGGTTGTGACGCGGCCGGTGTTGCCAGCGCGATCCCGATCGCCTTGCTCAGCGGCGCGCGGGCCTTCTTGATCAGTTCCGTCTTCGCTTCATCGTCCGGCGGGAAAAGCAGGCCGATCCCGCCCAAGCCGCCGACCGTCGATTTGTCCAGGAATTTACGCCCCAGCGCCCGCGCCTCCTCCACGCTGTTGGTGATCGCCAGCGCGAACCAGATCGACTGCTTGCCGTCGCGCACGATGCGCTCCTGCCACTGCACGCTGGGGGCCCGGCGCGGCTGGAGCTTAATCAGGTCGTAATCGAAGCGCATCTGAAAAATGGCGCCGACCGACAGGAGCGTCAGCACCGCCGCCGCCGCGAGGGTCAGCTTCGGCCAGCGGACAAAGGGCATCACCCATCGTTCCTCGAAGAAGTGGACGTAGCGCGACTCCATCGGGGCGATGTGGCGGTGATCCGCCTTGAAGAGCCGGAGCAGTGCGGGATAAACCGTGAACATGGCGATGAGGCAAAGGAGGATGCCCACGCCGGCGATAAACCCCATCTCCGCCACGCCGGTGAAATCGGTGAAGATCGTGGTGCCGAACGCGGCGGCCGTGGTGAGCGCGCCGGTGGCGATGCCCGGGCCCATGGTTTTGAGCGTACCGGCCAGTGCCTGGGTGAAGCCTTCCAGGTTGTCGGGGAACTGGTGGCGCAGGAGTTCGAACGCGGAGGAGAGATAGATGCCGTATGCGGTCCCCAGGCCCAGCAGCATGATGTTAAAGACGATGCTCAGCACCTGCAGGTGGCCGACAGTGATGAAGAGGAACCCGTACGACCAGGCGATGCCCATGACCAGCGCGACCATGGCGAAGAAAGGCGTGCGCCAGCCGTGATAGGCGGTGATGAGTAGTGCCGTGATCAGGACCGCGGCGAGGATCGAGGTCCATGTGCTGTCCCACGTCGCGGCGGCGGTTTCATCGGCCTCCATGACCTCAATGCCTGTGATGCCGATCTCAACACCCGGGTGCCCCGCCGCCACGCGGGCGACCTGCGATCGGATCGCTTCGAGGGCGGGCGTGATGGCGTCCAGCGCCTCGCGGTCCAATCTGGGCGTGACACGGATGAAGAGCAACCGGCCATTTTCACTGGTGAGGTAGTGCCAGTTGGAATTGTCCTCGTCGGGCGGCGTCACCATCGCACCGAAGTCCAGCGGTTGTGTCGCCGGCGCGGGGCCCTGCTCGATCACCTTCCCCATCGCCGCTATCAGACGGTTGAGTTCCTGGATCGATGCGGCGGTGTCGGCGTCGCTCCCCGCCTGGGTCCGCATGGCCATCATGCCCTGCGCGATCTTGCCCATCAGAGCCTCGGGCGTGGGGCTCTCCAGCATCGGCGCGGATTGGGCGATCTGCACCAGCCGCGCCTTGAACTGGTCCATCGGCGCCAGCCGCAGCACGCGGGGGCTGAACGTCGCGCCCCAGACCGCCTCGGAGACGTGCGGGTCTTGGCGCAGGGCCTGGCCGAGTTCGTCCGCGACCTTTCTTGCGTCCGCGTACGCCTTGCTCTTGGGGTCCGCCGCGCTCGCGCCGGCGTCGATCACGACGATCTGATCGTGCGCGCCGGGGAAATGGTGCTGCACGTCGATGAACCGCTGATTCCAGTCGAGCTTGTTGGAGATGAGCAGGTTGCGGTCGGACTGGAACTTCCACCGCGCGGCCGACACCCAGACCGACGCCACCGTCAGCAGCGCGGCGACCACGAGAATGGTCACTGGGTGACGGCAGACGACCCCGGCCCACCAGACAAAAAGACGATCTCGGCGGCGCTCAACCATGAGACGCAGATCGTATGGGTTCCCCGCCACACCGGCAATCGCACGCGATCGAATCACCCCACGTCGATCAGCCCCAGCGCGTCGCCGTAGTACTGCACGAGCAGGCGTCGCAGGAGGGTGTGCTCGGGGCGGGTCAGGGCGGGATCGGCGGTGATCATCTGCTCCGCGTCGCGGCGGGCGAGTTGGAGGAGCGGCATATCCTCGGGGATGCGGGCGATGCGGAGCGGCGGCATGCCGTGCTGCCGCGTGCCGAAGAAATCGCCCATGCCGCGGATCTCCAGGTCGCGTTCGGCGATGCGGAAGCCGTCGTTGGTCTCGGCGATGACGGCCATGCGCGCCGCGGCGTCTTCGGTCACGGGTTCGGAGATGAAGACGCACAGGCTCTTGCGGCCGTCCGTCCCGCGGCCGACACGGCCGCGCAACTGGTGCAGCTGCGCCAAACCAAACCGCTCGGCGTGCTCCACGACCATGACCATCGCGTTAGGCACGTCAACGCCGACCTCGATCACCGTCGTGGCAACGAGCACCTGCGTCCGCCCGCTGCGGAACCGCTCCATCACCGCCTCGCGTGTCTCGCTGGCGAGCCGGCCGTGGACGGTCTCGACCTTCAACCCGGAGAAAAACTTGTCCTGCAGATGCTTGGCGTGCTCGCGCACGCTCTTGAGCTGGACCGCCGATTCGTGGCCGGTCGCGTCGATGGTCGGTACGACGACGTACGCCTGCTCGCCTTTTTTCACGCGCTCGGCGATGTAGCGGTACACCTCGTCCGCCTTTGCCTGCGGCACGACGCGCGTCACGATCGGTGCCCGGCCCGGCGGCAGGCCACGGATGGTCGAGACATCCAGGTCGCCAAAGACGGTAAGGCTCAGCGTGCGAGGGATCGGCGTGGCCGTCATCACCAAGTAGTGCGGCGAGCGTAGCGGGCCCGTCTTGGGTGTCCCCCCGACCACCGCCGGTGAGTTCTCCCCCGCGCCCCGCTCCCGGAACGCGGCGCGCTGCAGCACACCGAAGCGGTGCTGCTCGTCCACCACGACCACGGCCAGGTCGCGGAACCGCACGGACTCGGTGAGCAGCGCCTGCGTGCCGATCACCATGTCGATGCGGCCCTCCTCGACATCCGCGAGCAGTTCACGGCGTCCGGCCGCATCGATCGCACCGGTCAGAAGGGCCAATCGCACATTCGATCCCGCGAGGATGCGGCCGACCGAGGCGTAGTGCTGCTCGGCGAGCAGTTCCGTCGGGGCCATCAAGGCCCCCTGCTTCCGGTCGGCGACGGCCATGAGCAGTGCGTAGAGCGCCACGACCGTCTTGCCCGCTCCGACGTCGCCCTGGAGCAACCGATTCATCGGCTGCGGGCGTTGCAGGTCCTGCGCAATCTCCTTCACGACCCCGTCCTGCGCGGGCGTGAGTGGGAACGGGAAGCGATCACGGATGTGGCGGTCGATGGCCACGGTCCATTTCAGTCTGGGCGCGACAAGCGATGTCTTGTTGAAGTGCCGCTTGATCGTGATGCCCAGTTGGAGCAGGAGCAGTTCATTGAACGCCAATCGCCGCCGCGCGGTGGCGGCCTCCTCCTCGTCCTCGGGCAGGTGGATCAGGCGGTACGCCTCGGGCAGCGCGGGCATCGCGTGGTGGTGCAACATCTCGACGGGCAGCGGTTCGACGATCTGCGGCAAAACCTTGGGGAGCACCAGGGCGATGAGTTCCTCGATGCGTGCGCTGGGCAGATTTTCCAACGCGCGGTAGATCGGCCGGTAACGCTCATCGGCGGTGTTCTCACGGTTCGGGTCGTCGAGCGGCTCCCACTTGGGATTGGCAATCTGCGGGTAGCCGCCGAACGCCTTGACCTTGCCCTGCACGCGGACGGTCATACCGGGGTGGAGCTTCTCGCGGAGGTAGCCGGCGTTGAACCATGTGAGGCTGATCCGGCCCGAGTGGTCTTCGAGCGTGGCCTGGAACCGCCCCTTGCCCCGGCCCATCGGGGTGATGTACCGCGTGTTGACGATCGTGCCCCGCGCCGTGCCGACGCCCTCCATCGGCAAATCGGCGATGCACCCCTCGGCGAAGTGCCGCTCATACCGCGCGGGCAGGTGGCGGATCAGATCGAAGACGGTCTGGATGCCCAGGCGTGAGAAGGCGTCGGCGCGGCGTACACCGATCCCCGGTAAATCGCGGACAGGGGTCGAGAGCCTGATGTCGGGCTCGCCGGCGGCGTCGGCCATGCCGCAGAGTGTATCTCACCCCGCGGAGTGGATAAAAAAAGGGTCTCGACCGGGGAGGCAATCCGGTGCGAGACCCGATCCAGGGTTAGTTTAGCGCGGCGGCTTGCGGGTGTTTCGTTGTCCCGCTCGCCGCGGCGTGCCCGTGCTCATTGGTGCCGGACCGCCTCATTCCCGCGCTGTGCGTCGGGCGTCATCGTCCGGGCACACGATGAATAAACAATTCGCTGGGCCCGCACGCCAACCCGCCGTCACGATTCTTTTTTATGCGGTCCATCTGTGACGGCCATGCCACCTGTGTGCATCGGGTACCCACCCGCGTCCCGCCGGGGCTTGCTATACTCGCTCCCCCATGAAAGACCGTCCCAGAATCGCGCTCTTCCCGGGCACGTTCGACCCGATCACCAACGGGCACATCGACGTGATCAAGCGCGGCGAGTCGATGTTCGACCGCCTGATCGTCGCCATCGGCCACAACCCCGGGAAACGCGAGCTCTTCACCCTGCACGAGCGACAGGAAATGGTGAAGACCATCCTGGGCGAGGCCTCCCCCCGCGCCGAGGTGGCGACCTACAAGGGGCTGACGGTGGACTACGCCCGCTCCATCGGCGCCACCGTGATCCTGCGCGGGCTGCGCAACGTGACCGACCTGCACTACGAGTTCCAACTCGCCCTGACCAACCGCGCGGTGGCGGAGATCGAGACGATCTTCATCATGTCCGGCGAGGCGTACGGCTTCACCAGTTCGAGCCTCATCAAGCAGATCGCCGGCGCGCCGGGCGGCGACATCGACCGCCTGCACCGGCTGCTCCCCCCGCTGGTCATCGAAAAGCTCAAGGAAAAGAAGAAGCAGCACGGCGGCAAACTCCCCGCCACCGGCGACGCGATGAAAGAGTGACCCTTCACCCCACGCACCCCGGCGTGCGCCCCGTGATCGAAAAATGGACTACCGCGTCATCAGCATCGGCGCCCTGAGCAGGCACGAACTCTGGCCCAAGCAGGGCGAGGCCCGCACGCCCCACTCCACCACCACCCTCGTCCGCAGCGGGGAGCACAACATCCTCGTTGACCCGGGCCTGCCCGCGCAGGCTATTGTCGCACGGCTCGATGAACGATCCGGTCTCCAGCCCGACGATATCACCGACGTCTTCCTCACCAACTTCCGCCCCGCCCACCGCCGCGGCGTCATCGCCTTCCCCAAGGCACGCTGGCATATCAGCGAGATGGAGCGCGAGTTCATCGGTGTCGCCCTCATCGAGCAGCACAAGCAGGCCCCCGACGACGCGATCAAAACCCTGATCGAACAGGACATCGCCCTGCTCAAAAAATTCCACTCCGCCCCCGACCGCATCGCCAAGCAGGTGGACCTCTTCCCGCTACCCGGCTTCACCCCCGGCACGTGCGGCCTGCTGCTGAGCCTGACCAACTCCACGACGCTCATCGCCGGCGACGCCGTCGCCTCGCAGGAGCACCTCGAACAAGGCCGCGTGCTGCGCGGCTGCTACGATTCCGAGCAGGCGCGAGAGAGCCTTCTTGAAGCGATCGAGATCGCGGACATCATTATCCCCGGCCACGACAACATCATGGTCAACCCGTCGCGCCGCGCGATGTGAGTCCTGTCCCCTCTCCCCCCGGGAGAGGGTTAGGGTGAGGGGATCACCGGCCGGGTGGCCAATTACGATTGCGCAACCACTTCCGCCGCGACGCCGACAAACTTCACCCGGTCGCCCGCATAGCTCGCCAGGCGGCGCAGGTGCTCGACCTCGCACGCCTCGCTGTGCTTGCTCAGCCACTGGTCGTGGGTCTGCTCCACGCCCGGGGCATACGCCTGCCCGCTCGGATGGCGGTAGAGGTCGATGCCCGCGACGCACACCTTTTTACCCAGCGCGACGGCGAGCATGGCCAAAAACGTCCCGGTCGTCGGATACACCCCGCCGGGGTTGTGCTTGTACAACCCCTCGCGGATGAGCAGCGGTAGGATCGGCACCGGGCGCGGCAGCCCCAGCGACACGAACGGCGTCGCCTCCTCCCGCAGCAGCGTCGGGAGGAACATGTGCATGAGCAGCGGTCGCTTCGCGGCCGGCGTGGCGTTGAACCGCTCGGCCACCCGCGGCAGCACCAGCGAGCGATCACCCAGCAGCACCGCCCGCGGCTCGTCGGCGAAGACATCCTTCATCGCATACGTCGGATCGGCCACGACTACCGCGTCGTATTCCTTCACAAGCGCGGCCGCTTCACGTGAACTCGGGCCGCGCCCCAGCACCAGTATCGACTCCACGTCCTTGAACCAGTCGTGCAGCACCTGCGTCGGGTCGCTCGCGCCGCCCTCGTCAAGGATCGGGAGGCGTTGGCCGTTCTTCCATCGCTCCAGAAAGCCTGCGTTCCAGCGCGGGCTCTTGCGGATATCGATGTCGAGATCGAGCGGCTGCCACGGGCCTTCCTTGGGGTGCATCTCCCACCAGCACTGGCCGGCGTGGTTGTGCTCGTGATCGAAGGTCAGACCGAGCTCCGCGAGCATCGGCTTGATCCATCCGGCGCAGTGGTCACAGTAATCCTCGTCGTTGGCCAGGTCGTTCTCGATGAGGAAGCCCTTGCTCGGGCACTTGCGCATGTCGCAGCGGAGGACGTTACGCTCCTCGTCGAGCGTGAAGGTCCAGTCGCAGTGCTCGTCCTCGCCGGTCTTCACCCAGCAGTCGTACAGCCCCGCCAGGCCGCGATCCTTGCCCGCCAGCAGGTAGTGCATCTGCGAATCACGCCCGATCGCGTGCTCCCACAGATCGCGGACCGCCTGCTGGCCGTGGTGCTGCCGCATGTGTCTGAACGTCCAGTCGTAATACCCGCAGAACTCGTGGCAGCCGAGCATGGTCAGGCCCTCCCCTTGGTCGTGAGGGGGACGAACCGCTGCACACACGAACCCATGCCGCCGCTGCGCTCGAAGCGCATCCCGACGCCCTGGGCCATTGAACCGCAGATGTGGTCGCAGTGCTCGCAGAAATAGGGGACTATCTCGCGCCCGCTGTCGCGCAGGTGTTTGATCGCGGGGCACTGCTTGATGTCGAGCTTCACCGCGCCGCCCTCTTCGACACTCGCCTCAACCTGCGCCTGCGGCTCCTTGGCGAAGTACGCCCGCCAGTCGTCGGCGATCGCCGCCGCGCCGCCGCTGCGCCACGCGTCGGTGCGCTGCCGGTAATAGTCGCTGCCCAGTTCCCGCCAGTAGGTCACCAGCGCCGCCTTGCCGTAGCGGTCGTGGATGTGGCGGAACATGGAGTTGTTCGCGAAATAAAAATCGGGGGCTGACATGCGGGCCTTTCACAAGGGTAATCGGGCCGTGGTTCCACGGCCGAGGCACACGGGTTATTCTATCCCACCTCCACCCCCCGCCGGACCCATCGCATGGCCGCCAGCCCGTTTGAATCCGTCGAGTCGCTCCTGCAGAAGTTCGTCTCGTTCCACACGGTCAACGCCGTGATCTCGGCGCGGCCGTTCCCCGAGCGGCCAATGCTGGAATACGTTGAGTCGATCGCCAAGGCGATGGGCCTGGAGTCGCGCCGCATCCCCGTCCCCGAGGGCGGCGAAAACCTCCTGCTCCTCCACCGCGTCTCCCCCACCGCACCGTGGCTCATGTTCGTCAGCCACATGGACACGGTGAGCACCGAGGGCATGACCATCGACCCCATCGGCGGCAAAATCGAGGGCGGCCGGCTCTGGTCGCGCGGCGCCTGCGATACCAAAGGCACCGGTGCCGCTATGCTCGAAGCCCTCCGCCGCTACCGGACCGACGGCAACCAGCAGCACAACATCGCCCTCATCTTCACCGTCGACGAGGAATACGGCATGACGGGCACGCGCGCCCTCATCGCCAACCGTGGCAGCCTGGGCTTCGCGCCGCGCGGCGTTATCGTCGGCGAGCCCACCATGCTACGCCCCGTGGTCGCCAACAACGGGGCCGTGCGGCTGAAGGTCACCACGCGCGGCGTCGCGGCCCACTCCGCCGATCCGTCAAAAGGCAGGTCCGCAATCAGTGACATGGCCCACGTCATCGACGCCATTGAATCCCGCTACATCCCCTCCCTCAAGACCAGCCACCCGCTCACCGGCAAGGCGCAGTGCAGCATTAACATGATCCACGGCGGGACGCAGATCAACATCATCCCCGCCGCGTGTGAGGTGCGGCTCGACCGCCGCGTCGTGCCCGGCGAGAACGAGAACGCGCAGACCGTCATCGGGGCGATCAAGCAGGCGCTCGCGCCGGTGCAGGCCGCCCGCCCGGGCCTGATCGTCGAGCAGGAAGTGCTGTTCGGCTGTGCTGCGCTGGACGACCGGGTGAACCGCGCGTTCCTGCCCGTGGTGAACGCGGCGCTGGAATCGTTGAGCCTGCCGACCGCCGCGATCGGCGCCCCTTATTCGACGGAGGCGGGCGACATCTCGGCCGCGCAGATCCCCGCCATCGTCATCGGCCCCGGCGATATCGCGCAGGCGCACACGAAGGACGAGTTCATTTCACTCGACCAGTTGGAACTCGGCGTTGATTTGTATCTCGAGTTGATGAATCAACCGCTCGCGTGAACGGAGCGGCGATGCAGCGCCGCACTCTTCGCCAAGGTTTCGCAGGCGCAATTAGGTCGCTTCCCCGCTCGGCCAGGCGTCCGCGCCCACCAGCGGCACAAAGCGGCACTGCGAATACCTGTTCTCAAACCAACTCCGGCCGATGCGGTCGATCGTCCATAGCTCCTGCATGTTTCGATCGCCGATGGGGATGACGATTCGCCCGCCGTCGACAAGTTGCTCGCGGCACGCCTTCGGCAGATGCGGCGCCCCGGCCGTGATGACGATGCGATCGTACGGCGCCCCTTCCGCCCAGCCGA
>JAIOPN010000039.1 GCA_021413865.1 Planctomycetota bacterium | reverse complement strand
ATGGCGATGAACCTGCTGCGGACGCAGGGCGACAAACACACCCGACGCAGGAGCATCAGGGGCAGAAGAAAAATCGCCGGCTGGGACCACGATTTCCTGCTGCACCTGATCGCCGGGTAGTCATATGCGTTTACCCTGGGGCCGCAGGGCGGGTGGGGGGTTATACTTCCCGACCCAAGGGGCCGTCCCGGGGTATTTGGAGAATCTCTATGTCCGACACCGCCCGTGAAACCGGCGACCGCCTCGACGTCAAGTACAACGACCAGGGGCTCGTCCCCGCCATCGTTCAGGACATCGATACCGGCCAGTTCCTCATGATGGGTTGGATGAACGCCGCCGCGCTCAAACAGACCCTCGCCACCCGCAAAGCGACGTTCTACTCCCGCAGCCGCGACAAGATGTGGATCAAGGGCGAGGAGTCCGGCCACACCCAGGAGGTCGTTGAGGCCCGTGTCGATTGCGACCAGGACGTCGTGCTCCTGCGCTGCAAAAGCCACGGTCCGTGCTGCCACGTCGGGTACAACTCCTGCTTCTACCGCGCCATCGACGGCACGGAGAAGCTCCGCCTCGTCGAGGAACGCGTGTTCGATCCGAAGACGGTGTACAAGAAATGACATCTCCGGTGGGGCAGGCGTCCCGCCTGCCGCCGGCCTTCCGAGGCCGGGGCTGAATTCAAGAGAAGAGACAGGCGGGACGCCTGCCCCACCAAGACAGGCAGACCGGAACTCTCCATGATCATCGACGACAAACTCAAACCCTCCGACCTGCGCCCCGGTATCACCCGCGTGTTCGACCTCGCCGCCGCCAGGGTGCGTGCGCTCGACAAATCGTGGAACCCGAAAGATGGCACGCCGGTCTTCACCGTGAAGGGGAGATACACCTCGCGCGGCTGGACGGAGTGGACGCAGGGATTCCAGTACGGCAGCGCGATCCTCGTCTTCGACGCGACGGGCGACAGGAAGATGCTCGAGCTCGGCCGGCGGCGCACCGTCGACCACATGCTCCCGCACGTGACACACACGGGCGTGCATGACCACGGGTTCAACAACCTCTCGACCTACGGCAACCTGCGGCGGCTGATGATCGAGGGCCGAATCCCGCGCAACGAGTGGGAGCTGCGCTTCTACGAGACCGCCATCAAGGCCAGCGGCGCGGTGCAGGCGGCACGCTGGTCGGGCACGCCGGCCTCCAAGCCGTCGCCCCATTCCGCGAACTCCACCAGCCTGGGCTACATCTACTCCTTCAACGGCCCGCACTCGCTCTTCGTCGATACGATGCGCACCATCCGCATCCTCGCCCTCGCCTGGCGTCTCGGCCACGTGCTCATGCACGAGAATGACCGCGCGGCGAACCTGCTGAAGCGCTGCGTCCTGCACGGCCTGACGACCAGCCAGTTCATCCTGTTCCACGGCGACTCCTCGCACACCTACGACCTGCGCGGCCGCACGGCGCACGAAGCCGTCTTCAACCGCAACGACGGGAGCTTCCGCACCCGCGCCACGCAGCAGGGCTACTCCCCCTTCAGCACCTGGACCCGCGGCCTGGCGTGGGCGATGCTCGGCTACGCCGAGGAGCTCGAGTTTTTCGACACGATCTCCCCCTCCGAATTTCTGGCCGCTTGCGGCTTAGCGAAGTCCGCCGTGGTCGAAACCTTTGAGCGCTGCGCGACCGAGACCTGCGACCACTATCTCAACGACATCGCGGCCGCCGACGGCGTGTGCTACTGGGACGACGGCGCCCCGGGACTGGCCCGCCTGGGCGACTGGCGCGAAAAACCGGCCGACCCGTTCAATGATTTCGAGCCGGTGGATTCCTCCGCCTCCGCGATCGCGGCACAGGGGCTGATCCGCCTAGGCCGTTACCTCGGCAAGCGTGGGCGCCGTTACACGCAGGCGGGCCTCACCCTCGCCCGCACGCTCATGGCCGAGCCTTACCTCTCGACGAAATCCAGCCACCAGGGCCTGCTCCTCCACAGCGTCTATCACCGCCCCAACGGCTGGGATTACGTTCCGCCCGGCAGCAACATCCCCTGCGGCGAGTCGAGCATGTGGGGCGACTACCACCTGCTCGAACTGACGAACCTCATCAAACGATTGGCGGATAAGGGCAAGTACCCGACGTTTTTCGCGTAGCATTTTATTGTCTGAATTGAACCACGGAGGCGCGGAGAGACACGGAGACAGTGGAGAAGGCAAAAATTGCTATTTGCTTTGGCGTTTGGCTTTTCTCCGCTTTCTCATCTTCCCTCCGCGTCTCCGTGGTTCAATTTGGATTAATAAGGAATAACCCCCATGGAAACCCCCGCACAAGACCGCACCGCGATCGTGACCGGTGCGAGCCGCGGCATCGGCCGGGCGATCGCCGTGGCCCTGGGCGCGGCCGGCGGGCGTGTCGTGGTCAACTACAACTCCAACAAGGCCGCCGCCGACGATTGCGCCGCCGAGATCGAGCAGTCCGGCGGGCAGGCGATGACGGTGCAGGCGGACATCGGCACCGCGGAGGGCCGCCGCAGGCTCGTGGGCGATGCGGTGGGGCGGTTCGGCGCGATCGATCTTCTCGTCAACAACGCCGGCATCGCCCCGAAGGTGCGGGCCGATCTTCTGGAGACGGCCGAGCAGTCGTTCGATGAATTGCTCGCGATCAACCTCAAGGGGCCGTTCTTCCTCACGCAGGCGATCGCCAAGCAGATGATCGAACACCGCTCCGAGATATCCCCCGGCGTGATCCCGGTGATCATCAACATCAGCTCCGTCAGCGCCTACGCCGCCAGCGTGAACCGGGGGGAGTACTGCATCTCCAAGGCGGGCGTCGCGATGATGACGCAGCTCTTCGCCGCGCGGCTCGCCGAGCACTCGATCCACGTTTACGAAATCCGCCCCGGCATCACCGCGACCGACATGACCGGCCCGGTGAAGGCCAAGTACGACAAGATGATTTTTGAGGAGGGCCTGCTCCCGCTGCGCCGCTGGGGCCAGCCTGAGGATGTTGCGAAGGCGGTGATGGCCCTCGCAGGGGGGGCGCTGCCCTATTCGACGGGTCAGGTGATCGACGTGGACGGCGGGTTCCACATCCGGCGGTTGTGAGTTCATCGGTGGTGGGGCTATGGGAAACGACAGACACGCGCGTGGTCGCTGTGGTAAACTCATCTACTTGATCCATGCCGCCATGGGTCGCGGTTCAGCCGAGAGTCGTTGTTCATCCAGGAGTCATACGCATGTCCCGTCACCGTTTGTTGATCGCCGTCGGAGTGGCTTTGTCGCTGGTCGCACCCTGCATGGCGGCGGATGCCCCCAAGGCGAAGGAGCCGGACAAGAAGGCTCCGCTGGCCAGCCCGTTCGACGCGCGCGACCCCGAAATCCAGGCCGTCCGCAAGCTCAAGTTCGACGACATCGACATGAAAAAGGTCGATCTCAAGGAGCGCGTCGCTGCCATGATGGCGTTGAACAGCCTGCTGGGTAAGCACGGCGAGAAGGCAACCCGGCGCGTGGCCTATCTCAACGAATACATGCGGACGAACAACCTGGAAGCGGACTACACCGCCTACGCGACACCCGTGCCGGACCTGGACCTGCTCACGTATGACACCGCCATGAAGATCGCGGTCGCCCTCGTGCGGACGCCCGACGGCGCGGCCACCTACGGGGAGAAGGTCAAGTCTCTCGACGAGGCCACGCTGAACAACATGTCCTCATGGTTTGACAAGGAATGCCGGGCGCGGTGGTACGACGTGGTGTTCAAGCGGCACCAGATCGCCAGCCTGTGCGAGTACCTCGAGAAGAAGGGCAAGTTCAGCGACTTCGTGACGTGGGCGATGGCCAAGCTAGCGGCGGCCGAGGAGCAGAAGAAGCAGGAGCTAGCCGCGAAGCGCGAACAGGCTGCCGCGGACGCCAAGGCGCGCCAAGCCGAGATGAAGGTGCGTCAGGCCGAGGCCAAGGCGGCCCGCGAGCAGCGTGAGAGAGAAGAAGACGAGCGCGAGATGAAGCGTCTGGACTACGCCGTGCAACTGGAAAAAGAGCGCATCGCCGCCGACCGGGACATCAAGGTCTCTGAAAACCAGAAGTACAACTACTACAACTGGTGACCGTGCGGGGCGGAGGCGTGCGGTAAAGCCTCGGGCTGTTAGCCCGGGGCTTTGCGGGCCTGTTTCGACGCCCAGTATTGGTAGCCGAGCAGGCAGAAATAAAGAGCCGTGAAGAGGGTGGCGGTCTGGCACTTGAGCGCGCCGCAATCGCCGTGGTTGGCGGGGATGGTCCAGGCGGGGTGGACGAGCAGCAGGGCGGTGGCGATGAGCAGGGTGAGCCGCCAGCGGTGCGTGCGCATCATGTCGTAGGCGAGCGCGAGGGTGACGACACCTCCGATCGCGGCGCAGAAATAGCCGATCGTGTTGCTCATCTGGATCATGTTGGCCACGCCCGGGCCGCTGCAGGCGAGGGTGATGAGAGCGGTCTGCATGCTGGAGGTACGTGCGGGGGGATGGGCGGGTTCAGCGAAGGCTCACGCGATCATGCCGAAAGCGCGGCGGAGGGGGCCGTAGTACTGCGAGACTTCCTTGACCTCGGTGCCGAAGGCGGCGGCGAGGGAGGTCTGTTCGTCGGCCGTGAGTGACAGGTCGAAGGCGCGCAGCAGGTCGATGAGCTGGTCGAGCCTGCTGACGCCGATGAGGGGGCAGGTGACGCCGGGGCGGTCCTTGAGCCAGGCGACGGCGACGTGCGATGGCGGGACGCCGCGTGACTCGGCGAGGGCGAAGAGCTTCGTCAGGCCGGCCTCGTGGTCGGCGGCCCACTTGGGGATGCGCTCGTCGCTGGCGGCGCGGGTGTCGGCGGGCGGCGGCTGGCCGGGGCGGTATTTCCCCGAGAGCACGCCGGCCATCAGCGGGCGGTAGCAGGTGATGGCGATCTTCTCGGCGACGGCCTGGGGGAGAATCTCGACCTCGAGGCCACGCTCGATGAGGTTGTAGGGCACCTGGTTGTTGACGAGTTTGGGGTAGCCGTTGGCGGCGGCGATGGCGTTGAAATGGGCGACTAGCCAGGCGGGGAAGTTCGAGCAGCCGACGAAGCGCGCCTTGCCGGCGCGGACGACCTTGGCCAGTTCGCCCATGATAGCGAGCGGGTCCATGCCGACGCGCGCCCAGTGGAGGAGGAAGAGGTCAACGTGGTCCATCTTGAGGCGTGCGAGGCTGGCGTCGAGGCTCGGGCCGATCTGGTCGGTGTACTCCGCCCCCTTGGAGACGTTCACCTTGGTGGTGAGGAAAACGCGGTCGCGGCGGTTTTGCAGGAGCCGACCGAGGATTTCTTCGGTGCGCCCCTGGGCGTAGGCGGAAGCGGTGTCGAAGAAGTTGACGCCGTGGGCGAGCGCGGCGTCCACGATGCGGCCGGCTTCGGCCTCGTCGGTGCGGTCGCCGAACATCATGGTGCCCAGGCACATCTGCGAGACGTTTACGCCGGTTGAGCCGAAGGGGACGGATTTCATGGGTGGGGTCCGGGTGGGGGAGAGTGTACTCGCGGGGGAGGGGACGCTAAGCCGCGAGCGGTGGGAGGGGAGAGGAGGGGGCGTTCAATTTGAGCGCAGTAGTTGGTTACGCGTTGCTGTAGGTGTTGGAATCTGCTGCCGTAGCTGCAGTAACGCACGGGACGGCGGTGCGGGGAACAGGCAGATTGAGAACAATTTCCCGTGAGTAGGTGGAAAATAATTGACTAATTTTGACGTTCATAGCGGTTGAACCCCTTGATTATCGGAGGAGCCTCTCTCTATAATTCGGCGTCAAAGCGATCAGGGTTCATTCACCAACCGCCGCAAAACTTGCCCCCAATCTCGGGTCGTTTCCTCCCCCGATTCGGCCCGAGAACTCGCCCCAGGCAGCTTCCCCCCCCGACACTGCCTGGGGTTTTTCTTTCGGGATCACACGTTTCGAATCAGGCGAAGAGCACGGCCCACTGAAGCGGGCGTGCCTCACAACCATATTAAGTCACATTTCCACCGCTCGCGGCTTGGCGTTCGCGAGGGCCGGTTTGCCTCTTTCCCGCCCATCCGCCCGGCCTAAACCCCCTATCCCGATGGGTCGATGAGTAGATGCAGGAAACGGTGCGGCCAGAGACGCCGGCCGCCTGCGCCGGTGTCGCCGTACCGCTGTTCCGGATGGAAGGGTGAGGAAGCCTATGCCTTTTGGATGGTCCAAGACGCGGTATTCGCCCATAGCCGTGGACTTCGGCGCGGACAGCCTCAAGCTGCTGCAGATCGTCCCGTGCGATCCCCCGCAACTGGTCGCGGCCGCCTGCGCCGAGATCCCCGACGGCGTCCGCAACGACCCGCCGGCGCGGCACGCCTTCTACGGCGAGGCGCTCAAGTCCATGCTCAAGCTCCAGCCCTTCAAGGGCCACCGCGCCATCTGCTCGATCCCCGCCTACCAGACCCTCGCACAGACGTTCGAGATCGCCCGAGTCGATCAGGAAGATTTCCAGACGCAGATCGAGCTCCAGCTCCGCCAGCGGCTGAACATCGACCCGTCGCGGATGGTGATCCGTAATTTCGAGATCACGCAGGTGGTGCGTGACGGCGTGAACAAGCACGAGGTGCTCTGCCTGGCCGCCAGCCGTGACGCGGTGATGAAGCACCTGCAGTCGGCGGAGCGCGCGAAGCTGGACGTGATCGGGCTGCAGTGCGAGCCGCTGGCGATCGTCAAGGCGTTCGGGCACCTCTACCGGGGCGCCGAGGGCCGGGAGCGCACGACCTGCTTCATCGACATCGGCGCCGCGACGACCAAGGTGGTCATCTCGCACGGCGAGACGATGGTCTTCGCGAAAACGATCCACGCCGCGGGCGATCACTTCACGCGGCACGTCGCCAAGTCGCTGGAGATGAGCTTCTCGGAGGCGCGCCGGGCACGGATGGCCGCCTACAACACGGACGGATCGGCCACGCCCGCGGCGGCCGAACCGGTGGCCGCGCCGACATCCACGGGCTCAGGCTCGGGCATGGCGGCGCTGGACGCACGCATCGCCGCCGAGCAGCGCCGCAGCGATTCCTCCACCGGGGCCGCGTCGCGTCCGCAGCCGATCTCCGACGACACGGCGGACAACGAAACGATGGACTGCCTCGTGGACGAACTGCAGCTCTGCGTGCGATATCACCAGAGCCTGTTCCCCGGGCGGCAGATCGAGAAGCTGGTGTTCTGCGGGGGCGAGGCGCGCAACACGGCGCTCTGCCAGCGGATCGCCAGGGCCATGCACATCGGGGCCCAGTTGGGCGACCCGCTGGCGCGGCTGCTGCGCATCAACCAAAGCAAGCCCGCGATGGGCGTCGATATCCACCGTCCCCAGCCCGGCTGGGCGGTGCCGATGGGCCTGTGCCTGAGCGAGGGGAGCCTGTAACGGCGGACACACGGCGCCGCCGGCGGCGCCCATTTTGAAACGCGAGGTCCATGATGATGAACTCCAGTTTCCTTCCCGAGGACTACGTCGAACGCCGCGCCCAGCAGCGCACCAACGTGCTGAGCCTCCTGCTGTTCGTCGTGGTGATGGGCGGCGTGGTCGGTGCGTTCTTCGTCACCGACCGGCAGCGCGCCGAGGTGCACACGATGCAGCGCAACGTGAACACGCGCTTCGAGGAGGCCGCGCGCCGCATCGACCAGCTCGACCAGCTCCAGGGCCGCAAGGAGGACATGATCCGCAAGGCCAAGGTCACCTCGGCGCTGCTGGAGCGTATCCCGCGCACGCTGATCCTCTCCGAGCTGATCAACAACATGCCCCAGACGCTCAGCCTGCTGGACCTCAACTTCACCACGCGCGTCGTCAAGCCCCGCGTGGTGGCGGCGACGGCCCTGGAGAAGCAGCGCTTGGAGCAGGCCGCCGAGGCCGCCAAGAAGGCCTCCCCCGAGCCGGAGATGGACACGCTGGAGGTCGAGATCAACCTCGTCGGCGTCGCCACGACCGACGTGCAGGTGGCGCAGTTCATGACCGCGCTGGGCCGCAGCCCGATGTTCGGCGATCTCAACCTGGCGTACAGCGAAGAGATCACCATCGAGGGCGCGCAGCTCCGCACCTTCCGCATCGACATGAGGCTCAACACCGAGATGGACGTGCGGAAGCTCGAGCCCACGATGGTGAAGCGCGAGCTCAAGCACAACCCGATGGCGGAATCGGTGCAGTTCAACAACCGGGGCCGGATCACCGCCAACCCGACGGCCTCCAAGCCGCAGGACAAGCCCCGCGCCACGCCGATCAACGATCGATAAAACCCCGGGGCCGGGCAACGCCCCGGCCAAGGAGCCTACGCATGCGATTCGGCATCCGAGAAATCATCTTCGTCCTGGCGCTGCTGGCGATGCCGGTGGCGGCCTACATCTTCGTCTTTGAGCCCCGCAACGCGCAGATCGCCGAGGCGCGGCACGAGATCCTGCTCAAGCAGGAGAAGCTGGCGCAGCTCGAGGCGGCGACCCGCAGCATGACCGACCTGGGCAAGGAGATCGACAAGCTCTCCGAGGCGATCTCGATCTTCGAGCAGAAGCTGCCCGCCGAGCGCGAGGTGGAGGTCATCCTCAAGCAGGTTTGGGAGCTGGCGGCCAAGCAGGGCCTGACGCCCAAGAGCATCCGCACCGACAAGCCGATCATCAACGCCAGCTACGCCGAGCTGCCCATCCGCATGGTGATCATCGGCGACTTCGACGGGTTCTACAGCTTCCTGCTGGACCTGGAGAAGCTGCGTCGCATCACGCGGATGCCGGAGATGAAGATCACCAAGGTCCGGGACAGCGAGGGTCAGATGCAGGCCAGCGTTGTGCTGAGCATCTTCTTCGAGGCACCGGCGCAGCCCGGCGGCGCCGGCACGAACGGGAGCAACCGTCTATGAGTATCAAAGAGAACGACCTGCTGGACGCCAACGGCGCCGGCGGTGAGAGCGACAACCCGCAGAGCCTGCCGCTGATGGCGGGGGTCGCGCGGCCCGAGGGGCTGCCCGAGGCCAACGACTTCGACCTGGAGGCCAAGCCCGCGCGCAAGGGCGTGAGCCAGGGGACGTTGCTGATCCTGGGTGTACTCGTCATCGGCGCCGGGGCGCTCTTCCTGATGCGTTCCACGCAGGGCGAGATCATGGCCGCCGCCGGCTCCGAGGTGGAGGCCAAGGTCGAGCAGGCGCTGGCGCGGCTCTCCAACCCGCAGTCCCTGAGCGTGCAGGACCCGCTGAGCAAAACCAACGTCAACGCCCTGTTCCGCGACACGGACACGATCGTCGCCATGTTCTCCGCCGACCCGAGCACCCACCAGGTGCCGCTGGAGTACGTGCAGAAGAACCCGTTCGAGCTGGCGCTGGGCAAGTCCTCGTCTGAATCGGCAGCGCCGGGCGCCGCCGCGGTGCGTGACGACGGGCACATGCGCCGCCTGCAGATCGAACTCAAGACGCTCAAGCTCCAGACCATCATGGGCGGGGCACGCCCCGTGGCCGTGATCAACGGCGAGCTTTACCAGCCCGGCCAGAAGATCGGGAGCTTCACGGTTAGGTCGATCGAGGGCATGAAGGCGGTGCTGACCGCCGAGGGCGAGACGTTCACGATGTCGATGGAGGCGCCGCCCAAGGGCGCCGCGGGCCAGCCGCGCGGCCGGTGAGAGACGAACGAGGGAGAGAGAAAGATCATGGCCAAGAGCAACGACCCGGTTGACCTGGACGCGTGGCTGCAGCGTCAAGCCGCCGCGGCGGCCGCCTCGCGCGGCAAGCCGACGGGTGAATCCCTCTCCGAGCTCTGGTCTCCCGAGACGGACGGCAACGCGTTGACACGGCGCGGCGTGGACGCCGGCCAGGCCCTGCTCGAGATCGGCGCCATCGACGCCGCCCAGCTCAGCAGCGCCCGCACCGTTGCCGTGCAGACGCCCGGCAAATCCATCGCCGACATCCTCTTCGACATGGGCGTGGATGAGCCGTCGCTCCAGAAGGTCGTCGCCGATGCCGCGGGGCTCAGCTTCGAGCGCATCGAGAACGCCGAGGGCATCGAGCTCCGCTACCTGCAGCGTCTGGGCACGGAGTTCTGCACCAGCCACGGCGTGCTCCCGCTCCGCATGTCGGGCAGCCGCCTGCTCCTGGGCGTCACGCACCCGGACAACCTCATGATCATCGACGAGGTCCGCCACAAGCTGGGCGTCGTCGTCAAACCGGTCGTCATCTGCCGCGAGGACATCGCCTCCGTCGTCGCCACCCAGCGTGAGGAAGAGGGCAGCACGCAGGAGGTCGATCAGATCATCGCCGGCATAGAGGAGGACGACGTCGAGGTCGTGCAGACCAAGGACGAAGAGGTTGACCTCGAAAAGATGGCCGGCGAATCCCCGGTCATCCGCTACGTCAACTACCTGATCTTCAACGCCGTCAAGGAAGGCGCCAGCGACATCCACATCGAGCCGCAGGAGAAGAAGCTCAAGGTGCGTTACCGCGTGGACGGCGTGCTCTTCGAGATGATGAACCCGCCGCACCACATGCACGCGGCCATCATCTCCCGCCTCAAGATCATGGCCAACCTCGACATCTCCGAGCGCCGCCTCCCGCAGGACGGCCGCGTCCGCGCCATGGTCCACGGCCGCAAGCTCGACCTCCGCCTCTCCACGCTCCCCACCGCGCAGGGCGAGAAGGCGGTCATGCGCATCCTCGACACGCGCTCCATCCAGGTCACCCTCGACCAGCTCGGCATGGACCCCGATGCGCTGCTCATGTGGAAGCACCAGATCGACCAGCCGCACGGCATCATCCTCGTCACCGGCCCGACCGGCAGCGGCAAAACCACCACGCTCTACTCCTCCATCGCGCAGATGGACGTCCGCACGCTCAACATCTCGACCGTCGAAGACCCCGTGGAATACCACCTCAACGGCATCAGCCAGGTGCAGGTCCACGAGAAGATCGGTATGTCGTTCTCGCTCGCGCTGCGCGCGCTGCTGCGGCAGGACCCGGACGTGATCATGGTCGGCGAGATCCGCGACGCCGAGACCGCGCGCATCGCCATCCAGGCCTCGCTCACCGGCCACCTGGTGCTCTCCACGCTGCACACCAACGACGCGCCCTCCTCGATCACGCGGCTCATCAACATCGGCGTCGAGCCTTATCTGATCGGCGCCGCGCTCAACGCGACGCTCGCCCAGCGGCTCGTCCGCAAGCTCTGCACCCACTGCAAGGTGCAGCACACCCCGACGGACGCCACCATCGAGCACCTGGCGATGCACGGCATCAACCTGCAGCAGGTCTGGGGCCCCAAGGGCTGCGACCGCTGCCGAAACACGGGCTACTCCGGCCGCGTGGGCCTTTACGAGTTGCTCCTGCTCGACGACATGCTCCGCGACAAGATCGCCTCCAACCCCTCGGTCACCGACCTACGCCGGGTCTGCGTCGAGCGCGGCATGGTGACCCTCCGCGAGGACGGCTTCAAGAAGGTCGGCCAGGGCATCACGACGGTGGAGGAAGTCCTCCGCGTGACCGAATCGACGATCTGAGAACGGGTCCGCCAAGCCGCACGCAGGTTTGCATGCGGCTTGGCGCTCCATGGCAACGAATGCCTCACTCCACCGCCGGGCCCGCGATCTGCGGCTTCCCCAGGCCCATCTTGTAGATTGTTCCGAGCGACACCAGCAGGACCACCCAGCCGGCGAGAAGCGCCAGCGGCGTGGCGATGCGACCGTCCAACAGCCAGATCACCGGGAACATAAACAGGAACGACAGGTTGTTGATGGTGTACTGCCCGGCGAGCGTGCGTGGGCTGTGCCGCATCTCGTAGCTGGTGAACACCCCCGCGTACGGGAACGTCGTCACCGCGCCGCTGAGCAGCGAGGTGAGGCTGATGATGACCAGCGTGATGGCGAAGATGATCGGCGACTTGATCCACCACGGGGCCTTGCTGCGGTGCCCGCGCTCGTGGATCGGGCGGTACAGCCACACACCAAGCATCCAGAGCGCCAGGGCGCCGCACCAGATGCCCAGGAACGGCCAGGAGGGGATCGGCGAGTGATTGGCGATCGTGTAGGCCGAGGCGAGGTAGGCCGTCACCGCGATGGCGATGCCCACGCCCAGCGGCCATTTCAGCACGCGGTAGATCGTGTAGAAAATCCAGTGGTACAAGGTGACCAGGACCAGCCCCGAAACGTGCGTGGACCCCATGCGGATGCCGCTGGCCAGGTAAACGCAGGTGAACGGGACCGGCATCGAGAAGATGAGCGTCTTGAGCCGTGGGTTGTGGATGTAGGCGATCGTCGTGACAAACGCCGTGAGGATCATCGCCTTGATGATGACCTGGGAATGGCTGTTCAAAAAAGTGGCGAGGTCGTGCAGCACGGCGGGCTCCGGCGCGGAGCGGGGGATTGTAGGGGATCACGCCGCGCGGCGCAGGGGGGCGGGTTCCGTCGTGCGGCCTGCGGGGGGCAGGGCGATGAGGTTTTCATACACCGACATCTCCTTGGCCATGCGGACCTCGAAGGTGTAGCGCATCTCGATCCGCCGCCGCGCCGCGCGGGCGAGTCGTTGCCGCGCCGCGGGGTCGCTAAGCAGCTCTGCAATGGGTGCGTGCCACCGCGACTCATCGCCGTCGAGGATCACGCCGCACGAGCCGCCGTCGAGCAGCTCGCGCAGGCCGCCAACGTCCGTCGCGGCGACTGGGGTCTCCATCGCCATCGCCTCGAGCACGGCGTTGGGTGTGCCCTCCGTCCGGCTGGGTAGCAGGAGCATGTCCATCGCCTCGTACATCGGCCGGGTGTCGGCGAGCCAGCCCCAGATGCGCACGGAGCCGTCGATATTCAGTTGCCGCGCCAGTGATCCGATCGCGCCTCGCTCCGGGCCGTCGCCGATCATGTGCAGTTCCGCGCCGGGCAGTTGGGCATGCACCGCCGCGAAGGCGCGCAGGGCCCGGTCCACGCCCTTTTCTTTGCTGAGCCGCCCGACCACGCCGATCGCGGCCACCCGCGGGTTCAGCCCGAGCGACGCACGCGCCTCGGCCGTGGTGCGCCGCCTGCGGTAAATCCCCGTTTCGATGCCGTTGGCGATGTGCGTCAGCCGGTGGCGCGCGACGCCGAGTTTCAGGCACTCCGCTTCCAGGGCCCGGCTCACGGCGATCACCCGCTCGTACCGCGGCAGGCAGAACGCATCGACGCGGCGGTAGAGCCGGGTGCGGCGTGATTCGTCCGTCCAGCCGTGCACCGTCGTGACCAGCCGCATGGGGTGTAGGCGGCTCAGAATCAGGCCCATCAGGTTCGACTTGTAGTCGTGCCCGTGCCACACCGAGACGCCGAGCTGACGGCAGAGGCGGAGCATCGACGTGAGCGTGCGCGGATCGACCGGGCCGGATTCGCCGATCTCCCAGAGCGGGCAGCCCTGCTCGCGGGCCTGGCGGCGCACGGTGTCGAAGGCGGGGTCGTCGTGCGGGTGGATGTAGGCCGCGCCGACACGCAGCCGGCCGGCGTCGGTGTAGCGCGCCGAGCGCAGGATCGTCTTCTCGGGCCCGCCGCCAGAGCCCGCGACGACGCGCGCGTGCAGCACCATCGGCGCCTCGGTGGCGGCGCGTGCGTTGCGCGGTGTCGTGGTGGTGACGGGTAATCGCATGTTCATTCCATCATTTCGCGTCGGGGTGGCTGGGGCAGAGTCTTCGATGCCCTAGTTCTGTTGGGCGCTGCACTGGGGCTTCGCAAAGCCTCAGCCCCAGCCCCCCACTCGTGGGCAGTCTTCCGGGGCCCGCTTCCGGGCACCGCCGCCGGCGGCACTCGTTGGTGTGCGCGCCGGCGGTCGATGCCAGAAGCCGTTCTCCCGCCGCCCCGTGTAGGGTTTGAGTTAGTCGTTCAGTCGTTACGCCAGCCCTCTGCGCGGGAGTGGTGGCGTCAAACGCCGCCGCTTCGCACGCCTGGGGCGTGGTTGAGCAGTCTCCGGTTCGGGTTTGGTTTCGACACGTTCACGCATCTGTTTGCAGGCCGCTTCCACGGCGGCGGGGAAGACGCCGGCGAGCATGATGAGCAGCCACGGCAGCTCGAAGACCTCCAGCGAGAGGAAGAGACCGCCGAAGGCGAAGATGAGCAGGCTCGTCTGGCAGCCCAGGGCGAGGTGTTCGGTGAGGATGAGCCCGCGTCGCGCGTCGTCGGGCGGCCCGGTGGCGGGGGTGGCGTCGAGCTGGGCGCGGCAGAGCCCGCGCGACCGGCCGAAGGCGTGGAAGCAGATCAGCAGCAGGGCGATGTACATCGTCATCGCGATGAGGCCCGAGTCGGCGGCGATCTGGAGGAACTGGCTGTGGATGGTCCGGCCGTGGCGGTCGGCGCCGTAGCGCTCGGAGTAGAGCGCGGAGTTGCGCACGCCCACGCCCAGGATCGGGTGGTCGATGGCGATCTTCCAGGCCGCGCCCCAGCTGTCGAAGCGGGACTGTGCGCTGTTGTCGTCCTCGTAGCTCTGGGCGGAGAAGAAGCGTTCGCGGATCTCCTTGCCCGCCAGGACGGAGATGCAGAGGCAGAGCGTCAGGGCGATCAGCCCGGCCTGCCAGCGGGGGCGGTGGTGGTAGAGCAGCCAGACCGCGCCGACGATTGTCGCCAGCATCGCGCCGCGCGAATAGCTCATCAGCACGGCGTGGAGCATGAAGAGCCCCAGGCCCCAGGAGGCGGCGCGCATCCAGAGCCGCCTGGACGTGACGCCGAAGACGTAGGCGAACGGCACGCCCATCGCGATCATCAGGCCCGCGCCGTTGTTGTCCAGCCCGCCGAACCCGACGTGGAAGATGTCGAGCCGGCCGTTGATGAAGTAGTTGTAGTTGATCTCGTACGCGCCGTAGCCCAGCGCCAGCAGCATCATCAGGCCCATCGCGTTGATCTGCCAGATGTGCTCGATGACCAGCGTCGCCAGCATCATCATGGCGACGATCTTGACGAACTCGACGGCCCATTCCTGGGCCACGTCCGGGTCGTGCGCGGTCAGGACGCTCAGGCCCATCACCAGCGTGAAGGCGAGCGTAAGCCACGCGATCTTGTTGAGCCTGGCGCGGAGCATGATCCGCGGGGCGAAGAGCATCACGCTGAAGAACGCGACCCCCGCCGCCATCAGCGACCAGCGCACGTCCGCCGGCAGCGACCACTCCCAGAGGTATTGCGGGCGGAGCACGGCGAAGAAGTAGTACAGCAGCACCCCCCAGAAGGGCGACTGGAACGAGCCCACGCCCGCCGCCGCGATCAACAACATGAGGAAGATGGCTTGTTTCATGGTTGCCCGTGACTCATCCCGCGATCCGCGCCGGCGCGACCGGCAGGGGGATCGTCCGCTCGTCACGCCGTGTCAGGGCGCGCGCAACCGCGTCCGCCGCCTCGGCGACGGTCACGTCCTCGATGCAGGCGTCGGCCTTGTCGCACACCCGCTTGTAGCAGGGGCCGCATTCCACCCGGGCGATGAGTTTCTCGCCCCGGCCGTACAGTTCGATCTCCTGCTCGCAGGTCGGCCCGAAGAGCACTGCCACGTTTTTGTTGAGCGCGACGGCGACGTGCATCGCCATCGTGTCGCCGGAGAAGAGGGCGTCGCAGGCGTCGATCAGGGCGACGAAGGATGGCTCGTCGTGGTCGGTGCCCGGATCGATCACGCGTTTGTCGGCGGCGAGGCGCTGCTGGATGTCGTTGACCGCGTCGCGCTCGTCGGGCCCGCCGAGCAGGAGGACCTGCGTGTCGGGCTCGCGGTCGAGGAGGGTACGGATCAGGTCGGCGGTCTTGGCGGCGGGCCACATCTTGTTGGCGAAGGTCTTGCCCGCGCCGACGTTGACGCCGAGCGTCGGGCGATCGGGCCGCCAGCCCAGCGCGCCCAGGGCGCGGCGCGTGCGGTCCCGCGTGGCGGTGTTCCGGGGCAACTCGTAGCGCTGGCCTCGCCAATCGAGCCCCAACGCCTCGTGGACGAGTTGCGGGTAGCTCTTCTCGTTGCGGCAGAACTTCAGGTCGTCGCTCAGGCCCAGGGCGAAGAAGTCGTGCGCCTCGGGGTTGAGCGGGAGGGGTTTCCCGTGAGCCCCCAGGCCGAAGCCGAGCTTGCGGCCGGCATGAAGCGACATCGCCAGGGCGCAGGGCTCGGGCTCCTTGTCGAGACAGATGACCGTGTCGAATTGTTCATGGGCGAGCGCCAGCGCACTGCTGGCGTTGAAGGGGACCACGCGGTCGATCAGCGGGTGGCCGGCGATCATGCGGCAGCCGTTGGGCTGGCTGACCCAGGTGACCTGGATGCCCGGGTGGCGGCGGTGGAGTTCGGGGAGGATGCAGAGCGTGCGGATCACGTCGCCCAGCGCGCCGAGCTTGATGATGCAGAGGCGGTGCGCGACCGGGGCGTAATGGTCACAGCCGGCGCAGAGGCGGTTGTGGATGCAGGGCTTGTCGCCGCGGTAGTGGCCACAGTCGTCGGCGAACAGATCAGGTGGGCCTGTCGGTGCGCCGTTCGCGGTCAAGGGTGTGATAAGTTCGAGGGTCATGCGTTGATAAGCCCGCCCAGTCGGCACAGGCCGTACAACCGGAATCGTCGGCATATTCGGGGGGCGGCTTAATGTGAAGGGCGGCGCCGTTTTGCAGGGGATCGCTTGTTATCAGGCGGCGCGGCGGAGGGGTTCTGGCGATACGTTGATCGGGTAGGACGTGGGGAGCGCCTCGTCCTGCGTGGCGCGTCGGCGGGGCATGAAGGCCGCGGCGGCGAGCGTTGCCTGCACGCCGAGCACGGGCAGGCGTATCCGTTCCAGGCCGAGCGACTGCGTGGTGAGGATGAAATAGACGATCACGCCGGCGAGCAGCGCCGCGTCATGCCACGCCCCCCCGCGGCACAAACGGACGATGCCGATCAACGCCGCGATCGCGAGGAGCGTGTTCAGGCCCATCCACGCCGCGGGGAGGATCATCTGCGTGAGCGGGGCGGCGGCCTTGCCTGTCGTTTGGCCCGTCAGCCATGATCGCATGCCGGTGGGGCGGTATTCCCTGCCGAGCAGGGCGAAGAGCGACGCCGCGGAGTGATCGGTCGTGAATTTCACGGCGCTGTCGGCCAGGACGCGTGCGAAGAGGAACGGGTGGCGGCGCACTTCCTCCGCACCGAGCCTGCGCATGGCGTCGTGAACGCTCTCGCCGGGGCGGATGTCGGTGCGCAGCTCGGCGTGCAACTGATTCAGCACGCGGACCCAGTCGTGGGGGTATTCGTTGGTCCCCAGCGAGGCCATGCGGACGTAGGCGGCGTTCTTGGAGAAGAGGGTGAAGGCGTCGAGCGTGGTGGGGCGGAAGCCGGCGCCGAGTGAGGCGTTGCGGGCGCACCAGGCGGTGATGGGCAGGGCGGAAATCGCCGTAAAAACCAGGGCGTGGAGCACGGAGGCACGCCTCGGGTCGCGCAGGATCATCCAGAGCGCGACCGGAGGGGCGAGCAGGAAGGAGACCGGGCGGATGAGCGTGGCGGCGGCGAGCGTGAGGCCGGCGGTGATCGTGCCGCCGTTTGTTTTTCCGTCGTGGCCGCGGACCAGCAGCGTCAGGCTCCATGTGAACGCGACGGCGAAGAGCGTGTCGCTGAGGAAGAGGTTGGCGTAGAGGATGTCGGCGGGGTGGAGGGCGACGATGCAGGCCGCGGTGAGGCCGGCGCGCGGGGATCGCAGCAGCGACTTGGCCAGCAGGAAGAGGGGGAAGACGATGGAGGCGCCGATGAGGCACTGGGTGAGGAGGATGGCGCGGCGCGAGAGGCCGAGCAGGTCGCAGGCGGCGAGAAAGGCGGGATAGCCTGGGGTTCGCAGCGCGTCGGGGCGGAGGCCGTGGGCGTCGGGGTGGGGGAGTTCGCCGCGTTGGGCGCGGAGCTCGGCGATGGGCCGGTGCATCGGGCCGACCTCGGGTGAGGCGAGACCAAATGTGCCGTGCGCGGCGAGGTTATCGCCCAGTTCGAGGTAACGCGGCGAGTCGTTCTCGATGGCGCGGCTGGTGTCGCTCCACGGCCCGGCCACGAGCAGCGCAACGCGGAGCGCGAGCGCGACGGCGAAGCAGAGCACCAGGGCGATGGCCACCGGTGGCTGCCACGCGGGGCGGGGTTGTGTTGTATCTGTCGCCGACATCGTGACGGTTGGCTCCGAGAACCCGACGCCGCGTCAGGATCGGCACAACCGGCATAAACCTTGAGATCGGATTAAGTTCGTGTCATGCAGAGCCGACTTACCCGCTATCATTCCTGCCGGCGGATTACAGGACCTGTGTAAAGAGGGACGCGAGCCCGTGACGGAGACAACCACCCATCGACCATCTCCCGCGGGCGGTCCGGGCGCGGCGGATCATGGGGTACCCGTGGGTACCGGCGTCATCGACGACTCGCTGGTCACGCTGTCTGAGCTCTACGATTACAACCACTGGGTCTTCAGCACGTTCCGCCGGCACGTGGAGGGACGTGTGCTGGAGGTGGGCGCGGGGACGGGGAACATCACGCGGTTTCTTTCCATGATCGCGACGGAGGTTGTCGCTCTGGAGCCGGTGCCGGGATTCCGGAGTGAAGCGGACAAGTGTCTGGGCCACATGCGGCACGTGAGTTCACGGTCGGGTTACCTGCACGAGATGGCCGTCCCCGCCGAGCCGGGGGCGATGTTCGACACCGTGGTGAGCTGCAACGTGCTCGAGCACATCGAGGACGACGTGGCGGCGCTGCGTCAGATGCGCGGCCAGCTCCGCCCGGGTGGCAAGGTGATTACGTTCGTGCCGGCGGGACCGGTCGCCTTTGGGCAACTGGACCGCGAGCTGGGGCACTTCCGCCGCTACACGCGGGCGTCGCTCCGCAAGGCGTATGAAGCGGCGGGCCTGGAGTGGGTGGAGGGGCGGTACAGCAACCTGGTGGGGCTGGCGGGGTGGTGGTTCAACAGCGTGGTGCTGCGCCGTAAGCACGTGCCGGTGCGTCAGGCGGTCAGCTTCAACAAGCTGGTGCCGCTGCTCAGCGCGTTCGAGCGGATGCTGCCGATGCCGATGGGCCAGAGTGTAGTGGGCGTGGCGCGTCGGCCGATCAAGGAGTGAGTCGGGCCATCCACCGGTGGTTCGTTCTCGCTACGGGAAGCGGGCGTCGCCGTGGGCGGTCCGCGTCACTCAATCGGGGCACTCCATGACGGCGCTAACCGTGCGATACCTCTTGGCATTGACGGCGATCACGCTGCTGGCGTTCACACTGCGGGTGGCGTGCGCCGCGAAGTTCGTCGGGCTGCACGCCCCGCCCATCGCCAGCGCGAATCCGGATCAGCTCGACTACGAGCTCTTCGCCTACAGATTGTCTATTGGACAGGGTTACACGTTTGAGGACGGCACGCCGACGGCCTCACGCACGCCGGGCACCTCGATCGCGCTGCTGCCCGCCTACCTGGTGACGGACCGATCGTTCGCCGCCGGGCGTGTCTGGTTCGCGCTGATCTCGGCGGTGACGTGTGCGCTCACGGCGTGGGCGATCCGGCCGTGGGTCTCGCAACGCGTCGCGCTGGCGGCGGCGGCGATGCTCGCGGTTTACCCGGGGCACTTTTATTACGCGATGCACTTCCTCAGCGAGGTCCCCTTCGCGTTCTGGCTGGCGATCGGTGTGGGCTGTGCGCTGCGCGCGATGACGGGGCGACGGGCGTGGTGGGTGGTGCCGGCGGGCGTGGCGTGGGGCATGGCCACGCTGGCGAGGCCCAACGTATTGATCTTCCTGCCGGTGGCGGCCGTCGCGGTCTGCGCGAGCGTCGGCCCGGGCTGGTGGCGGCGCGTGCTGCTGGCCGGGGTGCAGGTCGCGGTGATGGGGCTGGTGCTCCTGCCGTGGGTGTCGCGCAACGCCGCGGTGCTGGGCGAAGCGACGATCAGCACCGTCGGCGGGCAGACCATGTGGGGCGCCCACAACCCGGTCACGTTCCACGACCCGCTCTACCGCGGCGACTGGTATGCGACCAGTAAACTCACCGATGCGCAACACGAGCTGAGCGGCGACGAGGTCCGGCGCAACCACGCCACCATGCAATACGGCGTGCAACAGGTGCGTGAGAACATGACCCTGATGCCCGGGCTGGAACTCGCCAAGCTCTGGCGGCTGGTCAGCCCGTTCACCAACACACCCAACCGCGGGGTGTACTGGGCCTTCGCGCTGAGTTGGGCGTTGGCCGCGCCGTTCTGCGTCATTGGCATCGTGAGCCTCTGGCGTCGTCACCGCGCGGTCGCGGTCGTGCTGCTCGTCCCCCTCGCGGGCACGGTTCTGACGGCGCTGATATTTTACGGCAGCGTGCGGTTCAGGGATTCACTCACGCCCGTGCTGATGATTTTTGCGGCGATCGGCGTGGCGGCGGTGGGGCGGAGGGTGACGACTCATAGCGCGACGTGAGCTTTGTTGTTTGACCCCAAAGCCCAGGCATTACAACGCCTGGGCTTTCCCCATCTCACCGCGCCGCGGCCGCGTGGCGGTGGCAGATCTGCCCCAGCGCGTCGCAAGCGTATTTCACGTCTTGTTTCGTGAGGAAGGGGCCGAAGCTGAAGCGCGTCGCGCCGCCGGCGTCGTAGGTGCCGAAGGTCTTGTGCGCCAGCGGGGCGCACTGGATGCCCGAGCGGGTGAGGATGGAGTATTCCTTTTCGAGCAGGTCGGAGAGCGCCTGGGGCTGATCGAAGCCGTCGAGGCGGACGGAGAAGACGCCGCAACGGTGGGCGACGCCCTGCGGGCCGAGGTAGGTGAGGCCGGGCATCTCGCCTGTGTCGGAGAGGCCGTCGATCATGACGCGGCAGAGGTCCTGCTCGTGCTCCCAGACCTTTTCGAGGGTCTGGTCGAGGAGCCATTTCACGCCCTCGGAGAGTCCGATGATGCCGACGGTGTTGTGGCTGCCGGGTTCGAAGCGGTCGGGCATGAAGAGGGGTTGCGTGTCGTGCTCGCTGCCGGTGCCGGTGCCGCCCTCGCGGACGGTGCGCATGAGCTTCTCGACGCCGGGGCGGATGTAGAGCGCGCCGGTCCCGAGCGGGCCGAGCAGTCCCTTGTGGCCGGGGAAGGCGAGCAGGTCGATGTTGTCGAGCTGCACGTCGATGGGGACGTGGCCGAGCGTCTGCGCCGCATCGACGAGGTAGGGGATGTTGTGGTCGCGGGCGATCTTGCCGACGGCGCGGATGGGCTGGAGCGTGCCGCCGACGTTGGAGCCGTGCACGAGGGCGATGAGGCGCGTGCTGGGGCGGATGGCCCTGCGGATGTCTTCTGGGTCGATGAGGCCGGTGCGCGGGTCGCCCTCGACGCGCGTGACCTGAACGCCCCATTGCTCGGCCAGGGCGTTGCAGGGGCGGAGGATGGAGTTGTGCTCCATCCAGGTGGTGATGATGTGGTCGGGTGTTTCGCTTGCGGAACGGGGGCGGAGGACGCCGCGGATGGCGAGGTTGAGCGCGTCGGAGGCGTTGAGGGTGAAGATGACGTGCTCGGGCGATTGGCCGTTGATGAGGCGGTTGATGCGGCGGCGGCATTCATCGACGAGGCGCTTGGCCTCGCGCGCGGGGGCGTGCAGGCCGCGGCTGGGGGCGGACATCAGTTCCTGCCCGTGGCGCGCCATCGCCTCGAAAACCGACGGCGGCTTGGGGAAGCTCGTCGCGGCGTTGTCCATGTAGATCAGCGGCATTGCGGTCACGTCGGGCCTCGGGTCGGGGGGTGGATTGTAGGGCGCATCGGCGTGGGCGGGGAGTGGTTGGTTGATCGCGGATCACGGCCCACTGAAGCGGGCGTGCCTCGTTTATTCAGGGCGTGGCGGCGTGGTGCTGGGTGAGATAGACCACGAGGAGGACCAGGAGGACCACGACGACGCCGTTACCGATCAGCAGGCCGAGCATCAGCGGCGACATCCGGTGTGATGTAGGCGTGTCGATCTGCCCCTCTTCGCTGGGGGTGAAATCGACCGCTTGGGCGACGTTGGCGGTGGGCGGGGCCTCTTTCTTCTGCGGCGGGTGTTTTTTCGTGGAGGGTTTCTTCGGCGGTTTGAGTGCGGCGGGGTCGGGGGGAAGGAAGGTGGAGCCTGCCTTGGAGGCGGCGTTGCTCAGCACCTGGTCGAGCAGGTCGCCCGATTCGGCGGTGCCGGTGGGTTTAGGCGGGAGCCAGCCGGCGGAGGTCGTGCCCGGCGTGACCTGCGCGGGTGGGGTTCCTTGCAGCAGGCTCAGCTCGCGCTCGAGCGCTTTCTGCGCCGCGCCGGATTCCGTGGCCGTCGGGTAGATCAGGCCAAGTTCGTCGCGGTGGATTGGCTCCTTGAACGACTCGCTGCACGTCGGGCAGGCGCGGTCCTCCGGCGAGACGTGGTTCCCGCACTTGTGGCAATACCCCAGCAGGTGCGCCACGCCCGGCACGTTTTTCGCCACCGCCCAGAACTGGTGCGTCGTCGGCCCGCGGATGACCGACATCGGCTTGACGCGGCCCGACGTGATCTGCTTCCGCAGCACCTCGTAGCTGCACCCGGGGCGGAAGGGGCTCATCTTGTCGCGCACGTACCAGGGCCCCATCGCGATCTGCGTCGCACGCCGACTCAGCGGCTCGAAAAGACCCCGGCATTCCTCGCACCGGTCCTCCGCCGGCTGCACGTGCCCGCAGTAGGGACAGACGATCAATTTCGCGTTCTCTGCCATGATTCCTTCGCTCCTTCGCCCGCTTTGACAGTGGCATACACCGATCGTAGCGTGGCGGGATGCCTTACCGACCGCTAATCCTTGCTATTCTGACGCTTGGCTCGCTCGCGTGCCAGTCGCAACCCGCCGGTCCGGGCGCATCGGCGACCCGGCCATCAACAACCAATACAGCCCAGCCCCCGGCACCCGTCGCGACTAACCCGGTGGCCTTCATCCACGGCGACGCCATCGCATGGTCCGACCTTCAGCCCTCGATGGTCGAGTCCGCCGGCGGCGAGGCGCTGTCGGAGTTCATCCTCCAGCGCGGCATCGAGCAGCGGCTGGCCTCGCGGGGGGCGAAGATCAGCGACGAGCAGGTGGACGCCGAACGCACGCTGCTGGTCAAATCGCTCAACCCCGACCCCAACACCGCCACGCGGCTGCTCAACGACCTGCGCGAGCGCCGCGGCCTGGGCGAGCGCCGTTTCGACGAGTTGCTCCGCCGCAACGCCGGGCTGCGTCTGCTCGTTCACGACGAGGTGAAGATCACCGACGCGGAGGTCAGGGCGCAGTACGAGCTGGACTACGGCCCGTCGTTCGAGGCGCGGCTGGTGCTGACCGACACGCTGCAGCAGGCGTCGGAGGTGGTGCGTCGCGTCCGGGCGGGGGAGTCGTTCATCGACATCGCGCTGCGCGAGAGCCGGGACGAGAGCCGCGTGCGCGGCGGGCTGCTGCCGCCGGTGAACCCGGCGGACGCGACGTTCCCCGATGCGGTGCGGGCGGCGCTGGCGGGGCTCAAGCCGGGCGAGGTGTCCGACCCGGTGGCGATGGAGCGCGGGTTCGCGGTGCTGAAGCTGGAGCGAAAAAACGAGGGGCGCGGCGTAGTATTCGACGATGTAAAGGGTGAGCTGACCGAGCGGGTCCGCCTCCGCGTGGAGCGGTTCCGCATGGGACAACTGGCACGCACGATCCTGAACGAGTCGGACGTGACGGTGCTGGACGCGGGCCTGCAGCGGAGCTGGACGCAGCAGAAGCAGCGGCTGTTGCAGGAGAACCGGTGATCCGGACGAGCCGCGACCGTGAGGGAGCGGTTCCGAAATGAATGAGCGTCATACAGAAAAACCGCTCCCTCACGGTCGCGGCTCGTCCAGAGTGAGCGTTCCCAAGTGGGCCTACTATTGCAATGCTTCTGTGGTTAGTCTTTGATTGATTAATAAAGGACGGCCGACCGGCCGATCGGACTGGGTTATGAAGATTCAACTTGCCAATCGGATTGAGCGGCTCCCGCCGTACGTGCTGAACCAGTTGAAGATGCTCATCTACGAGCGTCGCAAGGCCGGCGCGGACATCATCGACATGAACATGGGCAACCCGACGGACCCGCCCATGCCGCAGGTGGTCAAGAAGCTGCAGGAGGCCGTCGAGGACGTGCGCAACAGCCGTTACTCCGTCTCGGCCGGCGTCTACAACCTGCGCCGCGAGATGTCGCTCAAGATGCGCCGGCTCTGGGGCGTCGAGCTCGACCCCGCCACCGAGATCATCGCCACCATCGGCTCCAAGGAGGGGTTCAGCCACCTGATCCTCGCGCTCATGGGCCCGGGCGACTCGGCGGTCGTGGGCGACCCGGCGTTCCAGATCCACACCTACGCCCTCGTCCTGGCCGGCGCCAACGTCATCCAGGTCCCGCTGGGCAACGACGGCGAGTTCCTCGCCCGCATCGAGCGCGCCTTGGAGAGCGCCACGCCCAAGCCCAAGCTCATCATCCTCAACTACCCGCACAACCCCACGGCCATCACCGTGGACATGGGCTTCTTCGACGACGTGGTGAAGCTCGCCGCCAAGCACCAGGTCATGGTCATCCACGACTACGCGTACGGCGAGACCTGCTTCGACGGCTACAAGGCCCCGTCGTTCCTCCAGGCGGACGGCGCGAAGGACTACGGCGTGGAGTTCAGCACGCTCAGCAAGCCCTACAACATGGCGGGCTGGCGCATCGGCTTCTGCTGCGGCAACGCCGAGATGGTCAAGGCGCTGGGCACGATCAAGGGCTACTACGACTACGGCATCTTCCAGTCGGTGCAGATCGCCAGCATCATCGCCATGCGCGAGGGGGACCAGTTCGTGCGCGAGCAGGCGAAGGTGTACGAGAGCCGGCGCGACGTGCTGGTCGCCGGCCTGCGCCGCTTCGGCTGGGACGTGCCCATGCCCCGCGCGTCGATGTTCGTCTGGGCAAAGGTCAAGCCCGAACACCTCGCCCCCTACAACGGCAAGGTGCTGGACTTCTGCCTCGACATGGTGAAGCAGGCGGAGGTCGCGATGACCCCCGGCTCCGCCTTCGGCGAGGGGGGCGAGACCTACGTCCGCATGGCGCTGGTCGAGAACGAGCAGCGCATCAAGCAGGCGCTCCGCCAGCTCAGCCGCGTGCTGCAGAAGGTCCAGCCGGTGGTGTGAGGCTGCGGTAGCGGCTGTGTTCCTTGTCAAGCATTTTTGACGGCGTCGAGCTGATCCCATGTGAGGTTCTCCCTGAGCATGGCGTTGAGCAGTGCCAGGAGCTTGTGCATGGCGGCGACGATGACGACCTTGTTGGGCTTTCCCGCGG
>JAIOPN010000033.1 GCA_021413865.1 Planctomycetota bacterium | reverse complement strand
GTTCTGGCGGTGCGTGGAGGAAGGAGCGGATGAACCAGTTCCCATTCCTGATCTGTCAGTTCGTGTCGTCGCATGAGGGCCGGCCTCCTTGCCGGCCTGCTCAACATCGGCGATTCACAGAGTTTTCAGACAGAGCCTAGTCGCACGGCATCGGGGGCGGTCCTGATCGGGCAGCAGCCGCGCATCATCCTGGACGAGCTGTTTGAGTACGCGGCCAGAAGCAAATTCCGATTCACACACGAATCTCACCCGATTCTATCCCCGCCCGCACATCCGCGTTCGATAGTTCCCGTACACCCGCGGCGGACCTTCTCCTCCCTGACTCCCCGGCGGATCGCTCGAATGAAACTCCGTTACCGCACCGTCTGGATCAGCGACACGCACCTGGGCAGCCGGGGTGCACGGGCGGCTGAGTTGTCCGCGTTCCTCAAGCGGGTGCGGTGCGACAAGCTCTATCTGGTCGGCGACATCATCGACATGGAATCGCTGCGGCAGCGCTGGTACTGGCCTGCGGCGCACAACGACGTCATCCGCCGGTTGCTCAAGATGGCCAAACGCGGCGTTGAGATCATCTACATCCCCGGCAACCACGACGCCGGGGCGCGGCAGTATCTCTTTCTCAGCTTCGGTGGCCTGCGGCTTTGTTTGCAGGACATCCACCACCTGGCCGACGGCCGCCGTCTGCTGGTGACGCACGGCGATCAATACGACCTGATCGTCACCAACTCGCCGTGGCTCGCGCACCTGGGCACGTGGACCTACGACTGGCTGCTGCTGTTCAACCGGCTGTTCAACGGTATTCGCGCGGTGCTGGGGCTGCCGTACTACTCGCTCTCGCAGCGGATCAAGATGCGGGTCAAGTCCGCGTGCCAATTTATGAGCCGGTTCGAGCAGACGCTCAGCGGCGCCGCCAAGCACAAGGGGCTGGCAGGCGTGGTCTGCGGCCACATCCACAAGGCCGAATCCAAGACCGTCCACGGCGTCTCCTACTTCAACTGCGGCGACTGGGTCGAGGGCTGCAGCGCATTGGTGGAGCACGACGACGGCCGGGTCGAGGTGATCGACGCCGAGGCAATCCTGACGAAAATCGAGGCGGAGAAAGCGGCCCTGGTTCTGGCGGGCGACCACGATACCGCCGGCAGCAACGCTCCGTTACGTGGGGACGAAGCCTTAGTCCCACTTGGCGGCGTGATGTCCCCCGGCAGCGGCACCGATCTACTCGCTGAAATCGACGACGACTTCGACACCGAGGTGATCGCCGAGATCGATGGCGATCCAAACAACGACCGCGGGGGCACAGGCGACATTCATGAGGCACCACGTCGCCGCGCCTCGGCCGTCTTCGCCGCCCGTTGATCGACAGATACCCCACGCGCCCGACAGAGCCCACCGATCGCGTCCGATCTTCCGCGCGATCCCTCTCGGAGTCACCCATGCCGCACACTACGTCAGCACCGCTCGTGACCCCCTCACCTGCGCTCGCCGGCACACCATCCGTCTTACCGGAGACTTCGCCACGCGGGACCGCCGCCGCGGCAACGCCCCGCGTCTCCGTCGTGATCCCCGCTTACAACGAGGAAGCCGTGCTCCCCGCCACACTGCACGCGGCGCTGGCGCAGACCCATGACAATTTCGAGGTCATCGTGGTGGACAACGCGAGCACCGATCGCACATGGGAGGTCGCCACGTGTTTCACCGGCGTAAAGGTTGTGCGCGAGCCGCGCAAGGGCATCCTCTTCGCCCGCGAGGCCGGCCGGCGCGCCGCCACCGGTCAGATCATCGCCCATCTCGACGCCGACTGCCTTCCGCCGCCGACCTGGCTCGCCGACGGCGTCGTCCGCTTCGCCGCGCCCGGCGTCGTCGCCCTCTCGGGCCCGTGCGATTTTCACGACGGTTCCGTGATGTTCCGCTGGCTCTCACTCTTCCTTCAGAAGACCACCTTCACCCTGACCAACCTCATCATCCAGCACGTCCTGCGCAACGGTGCGGTGCTCATCGGCGGCAACACCATGATCCGCGCCGCCGCGCTCGAAGCGATCGGCGGCTATGACACCACCATCTCCTTCTACGGCGAGGACACCGACACCGCCAAGCGCCTGGCTCGCACCGGCGTCGTGCGCTTTGCCCCCGGTTTCGTCATGAAAACCTCGGCCCGCCGCTTCAAAGATATGGGCGTGGTGCGCGTGGTTTATATCTACCTGATGAACTTCATTTCCGTGATCACGCGCGGCAAGCCGTATTCGAGGATCTAAAACACCGGATCAGCGGGCACGCCGGCGGGAAGCCGCCATGCCCAGCGCGGCCAGCGAGAAGAGCGTCATGCCCACGGTGATGGGTTCGGGGGTGGGAGGGAACGTCTCGTTCGCCTGGAATTGCTGGGCGACGTACCGAGAGCCGGCCAGGTCCTGCTCGCTCACGGCGAAGGCGAAGATGTAGTTGGGGAACGAATTGGCGGTGAGCAGGCTCGGCGGCAGGAAGTCGTTGTCGTTGGTGGCCAGGAGCAGGTGGCGGCCGTCGGGCAGGTTGGGGCCGAAGGCGTAGCCCTCGATCTTGTCGGGCACGCCGAGCTTGTAGCCGGGGATGCCCGCCGCCAAGTCGAGCAGCGGCTGGACGCTGGTGGAGAAGTCGAGCAGTGGGCTGGTGTCCTTGCTTACGGCCGTGATGCCGGAGGCGGCGAAGTTGGCGTCGGTGTCGTATGCGGAGAGCGAGGGGATACCGCTGATGTCGGTCGCGCCGTTGATGTCGATCTTATAGAGCCGCTTGACGCCATCGACCGCGCTGTCACGCTCATCGACGAGGAACTCGTGGTCATTGATCGCCACGATATCGCTGATGGCGGTGCCGGTCAGTCCGTTGTTGGCCCCGGGCTGGAGGCGGTAGAGGATTTCCTTGGGGCTTCCGACGGGGTTGCCGGCCGCGTCGATTTCGTAATAGAGAAGACGGACGTTGCGGCCCTTGTCAACGTTGGCACCCTGGCCGGGTCCGTCCTGGATCAGGTTGCTCTGCAGGGCGACCAGCAGGTGCTTGCCATCGGGGGTGATGGCCAGCCCCTCGGCGCCCTTGTTGGTGACGCGGCCGGTGGTGTTGCTGTTGGTTTCGTTCGTCGGACCGGTGGTGCCGATGGCGTTGAGGTTGGCGATCTGGAACTTGGCGGGCAGCGTGATGTAGCCGATGCGATTGCCGTTCTGGTCGAAGTGGTAGAGGTTCGGGCCGTATTCGTCGCTGGTCCAGATTGAGCCGTCGGGGGCGACGCGGACGGACTCGGGATCGAAGCGGAGATTCTGGGCGGCGACGTTGGAGGTGAAGGCGCTGGAGATGCCGGTGAACTTCTGGCCGGTCTCGTTCTTGAACAGCGTGGTGGCGACGTTGGTCGCCTGCACGGTGAACTTGTTGGGGTCCGCGGTTGGGGTGAGGGTGATGTCAAAAGTCTGAAACCGTGTGGCATAGCTCGTGGTGTTATCAACGGCGGCGTTGTACGGGGTTTTGTTGGGGCCCCGGTCGGAGAGCAGGAGGTAGCGGTTCTCGAAGCCGCTGTAGGCGATGCCCGACCCGAAGCCATCCAGGCCGTTGCTGCGTGACCCGTCTTCAAGCAGCGTGTTCAGGCCGGAGAAATCGGTCTGCTGCCCGCTGATGGCGGCGTAGCCGACGAAGGTCACCGTCGCGTGGGCGGGCTGCGCCATGGTCATGCCCGTCAGTGCGATCGCGCCCAATAGAATGTTCTTAGTCCGCTTCATGACTCATCCTCCATTTTTCAGGGTATGTCGAACAGGGTGTCCCACCAGGTCCTGCGGCACGGCTTGTGACAAGAACGCGCCGCAGGAGGTGAGATATTGAACCGCTCTTGCGTTACGGGTGAATGACAAGGGTGTGAAAATGGCGCTAATCGTGGGCGTGCTGTTGAAGAGGAAACACCCGAGTTATCTTCGGGGGTTGTTTCATCTCGCGATGCGGCGGGTCGGACGACGCAGGAGCATTAGGCTCCCCGCCGCGCACACCAGAAGGCTCGTGGGTTCGGGAACCTCCGCGGGGCTGGAGGGGACGGCGGCAAAATCGCTGTTGTGGTTCAGCACGGCCCAGACACTGTGATCCAGGGTGTTCACGCCCCAGAGGCCAAGGTCGTCGCCCAGCCCCGCCACGCCTGCATCGCTGAACGCACCGACGCCCGCCCACCCGCCGCCGACGGAAAGGCCGCCGAAGTTGCCGACGACGGCGTTGCGCCAGAAGTCGCTCGAATCCGCGCCGTTCACCCCCGCGTCGAGCCAGGCGAGATAAAGATTCTGCCCCGCGGCGAGGCCCGCCTCCGCCGTCGGGCCTCCGGGGAGCAGCGCGGGGTCGTAGGTAACACTGAGCACATAGATGTCGGTCTCGGTCCGGTCGTCGTTCGACGCGCCTCCGGATTTGGCCATGCCGGTGATGCGGACCACGTCGCTGCCGAGGAAGAGCACGGTCGCCGGGAGCGGCGCCGATTGCGGGTTCACCCCGTTCTCCAGGTCCGATCGGTCGCGCCAGTTCATGCCGATGGTCTCGGCGGAGCCCGTGGCGTTGGCGCCGCCGAGGAACATGGCGGTCGTGCCCACCGTGTTGCCGCCGGCAACGGTGGTGGAGGAGATGCCCGCGTAACTCCCCGACGCGGTGATGGCCGCGGTCTGCGCGTTACCGCCGATGTAGCTGTTCAGGTTGGACGCCCCGCTGGAGGCCACGGCAGACGTGTTGCCCGAGACGCTGGTGGAGAGCGTGTAGCTGTAGCTCCCCGCGTCGCCGACGACCGCGCCGCCCAGGCCACCGCTCTTGCTGTTGGTGAGCGTCACCGCCACCGAGCCGGTCGAGGTCGCACCGTTAAGCAGGTTGGCGGCATTGAAGGTGGCGGTGCCGGTAACGCCGCCGCCGGGCGCGATGACGGCGCCGTTGGCCAGCGTGCCGGGGAGCGTCCACGTGCCGTTGTCGCCCTGCGTGAGTGTAAAGGTGGTCACGGTGGCGTCGGCACGGAAGGCCCCGGATTGGTTGGAATACGCGATGGTCTGACCCGGGGCGCGCATCCCGCTGGCGGTGCCGGTGATGTTGGCCGCGTCGTAGGCGGCGGCGGTGTAGGAGACGGTGGCGTTGCTGTACGCCCCCTCACCGGTGAGCCCCTCGCCCGTGACGGCCAAACCGACGGAACCGCTCTTGGAACCCGAGGTGGAGAACGACCCGCCGAAAGTGCGTGTACCGGTGTCCGCCGCGGCGTTGTACACCGCATCATTCGCATCGCTGCCGCTGACGACGGAGATGCCGTCGCCGTTCGCCACGGCGGTGCTCGCCACGGTGACGCGGGTGCGGTCGGTGTCCGCCCCGCTGGTCCCCAGGTTGGCGGTGCCGGTGACGGTCTTCCCGACCAGCCAGTTGCCCAGAGAGACCGCGCCGCCAGTCTGCGTGACACTGCGCTGGCTGACGATCGTGGCTGTGACGGTGATCGCATCGTCCGCGTCGGCAGAGCCCTGGCCCGCGCCGGCGGTGCCGTTGGCGGTGTTGTCCACCGTGACCGTAAAGCTCTTGCTCCCCGTCGCGCCCGAGCCGTTGGCGTTGTTGACCAGTTGCAGCGAGACGTTCTCCGTCTGCGTGCCGAAGTCAATGTAACCGTCGGCCGTCGCGGTCAGGCCCGTGCTGCCGGAGGTGGCGGTGAAGAGCGTGTTATCGCCGCCGGTCTTGCTCAGCGGCAGCGTGATCGTGGGCGTCTGCCCCAGGTAGCGGCGGTTGAAGGAGATTGCCGACCCGGTGATCTGCGTGTTGTTCTGGATGACAAACGGAGTGGCGTCCGCCGCCTGCACGTTGGAACCGCTGCTGTTGTCGTCCTGGTTCCAATTGCCGCTCGTGTTGACGGTGGCCAGGATCGTTGCCTTGGAGCCGCTGTGGGTTGAGCCGGGTTTGTACCGGCCGTTATCGTTCGACCCGTCGAAATTAGCGCTGCTCAACGCGGTGGGCAGATAGGAGGTCGAGTCACTGATGCCGCCGGAGGATTGCCAATTGGTGTCGGCGATGTTTACGCCGTAGAGCAACGTGCCGGGCGAGGGCGACGCGTCGGTACCATCGAACCCCGCGCCCTGGAAGGCGAAGACCTGGTCGCCGGTGTCGCCGATGCCGCCGGAGATGCCCGGCACGTCGATGGTCGTCCCCGCCGCGATGTTCGACGCGGCCGTATAGGTCCAGACATTCGTCTCGCTGAGCGAACGCCACGAGGTGCCCGCGGTGTTGTTAGAGCCGATGTCGGTGAACTTGATCACCGTCCCGCTCTCCAGCGCCACCAGCGGCACGAAGGAGACGGAGTCCGGGCTGTCGGCGCGGTAGAAGGTGATGATCACGTCACCCGCGCTGAGCGTGGTCGCGCCGAGGGAAGCACTCAACGGCGCGCCGACCGCCACCGCCATGACCGCCGCGAGAACCCGTTTATTGCTGATTTTCATTCCCCACCCGCCGTTCTTTGTGATCGGGCTTCACCAGCGATGCTCAGACATCGGTCCAGCGACCCGAGACGACAGGATGGCAAGTGGGGATCAATACACGATTAGCGCCGCACTAATGTTGCGCATGTTCGGCGTTTGAAATATGTGTGGTAAGACCTTGAGCCTGTACGCCAGTGGGGTGCCCAAGAGTTACAGACGGTTCGACCATCACCAGGCAGCGTAGGGTACCTCTGCGTCTCGGTCGCCAACGACCTCGTCGGCCGCGTCCTTGACCATTACACGCCCGCGATCGCGGTGACCGCTGCGACACCGCTGTCTCGCTCGGCCATCGTCTACCCGCCCGCCGCGTATGCGACGATATTTGCAGGATGCATGGCCCTCGCCCTTGGTTGCGCCGCCGCTTGCTTCGTGAAGGAGACGAACGGGCGGATGTATCTCAAGGAACCCGGCGAGCGGTAGCCGGCGTCTCTGAATCGCTTGCCCGACCCCGCCCACGGGGGCGATGCGATCGATGGGCGTGGAGGGCGGGAATCGTGCCTAAACTGCCAATCCTGAACGCTAGCCGATGGAGAATGACTCACTGCGGCGAGAGATTCCTGTTCAGCGAGCGGGGTTAATGGGGTATCATCGCCCGCGTTGGCCTGCAACGTTCGTGGGCCGTAGTCCAACTGAGAAATCCCGGCTCAAACAAGGCGGAACGACAGTCCCAGGTCTTTTCGTAATGCTGTCTG
>JAIOPN010000006.1 GCA_021413865.1 Planctomycetota bacterium | reverse complement strand
GGGGCCGGCGACCAGCCCGAGGGCGGCGCCCAGCCGGTATCGCCCACGCAACCAGCGCAGGCAGCCCGCCAGGGTGGTCGCAAAATTGACCCATAAAGCCACCATGTACAGCGGACTGGAGCGGATTCCGGCGTCGAGCGGCATAAAATGCAGCAGGTTGAGGCCGGCCAGGCTGCTGTCGACCACCCACCCGAGGACCGCGGCGGCCAGCAGAAACGGCAATTCGCGCAGCGGGTGCGGCGCCAGCCCGAGGTGCACGCCCACCACCAGCGCCAGCACCATGGCAGGCACGGCACCCCAGCCGTGCGCGCCGGCGAGGACGCAGGCGAACCAGCAGAGATTGGCCAGCAACAGGTTGACGTAGAAATACATACGGGTGGCGACGGCGGTGCGGGGGTGAAGGGCGCGGAGCGCTGCTACTCAGACACGCGGGACGGCACGTGGTGCCCTGCGCGGCCCTCGACAGGCCGGGGCGCCGCAGCTTCCTTTTGCGGCGGCGTTGTCCCCCACCGGGTGGCACGGTATGTTACCCGGTTCCCACGACCCCCCTCCAAAGGACTTTTGTTCATGGCCAAGATGCAGACGATTGACGCTGATTTTGTGGTTGCCGGCGGTGGTATGGCCGGTGTATGCGCGGCCCTCGCCGCTGCCCGCCGTGGCCTGCGCACGGTGTTGATTCAGGATCGCTCGGTGCTGGGCGGCAACGCCTCCAGCGAGGTGCGGATGCACGTCGTCGGCGCCGACGCCTGCGGCGGCCGCGGCCGTGAATTGGCCGTCGAGGCGCGGGAGGGCGGCATCATCGAAGAAATCCGCCTGGAGACGGCCGTGCGCAACGCACAGCGCTCGCCCTCGATGCTCGACCTGATCCTTTACGAGAAATGCCGCGCCGAGCCCAATCTCACGCTCATGCTCAACACGACGGTCGTCGGGGCCGAGGTTGCCGATGGCCTGATCACCGCCGCGATCGCTGAACGGCAATCGACCGAGGACCGCTACCGCATCAGCGCCAAGGTGTTCGTGGACTGCACGGGCGACGGCCGGCTGGGCGCCGAGGCGGGCGCCCCCTTTCGCCGCGGGCGCGAGGGCAAGGAGGAGTTCGCCGAGTCGCTCGCGCAGGACAAGGCCGACAAGTTCAGCCTCGGCTCGACGCTGCTCTTCACCGCCCGTAAGCACGACGGGCCCATGCCCTTCACCGCCCCGACCTGGGTGCGCACCTTCACCGAGAATGACCTGCGCTTCCGCTACCACGGCACCCCGGGCGCCGATCGCGGGCTGGAGTACGGCTACTGGTGGGTCGAATGGGGCGGCACGCTCGACACCATCAAGGACAACGAGCGCATCCGCGACGACCTGCTAGCGATCATGCTGGGCGTGTGGAACCACATCAAGAACGGCCCGCCGGGCACGCCGCCGGGGAGCGACCCGCACGGCGCGGCCAACTGGGCCCTGGAGTGGTTCGGCTTCCTCCCCGGCAAGCGTGAGAGCCGGCGCTTCCTGGGCCAGCATGTGCTGAGCGAGAACGACCTGATGGAGTCGCGTCCCTTGGCCGACGCCATCGCCTTCGGCGGCTGGCCGATCGACACACACCCGCCGCAGGGGATCGACGCCATCGACGAGCACCCCTGCGACCAGCGTTCCGTCCCGCACCTCTTCGACATCCCGCTCCGTGCCTGCGTGTCGCGCGGGGTTGGCAACCTGATGTTCGCCGGGCGCAACATCTCCGCCACGCACGTCGCCTTCGCCTCCACCCGGGTGATGGCGACCTGCGCCGTGATCGGTCAGGGCGTGGGCACGAGCGCGGCGCACGCGGCCCGGCACAACATCGCACCCGACCATCTCGCGGCTGATGCGACGGCCATGCACGCCATCCAGCAGCTATTGCTCCGCGACGACGCCTACCTCATCGGTCTGAAAAATCAGGACCCGCTCGACCTTGCCCGGCAAGCACGCGCGTCCGCCTCCGGCAGCCGGCCCGATGGCCAACCGGACAACATCCTGACCGGTCAGACCCGCGCGGTGCATGGCCCCGACGGCGCGGCGGGCGATCGCGCTGTGCCCGGGAGCCATCGCTGGATGAGCGACCCCGCCGCCGGCCTCCCCGCGTGGCTCGAACTGGCCTGGCCCACGCCCGTCCGCCCCCGCAGGGTTCAATTCATCTTCGACTCCGGGCTTCACCGGCCCCTGACGCTCACCCACTCGGACTCCTACGCCGCGGCCATGAAGTGGGGCCAGGGCCAGCCCGAGCTGCTGCGCGACTACGACGTGGAGGTGCGATCGGGTTCGGCGTGGCGCACGGCGGTGACGGCCCGCGACAACATCCTGCGCCGCTGTGTACATGAGTTGGACGGCAAGGCGATCGACGCCCTGCGGATCGTGGCGCGGGCGACACACGGCCTGGACCACGCCCGGGTCTGCGAAGTACGGGTGTACGAGTAAGCTGCTACACGCGAGAGGCCTGAATCTCATCCCCCTGATGAACGGAAGACCCGTGCAATACCTCACACTGCCCGGCACCGATCTGCGCATCTCCCGCCTCTGCTACGGCGGCGTGAGTTGGGGCACCGCCGTGCGCGGTGACGCCATGGACCGCCTCCTCAACGCCTTCCGCGACCTGGGCGGCAACTTCTTTGATACCGCCCACTGCTACTCCTTCTGGGTCCCCGGCGGCACCGGCGCGTCGGAACTCGCCCTGGGCGATTACTTCCGCCGCAACGGCCGCGAAGGCATGGTTGTCGCGACCAAGGGCGGCCACAAGAGCGAACCGGGCTACCGCAGGGTCGATCGCCACCTCTCCGCCGGGCGCATCGCGGCGGACATCGACGACAGCCTCGCACGCCTGGACATAGACACCATCGACCTCTACTGGCTCCACCGCGACGACACGCGCGTCCCGGCGGGCGAGGTCGTCGAGACGCTCAACGCCGAGGTGAAGCGCGGGCGCATCCGATTCCTGGGCGCGAGCAACTGGTCCATGGCCCGCATCGACGACGCAAACGCCTACGCCCGATCGCACAACCTGCGCGGCTTCACCGCCACACAGCCCGAGTGGTCGCTCGGCGCGCCGGACACCGCCGGCCGCGCCGCATCGACGATGCGATTCCATGACGACGACGACCGCCGACGGTGTGAGTTACAGAAGTTCCCCGTGATCCCCTACACCCCCACCGCCGGGGGCTACTTCGGCTCCGACGGCCAGCGCGCCAAGCAGGCCTTCGACAACCCCACCGGGCGCGCCCGCCTGGCCCGCGTCCAACAACTCGCCGGGGAACTCGGCAGGTCGAACAACCAGATCGCGCTGGCGTACCTCACGAGCCACACGTTTCCGGTGATCCCGATCCTGGGCACGACCAACGCCGACCACATGCGCGACGCCGCGGCAGCGACAGAATTGAAACTCTCCGCTCAGCAGGTCGCGTGGCTGCGCGACGGGTGATCGGCTTAGCGCAACAACGACCCGTCAGATGCCGGCGTGGACGTACCGCCCCGCGATGTACTTCACCGGCCACTCCTGGCTGAACGTGCCGACGTCGTAGATCACCAGCAATCTGCCCGGCTCGATCTCGCGCACGCTGGAGTACCATGTGCCCACCGGCCAAGGGACGGCGGCGGGGAGTTCGATCGGCAGCAGGGTCGGGTTCACCCACGTCTGCCCGCCGTCGCGGCTGAAGACGAGGTAGTAGTTCTGCATCTCGCCACCGCCCCAGATGCGCCAGCCGAAGCTGCACACGAGCGTGCCGTCGTGCAACTCGATCAGGTCGGGGTCGACGCCGCCGAAGCCGAGCGGCTTGGGGGCCGACCATGTTGCGCCCTCGTCGTCGCTGTGGTTCTGATAGATGGGGCAGTTGTTGCTGCCGGTCCGCATGAGGCAGACAAGCCTGCCCGCGTGCGGGCCGTGGGTGAGCCGGACCATGACCGGCTCGGTGAAGCCTTCCTCGCCCACGGACGGATCGACCGCGATCGTGGTGACGTAACGCCAATACTTCCCCCCATCGCTTGATCGCAGCAGGATCACGCGGCACTTGAACATCGTGGGCTGGTAAGTGCAGGGCGTGGTGTCGCCCTCGAAGAAGCAGTAGGCGGTGGCGAGCAGGTCGCCGGCGGGCAGTTGCAAAAGCGTTCGGTGGATGGTCATGCCGCAGTAAGGCTGGTTGCTGTCGTCGAATCCGCCGCGGCCCTGGGGGAGGTGGATGATGGCGGGCTTGGGGCCTTCAAGGGTGGCCATGTCGTCGCGCGATTCCCAATACCTGCCGCGCCACTCGCCCTTGGCGTCAGGACCGTCGGCCATCCACTCAAGGACATATTCACGGCCATCGGCGAGCGACGCGCACATACCGCCCAGAACGACAGGTCCGCCGCCCTGCTCGGGGCGGAGGCGGGAGCGCTTCCAGGTTTTTCCGCCGTCGCGCGAAATAAGGTTGCAGACCGGCGGGGCGACGTTCTTCTGCGGCGCGACCCACCCCGGCGGCGGGGTTGTCCCGGTCTGGAACCAGAGTGTCCCCTTGGCCGTGCGGAACATGAAGGGCTGGAGGCCGTCGGTAAAAATAATCCGCTCGGGATCGATCCGCACCTTGAGGCGTGGATCGGTCGGCGCGGCGGCGAGGGTCTGCCACATGGAGGAACTCCCTGAGCGGTATGTCATTGAAACGACCGATCGGCTTTCGGCCCACGGCCATCACGGGCCGAACCACGCGTGAACACGTCATCCAACGCCGCGAGCAGGTCGAGTCGTTTGAAGGTCTGGCCCGACGCGGGGTCGCGCACCTCCACGCCGGTGCGCAGGAAAATCGCCATCATCGCATCAGGCAGGTTCGGGGCGTCTTGCTTTGTGTCATAGCCGGCCTTCTGGATCGCCTCGCGCAGCACCATCGCGGAACCGACGGCGTAGGCGTTGGAACTCGAGGTCGCCGTCGCGGGCACAAGGATGTCCGTGTTGCTCCACCGGTCACAGATCGCCTCCTCGCAACCGGGCTTGGCGGCCCCGATGGCGAAACAACCCGGCTGGCACGCCGGCCAGGAGATGCCGTTCGTATAGCTGTTGTTCCCGCAGGGGGCGCTCACCCAGATATCGAGCGCGCGGAGCTCAGCGAGTTTCGCATCGATCGCGGTCGGCACCGGCTCCCGGTGGGCCACGTCGTCCACCGGTGAGAGGTTCACGGCCGTGATGTTGTATCGCCGGTGATGGTCGATGACCCACTGGAGCCCGTCGGCCAAAGTCACGGACTCGTCCCGGCGGAGGTGAACGATCGTGATGGCGCGGACGTGGGCGACGGAATTGTTGAAGGCGACGCCGCGGACCCCGTTAAGGTTGAGCGAGGAGGGGTAGCCAACGCTCGTGCCGTGGTAGCCCGGCGGAACGGGCGTGGGGTCGTCGTCGTGGTCGATGCTGTCGTAACCCGCGACGACCTTTTTGCCCCAGGGCATCTCAACCCGCCACTCGGGGACAGTCAGGTCGCAGCCGTCGTCGAGGATGGCTAGGCACTGGCCCCTGCCCCAGGTGAGCACATCGCCGTATTTCTCCCACGCAGCCTGCACGTGGAAATGATTCATCTCGGCTTCGTTGTAGGCTTTGGTTTCATCACCCATATCGTTGCTCGCGTGCAAATGGAGCCCGGGGCGGATTTGCATCGCCGGGTCACGGCGACGGATCGGGGCGGAAAAAGGGTTTATCACCCTGGATGGTGACGCGGTGGCCGGTGCGGGTGTGGGGCTTGTAATCCCAGATGGCCAAGTGCTGGGTGCACCGGTTGTCCCAGAAGGCCACGTCGTTTTTCTGCCAATTGACGCGGACGTGGTAATAGGGGTTCTCGATGTGAGCGAAGAGGTGCGAGAGTAGCGACCTGCTCTCGCCGGGGCTGAGGCCGACGATATAAGTGGTGAAGAGTCGGCTGACGTAGAGCGCATGCCGGCCGGTCTCGGGGTGTGTGCGGACAATCGGGTGCTCGGCCCTGGGGGCGGGCGGATCGCTGGGACTGGGAATGCCAAAGGGGTATTGGTGCTGCGCGGCCAGGCCTTGGAGGAATCGCTGCATGGCGGGCGAGAGATCGGCATAGGCGGCGTACATACCGGCGAAAAGCGTATCGCCCCCGCAGGGCGGGGGCGTGTGGATCTGCAGCATCGTCGCCATCGGGGGCTCGGCGTCGCACGACACGTCGGAATGCCACATCGGCCCGAAGTGCCCCTTGGAGTTTTCGTCTGCGTGGACGACGAGGATGCCCGGGAAGCCCTCCAGGTGCGGCAGCGTTGGGTGCATGTGGAGCTTGCCGAATTGTTGTCCAAGCTCGATATGCAACGCCGGCTCGATCCGCTTCTGGTCGCGGAAGAAAAGAACCTGGTGATCGAGCAGAGCCCGCCGAATCTCCGCCACCTGTTCGGGCGTAATCGGCCTGGAAAGGTCGATGCCGGTGACGTTGGCCCCGATGGTTGGGGTGGCGGGCGTAACTTCTAGTGACTTATAGCTGCGGGTCAAAGCCATGACGACTGTTCCTGCCGCGTGAGGCGAAAACAATACCACCTGTCTGGTGCGGACGACACCCACGGACCGACCGCCCCGTTCCGCCATGCCCACCGCTCACGCGGGCCACTGGAAGAGCCGATCGCGCCAGATGCTCCAGTCGGTGCGCCAGGCGAGATTCACCGTCGCGACGCCGATTTCCTCCTTGTTAGGCGACAACACGACCAGCGGCTCGGCGGCGGGGCTGAAGATGCTGCTGGTGCCCGAGGCGTTGGGCGCGACGCAGTTGGCGCAGGCGACGTACAGGCCGTTGGTCTGGGCGTGCGCGCCGCACTGGCTCAGGCGGTGGCTGGTGCCCAGCTTCGAGTCCCCGCACGCCGCGTTGCACCACAAAAGAATCTTCGCGCCCTGCAGGGCCATTTTACGGACCGTTTCGGGGAACTCGCCGTCGAAGCAGTCGTTCACGCCCACGGTGCCGTAGCGCGTCTTGAAGACCGCGCTACGCCGCGACGGGGCGGGCTCGGCGAAACACTCCGTTTCGTAGGGCCAGGGATAGAGCGGGTTTTTGCGCCGCACTCCTAACCACTTCCCGCTGGCGTCGATCAGACCGATGGAGTTGTAGATCACTTTGCCGGCCCGCTCGCCGAACCCGAAGGCCACCACCATCTTCGCCTTCTTCGCCGCCCGCTGGAGCCGCCGCAGGGGGTCGCTCTCCCCCACCGTCTCGGCCAGCGCGCGGTTCGCCTCAATGGCCTCCGCGACCGTGCCGCTCACCGGCGTGAAATATCCCTGCAACGCCATCTCCGGCATCGCCAGCATCTGCACGCCCTCGCGTCGCGCCTGCTCGATGGCGGCGATCATGCTCGCGAGGTTCCGCTCCCGCCCCGCCTCCCCACCGCAGTGGTTGCGCTTCTGGAACACGCCCAGAACCACCGGCTTGGCCCCCTTCTCTTTCAGCGACGCGGCGAGCTGCCGCCTTACCAACTCACTCCGTGCCAGAAGGAGTTCTCCGGTCCGCTTCTCAATCCCGCGTGATACCTTGGCCATGGCGTTGTCCTCAAAGATTGAACCGGTTCGCCGCGTCAGCGGTACTCGACGGCGCAGATCGGCGTCGCGGGGTTCTGCTGGTTGGGGCTAAGCCGCACGCGCACGCGTGCGGCATCGGATTGCACGTCAACCCACGGCTCGGCGGGCGTGCCGCCCAGCGTCGGCGTGACACGCGGGGCCGCACCGCTCGGATGAACGTGCAGCGCCGTGATGAAGAGCGCCGAACGCGCCGGTGCGGCGTTGGTCACGCTGAGCGTCTGCTGGTCCCGGTCGGGGTGGTTGGCGCTGGCGCCGACGGCGGGCGTCACCAGGGCGCGTGTGTTCGTCCGCGTCGGCCCCAGCGGCGTGAGCGAAACCGACATGAGGTTGTTACGCGACACCCAGGCCCCCTTATCCGCGGGGGCGAAGGCGTTGACGCCGTGGAACCGCAGGTCGAAGGTCGAATCCGCGCCGGCCCCGACCTCGTCGATGATGAGCCAGGCGTCGGGCCTGATGAACAGGACGTGGCGCAGGAACCGCGTGAGCTTCGCCGCGGGCTCGTAGGCGTTGGCGGCGTCGGCGATGACGTAATCCCACAGGTCGCCGTGGTAAACGTGGCGGATGCACCCCTCGGGTTTCCCGCGGCGCATCTCCAGGTCCTCGAACCAGGTCGCCCCTTCGCCGGTCTGGCCGATGCCGTTGACCAGGAGCGTGTTGCGGTAGGAGGTGAACTTCTTTGTGTACCCCGCGTCGATGATGAGCCGCTCGCCCCCGGCGTGCAGGAGGAACGAGCCGGCCTCGGGGTGCATGTGCCCGCCGGCGACGTTGTTGCGGAACTTCCGCACGGCGTGATGCCCCTGGCTGGGCCCGCAGTGGATGCCCAGCAGCGCCGCGCGGTCGTGCCAGCCGCTGCGCATGAAGACGATGTCCTTGTCCGTCAGGTGGTGGAGCGTGGGCAGGTCGTCGTGCGAGCGGGTGGGGACGGTGGGGTCGTAGAAGAGCAGATTGAAGTAAGCGGAGCCTTCGCAGGAGGCGCCGGGCGTCGCGGCGACGACGTCGGCGAACCACTGGGCGCGGGGGTCGCGGTAGCGCCGGGCGAGGACGCGCAGGTGCGTGTCCGGGCCGTACCAGTGCGAGCCGTCGTTGTCGCCGAACTGCATGAAGACGTGCTGGCCGCTCCAGCCCGCGCGCGGGTAGGCGCATTGGGTGATGAACAGCGGGAAGTTGCGGAGGAAGGCGCACTCCTCGAAGTGGTCCTCGCCCAGGAGCTGGTCGGCGAGCACCATGGACTTGAGGAGGAAGTCCTGGTGGTACTGGCCGTACGCCAACCCCTCGGCGGAGGCGCCGTCGCCGCCCAGCGCGCCGACCATGAGGCGGAGCTTCTCCTGGGTCATGCGCAGGACGCGCCCCACGCCGTCGATGTCGCCCCAGAGCGCGCAGCCGGCGGTGAACATGCCCGCGTGCACGACGCAGGTGTGATTCCACGTAAAGCCGTTGGGGTAGGCGTCGGTGTAGTCGTACCAGTGGCGATAGACCGTCATCACGCGGTCGAGCAGCGTGCACCGGACGGTCTCGCGGAGCGGCTCGTCAAGCTCGTGGTAGAGCCAGTCGTAGGCCAGAGCAACGCCGTGCGCCCAGTGGCCGAAGTTGAGGCTGTGGCTCCAGTCCTCGATGGAGCACATGGCGGCCAGGAGCTTGCGCACAGCGTCGAGGTAAGCGGGGTTGCCGGTGAGTTTGCAGGCGACGGCCAGGTTCGCCAAGCCGCAGCCGTATCCCCGCACGTCGCTCTCGCAGTCGGTCGGAACACCAGCTCGCACAGAAGCGTCGGCCTGCCTGATGACGCGTTGGAGAAACCCCGCCCACGGCTCACCCGAGAGTTTCTGCTTCAGCGCGTCGATGCCCTCTTGCGTGAGGTACATGCGGGGGTGGACGCCAGCCAGACCTGTTTCGAGCGGCGTGGCGGAGTTGATGATGTCGGTTTCATACAGACTGGTCATGGCGTGCCTTTGTGTGCTGTGCGTGACGCGTGGACGGGCTTCCCGTCGATGGTCCATGAATCGACGACGTTGCCCCGGCGGTCGCGGCGGATGACGGCGACCTCCGAAGAGGCGTGGAGGTCGGGCAGCCTGACGTAGATGTGGTCGCTGGCGAAAACGATCTGATCGATCCACTGGCCGTGCTCGACGTAGGCGCAGCCGGTGCGGTAGGCGGTGGCGTCAACGACCGGGATGGCCGGCTCAACGATGCGGCGCGGCACAATGACGGCCATGATGGTGCAATTCGGGCCGACCTGCTCGGCGACCAGCCGCGGGTTGGTCTCCGGCTCGCCGGTCCAGACGTGCCGGTGGTTGTGGTGGTCGGCGTAAACTTTCATCGTGTGCGGGCAGGTGGGAAAATCCTCCGGCAGCGTATTGAAGAAGGTACAGTCGAGCCGCGCCCTGTTCCCGATGACGCTGGCCGCGAGCGGGCCGGTCGTCTCGATGCGTGTGTGCGTGTTGGCCTGGAGCTGCCACTTGTAGTTGTGGGTCTTCACGTCGGGGTTGATCTTGTCGAGGGTGACGATGTAGGCGAAATCGCCCTCGCCGCGGATGAAAAGCACGTAACGCTTGGCCCACATGCACCCCTTGGCGGCGGCCGCATCGACACCCACGAAATCGAGCATCGCGTGGCGCTCGACAAGCTCGAACCGGCCCTGGTGGAGATTGCCCTGCTTGGTTGGCCAGTGGGGCTTGTCGTCGATGAGGACGACGCTGTGGGTGTCTTCATCGAAGTTGTAGTAGGCGGTGTCGTAGGCGAGGTAGTCGCCGTGGGCGTAGATCGAGAAGTGGCCCGCGTCTGCATGGGCATGGTCGGGGACGTTGTGTGACCTGCCCTGGCCCAGGAGGTAGAGGCAGACGGCGTCGTCGCTCCAGCTTGTACGCATGACGCCCACCGCGGTGCCCCGGCCGAAAAACGCCGTGGGGAGGGTGGACTCGCCCACCCGCTCCTGGGGAACGCGGCCATCCCACCAGAGCAGGTCGAGCAGGCCGCGCCACGAGGCGTTGTGGGTCTGATGCGGGAGCGTGGCGTCGGGAGATTGGGCGGTCTGGTGCCAGAGCGCCAGGTCGAGCGGCCGGCCGTAATACCGCGACGTGAGCAGGAGCCAGGGCATCATCTCCTGCGTGATGAGACTCCGGCAGTCCTCGAAGCCGCTGAACCCGATCAGGCCGGGCAGTTGCATCTCGGAGGTGGCCTGGGCGATGGCCCTGAACCTTGGCAGCGAGATGAAAAGGTCCTCACGCCCGTGGCTCTTGAGCAGTTCGGCGAACAGGAAGACCCACAAGAGCGTGACCTGGGCGTACATCGGCCCCTCGTGCGGCGAGCCCTCGTCATCGAACGCCCAGTGCGTGAACATCTCGCACGCGTCGCGGCCGAAGCCGATGATTTTTTCGGTGTCGGGGTGGCCGACCTCCTCGCCGAGTGTAAGTGCGCAGAGCGCGCCGGCGATCGCGTGGGTGACCACGGCGTTGTGCCCGGCGTTCCAGTGCGTGAAGAAGTAAGACGGATCGCCCACGTCGGCGATCAGGTGGCGGCGCGCCAGGTCGCAGAGCGTGCGGTAGGACGATCCGGGCAGGCCCTCGCGGCACATGCGGGCGGCGAGGATGGTGTGGGCGTTGGAAAAGTACGCGGTGGGACGGCCGCTGAACCCCGGGATGTGTTGCGCAAAAGAGCCGGGAAAATCGGAGTACACCCGCGCCAGCTTGTCGATCTGCCGGGCGACGTGCGCGGCGGCTGATGCGTCACCGGTCATCCGGTACACAAATCCGGCCTCAAGAACCTTCGGGGTGAAGTACTGGCTGTGGCACCAGCCGCGCGAGACGATCGTGTCGGTCTCACGATCGGTGGCCGCGGCGGCATCGACGGAGCGGCGGAGGTCCTCGAATATGGAGACAAAGGGCTCGCGGCGTATCTTTTCACGCAGCGCACCGATGTCGTGGCCCTTGAGCAATCCGTTGGGGTCGTGATCCATGGTGCGCATCTATCGAGATAGGGTTCCTTCGCCTGCAACGCCCGCGGGCGGCCATCCCGGCGGCAACGCGTCCCACGTTTTTCCCAGACCGGGTGAATCGCTCCGCATCATCGCGCGGACGCGGTCGGCGAGCCGTGATTGGACCGCAGCACCGGCGATCGCCCAATGGTCCATCAGCGGCGGCGTGCCCCTGGAGCAGAGCGCGACGTTGATGATCCGCCGCGGCCGGTCCGTGGTGTTATGCCCCGCGGAGTGCAGCAGCGTCGGATCGAACACGATCAGGTCGCCGGCGTCGGCGCAAAGCTGCTGCGCCATCGGCTGGACAAACGCCTGAAAGGATTCCCCGGCGACCGACCGCGGGATATCCAGGTGGTGGCTCCCGGGGACGACCCGGGTGGCGCCGTTCTCCGGCGTCGTGTCGTCCAGGCAGATAAAGCACCAGAGGTACGGCGGTTTTTCCGTGCGTGCATCGACGATTTTGGTGTCGCGGTGGAACCTCTCACTGAGCGCGGCCTGCTCGGGCGGCTGGGGCGTGACGGAGATGACTGATTGGTCCCAGAGGCGGTAATCGTCGAGCAGCGGCTGCGCGATGGCGTGGATGGTGTCGAGGTCCAGCAGTTGCAGCGCGGCGTCGCCCCAGGTGTAGAGGCAGCGGCAGCATTCAAAGCCGCGGCGGGTGACGGTGAAATTGAGTTTCCCCCGGAGCCCGAAGACGCGGCGCGCTTCATCGAGGCCGCGGTCGGCGAGCGCGCGCAGGTCTTCAAGCCGCCGGCCGACGACCTGCGCCGGGACCCGTGTAAAGCCCATCGCCCGGATCGCGTAGAGATGCCTGTCGAGTTCGAGGGGGGACATGCCGTCGTAATCCGAGACTTCCGGTTGGGTTTTGGCCGGCGACCACATCCGGCCATCCTGCGTAGGATAACGCCCTGACCCCGGCACGCGAGAGGCATCTACAGTGAGTAACTAAGCGCCGGGACCGCACAACGCTTTCACGAACGCCGGAGGCAAGCACCATGGACTCGTGGATGACCGATCGAAGAGTGGCGGCGCTCCCGAGGCGGGAAACGCCGATGAGTAGGCGGTACCTGCGCATCCTGAACGCGTGGGCGCCGACGGGGCGCGAGTATTTCAGTGATTGGGACGTGCGGCCCAATTGCGGCCACTTCCTCGGCGGCGTTCACTGGTACGGGGCCGAAACCGTCGCGGGCGTCCTCACCTTCGCCCTGCTCTCGACTTCGCCGAAATACGACGAGCGGCTCGGCGGCTGTTCGCGCGAGGAACTCGTGTCCATGGCCGTCAAGGGCCTGCGCTACCTCTGCTTCACGCACGACACGGGCCCCGCGGAGTGCGTCCGCCCCGCGAAAGGCCTGGGCCGGCCGGAGAACCAGGGCACCAAGTGGGGTGAGCGCGGCAAGGGGTTCTTCATGGAGAGCCAGTGCGGCCAGACCGTCGCAGGCATGGCCATCTCCGCGCTCCTCCTTGGTGACAGGGTCGATGACGAGACGCGCGCGATGCTTGGGGCGATCCACAGGGATTACGCGGAGCGCTTCGGGACGATGTCCCCAAAACACGGCGTCTATTTCGATACACAGACCGAGGAAAACGCATGGACGTCCTTCGGGCTGGCCTCCGTGGAGTGTCTCCTGGAAAAAGCACCAGACGCGGCGAAGTGGGCGGAGACTGCGCGGCTCTGGATGTTCCGCACCGCCACCGCGCCGCAGGACGCGAGGAACCGGGGAGTCTTCGACGGCGGGAAAACGGTCACCCAACTCACCAGCAACGCATTCACCACCTTGCCGGACTACATGGCGGAAAACCACGGCATGGTCCACCCGTCGTACGGGGCTTGTGCCCTTTATTTCCTCGGAAACCTGGGCCTGACCTACGGCGTGTTCGGAAAGAAGGTCCCGCCCCACGCCCTCTTCAACAGGCGGGAAATCTACGAACGGCTCAAGCGGATCACCGACGGCGCCGGGTACCTGCACCCGGTACAGGGCATGGACTGGCCCTACCACGTTTTCGCTCACGACATGTTCAGCCACGCGGCGGCGGCGCTGCTCCTGGATGATCCCGACGCCTGCGCCCTCGAAGCGCTCTGCCTGGGCACGCTGGAGCACCGACTTCGAGGGAACGGGGGACGGATGAACCCGCGTGAACTCACCGACCTCTGCCACGACATCCAGGACCCGATGATCATCCGCGAATGCGAGGTCACCAGCCCCGCCTACGCATACCTCCTCCACCGGCTCTATGGGGACGGCCCCCCTCCGACGCCGATGCACACCCTCGAGAAAAAGCTGGCGGGCGTGAAGGTGTTCCCGCATTCGGGATTCATTCACCAGAGGCACCCGCGCGGGATGACCTCGGTGGCGTGGCGGAACTGCGTCATGGCCCTGCCGCTGACCCGCGAAGGCATCCTCACGGCGGCGCCGGCGACCGATTCCGTCTTGGCGAGCTTCACCATCAGAGACAGGCCGGATTCACAGGACCTGCTCCACGTCTCCACGGATACGCACGCGGATGGCTTCGCCGTCGGCTTCTCCGTGCTGCGCGCCCAGGGGTCGGTGCGGCAGGACGTGCTTTTTGCCGGCCTGCCGAACGGCGTCTCGCTCCTCCATGAATCCCTCACGGCCAGGGAAGACGTGGTCGTGGAAAACGTAGAGCAGGGGCTGCTCAGGATCACCAACGAGAAGTTCGTCGGCATGGGGACGCAGTGCCGTGGGGCGAGAGTCCTGTACACGCCCGATGGGTCGGAGGAGTTCCGTGGTTTTGTCAGCGCCGACCCGGCGAGCGACGTGATCCGCGCGATCGAACACCCCGCGTGGCTCAACGTGGACGACAGGCTTGGGCTGGTGTTCGCCGGGAGCGGGAAGACCGTTTACCACAACCGCCACCACTTCAAGACCTGGTGGGCGACCGCCGACGACCTGACGCTCAACAGGATTGAAGGGCCGGTCGCCGTGAAGAAGGACAGGCCGATCTCTGTGTTCCGCGCGTTGATGGCGCCGGAGGTGGGCGCACGAGAGACCCCGCGGTTGTCGCTCGTGCCTCTCGCCTGCCGGGTCGGGCTTGCCGCGGGCTTGATCGGCGAGGGGTTCTTCGCCGCGGCGAACTTCGCCGACAAGGCACGCGAGATACTCTTCTCGGTTCCCCGCGCCAGGCTCGCGGAGATCCCCGTTTACCCCGGAACCCTGCGCGTCACCACCGCATCCATTGAGTACCCGTTAGCACTCGCACCGGGACAGGCGGTTCTGCGCTACCCCCTCATGGCAATAACCATAAGCGGCAGCGTGCGCGTCGTCGCCTCTGAAACAGGTGGAGTGCTCGTCGAGAACACGGGCACGACGAGCGCAGCTGTCGGGACGGGAAAGAAAGTATTCGCCCGGAAGATTAAACCGGGAGCCATCGTCCGGATTGCCTGAGCGGCCCGAGACGGGGGATGGGCTCTACCCCGGCCTACTTGCCCGAGGGCGTGGAGACATCGTCCAGCATCGTGTTGAAGTAGGCCTGATCCATGACGAGGTGATCGCCCTGGCGCAGGGCGACGATGAGGGTAAACGAGTAATCGGCGAAATTGCGGGTGATGCCGCTGTAGCTGCGGTAGCCCTCGAAGCGGCGGGCGATGGTCTCCATGCCGTTGGCAAAGTTGCGCAGGTCCTGCGGTGAGTACAGTTCCAGCACGCCGTCAAAACCCGCCAGGTAAACGAAGGCCATGAGCTCGAAGCCGAAGTGGTCACCCTTTTCAAGCTGCTTGGCTATGGCGTCGCCGACCATGTTGAGCATCCGGGGGTCGCCGGTCTTGAGTATCTCGTAGATAAGTTCGAGCCGGAACGACCGCGTGATGGTGCCGAGCGCCGCGAGGCGCTGGTTGGCCTCGCGGAGGCGGCGGTTGAACGCGACATTCTCGGGGTAGTCCACGCGCGTGAGCCTGGCGAAGATCGCGGCGGCTTCGGCGGCGGCCTTGGCGTAGGCCGCGTTGGCAGCGTCCTTGTTGCGCTCCCACTGCTTGGCGGCGTTCTCGACGGCGCGGTGGTAGGCGGCGACCTGTTCGGGCGGCATCTGGGCGAGCGCGGCGCCGCCGGTGATGACGCGTTGGAACGGCGGGTAGCCGACGACGACGGCCGGCGCACCGGGTCCGGAGGGACCGGGCCGCGAGGGCGGGTGGTAGCGGCGCCAGAGTTCCTCGGGCGTGTAGATGTACTCGACCTTGGCGGCGATGTTGAGCGGTTCGGGGTCGGTGACGTGGTTGAAAATATCGAGCAGGATAGCCCCCTTGTCGCGGCGCGCGGCGGGGTAGGCCTTCTTGTAAACCTCCAGGAGGTGCCAGCGGACGTAGGTGTCGAGCACGGGCTTGTCGGTGAGCCTGCCCTGCATCGCCATCAGCGCGGCGACCGCTGAATCAGCGCCAAACGGCTTGAGGATGGGGTGCGGGCGCGAGAACACGGCCGGGTGCTCCACCGGCTTGTCCAGCCGCGTCAGCTCTTCCGCCTCGGCGATGAGCCTGCGCACCGCCGCGTCGAGGTTGCCCGGCTCCACCACGCCGGCACCGCCCGAGCCCGCGCTGCCCGACGGCGCGCCGGGGCCGGTCTGCGCGACAACAAGCGAGGGCGCATGCATCGCCCCCTGCTGCGACCACGACACACCGGTCAACCCCGCGACCAGTGCCGCCGCAAGCCACGTCGTCAGCCCTGCTTTTCGTGTCATGCACGCCCTGTAAATGAACGGTCCCGCCAGAACACCGCTAACCCGGGGACGCCCGGTCGGACCGTGGCAGGCGAACGCCTCCACACATCCTATATAGCCTAACGCCTCCGGCCCTGCACGGCGAGGGTTTTCGCTCCCGCGGACCGCCCCCTTGCAGCGGATCACCCGCACCAGACCGGCCAGAAAACCGCGCCGGCCAATCGCGTGAGCTGCATCGCCTCTCCGCCCTCGGCGGGGACCACGAAGAGCTGAATCCCCTTCCCCGTCTCCGCCACGAACGCGATCCGCTCCCCATCGCTCGACCACCGCGGGTAGGCGCACGCGCCCGGCAATGCCGTGAGCTTCCGCACATTCGTGCCGTCAAAACTCATGACATGCAACTGCTCATCCTCGCCGGTGACGAACGCGAGCCGCTTGCTGTCTGGCGACCAGTGGGGTGGGTCGGACCCGGCGCGGGCCTCGCCGACCTTGCACGTCTCGTGCATGTTGCCGTTGGTTAGCGCAACAGGGTTGCCCCCGTCCGCGTCGATGCGGAAGACTTCGCTTACGCCACCCACGCCGTTGGGCCTGCGGTAACAGGAGATGTACCTCCCGTCGGGCGACGGGTAAGGGTTGTGGTAATCGACCCCCTGCTCGCGGATCAGGCAGACGTCCTTGCCGGTTGCGAGGTCGATCCGGTGCACGCCGTAGTTGGGCCGGAGCGAGACGCAGATCACCGTTTTCCCATCGGGCGCGAAGCGGGGCATGTAGCTGTAGTGCGAATCCATGAGCGTGCGGTGGTCTCGGCCGTCCACCGTCATCATCTTCACGCCCGCCGTCCCGCCCTTGCGGATGCTGCAATAGACGATGTGTCGCTGGTCGGGCGAGAGGCAAAAGCCGTAGTCGTCTCCGCCCGGGTTGCGCGTGAGGTTTTCCAGGGCGCTGCCGTCGGACTTGCACCTGTAGATGTCGTAATCACCGGAAAGGTTGCTCTGCAGGAAGACCCAATCGCCGTCGCTTGTGTAGGCGTGCGTGGAACTCGGGGCGTTGAGTTTGGTGAACTGCGTGAGCGCGGCGCCGTCGTCGCGGACGGAGAACAACTCACCGGTCGCCGCGCGGGAGGCACGGTCAAACGGGCCTTCCCATTCCCAGTGCGTGAAGATCAGGTCGTGCGGTGTCATGATTGTTGCTCCGAGGCGGCACGGTGCGGCAACGGGCACGTTATCACATGCAGGCCCGGGTGCGCGTGGCATGCCTCTGCGGCGTGTTGCGTGTCTTAAAGGCTCGCACTGTTCGGCGTAGCCCCCTACCATCGCGTCGGCCCGCTACCCGGAGCCTTACCTAATGCGTCACCCTCTCCCCGAGTTCTTCCGCCGCCAGGATGAATCCGATGATGCGCTCTTCTACGCACAGCCGAGGCTCGTGACGCACATCGACGACGAAGCGATCGCGGCGGTGACACGGCTCTACCGTGAAACGCTGCCCGAGGGCGGTGCGATCCTCGATCTCATGAGCAGTTGGATCAGCCACCTGCCGGGCGAGGCGCGTTACCGCCGTGTCGCCGGGCTGGGGATGAACCGTGACGAACTCGCCGCCAACCCCCGCCTCGACCACCGCGTCGTGCAGGACCTCAACCGCAACCCGCGGCTGCCGTTTGAGGACAGCGTGTTCGACGCCGCGACGATCTGCGTCTCGATCGACTACCTCACGCGGCCGGTCGAGGTGCTGCGCGAACTGGGCCGGGTCGTCCGCGCCGGCGGACCGGTGGTGATCACCTTTTCCAATCGCTGTTTCCCGACCAAGGCGATCCTGCCCTGGTTGTCGCTCGACGACGCCGGTCACCTGCGGCTGGTGGCGGACATGCTCGCCCAGGCAGACAACTGGGATCACATCGAGATGCTCGACCGGAGCCCGAACCCGGGTCGGAGCGACCCGCTCTTCGCCGTCGTGGGCCGTAGCCGCGGCACGAACACACCGCATCCGGCCTGAAGATACGGATACACTGCCCGCTCTTGAATCGCTGCGGTCCCCTGTCACGTCAAAGCGGTGGAGGCGTCGGATGCCGATTCAAACTGTTTCGTGCGCGATCCCGATACGGCCCGCGAATCATCTTCTCTGCATCTGGCTATCGGCGCTGCTCCTCCTAGCCAGCGGCGGCTGCCAGGCGGGCGCGCCGGGGATGGCCGTGCTCTCGCCGGATCAGCCGTCGGCCGGCGCGGCCACGATCCGTCTTGCCGGCCGGGATGTCAGGCCCGAGACCCACGCGATCTTCCTGCCCGAACAGCCAACGCCCACGGAGCGCACCGCGGCCCAAGAGCTGCAACTGCACCTGCGCCTGATCACGGGCGGGGAACTCGCCATCCTGCCCGAGTCGCAGCGCGGCGGCCGGCACGGCTTTTTCATCGGTCATTGCAGGGCCTATGCACTTCCCGAAACGGAGTCGGCGGCGTTGGGCGTGGAGGGCCTGGTGATCCGCTCCCACGGGCCGGACCTGCAACTGACGGGCAACCAGCGCGGCGTGCTCTACGCGGTGTCGGTCTTTCTCGAGGAGTACCTGGGTTGCCGCTGGTTCGCCGCCGACTGCACGCGTCTGCCCACCAGCGGCGTGATCTCGCTCGCCGCCATCGATCGGCGGTACGTCCCGCCGCTGATGTGCCGCGCGCTGGACTACCCCGAGCACCGCGGCACGCTCTTCGCCATGCGGAACCGCCTGACCAGCGCCGGCGCCGATCTGGACGAGGCGCACGGCGGGAAGGTCAGCTACCACGAGCCGGGCGTTCACAGCTTCAACCAACTGGTCCCGCCGGAGAAATATTTTGCATCGCACCCGGAGTATTACTCGCTGATCGACGGCAAGCGGACGGCGGCGGCGATGCGGACGCAGCTCTGCCTCACCAACCCCGAGGTGCTGGCGATCGCCAAAGCGACGGTGCGGGAGTGGATCGCCAAGGACCCCGATGCCCAGGTCTTCTCCGTGTCGCAGAACGACGGGGGCGGGGGCTTCTGCCAGTGCGAAAAATGCGCCGCGCTGGCGAAAGAAGAAGGCGGTCAGGCCGGGCCGCTCCTGCACTTCGTCAACGCCATCGCGGAAGACATCGCCCGCGACCACCCCGACAAGATCATCGACACGCTGGCCTACCTCGACACGCGCAAGCCGCCCCTGCACGTCCGCCCCGCCCCGAACGTCACCGTCCGCCTCTGCAGCATGGAGTGCTGCTTCTCCCACCCCCTCGACGGCTGCCCGGAGAACGTCGCTTTCATGGCGGACCTCCGGGGCTGGTCGCGCATCTGCAGGCGGGTGAGCATCTGGGACTACGTCATCCCCTTCTATCACACACTCAGCCCCTGGCCGAATCTCTACGTGCTCCAGCCCAACATCAAGACCTTTGTCTTAAACGGGGCCACGAGCATCTACGAAGAGGCCAACTACTTCTCACCCGGCGGTGAGATGGCGGCCCTGCGCACCTACATCATGGCCGGGGCGCTGTGGGACCCCGACACCGACACCGATCGCTCCATCGACGAGTTCCTGCCGGCCTACTACGGGGCTGCGGCGCCCTACCTGCGGCAATACATCGACCTGGTGCACCGGCCGTTCAAAGAGGGCCGGGGGGCGCACCTCCAGTGCGGCCTGTCACCGGCGATCAATCCCGGCATCTACCTGGAAAAAGACTTCCTCAATAAAGCACACGCCCTGTTCGGTCGGGCACGCTCGGCCGTCAGCAACGACCCCGTGCGGATGCGCCGCGTGCGCCTGGCGCACATGGGCGCGATCTACCTGACACTCTTTGAGCGACCTATCTACGAGCGGCACGGCGACCGGCTGGTCTGGAGCGCCGGGCCGCCGGCGGGTGTCGATGCGTGGCGCGAGTTCTGGGATGTCGTGGCGATCGAGAAGATCACCCACCACCAGGAGGGGATGCCGATCAAACGGATCAACGACGTTCACATCCTTGATGGCAAGCCCAACCCGATCATCCTCCCGCGGATGGCCTCGCCGGGCGAGTTGGTGATCCATCGCTTGCACAACCGCGACGCCGAGGTCGAGTGCATCCCGGGCTTCGGCGGGCGGATCCACGCGCTCATCAACCGCCGCACGGGGCGGGACTGGCTCAAGGGGAACCACCCCAAGGGTTACTCCCTCGTTGAGGACAGCGGCAGCGATATCTACAGCCAGCGCTCGTGGCGGTCCGCCGGCTGGTCCACACCCTTCGAAGTCATCCAGAGCGATGGGGACCATGTCGTCATGAAGGCAAGGCTCGGTAACGGCCTGGAACTGGAACGGCGGGTCACGCTGGCGGGCGGCTCGGTCGTCCGCTTCCGCGACTCGATCCGCAACGCCTCCGACCAACCGCGCGAGGCGACGCTGCGGGTCCATCCCGTCTTTGACATGACGCACCCCGAATCAACGCGCCTGGTCGTGCGCGACGCGGCGGGCAAAGACCGCCCGGTGGATTTGCCCAGGCCCGCCAACGCCCAGACACCAGCCGCAGACCGTTTCCTTGAAGGCGATGACCGCCCCGCGGGCGTGTGGAGCATCGTGGACGACGCGAGCCACGAGCGGCTGACCCAACGCGTGATTTCGGGGGAAGTGGGCCGCTACTTCGTCAACGTGGATTACGCCCTGCGGCAACTGACGCTGGAGTTCTGGTCCCCCACCCGCACGCTCAAGCCCGGCGAGGAGATCGCCATCGAATATGAGTATGAGATGTGACGCTCCACTGGATTGACTACGCCATCGTCCTGATCCCCTTCGTGGTCGTGCTCGTGGTGTCGTGGCGCACGCGCCGCTACTCGAAGAGCGTGGCGGACTTCATGAGCGCCAGCCGCTGCGCCGGGCGCTACCTGGTCTGCACCGCGTCCGGCGAGGCGGCCTTCGGCGCGATCAGCGCCGTGGCCACCTTCGAGTACCTCTACAAGGCGGGCTTCGCCATCAGCTGGTGGCAGACGCTCAGCGTCCCCGCCGGCCTGCTCATCACCCTGACGGGTTTCGTCGTATACCGCTACCGTGAAACCCGGGCGATGACGCTCTCACAGTTTTTCGAGGTCCGCTACAGCCGTAGCTTCCGCGTCTTCGCCGGCATCGTGGCCTTCGTCTCGGGCGTCGTGAACTACGGCATCTTCCCGGCGGTCGGGGCGCGGTTCTTCGTCAACTACTGCGGCATGCCCCAGGTGCTTTCCGTGCTCGGCCATAGCGTGCCGACCTTCGCGGTCCTGATGTTCCTTTTCCTCGGGTTCGCCCTCTTCCTCACGCTGACGGGCGGGCAGCTCACCATCATGGTCAGCGACGCGATTGAGGGGCTTCTCTCGGGCGTGTTGTATGTCGTCGTGGCGGTCGCGCTGCTCTGGCTGTTCAGTTGGTCGCAGATCGCGCAGGCCATGTCGAACGTCCCCAGGGGCCAGTCGATGCTCAACCCCTTTGACACGGCCGAGGCGGAGGACTTCAACGGCTGGTACGTCGCCATCGGCATCGTGGGCATGCTCTACACCCAGATGGCCTGGCAGGGCGGGCACGCCTTCCGCTCTTCGGCGGCCAGCCCGCACGAGGCCAAGATGGGCAACATCCTGGGCGGCTGGCGCGGCTACGCCCGCTCCGTCATGACCACGCTGCTGGGAGTCTGCGCCTTCACCTACATGACGCACCCCGACTTCGCCCGGGACGCGGGCCTGGTGCACGAACAGCTCAAGGCGATCGACAGCGCGCAGATCCGCTCGCAGATGCTCGTCCCCGTCGCGCTGGCGCACCTGCTGCCCGTCGGGATCAAGGGGGCGTTCGCCGCGATCATGTTCTTCGCCATGATCGCGGTGGACGGCTCGTACCTGCACTCGTGGGGGAGCATCCTGGTTCAGGACGTGATCGTCCCCTTCCAGAAACAACCCATGACCCCGCGGCGGCACATCCGCCTGCTCCGCTGGGCCATCACGGGCGTGGCGGTCTTCGCCTTCTTCTTCAGCCTGCTGTTCAACCAGACGACCTACATCGTGATGTTCTTCGCCATCACCGGCGCGATCTTTCTGGGTGGCGCGGGCTGCGTGATCCTGGGCGGGCTTTACTGGAAAAAAGGAACAACACCGGCCGCCTGGGCGGGGATGATCACCGGCTCCGTGATGGGCGTCGGGGGGATCATCATCGAGCAGGGCTGGAAAAGCCTGGATGCGTCGCTCATCCGATGGATCGAGAACCTACGCGGACCGGGAGCCGCCGGCGGTCTCCTGGAGAGCGCCCTGGATTACCTGGCGGCCCACGCCGACAAGTTCCCGATCAACGGCCAGTTCATTTTCCTCTTCTCGATGGTGCTGGCCACCACCGTGTACGTCGCCGTCTCGCTGCTGACGCACAAGGAGGATTTCAACCTCGACCGCATGCTCCACCGCGGGAAATACGCCATCGACGGCCTCTCCCCCGCGAGCAACCGGCGGAAGTGGACGTGGAGCTCGCTCATGGGGTTCGACCGCGAGTTCACCACCGGGGACAAGATCATCTCCGGCAGCGTCTTTGTCTGGAGCATGTTCTGGTTCGCCGTCTTCGTCGTCATGACGCTCTGGTATCTCCTCCGCCCCTGGCCACTGAGCGTCTGGTCCACCTACTGGTATATCAACGCCATCCTGATGCCCCTGCTGATCGGGGTCGTCACCACCATCTGGTTCACCTGGGGCGGCGCGCGGGACCTCATCCGGCTCTTCCGTGACCTGCCCACGATCAGCCGCAACCCGCTGGATGACGGCTCGGTCGTGGATCACCACAACCTGGGTGAACCCGAGCCGGAGCATGAGATGCCCGCCAAGCCCGATCCGTGAATCCGCGAAGGGCGGGGTCTTCCGTCGCCCCCCCCCGGTGCGGAAATCCGGACCTCGACGCTTCGGAAGACCTCAGCATCAGGCTTGGCTCAGTATCAAGGGGCGGTTCCCTCTATTTGGACTGGCCCGTTGCCTGAACCGGACCCGCCAGCGGGAGGGACCAGCGGGTCGCCCGGCCGTTTTCGCTCGTAACAACCACAACATCGCCATCCGCCGCGCCGGCCGCGAGCGTTGCCTCCACCTTGGCGCCGAACGACCAGACCGACACGAACAGCGCCGACGCCGCCCGTGATCGGACCAGGATGGCCGTGCGCGGCTCGGCGTGGACGAACTCACCGATCGGGACGTTGCCGTCCACCGGCGGGTCGCTTGCAACCACCAGCGACGACGCGCCGCCGGGCAGGAGCACGCGCAGGTTCACCGGCAGTTCACCCGCCCTGAGCGGCAGGTCCACCCAGCCCTTGCGCGTCGGGTGTTGCCACGCCTGCGACAGGTGCCGATACCCGCGCTGCCGCCCGAGCACCGCCGCTTCGGCGCCGGCCGGCTTGGGAATCTCGCCGTGGCAGTGGACCGCCCAGTCGTAGCTGTGCGGCGCTTGGCTGGTCACACGGAACACGTCGATCAGCATCGAGCCGGTCAACACCACCGTGCGGTCGAGCTTGACGCCGGGGTACACGTTGTCGTTGCTCGCGCGCACCGCCTTAAACGACGCCTCGGGTTGAAAACTGACTAACTCGCCATCGGAGATCGAGTCCCGCCAGAGGTCCGTCTCCCAGATGGAATCGGTCTCGAAGTCGTAGGGGAACATCGGGCGTTCGTCCACGGTGACGGTGTTGTGGGCGATGGTGCTGCGGACCCACTTGAGATAGTTGGGGTCGTCGTACGCCAGGCCGGAGTGGTGCGGCGCGTCGGTGACCCGTTTGCCGCCGGCGTGGACCTCCATGTGCAGCGCCGCCGGCGAGCGGTGCCCGGCGTTGTGCGTGCCGAAGTAGAGGCTCACCGCCGGTGAATCCTCGCGCCGCGGGTCGGCGCGCAGCACCGCCGAACCGTACGCGGGAAAGAGCGAGCAACCGTTGACGTGTTTCCCCGTCAGCGAGATTTTCGCGTCGTCGGCGAAGGAAAAATGCCCCGCCGGGATGTCGCGGCTCTCCAGGCGGACCCACTCCAGGTCGCCCTGCCCGCCGATGAACCAGACCGGCACCATCGCCCCGTCGCTGCTGCGCGTCCTCCCAAACGTCTGGTCGATGCGGTTGAGCAGCCACGCGTAGCGCGGGTCGCCGTACACCTCGTAGGCCTTGTTGAGGATCGGCCCCCATGCCCCCGCACCCAGGAAATTGCCCATGATCTGGTCGTGCAGCAGGCTGTAGTCGCCGTTGCTGAACGCCTGGTAGAAAAATGCGTCGTAGGCCGCGCGGATGCACCTGGTTCCCTTGGGCCCCCAGTCCCGGTGCTCGTCGGTGCCGTCGTTCTGCATCAGGCTCGGCAGCTCGCGCCGCCAGAGATCGACGCCGACGTTTTCCAGCATGGTGAGCGTCTCACTCAACGCGCAGAGCACCAGCATGTGGTAGCTCATCGAGCCTTCCCACTGCATGCCGTCGGCGAGGAAGTCGTGCCGCAGCAGGTGGACCAGGCCGTAGCGCCAGTTGCCGCCGCGCCCGCAGCCGTAGAGCGCATCATGGATCGTCTGACGGTCGTCCAGCGCAAGCCCCACCGCGAGCCGCGCCGAGATGGCGTAGGCGTTGTGGTTGTTGCATCGGCGGTGCGGCATGCGGTCGATGATCGCGGGGAACGCCCCGAGCATTTCCCGGAACAGGCGGTCGTCCGCGGGATCAAGCGGCTCGGCGGCCAGCAGGTCGTACGTCCCGGCCAGCATCGTGATGGTTTCGCTCTCGAAGCCGGTCCACGCAACCTTCGGCACGCCCTCCGCAATAAGCCGCATGAGCGCCAGCGCCCGTTCCCGGTGCGCCGGCCTGCCCGTGAGCGCGTAAGCCACCGCGTTCCGCAGCGCCGTGACGCCGGACTGCGTCGCCGACGCCGGATCGGGCAGCGGATCGGTCAGCCGGCACCTGGAGATCAGGTTCGACAGGCAGGCAACGTCGATCGGGCTGCCCGCGGCGACCCGTGCGGCGGCGCGCCTGAGCCGGGCGGTGGTCGTGAACACGCGCGGCCGGGCCGGCAGCTCACGCGGGATCAGGCCGAGCGGGTCGTAATCCGGCCGCTGCAGCGCGTCGGGGTAGGACTTGGGCGTGATCAGGTCGGGGAACATCACGGCCTTCACCGCCGGCGCCGGTTGAGCATCGGCGGTGTTCACACCGCTCCCCGCGGTCGGGGCGCAGCCGGTAGCGAAGAAAACGAACAACAGCGCCGCGACCGCGAGAAGGCGCGATGTTTTTCCGACCGAACGCTCCGGCTCGCTGGCCATTGATGATTCCCTGTCGTCGGAGAAACAAACTACCGGCCGGCTGCCGCCGGGTTCCATCGCGGCGCGATCGGCTCGATGATCTCGCGCTGCTCCCTGGTCAACCCGGCCAGAAACTCGGCGGACGGCTGGTAATTGAACCGCGTCCGTATCCAGCGCGGTGAGTAGCGATACAGGACCATGCGGCGGTAGCCCTCGCTGGTGCGCTCCGCCGAGCCGTGCGTGACCGTGTCGGTGAACATGACGACATCGCCCGCCTCGGCGTAAACCTCGACCATGCCGCGCGCAAGCCCCGCGGCCTTGTCGCTGCGGTAAACGGTGTTGCCGCCTTTGGGGTCACGCAGGGCGGGGTGCGGCATGGCGGACTTGTGGCTGCCGGGGATGAGCGTCGTGGGCCCGTCGCCCGGGCCGATGTCACGCAGCGCGGTGATGACGTTGATCTGGCCGACCATCCACTCGGCGGTGTTGGGCTGGCGGAAGGTCAGATAGCTGTACGGGATGTGCCCGCCGCCGTGGATGCCGATGTACCCGCCCTTGCCGCGGATGTTGAGCAGGTTCTCGTGGATGGTCACGCCGTTCTGCGGGTTGAGATAGCGGCGGATGTGGCCGATCCACGCGGGGTAGTCGATGAGCCGCTGGAAAACGCCGCCGGCCTCGGCGATGTTCTGGAAGTTGCACCCATCCTCGCCTGAGTAGGTGTGCGTCTCCACGTTGCCGATCCACTGCCCGCCGGCGGTGGGGCCGAAACGCTGCCCGGGGTTCGTCACATACTCCCAGTGGTCGTCCACCCACTTGTTCATCTGCGCGACGTCTTCACGCGGCACGGCGTTTTTCAGGATGAGATAGCCGTGGAGGTCGAAGAGGTAATCGATCTCGTATTCATCCATGCCGGCGGTAACGATCGGCGGGTTCATCGCGTTGCTCCGGTGCGGGCAATGAATGCCAGGCACAGACCTCATGCTATCAGCCGGGTCATGTGAGCGGTGATTACGGGAGACGCCAGTGCGTGCCGATGATGCCGGCGACGTGCACGGGGTTGCGGCCGTAGGAAACGGTCAGGAGATTGCCGGGGGAGAGCTCGACGGTGGACGTGTAGCCCTGGTCGGAGTCGGGGGAGGGACGCAGGAGCCACGGGCCGTGCGGCCAGGTTTCTCCGCCGTCGTCGCTAACGGCCGCGTAGATTCCGCAGGGGGCGAAGCGGCGGCCGAAGGTCAGGAGCAGACGGCCGTCGGCGAGGTTGAAGAGGCGGGGGCACGCGCCGCTCTGGATGCCGGTGGGACGCGGGGCGGACCATGTCGCGCCGTTGTCATTGGATCGGTTGGACCAGAATGCGCGGGTGAGGTCCCACGAGCTCGTCTCCGCGCGGTGGAGGGCGCGGAGCTTCCCGGGCGCGGTCTCAACGACGGAAGGCTCACACATGCCGCCGCCGGCGTGGTGCGCCGCCACGACGACGGGCCTGCTCCAATTCGCTCCGCCGTCGGCGGATCGGTAGGCGATCGAGTCCATCGTCGCCGCCGAGCCGTCGAACGCATACGCGGGACAGAGCAGCGCGCCGTCGTACAAGCGGATCGGCGCGGCGCAGGGCATCGAGCCGGCGCCGAGGAAGCGCGTCTGGTGCGTCGGCCAGGAGAGGCCCCAGTCGTCGCTCCACGCCCAGAGCGTGCCCGACGTGCCGTAGCGGTACTCACCCTCCGCGTTGTTCAAACCGGTGCGCTGCTGCTCGCGCTCGTGAACCACGTTGTGCCACGCCAGCGCGCCGACGACCCGCCCCTTGCCCAGGTGGAGCAGACCAAGTTCCTGCCCGCCGCCGGCCGCGGCCTGCGTCGCGTTGGCCATGTCCCACGTCTCGCCCAGGTCGTACGACCGCGCGACGGTGATGATCGAGCGGGGGTGCGTGTGGTGGATCATGCTCGTCGCCGGCGCCTGGCGGAAACTCATCAGAAGCTCATCGCCATCAAGGCGGATGACGTGCGGGAAGGCGGTGTACATCGCGGGGTCGAACCAGAGGTCCACCTGGCGGAGGATCGTTGGGGCGCTTGGCATGGTCGTGCTTTTCCTTATGAATCGGGGACTTGCTCCACACCGCGTAACGGCTCGATGGCGGCGTGTTGTCAGATCAGCGGTACAAAACGTGCGCAATCCTCGCCCAGCTCCCCGTGGAACTCGGGTCGCGCTCGGGGCCGACCCGCAGCCGCAGGCGGTGCGGTCCGGGCCGGAGGCCCTCGGTCAGCACACAGGATTGCGGACGCCAGAATTTCGGTGCGTAAGAATCGAAGACCCGGCGCGGCGCGAGGGGCGCATCGTCCACCGACCAGAGCAGGTCGCCGGTCTCGGGGCCCAGGTGGTAATAGAGACCGACCACCGTGCCGTGAAAATCGAAGACCGCGTCGTGCCCGGGGGTCTGCGACGCGAGCACGCCGTCGAAACATTCCCACCCGCCGCGGTTGACCATCGGTTGATACTCCCAACCCTCAAACCGGTGAACCTTCGGGTCGATGGTGAGCATGTCGCCATGCTCCCACGGGTCGGGCGTCAGCGGCGCGGGAACCGTGCCGGCCGCGGCGGGAGCAACGGCGAATGCCTCGCCGAGCGCCTCGGCCATCGTCTGGGCATACAACCCGTGGCCGCGCGGGCTGGGGTGGCAGCTATCGTGAGAGAAGTCCGTCCACGCCAGCTCTCCCCGATCCAACCGGCGGGCGACGTCCACGGCCACGTTGATCGAGGGCAGGCCGTAGTGTTCCGCCACCGGCTCGTGCCGCCGCGCCGCGGCGGGCAGGCGGTCGGCGCGGAGGTCCTCCAGCACGCCTTGCGCGAGCGTGTAAACGAAAGCGATGTCGCACCCCGGCAGGTCGCGCCGCGTGCGGCGGACGATGCCCTCGACCGCCGCGGTGACGTCGTGCCCCTCGCCGCTGTCGTTGACGGAGTACTCGACGAACATCAGGTCCGGGCGGTGGCGCAGCACGTCCTGCCTCAGACGGAACGCGCCCAGGTCGCTCCCCGTGCCGCCGATCGCGGCGTTGATCTCGTTGACCGTCGCGCGCGGGTACCGGCCGGCGATCCACGCCGTCGTCAGCGCCCGGTAGCCCTCCGCCTGCGTGATCGAGCCGCCGAAGTAGGCAATGTTGACCGGCCCACCGGCTTCGAGCTTTCGCGCGACGCTCGGCAGCCCGCGGCGGGTGACAAAAAGGGGCAACGGTGATTGGCTCATCGGGGCGTGCTTTCAATCAATGAAATCATGTCGGCCGACGGGCAAGGCGGCCTCAGACACTCTGTCTCGTCGTGACCGCTTCCGTACGGCGGAGGACGCGATGAGACTCGCTCCCGTCGGCGGCGCGCACGCCGATGCGGAGGTGCTCCGCGTCGCCGGGGTCGAGTTCGAGCGTCGTCGCGGGCCACGGCGTGACAAGGGTGTCCTTGTCGTAGTCCGCGGGGATCGACTCGCTGAACGTCAACCGGCGGCCGTCGAACCGGGCCTTCATGCTGATGCGGTCCGGGACACCCTCCTCGCGGAACGTAATGCGGAGGGAACCGTCGAAGAAGGTGTAGATTTTGTAGCGCGTCTTGCCGCCATCGCCGGTCCAGACGCCCCACAACGCTTTTTTCGCGTCGCAGAAACGGATGTAGCGCTGCTCGTCGTCGGGGTCTTCGATGAATCCGTTGAGGGTGAAGCTGCGCACCCAGGGCGGATTGGTTGCGTCGTTCGGGTCGGCACGGGTGAGAAACGTCGTGCGCTGCACCTGGCAGTGCAGCGCGATGCGCGGCCTGCGTGTCGCGCCGCAGCAGGGGTTGCCGGTGTGAAAACTCAGGTGGTGCATGAGCAGCACGTCGCCCGCCCTGGCGACGAACTCGTAGGGCTCGGTGAAGGGGAAGTCCTCGAAGTCGTACGGGTACTGCGTGAGCCTGTCGTCGATGGCGCGTTTCTGCACGAGCTTGTGCGAGCCGGGCGTGATGGTGATGTTCCCGCCGTGCGGCTCGGTGTCGTGGAGGGCGACCTGCATGACGAAGGCGTTGCCGAAGAGCGGGATGAGGTTTCCGCCGAAGTCGATGTGCCCGCCCCAGAGTTGGACGGGTTTGACGTCGGGGTCGAAAGGGGTGAGGAAGATGCCGTAGGCGCGCTGGCCGTTCCACCCGGTGGGCGCGCCGACCTCGGGCGTGCCGTAGAGGGTGGTCATGATGTCACGCAGCTTGGGCTGGTCGTACACGGAGTCGAGCAGCGGGTCGCCGGGGACGGGTTTGGTGTCGTCGAGCCGGACGTTCCTGGTGGTCCACTGCTCGAAGGGCAGGTCGCGGCCCACGCCGATGGTGTGGTCGCGCACGCGCTCGAGCGCCTGCTTAGCCCAGGCGCGGTCAACCTGGTCGCGCAGCACCGCGAAGCCGTATTTCACGAAGTGCTCGTGCCAGGGGATCGACGTATCGATTTGGAACATGGCGCGGCTTTCAATCGCGGTGGCGTGACGGTCGGGCAGTGCCCGCCTCAGAGGGTGGCTGATCTCAACGAGTATGCCGGGTGACGTGCATCACACCAAAAGGCGGAGAATAAAATCGCCGTCGATGACCGCCTCGCCGTCGAGCGGGAGGGTGATCGCGCCGGCCGAGCCGATACCGGTGAACTTGGCGATGGAGTCGCCCGCGACGCCCAGGACGGCGCTGCCGTTGGTGGTGTCGATCGTGCCCAGCGCGAGCGTACCGATGACGCCCGAGGCGACGCGCGTGTCGGCGAAGGCCGCGGTCGTGAGCGACGCCAGCGGGGCGGTCGGCGTGGCGAGGTCGCTCAACTGATCGGGCAGGCCCGTGAAGCCCAGCGCAAGGCCGGCGTAGATGTCGCTGCCGGTGATGGAGGCGGCGCTGACCGCGCCGATGCCGCCCACGGCGCGGAGCGTCAGCCCGTTGATCGCGCCCTTGACCGCCAGGCCCGAGAGCGCCAGCACCTTGGGCGTCAGCGCGTCGAAAGTACGGCGGAGCGTGATGTCCGTGCCGTCGAGGATATTGCCGCCGACGGTCGCCTTGCCCAGCGAGTTGATGTCGATCGTGCCGCCCAGGTCCTGCGTGACGGCGAGTTTGGCCAGGTCGAGCCCGGTGCCGCCGGACTGCAATATCCATGAGGGGTCGGTCGCCAGCGTGGCGATGGAGGCCACCGGGCCGGAGAGGGTCCAGGTGCCGCCGAGGATAGACCCGGCGATCTTCGCGGAGGGGAGGGTGGACTTGGCCAGCACGTTGCCGGTGAGCGTGACGGCCGCGGCGAAGTTCCCGGCGGAAGCGGCGCCGGCATTGCCCTTGAAGCTCAGCGCCTTGGCGGTCTGCGCTGTGAGCGACCCCGCCAGCCAGTCGAAGGCGGTGATGCTGCCCGCGTCGGTCCCGGCCACGATCGCGGCGTTCTTGATCGACGCCGCCTTGAATGACTTGATCAGCGTGGAGGAGTTGAGCGTGAAATCGTCCACGTCGCCGGTGACGGCGACCGAACCGACCGCGCCGGTGATGAGCCACGCCGCGTCGGAGAGCGAACCGGCGATCTTGGCGGAGTTGAGCGTCTTGGCGCCGCCGTCGTCGAGGGTGAGGTCGGCCTCGAAATCGCCGGGGACGGCGAACTTCTTGTCGCCCTTGGCCGAGAGCGTGCCGATGGAGGGGGCGTGGACGAAGCTGTCCGCGCTATCGGAGCGCGACCACTTGGTGACGGTGAGCGACTTGATCGGGTGCGCCGAGGTGATCTTGGCGTCCTCGACGAGGTTGAAGGCGAGCGTGACGGGCGTCGTGGGATCGGCGCCCGCGCCGATGTCGATCGCCGCGCCGGAATCCACCTGTTCGAGCGTGATGGCGCCGATGCCGTTTGGCGCGCTGAGGCTGCCGATGAGCCGCGCGGTCTTGGCGACGAGCTTGCCCAGCGCGGAGCTGTCCGGTGCGGCGTCGCCGCCGCCGGGCGCCGCGGCCAGCGACTTGAGCTTCAGCGGCTCGGGCGCGGGGCCGCCGGCCTCACCGATGGTGATGTTGCGGATAATGAGGTGGTTCTCACCCTTCTTGGTGGTGATGGTGATGACGGACTTGGCGGTGGAGCCGAAGAGGACCACATCGTAGAAGCCGCCCAACGCCGTGAGCGTCGCCCCCCCGCCGCCCGAGAGCTTGCAGGTCACGACGGTGCCGTCGGAGGTTGTGAAGGTGATGGGCACGCCGGTGCGCGTGCCGAAGTCGCCGAAGGAGAGCGTGACCAGCGCCGCGCTGCCGCTGGCCATGGTGTTGTTCGTTTCATCCTTCTCGACCAGGAGGTCGTCCGGGTCGATCTTGGCGACGAGGAAGAAACTGCCCGTCGCGGCGTCGGTGGGGATGGTGAGCTTGATCGTGTATTGCTTCGACGGCGTGGCCCCGTCGGACTCGGTGAGCGCCGGCTTGGCGATGGCGGCGTCGGCCAGGAAGGTGTCGGTGTCCGGGCTGTAGGTCTGATCGGCCGACGTGTAAAAACGGATGGGCAGCGGGTCGGTGACGGCTTGATTGCCCAGGTTGTCCACCGTGATGACCACGTCGATGACGTCGCCCGGGATAAGCGGCGTGTCGCTATCGACGTTGACCCCCTTGAGGGTGACGGAGGTGATGCGGCCGGTGAGGTCGGGCTTGGGCGGCTCGAACTGCTGGAAGAAGACGTCGGTGTTCGCGGAACTGATGGGGTTCGCGGGGGTCCAGGCGAAGAGCAGGTTGCCGGTGCTAAGGATGTCCACGGCGGCGTCGGCGGAGTTGCCGACGTTGAATGTCGCGACGTTGAAGGCGGATTCGATCGCCTTGCCCGCGGCATTGAACCGGCGGGCCTGCATGTCCACGGCCAGGTCGTAGTTGTCGCCGTAGCTCAAATCCTTGGCGATCCAGGAGACCGTGAAGTTGCCGCCGCGGTCGGAGGCCACGTGCATGTCCGAGAAGATCGAGGAGGGATACGACGCGGGCAGCACGCCGGCGGCCGCGCCCTGGGCGGCGCTGGCGGTGTTGAACCGGCGGTAGAAGAGCTGATCGCCCGTCGCGTCGATGGAGTAGAAATAGCTGTTGCTGCTGGAGGGCGCGGTGTACTTGTAGTTGCTCACGTGCCAGCCGACGACGAAGTTGCCCGTCAGGTCCATAGCGACGTCGGCGGACTCGGTGCGCACAAGGTTCTCGACCTGGGCGTCGCCCCTGCTGGGGATGAGGGGCTTGGCGTCGCGGCTGTCCACGGTGGTCAACGGCCCGGGCGTCACGTCGGCGGCGAAGCGCCGCGCCATAACGGTTTCGGTCGCCGTGCCGATCACCTGCTGCGTGAAAGCCTCGGTGACGTCCTGCAGCTTGATCTTGCGGGGCGTGTAATCGTACGCGCCGCCGTAGCTGTAGCCGTAGTGGATGTACGTCTGCGCGGGGATATTCGCGCTGACCACCGCCTTAGCGTGGCCGACCCAGGCGATGACGAAATCACCGGTCGGGTCCATGGCGACCGCGGGGCTGTCCGCGTCCAGCACCTTTTTAGAATCGCTCGATGAGGCATCGACCCGGAGCTCGGAGCCACCGCTTCCGGCGGCGCTGAAGCGCCTCGCCATCACCCGGTCCGATTGGGTCGAGGCCTGATACGTGTAGCTCGACCGATCCTGCTCCACGCTCGTCACAACGCGGTTCAGGTACTCGTCGAAGTACTGCGTGGTCCGCTTGGGAGTGACCTGGGTGACCGGCAGCGTGCCCGAGCCGGCCTCGTTCCACGCGACGACAAAATCACCGGCGCTGTCCATCGCCACCGACGGGCTGAACTGGTCGCCGGCGGTCGTGGTGTTGACGACGAAAGCGGAACCATTGACCGTGCCGTTGGCGTTGAAACGCTGGGCGAAAACATCGCGGCCCTGGCCGGAATCGGCCCCGGTCCAGGCGACGACGAAATCGCCGGCGTCGTCCGCCGCGATCGACGGCGTGGTGCCGGGGGAGGGAAGATTCGGGTTGACCTGCGTCTCGACGCCGATCGCCGTCCCCTGAGCGTCGTAACGGCGGACGAGGATGGTGCCGCCGCTGTTGGTGTAGGCCAGGATGTGCCCGCCGCCGGGGATGGCCGCCATCGCCATGTGCGTGCCGCTGTCCAGCGTGCTGATGTTCACCTGTGTGGGCGAGCCGATGGGCGTGGGCACGGAGGTCATGTGGAGCCGGGGCTCGCACGGCTCGAACCAGGTGACGCCGTCCCGGTTCACGCGCCGCGCGGGCGACGCGGGACGGGCGCCTTGCTTCCTTCGTCGTGCGTTGCGGCGGCCGGCATTCTTCATGACCTGGATTCCTGACGTTGGCGACGTGCTGGGCGGAGGATCAACGCCATATGTTACATCGTGGAGGGCTGCGGGAGCGGCGGGGCATTGGGGCCCGGCGGCTGTGCCGGCGGGAAGTCCCTCGCCCCGGGCTTGGGCGACATCCAGTAGGAAAACTCGGGCGTCGTGATCGCGTCGTGGCACGACGGCTTGCCGGGATCGAGGATCATCGGCCTGAGCACGCCGGGCAGGAACTGCACGTCGTACAACTCCTCGCACGCCTCGGTGAACTCGAAGAGGCCCACCGGCCGGCCGCTCCGCAGGTCCACCGCCGCCACGCCGCACGTCAGCTTCGGGAACCGCGACTGAAGCGGCAGCCCCGCGAAAAGATACTTCTCCCGCACCTTGCTCATGCCGATCAGCGCGTAAGGCCCCACAAAACAAAGCCCGCGCAGGTAACCGGGCATGGCACAGACCACCGTGCGTTTCCCCGTTGCAAGATCGACAAGACACAGCTCCCCCTGCGCCGAGTTGAGCACCCAGAGCTTCCCGTCGTGCCAGCGCGGCGAGTGCGGCATGCACAGGTCGCTGACGATCGGCTCGGGCTGGTTGACGTCCATGAGCAGGCCGCCGGTGGTGCGGTTGGGGTGCCAGCCGCGCGGGGTGTCTGCTCTGCCCAGCGCGGTGACGTAGCGCGGCTTGCCGCCGACCATCGCCAGGCCGTTGAGGTGGCAGCGGTCCTCCGGCGCGAGCAGCGTGATGAAGGGCGGCTGCCAGCGCGGCACGAAGCTATAAACGCCGTCGAGCTGGACGAGGCAGGAGAAGCGCGTGTTGACGAGCCAGAGCCCGTCGTCGCCGAAGGCCATGTCGTGCAGGTTGAGACCGCCGGTGAAATAGGACATCCGCGGAAGGTAGAGCCCGTCGTACCGCGCGGGTTCGAGGAACTCCGGCGCCAGCAGCGAAGAGTTAGCGAAGAGCGTCAGCTCGTTGAGCGTGGCCATCGCGAGCTGCTGGCCGTGGACGGCCAGGCCCATCGGGCGCGGAAAGTCACGCATCACGATCGAGACCTGCTTGCCGTTCCACCCCACAAGCGCGACCTTGCCCGCCTGGTAGGTCGTGACGGCGATCGACCCGCCCGCCGCCGACAGCCACGCCGCGAAGGAGTCGTCCACCCGGCACTTGATCTGCTTCTGCTGCGGCGTTTCCGGCACGAAAGGCCCTCCCTCTGACGCGCTACCGTACCCGTTGCCGGATCACGGTGTCAAAAAAAATGCCGTCGTTTTCACCCCGGCTGCATCCGCCTGTTCAGCGGGACGACGCGCTGCGGCTCCCGGCCGTCGAATGGCGTGAGCCGCCAGAAGCCGCGCTGGCTGTCGAGCCCCTCGGGCACGGGCCACGGGGCGTGCCAGATCGTCACCGGGCCGAACCCAACGGTCTGGCCGAACATCGGCCGCAGGTTCCACGTGGCGGGCAGCACGAAGGGGTTCACCGCCTCGTCGTACACCGCGGCGGCGAGCGCGGGCTGGTCCTTGGTCGCCAGGTGGCTCAGCTTCCGATTGAGCGCGTAGTCCGACCAGCGGCGCATGAGCCCGGCGGCGCGCACACGGTCGAAGAAAATCACCCCCGCGTTGTACTGGATCAGGTCGCCGGGGTACTCCGGCGACATGCCGTGGCAGAGCACCGCGTGCGGCGCCGCGGCGATGCACATCGCTACACCGTGCCGCTGGGCCATGTCGAAACCGAAAGCAATATCCCGTAGCGCGACGCAGTCCGTGTCGATCATCAGGGTCAGGTCAAACGGCGCGGTGTCGGCGAGCACCGCCGCGCGGCAACGGCAGTCCTGCACCGCCGGCGTGAAACGGCGGACGAGGTCGAAACCGGTCACGCGGGGATCGACAGGCTCGTGCTCACAGATCAGGCAGGCGGGCAGGCCGAGTTTCTTGACCGACGCGAGGGAACGCCACAGCGTCTCCGGCTCGTGCCTCCCATAAGTGATCCACACGACGCCCCGCTGCGACATCAGACACCTCACCCGCGATCAGTAATCACTTGTATGGAAACTTCTCATTGATCTTCGCCTGAGACAGCTCCACGATCAGCCGCGACAACCCGTCCGCCGTCGCCTCCATCACGTCGCGACCCTTTTCGGCCGAAGCAAGCCGCGTCTCACCCCCGGCGGAGCGTGGCACGTACACATGCCACGGGCGGACCCAGTGCGCCCCCGCCAGCGCGGGGACCTTCAGTTTCCCCACGGGGTTGTTTACCAGTTTGTCCGTGTGCACCAGGTCGGGCCGGAGGTACATCATCCGGCCGGTCTCGTCCTCGCCGCCGTGGTCGGAGGCATGCACGACGGGCGACTTCCAATCCGCGGGCGGGTCGCCGTAGGTCCAGCAGACGAAGGGCATGTCCTTCATGCCGGCCAGCTCGCGGAGCAGCGCGTCGAGCGCGCCGGGGTTGCCGCCGTGGCCATTAAGAATGATGACCTTTTTCACGCCGTCGCTGCGCACCTGCGTGATGATGTCCATCAGGAGCGACATGAGCGTGCGGACCCCGATGCGGAGCGCGAAGGGGAATGCGTGCATGTTGGCATTGTTGGTGATCGGCAGCACGGGGTAGAGCAGGCAGCGTGCCATGCGAGCGTTGGCCTTGGCGGTGGCCAGGCGCGCCAGGTGCACGGCCTGGTAGGTGTCCGTGCCCATGGGCAGGTGGGGCCCGTGCGGCTCGGTGGACCCCAGGGGGAGCATGACGACCTCGGGCTTGAAAGCGCGGACCTCCTCGACGGTCATCTCTTCGAGCACACCGGGAATACGGCCCGGACCACGGGGTGTTTGCGATTTCTTTTTCATGGGTTATCCCCTGGCCGACGCCCGATCGCGGTGATGAACTCTTCGACGCCGAACACGAACCCAAAGTTCAGCGCGACACGCCAGAGCTCGACCTCCTTGGTGGTCTCGCGCCGGGCGGTCTCCTTGTTTTCAACAGCGGTGACGGCCTCGCGGAGCACGGAGCACATCACGCCCCGCCGCTGCATGTCCACCATACCGCCGGGGGAGATCAGCAGACAAGCGCCGATCGCGAAGCCGGCATAAATGAGGTGGTTGACGCCGGCGTCCCGGCAGAGCGCGGTGAGCTGGTGCGCATCGGCGGCGATGCCCTCCTCACCGTGCGGCTGCGCGGCGGGATGGAAACGCGTGCCTGCCCAACTCCGCTCGTAGCTCGCGATGTTGGGCCTGCCCGGCCAGACGTTCTCGTACCTGAACCGATCAAGCTTTGAACGGACCGGATCGTTCTCCACCCTCGGTTGGCCTGCCGGCGCGGGACCCGCCAGCGCGACGGCACGCTGAAAACCGGGCAGGTGCTCGTAGTAACCACCGCGGCCGACGACGTGGAACAGCTTGAACCCGCTCACCCGGATTGCCGAGAGCAGTTTGGGGAACACGGTCTTGCAGATGGCGTCGGCGCGAGGGAGGTACTCGCACTCGTTGTACCCCGCCGGGTCCTGCGCCATCGGCCTGACATCCCACGCGTGCATGACCACCACGGCCGTGCGCTCCGCGGATATCTCGATGTCGGCCGACTTCCACCCGCCGTACCCCTCGCCCGGCACGTCGCGCGTGTAGTCCGCGCCGAACTGTTGGTAGTAGTCGGCTCGGATGGGGATCGTCTTCATGGCGTGGCTCGCGGTCACGTCGGCGGCCGGACAGGCCGGGAGAATGGCGGGATTGTAAGGGAATACGGCGCACAGGACGGGGCCACAAGGCGGCGCGGCCGAGCCGGGTCAGAGCGCCAGCGCCCGCTGCTGGGTGTGCAGGAACCAGCGGTCCAGTACGACGTGGCGCACGAACCAGTGCGTGGCCAGTAGGTGCGCGGCGAGGGTCCGCGTGAGCTTCTCGGGGAGGAAGGAAGAGGCTGCGCCGGCGGGCTCGCGTTTCCCGAGCCGCGCGATGAGCCGCCGCTGATAGGGTTCGAGGTTGGCGCGGCTGTAGTCGCCCTGTGCGTCGACGATCACCCGGGCCGCGATGAGCGCCGATTCGATTGCGGGCCGGATGCCCTCCCCGCTCTCAGGGTACGCCAGTCCCGCGGCGTCGCCGATCAGGAGTGCGGCGTCGGCGACGAGCGGGCGCGGCGCGTGGCCGTAGAGGATGTAGGCGTGGCCGTGGAACTGGACGGGCGTGTCGCGCGGGATGCGGCCCTGGGATTTCATCCAGTCGCAGAAGGCGGCGACGTGCTCGCTGATGCGCACGTTGTCCTCGCGGCCCAGGCCGACGTTGAGGTAACCGCCCTTACGGAAGCACCACGCATAGCCCTTGAGGTCGGGGCAGAAATAAAGCTCGGGCGTCGTCTCCGAGACCTTGCAGTCTGCCATCTGACTCTCGCTCAGTTCGAACTCGATCTCCTGCGCGGCGACGACGGTTTCTTTCCCCTCGGCGCCGCCAAGCCGTTTGGCGATGGGGCAGAAGTGGCCGCCGGCGCCGATCAGCAGCGGCGCGCGGATGGCGCCGTTGATCGTCCAACCCTCAGCGGATTGCTCGATCGTGTCCAGCTTTTCGCCAAGCCGCAGCCGCGCCCCGCTGCGCTCGAGCAGGTAGTGGTCGAACTCCCGCCGGCGGATGCCGTAGCTCACCGGGTGGTCGTAATGAGCCTCCGTCACCTTGCCGCCGATGGTGCCGGCGCGGAAGCCCGTGATGGGCTGGAACACGCGCGACCGGGCGTAATCGGCGGTGTCGAGCTGCAACTCTTCGACGACCGCAGGCGTGATCCAGCCGGCGCACGTCTTGTCGCGCGGAAATGCCTTCTTGTCCATGATCACCACGTCCATCCCCGCCTGGCGCAGCTTCCACGCGCAGGTCGAACCGGCAGGGCCGCCGCCGACGATCAGGACATCGCACGTTTCCATGACACGCTACTTTCCGGTTCGGTACAGGTGCCCGCGCGTCAGTGGCAGGTCGTTGTTGAGCGGGCGTGCGAAGGTGATCTGGAAGAGCTGCATCCACCCGGTGGCGAAGGCCATGAGCGAACCGGCCAGGTAGAGCCGCCACATGCGGACGAACCGCTCGTCGAACATCTGCCGGACCTTGTCCGTGGAACGCTCGAACCGCGCGAGCCAGTGTTCGAGCGTCAGCGCGTAGTGCAGCCGGAGGTTTTCTACGTCCAGGACCGAGAGCGAGTAGGGCTCGAGGATCCGCGTCATCTCGCTGATGGCGGGCGTGTAGCCTCCGGGGAAGATGCGCGTGGCGATCCATGCGTTCATCCGCAGCGGGCGGTTGCGGCCGATGGAGTGGATCAGCCCTCGACCCGAGTCGGTCAGGCAGCGGTCGATCACGCGGCCGAGCGTGGGGTAGTCCTTGGGGCCGACGTGCTCGAGCATGCCGACGGAGACGAAGGCGTCGTACGTGCCGGTGATGTTGCGGTAGTCGTCCTCGATGAACTCCACGCGGTCGGCCAACCCCTTGGCCGCGGCGCGCTCCCGCGCGAAGATGATCTGCTGGTGCGAGATGTTGTAGGCCTTGACCTTCACGCCGTGGTGCTCGGCCATGTACATCGCCAGCGAGCCCCAGCCGCACCCCGCCTCGACGACGCGCTCCCCGGGCGTGAGGCGGAGCTTGCGGCAGACGTGCTCGAGCTTCGCCTGCTGCGCGGCCTCGAGCGTCGCGTCGCGTGTGGGGAAGTAGGCGCAGGTGTAAACCATCGCCTCGTCGAGCCACAGGCGGTAGAAGTCGTTGCCGATGTCGTAGTGCTGGTGGACGTTTTCGCGGGCGCGGCGGGCGGTGTTGAGCCGCGGACGGTGGAACCAGTCGGAGAGATACCCGCGGTACGTGCCGTTGGCGGACGTGCTGCGGTAGGTCGCGTCGAGGAACGCCATGAGGTCGCCCTCGATCGTGAGCCGGCCGCTGCTGTAAAGCTCGCCGAACTGAAAATCCGGGTCGCTGATGAGCCGGTAGAGCGCCCCGCGGTCACGCATGACGACCCGTGCCACCGGCGACTCACGCGAGCAGGCGACCTCTTCCCCGTTCCACAGCACGATGCGGATCGGCGGGTCGTGCAGGTAGCTGAGCATCCTGCGGGCAAGCCACCGCTCGACACCGCGCAGGCCCATCCCGGCCCCGATCGGCGCGGGCGCGAAGTCATTCGTGCCGCCACCCACCTCCGCCGCGACATCAACAGCGTTGCTTTTGTTCTGATGCATCGCAACCCCCAATACAGAACTGACCAACTACGCATTGTATTTGGCGGGTCTCCCGATACAAAGCAAAAAATTCGCTCGGGAGCATCATTGCCCTGATATATAGATGAGTGAGACCGCGGCACAGATGCCGCAACAGACGGATTATTGGCACATGTTCACCGCACCGGGCCGGGCCTCACCGCCCCCGCCTGCCCGCCGCCCGCAGGTAGGGCTTCATGTCCATTCCCGGGTAGCGCTGCGCCACGCCACGCAGGGTCCGCGCGGTCCAGTACGCATCACCCGGCGCGGGGAAACCCACGACCTCGCGCTGCCGAGGCGTGGCGCGTTCGAGGAAGTGCTGCAGCTCCGGCCGCTCGCCGAAGTGGGACCAGATGTGGTGCCCGGCGAACGGGTGACGCGCCGCGCGGTAAACCAGGTGCTGCGTGAACCGCGCGCCCAGCGGCGCGGTGATCTCCGAGGCGCGGTGGAAGGTGCCCATGCCAAAGAGCAGCGCCGACCCGGCGGGGGCGAGGATCGGCTTCTCGTGGCGATACAACGCCGGGTATTTCTCCCTCGGCCGGTGCGGCGGCCAGAGCGGAACGTCGCGCGTGTACCTGAGCGGCACGACATAGGTCGGGCCCATGTCGCGCGTCACGTCGGTGTAATACAGGATCACATTGACCTGGCGGTAGTCGGCGTCGTCGCGGGGGACGACCAGGGTATTGCCCTCGAAGTCCACGTGGAGCGACTGGCCGTACACCTCGCCGCCGGCGTACTTCGCCCAGATCGCGGCCTGCGAGAGCAGTACCTCGGTGGAGCCCAGGAGGCGCTCGACCATCTCCACGACGCGCGGGTGCGTGGCGGCGTGGTTCAGCGCGTCGCCGATGAACGGGAACTCGACCTGCAGGTGGGCGCTCTGCTCCATCATGCCCTCGTAGCGCATCGGGGCGGCCGCCAGCTCCCGCGCCGCCGGGAAGTAGCGGAGGACCTCCGCGCGGCCCGCCGCCACCTCGCGGCGCGACAAAAACCCCGGCACGACGGCGTAGCCGTGCTCGACGAGGTGGTCCATGTGTTTCTGCGCTACACGCACGACGGCTCCGCGATCGGGGTGACAGGGGGATGACGGAGTTATAGCAGGACGGCGGTGTTTCCGTGCCTTATCAGGCGATTGGAGGGCCGCGACGGGGTGTTACACTGGTCGCATGCAGAGCGATATCGCGCGGGTGCTGATCGACCGGGCCGCCATCGCCAAACGGGTGGAGGAGCTTGGCCGTCTCATCACCGCCGACATCGCGCGGGACGGCGGCAACGGCCCCGCCGAGATCACGCTCGTGCCCATCCTCACTGGCAGCATCGTCTTCGTCGCCGACCTTGTGCGCCACCTGCCGATCATGGCCCAGATCAGGCTCATCTCCGTCAGCTCCTACCCCGGTGCGGCGACGGCGAGCAAAGACGCGCACATCCGCGAGGACCTGGACACCCTGCCTCGCTCGCTGCGCGGGGCGCACGTGCTGGTGATCGACGACATCCTCGACTCCGGCCGGACACTGCGGCTGGTGACCGACCTGATCCGCGAGAAGGAGCCCGCCACGCTGCGGACCTGCGTGCTCCTGCGCAAGCGGCGGCCCGAGGCGATGGAGTTCAGCGTGGACTACACCGGCTTCGACATCCCCGACGAGTTCGTCGTCGGGTTCGGGCTGGACTACAACGACTACTACCGCAACCTGCCCGACATCGTGACGCTGCGGCCCGAGGCGATCCGCCGCGGCCTGGCGCAGGACCACGCGAAACCGGGGGGCGCGGCATGAAACAGGGCCAGACAATCGAGCCGTCCCGCGCGGCCCGCGCCGAGGCCGAGCCCGCGCCCGGCGAGGCCGCCGAAGACCCGCGCGCCCGCGCCGCCTCCATGCTCCCCGCCGACCTCCTCCAGCCCGGCGAGATCATCGTCCTCCTGCTCAAGCCCAGCGCGTGGTTCATCCTGCTGGTGCCGCTGCGCTTCCTCGCGGTCGTCGCCCTGTTCACCATGGCCACGCTCTGGCTCGACAACGTGGGCGCCACCCACATCGGCCGCCACGACATCCTCTCCCTCGCCGTGCTGGTCTGTGCGATCCGGCTCTTCTGGCAGTTCCTCGAATGGATGGGGCGGACCTACGTGCTCACCGACCGGCGCGTGATCCGCGTGGTGGGCGTGGCGCGTATCCGAATCTTCGAGGCGTCACTCAACAAGATTCAGCACACCAACCTCACCTTCAGCCTGCGCGAACGGTTTTTCGGCCTGGGCACCATCAGCTTCGCCACCGCCGGCACGGGATTCACCGAGGCCTACTGGGTCATGATCCCCAAGCCCGTCGAAACCCACCAGGTCGTCATCACCACCATCGAACGCTACCGCTGACACTGCCGCTTGCGGCTTAGCGTCCCCGCACCCGCGCCGACTCCGCGTGCCCGTCCAACCCCTCGGCCTCCGCGAACCGCGCGACCGCATCCACCGTCGCACGACTCATCCCCTTGCGGTACCAGACCGTCCCGCTGCGCTTGAGGAAAGTATAGACGCTGATCCCGCTGGCGAAACGGGCCGTCGTCCCCGTCGGCAGGCAGTGGCTGGGCCCGGCGATGTAGTCCCCGGCCGCCACCGGCGTCGCATCGCCCAGGAAAAACTCCCCGCCGTGGCTCAGCTTCTCCAGCAGCGCCTCGGGCTTCCGCACCGCGAGGTTCACGTGCTCCGCCGCGAAAAGGTCGGCGACCTCGACGGCCTGTTTCACGTCCCGCACCAGCACCGCCGCCGACCAGTCGCGCAGCGACTGCTCCACCGCCGACCGCCGTTTGCGCGACCGCAGCTGCGCGGCGATCTCTTTGCGTATGCCGTCGATGACTCCACGCGACCACGACACGAGGAAGCAGCGCCCCGGGTCGTGCTCCGCCTGCGCGATCAGGTCGGAGGCGACGCGCGCCGGGTCGGCGCTGGCGTCGGCGATCGTGACGATCTCGCTCGGGCCGTAGAACCCGTCGATGCCCACCCGGCCGGCGAGCTGCTGCTTGGCGAGCTGCGTGAAAACATTGCCAGGCCCGACGATCAGGTCGACAGGCGAAACCGATTTCGTGCCCAGCGCCAGGGCCGCGACCCCCTGGGCTCCGCCGATCCGATAGACGCGTTCGATGCCGAGCATCGCGCAGGTCGCCAGCACCAGCGGCGAGACATCTCCGACGAGTTCGCCGGCGCGGCGCGTCGGCGGGGGCGTCACCACGCTGATCGCCTCGACGGGAACACCCGCCGCCATCGCGGGCACCGCCAGCATGATGACCGTCGAGGGGTATGCCGCCCGCCCGCCCGGCACGACCAGGCCGACGCTCGACACCGGCGTGAAGCGCAGGCCGAGCGTCGCGCCGTCGAGCACGATCGGCGAGGGGTCGCGCGGCCGGATGTGGCCCTGGTACGCCCGCACGTTCTGGATCGAGGTTTCCAGCGTCCGCCGCATCGCGGAATCCAGCCCGCGCAGCGCCGAGCGGAACTCTGAAGGCTCCACCCGGAGGCGCGACGCGCTGAACTTCGGGTCCGTCCAGCGCCGCATGTAGCCGACCACCGCGCGGTCGCCGCGGCGGCGGACGTCGTCGATGATCTTCGCGACAGTCTTGCCTTCCTCACCGCCGACCGAGGCCGACGCGCGGAGGCGCTCGATGAGTTTCGCCAGCGCCCGACGCCCGCCGGGGGTGCTCAGGTCCAGTGTTTTGAGGCTCACGCGCGGTTTCCTGTGAAATTACGGGGCTGGACATGATACGGGACGTGACGGCCGAATGAACGGCTACGCAAATCTGGTTGGGCAGGCGTCCCGCCTGTCGCCGGCCTTCCGAGGCCGGATGAATTAGGAAAAGGCAGGCGGGACGCCTGACCCACCAGAGCCGCCGCCTAACGCCGCCGGATCACGAACCGCCCATCCTGCTTGGCGACCACGCCGCGCACCTGCAGCATAGTGAGGTCCGCCTGCACGGTGGCGGCGGGCAGGTTGGTCGCGGCGACGACCTGGTCGATGGAGCGCGGCTCGGCCAGCGCGTCGGTCACGCGGCGCTGCGTCTCGGTGAGTTGCTGCTCGAAGAGGCTCGGCGCGGCGGGCGTCGCGGTTTCGCCGGGGCGGCTGGTGACGGCGGCCTTGAGGGTCTGGCCGGCCTCGCCCAGCACGTCGAGCACGTCGGCGGCGGAGGTGACGAGCGTCGCCCAGCCCTCACGGATGATCTTGTGGCAGCCGGCGGCGGTCTCGTTATCAACGCGGCCCGGGATGGCCATGACCTCGCGGCCATGGTCCTCGGCGGCGAGGCGGGCGGTGATGAGCGCGCCGGAGCGCAGCGACGCCTCGACAACCAGCACACCCAACGACAGGCCGGAGATGATGCGGTTGCGTGCCGGGAAGTTCTCGGGGATGGGCGGCGCGGTCATGGGTAGCTCGCTGACCACCGCCCCGCGCGGCTCGTCACCGCTCGCGATCTCATCGAACAGATCGCGGTGATCGGTGGGGTAAGGGTTGGCCAGCCCGCTGCCGAGCACGGCGATGGTGCGCCCGCCGGCACGCAGGGCCGCGCGGTGCGCCGCCGCGTCCACGCCATACGCCCCGCCGCTGACGATGCACAAGCCCGCCGAGGCGCAGAGCGAGGCGAAGCGGTCCGCCTGCTCACGACCATATAAGGAACACTTGCGCGACCCGACCATGCCCAGGGCGAGGGAGTCGCCCTCCTCGATCCTGCCGCGCACAAAGAGCAGCGGCGGGGGATCCCCGATGTGGCGCAGCAGCGCGGGGTAGGCGGGGTCGCCAGTGGCCAGCAACGTGACGCGGTGCTCTTCGATGAGGCGTTTTTCGGCGTCGAGCTTCCGGCCGTCGGCGAGATCCCGGAACTGGGTATAGACCTTATCCGCCGTAGCCTGGCGCACGTTGCCGACCCGGACGAGCGTGTCGCGCTCCGCTTCGAGCACCGCCCGCGCGGAGCCAAGCGTGTCGAGCAGCCGCCGCGTGGGGAGCGGGGCCAGCCCCGACGCGAGGGTGAGCGTGAGCAGCGCGTCGCGTTCGTCCGATTCCATGCGGGCAAGTGTACCTTGTGGGATGTACCACCACCGCCCGGCCCGCTATGCTCGACGCCCATGCCGACCTTTGAAACACTTGGCGTGGGTGACGTGACGCGGCTGCCGTTGACGGCGGATGAGCCGGTCTGCTCCGGGCCGAGAGTGGCCGTGACGCGCGGCGGCGTGCTGCTCTGTTCGTACATGCGGCAGTCGAAGCTGGCGATCAACGACTTCGTCCCCTACCTGGCAAGCTCGCGCGACGGCGGCGCGACGTGGGACGCCGGTGCACCGATCTGGCCGCAGTGGCGCGGCAGGTGGTCGGTCTTTGCAAACCTCTCGGCGACTCCGGCCGGCGAGCTGGCGATGTACGGCTCACGCACGGCGATCGTCACACCGGGCGAATCGTTCTGGTCGGACGCGACGGCGGGGTTGATGCAGAATGAATTGACGTGGGCGATCTCGGGCGACGAGGGCCGGACGTGGCCGACGCCAAGCGCGGCAAAGCTGCCGATCCCCGGATCGGCCGAGGCGCCGGGGCCGCTCTGCGTGACGCGCGCCGGGCGGTGGGTCGGGCCTTACTCGCCCTACAACACGTTCGACCCGGCGGTGAAGGTGGACCGCGGGCAGGTGGTCGTGGTGCTGAGCGACGATAAGGGCAAGACGTGGCATCACCGCTCGATGCTGCGCTTCGCCGAGGCGGAATCGGGCGGCGCGGAGGCGTGGGTGGTAGAGCTGGCGGACGGCCGGCTGCTGGGCACGTCGTGGCACACCAACCTCTCGACCGCGGCGAACAAGGCGGAGTACACCAACAAGTTCGCGCTCTCGCACGACGGCGGGGAGACGTGGACCCCGACGCGCTCCACGGGCGTGATGGGCCACACCACCGCGCTGACCCCCCTGCCCGACGGCCGCGTGATCTTCACCGTGGTGAAACGGTCGCCCGCGAGCGACATCGGCATCTGGATGGCGGTCTGCAAGCCGACCGACGCCGACCTGGGCATCCAGTCCATGGAGCGCGTCTGGTCCGCCCAGAGCGCCTCGACGCGGGGCGAGAGCAAACGCCATGAGGAGTGGACGAGCTACAACTTCGGCGAGCCCTCGGCGGCGGTTCTGAAAGACGGCACGGTCGTGCTGGCGCTCTGGTACGGCGAGAAGGAGCACGCGGGGGTGCGGTGCGTGCGGCTGCGGATGAAGGGGTGATACCCCGTTTGCCCCCGCCCGGCCTCTTTGCTCCAATATCCGCCCGCCTCCCTACTGGGTTCGCCGCTTCTCCCCCTGCACAACCAACCCCATACGAGAGCCCCGCCATGGCCGACGAGCTTGTGTCGATCCGCTTCCAGAACAGTTCCAACCGCGACATCGCCTCGCACGCCGTGACGTACGGCGTGCCGATCCCCGAGGGGGTGCTCAGGGGCGAACTCGGCGGTGAGGTGAAAGGCCTGGCGATCCGCCTCGAAAACGGCAAGCTCCGCCCGGTGCAGACGCGCGTGCTGGAGACGTGGTTCGACGGCTCGGCGAAGTGGCTGCTGCTCAACTTCGACCTGCCGATCCCGAAGAACGTGAAGGGCCACACGGCCACGCTGGTCCGCGCCCGCAAGCCGGCGGACCGCAACGTCGTCACGGTGGAAGAGGACAAGAGCCGTGTCATCGTCACGACGCCGAAGCTGCGCGTCGCGATCAGCAAGAAATCCTTCTCGCTCTTCGAGTCGTACAAGGTCAATGGCAAGGAGATGGTCGCGAAGGAGTCCGACATCTTCCTCGAAGAACCGATGGGCAAGCGGTACTACGCCTCGAACGCGAAAGACCTGAAGGTGCGCATCGCGGAATCCGGCCCGCAGCGCGTGGTGGTGGAAACGAGCGGGCGGCACACGGCGGGCGACGGGGCTGAATTGCTCTCCTTCCGCGTGCGTTACGTCTTCCGCCCCAACGAGCCGGGCGTGCTGGTGTCGTACAAGTTCACCAACCGCGAGAAGCCCGAGCAGGGCATCAAGCTGACGCAGATCACCCTGCACGTGCCGACGAACGTGGGCAAGACGAGCGTGCACCAGGTGCGGCAGGCGAACCACGGCCGGCACTGGTTCTCGCGCTTCGTTCAGGTGCCGGAGAATCTGGAGATCATCGCCACCGGTGCGATCAGCGAGGTCGCCAAGGCACGCTACGGCGTGGGCGGCGAGGGGCTGATTGTCATCCGCGACCTCGCCTCCCTCCGCGAAAACCTCGGCGAATACCCCTACTACCTCCGCCCCGGCAACGCCCGCACCGACATGACCGGCGGGCTGCGGCAGGTCTATCCGTATATCGCCATGAGTGGTTCGTCGGCGTCGGCACTGGCGTACTTCCTCGAGATGGGGTTCAACCATCCGAAATCCATGCGCTCCGACCGGGGCGTGATCGATTTCGACATCTGGCCCGCTTATGCCGGCGAGGTGAAGGTCCGACGCGGCCAGTCCAAGGAGCACGATCTCTACATCGCCTTCGATGACAAACCGCATACGGCCGAGGAGCTCGAGGCAATCTACTTCGACCATGAGATCAAGGACACGTTGCCCATCCACATCACGCTCGACCCGGCCTACGTCGAGGGATGCAAGGTGCTCAACCTGCACGAGTGGCTGCGCTACGACGAAACGAAGTACCTCCTCGTCGAGACCAAGCTCGGCACCGCGGGCGGCCTGGGCGACATCGCGTTCGGCGTGTCGAACAAGGGCATGTGGGACTTCGGAGACTTCATCAACCCCGACCGCTCCTGGGCGCACAACAACGAGGACGACAACGCCCTCAACAACATCCGCGAGTATTACCGCATGCGGGCGCCCGGCCGGCTGCGCGGCGCACTGACCAAGGCCCGCCACAACGCCCACGTCGATTTCATCGCCTTCGACCCCGACCCGCTCCGCGAGGGCACCATGCCCGCCCACTGCCCCGAGCACACCGACGGCTCGACCTACCCCTCCCACATGTGGGGCAACGGCCTGCTGGCCGCCTACACCATCACCGGCAACGAGGACCTGCGCGATGCAGCCCTCTCCGTCGGCGAGAACATGCTCCGCTGGCAGAAGGACGACCCGACCATCTTCTACGCCGACTCCCGCGAGTGCGGCTGGCCCGGCCTGCTTTACTGCCGGCTCTACGAGTTCACCAAGGACGACAAGTGGCTCGCCGCCCTCGACGAGATCTTCCACCACCTGAAGGAAAAAGTGAACGACGACGGCGTCATCCTCTACGAGCTACCGCACGGCGTGGGGACCATGCTCACCAGCTACGGCGAGTTCGTCGCGTGGCGTGCCCTCTATTTCTTCTACGAACTGACGGGGCGCGAGGACGTGAAGGAGTTCCTCATCGGCGCGCTGGGCAAGGTGTACAAGTTCCGCCCCGGCCACATGCCCGGCGGCTGGGGGTGCAACGACATGTTCCCCTGCTGGGCGCTCTACAAGCTCACGGGCGACCGGGCCATCCTCGAGGACAATTACCCCTTCCTGAACTTCCTCATGGAACGCAAGGAGGGCTTCCCCTGGGGCGGGAACGACATGCACTTCTACCTGGGCGAGTTGGATCGTCTCGGGGAGCTGGAACAGTTCAACAAATGAAGCGCGTAACGACAAGTCAATAAACGAAGCAAGCCCAGGCATGGCCATGCCTGGCTTTTTCTTTTTGTCGCGCGCCGCTTCAACGCTCACACGCGCGTGAGCTTCCACGCGTCGGGCGTCATGTTGTTCCCCGCAACCATCCAGAGCGCGTTCCGGTACACGAAGACGCTCGCCGCGTGGCGCGGGAGCCAGGGGGTGTCGGGGACTTCTTCCCAGTTCACGCCGTCGGCGGAGTGCCAGACGTCCTTGCGGTTGCCGCCGTTTTTGTGGTACCCCTCGAGCACCCAAAGCCGGTCGTCGAAGACCGCCACGTCGTGGTACTGCCGCGGATGCCACGCCGTGGATTTAGCGACGCACTCCCACTTCACGCCGTCCGCGCTGGACCACACGTCGTTGTAAAAATTACGGCTGGGCGTCGTCGGCGTGTCGTACGTCCCACCGCCGAGGATCCAGATGCGGTCCTTGAAGACGGTCGTGCCGCCGATCATCCCGCGCGGGCCCCAGGGCATGTTGTCGCCGATCTTTTCCCAGTCGCGCCCGTCCTCCGACGACCAGACGTCGGAATAAAAAACCTCCGGCTCGGGGGCGAAGGGGGGAACGGTCTGCCCGCCCATCACGAATATCTTCCCGCGGTGGACGACGGCGTAGTGCAACGCCCGCGTGTGCCAGGGCACCTTGTCGGTCACGCAATCCCACTTCAGGCCGTCGGCGGAGGACCAGACATCGTCTTGATAGTGCTTCTGGATCGGGTCCCCGCCGACCATCCACATGCGGTCGCGGTGGAGCACGTACCCGCCGGTGTGCCGGCCTTCCCACGGCGCCTCTTTCAGCTCCAGCTTCCAATCCGCGCCGTCGGTGGAGGACCAGACCTCACTGTTGCACACCTTGGGGAAATGGACCTTGTCACCGGGGTTCCACCCGCCCAACAGCCACATGCGGTCGCGGAACGTCAGCGCCCCCGCGCCGTCGCGCGGCGCGAACGCGGCGTTCTCGGTCACCTTGGTCCAGCGGTAGGTCGGCATGGGGTTCTCCGTGACGGCCGTGAATCATAATTGAATCACGGGGAGGCGGAGAACCGTGGCTGGTGCATGGGCGATTGATATGTGAACGAAACTCACGCCGACTCGGCGTGCCCGGTGTCGTGGCGTGGCCGAGCGGCTCCATCAACGCGCCGCGGCAATCGCGGCGCAGCGGCGCGGACTTCGTGGAGCGTCGCCAGAGTCGTCGCCCTCATCGTCATCGTCGATCTCGGCGACTAGATCGTCTTCGGAAGCACCGTCGAGATCGGTGTGCCAGCCGGGCATGGATGAGAGCGACTCGGCGACAACGCCGACCGGCTGGGTCACGACCCCGCCGCCACCGGAGGTATCGCTCACGGCGTCGGCATCAACGCTCGCAGGAGCCATCGCGGCCTCCCGGGCGACGAGATCGGCGAGCAGAGCGGTGGCGTCGATCACCTCGACCCGGCCGTCGTCGTGCTCAACCAGGGCGGTGCACCGCTCGACCCAGTCGCCGCAGTTGTAGTAGGAGACGCCTTGAACGATCTTGGATTCCGCCTTGTGGATGTGGCCGCAGACGACGCCCGCCAGGCCCTTGTGTCTGGCGGCGCCGCCGAGCGTCTGCTCGAAGCGGCTCATGAACTGGCAGGCGGACTTGACCCGCATCTTGATGCGCTGCGAGAGCGAGTAGTACGGCAGCCCGAGCAGCGTGCGCGCACCGTTGAACAGGCGGTTGAAGAGCAGGAGCCAGTCGTAGGTCCACGTGCCCAGGTGCGCCAGCCAGGGGGAGTTGGTGACGATGAGGTCGTACTGATCCCCGTGGGTGACGAGCAGGCGTCGGCCGTCGGCCAGGTCGTGGATGTCCTGCAGGCACAGGCGCAGTCCGCCAAAGCTCAAGAAGAGGTACTGCCGCGCCCCGGCGTCGTGGTTGCCGGGGATGTAGATGATCTCGACGCCGCGCTTGGCCATCTTGAGGAGGCGGCGGATGACGTCGTTGTGCTCCACCGGCCAAAACCAGCGCTGCCGGAGCGACTGCATGTCAATGATGTCGCCGACCAGGTAGAGCTTGTCGCAGCGCACCCGCTTGAGGAAGGCGGAAAGCTCGCCGGCGCGCGAGCCCCGGCTGCCCAGGTGCGTGTCGCTGATCCAGACGGTGCGGTAACGGAGTTTCATCCAGGTAATCCGCCCGAGCTTTCAGGTGGGAAGTAAAGCGTGCCGCCACGGGTACCCCGGAACTATCGACCGCGGATGTGCGGGCGAGGATAGAAGAGTGTGAGTTTCATGTGTTAAGCAGACTTTTCTTCAGGAACACCAGGTTGCCCGGCAAACGGGGCGCGCACGCCGTCACCTCGTGCCCGTGTGCATCCGAGGTTCCGTGTTCTTAACCCATCCTTGACACAGACACGCCCATTCTTGACCGTTTCCGTATAGCCGATTGGGAATCTCAAAGGAATGATTAGCTGTCGATTTCCCCCTTGCGGCGGGGATGTCGCACCGTGGTTTTATTTTGGAGCACCCATGACCCTCAGGCCGAGCATCCGTGAAGCGATGTGGATGGCGATCGGGGCGGCCCTGTTCGCCGGCTTCATCGCGGTGGTGGCGCACTCGCGCGAGGGGCGGGACCCGGCGTCGCAGATGGCGTCGCGGGCGGCTCGGGCGGACGCGGTGACGCGCATGCAATTAGGGCTGGCGGCAGCGTCGGAGGCGGAGAAGAGCGCGGTCATGGCGGGCACGGACCGGGAGGCGACCGCCTTCGCCGACCAGGCGCGGGCGTCGGCCGCAGGGGTGGAGCGGGAGATTAGAACACTCGATGGGCTGCTGAAGACGAGCGGCACGCCGGGCGAGCGGGAGCTGCTCGGGCAGTTCACGAAGGACTTCGCGGAATATCAGCGGGTGGACGGGGAGCTGCTGAACCTGGCGGTGAAGGGGACGAATCTCAAGGCGTACGGCCTGGCGTTCGGGCCGGCGGCGCAGGCGGTCGAGAAGATGAAAGCGGCGCTCTTGCGCGTGGCGGCCGCCAACGAGAACGCGCCTGAGACCAAGAAAATCACCACGCTGGCGTTCACGGCGCAGACGGCGGTGCTGCGCCTCCAGACGCTGCTCCCGCCGCACATCGCGGAAGAGAGCGACCAGAAGATGGACGCGATGGAGGCGGTGATGGAGGCGGAGGAGGCGAAGGTGCAGGCCGCGCTGGACGGGCTGGCGGCGGTCCCCGACCTTACCGGCAAGGCGGACCTGGCGGAGGCGGTCGCGGGCTACACCGAGTTCGGGAAGATCAAAGCGCAGATTTTGATATTTTCGCGCGAAAATACCAACGTGCACTCCCTGGCGGTGTCGCTGAACCAGAAGCGCAAGGTGGTGACCCTCTGCCAGGAGGTTTTGGACGCGCTGCGGCGCGCGATCGAGGCAGAGCCGATCGCGGGTGGGCCGTACGGCGGTGAGGTGAGGCCGCGCGAGCTGGAGGGGAACGGCAAATAGTAGTCCGGTGCGCTAAGTAATAGAAGGCCTCCGCAAAATGAGGGAGATGGGGGAGATAACCGCCGGGGTTTGACGGAACCTTGACGCGGGGGACGCCCTTCTTGACGGTTTCTGCATCGACGCCGGACTCGGACGCGGCAATACTTCCCGCGTCACATGAAACAACTGAACCGGAGTTCATCGATGGACGCGTTTTATCTTTCGATCGCGGCGGGCTTCTTCGTGTTGACGTACGGGCTGGTCTGGCTGTGCGGGAAACTTTGAGGAGTTCAACCATGGATTGGGTGTATGTCATCGGTGCGGTCGTCGCGGGCGGGCTGCTGGTCTATCTGTTCGTGGCAATGATGAAGCCGGAGATTTTCTAATGACCACCAACGGTTTCATTCAATTGTGCCTGTACATGGGCGTGCTGCTGCTCTGCGTCAAACCGCTGGGCGCGTACATGGCCCGGGTGTACGAGGGGCGTGGCGTGGGGATCGACCGCCTGCTCGGGCCGGTGGAGCGCGCGATCTACCGGCTGTGCGGGGTGAAGCCCGAGCAGGAGATGGGCTGGAAGGCCTACGCGGTGGCGATGCTGCTCTTCAACTTCGCGGGGCTGGCGCTGGTGTACGGTCTGCAGCGGCTGCAGGCGTCGCTCCCGATGAACCCGGCGAGGATGGCCTCGATCACGCCTGATTCCTCGTTCAACACGGCGGTGAGCTTCGCCACGAACACCAACTGGCAGGGGTACGGCGGCGAGACCACGATGAGCTACCTGACGCAGATGGTCGGGCTCACGACGCAGAACTTCGTCTCCGCGGCGGCGGGCATGGCGGTGATGGCGGCGCTGATCCGTGGCTTCGCACGGCGGAACGCGGCGGCGATCGGCAACTTCTGGGCCGACCTGACCCGCACGACGCTCTACATCCTGCTGCCCATGTCGCTGATCTTCGCGGTCGTGCTGGTGTCACAGGGCGTGGTGCAGACGCTCGGGCCTTACGCGACGGTGACGCTGGTGCAGCCGACGACGTACGACACCCCTAAATTGGACAAAGACGGCAATGCGGTGAAGGACGACAAGGGCAACGCGGTCACGGAGAAAACCGCGCTGACGCAGCAGACGATCGCCGTGGGCCCGACGGCGTCGCAGATCGCCATCAAGCAACTGGGCACCAACGGCGGCGGGTTCTTCAACACCAACTCGGCGCACCCGCTGGAAAACCCCACGCCGCTCTCCAACTTCCTGGAGGTGCTGGCGATCCTGCTGATCCCGGCGGCGCTCTGCTACACGTTCGGGAAAATGGTCGGCGACACGCGGCAGGGCTGGGCGGTGCTGGCGGTCATGACGCTGATCTTCGTGGGCTTCCTGGGCGTGTGCGTCTGGGCGGAGCAGTCGGGAAACCCCGGGATCGCCGCGCTGGGAGTGGATCAGACGGCAGCGGACGCCAGGCCGCAGGCGGTGCAGAGCGGCGGGAACATGGAGGGCAAGGAGGTGCGGTTCGGCGTCGTGAACTCGGCGCTCTGGGCGACGGCGACGACGGCGGCCTCCAACGGCTCGGTCAACGCCATGCACGATTCCTTCACCCCGCTGGGCGGAATGGTACCGATGCTGCTCATGCAACTGGGCGAGGTGATCTTCGGCGGCGTGGGCTCGGGGCTCTACGGCATGCTGCTGTTTGCGATCGTGACGGTGTTCATCGCCGGGCTGATGGTGGGACGGACGCCGGAATACCTCGGAAAGAAGATCGAGGCGTATGAGATGAAGATGGCGTCGCTGGGGATTCTCATCCCCTGCGCGGTGGTGCTGGTGGGCACCGCGGTCGCGGTGGTGATGCCGGAGGGCGTGTCGAGTGTCTATAACCCCGGGCCGCACGGCTTCTCGGAGATTTTGTATGCCTACTCCTCGGCGGGCAACAACAACGGCAGCGCGTTCGCCGGGCTGAGCGCCAACACGCCGTTCTACAACCTGACCCTGGGCGTCGCGATGCTGATGGGGCGGTACTGGGTGAAGATCGCCGCGCTGGCGATCGCGGGGTCGCTGGCGGCCAAGAAGATCATCCCCACCGGCGCCGGCACGCTGCCGACGCACACGCCTCTGTTCATCGCGACGCTGACCGGCGTGGTGCTGATCGTGGCGGCGCTGACGTTCATCCCGGCGCTGGCGCTGGGGCCGATCGTCGAGCACCTGATGATGACGCGATGACGTCTCCCCCTCTCCCCTTGGGGAGAGGGGGAGAGGGAACCGATGACATGAGCACAAAACAGAACAAAAGCCCGCTTTTCAACGGCCCGATCGTCCAACGCGCGGTCGTCGATTCGTTCCGCAAGCTCGACCCGCGCCTGCAGGTGAAGAACCCGGTGATGTTCGTCGTGTTCATCGGCAGCATCTTCACGCTGGGGCTGTTCGTCGCGGCGCTGATGGGACGGGGCGAGGCGGCGGGGACGGAGATGGGCTCGCCCTGGTTCGTGCTGGCGATCTCGCTCTGGCTCTGGTTCACGGTGCTGTTCGCCAACTTCGCCGAGGCGATCGCCGAGGGCCGGGGCAAGGCCCAGGCGGACAACCTGCGCAAGACCCGCAAGGACGTCCACGCCAAGCGGATGTTCCACGACGCCTTGCAGCAGCGCGCCGCCAAGAAAGACAAATCCAAGCCGGCGCTCTCGACGATCGAATCGGTCTTCGCCTCGCAGCTTCGCAAGCACGACACCGTGGTCGTCGAGACGGGCGAGTTGATCCCCGGCGACGGCGAGGTGGTCGAGGGCATCGCCTCGGTGGACGAGAGCGCGATCACGGGCGAGAGCGCGCCGGTCGTGCGCGAGTCCGGCGGCGACCGCTCGGCCGTCACGGGCGGGACGCGCGTCCTCTCCGACTGGCTCATCATCCGCATCACCGCCGACCCCGGCGAGAGCTTCCTGGACCGCATGATCGCCATGGTCGAGGGCGCCAAGCGGCAGAAGACCCCCAACGAGATCGCGCTGAACATCCTGCTCGCCGCGCTGACGATCATCTTCCTCCTGGCGTGCGCGACACTGCTGCCCTTCTCGCTCTACAGCGTGAAATCGGCGGGGGTCGGCGTGCCCATCACGGTCACGGCGCTGGTCGCGCTGCTGGTTTGCCTGATCCCCACGACGATCGGCGGGCTGCTCTCGGCAATCGGCATCGCGGGGATGGACCGCATGATCCAGGCGAACGTGATCGCCATGTCCGGCCGTGCGGTCGAGGCGGCGGGCGACGTGGACGTGCTCCTGCTCGACAAGACCGGCACGATCACGCTGGGCAACCGCCAGGCGACCGCCTTCCTCCCCGCCGACGGCGTGAAGATCGAGGAGCTAGCCGACGCCGCGCAGCTCTCCTCGCTCGCCGACGAGACGCCCGAGGGGCGGAGCATCGTCGTGCTGGCGAAGGAGAAGTACGGCCTGCGCGGCCGGGACATCCACGCCCTGGGCGCGACCTTCGTCCCCTTCACGGCCCAGACCCGTATGAGCGGCGTCAACATGGACCACCGTGAGGTGCGCAAGGGCGCGGCCGACGCGATCGAGGCCTTCGTCACCAGCCTGGGCGGGGGCTTCGACGGATCGGTCCGAGCCAATGTCGAAGCAATCTCCAAACAGGGCGGCACGCCGCTGGTGGTCGCGGACGGCGCGCGGGTCATGGGCGTGGTGCAGCTCAAGGACATCGTCAAGGGCGGGATCAAGGAGCGGTTCGTCGAGCTGCGCCGCATGGGGATCAAGACCGTGATGATCACGGGCGACAACCCGCTGACGGCGGCGGCGATCGCGGCGGAGGCGGGCGTGGACGACTTCCTCGCCCAGGCGACGCCGGAGGCGAAGCTCAAGCTCATCCGTGAATACCAGGCGGGCGGGCGGCTGGTCGCGATGACCGGCGACGGCACGAACGACGCGCCGGCGCTGGCGCAGGCGGACGTGGCGGTGGCGATGAACACGGGCACGCAGGCCGCCAAGGAGGCCGGCAACATGGTGGACCTCGACAGCAACCCGACCAAGCTCATCGAGATTGTGGAGACCGGCAAGCAGTTGCTCATGACGCGAGGGGCGCTGACGACCTTCAGCATCAGCAACGACGTCGCCAAATATTTCGCGATCATCCCCGCCGCCTTCGCGACGACCTACCCGGTGCTGAACAAGCTGAACGTGATGGACCTGCACTCGCCCGCCAGCGCGATCCTGTCGTCGGTGATCTTCAACGCGGTGGTCATCATCTTCCTGATCCCGCTGGCGCTGAGGGGCGTGAAATACCGGCCCGTGGGGGCGGCGCAGCTCCTGCGGAGCAACGTGCTGATCTACGGCCTGGGCGGGCTGATCGTGCCGTTCATCGGCATCAAGGCGATCGACCTTGCGCTCGTGGGCCTGCACCTGGTCTGATCGAAATTGGAGAATACGCCATGCTAAAGCAGATTCGTTCCGCGATCGTGATGTTACTCCTGCTGACCCTGCTGACCGGCGTGGTTTACCCGCTGGCGGTGACGGGGATCGCGCAGGCGCTCTTCCCGCATGAGGCGAACGGCAGCCTGGTCCTGCGCGGAGGCCAGGCCGTCGGCTCGGCGCTGATCGGGCAGCCGTTCGACGACCCGAAATATTTCTGGGGTCGCCCGTCGGCAACGGCGCCGATGGCGTACAACGCGGCGGCGTCGAGCGGGTCGAACCTCGGCCCGCTGAACCCGGCGCTGCTGGAAAACGTCAAGTCACGCCTCGCCGCGCTGCGCGCGGCCGACCCAGGGAACACATCGCCGGTGCCGGCGGACCTGGTGACCGCCTCGGGCAGCGGGCTGGACCCGCACATCAGCCCCGCCGCCGCGGAGTACCAGGTGGAACGCGTCGCGCGCCTGCGCGGGATGGAACCCGCCGCGGTGCGGAAGATGGTCCACGCGCACACGCAGCGGCGGGGGCTGCACGTGCTGGGCGAGCCGGGGGTGAACGTGCTGGAGTTGAATCTCGCGCTGGATGGGCGGTAAAACACGGGGCGTAGAAGACTTGATGAGTTGTGGAATCCCCGATTCGCCGGATGATAGTCATTGATGGCGACGGACAAGAACGACAAACGCCCGGACCCCGACGCGCTGCTCGCCGACGTGCAGGCGCAGGAGGCGCGTCGTCGGCGCGGGAAGCTGAAGATATTCTTCGGCGCGGCGGCGGGGGTCGGGAAGACCTACGCCATGCTCACCGCCGGCCGCGCCAAGGCGGGCGAGGGGGTGGACGTCGTCGTCGGTTACGCCGAGCCGCACGCCCGGCCAGAGACGGAGGCGATCCTCCTGGGCCTGGACCTGCTGCCCCACCGCATCGTCGAGTACCGCGGGACCACGCTCAAGGAGTTCGACCTCGACGCGGCCCTGAAGCGCAAGCCCGAGCTGATCCTCGTGGACGAGCTGGCGCACTCCAACGCACCGGGCTCGCGCCACGACAGACGTTGGCAGGACATCGAGGAACTCCTCCAGGCGGGCATCGACGTTTACACCACCGTCAACGTGCAGCATCTCGAGAGCCTCAACGACGTGGTGGCCCAGATCAGCGGCGTGATCGTGCGCGAGACGCTGCCCGACCGCGTCTTCGAGGAGGCGGACGAGATCGAGCTGGTGGACCTCTCGCCCGACGAGCTGCTCGAGCGGCTGGCGGAGGGGAAGGTGTACGTGCCGGACCAGGCGCGTTACGCCCTGGAGGGGTTTTTCCGCAAGCCGAACCTGACGGCACTGCGCGAGCTGGCGCTGCGTAAAACAGCGGACCGCGTGGGCGACCAGGTGCTCACCGCGCGGCGGGAGCAGTTCACGCGCAAGACCTGGCCCACCGCCGAGCGCGTGCTGGTCTGCGTCAGCCCGAGCCGGTCGTCGGCACGGGTGATCCGCTCGGCCAAGCGGCTGGCCGTGTCGCTGCACGCCGACCTGATCGCCGCCTACGTCGAGACCCCGCGCCTCCGCGACATCGGCGCGCACGACCGCAACCTGCTCCTGCGCCACTTCCGCCTCGCCGAGCGTCTGGGCGCCGAGACCGTCACGCTCACCGGCCCGAGCACCGCCGACGAGATCGTCAGCTACGCCCGCTCGCGCAACGTCTCCAAGATCGTCGTGGGCAAATCTGACCGGCCCTGGTGGATCGACCAGTTGTTCCGCTCCACCGCCGACGTGCTGATGCGCCGCACCGGGGAGATCGACCTGTATGTCGTGCGCGGCATCGGCGAGGAGGCAGGCCCGGAGGTGGACGACTCGGCCCCCGTTGCCGAGCCCGGCATTGACTGGCCCGCCTACGGCTGGACCACGCTGGTCATCATGACCTGCTCGGCGATCGTCGGGCTGATGGTGTACGGCTGGGGGCACGACGTGGACCGGTCGAACCTCCTGATGATCTATCTGGTCGGGGTCGCCTTCATCGCCGCGCGGTACGGGCGCGGGCCGTCGGCGTACGCGTCGTTCCTGAGCGTCGCGGTGTTCGATTATTTCTTCGTCCACCCGAGGCTCTCCTTCGCCGTGGGCGACACGCAGTACCTGATCGCGTTCCTGGTCATGCTGGGCGTGGCGCTGCTGATCGGCACGCTCACGGTCCGGCTGCGCGACCAGGTGGACGCCTCGCGCAACCGCGAGCGGCGCACCGAGGCGCTCTACCAGATGACCCAGCAGCTCGCAGGGGCGGGCGGGACCTCGGCGCTGGTGGACACCGCGACGCGGCACCTGCGCGACGTGTTCCACGCGCGGGTGGCGTTGCTCCTGCCGGGTGAAGACGGCCGGCTGATGCTCCGCGCGCCATCGGACCCGCAGATCGCCGACAAGGATTCAGAGGTCGCCGTCGCGCAATGGGTCTTCGAGCACCGCAGCATCGCGGGCCACGGCACGGACACTCTCCCCTCCTCGGAATCGCTCTACGTCCCGCTCATGGCGGGCGGGCAGGCGGTCGGCGTGCTGGCTATCCAGACGGCGCAGACGCCCCAGCTCCTGGCGCCCGAGCAGCGCCAGTTGCTCGATGCGCTCTGCAACCAGATTGCCCTGGCGGTGGAGCGCAACCGCTTCGCCCACGAGGCCCGGACCTCGCAGGTCCAGGCGGAGACCGAGAAGCTGCGCAGCTCCCTGCTCAGCTCCGTCTCCCACGACCTGCGCACCCCGCTGGCCGTCATCACCGGCGCGAGTTCGAGCCTGCTCGACCGCAAGCCCGCCGACGAATCCAGCCGTGAGCTGCTCCGCATCATCCAGGACGAGTCCGAGCGGCTCACCCGGCTGGTCGGGAATCTCCTGGACATCACGCGGCTGGAGTCCGGCACCATCGCGCTCAACAAGCAGTGGCAGCCGCTGGAGGAGGTCGTCGGCTCGGCGCTGGGGCGGATGGACATACGCCTGACCGGCCGCGCGGTGGAGACGAATATCCCCGGCGATCTGCCCATGGTGGCGGTGGACGGGGTGCTGCTGGAGCAGGCGCTGATCCACTTGATCGAGAACGCGATCAAGTACACGCCCGCCGATTCGCCGATCGAGGTGACGGCCCGCGCGGCGGACGGGCAGGTGGTCGTGGAGGTCGCCGACTCGGGTCCCGGGCTCGAACCGGGCGAGGAGCGCAAGGTGTTCGAGAAGTTTTACCGCGGCGGGCTGTCGCACGGCCAGCGCGGCGCGGGCCTGGGCCTGCCGATCTGCCGGGCTATCATCGAGGCCCACGGCGGCCGCGTCTGGGCGCAGAACCGCACGCCCCCGCTCCACGGCGCGGTCTTCCGTTTCACGATCCCGGTCGATGGCGCGCCGCCCGCGCTCGACCCTTCCCGCGGCGAGCCCGACGGAGTTACACCCAATGCCTGAAGACCAGCCGATCATCCTGCTCATCGAAGACGAGCCGCAGATCAGGCGGTTCCTCCACACGTCGCTCACCGAGCACGGCTACCGCCTGACCGAGGCGGAGACCGGCAAGGCGGGCCTGGCGCAGGCGGCCATGCAGCCGCCCGACCTGATCATCCTCGACCTGGGCCTGCCGGACATGGACGGGCTCGAGGTCACGCGGCAGGTGCGCGACTGGTCGAGCACCCCGATCATCGTCCTCTCGGCACGCGGGCAGGAAAAAGACAAGGTCGCCGCGCTCGACCTGGGCGCCGACGACTACCTCACCAAACCCTTCAGCGTCGGCGAATTGCTGGCACGCATCCGCGTCGCCCTCCGCCACGCCGCCAGGCCCGACGACCAGAGCCCCCTCTTCACCGTCGCCGATCTCAAGGTGGACCGTGTCGCCCGCCGCGTGTTCGTCGGCCAGCGCGAGGTCCGCCTCACCCCCATCGAGTACCGCCTGCTCACCACGCTGGTCAAACACGCGGGCAAGGTGCTCACGCACTCCTACCTTCTTCGAGAGGTCTGGGGCCCGCCCAGCGAAAACGAGACGCACTACCTCCGCGTCTTCATGGCCAACCTGCGTCACAAGATCGAGGAAAACCCCTCACGCCCGCGCTACCTGCTCACCGAACAGGGCGTGGGCTACCGGCTCGCGAGCGAGTGACACGTCCAATCTGCCTCACCCGAACACACGCACCGGCGCTTCGAGCTGCGCCTTGAATTGTGGGATGCACTCCGCGCGGCCGATGTGCGTCAACACATTGCGCCAGCGGTCGCGCTGGTTCTCGTGGATGAGCAGCGGTTCGAAGCCCAGGCGGAGGTACGCCTTGACCGCGGGGAGGCGGAAGTCGTCGGTCTGCAGCATGGCGGAGCGGCGGGCCTCGCCGCGCATGTGGTGCATGGCCGTGAGCGAGACGGCCGCGCCCAGGCCCTTGCCCTGGTGGTCGGGAAGCGTGGCGACCATGTGGAGGTAGCCGGTCTCCATGCCGTATTTCGGGATGTGCCATGCGGAGGCAGTGGCGACGGCGGTGTCACCCCGCATCACCAGCAGCACACGCTCGGGCCTGAAGGCGGGGTCGGCGCGCATACCGGTCTCGAAGTTCGGCGTACCGCCGAAGGTGTGCAGGATGACGTTCTCCCACGCGGGACCGTCATCGGGCCGCCAGTGGCGGATCGCGTAGCCCGGCGCGAGCTTCACGGGGTCGAGCGCGTCGATCGACGGCCGCCACATGACGAGCTGCGGCTGGATGCGTTCGGTGGGGATCGTGGGCGTTGGGGTTGAAGACATGCGGATAGATTACCAGCGCCCCGTTCTAATAAAGGATCAAATCATGTCGCAGCCGAATGAACCCTGGGTCGTGGTGGTGTGGGGGGATTCGATCGCCGCGTCGGGCTGGCCGCAGCAGGTGGAGTTCTCGCACAACGTCGCGCAGAACACCGGCCAGACCATCCGCATGGTCAACTCCGGCATCGGCGGCATGCCCGCCGCCAAGGCCCGCGAGCAGTTCGACGAGAAGGTCGCCGCCCACAAGCCCAATGTCGTCATCATCCAGTTCGGCTTCAACGACATGCGCCACGACGGCTCGCGCGGCGCGCTCCCGCTGAGCACCCCCGACGAGTTCCAGGCCCACCTCGAACACATGGCCACGCGCTGCATGAAAGAGCTGAACGCGAAGGTGCTGGTGTACGGCAACCACCGCGCCAACCGCATCACCATCCTGCCGACTGGGCTCGCCTACGACCAGGCCCGCGCCGTCTACACCGACCGTGCCGAGGCCGCCGCGCGGAACGCCGGCGCGGTCTTCCTCGACATGGCGAAGGTTTTTCAACTGGGCGAAACGCCCTGGACCGCGCTGGTCAACGACGACGGCGTCCACCTCACCGGCGCGGGCCAGACGGCCTACGTCTCGGTGACGTCGACGGCGATCATGTGGCTGATCGAGGGGAAGAATCCGGCGGAGGAGTTTGCACGGAGGGGGTGAGGGACGCCGATTTATATTTTCGATTGTCCGGTATTTGCGGCCGCCCGCCAATGCAGCAGAATCCCCGCGAGACAAGCAATCGCGCCTAGGACGACGATCAGCAGAAGCGCGATCGCTAACGCGAGGTTCATGCGGATCAGGACGAAGTCTCCCGCTTTCGCCGCTTTGTCGGGGTCAAAGAAGAACACTTATACGCAGTTTGCTACCGCCGCTGCGATGATCGCGACGCCGCCGGCAAGAGCTAAGCGTTTGTGTGTTGGATTCCAAGCCATATCGAGCACCCTTCAATATCTAGCCCCACAGCCTACAGGCTGCGTCACCACCGCCTCGACCGCGATCATGTGGCTCCTCCAGGGCAAAGACCCGGCGCAGGAGTTCGCCAAGACGCCGTGAGCACGCCGAAAAAACAGGCCCCGCCCTCACCGCCCCTGCCGCCCCTGCCGCCACCAATAGTAATTCCGGTTCGCGATCAGCCGCGCCAACCTCTGCTCGTACTCGCGGACGGCAGTCGGCGGCAGCCCCTGGCGGATCAATTGCTTGATGAACGGCAGGTCGTCCAGATTCTGCTCGTGTTCCAACAACTCGGTACAGAACCACCCCAGGTGGTGGTCCAGGAAAGATCGGGCCATGTCGCGGTCCCACAGACCTTCCAGCGGCATACTCACCTGGTAGTAGATGTAAAAATCCAGTCGGTTCTGCCGCTCCGTCAGGTAACCGGAGTAGAGCAGTGTCACCGCCGTCACCACCACCGCCGCCCATGTCTTCCAGCGTCGCGGCTCATCCAGCAAGCCATCCACCCAGGTCAGGAACGGCAGCCCCAGCACCGGCAGCGCAAACAGCATATAACGCGGCCCATAAGTCCACTCCCCTCGCCATATCGGGATCTTCGCCAGCACCAACACGAACACCCCCACCACCACCGCCATCACGACCGCGTCGATCTTATATTTGCGATAGAACCGCGGCAGCGCCGCCAAGGCGAAGAGCAGCACCGGGAAATACCAGAGCACGCTCCCCTGCATATCAAACAGCAGGCCCCACACGCCGTCCCACAGCCGGCCCCGCGGCACGCTGTCCGAGAGGTGCGACACGTGGTAACCGGTCAAAAGTGGTGAGCCGAATTTCACCCAGTTGATCCACCCCAGCACCCCGACGATCACGCACGGCGGTCCCGCCAGCAGCCCCACCTGCCGTAGCAGCACGCCCCACCGCCGCACCGGGCCGAGCCGCCAAATGACCGCCACCGCCGCCACGATCATGGCGGGGATCAGCAGCCCGAAAAGAATCCGCGTCAGCACCAGCACCCCCACGAAGAGCCACGCCGCCAGCAGCCCCGCGCCGCCGCCCCACCCCGGTCGGCCCTCGGTCCGCCATAGCTTCCGCAGATAACCCACAAAGAACGAGAAGAATGCCGTGAAAAACAGAACCTGGTACACCTCCGAGCTCTGCGCCCGCTGGTAGTACCAGAAGTACGTCCCGTAGAACACCGCCAGCACATACAACACCCGCGTCGTGATCCGCGGCGTGTACCAGCCCGTCAGACGGTAGAGCACGGCACAGACGAGCAGGCTCAGGAATATCTGGTAGAGATTGAAGATCCATAGGTCCGGCTCCACGCCCATCGGCCGCAGCGCGCCCGCGACCCAGCGATCAATGAGCATCGGCGGCAGCGCCATGAGCGAATTGACAATTCCGTACTTTGAATACCACCGCGCGTTCCTGGTATTTTGAACAAGGTACTCACCGTTCTTTCCAAACGTGTCTATCAATCTGCTGTCAACGGAGAGTTGCCCACGCAGCACCGCCTTGGCCTCTTCGCGCCAGATTGGGGGGTCGCCGGCCGAGAACCCCGCGGGCATGCAGAGCAGATCGACGCCCGCCACCACGAGCAGCAGCGCCGCCAGCGCCGCGATGGATCGCCGTGCACCGGGCCGTGGCCTTGCAGACGCCGAGACCGCGCCGCCGTGCGCCAAAAATTTCAGGGCTTCGGCCATGGGTTTCTTCTCTGGAGGTGCGATCATACCGGGTTGAGGTCGGGCGTCCTCGGTTCGCAGGCCGTTGTCGGATGAAGTGCAATGACCGGGGCGGGATTCGAACCCGCGACCCACGGCTTAAAAGGCCGATGCTCTACCAACTGAGCTACCCGGTCGGGATGGGCATTGTAGGGCCGGTGCGGGGCGGACGCGAGCGAGTTCTGGACGAGCCGCGGACTGACAGCCCGCGCGTCTTGCCCCCCGGCGTCGTGCACACCCACGCAGGCGTGCATCGGCCGTGCATTCCCCTCGTACAGGAAGCCAAAATGCTTCCGCACGCGAAGACGCGCGGGCTGACAGCCCGCGGCTCTCCGGGGCGGGACCGCGCTACGAAAATACGCGATTTTTCACGGGATTTTTGGGGTGTTTTGTGGTGCGGAGCCGGTCGCGGGGCGGGTGTTTTTCTGGTAGGATTCGGGCCTCGTTTCGGGGTCGGTTTTCTCAGCCAGGAAGGCGGTCTTGCGATGTCGGAGAGCCCAGAAAAACAGGTGCCGGTGAACGGCGGAAATGGCGCGTCCGGGGGCGACGAGGCGTTGCCGCCGCCGGGGCGGACGGTGGACGCGGCGATCGACCGCGAGCTGGCGGACAGCTACCTGACGTACGCGATGAGCACAATCGTGGACCGGGCGCTGCCGGACGTGCGCGACGGCTTGAAGCCCTCGCAGCGGCGCATCCTCGTCGCGATGCACGACCTTAATCTGACGCCCGGCCGCAAGCACCTCAAGTGCGCCAAGATCTGCGGCGACACCTCGGGCAACTACCACCCGCACGGCGAGGCGGTGATCTACCCGACGCTGGTGGGCATGGCCCAGCCGTGGCGGATGCGTCACCCGCTGGTGGCGTCTCAGGGAAACTTCGGCTCGGTGGACCCGGACCCGCCGGCGGCGATGCGTTACACCGAGGCGCGGATGGCGGGGCCCGCGGCCGACATGCTGCAGGACCTGGAGCTGGACACGGTCGAGTGGAAGGAGAACTACGACGGCCGGCTGCAGGAGCCGACGGTGCTGCCGGGCAAGTTCCCGAACCTGCTGGTGAACGGCGCGGTGGGCATCGCGGTGGGCATGGCGACGAGCATCCCGCCGCACAACCTGGGCGAGATCTGCGACGCGCTGACGGCGATGATCGACAACCCCGATCTGGGGTTGGCGGAGCTGATGAAGATCGTGCCCGGGCCGGACTTCCCGACGGGCGGGTCGATCCACGGGCGGGTCGGGATCGCCGAGGCGTACGCCACCGGGCGCGGGCGGATCGCGGTGCGGGCGAAGATCACGCACGAGGAGAAGAACGGGCGGAACCGGCTGGTCATCACCGAGCTGCCGTACCAGGTGACGAAGAACGACGGCGTGATCGAGAAGATCAAGGAGTGCATCCGCGACGAGCGGATCACGGAGGTCTCGAACGTCGTGGACGAGTCGTCCAACCGTGTGGGCATGCGGCTGGTGATCGAGATGAAGAAGGACGCCGACCCGGCGGTGGTGGAGAACAAGCTCTACGACCTCACGCCGCTGCAGGACACGTTCAGCATCATCAACATCGCGCTGGTCAAGGGGCAGCCGCAGACGCTCTCGCTCAAGGAGATGCTCCGGCTTTACGTGGAGCACCGGGTCGAGGTGATCCGCCGTCGCACGGCGTTCCGCCTGCGGCAGGCGCAGCAGGAGGCGCACCGGATCGAAGGGTTGATCTACGCGGTGTGCGACATCGACGAGGTGATCAAGCTGATCCGCGAGTCGCGCACGCGCGACGAGGCGATCGAGAAGCTGATGCGGCGCGGGTTCCGCATCCCGGCGAGCCATAAGTACGCCCCGCAGATCCCCGAGCGGTTCAAGGCGCAGACGGCGACGGCCGAGGCGCTGCTCTCCAAGGCGCAGGCGGAAGCGATCGGGCGGCTGCAACTGATCCAACTGGTCGGGCTGGCGATCGAGGAACTGGTGGCGGAGTACTCGAAACTGATCGCGCAGATCGAGGAGTACGAGCTGATCCTGTCGAGCCAGGAGCGTGTGCTGGCGATCGTGAAGGCGGACGTGCGCGAGATGCGGGACAAGTACGCCGACGCCCGGCGGACGGTGATCGTCGAGGGCGAGGTGGGCGAGCTGGACCTTGCGGCGCTGACGCCCGTGCAGCAGGTCGCGGTGACGATCACGCACCAGGGGTACGTCAAGCGTCTGCCGGTGGACCAGTACCGCACGCAGGGGCGCGGCGGCCGTGGCGTGATCGGCACGGACACGAAGGAGGACGACTTCACCGAGGAGGTGTTCGTCGCCTCGACGCACGACGACCTGCTTTGTTTCACGAACACGGGGCGGGTGTTCAAGATCGCGGTGTACGAGATCCCCGAGGGCTCGCGGACGAGCCGTGGGCGCGCGATCGTGAACCTGCTTGATCTGAAAGAGGGCGAGCGCGTCTGCGCGTTCATGCCCATCGAGGACTTCGAGAAGGGGGAGAGCTTCCTGCTCTTCGCCACCGCCAACGGCGTGGTGAAGCGCACGGCGCTGAAAGACTACCGCAACGTGCACCGCGCGGGGATCATCGCGATCAGCCTGCGCGAGGGGGACTCGCTGATCGGCGTGACGTGGACGACGGGCGGCGACCACATCCTGCTGGGGACGCGCAACGGCATGGCGATCCGCTTCCACGAGGACGACGCCCGCGCGATGGGCCGCAACGCCAGCGGCGTCAAGGGCATCGACCTGGAGGAGGGCGACCGGGTGATCGGCCTGGTGCGCTGCTCGGCGGAGGACAGGCACGACCTGCTCTCGGTGACCAGCCGGGGTTATGGCAAACGCACGCCGTTGTCGGAGTACCTCGTGCACAGCGAGGACGGATCGACGCGGGTGCAGTCGCGCGGCGGCAAGGGCCGGATCAGCATGGACCTGACCGACAAGAACGGGCACCTCGTCACGCTCAAGGCGGTCGAGCCGGGCGACGACCTGATGCTCATCAGCACGGGGGGGATGATCGTGCGCATCAAGGCGGACACGGTGCGGCAGACGGGGCGGTCGGCGCAGGGGGTGAAGGTGATCGACCTGGTGGAGGGAGATACTTTGGCGTCGGTGGCCCGGATAGCCGATGAAAGCAACGGCGAGGGGACGGCCGCGCAGGGCTGAATCAGGCCCAAAGCCCGCATGGCCCACGGAGTTGCCCATGCCGATCAAGCAGTGGTCCGACAGCATATGGGTGGTCGAGCTGGGCGATGAGCCCGGGCTGTCGGAAGACCTGCTCAACGTCAGGGACAAGGCGGAATCGTCCAAGACGATGCCGCGCCTCGTGCTCGACCTGGGTGGGGTGCATCAGCTCAATTCATCGAACCTGTCGCAGCTCCTGCGGCTGCGGAAGCTGACGATCGACCGCGACGGCCGGATGGTGATGGCGAACCCCAACGATGTGATCTGGGCGGTCTTCATCACCACGGGGCTGGACAAGGTTTTCGAGTTCGCCCCGGACGTGCCCACGGCGCTGACGAAGCTGCAGATCAACTTGTGACGGGGGTTGCCGACGCTTCGCGGGGCTTGGCACAAAAAAAACATCAAAGAAGCGGACCCCGACGACTCACGGACTCGTCAACGGGCTTGGCGTGTAAATAGAGAAAGAATCATGCGCCCGGGACGCCGCGGGAGAGGGCGCTGTAGTGCTGGAGGCGCGCCTGGATGGTCTTGACGTAATCGGCCTCGTTGAGGTCGGGGGTGTTGGCGTCGTCCTTGGCGTAGGTGGTCGCCAGCTCGCTCGCCAGCCCCAGGCTTTCGCCGATCAACGCGGAGAGGGAGTTGGAGACGGCATCCTGCCGTTCCTGGAGGCTGCGCGCCGCCTCGGCGAAGACGGTCCGGCCGGGCATGAGCCGTTCGGTCTGGCCGGCGATGGTGTCGAGCGTCCTGCGGAAGGTGTCGAGCGCCATCTGGTGCTGCGTGAGGATGTCGATGCGGTTGATCTGCCGGGAGAGCAGCTCGAACTGGGCCAGGCCCTTCTCCGACCCCAGCGCCTGCTTGAGGTGGTCGGTCGCCTTGGCGGCGTGGTCTTCGGCGGAGGTGAAGCCGGTCTCAATCTGCGCGAAATCCTTGCTGGTCTCGGCCAGCTCCTTGACCAGTGCGTCCACGGCGGCGGCCTGATCGCTCACGGCGGCGTCCCGCAGGCCGCGCGTCTGGGCCTGCGCCTTCTCGGCAACCGAGGCCTGCTTCGAGAGCTGATCCAACGCCTCCTTGGCCAACTCGATCTGCTTGGCGACGATCTTCATCTCGTTCTCGAACAATTCGAGCTTGGTGGCGGCCTCGCGGCTGGCGGCGATCGCCTTCTGGCCGGTGCGTTCGGCGGTGTCGGCCTGGTCGTGGAGCTTCACCTGCTCGTCGCCCTCGGCGACGAACGCCTCGTCACGCAACGCCTGGGCGCGGGCGATCTGTGCCTCGCCGTCGGATTTGAGCTTGTCGCGCTGGGCGGTCAGCTCGTTGATCTTGGGCTGCAGGCCCGAGGCGGAGAGCTGCTCGTCCGCCAGCTTGCGCTCGGCGGCGGTGGTGCGATCCTTGAAGCTGTTGATCAACGGCGTCCTGGCGTCGGGGTTGAAGGAGCCCGCGCGGGAGGCGGCGCGGTCCACCTCGGATAGGAGGAAGATCAGGTGTCCCGAGCGGCGTGAGATATCGGTCCACTGCGTCAGCGCGGCACGCGCCTGGTAGCGTGACGCGGAGGCCTCGATGTCGGCCAGCAGGCGGCGGACGGCCGCCTTCTGCGAATCGGGCCCGCTGTTCAAAAGGGCGGTGAGCGCCTTGGAGGCCTCGGCGAGTTTATTCTGGCGGAACTGCTGGAGGTCGTGCGACGTCTTGCCGTCGGCGCCAGCGGGCTCCTGCCCCTTGGGGACGTACCCGACCTGGGCGTCACGGACCAGCGCGACGGCTTTGGTAAATTCTTCGCGGGCCTTGGCTTGCTGGTGGGCGTTCTCGTCCACGCAACCGGCCAGCAGGGCGACCATACCGATGACAAACAGTGCTCGACGCACGTGTGACCCTTTCACCTGCGGGGGTTGATCGGGTGAGGATACCCGAAGGCGGGCCGGACGGGAAGCGGGGGGAGCGGCAACACCGGCCGGCTCAACCCTGGGGCGCGGACGGGGGCGGCGTTTCACCGGCGGGGGTCACGGGCGGTGGCGACGTGGGCGCTGGCGCGGGGGTGATGACGGGGGCCGGGCTCGCCTTGGGCGTGGGCGGCATGACCCGCGCGGGGGGGAACGTGACCGGGTAGGCGAACCGCTTGCTGCTGTTGTCCGCCTTGGCCATGTCAGCGATCCACTTCTCAACCATGATAAGGACGGGGTCGCTGGGGTTGGCGGAGAAGGGACGCCATCCTTTGGCCTCGGGGTGGGGAAGGCCTACTTCGGTGCGTGGCCTGCCGTATTGCAGGAGATAGGACTTGTCGGGCTTCTGGAGGTCGATCATGTTGCCCCGGGAATCTTCGTAACGGGCCAGGGTGAGGAAATTGGTGTAGATGGTGTTGTCGGAGGTGGCCCGGTCGTGGAAGAGGTACAGGCCCCCGCCGTTGGCGCCGCCGTGGCAATTGGCCGTGCCGCAATAGTTCAGGACGTAGGTGCGGTGGATCGTGGACCGGAAGCTTTGGATAAAGGCGGGGTCGTCCTTGACGGTGACCAACCCGTAGAACTCGCGGGCCTTAAGCTCGAATATCTTGCGAAGCTGCTCTTCGGCGGGGGCCGACTTGAACTTGCGCCGGGCCTCACCCTTGGGAACCTCTTCGCGGTCGGAATACTTGGTGAGGAACTCGTCGATCACGTCGCGCGGGACGCTGATGCGCGGGCGGGCCGAGAAATCGACTTCGTAAACGCGGATGGTGTTGACGTCCTTGTCGGGCATGCGCTCGGTGGGCAGGCCGTTCTCGTCGTACTTCTGGACCACGCCGGGCGCGGCCTGGGTCTTGCCGTTGCCGCCCATCGTGGGGGGCTTGACGGGCTCGGCGGGTTTGACGGCCTTGGCGGTCTCCTCGGCGAGCTTGAGGCGTGCATCGATCGCGCGGGCGAGATTGTCCACGTTCGTGTCGTTGGGGAAGCGGACCTTGAGGTCGTCAACCTCCTTTTTGGCCAGAACGTAGGACTTGTTCTCGAAGAGCCAGCGGCCCAGGACCAGGCGTTCCTGAAGGTTGTCGTCGGCGATCTTGGCGCGGCGTTCGGCGTACTGGGTCTCGATGGTCTGGGGGTAATCGATGGAGCGGATATCGGCGCGGGGAATGGTCACGCGGATGTTGGAGATGAGCAGGATGACGCCGGCGGCCTCGTCAGAGACGACCTCGCCGGTGCGCTGGCTGCCGTCGTTGAGCGTGACGACGGCGACCTTGGCCAACGCCCCCGAAGCGAGCGTCAGGCAAGCCCCAAAGGCCAGCAGGAGCGCCGCGACTCGATCACGTGAGTAAAGCCTCATGATGCCTCCGCGAGAATCAACCCGGGAAACCCCCTGATCGCAGGGAGGTGGGCTGTAAGGTTGGCCCCCAGTATAAGACCGTGCCTCAACTGTGGAAACCACCAATGTTTTAGACGCGGCCGGGAGCGGCGCGGTTCCGAAAAACGGGCGGGCGCGCCGCTGCATAGGCGAGCCGTCCCGTCTCGCGCCCGGCGGGACGCGAGGGGTTGAAGTTTGGCGAGAGAGAAGAGTCGCCGGGGCCGAGTCAGCCCGGCCCGTTTGCGGCTTACTTCGTGCTCTCGAAGAGCTCGAGCGCCAGGGTGACGAGCCGTTCGAGGCGGACGGGCTTGAGCAGGTAGCCGTCCACGCCCAGGTTCTCGGCGTATTCCTGGTGGCGCTTGCCCTCGTTGGCGGTGACCATGATCACCCGCGGCGGGTTGGGCAGACGCTTGATGCGCTCCAGCACGAGGAAGCCGCTGCGCTTGGGGAGCATCATGTCGAGCACGACCAGCTCGGGCGGATCGACCTCGCAGACGCGGACGGCGGTGTTGCCGTCGGCGCAGGTCTGCGTGAGGGCGCCCTCAAGCTGCAGCGCCTGGTTAATGCTCTCGAGCACCTCGGGGTCGTCGTCGACCACAAGGATTTTCTTGTCACGAAGACGCATCTCTGTGGATTGGTCCATGATCACGGCTCAACCTCGTCGTGGGGGTGTGTAAGGCCGGGTAACTACAGGGTGGGCGGGAAGCGGTCTCGAATCGGTCTGCGGACAGCCAAGGCTGACACATTCTACCACGGGATTCCGCCGCGGCGAGCACCCCGCGCAGATTCACGCCGATTTTACATGATCTGTAACGGCTGGGAGAGGCCGGCGAGCGTCTGTTGGTCCATCCATGGCAGCTCTTCGAGGTTACGCCGCAGATGGTCGGGCATGGGCTTGCCCTGGCGCTCGTGGCGGGGGCGGCTCTTCCAGCGGCGGTGCATCCAGAGGTATTGCTCAGGTGCCAAGCGGATCATGTCCTCGATGGCGCGCATGTACCGGGCGGTGACGTAGTAGAGCGGGTCGTGCCGGCCGGCCCAGTCGGCCGGGCGGATGACGTCCTGGACGCCCATCTCGTAGCGGTAGCCCTCGCCGATCCGGCGGGCGTAGCCGCAGAGGATAGGCACCTCCTGGCTGATGGCCAGCAGCGCGATCGACTTGTAGGTGCTGGCGAGTTTGCCGAAGAAAGGAACAAACAGCCCCTTATCCCCCGCGTTCTGGTCGGCGATGAAGCCCAGCACGCCGCCGGACTGGAGCACGCCGACCATGTGATCCGTCGCGTCCCACTTGGTGATGATCTTCATGCCGCGCTTCTCGCGGACGCCCAGGAGCCAGCGGTTGATGTAGGGGTTGTCGATCGGCCGTGCGATGGCCTGGCAGGGGTACCCCAGGACGGCCATGAGCGTGCCGAGCACCTCCCAGTTGCCCAGGTGGCCGGTGAGCATGATGGCGGGCTTGCCGGCGTTGAGAACCTCGAGCGCCGGGGCGATGTTGCGGAGCGTGATGAGGCGGGACCATGAATCACGGTGGATCGCGTGGGGGGTGTGGAGCACCTCGACGATGAGCTGGATGAAGTGCTCGAACGCGCGGCGTGCCAGGTCGTCCGCCTGAGCGGGGGAGAGATCGGGGAACGCCAGCGCCAGGTGGCGCAGGGTGCGCTCACGGTGGCGGCGGTCGATGCGGTACATGAGCCGACCGATGGCGCCGGCGGTGCGCAGGTTCGACTCGACGTCGAACATGGTCAAGCCCATCGCCGCCAGGCGCGCGGCCAGGTACTGGGTGCCGTAGGTGATCGCGGAGGAATCTCGCGCCATGTGAGGCCGCACACCGGTTTTGTTAGCCGTCGGCCTCGGCCAACGCTGCTCTCCGGCGACAGGGGCGGTGCGTTTCCACGGCGTATCCGGTGGCCAGCGTCGGCCGCGGCCGACGGCTAACCAACCGCGTGGGAACTCACCGCTGGTAATAGCCGACCAGCGTCAGGAAGCGATTCTGGTTGAGCACGGGGATGGAGAGCGCCTTGGCCTGATTGAGCAGCCCCTGCCACGTCTTGTAGCGGCGCGTCTGCTCGGCGTGCTCGGTGATGCGGGTCTGGTCGATCTCGTCGGCGCGGAGCGGATCGGGCGCCTTGGGCTCGGGCGCCAGGACGAGGAAGTCGGTGTCGTAGGTCATCTCCGGGGAGACCGAGCCGCCCGCCTGGGAGATGAGCGTCTCGATGCGGCGTCGGTCACCGACGCTGGGCGAACCGGTGTTGTCGATGTCGAACTCGCCGTACACCACGAACTTGTAGTGCATGTTGGCGTCGTAGGCGGCGTTGTAGATCAGGTCGCCCTCGACCACCGTGTTGCCGCGCGTGGACTGCACGATGCGGGCCACCGACGAATCGTCGAGCACGTTGATGACCTCGACGACAGCCTTGCCCTGCAGCTCGTTCTTGGTGTCACGGGTCAGGCCGGTGATGCGGTCGCCGACCAGGAACGTCATACCCGGCTGGACGTGGTGGGTCCGGCCGCGGTCCAGGTACACCAGGCCCCGCTCCGAGATGATCGAGACGATGCGGCCCTTGGGCTCGAGCGAGGGGTCGATCGCCGCCTTGGCCGTGGTGCGCTGCTGCAGGTCGCGGATGCGCTTGTTGAGCGCGTCGATCTCTTTGTCCTTCTGATCCAGCGTGGTGCGCAGGGCGGTCATCGCGGCCTTGGTCTCGTCGCGGACGCTGTTCAACTGCGCGGTGAGGGTCTTGCCCTGATCCTGGATCGAGGTCTCGTAGCGGCTGTCCTGCGCCGCCATGGCGTCCACCTTGGCCTTCAGCTCCGTGATGGTGGTGTTGAAGGCCGTCGCGGCGTCGAGCTTCTCCTTCTGCGCCTTGAGCACCTCTTCCTGTGCCGTTTTGGCGACACCCTCGGCCTCGGAAACCCGGCGGACGTCAGACGCGACCTCGGCCTGGAGGCGACGCAACTCACCGAGCAAACTGGACTGATCCGACAAGCCCAGCGTGGCCATGTCTTTCTTGAGGGACGCGGCGGAGGTGGACGTCGTCCCCGCGGCGATCTGCTGCATGGCGGCCAGCTCCTCCTGGAGACGCTGGACCAGCGTGCCGCCCGACGCCTTGGCAGCCTGGTTCTTCTTCAGGGCGTCGATCTGCTGGTCGTTGGCCACGGCTTTGAGGCTGGCCGTCGCCGTCTCGGCGGCAAGGTTCGCCTGCGCGATCTTGGTGTAGAACAAGATCGCCGCGATCAGGCTGAACACAAACAGAACCACGAAAATCACCAGCGCGACAGCGTAAGCCGTCGTACTTGCAGCTCGAATCCGTGCCATGCTGCCTGCTCCAAAAAGTGTTCGCTAAGTGTCCTTGGCTGCGGTGCTTTCGTCAAGTGCCGACAACCCGGCCCGGGGCAGACGATTTATCCTATTTCACTTCCACCATCATCTCCACCTCGACCACCGCCCCAAGCGGGAGCACGTTCACCCCCACCGCCGCCCGGGCGTGACGGCCCGCCTCGCCGAACAACTGGCCCAGCAGCTCACTCGCCCCGTTGGCGACCCTGGGCTGCTCGGTAAAATCGTTCTCCGACGCAACGAACACCCCGATCCGCACCACCCGCACGAAACGCGACCAATCCCCCCCGATCTGGTCCCCCACCACCGCCAGCGCGTTCAACGCACACTGCCTCGCCGCCAGTTGCGCCGCCTCCGGCGTCACCGCCGACGGCACCCGACCAACGGCCGAGAGCTTCCCCTCCACCATCGGCAATTGCCCCGATACAACGATCAGGTTCCCCGTCCGCACCGCCGGCACATAGGCCGCCACGGGCTTGGGGGCCACGGGCAACTTCAACCCCAACGATGCGAGTTTGGCGTGTAGGTCCATGAGGGCATTGTAAGAACCACGGCCGAGCGGAACCACCGCCGGTTGCCCATCGGACGCGCAGGGTCACGCCGGCGCCAGGTACGCCTCCAGTTTGTCGAACGACCCCGTCCAGCCCTGCGTCATGCCGCCGCGCGCCTGGACAAAGACCGCAAGCTCCTCCGGCGTGAACTTCCCGTGCGGCTCCCACGTCACCGTCACGCGCGTCTGCTCAGGCCCCTCCGCCGTGAACTCGACCGAGGTCAGCATGAACTCCGGCCACGTCGGCGCCATCGGGTGACGCGCCATGTTCCCCTTCTCGTCGCAGAACTGCTGCGTGTAAACCAGGCGGTCGGGCTTTTCAATCTTCAGATAGTGAGCCTTGCCGTACATCTTCATGTTGCCCTGCCCGGTCATGCAGTAGAACGTGCTCCCGCCCGGCTTGATGTCCGCCTCGATGAACTCCATCGTGAACCCGGTCGGCGGCAGCCACAGCGAGAAATGTTTCGGGTCGGTCCACATCTCGAACATCTTCTCGATCGGCACGGCGAAGGAGCGGTTGATCACGAACATCTGCTTCCCCGTTGCCTGTTCTTCCAGGTACTCCGCCAAGCGGTCCCATGTGGCATTGCCGCCGGCCTTCTTGATGAATACGCTGATCTCCTTCGCGGCCTCGGCCGTGGGCAGCGTCATGGTCATCTCCATGTGCGTCTTGCCCTTCACCTCCTTGAACAGCACGGTGACGCGGAACAACGGCGGGCGGTCGTCGTAGCCGCCGTGGTCGTAGACGAGCTTGGCGTGCTCGACGATCTCGTGATAGACGGTCTTGTTGGGGTACACGGTGCCGTCTGGGCCGTACATCGTGTAATGCCAGATGCCGCCGGGACGCATGTCTTTGCTGTGTGTCGTGGACGTGAAGCCGCGCGGCCCCAGCCACTGCGCTCGCTGCTCGGGGTCGGTCCACGCGTCCCAGACCGCCTTCACGGGCGCATCGTACACGCGGATGATGCGGATCTCATTGGGCTTGCTTTGGTTTGCCACGCTTTCTTCCTTTCATGGCGGGTTTGGCGGTGACGGTCTTCAGATACGCTTCCAGCCGGTCAAAGCTCTCTTCCCAGAACCGGCGGTAGTCCTCGATCCAATCCGCCGCGCCGCGCAGGCCCTGGGCGTTGATCTTGCAGGGGCGCCACTGGGCTTGACGGGTCTTGGTGATCAGCCCGGACCGCTCGAGCACCTTCAGGTGCTTGGTCACCGCGGGCAGGCTCATGTCACGCAGGAACGGCCGCGCCACATCGGTGACGCTCGCCTCCCCCTTCGACAGCCGCGACAGGATCGCCCGCCGGGTGGGGTCGGCCAGGGCCGCAAAGGTTTGGCTGAGGGCGTCGTGCATCGTATTCAACCAATTGGTTATTTAACTATATGGTTATATATAAATGCACGCAAACGCCGTGTCAAGGCCGCCGAGGGGAGGGCCTTTACTTCTTTGCCTTCTCGACCGCTTCGATCACCTGCCCGCGGGTGTAGGCGGAGGAGTTGAGGACCTGCGTGCCGTTGGGCCTGAGCACGACGAGCACCGGGATCGCGACCTGGCCGACCTCGCCGAGTTTTCCCCAGCCGTCGGGGTTATCGCCGGAGAGATCGACTTTCATCGCCGTCACGCCGGGCCGTTTGAGCACGGCCACGACATCGTCGGAGTGCAGCACCGTCGCCTCCAGCACCTTGCAGTTCAAACACCAGTCGGCGGTGAAGTCGATCACGACCGCGTTGCCCTGCTTCAATTCATGCGCGAGCCGATCGGGGGTGTAGTAGACCCAGTCGATCGGCCCCTTGCTGGTCAGGCTCGCCGCGCCCAGCGCCGAGCCTGCGATCATCACCGCGCCCAATCCGACAAAAATCACGCGCCGCGCCGCGGACGGCGTGATCCGCCACGTGCGCCACGCCAACCACCCCCCCGCCGCCGCGATCAGCCCCATTACCGCCCACCAGTAGAGCTTCGTCGGCGGGTCCGGGGCACGCACCGCCCATCCCGCCAGGCCCGTCCCGATGAAGTAGGCCGCCGCCGCGAGCATCAGCAGGCCCATCACCTGCTTCACCACCTCGCTCGCCGGCCCGGAGCGCGGCATGCGGGCCACCAGCCTGGGGAACGCCGACAAAATCAGGTAGGGCAGCGCCATGCCCACGCCGATCGCGCCGAAGACCGCCAGCGTCACCCCGCGGTACTGCGTCACCGCCCACGCCGCCGCCGCGCCCATGAGCGGCGCGGTGCAGGGCGTCGAGAGCACGGCCGTCATCACGCCGAACCCCACCGCGCCCGCCACGCTGTCCTGCTTCGGGTTGATCCGATAGACCCACTGCGGCAGCCGCAGCGCGAACAGCCCGCACATCCCCACCGCCATGACCGCGATGAAGAGGCCCACGCCGATCGTGAACCCGTGGTACCTGAAGAGCGAACTGATGGCGTCGAACCCCGATATCCCCTTGATCACCCACGCCAATCCCAGCCAGAACGCCACCACCCCCGCCGACATGGCCGCCCCGAGCAGCAGCGTCCGCCCGCGGTTCCCCGCCCCACGGCTCAACCCCATGATCTTGATCGGGATCACCGGCAACACGCAGGGTGTGAGGTTCAGGAGCAACCCCCCCGCCGCCGCGAGCAGCAGCAACGCTGCGAGCCCGGAGCCGTTGCTCGCGTCGATCTCGAAGGTCCATCCGAAAAAAGGGAACTCCACCGGCGCGTGAAACCTTATCGTGGACGAGGAGGCGAACACGGTCGCATCGAACGCGCGGAAATCATCCCCGCCCGGCTCGCCCAGGTCCGCGCCCGCGGCGACGACGTGGAGCGTCACCGGCACGTCAACCTTCACCGGCGGGTAGCACACCTGATCGCTGCACGCCACATAACCCACCCGCACCGTGATCGCGGCATCCCCCACCGGCGCGCCCGGGCCGACCGTGAATGGGATGAAAAAAACCCGCCGCCCCTCGTAGGCCTGGATTTTGGAAAGCTCCCCCGTGTCGCGCACCTCGAGGCTCTGCGTCGGCGGCGACTGAACCCGCCCGACGTTCAGCCACGCGGGGGCGTCAACGACCGCGATCGTCGTGGGCAGCAGCATGGAATCCCTGGGGACCTCAAGCGGGTAGATGTGCAGCCCTGGCGCGATATTCAGCACCACCGCCAGCGCCCGGAAATCACCCGGCCGGGCGCGTTCCACCGACCAGGCCGTCTCGACGGCCACGTGGGGCGTGTTCGGCGCGGCTGCCGCCACAGTGATCGACCCGGAAACGAGGGCCAGCCAGGCGAGCAACACCCTTATTCCGATCATCCGACCGCGGCGCACCATGCGTATCCCTGTCTTCACGGCAGGCGGATTGTAGGCCCCGGGAGCCAACCCCCAAACGGGTCGGCCATATTCCCTTCCTATTGAAGCCCGCGTCACGCCACGCCCGATAAAGGATGCGAGTCGTCAATTTTGATCGCGCGACCCCATGGCCGAAGTGCTCAACCAATCCGAAGTCGATGCCCTGCTCGCCGCCGTCGATGCGGGGGACACCCCCGGGGACGGGGCGACCGCCTCGTCCAAGATTTTCTCCTCCAAGCGCGACGCGGCGAAAAAAGACGTCGAGATCAAGCCCTACGACTTCAAACGCCCCGAACGCGTCTCGAAAGACCAGATGCGGGCCCTGGAGAACCTTCACGAGGGGTTCAGCCGCAACTTCGGCGCGGCCCTCTCGGGCTTCCTCCGCACCATCATGGAGGTGAAGGTCGCCACCATCGAGCAGATGACCTTCAGCGAGTTCACCCACTCGCTGCCCAACCCCACCTGCTTCAACCTGCTCTCCTGCGAGCCGCTCGAGGGCAACATGTGCCTGGAGATCAGCCCGCTGATCATCTACCCCGTCATCGACCGCCTGCTGGGCGGGTCCAATGCGGACCTCTTTATCCCGCAGCGCCCGCTCACCGCGATCGAGCTGCGGCTGGTATCGAAGATCCTCGACCGGGCGGTGAGGGCGCTCGAAGAGGCGTGGCAGAACATCCTGCCCGCCAAGTTCAAGACCGAAGAGTCCGAGAGCAACCCGCAGCTTGTGCAGATCGTCCCGCCCAACGAGGTCGTCGTGGTGGTCGGCTTCGAGCTGAAGATGGGCGGCCGCGCCGGCACGATGAGCCTCTGCATCCCCTACAACGTCATCGAGCCGGTGATCGAGAAACTCAGCAACCAGTCCTGGGCCGCTTACAAGCGCAACAGCCGCTACGACGCGCTCCGCAGCCGCGTCGCCGAGCACCTGACCAGCGCCCGGCTCACGGTCACCGCCATCCTGGCGGACACCACCATCAAGCTCAACGACCTGATCCACCTCCAAGTCGGCGACCTGGTCCTCACCGAAAAACCCGCCAGCAGCCCGCTCTCCATCGAGATCGAGGGGCGGCGTAAATACATCGGCCACCTGGGCCAGTTCAAGGGCAACCGCGCCTTCAAGGTTCTCCGCCCCATCACGCCCAAGGACCGCGTCTAGCTCCCCTCTCCCTGCAGCCACCCCACCACCCGCTCCTCCAAACCAACAAATATCCCGTTCTCGTGCCCGCGGTCCGGGATCTCGATCAACTCCACGTTCCCGCCTGGCATGAGCAACTCGTGCAACCGCCGGCTGTAATCCGGCGTCACCAGCGCGTCCGTCGCCCCATGGATCAACAGCACCGGCAGCCGCGATAGCACGCCGACGTGCGACACCGCCGAGCGGTCCCGGTACAAACTCCCCTTCTCGCCCGGCGACCCGCCGTACGCCGCGCCCAACGACGCCCGGTAGTCCGGACGCTCCTCGTAAAACCGCGCGTAGTCCGTGACCGGCATCACCGCGCAGACACGATCAAACCGCTCGGGGTGGTGCGCCGCCAGCGTCAACGCCCCGCCGCCGCCCATCGAAACACCCATCAGCCCCGCCCGCGCTGCACCGACCGGCCGCGTCGCCGCCACATGCGCCATCACGCCGAGCACAAACGCCTCGGCCGCTGGGTTCATCCAGCAATCGCTCCCGTAGTCGGGCGCCACCACCGTCACTCCGCGCTCCCGGAACAAATCCCGCAGCGGGAACAACTCGGGCAGCGTGAGGTGGCAATCCTGCATCCCCCCGCCCCGCCCGTGCAGCAGCACCGCCCATCGCCCGCGCGGCGCAGCCGGGTCATGTGCCGGCCAGACGCGGTACCGCCCACCCGAGAACGACACGATCGATGAGCCGTCGTCCAACATCTCGGCCCTCACCACACCACCATCTTCGAATCAAACACCGGCCCGTCGGTGCAAGCGAGCTTGAACCGCCAGGGCCGGCCCACCGCGTCTGCCCCCTGCGCCGGCTCGTTGCGCTCGGGGTGGAACATCTTCGGGTCGATCTTCACGATGCAGGACTGGCACGTCCCCATCCCGCACGCCATCGCCTGCTCGAGGCAGACCTGGCAGTCAATCCCGTGGTGCGCGGCGAGTTTGGCGACCGCGTGCATCATCGGCTCGGGCCCGCAGGTGAAAATCACCGCCTGCGCCGCCGAGGCGCCGGGCAGGTTTTCCAGCACGCCCTCGAGGCCCGCGGTGATCCGCCCCTTGAGGCCCGCGCTCCCGTCGTCGGTCGTGACCACGCTTGGAAACATGAAACGCGCGAACTGCCTGGCGCTGAGCTTGGGCAGCCCCGTCACGTCCGGCTCGACATTCTCATTCAAATCCACGGCCAGCAAGTCGCGCGTCATCGCCCCGACGAACGCCACCGCCGTCCACCCCTGACGCCAGAGCTCTTCCGCCAGATAAAACATCGGCGGCAGCCCGACGCCCCCGCCCACCAGCAGCGCGACGTGCTTGTCTTCCGGGAGAGTGAAGGCATTGCCCAGTGGGCCGATGAGGTCCACGGCCTCACCGGGCTTGAGGCGTGAGAGCCAATCGGTGCCCGCGCCGACGACACGGTGGACCACCTCGATCCAGACGCCGTCGTCGTCTTCGCCGCGGCCTGCGAGGCTAAACGGCCGGCGCAGCAATGCGAGGCGTTGGCAGAGCTCGGGTTGGCGCAGCGCCGCCTGGCCCCCGGGGTTTCCGGGGGGCCACTCGATCTCCGCCCCCAGCAGCGCGTCGATGTCCGCCGCGCCGTCGGGCGTTCGGCAACCGAGCTGGATGAACTGCCCCGGCGACGTTTGCGGGAACGACGGGCCGGTGTCGTCGATGACCAGCCGGAGGAGGAAGTGCTCCCGGCAGAGCATGCGGTTGAACACCACGCGGGCGTCGAACCGGCCACGCCTGGGGTGCGCGGGATCAAAAAAAGTCTGGTCGGCGGGCATGGTCGTGAGTATAACCGGCGCATCGATTTCTCCCCTCTCTCCCTCCGGGAGAGGGGGTTAGAATTCGACGCGCCGCCACAATCCCCCGGGGTTACAGACACATGCCCGCAATGCCCCGTCTGGTCACGAGCGCCCTCGACGAGCTGTTCCACGCCCCCGTGCAGCGCGAGTGGGCCGAGGCCGCCGCGGGGGGCTGGGGTGTCGAGGAGCCCTCGGCCTACTGCCACCGATGCGGCGCGACGATCGGCAAGGGGGCGGTGACGGAGGAGGGTTGCGGCCGGTGCATCGATAGCAATCTGCACTGGCGCCGCGCGGTGCGGCTGGGGCCTTACCGCGACCCACTGCGGCGCTGGGTCTGGTCGCTGAAATACCACGGCCAGTGGCGCTGGGCGGATCGGCTGGGCGCGACACTGGCGGAGTCTGTACGCGCGTGTGAAGTCCGTGCGGACGGCGTGACCCGATGGGCGGTCTGCCCGGTGCCGATGCACGCCCTGCGGCGATGGAACCGGGGGTACAACCAGGCGGCGTTGCTGGCGGACGCGGTGGCGCGGACGGCGGGCTGGCCCTGCGTGCCCCTGCTGAGGCGGAACCGGTACCGGCGCTCGCAGACGACGGTTCCCGCGTCGAAACGGCCGGCAAACGTGCGTGGCTCCTTCGCGGCGAACCCGATCGACCTGACGGGCTGGGGTGTCTGGCTGGTGGACGACGTCAAGACCACCGGGGCGACGCTGAGCGCCTGCGCCCGGCTGCTGAAGGAATCGGGCGCGGCGTGGATCGGCGTGGCGGTGGTAGCCGTCGCCGAGCCGCACGAGCACGCGCGGTGATACACCGGGCGGCTACTTCGTGCCGGGCAGGGTCGAGGGCGCACCGGGGGTTGCCCCGCGGTAGCGCTTGATGAGTGAAAGCACTGCCTCGTCCTTTTTTGTGTATCCCGGACCGTCCGTGTCCCGCTTGGGAACCTGTGCGTAGCGCGGGTCGAGCACAACGGCGCGGAGAAAGGCGTTGTCGGCCTCCGCCTTACGGCCGACCATCTCCAAGGCCATCGCCATCCCCCACCAGTAGTCGCCGTAGTTAGGGCGGGCGAGCACGATGTTCTGATATATCGGCACCGCCTCGCCGGGCCGATTCGCGTCGATCAGCGCCTGCGATAGGCTCTGTTTGGCCTTGGACGACCGTGGGTTCTTCGCCATCGCGTCTTCCGTGAGAAGGACCTCGTCGTGGAACACGCCGACGCGGCGCACAGTCCCCACACCGAGCGCTGTGATTGCAACCAGCGCGGTCACAATGACGGCGCTGGCCACCGGCCGAGACCACTTGCCGGTCACCGATGCCAAGAACACCGCCACGATCGTGACAAGTCCGATCATGGGCAGGTACAGGTACCGGTCCGCGATCGGGTTGAAGATCGGGATTAAGTTCGACACCGGTGCAAGGCCCGCCGCGACGATGCCCAAGGCGAGCATGAGCCTGCGATCGCGCATGGCGAGGACGATCGCGCCAATTACCAGGATGCCGACCACGAAGAGGCCGCTCGTGGTATCGATGCCCACAAGCGAGTTGGGGTCGTAGATGATCGACAACCGTGCCGGCCAGACGAGCTGCCACGCCTGGAACGTCAGGACCCGAGTCTGTTCGAGGAAGACACCCAGGTGCGTGGGGGCGATCCGCGTGGGAGGTTCAGTGAAAACCGTGGAGAGCGTCGGCGCCAGCGTAAAGCGTGCAACAAGGAACGCCGCAACGCCCGCGGCGCAGCACCCGATGAGCACCGCCCATGACCGCCGCCGCTCGTGCCGCCCCAGCACTAGACCGTACAATCCCAATGCCGCTGGCGCGGCCACGCCCGACTCCTTCGCCCCGATCGCCAGGAAGCAGCACACGGCGCAGACGATGCCGCAGCCCCACGCACGCAAGCGACGACCGGTGTCGAAACCCATAGCCGCCGTCAGCGCCAGCAGCGTGAACAGCGCCACCAGCAGGTCCTCGCGGTTGGTCGGGACGGCGACGGCCTCGACCATGATCGGGTGGGCCGCGAACAGCAGCGCCGCCAGTCCGGCGGCCAGCGCGAGAACGGGAAGCGACGTCTTTTCTTCACTCCCGCCTTCAACGCCGCGCCACCGACCGGGGCGTTGGAGGAGTTGCAACACGACCCACGCGACTAGCCCGGTGCAGGCCGCGTGCAGCAGCAGGTTCGTGAAGCGGTAGCCGGCGGGCGTGACGCCCCACAACTCCGTGTCGATCATGAGCGACGCCACCTGCACGGGACGGTTGAAGTCGATCACGTCGAGCATCAGGAGGCGGAGCGTCAGGACGTCGCGCCAGTGCGAGGTCGTTCTGATGAAGGAGTCGTCGCGGAGTTGGGTCGGATCATCCATGACCAGCTCGCCGCGCAGGGAGGGGAGATAGAGCAGGGCAGCAACCAGCACGGGCAACAGCACAGCGAGCCACACGGCGAGGCGGGCCCGCCGCGGACCGGGTGGCGTCGATGGGGTCTTGCGCTCGCTCATGGAATGGCCGACGGACGCACCGGGTCGTAGTACGGGTTGGCTTCGCGGAAACGGAGCATGAGGCTCTCGAAGCGGTCCATGTCCACCCCCTTGAGTTCCCCCGTGCGCGGGATCGACTCGGGGTGGAGGAACCGGGGGTAAACGGCGAGCATCTTGCGGATCGCCGCGTCAACGTCGGCGCGGCGGCCCAGGTTGTCGTAGCCGATCACGATGTTGATCGAGTAGTCCGGCCGGTTCGTTACCCAGCCGGCGGCCTTCTCGAAATAGGGGATGGCCTGCGCGAGATTCCCCTCGTTGGCGAGCTCGGTCGCCAGCCCGGTCAGGGCACGGATGGAGCCCTCGTTTTTCGCGTGGGTGTCGGTCCAGAGCACCTTGGGGTTGTCCCACACGCCGATGCGCTGCCACGTCAGCACCCCCAGCGCGGCGCAGAGCAACAGAGAGATCGCCAGAGCCGCCGCGGCAAGGGCACGTGGCGCGCGCGCCCCGACCCATGATGCACCCAATGCGACCATCACCCCTAAACCAACCATTGGCAGGTACCAGTACCTGTCAGCGGCGGGGATATAGATCGGTACGAGGTTGGCCGCCGGGAGCATCGCCATGACCACGACGCACAGCCCGAGGCAGAACAGTCGGCTGCGCTGCGCCAGCAGGATCGCCGCGCCGCCAACCGCCATGAAGATGATGTCACGCAGGACCCCCAGCCCGATGATTGGCTTGAGGGACCAGAGGTTGTAATCGGCGCAGAGCCGTGTGGGCCAGAGGAGATTCCTGGCGTAGAGCAGCACGAAGCCGACTTCAAAATTCGCCCGTCCCAGCAAAGTCGGCGAGAGGGCGCTGGGCTTGGTGTAAAAGACCTCCGACTTGTCGCGTTCCAACCCGAACCGCACCGCCAGGAATACCGCGACGATCAGCGCGCAGGCCCCGATCAGCGACAGCCACGCCACGGGCTTTTCACGGCGGCGGAACAGCCACCAGTAGGCCAGCAGGATCGGCGGGCCCGCGGCCCCGTTCTCCTTCGCCCCCACGGCCAGGAGCGTGCAGAAGAGGCAGGTGATGACCAGCACGATGTTTCTCGGCGTCATCACGGCGCGGAAACGGATCGCCGCCAGCATCGACAACAGGACAAACAGCGTCGCCAACTGATCCTTCCGGTTGCTCGGCACGGCGGCGGCCTCGACCATCACCGGGTGCAGCGCGAACAGCAGCCCGGCCAATAAGAGACCCGCCAGCTCCGCCACGCCCAGCGGCGTCACTGCCGCGTCGCGCCCCGCCGGCGTCCGCCCCTCACGCAGCAGCCGCGCCAGTAACACCACGGTGAGGAACGTGCACACCGCGTGCAGGAGCAGGTTTGTCAGCCGATACCCCAACGGGTTCTTCCCCCAGATCGTCGCGTCGAGCATGAGCGAGGCGACCTGCACCGGGCGGTTGAAGTCCACCACGTCCTGCGACATCACGTGGAACGTCAGGACGTCCGGCCAGTTCGACATGTCGTGGAGATAAGCGGCGTCACGGATGACGGCCACGTCATCGAAAACAAAATCACCCGAGAGCGAGCGGAGATACACCCCCGCGGCGCAGGCGGCGGCGAGCGCGGCGATCAGAAGCACCGCGAAGGGTCGCTCTCGCACCGGCGCGCTCGGGGGGGGATCGCTCAAACGCGGGCCTCCGCCGGGGAATCCGGGGCATCCAGGACGCCCGTCACCTTGGCGAGCACCTCATCCATCGTGATGCGCTGCATGCACAGATTATTCCTGCATGAAGACTGGCGGTCGTTGTAGGCGTTGACGCAGGGGCTGCACGCCAAGCCGACCCAGAGGGCGTGGGTGCGCGGGCTGATGGGGGCGAAGAGCGCAGGCGTCTCGGGGCCGAAGAGCACGACGACGTGGATGGGCGTGAGTGCCGCGAAGTGTGCCGGGCCGCTGTCGTTGGTGACGAGCACACGCGACAGACCGTAAAGCACCAGGAGCTGCCGCAGCGTGGTCTTGCCCGCGAGGCTGACGCAGCGCGGGCTGTTGATCTGCCCAACGAGTTCCACGGCGGCGGCGGCCTCGTCGGGCGCACCGGTGAATGCGATGGCGACGTCCGGCCGCGCGCCTAGCAACTGTTTCGCCAGCTCGACGTACCGCTCCGAGGGCCAGCGGCGCAGCGGCAGAAGATCGCTGCAGTTGGCGTTGAACAGCACGAGGGCCGCGCCCTCTTTCACCCCCGCGCTGCGCAGCAGCGCGGCGACCGCATCGGCCTCGCCCGGCGACGGCTCGAACGCGGGGAGCGGGTCGGGCTTGCGTGGCACGGTGAAGTCCAGCGCGGGCAGTTGCTCGATCCTCGCGTCCAACGCCATCACCATGGAGAGGAAGGCGCTGCTGGTGTGCTGGTGGGCGTTGAAGCTCAGGCGGTGGGTCATCAGGTCGCCGCGGTAGGCCGCCTCGCCGTGGAACGCGTGGTAGCCGACGCGCCACCTCGCCCCGCAGAGGAATGCCATCGCCGCCGACGAGCGGGCGAAGAACTCCATATCGATGACGGCGTCGATCTTCAGCGACCGCATGCGACGCACAGCCCCCAGCGCTCCACACAGCGTGCCCCAGAGCGAGCGGTCGTTGATCGTGACGGCGTTGCCGCGCGGGATCAGGTCCATCACGTCGAGGATGAAGCGGTTCTTCTCGAAGACGAGGAAGAAGACGTTCTCCCGCCCGACACGGCGGACGGCCTCGCGGATGGCGGCGGCGGCCAGGACGGTCGAGCCCTGCTCGGCGAGCTTCACGAAGAGGATGCGGGTCGGCCTGGCGGGCGACGGCGCGGCGCGCGACGTGAGCCGGCGCCACAACGTCAATGCCCAGCACGCCGGCACCCCCAGCCAGCGGTCAGCCTTGCGCATGCTCGCCACATCCATCGACGGCTCCTGCGGTGTACGAGCCTAATTATCGGCTACTTCGACAGGGTCGGTTACCGCGTCTCACCACTTCACCTTCACGCGTTTCTTGGTCCTGGCGCTCTCCACCGCCGCGAAAACCATCGCCAGGCTCTTGATGTTGTCGTCGCAGATGGTCGAGGGCTTGCGGCGGTTGCGGATGCAGCCGAGGAACTCGCTCATGACCCCCGCGTGGCCCGAGTGCGCCAGTTGCAGTTGCGGCACGTTGATGTCCTGCATCTCGCTGACGAAGGCGTGCTTGCCTCCGGGCTTGATCGTCTGGCAGCGGACCTGGTCGCCGCCGTCCCATGTGAGCGAGCCCTTGTCGCCGACGATGCGCCAGTGGCTGCCCCAGGGGGTGTTGAGCCCCTCGGCGCACCAGGAACCGCGGTAGTTGAAGACCAGCCCGTTGGACATCTCAAAGATCGCCGACGCCGAGGCGGCCCCCTTGTACCAGGAGCGCTTGGGGTTGTAGGCGTGGCAATAGACGTTGGCCGGGTCCGCGCCGGTGAGGAAGCGGCACGCGTCGAAGGTGTGGATGGCCATGTCCAATAGAAGGGGGTGCGCCATCATGTCGCGGAAGCCACCGAAGTGGGCGCCGATGAAAAAGTCGGCGTGGACCTCCTCGATCCGCCCCACCCCGCCGCGGCGGAGGAACGAGGAGACGCTGGCGGTCTGCGGCGTGTAGCGGTAGTTCTGCGTCACGGCATAAGTACGCCGGGCTCGCTTCGAGGTGGCGACCATCTTCTTCGCCTTCGCCAGCGTGTCACTCATGGGCTTCTCGCCCAGCACGTGGCAGCCCGCCTTGAGCGCCTCGATCACCACCTTGTCGTGCGCGGCGGGGATGGTCACGTCGAACACCACCTCCGCCTTGGTCTTCTTCAGCGCCGCCTTGAGCGTCGGGAAGACGACCTCGGCGGGGAGCTGGTACTTCTCCGCCATCGCGCGGGCGGCGGTCGGGTTGATGTCCACCAGTCCCACGAGCCTGAGGCCGGGCATCTCCAGCGCGTTCTTCATCCACGCGTTGGCCATCCCGCCGCAGCCGACCAGCACCGCCCGCAGTTCTTTGTCCGCCATGAAAGGAGCCTTTCTATTCTGAATGGAACCGAGGGAATAATCAGGTGCGCAGCTCGGCGCCCAGCGAACTCTTCAGCTTCTCGATCACCGACGCAACCTGCCCGTCCGCCTGCTCGTGGCGCAGCGTCGCCTGCGGATCGCGGAAGACCATGCGGAAGCTCACGCTCTTGCGGCCCGGCGGGATCGGCTTGCCGCGGTAGGTGACGAGGAACCGCAGTTCCTCCATCAGCGCCGGCCTGAGCGACTCCACCTCCCCGCGCACCCGGTCCCACGCGACCGACTCGTCCACCACGACAGACAGGTCCCGCTCGATGCCCGGGAAACGGGCGAGCGACCGCAGGGCCCGCCTGGGCGGGTAGAGCGAGAGCAGATTGTCTAAATCCAATTCGGCGGCGGCGACGCTCGATTGCAGGTCGAACAACTTCTGCGTCGCCGGCGCGACCGCGCCCATCACGCCGACCTCCTTGCCGTCCACCAGCACCCGCGCCCCGACGGAAAGCCACGGCCGATCGACCGGCTCGAACGTCACGGCCACGTCGCCGCCCAACCGTGCGAGGGTCTCCTCGATCGCGCCGCGCAGGGCGCGTACGCCCTGCTGCGCATCGCTGACGTCCATGAGCAGGCCGACCGTGCGGCGCTCGTCGATCTTCTCCCCGCGACGGCACCAGACCGCCGCCGACTCGAAGAGGCGGACGCCCGCGTTGCCCACGTCCTGGTTGGCCTTGCGGCAGACCAGCAGGCTCGACACGAGCGAGGGGCGCAGCGTGGGCTCCGCCTTGCGGCGCTCGTCGTCCACCTCCACCGCCGCCGCGCCGGCGGGCAGGAACGCCTCGCCGTGCCGGCGGTTCACGAAGCTGAACGTGACCGTCTCGTGGAACCCGTGGGCGATGAGCGACTGGTTCAGGACCTGCCGCGCTTCGATCACCGGCTGCGGCGCGCGGGCGACGATCTCGATCCGCTCGCGGACCGGGATATGGTCCAGCCCGTGCAGCCGGGCGACCTCTTCGATCAGGTCCACCTCGCGGTGCAGGTCGAGGCGGAACGTGGGCACGGCACAGGCCACCACGCCGCCGTCGAGTTTGGGCGAGAGGCCGAGCCGATCCAGCAACTCAACGATGCGCTCGTCAGGAAGACTCAATCCCAGGATCGCGTTGCAGCGCGCGACGCGCATGGTCACGCCGCGCGGCTTGGGCTCTATTTCACCCACGCGGATCACGCCCGGGGCCAATGTCCCGCCCGCCAGCTCCACGATCAGCTTCGCGGCCCGCCGGCTCGCCAATTCCACGCCCGCCGGATCGACGCCGCGCTCAAAACGGTAGCTCGAATCGCTCGCCAACCGCAGCGCCCGGCTCGCACGGCGGATGCAGAGCGGGTCGAACCGCGCCGACTCCAGCAGCACGTCCACCGTCGTGGCCTTCACCTCGCTGTTGATCCCGCCCATCACGCCCGCCAGCGCGACGGGCCTGGACTCGTCCGCGATGACCAGCATGTCGCCGCGCAGCTTGTGTTTCGTGCCGTCGATCGCCTCGAAGGGCTCCCCCTCGCGGGCGGCGCGGACGACGATCCTCTCCCCGCCGAGCCGCGCCATGTCGAATGCGTGCAGCGGCTGACCCAACTCCATCAGAACAAAATTCGTCACGTCCACGACGTTGTTGACGGAGCGGAGGCCGATCGCTTCAAGCCGTTTGACCAGCCACGCCGGGCTCGGACCCACCTTCACGCCGCGGATGACCCGCGCGGTGTAAACGGGGCAGAGGTCGGTCCGTTCGTTGGCGACGCCGGTGAGTTTTTCGACCGGATCGCCGGACGCGGGGGGGAGTTTCGCGTCGGGCTCGCGGAGCTTTCGTCCCGACCCCGCCGCCAGTTCCCGCGCCACGCCGACGTGCGAGAAACAGTCCGCGCGGTTGCTGGTGACCTCGACATCGAGCATCACGTCAGCTCCGCCGGCGACGGGCTCGCGCGTCTCGATCGGCGTGCCCTGCGCGGTGAGCAGCGTCTCCGCCTCGTCGGCGGTGATCGGGCGGTCCAGGTACTCGTTGATCCAGGAGAGACTGACCTTCATCGCCGCAAAGAGTAACAGGCATAATCACCGGGGCAACTGCGGGGCGGATGCATCGTGAGCAGTGTCCCGGTTTGAAATGGGTCGCTTGGGCTGAGGCTTTGCGAAGCCCCGGTTCGACACTCGGAGCAGACTGGGGCATCGAAGATTCTGCCCCAGCCACCCATCAGATTTCAAACTAGCGTCACTTGCCACGTTACACTTGTGCCGTGCCATCGCCCCGCCTCTTCATCCGCCTGATCGCCCTCTGCCTGCTCACGGCAGGGTGCAACGCGCCGTACCAGGACCCCCGGCTGGTGGGCGTTGCTACGCCCACCGATTTCAGCGTCGTCTTCCGCGTGCGCGGCGACGCCAAGTCGCGCGACCCGCTGCGCGAGCCGTCGCTCCAGACCGTCGAGCCCAACCGCAGGCTCGGCGTGGCGCGCGGGGCCGCCGCCGACCACAACCGCTACCCCCCCTTCACCCGCTACCTGACCCGCAAGGAATACGACGCCCTGTTCGAGCTGGTGAGCAACAACCACCTGATCGCCGAGCCGACCAGCCCGGGCGGCGAGGCGTTCGACCAGGGCAAGACCAAGGCGACCGAGATGTACGACGTGGAGGTCACCCTGTTCGGCCGGACCAACCACTACCGCACCACCCCCGGCGAATCGCCCCCCACCGTGCAACTGCTCACCCGCCTGGTGGCGCTCCGCAATCCTCAAGCCCCGCCGTCACCCATGTCCGCGGTCAACCCCGCCCCGGTGGCCCCACGATGATGCAACACACCAATCTCCATCTCCGCATCGCGGTTGTCTCCCTGCTGTTCCTCTCCGTGGGGATCGGCTGCGCCTCCACCCCGACCATGCAGGATGAACCAACAACTGCCGGCCCCGCCGCCCGCCCCGCGCGGCTGAGCGTCGAGCTTTACACCGCGTGGAAAGACCACCGCTACACCTACATCAAGCTGACCGACAAGGGCGTGCTGGGCTATACCGGCGGGCGCGACGCGACCCAGCGCGTCTTCAAGCCGATCACGACCCTGAGCGATGCCCAGCTCGACGCGGTCTGGGCGGTGATCCGGAAATACAACCTGACCGAGGCGAAGGACACGATGTTCGGCACCGCCGAACGCGTCACCTACCAGGCCTCGATCTCCACCGGCGGCCTGGGGCACAACTTCCGCACCACCGACGACAAGGTCCCGGGCGTGAAAGAGCTGCACGACCTGCTCTTTGGCTATCAGGCGGACGTGCAATTCAAGGTGCAGGGCATCGGCGGCGGGAAGTAAGGGGAACCTCTGGACGAGCCGCGACCGTCAGGGAGCGGTTCTTTCCTTGGGTGCTTCAGGGCAGACCGTTTCCTGACGGTCGTGGCTCGTCCAGACTCGCCCAGACGCCGTTTGTCCTCCCGCCCGATTCCGCTATACTATTGGGCTCGACACGGAGCCCCTCCCATGATTGAAGCCCTCAAAGACGACTCGGTCATCAACAAGCTTGGCGGCCGGTTCAAGTTCACCGCCCTGGTGCAGCACCGCATCCGTGAGCTGATGGAGGGCGCCCGCCCGCTCGTCGACCGCGCCGGCCGCAACGACTTCGAGGTCGCCGTCCAGGAGGTCGTCGAGGGCAAGATCACGATCGAGTTCACGGACAACAACAAAAAGTCCAAGGACTAACCCCCCGCCATGCCCCGCGCCGATCGACAGAACGATCAGGCCTTCAAGGGCGTCAACGTCCTGGTCGCCATCACCGGCGGCATCGCCTGTTACAAGTCCGCCTCCCTCGTCAGCCGGCTGGTCCAGTCCGGCGCGTCGGTCCGCGTCGTCATGACGCAGGCGGCGACGCACTTCGTCACGCCGCTGACCTTCCGCACCCTCACCGGCCGGTCCGTCCTCACCAACATCTGGGACGTGGATGACCACCCCGAGTCGCAGCACATCGGCCTGGCGCGCTGGTGCCACGCCATGCTCATCGCCCCCGCCACCGCCGACATCATCGCCAAGATCGCCTCGGGCCTGACCGACGACCTGGTCAGCCTCACCGCCTCCGCCCTCCCCCGCTCACCGAAGATCACGCCGCTGCTCCTCGCCCCCTCCATGAACAGCGATATGTGGGCCAACCCCATCGTGCAGGGCAACCTCGCCACGCTCCGCGAAATCCTGGGCGCCCACACCGTCGGCCCCGACGACGGCTGGCAGGCCTGCCGCACCACCGGCGAGGGCCGCATGTCCGAGCCCGACGCCATCTACGACGCGCTGGCGAAAATCGCCGCCGCGAAGTGACGGCGAGTCCGGTGGGGTGGGCGTCCCGCCCGCCTCTTTGTTTTTGAATTCAATCCGGCCTCGGAAGGCCAGCGGCAGGCGGGACGCCTGCCCCACTGCGCCATTCCAAAAACAATTGCTCACCCGGGCAGCTGCTTTTCCACCTTGAACCCGAACCCACGGCGGTTGTCGATCCAGCGCCACCACGCCGGCGTCACGCGGTAGAACCGCTCCGCCTCGATGCGCCGCTGGAACACCTCGTTCGCCGCGATCGCCGGGTAGCGCGCCGCGTAAATACCCATCGCCTCGGCGCGGTCCGCTTCGCTCACGAGCATCTCGCACCGGCCCCGCAGCTGCAGGCCGTGGATCTGCGACGGCTCGGCGACGTGGGCGTAGATCGTCATCGCGACGAGCGGGTCGCGCGCAATGTGTTGCCCGTGCGCGGTGGCGGGGTTGGAGACGAAAAAAATCCGTTGTCGTGCATCGGCCGCGTACCAGACATTGCACGCGTGGGCGTGCCCCTCTTCATCAACCGTCGCCAGCGACGCCGTCGTGCAGGCGGCGAGGAACTCCGCGACGTGGGCGTCGGAATCCGGCGTGGTCACGCGGGGCCTTCCTGCTGGGTCGCTATCGCGATGTCCGCCGCGTCGAGGTGGCCGTCAATGTGGTACTTCACTTTGTACGAGCGGACGTACCAGGCGATGAGGCAGGCGGCGACCAGGATCGACGCGCCATAGATGAGGAAAACCCGCTGGATGTCCCAGCCCCTGGCGATGAAGCCCGCCAGCAGGCTTCCGACGGGCAGGCCGATGCCGAAGGAGATGAAGTGGATGCTGCTCACCCTGCCTTGGAGCTTGGGGGGGACGGAGGCGAGCACGGCCGCGTAGAGGCTGTTACCGGCGATCATGAAGAGCGTCCCGCTCAGGGCGACGAGCATGACGGCGGGCCAGAACGGCGGACGCACCCAGAGAGCGATCTCGGCAAGCCCCAGGCCCACGAGCAGCGGGAGCGCCAGCCACGGCGAGACGACGCGGTGGCCGCGCGAGGCGTTGAAGCTCGCGCCGGCCAGGGCCCCGACGCCGAACGAGCTCATGAGCCACGCCAGGCCGGAGGCGGCCGCCTTCTCCTGCAGGCCGTACGTATCCACGTAGGCCGAGAGCATGGTCAGCAGGGGCGAGACCGCGATCGCCATGAGCGTCACGGTCACCTCGATGAGCACGATGTCGCGCCGCGAGGCGATGTAGCGCAGGCCGTGCACGACGCTGTCGATCACGCCGTGCTTGTGGCCGTGGTCGTGCCGCGTCCTCCAGCGGAGCATCGCGGTGGTGATGATGACGGCGGCGAAGCTCGCGGCGTTAAGCCCGAAGCACCACGTCGCCCCCAGGATGAGCGCCAGCCCCCCCGCCGCCGGGCCCAGGGCGCGGGAGAGGTTGAACTGCACGGCGTTGAGCGCCACGGCGTTGGGCAGGTGACGCCGCTCGATGATCTGCGGCACCATCGAGTGGAACGCCGGGAACACCACCCCCGCGATAATGCCCGAGAGCGCCGAGGCGATGATCAGGTGCACCACGTGCAGTTGCTCGAGGGAGTAGAGCACCGCCAGCACGGCCGCGATCAGGCCCAGCAGGAGGTTGCCGATGACGAGCACGCGGCGGTGGTCCAGCCGGTCCGCCAGCGCCCCGCCGAAGGGCAGCACGAGGTTCATCGGGATCCACGTGGCGAAGGCGTCGAAGCCCAGCCAGACGGGCGACTTGGTCATCGAGAAGACCAGGTGCTGCACCGCCAGGGCCTGCATCATCGAGCCGATGTTCGACACCGTGCCGCCCATCCAGAGCAACCGGTAGTCGCGGTAGTACAGCGAGGCGAACAGCCGCCTAAAGAGCGTGGGCGACTCCCCCTCCGGCTCGGGCGGCGGGTCGAAGGGTTTTGCGTTTTCAGGGATGGAGGTCATGGCGGGCGCGGCCGTGGAGAAGCGGAATGGTAGCACGGACGGGGGGCAACGACCGCCAAGCCCGCATCTTGAGCCAAGCCCGATGCTGAGGTCCTCCGAAGCGTCGGGGTCCACCTGTTTTATATCTTCAGCTTCGTCCGGAACCGCTCCATCGCCTCTTCGACGTTCGCACGACTATTGAACGCGCTGATGCGGAAGTACCCCTCGCCCGACGCGCCGAAGCCCGAGCCGGGCGTGCCGACGACGTTGCACTCGTTGATGAGCTTGTCGAAGAACTCCCAGCTCTTCATGCCACCGGGCGTCTTGAGCCAGATGTAGGGCGCGTTCACGCCGCCGTAAACCTTCAGGCCCATTTTGGTGAGCGTCTCGCGGATGATCTTGGCGTTGGCCATGTAGAAATCGACGGTGGCGCGGACCTGCTTCTTGCCCTCGGGCGAGTGTGTCGCCTCGGCGGCGCGCTGGACGACGTACGCCACGCCGTTGAACTTCGTCGTGTGCCGCCGGTTCCACAGCCGGTGCAGGTCCACCCGCGAGCCGTCCGCCGCCTTCCCCGTCACGCTCTTGGGCACCACCGTGTACGCACAGCGCGTGCCGGTGAAGCCCGCCGTCTTGGAGTAGCTGCGGAACTCGATGGCCACGTCGCGCGCGCCGGGGACCTCGTAGATCGAGCGAGGGATCGCCGCCTCGGTGATGTAGGCGTAGTACGCCGAGTCGTAGAGGATTACCGTGTCGTTGGCCTTGGCGTAGGCGACCCACCTGGCGAGGTAGTCGCGCGTGAAGACCGCACCGGTGGGGTTGTTGGGCGAGCAGAGGTAGACGATGTCTACGCGCCGGGTGGGCAGCGCGGGGGTGAAGTTGTTCTCGGCGGTCGAGGGCAGGTAAACCAGCCCGCCGTACTCGCCCCTGTCGTTGGCCGCGCCGGTGTTGCCCGCCATCACGTTGGTGTCCACGTACACCGGATACACCGGGTCGGTCATCGCGGTCACGTTGTCGTGCCCGAAGATGTCCAGGATGTTCCCCGTGTCGCACTTGGAGCCGTCGGAGACGAACACCTCGTCGGCAACGATGTCGCAGCCGAACGACTTGTAATCGTCCCGCGCGATCGCCTCGCGCAGGAAGTCGTAGCCCTGCTCGTCGCAGTAGCCCTTGAAGGTCTCGCGCTTCGCCATCTCATCGACGGCCTTGTGCATCGCCTCGATGCAGGCGGGCGGCAACGGCTCGGTCACGTCGCCGATCCCGCAGCGGATGATCTTCGCCGACGGGTTCGCCGCAGCAAACGCCTTCACGCGTCGGCCGATCTCGGGGAACAAATAACCGGCCTTGAGTTTGAGGTAGTTGGAGTTGATGTTGGCCATGTGAAAAAGACCTTGGGAATAAGAGCGTAATAGATCGGGAACTCACGTCCCGGGATATTGGGTTGGGTGTTATCGCGTGATTGCCCGGGTTTCGCAAGCCGGTTCAGGCCTTGAGAAAGGCCTCGGGGTCAATGGCCGCTTCACGCAGGATTGCGCGGAGCGTGCCCTCGGCCATGTCCTTGGCGTGATGAGGAACGGTCACCTTTCGGCCGGTCTGCGGGTTGCGCCAGACCTCGTGGCTGCCGGGGCCGGGACGATCAAACTCATACCCGAAGGCACGCAGCCGACGGACAACCTCTCGGTATTTGAACCCCGAAAACCGGCCCATCAGTGAACGCCTACGGGAACGAGAAGGTCGATCGGGCCCTGCAGGCCCTTGAGTTTCTCGGCAAAGATCGGCGGTAAGGGATCGCCGTGTTCGAGGCACGACTCGACGATCTTCCGTGCCAGCCCCTGCGCAAGTTCGACGGCCTCGGTAACGCTGCGCCCCTCGGCGACCAGGCCCGGCACGTCACGGCTCGTGGCGACAAACCCGCCCTCTTCGAGCGGTTCAATGTGCAGATGGATAGGGATTTCGTTCATTACACCCATTGTAGCTTCAATAAGCTAAACCTTTCCAGCCGCGAACTTCCTCGCCGCTTCGAGCGCCTCATCCAGCTTCGCCGGGTCTTTGCCCCCAGCCTGGGCCATGTCGGGGCGACCGCCGCCGCCCGTCACCTTTGCGGCTTCCTTAACCCAATCGCCGGCTTTCAAGCCCTTTTTGATCAACTCCTGGGGAACACTCGCGATGAAGCTCACGGTGGTTTGCGAAGCAGTGCCTGCGAACACTGCTGTTCCGGGCAGTTTTGCTTGCAACACGTCAAGCGCTGCCTTTAGGGATTCGGCATCGCCTCCAGTGAATTTGTGGACGAAAATAGGACCACCTTTGAATATTTCAGCGGCTTGGCGCGCCTCTTGGACAATCGTTGCGGCCATCCCCTTACTCTTTTCTTTTTCGTATTCCTTGACGATCTTCTGCAGTTCCGCGATCTCGGCGTTGAGCCTGGCGCGCAGCGCGGTGGGCAGCGGAGCCCCCGAGCCGACGGCGGCGGTGATCTTGGCGATCGCGGCGGGCAGGGTATCGGCGGATGCGCCCTTCAATCCACGCGCCTGATTCAAAAACGATTCGCCGTGCGTCACGGACGCCTTCGCCGACTCGCCGGTCAGGGCGGTGATACGGCGGACGCCCTTGCCGACCGCCTCCTCGGCGATGATCGCAAAACCCTTCGCGTCGCCGGTCCTGGCCATGTGCGTGCCGCCGCAGAACTCGATCGAAACGCTCGCCCACTTCTCGCTGCCCGGGTCGCTCAGCAGGTCCTTCACCGGCACGCCGACGGAGACGACGCGCACCTTGGGCGGGTATTTTTCGCCGAACACCGCGCGCAGGCCGGTGATCTTCAGCGCCTGCTCCTGCGGGGCGTAATCGGTATAAACCGGCAGGTTCGCGGCGATGTCCGCGTTCACCATCTTCTCCACCGCCTCGATCTGCGCGGCGGTCACGGCGGCGTTGTGCGAGAAGTCGAAACGCAGCTTCTCATCATCCACCAGCGAGCCGCGCTGGTCGGCGGTCTTGCTCACGTGGGCCCGGAGGGCGCGGTTCATGACGTGCGTCGTGGTGTGGTTGGCCATGACCTTGGCGCGGCGGGTCTTGTCCACGCTCAGCGTGAGCTGTACGCCCTCGGGGGAGCCGGCGGGGGATTCGATGAACTCGCCGCGCTCGACGACGCCGATGTGGAAGAAGATGTCGCCGATCTTCTGCGTGTCCTCGACGCGGAAACGCCCGTCGCGGTCGCTGGTGATCGTGCCGACGTCGCCGACCTGTCCGCCGGACTCGGCGTAGAACGGCGTGCGGCCGACCACAACGGCGAGCCTGTCGCCCGCCTTGGCGCGGGGCGTGGCCTTGAACTCGTGCCCGTGCAGCGCGAAGAGCCGGCAGGCCGTCTTCTCCCGCAGCTCGACGTGCTCGTAACCGACGAAGTGCGTCTCGGGGAGCTTCGCGTGCTGCGTGAGGTTGACCAGCGCCTCGTGGACGTTGACGCCGCCCTCCTCCGCCCCGCCGGAGCGCGCCTGCTCGCGCGCCTTTTCCATGAGGATGCCGAAGCCCTCGACATCGACGGTCATGCCGCGCTCGGCGGCCATGACCTGCGTGAGGTCGAGCGGGAAGCCGTAGGTGTCGTGCAAGCGGAAGGCGTCTTCGGCAGTGATGACGGCCGTGGTAACGCCGATTTCCTGCATCGCCTTGATCTGTCCTTCCACGCCTTGCGGAATGGTGACCTGCTTACGCTTTTCGTCCAATTTCCCAACACCTACATACGCCACAGATTCCGGCGGAATACCGTCGTCGCGAATGTGACGCGTTGGCCCACCAGCCGTCAGCACTTGGGGAGACCGGATGATGGCTTCTATTGCAGCCCGTTCAAACAACTGAATACCACGATCCAGCGTTCGCCCGAATGACTCCTCTTCCTCCTTGATCAACTCCACCACGCGTTGCGGGTTCTTGCGCAACTCCGGGAACGTGTCGCCCATCGCTTCCACGATCACCGACACGAGCTTGTGGATGAACGTCCCCTGCGCCCCGAGCTGTTGCCGGCCGAACCGCACCGCTCGCCGCAAAATCCGCCGCAGCACGTACCCGCGCCCCTCGTTCGACGGCACCGCGCCGTCGGTCAACGCAAACGTCACACAGCGCACGTGGTCGGCGATCACGCGGAACGCAATATCCGTCCGCAGCTGCGGGTCGGCGGACTCGGCGGCGGCGTCCACGCTGTTGGTCGCGGTGAATTTCCCGGTGTACTTGTGCCCCGTGGCGGCGGCGATGGCGTCGAAGATCGGCGACCAGAGGTCGATGCCGAAGTTGTCGCTCTTGTCCTGCAGAACCTGGCAGATGCGCTCGAAACCCATGCCGGTGTCCACGTGCTGCGCGGGCAGGGGCGTGAGCTTGCCGGCGGCGTCGCGGTTGAACTGGATGAAGACCAGGTTCCATATCTCCATGACGCGCGGGTCGTTGCCGTTGACCTCGGGGCCGCCGGATTTGTCGGGGGTGCGGTCGATGTAGATCTCGGTGCAGGGGCCGCACGGGCCGGTGTCGCCCATCTCCCAGAAGTTGTCCTTGCCGAAGTAGTGGATGCGGTCCTCGGGCAGGCCTGCAACTTTTTTCCAGATGTCGGCCGCCTCGGTGTCGCGCGGGATGCCCGCCTTCGGGTCGCCCTCGTAGCACGAGACGTGCAGCCGCGTCGGGTCGATGCCCCAGACCTTGGTGAGCAGCTCCCACGCCATCTCGATCGCGCCCTCTTTGAAGTAGTCGCCGAAGGACCAGTTGCCGAGCATCTCGAAGAAGGTGTGGTGCCGGCGGGATCGGCCGACGTCGTCCAGGTCGTTGTGCTTGCCGCCGGCGCGGATGCACTTCTGGGTGTTGGCGACGCGCTTCCACGGCGCCTGCGCGGTGCCCAGGAAGTAGGGCTTGAACTGGTTCATGCCCGCGTTGGTGAAGAGCAGCGTCGGGTCGTCGTGCGGGACGACGGGGGAGGAGGCGACGAAGGCGTGGGCGTGCTTCTTCGTGAAGAAGTCGATGTATTGCTGACGGATTTCACGGCTGGTGGGCATGGTCTGGCTCCGCGTCGCGCGGGCCGGCGTGGGGCCGGTCCGGCGAGCCGCACAGTATAGATAAGGGAGAATGGGCGTGGGGCGGAGGCGGCCCCTCTCCCCTTGTGGGAGAGAGACACGCGATTGCATTGCCCGCGCCGCCGGACAACAATGGGGCCTCTCGACGCAGGGTCGCGCGATACAACGTCAGGGGTGCGTATGGCTTCGGTCTGCTTCTACTTCCAGGTCCACCAGCCGTTCCGGCTGCGGCGGTACAGCGTCTTCGACACCGACGCCAACTATTTCGACGAGCAGCGCAACGCCCAGATCCTCAGGAAGGTCGCCGACAAGTGCTACCTCCCCGCCACCCGGCTGATCTACGACCTCGTCAAACAGCACGCCGGCAAATTCAAGGTCTCCTACTCCCTCACCGGCTGCGTCATCGAGCAGCTCCGCGAGCACTGCCCCGAGGTGATCGACCTGCTCAAGAAGCTGTCGGACTCGGGCTGCTGCGAGTTCCTGAGCGAGACCTACCACCACAGCCTCTCCTTCCTCTACAGCCGCGACGAGTTCAACGCCCAGGTCGAGCTGCACTCGAACCTCGTGCGTGAGCTGTTCGGCCAGACGCCCACGGTCTTCCGCAACACGGAGCTGATCTACAGCAACGAGGTGGCGCACCACGTCGCGGGATTAGGCGGATACAAGGGCGTGATCTGCGAGGGGGCGGACCACATCCTGGGCTACCGCTCACCGAACTACCTCTACTGGCCCCCGGCGACCCGGGCCGTCAAGCTGATGCTCAAGAACTACCGCCTCAGCGACGACATCGCCTTCCGCTTCTCCAACCGCGGCTGGTCCGAGTGGCCGCTCACCACCGAGAAGTTCGCCAAGTGGGTCAGCCAGATCAACGGCGACGGGTTCGTCTGCAACCTCTTCATGGACTACGAAACCTTCGGCGAGCACCAGTGGGCGGACACCGGCATCTTCGACTTCCTCGCCAAGCTGCCCGAGGAGGTGCTCAAGTCCGGCAATGATTTCAAGACCCCCGCCGAGTGCGTCAACACGATCACGCCGGTCGGCGACTACGACGTGCCGCACATGATCTCCTGGGCGGACACCGAGCGCGACCTCTCCGCCTGGCTAGGCAACGCGATGCAGTCCAACGCCCTGCACGAGCTGTACAAGCTGGAGCAGCCGATTAAGGCCACGGGCGACGCGGTGCTGCTCAACGACTGGCGGAAGCTGACCACGAGCGATCACTTCTATTACATGTGCACCAAGTATTTCGCGGACGGCGACGTGCACAAGTATTTCAACCCGTACGAGTCGCCCTACGACAGCTACATCAACTTCATGAACGTGATGGACAACCTGCGCTCGCGGATCGACGCGGCGCGGTGATTTTTGCGGCGCGGTGATCTTTCCCTCTTCCGCCCCGAATGGGGCGGCGGATTGTAGCCACGGGTGGAGCGCAGCCCGTGTCTTCGCGGGCGCAGCGCAACCCGTGGAAGACGGTTCACCGAACCCGGCCATCGCCCTCCGGTTACAATCCACGCGTCTTGCTGGCCGGGCCGCTGAGCTTGGGTCGTTAGGCAACAATGGTTGTAGCCCTTGTCCAACTTGGCTTCGTGGCAGTCGCCGGCCTGATTCCGCCGTGGACTATCCTTCGTTCTCGCCACAAAGCATCGTTCGCGTTGGCGGTCGTCAGTGGCTTTCTGATTTGCTACGGAGCGATATTTGCCGGCGCGCTCTATTCATCGGCCCGTCCCGACCACGATGGCGGCTTAGGTGTAGCAGCCGCCATCCTTGGTGGCTGGGTTCCGGCTCTGTTCTGGACCGCGATCTGGTCGGCCGTTGGCTGGTCGAAGCGCCTGCGGCGTTCTGGAAGGTCGCCGCGTAACCGCGTCGTCTAACGAAGCCACGTCCCGCGTGCCGGGCCGCTGAGCTTCAATGTTGGGGCGCTATGAAACTTATCCACCTGACCGGCAAAGAGACGTCGCGTGACTGGCGGGCGTTGCGTGCCCTCGCCATCCTGTTCACTTTCGTTGATGCCTGCTTTATCGCACGCGCAATCGATGCGGGCTCCGTTACCGCCGGGATCGCCTCACTGGTTCTCACGCTGGTGATCGTCCTTCTCGGGGTGACCGCTTGGACAATCTCCCGGCAGCGATGACCTCGCGCCCTCACCCCATCAGCCGCAGTTAGCCGGCTAAAATGATATTACAGCGGACGAAATTGTCGGACGCCTTCCAAGCTCCCTCCGGCGTTCGACGCGGAACGCCGACACGCTGTGTGCCTGACATGCGCTTTCCAATCCGAAACATCCTCTTGGCTGCCTTGCTCGGACTGGCCTTAGCGTCGGCGTGGTTCGCGGTCTGCTGGTGCATCTCGCGTGCACCGGTCATTAGTCCTGTTTCACTTGCGTCCACGTTTCAGCCCTGGTGGCGGTACTGGCAGATCGCGGTGGCGTTGTTTCTGGTTCCGTCGGGCGTTCTTGTGCTGGCGCGCGGGAGACGGGTGCTGCTCGCGGCCGGCAAATAAACAGTGTTAGGGCATGCACACACTATGAGCTATGACCTCACCATACGGCCAGACGAGAAGTTCTCGCGGAGCGTTCCCCGAGAGCCGCTCGAGGCATTTATCGCTCTGCTTCCATTTATTGCGGCTGTTGACCGCTCGCTGTTCGTGTTGGAAGAAAAGCCGAACCGTCGGATGGAAATTTCTTTGGAGGTTGTGGATGCAGATGGTAATTGGATTGAGGAGGTCAGCGAGACTTCCGACACCATCAACTGCATTCGGTTGCACGTTCCATACGCATTCCTCGGCAAGAGGCCGGAGCGTGACTATTTCCCGACCGCCTTCTTGATTGCCGACCACCTCGGCTGGTCGTTGTATGACGAGCAGAGCGGCGAGGACATTCCGAGGGACGCTGTCGCTTCGGACATGACACAGACGCGGACACAAACACGGACACCGAAACCTTGGTGGAGGTTTTGGTGATGATGATGACGTGGCCTATTCATGCACTGCAGTGAACCCGGCTACCCATTTCAATGCAGCCCACCGCCCGACCGTGCATAATGCCCCCTCGGGGTTCCCGCCACGGACAGGAGCGACGATGCCCGCCACACCGGAAAAACTCCAGGCCTGGATCGAGAGCGCCCGCACCAAGGCCCGCGCCGGTGCGCTCGGCGAAGCCGACCTCGACGCGCTGGCGAAGATCGTCAGCGGCAAGGGCGTGCTCCGCCAACGCCTCCTCTACCTCACCGCCAACGGCATGAGCACCTACGCCCTGGTCATCGCCGCCGCCCCGCGCGAGCCGGTCCGCAAGGTCGATCCCCCGCAGGTGTCCGCCGACCCGGAGCTGCCCTATCGTTCCGTGTACGACGCGATCCTCGACGGCTGGCGGGTCATCTCCTTCCCCAACCAGACCGCCCCGCTCGACGACCGCGAGCTGCACATCCTGGGCTACCAGTTCATCCTCGAAAAGCTGGAGGCGTTCGATGATTGACAAAAAATTCCTGCTCACCGACGACCAGGTCGTCACGTTCATCATCCAGGGCTACCTGCTGATCCAGCCCACCTTCCGCCCGGGGCTGAACGAGGAGGTCTGCGCCCAGTTCGACAAGAACGGCACGCCGAACATCGACCTGGAGAACGACCCCTACGCCGAGGAGACGCTCAACCGCGCCCCGGCCACGCGCGAGGTGTTCGACCACCCGGAGGTCAGAGGCGCGATGGCCAGCCTGATCGGCGCGGCCTTCCGTAACTTCGGCTGGTTCTGCCACGCCACCCCGCCCGGCGGCGGCGGCGTCTTCTGGCACCAGGACGACGTCAACATCCGCCACCACCAGGTCCGCCGCCTGACCATCATGTACTACCCCCAGACCGTCACGCCCGACATGGGCCCGACCTACGTCGTCCCCGCGACGCACTTCTGGAACACGCCGACCGACCGCATGGCCAACTACGGCAACTTCCGCCACCAGCTCGGCCTCACCGTCCCCGCCGGCACGCTCGCCATCACCCACTACGACCTCTGGCACACCGCCTCGCCCAACACCAGCAAGAAAACCCGCTACATGGTCAAGCTCTACAGCGGCCGTACGGAGGAGCCCACCGCCCCGACGTGGAACCACGACCCGCAGAAGGGCGACCTGCTCGCCCGCCGCCGGTTCCACAACGAGAACCCCGGCCTCTGCTCGGGCACCGAGCTCTATAAGGAACGCCACCTCCGCTGGGTCGCCTGGCAGCACATGAAGGGCCTGCTCCCCAACAGCGACGGCCGGCTCGCGGCGATGCCCATAGCCCCCGGCTCGCAGCATTATTCATCAAGCCGCCGATTGCATGGCGCAAGTACTTACGTCTGCACAATTCACGGCTGCACCGCTCAGCCTCTCCCTATTTGGCGCGATCAACGATAAAACGCAAGTATTTCCCAAGGACGCCGCACATGATGAATAATGCTGCGAGCCGGGGGCTATAGGAAATTAAACAGAACCGCCCGCTGCGGGTGGGTGGCAGAAAACCCGGCAGCGGGCAGGTCTGAGGGAGTGCATGCGTATCCGGAGGGTGGCGGCCGGATACTTTCAACACTCATTTATACGGCACTGGTTCACGACGGGTTCGGCGGTCGATGGTTTTTTTTGACGAGCCGGAATGCCGCGTCAAATCAGGCAAAAACATCGATGAGCCGGCCCCGTCGGGATGGGGGCGGGGCAAGATGAGCGACCGGTCGCGGCCGGGGCGTATCCCCGGCGAGGGCCAGCCCCAGGGGAAACAAACCAGCGGGCAGCCGCATGACGGGCCAACGGTTGTGCGCCGGGGGGGGTTGTAGTGATTGGTCGAACTGATCAGCAGGGTGGCAGCGCAGATACGCCTCATACAACGCCGGGCTCAGGTGCACCCGGCCGATCGCCAATTCCCGGCAGCTCAGGGGCCGACGGTTTTCTTCCACCAGGCGTTCGACCAGATTGGTGATCCCCAACCGGTCACGCCGCTGCTGCTCGTGGATCCGCTTGATGGTCAGATTGCAGTTGCCGTGGATGTGCACACACCACGGGCGGCGAGCGGTGCGCCGGGTGTGGTTCGAGACGGCAAACCCCCACAGAACCCGCGTTTTACGGGTGTTACGGCGGGGGTCGGGTTTCACCGGTTATGCCGGGGACGCGGGCTGTTGCGGCGGGGCAACACGGCGATGCCCCCGCGAGCCCCGGTTGGGGCCGAACATCCGAGCTACGATGCCCACCCGAGACGCGCGCGCATGCAACTGGATGAACTGAATTACGACCTGCCGCCCGAGCGGATCGCGACGCAGCCCGCCGAGCCTCGCGACGCCGCGCGGCTGATGGTGATCCACCGTGCCGCGAACCGCATCGAGCACCTGCGGGTCCGAGACCTGCCCGGCGTGCTCGCGGCGCTCCCCGCGAAACCGGTGATGGTGTTCAACCGTACGCGCGTGCTCCCCGCGCGTTTCGAGGGTGTGCGGCGCGGCACGCGGGGCCGTGTGCGCGGGCTCTACCTCGCCTCCCCCGCCGCGTGTGAATGGCTGGTCATGCTCGAATCGCGCGGCACGCTCACGCCCGGCGAACAGGTCACGCTCGACGCCGACTCACACCTCGAACTGATCGCGCGCATCGACGCCGGCGAGTGGCGCGCCCGCCTGCACGGCCCGCTCGACACCCTCGCGCTGCTCGAGCGCATCGGCGCCACCCCCCTGCCGCCCTACATCCTCAAAGCCCGCAAGAACCGTAGCGAGCCCGAATCCGCCGCCGACGATGGCAGCCGCTACAACACCGTGTACGCCAGCGACCCCGGTTCCGTCGCCGCTCCCACCGCAGGCCTGCACTTCACCCCCGAGCTCCTCGACGCACTCGACACCTTCGGCGTCACACGCACCGAACTCACGCTCCACGTCGGCCTGGGAACCTTCGCCCCCGTCCGCACCCAACGCGTCGAGGACCACCCCATCCACAGCGAATCACTGCACGTCCCCCACGAGACCCTCGATAAGCTGCGGCAAGCCCGCGACACGCGCCGGCCCCTGCTCGTCGTGGGCACCACCACCGCCCGCGCCCTCGAAAGCCTCCCTGAAAATTGGCGCGACCTTCCCCCCACCGGTTTCTCCGCCGACACCCGCCTCTTCATCACGCCCGGCAACCCCGCCTTCGCGTTCCGCTTCACCGACACGCTGATGACCAACTTCCACCTGCCCGGCTCGACGCTGCTGGCGCTGGTCGCCGCGCTGCCGGGCGTCGGCGTACCGCGGCTTTTGGAGTGGTACCGCCTCGCCGTGCGCGAGAATTACCGCTTCTACTCCTACGGCGACGCGATGCTCCTGCTCCCCTGACGCCGCTCGCGGCTTAGCGTCCCCTCCCCTCTTCCCCCTACAATCACCCTCACATGGCGCGACCCAAACCCACAAACCCCGACGACGCCACCATGGGCTTCGGCGAGCACCTCGAAGAACTCCGCCGACGCATCATCTACGCGCTCTACGGCCTGGCGGTCGCCTGCTGCGTGAGCTTCTACTACTGCCAGGACATCGTCGGCTGGCTCGTCGTCCCCCTCGCACACGCCCAGCGCAACGCCGGCCTGCCCGTCGAGACCATCGCCGTCAGCGTCATGACCGGCTTCACCCTCTACATGAAGATCGGCGTCATCGCGGGCCTCATCCTCTCGGCCCCGTGGATCATGTACCAGGCGTGGAAGTTCGTCGCCGCGGGCCTCTACGTCACCGAGCAACGCGTCGTCATCTTCCTCGCCCCCTTCAGCGCCATCATGGCCGCGCTCGGCGTGCTCTTCCTCTACTACATCATGCTCCCGCTGGCGCTGATGTTCCTCATCTCCTTTGCCACCACCTACCCCACGCCCTCCACCGAAAAGCCTCTCCCGATTGAAACCATGATGGGCGTCATGCCCAACTGGACTCGCGACATGATGGATTGGATGAACGGCACGCCCCCGCGTCAGGCGCCACCGTCCACCACCCAGCCCTCCGCGACCACCCAGCCCGTCTCCCTCCCGGTCCTGTCGCACGACCCGGCCGACGCCGCCGAGGGACAGGCCTGGATCAAGGTCCCGGAAAATGAGTTGCGCATCCGCATGGGCGGTCAATTCCGCGTCGTCGCCATGCCCATCCCCTCACTCATCCACCCCCTCATCGAGATCGACGAATACATGGGCTTCGTCGGCTTCATGATGCTGGCCATCGTGATCGCATTCCAACTCCCCGTCGGCATGGTCGTCCTGGGCTGGACGAAGCTCATCGATCCCGCGCGGCTCGCCTACTCCAGAAAATTCGTCGTCTTCGCCTGCGTCATCGCCGCCGCGCTCCTCACGCCCACCGGCGACCCGTTTAACCTCACCCTCATGGCCGTTCCACTCTGGCTCCTCTTCGAGATCGGCCTCCTAGGCATGCGCCTCGCCTACCGCCGCAAAACGCCTCCCCCCGAACCCGACCCCGATGCCTTTTAGAAATGTACTTCGCCGCCCGCCGCTAGCTGCTTAGCGTCCCAGCATTCCCTTCTTCATAACTCACCCCGGCCCCGGCACCGCCAACAAATCCCCCTGCCCGATCGGCCGCGACAAACGCTCCTCCGTCACCGCAATCGACAGGTCATAAACCCCCACCGCCGTCCGCCGCAGCGCCGCCAGGTGCCCGCCGGTCCCCAGCACTTTCCCCAGGTCGCGCGCCAGACTCCGGATGTACGTCCCCTTCCCGCAATCGATCCGCAGTTGCGCCATCGGCCAGCGGTAAGACACCAGTTCGATCCCGTCGATCCGCACCGTCCGCGCCGCGATCGTCACAGGCTTGCCCTTGCGCGCCAGCTTGTACGCCCGCTCCCCATCCACGTGCACCGCGCTGAACGCCGGCGGCACCTGCTCAACCAACCCGATGAACCCCGCCAGCGCCGCCCGCACCGCCGCCTCGTCGGGCGGCGTCGCGACAGCCACCTCCTCGCGCGCCCCCTCGCGGTCGTCGGTCGCCGTGAACGCCGACAGGTCCACCTCCGCCTCGTAACGCTTAGCCATCCCCATCAGCCGATCAACCTGCCGCGTCGCCGACCCCAGGCAGCAGACCACCACGCCCGTCGCCAGCGGGTCGAGCGTCCCGCAGTGCCCGGTCTTCGCCCCACCCGCCGCGCGGCGCACGCGCCGCACCACGTCCATCGACGACCAGCCGATCGGCTTGTCCACCACCAGCAGCCCCGCAAGTGCGACGCCGCGCCCGGCCATCTCGTCCGTCACAAGCGCATCCTTTACAACCAGGGGAATCTCAATACGATACTCCGACTCGGCATCGGCCGAGCCCGCAGCCTTGGAGAGGTGTCCGAGCGGCTGAAGGAACACGACTGGAAATCGTGTGTACGGGTAACCGTACCGAGGGTTCGAATCCCTCCCTCTCCGTATTTCCCAGACCGCCTTCCGCAAGCCCGCATCTTTATGCGACTTACGGAAGGCGGTTTTATTTGTCCCAGTGACTGGGACAAGAACTGGGACAAATACGGCCCCCATTAAGGGCATCGCGGTCACCTTTTTCATCGTTCCGCTCGTGGCTGACACCTCCGCGTTTTGTTGCAATGACCAATAGGCCGCCGGTACGTCCGGGGCCACGCCATCGCGGTTCTGCCCTCACCCCGATGAATAATGCTGTCCGCCGGGGGCTATGGGAAGAGACAGATCAGTCAAAGCAGCCCGCCGCGGATTCCCCGCCAACCCCGCGTGTATCATCCCCCATCGGCGCACTCTCCCGGCCGAGGGGACCAGCATGAGCGCAGGCACGGACCCCAAACCCGAACCCAGGCACCGACGCCCGCTCGACGCCTTCTTCGCGCCGCGCTCCGTCGCCGTCATCGGCGCCACCGAGCGGCCCGGCAGCATCGGCCGCGTGCTGATGGAAAACCTCCGCTCCGCGCCCGCCGGCCTCACCCTCTACCCGGTCAACCCGCACAGCACCGAGATCCTCGGCCTCAAGGCCTACCCCGACGTCGCCGCCATCCCCGGCCGCGTGGACCTGGCGGTGATCGCCACGCCCGCCGCCACCGTGCCGGGCGTCATCGGCCAATGCGCCGCCGCGGGCGTGCGCGGCGCGGTCATCATCTCCGCGGGCTTCAAGGAATCAGGCGTCGCCGGCGACGAGCTCGAACACGACATCGTCAAACAGGCCCGCCAGAGCAGGCTCCGCATCATCGGCCCCAACTGCCTGGGCGTCATGCGCCCGCTCGCCGGCCTCAACGCCACCTTCGCCGGCGTCAGCCCCGCACCCGGACGCATCGCCTTCCTCAGCCAGAGCGGCGCCCTGGGCACCGCCATCCTCGACTGGAGCGTCCGTGAGCAGGTCGGCATCAGCGCCTTTGTCTCCGTCGGCTCCATGCTCGACGTCGGCTGGGGCGACCTCATCGACTACTTCGCCGACGACCCGCACACCGGGTCGATCCTCATCTACATGGAATCCATCGGCGACACGCGCTCCTTCCTCTCGGCGGCGCGCGAGGCGGCCCTGACCAAGCCCATCATCGTCATCAAGCCCGGCCGCTCGCCCGAGGGCGCCAAGGCCGCCGCGTCGCACACCGGCTCGCTCGTCGGCCGCGACGAGGTGCTCGACGCCGCCTTCCGCCGCATCGGCGTGCTGCGCGTCGAGAGCATCGAGAGCCTCTTCGACATGGCCGAGGTGCTCGCCAAGCAGCCCCGCCCGCGCGGCCCCAGGCTCATGGTGCTCACCAACGCCGGCGGCCCCGGCGTGCTGGCGACCGACGCCCTGATCCGCGGCGGCGGACGCCTCGCCGAGCTCACCCCCGACACCCGCGCCGCGCTCGACAAGGTGCTGCCCGCCGCCTGGAGCCACTCCAACCCCGTTGACCTGCTCGGCGACGCCGACGCCGACCGCTACGGCAACGCCCTCGACGCCGTCGCGCAGCACCCGGACTGCGACGGCCTGCTGGTCATCCTCACCCCGCAGGCGATGACCGCCCCCACCGCCACCGCGCAGCGCGTCGCCGCGATGAACAAGGGCCACGGCCGGCCGATCATCGCCAGCTGGATGGGCGGCGGCGCGGTCGCCGAGGGCAACGACGTGCTCAACCGCGCCGGCGTCCCGACCTACGCCTACCCCGACCGCGCCGCCAGCGTCTTCTGCGACATGTGGCGCTACACGCACAACCTCCGCCTGCTCTACGAGACCCCGCAGCTCCCCGACGACGCGCAGTGGGGCTCGCCCGATCGTGCCCACGTCGAGACGGTCATCGCCGCCGCGCGCGCCGCGGGCCGCACGCTGCTGACCGAGGCCGAATCCAAGGCGGTGCTCAACGCCTACCACCTGCCCGTCGTGCCGGTGCACGTCGCCGCCACGGTGATGGAGGCGCTCTGGGCGGCGGGGACCGTGGGCTACCCGGTGGTGCTCAAGGTCCACTCGACGACGATCACACACAAGCGGCGGGTCGGGGGCGTGCGCCTGAACCTGCGCGACGCAGCCGCGGTGCGCGAGGCGTTCGAGTCGATCCGCGCCTCGATCACCCAGCACGCCGGCGCGGAGCACTTCCACGGCGTCACCGTGCAGCCGATGGTCGCCGACCCCGGCTGCGAGGTGGTGCTGGGCAGCAGCATCGACCCGCAGTTCGGCCCGGTGCTGCTCTTCGGCGCGGGCGGCGCGATGGTCGAGGTGATGCGCGACTACGCCCTGGGCCTCCCGCCGCTGAACACCACGCTGGCGCGGCGCATGATGGAGCGGACGCGCGTCTTCAACGCCCTCAGCGGCGCCGGCGGCCAGGAGCCGGTGAACCTCGCCCGCCTCGACGAGCTGCTCGTGCGCTTCAGCCAACTCGTGGTCGAGCAGCGCTGGATCAAGGAGATCGACATCAACCCGCTCTGGGTCGGGCGGGACCGCATGATCGCGATGGACGCGCGCGTCGTCCTCCACGACGCCGCGACGCCCGAGCAAGACCTCCCCCGCGCGGCGATCCGCCCCTACCCGGTGCGGTATGCCGAGCCCTGGAGGCTGCGCGACGGCACGCCCATCACCATCCGGCCGATCCGCCCCGAGGACGAAAAACTGCTTGTCCGCTTCCACGAGACGCTCTCGCCCGAGTCCGTCTATTACCGCTACTTCAACGTCTTCAAGCTCAGCGAGCGCATCGCCCACGACCGGCTGTCGCGCATCTGCTTTATCGACTACGACCGCGCGATGGTCCTCGTCGCCGAGCGTGACGCGCCGGCGGGCGGGAAGCAGATCATCGGCGTGGCCCGGCTCACCAAGCACCACGACGCCGGCGAGGGCGAGTGGGCCTCGCTCATCAGCGACGAGTACCAGCGCCAGGGCCTGGGCACGGAATTGATCCGGCGGCTGATCCGCTTCGCCCGTGACGAAAAAATGACGCGGCTCGTGGCGGACATCCTGCCGCAGAACATCGCCATGCAGCGCGTCGCCACCAAGCTCGGCATGCGCCTGCGCTTCGACTCGTCGGAGGGCACGACCCGCGCGGAGCTTGACCTGTGAGCGCGGTATCCCCTACGCGCCTTTCCCATAGCCCCCGGCCGGGCCGGGGCTATGGGGCGGAATCGCAATCGTGATCCAGCAGCGTCGTCGCGTCGTCGCCGATCTTGAAGACGCGGCGGATGCGGTCGAAATCGAACAAGCGTTCATCGATGCGGTCGTCGGCGCGGCCGTCGCCGGGGCTGGAGATCGTCAGGCGGACCGAACCCGAGCCGTCGGGCAGCTCGATCTCCATGCGTCCGGCGAGCTTCGCCGGGCCGCCGGCGGGGACGATGTGCGACTCGATCACGACGGGGTTCGACAATTTACAGATCAACCGCGACCGGCCCGCCGCGTCAAGCAGGTCGATGCGCGTGGCCAGCCCGGTGGCCGGGTCGATGTGCAGCCGCGTGGACGCGCCCGGCGGCTCGATCATCCATCGCCCCTCGTGCCATTCCACCGTCGGAGCCACGGGGACCGCACCCGGGTCGATCGGCTCCACGGCCATCAGCCGCATCACGTCGCGCGGGTTCACCCCGCCGATCATCGGCAGCGGGTCGGTGCATTCCCTGCCGACGTTCGCGCGGCGACCGACGTAGGCCTGCCTCGGCTCCTGCGCGTCGATCACCCAGTATCGCTCGGCGTCGCAGCCGGCCCACATCAGCGTCGTCCCGAGTTTCCCGACCGACAACGCGAAGTGGTCCGGCGCGACATACACCACGAAGCAGTCGTCCCCCTGCTCGACCCTGCGTTTATCCTTTAGATCGGTCCACTCGATGGTCGCCACGGCGCGCGACCAGATGCGGTCGATCTTGCGGGCGTTGTCGTTGTAGCGACGCACCGCCTCGGCATACGTCGGCAACGGTGCGGAAGGGATCGTGGTTCGGGTCTGGGTCGGCCCGCCCGCCCCGGTGCAGCCGGAGGTGGCCGCCACCACCACGCACAGGCAAAGCATGGAGAAGCGCGGGGTCACAGCTCGGCTTCCAGCACCTCGCTCAACTGTTCCGTCACCTGCTGGATCCGGGCGTCGTCCAGGTGCGGGTTGAGCAGGCGGATCGGCTCCGCCTCCCCACGCGGGACGACGAGCCAGTGCTCCAGCGCGGTCTCGCCCTCGCCGCTGCGCTCCGAGCCGTCGTAGCGGAGCAGACGCTTGCGCATGAGGATCAGGCCGAGCACGAACCGGAACGCCTGGCGGTCGGCCTGCTCGGCGTCGCTCAGACGGCGGAAGATGTTGACCAGCACCTCGTCGCTGACGAAGAGTTTTTTCTTGGCGTTGGGTTCGGGAACGGTGGACCGCCAAAAGCTGAACACGCGCTCGGGCCGGCTGCCCTGCTCCCACGCCTCGACCGAGACGTCGATGCGTTTGAAGCCCAGCGCCGCGGCGGCGGCCGCGCCGGGCTTGGCCGTCGCTGGGACCACGGGCTCGGCGGAGGGATCGATCTCGACGAGCACGGCCATGTAATGCTCACCCGGGGCGAGCTTGCGTCCGGTGAAGGCGCACTCCCCGGTCGGCCGGGCGATGTCGTAGGCGGGTGCGTTGAACTGGCTCATGGGATCAGTGTAGCGGAGAGGGGGCGGTAAAAGGAGATCAACAGGTAGGGTGGCGCTGAGTCCGCGAAGCCCATCATCTTTGGTGCTCGAACGGGCAACAAAACAAGATGGTGGGCTTCGCGGACTCAGCACCACCCTACAAGACCCCCAACTGCCGCGCCGCCGCGATCGCCGTCTGGTCGATCAGCGTGGCGATGGTCATCGGCCCCACGCCGCCGGGGACGGGGGTGATCATCGACGCCCGCGCAGCGGCCTCCTCGTATTCCACGTCTCCGACGTTCCCCGCGTTGTACCCCGCGTCCACCACCACCGCGCCGGGCTTGATCCATGCCCCCTTGATGAACCGCGCCTTGCCGATGGCGGCGACGACGATGTCCGCCTGCGCCACCATGCCGGGCAGGTCTTTCGTGCGTGAGTGGCAGATGGTGACGGTGGCGTCGGCGGCGAGCAGCATCATCGCCATCGGCTTGCCCAGGATCGGGCTGCGGCCGACGACGACCGCGTGTTTGCCGGTGACAGGGACCTTGTAGGCTTCGAGCAGACGCATGATGCCGGCGGGGGTGCAGGAGCCGTAGCCCGCGTGCGGCAGGCCGAACGAGATCGCCCCGAAGCTCTGGATGGTCACGCCATCGACGTCCTTGGCGGCGGGGATGGCCTCGAAGGCGGCGCGCTCGTTGATATGGTGCGGGACCGGGTGCTGGAGCAGGATGCCGTGCACGCCGGGGTCCGCGCCCAGCTCGCGCAGCCGCGCGACGAGCTGGTCGGTGGTCGTGGCGGCGGGCAGCTCGATGCGGAGGGATTTCATGCCCACGGCCTCGCAGCGCTTGCCCTTCATCTTCACGTAGGTCGCCGACGCCGGGTCTTCGCCGACGAGAACGGTCGCCAGACAGGGCGTGACCTTTGTACGGTCGATGATAGAGCGCACGCGCGCGGCGCAGGCGTCGAGCACCTGTTGCGAGACGGTCTTGCCGTCGAGGAGGATCGGGGTTGGACTCATGGCGGGGATTATAGGGAACGGGGGGATTTTTTCGGGAGAAGACCCCCGGCACCCGCGGACTCGTGCCCGGGCTTGGCTACAATCCGGCCCATGCAGGCAGTGATCCTCTCCATCGGTGACGAACTGGTCCTGGGCCAGACCGTCGATACGAACAGCGCCTACCTCAGCGCCGACCTGGTGCGGATGGGGATCGGCACGCTCTACCACCAGACCATCGCGGACGACCGGTCGGCCATTGCGAAGGCGATCGACCGGGCGGCACAGTCGGCGCCGCTGATCATCGTCACCGGCGGCCTGGGGCCGACGGACGACGACCTGACGCGCGAGGCGCTGGCAGACGCAATGGGAGTGGACCTCGTGCTCGACGACGCGAGCGTGTCGGCGATCCGCGCCATGTTCGAGCGGCGCGGCAGGACGATGCCCGACCGCAACAAGGTGCAGGCGATGCACCCGCGCGGTACGGCGATCATCCCCAACTCCTGCGGCACCGCCCCGGGCATCCATGCCGTGCTGCACAACGCCACCATCTACGTCACGCCCGGCGTGCCCAGCGAGATGGTCGCCATGTGGGAGCTGACCATCGCCCCGCTCATCGCGAAACTCGGCCCCAAGCGCGGCGTGATCCTGACGCAGAAGATCAGCACGTTCGGCCTTGGGGAATCGACCGTCGCGGAAAAACTCGGCCCGCTGATGGACCGCAAGCGCAACCCGATCGTCGGCACCACGGTGGCGGGCGGCGTGGTGAGCGTGCGCGTCCGCGCCGAGTTCAACGACCCGGCGCAGGCGCAGCGGGAGATGGACGACACCGTGCGCCAGGCGGAGGCCTGCCTGGGCCATTACGTTTACGGCCGGGGCGAGGCGGGTCTGCAGGACTCCCTGATCGCGCTGCTGAAGGAAAAAAAGAGCACGCTGGCGACGGCGGAGAGCTGCACCGGCGGCCTGCTGGGCAAGCAGGTGACGGACGTGGCCGGCTCCAGCGCGGCGTACCTGGGCGGGTGGATCACCTATTCCAACGAGATGAAGGTGAAGCAGCTCGGCGTGCCCGAGGAGTTGCTCAAGAAGCACGGGGCGGTGAGCCAGCCGGTGGCGCGGGCGATGGCGGCCGGGGCGCTGGCGCACGCGGGGGCCGACATCGCGGTGGGGATCACCGGCATCGCCGGGCCCGACGGCGGGACGGCCGAGAAACCGGTCGGGCTGGTCTGGATCGCCGTCGCCTGGCGGAACGGGAAAAAGGAAACGCACACGGACGCGATGAGGTTCGACCTGGGCAACGTGCGTGAGATCGTGCGCGACCGTGCCGCCAAGTCGGCGATGCAGATGGTGCGGTTCCATTTGATGGGCCTGCCGATCGACAACCTCACGCTGGGCCGACGCGTCGCCGAATAAAGGAATAACGCCGCACGATGTCCACCGCACCGACCAGCCCGAACATTGGCACACCTCCCCCGCCGGGGCGGATCGACATCCACAGCCACCTCTTGCCCGGCGTGGACGACGGCTGCCAGGACGTGGATGAATCCCTCGAGTGCATCCACCGGCTCATCAAGCTGGGCTACGTCGGCACCGTCTGCACCCCGCATATCTGGCACGAGGCCTACGCGATCAACAACGCCGTCAACGTGCGCGAGTGGACGCGCACCATGCAGCAGACGCTGGACAACGAGGGCATCCCCTACCGCGTCTGGCCGGGCGGCGAGCTGCGGCTGTTCGAGAAGTTCATCGACTATTACAAAGACCGGGAAATCCCCACGCTCGCGGGCGGCCGCTGCGTGCTGGTGGATTTCTGGGCCGACCGCTGGCCCAAGTGGGTCAACCCGATCTTCCAGTGGCTGCGCACGCGCGGGTACCAGCCCATCCTCGCCCACCCCGAGCGGCTCAAGTGCACCAAGGAGCTCGACGAGCGCATGCGCGAGATGGCGACCATCGGCGTCTGGCTCCAGGGCAACTTCCAGTGCATGACCGGCCAGGAGGGCTTCCACGCCGACCTCTTCATCCGCCAGTGGAGCAAGCAGCGCCGCTACAACCTCATGAGCCTGGACATGCACAGGCCCGAATCGCTCGACGCGAGGCTCGACGGCGTGCAGCTCTTCGAGCAGGAGTTCGGCGCGGAGATGCTCGACCTGATGACCATCACCGCCCCGCGGCGGCTGATCCTCGGGCTGCCGAGTTGATGTACCGGCCTAATCCCGTAGGGTGGTGCTTAGTCTTCGAAGCCCACCATCTTTGGCGACCGAATACGCAAACGGTGGGCTTCGAAGACTCAGCACCACCCTACACGGAGCGACCGGCTCATGCAGCGTTTTTATCTTTGTGCTTGCTCAGCAGCCGCGTCGGACGGATCACGTCGCTCGCCAGGCCGAGCAATTCCAGGATGCGGATCACGACGTAGGTGAGGTCCACTTCCCACCAGCGGTGCCAGTTGGTGGCGCTGTTGGGGCTGACGTGGTGGTTGTTGTGCCAGCCTTCGCCGTTGGTGCCCAGGGCGACGAGCCAGTTGTTGCGGCTCTGCTCGCCGGTCTCGTGGGTGCGGTAGCCGAACATGTGCGAGAGGGAATTGACCGACCACGTGAGGTGCCAGACGACGACTGTGCGGAGGATGACGCCCCACGCCACCCAGCTCAGCCCCAGCCGCACGCCCGCCGCGGCGCCGTTGGTCAGCCAGCCCACAAGGAACCCGACGGCGAAAAACACCAGGACCTGCGCGAGGTAAACCCAGAGCGTCGCGATGCCGCGCTGCAGCCAGAGGTAGAACGGCTTGCGGAGGATGTCCCTCGCGTAGCGCTCATAGGTGGCGGCGTTGTTGATGTCGCGGTTTTCGAGGAACGACCAGCCGATGTGGCTCCACCAGAATCCGACCAGAGGGCTGTGGGGGTCGGGGGTGTCGTCGGAATCCTTGTGGTGCAGGCGGTGGGTGGCCACCCACGTGGCCGGCGCGTCCTGCATGCAGCAGACCGCCAGGATGACGAAGCAGCGCTCGACCCACTCGGGGCACTTGAAGCTGCGGTGCGTCAGCAGGCGGTGGTAGCCGATGTTGATGCCGCTGCCGAAGACCGAGATGCCCACGACCAGCAGCGCGAGGCCCGACCAACTGAAGAGCCGGGGGATGAAGACGACGAACGCGAGCAGGTGAATCGTGGTGATGGGGATGACATAACGCCAGACGATCTGGTGGGTCGTGCCCGCCGGTCTGCCGAGGCGTTTGGGGTGCGATGGAGCAGGCGTTACAACGCTATGAGGGACCGCGCCCTCACCTGGAAGGTAGTCGGCCGTCCCTGATCCGATTAGCTGTTCAGGCATTGATCCTCACAGACTCCCGTAGGTGGATGATAGCCGAGACGCCCGCGTTTCTCCCGCGGCATTGAATCCACGCACCCCCGCCATTACAGTCGCACTCGTGAAACGCATGAATCGCACGGCGTTGAACCAATCATGGCCCCGCCCCACCCGGCCGCAGCCAATCGTTTTCCTGGGCGGCGGAGGCATCGTCAACGACGCCCATATCCCCGCCTACCGCAAGCTACGCCTGCCCCTCGCGGGTGTGTACGACCCCGACCAGGCCCGCGCCCGCGCGACGGCCGAGCGCTGGAAACTGCCGCGCGTCTTCACCTCGCTCGACGAGGCTTTGGCGCAGCGGGGCGTGGTGTTCGACGTGGCGGTCCCCCCCGCCGAGCTTGTGGCACTCGTGAAAAGACTGCCACGCGGGTCGGCGGCGCTGCTCCAGAAGCCCATGGGGCGAAACCTCGCCGAGGCCAAACAAATCCGCGCCGCCTGCCGCTCCCGCCGCATCACCGCGGCCGTCAACTTCCAGCTCCGCTACAGCCCCATGATGCTCGCCATCCGCGACGCCATCGCCCGCGGCCTGCTCGGCCGTGTCATCGAGGTCGAGATGCACCTCAACTACGAGACCCCCTGGCAGCTCTGGCCCTTCCTCCAGAAGCTCGACCGCGTGGAAATCCTCGTCCACTCGATCCACTACCTGGACTGGTTCCGCTCCGTTCTGGGCGACCCGACCGGCGTTTACGCCCGCACCGTCAAGCACCCGGCCCACCCGAAGCTCGCCAGTTCGCGCACCACCGCCATCCTCGACTACGGCGACGACATCCGCTGCGCCATGTCCGTCAACCACGCCCACGTCTTCGGCCCCCGCCACCAGTGCGCGACCGTCCGCGTCGAGGGGACGCGCGGCGCGGCCGTCGGCTCGCTGGGCGTGAACATGAACTACCCGCGCGGCGAGCCGGACTGGCTGGAGATCAACACCGGCGGCCACAAGTGGAAACGCGTCCCCCTCAAGGGGTCCTGGTTCCCCGACGCGTTCAAGGGAACCATGTCCAACCTCCAACGCTTCGTCGCCGGCGAGGATAGAGTGTTGCACACGGCCGTCGAGGACGCCTACCGCACCATGGCCCTCGTCGAGGCGTGCCACGAATCCGACGCCCACGGCGCCACGCCCATCCCCCGGTAAACCCGCATGAACCTGCCCTCACGACTCGAACAGTGTTACACCGGCGCGGTCTTCGACGTGCTCCGCGACATGGGGCGCAGGCAGTGCATCCTGCCGCACAACCTCCGCCCGCTCGACCCGGCGCGGAAGTTCGCCGGCAAGGTCTTCACCGTCTCCGGCCGGCCCGACCCGAGCATCTCGGCCCACGACAGCCTCCTGCAGTGGACCGGTCTCTTGTCCAAAGCGCCGCCCGCCAGCGTCGTGGTCTGCCAGCCCAACGACTCCACCATGGCCCACATGGGCGAGCTCTCCGCCGAGACCATGCAGTTCAAGGGCGTCAAGGGCTACATCGTCGATGGCGGCTGCCGCGACACCGAGGCGATCCTCCGCCTCGGGTTCCCCGTCTGGTGCCGGTACTTCACCCCCGTGGACGTTGTCGGCGGCTGGAAGCCCGAGAGCTTCGGCGAGCCCGTCACCATCGGCGGCGTCGAGGTCCGCTCGGGAGACTGGGCCTTCGCCGACCGCGACGGCATCGTCCTCATCCCCGACCGCGAGCTCGAAGAGGTCGTCGCCCGCACCGAGCGGGTCATGCGCACCGAAAACCTCGTCCGCAAGGCGATCCTCCGCGGCGTCGATCCGCAGGCGGCCTACCTCGAATACGGCAAGTTCTGATGAGCGACACCGACAACCCCATCCTCATCCTCTCCGCCTCCGACAACGTCGGCACCGCGATCCGGGCCGTCCCCTCGGGCACGGCCGTCTCGCTGCGCGGCGCGGCCGTCCGGCTCGATAAAGACATCCCCTTCGGCCACAAGGTCGCCGTCCGCCCGATCCGCTCCGGCGAAAAAATCGTCAAGTACGGCGCCCCCATCGGCTCGGCCACCCGCGACATCGCCGTCGGCGAGCACGTCCACGTCCACAACATCAAGAGCGACTACATCCCCACCTTCGGCAAGGACGGCAGCAACCGGATGTTCGCCAAATGATTCTTTTGCTCTTCAGCCACGCCCGATGACGAGTCCGCGAGTCGCCGGGGTCTTCCTCATTCTCTTCTTTATATTCGCCCCCGATTGAACGACAAGGAGCCCGACATGCAAGGTTATCTCCGATCCGACGGCCGAAAGGGCATCCGCAACGTCGTCGTCGTCGCCTACCTCGTCGAATGCGCCCACCACGTCGCCCGCGAGATCACCCAGCACTTCCGCCGCAGGCCGGACATCGACGTCCACCTCATCGGCTTCCCCGGCTGCTACCCGAACGTCTATGCCACCAAGGTGATGAAGGCCCTCTGCACGCACCCCAACGTCGGCGGGGCGCTGCTCGTCTCGCTGGGCTGCGAGTGCTTCAACCGCACGGAGCTGATGCGCGCCATCGCCGACTCCGGCCGGCCCGTGGGGCTCGAGATCATCCAGGAGACCGGCGGCACCCGCCGCACCATCGACGCGGGCGTGCGCTGGATCGAGAGCATCGTCCCCCAGGTGCGATCCGTCCCGCGCGTCGAGGTCATACCCGGCGACCTCATCATCGGCACCATCTGCGGCGGCTCCGACGCCACCAGCGGGCTGACCGCCAACCCCGTGATCGGCGAGGCGAGCGACCTGCTCGTGGACGCGGGAGGCACGTCGATCTTCGAGGAGACCGGCGAGCTGTTCGGCTGCGAGCACCACATGGCAGGCCGCGCCGCGACGCCCGAGCTCGGGCAGATCATCATCGAGTGCGTCGCCAAGGCGGCGAACTACTACGAGACGCTCGGCCACAGCTCCTTCGCCGCCGGCAACGCCGAGGGCGGGCTCACCACGATCGAGGAGAAATCGCTGGGCGCTTATTCCAAGAGCGGCACACGGCCGATCTCCGGCCTGATCAAGCCCGCCGACATCCCCCCCGCGCCGGGGCTTTATCTCATGGACGTCGTGCCCGACGGCGAGGTGCGCTTCGGATTCCCCAACATCTCCGACAACGCCGAGATCGTCGAGCTGATCGCCTCGGGCTCGCACGTGATCCTCTTCAGCACCGGCCGGGGGAGCGTGGTCGGTTCGGCGATCAGCCCGGTGATCAAGGTCTGCGCCAACCCGCAGACCTACCGCCGCATGAGCGACGACATGGACATCGATGCCGGCCGCATCCTCGAAAACCGCGGCACGCTGGCCGAGGTCGGCCGGGAGCTGTACGAGAAAATCCTCAGCACCGCCGCCGGCGAAAAAACGTGCAGCGAATCGCTCGGCCACCAGGAGTTCATCCTGACCTACAAGACCTTCGAGCCGCTGGGGCCGTCCTGCTTGCCGGTGCTGCGGTGAGGGGTAGGATTATGCATCATGAAATCCACCGATGGGCACCCGCGACTGGACCGCACCAAGCTGACGATCGGCTCCCTCAACGACCCGCCGACCGGCCCCGCCTACTGGCATTCGCGTACACCGGAAGAACGCCTGAACCATCTGGAATACCTGCGGCGGATCAATTATGGCGAGCGTAAATGTTCCGCCCGACTTCAGCGAGTTCTTAGGATTACTCAACGCACACCACGTTGAGTACCTGGTGATCGGCGGCTACGCGGTGGCCTTTCACGGCCACTCCCGCACCACGAACGACCTGGACATCTGGATCGGCACGGGCCACGGGAACGCCGACAAAATCATTGCCGCGCTGCGGGCCTTCGGGTTTGAAACCCCGGCCCTGAAACCCGAGATTTTTGAACGTGACGATCAGATCGTGCACATGGGTGTCGAGCCTGTAAAGATTGAGATATTCACCTCCATCCCCGGTGTGTCATTCGATCACTGCTACGCGCGCCGGGCAGTGCGTGTTGTCGATGGCGTCCGGGTGCCGTATATCAGCCTCAAAGACCTCAAGACCAACAAGAAAGCGAGCGGCCGCCACAAGGACCTGGACGACCTCGAAAATCTCCCCTGACCGTCGGATATCCTCTCCGGCATGGCCACCATCACACGCATCTCGGCACGCGACGTCCGCTACAGGCTCAAGCCCGGCGAGGGCGTCGATGCCGTCCACTCCGCCCCGGTCTATTGCTACGCCACCACCTACCTGCACACCGACAAGCCCGGCGTGGACCGCACCGGCTGCGGCATCGTGCTCACCGTCGGCGCGGGCAACGAGTTGATCTGCCAGGCGGTCGAGATGCTGGCCGGGGAGCTCATTGGGCGCGACATCGAAGAGCTGATGAGCGACTTCGGCGCGGTCACGCAGAAGCTCGCCGACCACCCGCAGCTCCGCTGGGTCGGGCCGCACAAGGGGGTCGTGCACCTGGCGCTGGCGTCGATCGTCAACGCCTGCTTCGACCTCTGGGCCAAGTCGCGCGGCGTGCCGCTCTGGTCGCTGCTGCTCTCCCTCACGCCCGAACAGATCGTCGCCCTGCTCGACCTGTCGTATCTCGAGGACGTGCTCACGCGCGACCAGGCGCTGGCGATGCTGCGTGAATCCGCCCTCACGTCGCACCAACGGCTCCCCGTGCTCGAGACGGGCTACCCCGGCTATGACACCTCCGTCGGCTGGTTCAACTACACCGACGAGCAGGTCCGCGACAACGCCCGCCGCGCCGTCGGCGAGGGGTTCACGGCCATGAAACTCAAGGTGGGCTCGAAGGACCCGTCGCGCGACGTCCGCCGTGTGAAGATCGTCCGCGACGCCGTGGGCCCAAACTGCCGCGTCATGATCGACTGCAACCAGCAGTGGACGCTCCCCACCGCCATCCGCGTCTGCCTCGAACTGGCCCCGATGGACCTCTACTGGGTCGAGGAGCCGACGCACCCGGACGACGTGGCCGCACACCAGACATTGGCCCGCGCCATCGCCCCGACCAACATCGCCATGGGCGAGCACGTGCCCAACCGCGTCGTCTTCAAGAATTACATACAGGCGCAGGCGGCGCACTTCATCCAGGTGGACTGCACCCGCGTCGCCGGCATGAGCGAGTTCATCGCGGTGAGCCTGCTGGCCAGGAAATACGGCCTCAAGGTCGTCCCCCACGTGGGCGACATGGGACAAATCCACCAGCACCTGGTGCTCTTCAACCATATCGCGCTGGGGCTGGACCGCGTCTTCCTCGAATACATCCCGCACCTGCGCGAGCACTTCGTCCACCCCGCGATTGTCGAGCAGGGCGTGTACCGCACGCCCATGGACATCGGCTCGTCGTCCGATTTCGTCGTCGCCTGACCCCGCTCCGATATTTCGATGGAGGCCCCCATGATCATCGACGCACACATGCACATCTGGAACCGGCTGCACGGCGCGATCCGCGGCAAGACCCCGCTCCGCGCGGTGAAGAACGGCGTCATCAAGATCGGCAAACAGGCGATGCTCGGCATGCCCGCCTCGCTCCTGGACTGCAACGCCCGCGCCGAGTTCGTCCTCGCCGAGTTCGACGCCGCCGGCGTGGAGACCGGCGTCGTCGTGCAGGAGAACATGGACGGCGAGCAGAACGACTACTGCCTGGCCATTGCGAAAAAATACAAAGGCCGGTTCTTCATGCACGGCCTGCCGGACTATTTCAAACCGGCACGCGTCGCCAAGGAGGCCGCCGGGCTCTTCAAACGCGGCTTCCGCGGGCTCAAGCTCCCCGCCGGCCACCTGCTGGGAAAGCTCGCGCTCGACGACGACCGCTTCATGCCCATCTGGGCGCAGATGGAGGCCGAGGGCCACGTGCTCGCGGTGGACCTCTCCGAGGGCGAAGACCAGGTCGGCATGATGGAAAATATTTTGGCACGCCACCCGAACCTCAAGGTCGCGGTGGGCCACTTCGGCATGGTGAACCGCCGCGGCTGGCCCGGGCAGCTCATGCTCTGCCGCCACCGCAACGTCTATATGGAGACCGGCGGCATCATCTGGCTCTACCGCCACGAGGGCTACCCCTTCCCCGACGCGGTGGACGCCATCCTGCGGGCACGCGACGAAGTCGGCATCGAGAAGCTCATGTGGGGCTCCGACTGGCCGCGCACCATGGTCGATTTCACCTACCGCCAGAGCCTGGACTTCATCCGGTCGCGTGACATCGGTCTGAAAGAAAGTGAAAAGGCCATGCTCCTGGGCGAGAACGCGGCGCGTCTCTACGGCCTCGCCAAGCCCAGGTCGGCGCGGAAACCCGTGGACCTCATCACCGCGGGCTGAATCATTCGAGTCTCAGTGGATGATCTCGAGCGAGGGCATCTGCCGCTGCAGGTCGGCCACGGCCGCGTCGGTGATCGACGTGCTCTGCAGGTCGATCAGCCTGAGGTTCGTCAGCGCGCGGACGCGCTTGGCGCCCACGTCGGTCAGGTGGGTGCTGGAGAGATAGACCGAGCGCAGGGACTTCATCGGGACAAGCGCGGTGATGACCTGGTCGCCGACGCGCGTGTCGGCGAGCGAGAGGGATTCGAGCCGGGTCAGCGCGTAGAGCGTCGGGATGCCCGCGACCGTTACGTCCGTGCCGAAGAGCGAGAGGTTCTCCAGCTTCGACAGCGACGCAATGGCCTTCAACCCGGCGTCGGTGACCGCGGCCCCCCTGAGGTCGAGCACCCGGAGCTCGGGAAACTTGCGGAGCGACTCCAGGCCGGCGTCGTCGATCTTCGAGTTGCGGATGATCAGGGTGCGCAGCTTCGTCAGCGTTGTCAGCCTGGCCAACCCGGCGTTGCTCAGGCGCAGGCCCGAGAGGTTCAACTCCTCGAGCTGCGTCATCCCCGCGATGATGGAGAGGCCCTCCTCGGTGATGGCGGTGTCCGCCATGTTGAGCGAGCGCAGGGTCTTCATCGCACCGACGACGGCCATCCCCTCGTCGCCGATGCGCGCACGCTCGATCACAAGCGTCTTCAGGTGCGTCAGGGGCGCCAGTTGCTTGACCCCCTCGTCATTGATCCGGCAGCGCGTCAGGTCCAGGTCTTCCAGCTCCGGGAAGTTTTTCAGATAGGCCATGCCCTCGTTGCTCACCAGCGTGTGTGTCAGGTGCAGCACGCGCAGGCGGGGGAAAACGGCCATCGCCGCCACGTCCTCGTTCGTCACCGGCATCTTGTTGAAGGTCACGCGAACGACCGGCTTGTCGGGCAGGTCGGCGTCCACGATCACCCGGCCGCGCAGCTCGCGTATGCGCGTGAGCACCGCGGCGCGCTGCTCTTCGGGCGTCGGGGCATCCGCCCGTGCGGGGGCCGAAACCAACATGGAGCTCCCGACGATCGCCGTGAGAATCAAGGCCCGCACGAGTGTCGGCCACCGGGCCGTGGTGAAATCATCCATGGATTCGGCTCCAGAATATGACCAACATGCTAGTGCGTGGACGTTTATCCGGCGAACGCACGGAGGCAGGTGGTGGGTCGGTTTGATGAACCGATGGCCGCTCTTCCCCCTCTCCCACAATGGAGAGAGGGAAAGAATGTCCATCCACAATTCAAATCGACCCACTACCGGACGAGGAAGGAAGGCTGACTCATCCCAGTTTGATATTTCAAGTCCGAAGGCCCCATGGCGGGCGAAATAAAAACGAGCCGGTGCGGTACCACCGGCTCGGGCGTGCATGCTCTGGGCATAACCAACGGGAAGCGTGCCATGGATCGCTGGGATGCGATGGGCTGGGTGCTGTCGGTCTGTGCTGTTTCCCTTCGTCTCTCGCAGGCCCAGACCTTGAGTGTTTTGGTCGCCGCGACGCTGGGCGTCAAGCGGGTTATGCTGACGACGATCGGCCGGGCGTTGGGCGGAGTGTCCGGTTCCGGTTTCGGGGGCGGGGCCAAGCACGCGATCAAAACACTGCTGGCGGTTCATCGCCAACGACCGTATCGAGCCTTCGCTGGCCATGGCGGGCGTGCTCAAGAGGCTGACGCAACTTGTCGGCCAGTCCATCGATCCCCCCCTTGGCTGAAGCGATGAATGACCTTTCGCACGCACTGGGCGATGATCTCCCGCAGAAGGGCGATCTCGACGGCGTTCCGGCCTTCCCGGGCCAGTTGAATCATCTATGCTCGGCGAACCGCCCGGTCACCCCTGCCTCCACGAAGGCAACTTCTTGTGTTCTCGTATCTCGGTGTTGCTTACCGCGCACCACTACTACCTTGGGCATGGATGACTCCTTTCATCCTTGGCCAACACCCCATGATTCTTCAGTTCTCAGAACGAAACAAACTTATTTGAGACCGCTTAGACCCAAGCAGAAACCGATCTAGAAAGCAGATCGCGGAGCCGTTCTCCACCGGCTCTGGACTCTGCACTTTCAGACTCTGGACTATCTTTCAGGTCTTCTTCTTCCGCGTCGGCTTGCCCTCGCCGCGGTAGGGGAACATCGGCTCCACCGGGGGACGGTCGGCGCTGCGCGGCTCGGTCGAGGCGGCGCCGAAGCTGCCCTCGACGTCGCTCTTGGCGCCGCGTGCCATCAGCAGGTCGGCCACGGCCGTGTGGCCGCCGCTCACCGCATACGCCAGGGGCGTCTGCCGGCTGCCGCGGTCCACCGCGTCGGCGTCCGCGCCGTGGTCCAGGAGAAGCTTGGTCAGCGGCAGGTTGCCGCGGATCGCGGCCCAGTGCAGCGGCGTGCGGCCGTCCGCGCCCTCGGCGGCGATCTTCGCCCCGTGCGCCAGCAGCAGTTCAACCACCTTCGTGTGCCCCGCCCAGGCCGCCTTGTAGAGCGGCGTCTTGCCGTAGCGGTCGGCGGTCTGCACCGTCGCGCCCTGGGCGATGAGCATCTTCACGACGTCCGCCTGGTCGGTCGCGGCGGCGATGCGCAGAGGCGTGCAGCCGTCGGCGCCGCGCGCGTTGACGTTGGCGCCGGAGGCCAGCAGCGTCTTGACCGCATCCACGCGACGGGCCTCGATGGCCTCGATCAGGGTCTGCGGAGGCTTGGGCGTGGACATGGAGAAAACTCCGTTCTGGTCGCCACGGGGCTTTAGAGACGCTCAACACGGCGGCGCTCGATCCGGCCGTCGTGCCACGTCGCCTGTCCGTGGTGAAGGGTCGGCGTTGGTTCCCGGCCACGCCCTCCGCGCGGCCGCGACGCCGTTGTCGCACCGAAAAAGAGCGGGGGTCGCTTCCGCGACCCCCGCTCGGGATTTGCCGATTCAATAACGGCCGCGGCCACCGCCGCCGCCACCACCACCGCCGCCGAACCCACGGCCACCACCACCGCCGCCGCCGCCAGCGCGGGGCTCACGGGGCTTGGCTTCGTTGACCGTCAGCGCACGACCCTCGTGCTCCTTGCCGGACAGCGCGGCGATCGCGGCCTGCGCCTCTTCTTCGGTGCCCATCTCGACGAAGCCGAAGCCCTTGCTGCGGCCCGTCTCGCGGTCCATGATCACGTCCACGGTCTGGACCGTGCCGAACTGCGAAAGCAGTTGCTCGAGGCTGGCCTTGTCAACCTGGTAGCTCAGGTTCCCGATGTACAGTTTCTTACCCATTTCAGACGCTCCAATACAAAAACATTCAGCCCATTAGTGCTTTCGGGGCTGATTCGAAAGAGCCCGTAATTCCGGGCCTGGAAGGTAGAAGGAGCGAAGGAGAGGAGCGCGATGGGCAAGGATCTTACTCACGTAGCGCGGACTCAATCGGTCAGTCTGACCATATGCCATCATAGCACAAGGCCGGGTGTCAATCCACCCCCCCCCTCCGCCTCCCCTCCCAGGCAGGGCCATCGCATCTAATACCCCGCCGGCCAGCACTTTGAGCAGGTAGGCACGTCCCATCCGGCCCGCCGTCGCCGCATCTCAATCCCCACCTTCGACTTCTGGTCGTGATTCAACAGGTTCAACGCCACCTTCCGCAGCGTCGCCAGGTTCCGCGCTCCCTCGTCCAGCCGCACCCGACAGCGGTCCTCGTCGAATGCCATGTCCAGCGCCAGTGCAGCGAGTTCTCGATCACACAGTGCTGACGCACGGCGTGCCCCAGATGCTTGGCCGCGTGCGCCGCCAGCCCGTCGCGGCTGCTGATGTAACGCCGGTCGATGCGCGAGATTGCCGAAGTGGATGCGGATCAGGTCGGCGGAGTTCTTTTCACGGCGGCATCTTTGCCGGAGGGGGCCATGCGTCATCGGACATCACACCGGGAATCCATTGATACAGCGAGTTATTAAGATGCGATGGCTCTGGAAGGGGCGCTCCCCGCGAGATGCCCCCCTTGCGTCCGCACCCTTTCTCGTTACAATGCGCGGCTCGGCCTCAAGGGATATCGCCATGCCCAAGCACAAACCCTGCAAGGGTCTTCTCAAGCGCGTCAAGGTCACCGGCGGCGGGAAGATCGTCTTCCGCAAGTCGAACACCGGTCACCTCAAGAGCGGGAAGACCGCCAAACGGCTCCGCCACTTCCGCAAGAAGGGCTACGCCAAGATGGGTGACATCCCCCGCCTCGAACGGCTCCTGGGCCGTCGACTCAACTCCAACGAGGGTGGAGACCGCGCCTGACCACCTGAAAGGTCAGCCGCTTGAGGCCGATAGGGTTTTCGACCCAGCGATGGGTGGCCCGTCGGCCCGAACCTGCGAGCCGGGAAACAAGTTCCGCCCCGAGCGGACCCCGCCTTCGCGCAACGATCGGAGATTCCCATGCCCCGCGCAACAAACGGCGCCGCCACCCGTCAGAAGAAAAACCGCTGGTTCAAGGCCGCCAAGGGCAAGCGCGGCGGCAACAGCCGCCAGTGGCGCAAGGTCAAGAACGCCGTCATCCGCGCCGGCGTTTACGCCACGCGCGACCGCAACCTCGTCAAGCGCGACTACCGCGGCCTCTGGATCATCCGCATCAACGCGGCCGTCCAGCAGCGCGACATGAACTACAGCCGCTTCATCGCCGGCCTGCGGTTGGCCAACATCACCATCAACCGCAAGATGCTCAGCCAGCTCGCCATCGAGGACGCCAAGGCCTTCGACCAGATCGTCGAATCCGCCAAGGCCGCCCTCGCCAAGGCCGCCTGAACCGGCCGCTCGCGGCTAGCCTCCCCTTTTCTTCCCCATCCCACCCCCTCCGGGGCGGGATATTCCATTGTTCCCCTCCTAATATTAATCCGATACAACCTATTGGTTTGGCCCGCCGACCCACGGCCGGGCCGTTTTTATCTGGGTTCTGAAAGGCCAGAAAGGCTTACCGCAATGTCACTGGAAAAAGACCTCAACCTCAGCCGCGAAACGTGGCGGCTCTTCCGCATCCTCGCCGAGTTCGTCGATGGCTTCGAGACCATGAACGAGATCGGCCCCGCCGTCACCGTCTTCGGCTCGGCGCGTACACCCGAAAAAGACCCCTACTACCTCAAGGCCGTCGAGTGCGGCAAGCTCCTGGCCCAGAACCGCTTCACCGTCATCACCGGCGGCGGGCCGGGCATCATGGAGGCCGCCAATAAGGGCGCCTTCGAGGCCAAGGGGCAGTCCATCGGCCTCAATATCTCCCTCCCCATGGAGCAGGACCCCAACCGCTACCAGACCCACGAGCTGACCTTCAAATACTTCTTCGTCCGCAAGGTCATGTTCGTGAAATACGCCAAGGGCTTCATCTGCTTCCCCGGCGGCTTCGGCACCATGGACGAGTTCTTCGAGGCGCTCACCCTCATCCAGACCAACAAGGTCGAGCCCTTCCCCATCGTCTGCATCGGCCACGATTACTGGGACGGCCTGGTGGACTGGATCAAGGGCACGATGCTCGAAAAGTTCAATGCCGTCGGCAACGCCGACCTCTTCCTCTTCCACGTCACCGACGACGTGAACGAGGCGGTCGAGCTGGTGAAGAAGTGTTACGCCCAGGAATGTTGGATCGCCCAGAAGCCCGTCCCGCGCATGACCCCCGAGGCGGCGGAGACCACCGCCGAGGGCACGCGCGCAGGCGTGCCGCCACGCCACGTCGAGATCGTCTCCGTCACCAAGCCCGCCGACAACGGCGGGAACGGCGCCGACAAAAAGAAGCACTGACAAGGGTAGGGTGCGTGGAGCACAGCGCAACGCGCCCTACCGTGCTAACCCGCACGCAGGTTACGATGGTGCCGCCACCCGGAGGCCCCATCATGACCACCGCCACATCCTCCCTCTCCCCCGACCAGGTCCGCCGCTTCGAGCAGGACGGTTACCTCTTCCCCGTCCCCGTGCTCGACGAGGCCGAGATCAAGGCGGGCATGACCGCGTTCATGGCCCACAAGACGCGCCACGACGCGAGGCTCGCGCAGATGGCGGCGCGCGAGAAATACCAGGTCTTCTCGCAGACGCACTTCGCCTATCCGTGGGTGTACCGCATCGCCTCGCACCCGCGCGTGCTCGACGCCGTCGAGTCCGTCCTCGGGCCCAACGTCCTGGCGTGGGACAGCAACTGGTTCGTCAAGATGCCCGGCGAAAAAACCTACGTGAGCTGGCACCAGGACGGCACCTACTGGAACCTCAACCCGCCCAGCGTCGTCTCGGCGTGGATATCGCTTGAGCGCGCGTTCCCCGGCAACGGCTGCATGCGCGTCATCCCCGGTACGCACACCAAGCCCCGCCTCCCGCAGCGCGAGACCTACGCCACCGACAACGCCCTGTCGCGCGGCCAGGAGATCGCCGTCGAGGTGGACGAGGCCCGCGCCGTGGACCTCGTCCTCGCCCCCGGCGAGATGTCGCTCCACCACATCTGGATCGTGCACGGCTCCAACGCCAACACGTCGAACGTGCCCCGCATCGGCATCGCGATCCGCTACGTGAAACCCGAGGTCGTGCAGGACAGCCCGCTCAAGCCCATCGCGATGCTCGTGCGCGGCCGTGACGACCATGGGCACTTTGAGCTCCAGCGTCCTCCCACGGAACAGTCCCCCGACGCCATGGACGCGACCCACCGCGAGATCGTCGCCCGCATCCGCGCCACGGTGATGAAGAACGCCAAGGCGTGATACACCGTTTCCCGAATTGAACCACGGAGACGCGGAGAGCACGGAGAAAGCAGAAAACTGATTTTTGATTCGATTTCTATTCTTCTCCGCTTTCTCATCTCCCCTCCGCGCCTCCATGGTTCAATTCAAGTGTCAGGAGATCAGCATGAACGTCCTAGTCGTCGGCGCGGCGGGTTATGTGGCGTCGATCGTGATCCCGGGCCTTGAAAAAGAGCACACCTGCAAGTTCTTCGACCACCGTCCGGTCCCGGGGCGCGAGGCCCAGACGATCGTCGCCGACGTGACCGACGAGGCGGCGATCACGTCGGCGGTGCGCGGCATCGACGCGATCCTGTACCTGGCGATGGGCGCGACCGACGTCACCCAGATGGGCACCTCCGGCCCGCGGAAAGACATCAAGGCGATCGGCCCCGCGTTCGCCGTAAACACCGCCGGCTGGTTCGGCTTCATCCTGCACGGCCTCGCCGCCGGCGTGAAAAAATTCGTTTACGCGAGCACGATCAGCGTCTGGTCCCCCGAGATGCGACCCGTGCCGTTCGATGAAACGCTCCCGCCCGACGCGTTCCACGCCTACGGTGTGAGCAAGCAGACCGGCGAACTCACCATGCGCGCCGGCGCGCAGCACAGCCCGCACAGCACCTTCGTCTCACTCCGCCTCTTCGCCCCACGCAACGAGGCCGACTACGCCAAGGCACGCGATGCCGGCGAACTGAAAACAACCCCCTTCCTCGCCCCCAACGATACCCGTCGCCTCTTCCTCGCCGCCCTCGCCTGCGACCACCCGGGCTTCCACATCATCATGGCCTCGGGCGATGCGGAAGGCCGCCACTACATCCAGCGCCGGGCCCTCGATTTATTGGGTTGGTCTCCAAAAGGGGATTGATGTTTTTTGCCGCTTGCGGCTTAGCGCGGTCACACGGAAGCCCGCCCCATTCGGGGCGGCGCTAAACAGCCGCAAAACTCACCGGCAGAACCACCCGAGTTTCATCCACATCTCAAACCACCGCCGGAGCGACTCCGCGTCGTTTGCGCGCTCCGACGCCTTCGCCAGCGTCGCCCCGCCGCGCAGCGCACACAACACGGCGTACGCGCTCGCGTCGAGCCGTTTGTAGTACACCACGTTCTCCAGCCGGTGCACCGCCAAGTAAACGCGCTCGGGCCGCGGCAGCCGGACAGTGCGGCCGCTCTTCGACGCACGCCCGGTTGAAGCCGCGTTACCGGCCTGCGGCCCGTCGTCATCACGCTGGCGCAGCGCGATCGAGAAATCATCCAGCGGATAGCCCAGTTCCAGCGGCGTGACGTATGGCTGGAGTTTCAGGCGCAGCCTCGACGGGTCCCGCCCCAGCAGATCGTCGATCGTCACGATCGGCCTCGCGCCGCCGTCGAAGGCGATGATCTTCGCCCATTCGAAGCGGACCATGTCGAGCGCCAGGGCCGTGCGTGGCCGCGCCCAGCGCGGCTCTTCGCGGAGGAACTTCTCCAGCCGCGAGCCGAGGTTGCGCAGCGTAAAAGAACTCGATGGGTAGCGCGTGAGGTACGTCTCCGACATCGCGGTGAACTTCTTCTCCCCGATCACCGCGCGCAGGCCGGGGAAGTCGTCGTAGAGGCAGTCGAGCAGGCGGAACCAGTACTGGCGGTTGTAGATTTCCAGCCGGTCGAACGACGTGAGCCGGTCGTTGGGCTTGATGAAGGAGGCGGCGACGTCCGCGGTGCGCCGACCGTTGCCCCAGCGCGGGTTCATGCGCTGCGCCGGCGTGAGCGGCCGCGACACGGCCGAGAACATCAGCCGCTGCAGCTCCGCCAGCGCGGCGGCCGAGCGGGCGTCAGGCGGTGACGGTTTGTGCGCTCTTGCGGTTTTCACTTCGTTGGGTTTCCAGATCACGGAGGAACCGTCGGGCCTTGAGCGCCTCGCGGTGGACCTCCTCGAACGGCGGGATGCGGGCGTCCCACTCCAGCAGCGTGTTCACGGGACCGATCCGCGAGACGACGTGGGCGTACAGCCTCCAGACCGTGGGCAGCACGGGGTGGTCGTGCGTGTCGAGGATGTAACGCTCGAACTTCGTGTGCCCGGCGATGTGCACCTGCCCGACGCGCTCCAGCGGCACACCGTTGAGGTAGTCGAACGGGTCAAAATTATGGTTGCGCGAGGAGACGTAGATGTTGTTCACGTCGAGCAGCATGCCGCAGTCGGCGCGCTCGACGACTTCGGCAAGGAACTCCCACTCGCTCATCTCGGAGGCGTGGAACTCGGCGTAGCTCGACACGTTTTCGACGATGACGGGCACTTCCAAAATATCCCGTGCCTCGCGCACCCGCGCCGCCACGTGCCGCGCCGCGGCGAAGGTGTAGGGCAGCGGCAGGAGGTCGTGCGAATAGGAGCCATCCACGCTGCCCCAGCAGAGGTGGTCCGAGACGAACGGCGTTTTCGTGCGGCGGACGAGCTGCTTGAGCCGCTTGAGGTGGTCGCGGTTGAGCCGCGGCGAGCCCAGGTACATCGAGACACCGTGCTGCACGACGGCGTATTGCTCGAGGATCAGGTCGAGCGTGCGCAGCGGTCGGCCGGCGTCGATCATGAAGTTTTCGGAGATGATCTCGAACCAGTCCACGGCGGGCTTGCGGCCCAGGATGTGGCTGTAGTGCGGGACGCGCAGCCCGACGCCGATGCCCAGGTCGGTGAATCCGTTGTGGCGGTTGGCGGGCATGGGGCTCCGTGCGGGCGGTGATGCTGCGATCGAAAAACCAAGGACCCGGTTTCCCGGGTCCAAGGCGTGTGCGAAACGCGGATGTGTCGCGGATTACTCGTGCTTGCCTTCGGTGGAACAGCCGCCCTTGCCCTTGCAGGAGTTCTTGCCCTTGCAGCCGTTGTCCCCGCTCTTGCAACCGCCCTTGCCTTTGCAGTCGTTCTTGCCCTTGCAGTCATGCTTGCCTTTGCAGTCGTGCTTGCTGTTGCACCCGTCCTTGCCGCTGCAGCCGCTCTTGCCTTCTTCGAAGGTCTTGGGCGACTTCTGGCCGGCGATCTCGGAGAGCGTCGTCTTGGAGATCGACGCGCGGCCCGAGGTGGGTGTGTCGGCCATGGTGCGCTGGGCGGCGCCGGTGAGCAGGCCGGTCATGGCGGCGGCGGCGAGCAGGGTCTTGGTCTGACGATTCATAAAACACTCCTTGAGAAAGGTGGTTTGGGACGACGCGTCCCTGGTTCATCCGATACGCCAACGGGCACGCGCCCGTTCATAAAACTTGTTCACGCGGCGGGCTCATCAGCACTATCCGCCGGGGCCGCCAGCTTATTCCCGAATCCCCCGCGCGGGCTTCAACCGGCCACGCGGGATCAACCCCGGCCCGGGCTGCCTTATTCCCGCCTTCCTTGTTATCCTGACCGCCCCGATCCATTACCCACCAGAGGTGACCCGTGTCCACCACCATGAAAGCACTTTGTGTCCCGCAAATCAATAGCGTTTCGCTGATGGACCAGCCGATGCCGGTCGCCGGCGAGAACGAGGTCGTCATCCGCGTGCATTATTCCGGCGTGAGCGTGGGGACGGAGATGTCGCTGGCGACGGGGAAGATCGACTACTACCAGCGGCCGCCGTTCATCGCGGGGTACCAGGCGTGCGGCCGGATCGCCCAGGTCGGGCCGAAGGTGGAGAACCTCGCCGTGGGGGACTGGGTGGCGGCGTTCTGCGGCTCGGGCTCGCACGCCGTGTATGCGAAGGCCGCCGCGTCGCTCACGCACAAGCTGGCCGACCCCTCGATCGCGCACGAAGCGGCGATGTTCGTCCAGCCCAGCGTCGGCGCCAACGCGATCAACCAGGCGCAGATCAACACCGGCGACGCGGTGCTCGTGCACGGCATGGGGCTGATCGGCCAGTGCACGGCCATGCTGGCGCGGCTGCGCGGGGCGTACGTCGTCGGCGCCGACGTGGCGCCGGCCCGCATCGAGATCGGCAAGAAACACTGTGTCGACTGGATGCTCGACTCCTCCGCCACCCCGCCCGTCGATCTGCTCAAACCGAAATTCCCCTGGGGCGTGGACGTGGTGATGGAATCGACCGGCGTGCAGGAGCTCGTCGATGTCGCCGCCGCCTGTTTGTGCAACAAGGGCCGGTTCGTGTTTGAGGGCCACTACCCGGGCAACCTCACGTTCCGCTTCCTCTCCCTGCACGGCAAGCAGGCACGCTCCTTCTTCCCCGCGTTCATCGGCGACTCTCCCGTCCGCGAGGGCGTGCTGCGCCTGATGGAATCACGCAAGCTCGACATCTCCCCGCTGCTCACGCACACGGTCTCGTGGAAGGAATCCGAGGCGTTCTACGGCCGGCTGTTCACGAAGGAACGCAACACCTTCAACGGGATCGTGTTCGACTGGCGCGACGCGCCGGAGTGAAGTGAGCGGGGCTCCGCTAAAACAAACGCATCTGCCCATCCGCCTCGACGCGCGGGGGCCTGAACGGCTGCCGCTCCCGCGCCCCCAATCCGCGGTCCAACCCGTACCGCCGCTTGAACACCTCGAACGTCCGCCCGATGTGCTCGGCGATCGGCCCCTCGCCGCGCCGCCGTTTGCCCGGTGTGGCGTCGTACAACGCGCCGTCGTGCGTCTGGCGCAGCAAACTCTCCGCGTGTGCCGCGCGGCCGGCGAAGTGACGCTTCAACCAATCCAGGTATAAATCCTTCAGTTGGTACGGCAGCCGCAGCAATACATACCCCGCCGACCGCGCCCCGGCCTCCGCGACCGCCTTCAGGATCATCGGCGTCTCGTGGTCCGTGATCCCCGGCACGATCGGCGCCACCATCGCCATCACCGGCACGCCGGCGTTCGCCAACTCCCGGATCGTGTGCAGCCGATCGCTCGGCGAACTGGCCCGCGGCTCCATCTTCAACGCCAGCGACGCGTCGAGCGACGTCACGCTCACCCCCACCGTGACCACCCCGCAGGCCGCCATCTCGCGCAGCAAATCAAGATCGCGCAGCACGAGCCGGTTCTTGGTCACGATCGTCACAGGCTGCCGGCACTCGGCCATCACCTCCAGGCAGCCGCGCGTGATCCGCAGCTCGCGCTCGATCGGCTGGTAGCAGTCCGTTACCCCAGCCATCATGATCCCCTCCCCCTTCCATCGGGGATTCGCCAGCTCGCGGCGGAGGATCTTCGGCGCGTCGAACTTCGCCATGATCTTGGTCTCGAAATCCAGGCCGAGCGACATGCCCAATCGCTCGTGGTCCGGCCGTGCGTAGCAATAGACGCAGCCATGCTCGCACCCGCGGTACGGGTTCACCGTCCAGCCCATCGGCATGTCGGGCGAACTCACCTTGTTGATCAGCGTGCGCGTCTTGTCGGGGAAGACCTGCGTGCGCGTCTGCCCCTCGCCGATGGTCACCGCCTCCTCGCCGCGCTCGGCGGCGACCTCATCTAAATGTTCGCCGAGCACATGCAGCCGGACCGTCTCGTGCCGGTTCCCCGGATTCAGCCCCGCGCCCCGCCCCTTGTAGAGCCCGTGCGGCAGCGCGTCGCGGTATTCGTACGGGTCCGGCATACCGAACATTATACAAACATCCATGTGGAGGCGCGTCCTCCAAAATCCCGGGCCTCCCACTTCTCTTACAATCGCCCCATGCGATACGCCGCCCTCATCACGCTCGCCCTCTTCCTCGCCGCCTGCCACTCCGCACCAACCGTCCCCGCGCACAACAACGCCGACCTCGTCTGGCGTGAAGACGCCATCGGCCCGCAGTGCAGGCTCGTCACCAACGAAGGCCCGCCCGCGCTGCACAGCCCAGCGCTGCTCATCGTCACCCACTCGCTCCCCGACGACCCGCAAAACGACAAGCCCATCGCCCGCGCCCTCATCACGCGCCGCGATAACCAGCCGCTTTGCACGCTCGGCCAACTCACCCAACCCGGCGCGACCCTCCGCTTCAATGTCTATCGCGACCCATCCACCACCAAGGACGTGCCCCCCTACACGCTCCCCTACCTCTTCCTCCTCATCCGCCACCCCGACGGCTCCACCTCACGCCTGCTCTGGGAGTCGCCCTACAACGGCTACTCGCCCTACAAGAAATCCGAGATGCCGCCGAACGGCCAGTGGATTTCACTCGACCTCACCCACGGCACCTACTGGCCGCAGACCGACGCCCTCAATTTCAACATGAACGACGGCTTCCAGACCCTCGCCAAATACGCCTCCGGTTTCCGCGCCACCCGCGGCGTCGATCACAAGCAATCCCAACACTACTCGGCGGACAGCCCGGTCATCGCCATCGGCGTCGGCTCGGGCTCGGGCATCCCCGGCCACTTCGTCGCCTACATCGACGACATCCAGCTCACCACCCCCGCCGGCGCGAACTACCTCATGACCTTCCCGATCGATTCACAGGTCCCGCGCCCGAACTAAAACCCCGCACAGAAAATCTCTCTCATGGCTGATTCCACCGTCGTCACCCGCTTCGCCCCCAGCCCGACCGGCTACCTCCACGTCGGCGGCGCCCGCACCGCGCTCTTCAACTGGGCCTACGCCCGCAGGCACGGCGGACGGTTCATCCTCCGCATCGAGGACACCGACGCCGCGCGATCCACCGACGAGTCCACCAAAAAAATCCTCGAAGACCTCCGCTGGCTCGGCCTGAACTGGGACGAGGGCCCCGAGGTCGGCGGGCCCAGCGGCCCCTATTTTCAGAGCCAGCGCGGCCACCTCTACAAGCAATACCTCGAACAGCTCGCCGCCATCGGCCGGGCGTACCGCTGCTTCAAGACCGCCGAGGAGCTCACCGCCGCGAAGGCGAAGGCCAAAACCGAGGGCCGCGCCTACAAGTACGACCCCGCGGAATCGCTGAATCTTTCCAAAGCGCAGACCGATCAGCTCATCGCCGCGGGCAAGCCCTTCGTCTGGCGGTTCCGCATGCCGGATGCCGACGTGACCGTGAACGACCTCGTGCTCGGCGACGTGACCATCAAGGCCGCGGAGCTCGAGGACTTCGTCATCTTCAAGAGCGACGGCGGACCAACGTTCCACTTCGCCAACGTGGTGGACGACGCGACCATGAAGGTCACGCACGTGCTGCGGGCACAGGAACATTTGATGAACACGCCCAAGCACGTCGCCATGTTCGACGCGCTGGGGATCAAGCGGCCGAGCTACGCCCACATGCCGCTGATCTTCAATTCCGACGGCTCGAAGATGAGCAAGCGCGACAAGGCGAAGGTCGCCCGCGCCGCCGCAAAGGAGCGGAAGCTCGCCGCCGCACCGGGCGTGGACGACGCGGCGTTCCGCGCTTTCCTGGATAAAAAATCGGACGCGGTCGAGATCGCCCTCGCGGTCGCCGGCGTGCTCAACGTCATCCTCCCCGAGATCGACGTCCACGACTTCCGCCGCTCCGGCTACCTCCCCTCGGTCATCCTCAATTACCTCGCCCTCCTCGGCTGGTCGCCCGGTAACGACCTCGAACGCTTCGACCTCGACTTCCTCGCCAAGAACTTCGATCTGGAGCGCATCGGCAAGTCCAACGCCCGTTTCGACCGCGCCAAGCTCCTCGCCTTCAACACCGAGGCGATCGGCAAGCTCACGCCCGACGAGTTCTTCAAGCTCTGGCGCGAGCACCTGGCCGCGTTCCACCCGGTTTATCTGCAGAAGTTCGACGACGCCAGGCTCCGCATCCTCGCCGAGGCCTACCGCCCGCGCAGCCGGACGCTCGACGAGCCCTCGATCAACGGCATGTTCTTCGTGGTCGCCGACGGTGACGTGCAATACGACCCCAAGGCCGTCGAGAAGGTCCTCAAGAAAGAGAACGGCGCCGGCCTCGCCATGCTGCGCGAACTGGCGGCCGTGCTCACCGCGATCAGCGATTGGAACGGCCCCGCGCTGCACGCCGCGCTCGAGGCCTTCGCCCAGCGCGCCGGCAAGGGCATGGGCGACATCGCCCAACCGCTCCGCGTCGCCGTCTCCGGCTCGACCGTCAGCCCGCCGATCCAGGACACGCTCGCGCTGCTGGGAAAAAATTCGACGCTCGCACGCATCAACCGGGCACTCACGCTTTGAATCCGGTGGGGCAGGCGTCCCACCAGAACAGACCGCCGATGGACGACGTGACGACCGATAGGCAGTTGCAACAGCGCCGCGCCGACCAGGCGTTGATCGACCGCGTCAGCGGCGGTGGCGAGGACTCCGCCGCCGCCTTCGAGACGCTCTACCGCAACTACCGCGACTGGGTCGTCGCGCTGGCGTACCGCTTCACCGGCGACCGCGACATGTCCCTGGACATCCTGCAGGAGACGTTCATGTACGTCATGCGCCGCGCCCCGGGCCTGACGCTCACCGGCCAATTGAAGACGCTGCTCTACCCCAGCGTGCGTCACCTCGCCATCGAAGCACTCCGCAAGGCCAAGCGCTTCCGCCCCTACGACGAGCACACGCTCGACTCCCTCCCCGCCGCCCCCCTCGAGGAGCAGCACCGCGAGGATGGCCTGGCCGCCCTGCTCGCCACGCTCCCGCCCGGCCACCGCGAGGTGCTCATCCTCCGCTTCGTGGACGACCTGCAGCTCTCCGAGATCGCCGTCGCCCTGGGCGTCCCCCTGGGCACGGTGAAGTCGCGCCTGCACAACGCCTTGGCGTCGCTGCGCAACGACCCGCGCACGAAGGACCTGCTGGGGCCGTAACCACGCCCGCGGGGCGGAACGTTTAGCGGGCGCCCCGGAGGGGCCCTCCGGGCCTCCCGCTAAGCACAATGCCGCCCTGTTTCATTTTCGATTTCCCGTGAACCTTTTCCCCCTCCCGCGCACTTCACTTCCAGAGCCCCATCATGAAGAAACCGCACGAACCCCTGCCCGAAGACCTGCCGAAGCTGGCCGAACGGCTCGCCACCATCCACCACCGCCGGATCGACGTCCCGCCGGAAATCGACGAGCGCATCCTCGCCGCCGCCCGCGCGGGCGGCACGCGGCAGGAGCGCGGCCCCGCCTTCCGGTTCCGCCTCGCCCCGTGGGCCGCGGTCGCTGCGGTGCTCGCGATCGGCGTCACCGTCGCCCTCTTCACCCGGGGCTTCGACCGTTCAGCCCGCGGCCCGGTTCCGGGCGGTCCGGGGACGCCGGGGGCGCCGGGGGCGATGGCGCAGCAGGACGTGACCATCCTCGACGCCTTCGCACTGGCGCGGACGGCGCAGGCCTCCACCCCCGAGGACAAGCAGGCCGACCCCGCCGCCATCGATGCGCTCGCCTATCAGGCCGTCGCCCTCGCCCCGCCCAATCACGACACCCGTGAAGAAATAGCCCCCGCCAGTCCCACACCCGCACCACCCGCGGACCGGAGCGCTCCCCCCTCGCCGCGCTTCGTGACCGTTCACGTCACGCTCGACCCGGGCGGCCGTCCGCTCGCCGCCTACCAGCTCCGCATCACGGCGCGCGGCGGCGTCGTGAAGGTCGTCGGCATCGAGTCGGGCGACGGCCGCGCCTTCGCCGCCAAGCCCCCCTATTACGACCGCGCCGCCGAGAACCGCGACACCGACGAGCTTGCCATCGCCATGTTCACCACCGCCGATGCGGCCAACCTGCCGCGCGGCCCGGTCCGCGTGGCTAGCCTCCACCTCGTCTCCTACGGCGACGCCGCCCCCCTCTTCGAGACCAAACTCATCGCCGCCGCCGACCACGACGGCAACCGCATCGACGCCGTGCTCTCCATCAAAGAAGGAACTCCGCCATGAGAAATCAGACCCGGAATCGCATCACGCGCTGGTGCCTCTCGCTCATGATCCTCGTGATGGCTGTGGCAATCGTCGCCTGCGAATCCAAGCCACCCGAGCGCACCTCGAATCATCGGTATGACTCCGACGCGCTGCCGTCTGAGAGCGCCCCGCCACGCGGCGGTCAAACCGCCGCCCCCGGCAGCGGCGATGCAGAATGGAGCAAGAGCGGCGTTGACGGCATGGAAAAAGGCGAAGCCGCGGGCAAAGGCTTCGAGCTCAAAACCGATAACAAGCCCCTGCTTCGCCCCAGTGACGACACGGGCGCAAGCGCGCCGGGGAGCAAGATCGTCAGCGAAAAGCGCGGCCTCAACGAAGACGACGAAGACGACATGTTCGGTGACCACCGACATGACTCCACCCCTTCACCCGCGACCCCGGCCAACAGCAAAAGAATGACGGGGCTGCAGAAAAATCTGCGATACCGCACGAACACGGCGGGACAGCAGGGCGGTGCAGGTGGTGTTAGCGGCAACATCAATCTAAATACGGCGACGGCCGAACAGATGAAAGCAGCGCTCCCTATCCCCACCGTCACCAGCGTAGCCGGGCCGCATCAAGCCCCTCAAATCACCACCTGCGGCGTCCAACCCCCCGCCCTCGAAGACGAAGTCTGGGTCATCGTCAAACCGGAGGTAAAACCCGAGCAGGCCCCGCCGGCGCCGCGCGGCGACGACTACTCCACCCCCGGCAGCGGCGTGATCGTCACCGAAATCCCCGACGACCAAGGCCGCAAACGCACCGTCCCCGTCCCGCTCGAGCACACCAGCGTCAACGCCTCCGTGGCCGGCTACGTCGGCGCGGTGGACGTCGTGCAGAAATTCCACAACCCCTACAGCTCCAAGATCGAGGCGGTCTATGTCTTCCCGCTGCCCGAGAACGCGGCGGTGAACGAGTTCATCATGACGATCGGCGACCGGAAGATCCGCGGCCTGATCCGCGAGCGCAAGGAGGCCGAGCGCGTTTACGAGGAGGCGAAGCACCAGGGCTACGTCGCCTCGCTGCTCACGCAGGAGAGGCCCAACATCTTCACGCAGAAGGTCGCCAACATCGAGCCGGGCAAGCGGATCGACGTGAACATCCGCTACTACCAGACGCTGCGTTACGAAGACGGCTGGTACGAATTCTCCTTCCCGATGGTGGTCGGGCCGCGCTACAACCCGGCGGGCTCGGGGGGCGCCGGCGTCGGGGCCGTGCCGCGCAACGCGAAGGGCTCCTCGGGCCAAACGACCGAGGTCTCCTACCTCCGCCCCCGCGAGCGCAGCGGTCACGACATCGACCTCACCCTCGCCGTCGAGGCGGGCGTGAAGATCGAGGAAGCGGCCTGCACAAGCCACCGCACGAAAATCTCGGGCCTGCGCGACAGCGACGGCTCACGCGTGACCGCGACGATCGAGCCGGGCGACACCATCCCGAACAAAGACTTCGTCTTCCGCTGGCGCGTCGCGGGCGACAAGATCAAGGCCAACTTCCTCACGCACAAGGACTCGCGCGGCGGGTATTTCACGATGATGGTCTATCCCCCGGCCGACCTGGGCTCGCTGAGCCGTGAGCCGATGGAGATGGTCTTCGTTGTCGATGTCTCGGGCAGCATGATGGGCGAGCCGATCAAGCGCGTGAAGCAGGCGATGCGTGCGGCGCTGACCTCCATCGACCGGCGCGACACGTTCCAGGTCATCACCTTCGCCGGCCAGGCGCAGTGCATGACGGCCGAGCCGATCCCCGCGACGCCGGAGAACATCGACGCCGCGATGGCCTTCGTGGACCAGGCGCAGGCGGGCGGCGGCACGGAGATGCTCAAAGGCATCAGGGCCGCGATGCAGCGCATCGACGGCAGCGACCGCCGCCGGCTCGTCGCCCTGATGACCGACGGCTACATCGGCAATGAGAAGGAGATCATCGAGGCCGTCGGCAAGGCCGACCGCTCCATCCGCTTCTTCTCCTTCGGCGTGGGCAATTCGGTGAACCGCTACCTGATCGAGGGCGTCGCCCGCGCCGGCCGCGGCGCGGTGGCGTACATCGGCCTGAACGAAGACCCCGCCGTCGCCACCACCGCCTACATCCAGCGCGTCAGCCACCCGGCGCTGACCGACATCAAGATCGAGGTGCCCGGCGCCCGCGTGACCGACGTGTTCCCCCGCCATATCCCCGATCTCTTCGTCGGCAGGCCGATCGTCGTCGTCGGCCGGCTCGACGGCAACCCCGAAGGCCCGGCGCGGATCACCGGCCGCGTGGGCGGCGAAAAGTTCACCACCCGCGTCCGCCGCTCCGACGGCACGCTCATCGCCGCCGCCAACATCTCCCCGCCCCTGGCGCTCCCCTCGCTCTGGGCCCGCGCCAAGATCGCCGACCTGGCCGACTACGGCCCCGCCAACGCCGGCGACGTGAACCGCTTCACCGACACCGTCCGCCAGCTCGCGCTCGACTACAGCCTGATGAGCGACTTCACCGCCTTCCTCGCCGTGGACACCGCCCGCCGCACCGAGGGGACGACGGGCACCACGGTGCAGACGCCGGTGCCCGTGCCCGACGGCGTGAGCTATGACACGACGGTGGGGCCAAGGCGGAGTGAGCGATAAAATACCCGGGACGCTCTGATGCAAATCGTGAACACGAAAGCCACAACTCAGCGAATAACGCCTGCACGGCTCATCGCTGCTCTGCTCGTGTTGCAGGCCGTGGAAATTGCGATGCTGTCGGGGTATTCCTACCTCGTATGCACGGACAACCGGAACTGGCGAATTGAGATCAGCGGCCTGGGTTTTTTGGTGGAGGGCGATCCTTCGCTAACCCCGCAGGATCGAAGACTGATCCAGATTGCAAAGTCCCATGCGGGGGTGGCTGACAAATCCGTTCTTGCCGGATACAAAATCCGTAAAATCGACGGTGGTTTCAATATTTTTATAGCGTATTTCATCACTCGATCACGGCACGATGGCGGACTCGAGATCACACCGTTCTATTCCAGCATTGACGTCTCCGACGACCTTGAGACCGTAAAGGTACATCTCACAGCCTAAGCGTATTGCAGATCGCGCGTCACGGTTGGTTGAAACACTCCCCGCCGCGACAGACACTACGCCGATGCGTTACTTGGCCATCGACGTGGGCGAAAAGCGCACCGGGCTCGCGGTCGGCGGCGACCAGACCGGCATCGTCACGCCGCTGCACGTCATCGAGACCGACAGCCTCAACGAGCGCATCCGGCAGATCTCGCTGGTCGTGGCGGAGCACGGCGTCAACGAGCTGGTGCTCGGCCTGCCGATGAACATGGACGGCACCGAGGGCGACGCCGCCAAGACCGTGCGCGGCCTCAAGGGATTCCTCGAGCAGCGTTTCGGCATCCCCGTGCACCTGATGGACGAACGCCTGACCAGCCACGACGCGGACGCGAAGATGAGCCGGTCGGGCCTGACGCGCGGTCAGAAGAAATCCCGCCGTGACGCGCTGGCCGCCGCGGCGATTTTGCGCGATTTCCTGGAACGCAAACGCGGCGAAAAGATGTGACGCCTTCCCCTCTCCACTTGTGGGAGAGGGGCGCGGGATCACTCCACCGCCGGCGCGTCCGCGTCCGCCATGTCGCGGGCGCGGCGGATCAGCTCCTCCGACACCTCGGGCATCGGGTAGTGCTTGCGGAGGAAGTCGCGCAGCGAGGCGGACTCGGCGATGCGGAAGAAGGCGACCTGCTTGAGGCGCGAGGCGGCGAAGGTTACGGCCCGGGCGAGCCTGCGCCGGCTGGCGGCGATGAGCAGCTCCCCGCCCGGCTCGTAGCGCACCGGCACGATCTCGAACTGCCACGCCTGGCGGCGGTTGATCAGCTGCAGGACCTCGGTGTCCACGGGCTCCTGCGCCAGGTCGAGCACGCCGGTGAACCGCTGGTACTGCTCGATCCACGCCGTCTCGATGCTCTCGAGCGTGACGTCGAACATGCGCTCGGCCAGCACGCCGAAGGGCACCTGCAGCTTCTTCTGCGCCTGGAGAACCTCGAACACCTGCTGCTCGGTCAGCACGCCGTGCTCGATGAGGATCTGACCGATGCGGATGGGCTGGATTTCTTGCACTGTTGGACCCCAATGGCGGCTCTTGCCCGCCACAGGTGCGATCGGCAAGAGTTGCAAAGGGGTTAAGCGCTTCGCACCCCGCGCGCAGCGCGTCGGTGCGTCTGTAGCGGCTGGGCGGGGTCTCTGGACGGGTTATTTCAGCAGATCGACGCTCTTGCTCAGCGGGTGCGCCACGCGATCGGCCTTGTCGAAGGAGTCGGTCAGCAGGGCGAAGCCCTCGGGCAGGGGCTTTCGCGAGGGCACGCACCAGGTCGCCTTTTCCTTCATCGGCTTGCCCGACTCCACGACGGTCAGCTCGTATTGCATCGGCGCCGCTTCCCTTTTCGGGGGGTGCCGTTCCTCACCCATCCAGGTGCGGTGCGAGACAAACTCGACGAGCTGCTCCAGCCGGTCTTTCTCGATCTGGAGCGGATAGACGCGCCCGTCGGTGTCGGTCAGCGAGGCGTGGCCCGAGCCCGGCTCGATGCTGAGCGTCTGCTTGACGGCGGTCTGGTCGCATTTGTCGGTCTTGTCACACTTGTCGGCATGGTCACATTTGTCGGTCATGTCGCACTTGTCGTGCTGGCCGCAGCACGCCGCATCCGCCGCGGCGGCGTGCGTGCGGGTGACCACGATCGTGCTGACGTCGATGGGCGGCTCAGGATCGAGGACCTGCCAGCCGGCGACCTTGACGCCCTGGCTGCACGCCCCGAGGGGGAGCAGCGCGAGGGCCAGCGTGAGAGCGAACGCGACGCGGATCGAAACGTGCATGGAAGGTCTCCTAAGCGTGCAGCGGACAGCATCGCCGGACCGGTCACGGGCGTCAATGGGCGGGAAGGCTAAATGGCGAAATTCGCGGATGGACACGGCCACGTTGCGGCGGCGTTATTTCTCGAGCGATTCCTCGGGCTGCGTCGCGGCGGGGGCTTTGTTGGAGTCATCGGGCGTGGTGGCCGGAGCGGGCTCCGGGGTCGGCACGGGCTTGGGGGCAACCAAGCCACCCTGTCCCGGGCCGGCGTTGAGCACGTCCATGCGTTCAACCTCGATGATCTGGAGACGGAGCGCGGGGTCGAACTTGGACTTGCCGATGATGCCGACGAGCTTGCCCAGGTAGTGGGCCGGGTCGTAACGGCCGGGCTGGACGTAGCCGATGGTGCGGAGGCTGGCCGGGTCCACCAGGCGGAAGAGCCGCGGGCCGGTCTGGCCGTCATAGACGGGGCTGGCCAGGAGCTGGCCGAAGGCGTTGTAGATGGAGGGGTCGTACACGCCCGGGGTCGGCGCCGGCGCGGGGGTGACGGAGATGGCGGTGGTGTTGCTCTCACGGGCCGACTTGAGGGACTTGATCGCGGCGGCGCGGTCCTGGGCGACGCGGATTTGCGCGATGCGGATGGCGACGATCCGGCGATCGACGATGGGCAGGCTCGAGTCGCGGTTGAGGGCCTGGTAAACGGCCATGAGCTCGTCGAGCGGCTGTTTCTCCAAGGGGAGCGTCGCGGCCTGCGCGAGACGTGCCTCGGCGGCCTGGACGGCGGCGGATTCGGCGTGCGCCGCCTGCGGGCCGCGCGGCGCGGGCGGTTCGGCGCGGGCAGCGGGTGCCGCGGCGGCCGGCGCAACAGGGGCGGCGTCCTTGGTGAGTTCTTCTTTGGGTGCGGGCGTGGGCGCTGCGGGCGTTCCGGCTGTCGTGGAACCTTCAAACGGCGCGGGGGCCGCGGGTGCCGGCGCCGCGGGAGCGGCGTCCTTCGAGAGCTCAGCGGGGGCTGGTGCTGGCGCGACTGGTGCCGCGGGCGTCACGGGCGCGGCCGGCGCGGGTGCTGCCTCAACGGGGGCGGGCGCCGGTGCGGCTACGACGACGGGCGCCGCGCGCTCGATGCTGCCGGGGGGCAGGAAAACCAGCGCGCCGGGCGGCGGACTGATCTTGTAGTAGCTGCCCTCCTCCGCAAGGATGTGGACGGTGTCGCCCTTGCGGAGACGGAGCTGGGCCTTGACGCTCTCACCGCGGCCGTTGACGCTGGCGGCGAAGACCGCGGGACTGGCGTCGCTGACGACACCAGTCTTGCCGTCGCCCTTGGCGTCCACCGACATGCGTGAGATGTAGCTCGCCACGCCCGGCGGCGGCGTGATCTGGTACCAGCCCAGGAACATCGACGCCACGGTGACCTTCGTCCCCTTGGTCACCTCGCCGACGACGTAGTCCGACTGACCCGCGCCGGCGCGGACCTCGACCTTGTCCTTGGCGATGATGCCCTCGAAGGACTCCTCGCCCTGCGCCCAGACGCGCGTCGTGGTGAACGCGATGGCCGCGGCCACCGCGAGACCCAGCCCCAATTGACGAACCCCGGCCCTGATCGATGAATACATGGCACGACTCCTCGGGGGTGTATGCATTTCCCCATGCCGACGTTATCGACGGGTCATGGCGTCGTCAAGGATTCGCACCCTCTCACACGCGGCTCGGATTGAGTTGAAACCCGCGCCGTGGGCACAAAGCCAAGCCCGGTGATGAGGTCTTCCGAATCACCGGAGTCCGTTTGAACCACGCCTCTATTTCTTCACGTCACCGATCGGCACGCCCACCCCGATCGTTTCCGTCTTGGCCGTCCGCGTCTCGATCCGCCACGCCAGGGCGTAGTCCCACCCCTCCGCCAGGTCGTCGGAGCGGACCACGCGGATGCGGTACCTGCCCGGCTGCAGCGCGGCGAGGTGGATGTGCTCCAGGTTGTCCACCGTGCCCGCCGACTCGGCGGTAACGCTCTCGTTGCCCGCCAGATCGGTGCGGATCAGTTGCAGATTGAAATCGCCCAGCCGGGGCGTGGGGACCCATATCCCCTCATGCGTCTCGGGGTTCTGCATCACGCGCCCGTCGATCCGCCGGTTCCAGACCAGCATGATCGACGCCTCGCCCAGCGGGCGGTTGGTGGTGAACACGTATTCGTGGCTGTGCCCGGGCGCGAGCGATTCATAAGCCCAGCCGTACCGCTGCCGCGCCGTGCCCGGCGTGACGCGGCCGGCGGCGAGGATGTCGTAGCTCGAATCGATCCGCAGCCTGCCCGCGCCGTAATGCTCATCCAGCGGCTTGCCCGGGGCGCACTTCCAGCCCTCGGGCTTCTCCGCACCGGCCATGAGCACCACCTTGAGCACCTCCACCCTCCGCGCCGGGCTGTCGGGGCCCATCCGGTCGGCGGCCTCCATCAGCCGCGCCGCCGCCGCCGTCACCACCGGCGTCGCGAAACTCGTCAGGCCGTGCGGCGCGACGATCTCCGGCTTGCACCGCCCGTCGCCCTCGACCTTCGTGTACCCCCCGCTGCTCTGGCCCAGGTAGTTGCCGACCGAGATCACGTTGTACGCGCTGGCCAGCAGCGGCGGCACCGCGCTGGCCGAGCCGTTGTTCACGCCCACGACGAAGAGCGCGTTGAGCCTGTCCGCGGCGTAATCGACGCGGCGGAGCACGTCGGCCGTGTAGTCGTCGTGCTGCATCGGGGCTATGCCCGCTATCAATCCGCCGATCCAACTGTGCGTCGAGAGGCGGATGTCCTTCATGTCCGGCGGCACGGCCTTGCCGACGTGGAGGCAGTCGTCGCCGATGAAGCCGTTGGAGGGCATGAAGTAAACCCGGCGGATGCCCGGCGCCATGCCGCGCGGGCCATAGACGATCACCGCCGTTGCGTTGGCGTGGCCGGAGACTTCCTTGCTGCCGCCGGAGTGGAGGGTGACCAGGCCCGTGAAGTGCGGCGCGGTGAGGTCGGGCAGGTAGTCCTTGCCCCCCTCGACGTGGGCGACGACGACGCCGGCGCCGGTGGGCGCCTGACGGCCGAGTCGCTCCTCGAGTGCCGCAAGGCCGATCATCTCGCGGGTGGTCGGCGGCGCGGCCTGAGTGGCCGCGGTGCCGCTGGCGGGTGATGTGCCGGGGGCGGCGTGGGTCGCGTTGAGCGGCGAGGCCAGCGCGACGAACAGGGCGTACACCCCGGCCACCACCACCGCGCCCACGACGGCGCTCCGCTTCCAGGTGATCCCGCGCTGATCCAAGGCTCGCTCCGCGAGGGTTTAATTAGCCCAAGTTCCTACATCGGCCAGATCGGCACGGCCGCGGCGACAATTCACCGGCCACGCGAGGGCCGACCCGAAGGTAAAACGCCCCCGGTCACGGGCGGGTTCGCGGTTGTGAGCATGCAGCGGGAAATTGGGGATGACCCAATCCGCACAATCCGCACAGATTAAAGATCGCGTGACCGCGACTTGCTTCGCAGCCCCGTCATGGTCCGTGATTAAGCCAAAGATGGACAATGCCTTCGTAAGCGAGGCAGATCGTCGCGGGCACCAGCAACGCCAATGACAGAATGGAGACCACGCGGTCGATCCAACCACCGCGTCGTATGCCCACCAAGCCGTAGCCCACACCAAAAGCAAGGCATATCACCACGAGGACAAGAGCGATTTCCCCCTCTGGCGTGCCGCTTCCGCCGTCACGTCGAGCGTTGAGTCCTGACCAGATAAACCATGCGATAAATACGAAAATCCATGAGAAAATCGGCGCCCAAGTGAGATCGTGCGTGATCTCCACCGGCTCCGGCGCGGGCTCGGGCTCGTTCTCGATGGGGTTTTCTGACATCACACAATCCCCGCGTACCGCGACGAACGGTGAGATATGAAATCCAAACAACACTCAGTGTCTTTACGGACGGCTGGAGTGTCGGGTTCGTGATTGAGGGTGTGCAGGAAAGACTTCAACGATGGACAGATGGCACAGGCGGCGGTTTGCAGCCCCGTCATGCCAATGCGGGGCTTCCCTGGGCGTTGGCGAACGCATGGATGGCCCGCGCCGCCGCCTCTGGCTGTGTCTGCAATACAAGATGCGGGGCGGGCAGGGTGACGACCTGAACCGACGGCTGCTCACGCAGGATGATTTGCAGTGATCGCTCCGACACGACGCGGTCGTGCTCTCCCCGCAGGTAGAGAATCGGGACCGGGCACGCTTTCAGTTGCGCGACCACGTCCACCGCGAGCACGGCGCGCACGCGGGCCGCGAGGACGGGAGGGGCGACCGTGGCGTGGGCCCGATCAAGGAGCTGCGCGAGGTATGGCGTGACGTAACGCCCGAGAAGAGCTTTTCGTTGGATGAAACGGGGGACGAGGCGCGAGGCCGACGCACCCGCGACTCGATGAAACATACGCGGCACCCAACGGGCCGGGCTCCGGACAAACGACGCGCAGAGCACAACGCCGCACAACCCCGGCGGAGATTGCGCGGCGGCCATCAGCGCGAGCGGGCCGGAGAAAGATTCGCCAAGGAGGATGAATGGTTCTAAGCAAGGGAGCGATTTTTGCACGAGGGGGAGGATCTGGTCGTAAGCAAGAACCCGGTCCGGCGGGTAGGAGAGGACCGCCGGCGGCAACTCGGGAGGGAGAACCCGGGTGAAAGGCTCGGACATCACGCCCGTGCCATCCATGCCGGGTAGGAGGATGAGTCGCGTTTGTTTCATGCGAGCGGTGCGGCGGAATTGAGCTTTGAAAGCTGGTCGTGGGTGGCCGTCACGATTTTCACCGCAGCTATGTCGGCGGCTTTTCCGAAGGCCTTGATGAACTCACAGGCGCGGAACTGCGATTCCACGCGGGTGTACTCCCGTTCCCATTCGTGGAATGCGGCTTGGTCGGCCGGGGTTTCCCATGGGTAGGAATTGGGGGGCATGGGGCAGCCACAGCGCCACGGCTTGGCCGTGAGGCGGGCGCGGAAGCATTCTTGCTGCCGGGTCAACTTGATGTACATCGGGTCGGAGCCCAGCGCGCGGAGGGTTGTCATCGTTTCTTCGGATGTCGGTTCGTAGAGTTTGTCGGTGAAGAGCAGCCGCAGGCCCCGCAGGGTGCGGTAGAGGCGGAAGCCACGCGTGGGGTTGTCCCGTGCCCACTCCTCGATTTTCTGCGTCGTCTCGGCGATCAATTCCTGCCGCCTTGCTTCGCGCCGCCAGGGCCCCAATAGGAGCCACTTGACGAGCCTATGGGCTTTGACGGGCGGATGATCCACGTCGGCGAAAAGAACGTTGGCACTGTTGAGCACGAGCGCGCCGTAGCGGTTGCGGGTGATCAGCGCGGCCAGCGTCTTTCCGTCGGATATCTCACGGATGATTTCTTCTCTGAGGGGCCGATCGAGGTAGCCGTATCTCTCGGGTTCCTCGCGTCGCGCAAGCATTTCAAAAACACGCCTGGCGCGGAGCGATGCCTGGTTCACGGCGTCTTCGAGCGACGTGTACGACCAGCCATGCGCGACGAAACCGTCGCGGCTTCCGCCGGCGTTGTCGGGGTAGCGTGCCTTGCTCCAGTAGGGAGGGATTTTCATTTTGATTCTCCGACAAACGAGGAGGTGGAGTACGTGAAGCGTAGCGTAACGCGCTGATGCCAATGCGCATGATGCACGTGATTTGATGGCCATACGCAAAAGCCCCGCATTGGCATGGCGGGGCTACGGCTGAGAGCGAAATGGATCACTCCGCCTCCGCCCAGACGCGTGGCGGGTCGCCTTCCTCGAAAAACTCGACGTGGATGATGTTGGGGTTGCAGCAGACCGGGCAGTCTTCGCCGTACTCCTGCTCGCTGCCGGCGGAGAGGTCGAGGGGGATCACGATCTCTTCGCCGCAGGAGGGGCAGGTGTAGGCGCCCTCATCGGCGGCGCGGCGGCGTTTCTTTTTGCGGCGCTGCATGGGGGGATTTTAGGCGGAGCGCGGCGAAAGGTGGATGTGCGTTTTTTGCAGCCCCGTCATGCGAATGCGGGGCTTCTTCGCGGCGGTCGAATACAGAAGCCCCGCATTTGCATGACGGGGCTACGGGAAGCGTTCACTCAGGCGGCGGTACAGCGCGAGCGTGTCGTCGAACTGTCGGTCGAAGGTGAGGTTTTGGCGGACGTGCTCGGAGGCGGCTCCGCCCATGCGCTCCAGCGCCGCGCGGTCGGAGAGGAAGACGGTGGCGGCGTCGAGGAAGGCGGTGCGGTCGATGGGGACGGAGTGGCCGGTGACGGACTCGATGATGTGCTCGCTGGTGCCGGAGGTCTGGGTGCGGAGGACGGGCCGGCCGACGCACATGCCCTCGGTGCAGACCAACGAAAAACCCTCGCGGGCCGAGGGGAGCAGCACGGCGTCGGCGGCCTGGTAGACGGGGAGCGGGTCCTGGTGGCCCAGCAGGCGGACGCGCTGCGCGAGGCCTTCCTTCTGGATGCGGGCGCGGAGCGCGGCCTCGTGCGGGCCCTCGCCGGCCATGAGGATGACAAGCGAAGGCAGCGCGGCGTGCGAGCGGGCGGCGAGGTCGAGGAGCCACTCCTCGTTCTTGGGCGTGTCGAGCCGGCCGACGAAGGCGGCGACCAGGGCGTCGGCGGGCACGTCGAACTTGTGCCGCGCGGCAAGCTGGTCCTGGGCGGTGGCGCGGGGGAACCTCGCCGGGTCGATGCCGTGCGGGATGAGCGTGATGCGCTCCTGCGGGACGCGGGCGGACTCGACGAGCCATTTCACGGCGTCGGCGCTGGCGGCGTGGGTGTGGTCGCCGAAGTCGGAGAGGAAACGGTTGACGCCCGAGAGCGAGATGTTGGAGAGGTGGAGGGTGTAGAGGATGTTGACGCCGAAGCCGCGCTGCAGGCGGCGGGCGACGAGCGAGGCGCGTCGGTAGTGGGTGTGGATGAGGTCCACGGGGTGGGCGCTCATCCAGTGGGTGAGGCGGGAGGAGGCCTTCCAGAGGGCGATGGGGTTGCCCTTGAGGGGGACGTCGATCCACGGCCAGGGGGCACGCTCGAAGAGCCAGTGCCACGCCCCTTTTTCACCGGCGACGGCGACCTGGTGGCCGCGCTCCTTCATGGCCGAGCACATGTCGAAGATGTACCGACTCAGCCCGCCGGCGTCGGAGCCGGCGGTGAGGTGGAGGATGCGGAGCGGGCGATCGGGTTCGGGCATGGGTGACGCCGTTATCTAGATTGAACCACGGAGACACGGAGGGAAGATGAGGGAGCGGAGAAGCGAAGGGCCGAAGCAAGAAGTTGTTTTTTGTGTTACTCCGCTATCTCCGTGTTTCTCCGCGTCTCCGTGGTTCAATTCGTCGGTAAGAAGGCCTCACGACTCTCACCCGATCGCCAGCATCTCGCGGTAGGTCTTGAGGCGGTTGTCGATGTCGGCGCGGGAGAGTTGTTTGAGGCGGTCGAGGCTGAAGGACTCGATGTTGAAGCTGGCGACGACGGTGCCGTACGCCATCGCCTTGCGGAGGCCGGCGAGGGAGAAATCGCCCGAGGCGGCGAGGCAGCCCATCATGCCGCCGGCGAAGGAGTCGCCCGCGCCGGTGGGGTCCACGACCTTGGTCGCGGGGAAGGCGGGGAGCACGACCTTGGCCCCGTCGTGCTCGATCAGCGCGCCGTGCTCGCCCTTTTTCACCACGACGAACTTCGGGCCCATCTCCGTGATCTTCTCGGCGGCGAGGATCAGGTTCGACTCGCCCGTGAGCTGCTCGGCCTCGTCGTTGTTGAGCACCAGGCCATCCACCTTCTTGAGCAGCTTCATCAGCGTCGGCCGCTCGGTTTCGATCCAGAGGTCCATCGTGTCGGCGATGGCGAGCTTCCGCTTGGGGAACTGGTCGAGCAGCGCGAGCTGGCCCGCGGGGTGCGTGTTGGCCAGGAAGATGTACTCGCTGTCCTTGTACTTCTCGGGCACGGGCGGGAGCGCCTCGGCCAGCACGTTGAGCTGCACCTCGAGCGTGTCGCGGTGGTTCATGTCCTGGTGGTACTTGCCGCGCCAGCGGAAGGTCTTGCTCCCCTTCCGCGTCTCCAGGCCCTGCATGTCCACCTTGAAATGCTCGAACGACTTGCGGAACGCGGGCGGGAAGTCCTCACCCACGGCCGCGACGAGCCGTACGGGCCCGAAGAAGCTGGCGGCGGCGGCGAAGTAGATCGCCGAGCCGCCGAGCACGTTGTCGGCGTTGCCGTTGGGGGACTCGATGCTGTCGATGCCGATGGAGCCGGTGACGATCAGGGGCATGCGTGATTCTCGGGGGTGAAAGGGCCGTGGTGACGAGGCCCAATCGTACCGGAATCGCGGGAGAAACGCCGCGTGCGGGTCAGGCGATCCAGCCAATGACCTGCCCGAGCAGCGAACCCTTGATCGACGACAGTAGCGCGCCGGAGCGGGTGTCGCTGACCATGTCCACCGCCCAGTGCAGGACCAGCACCGCGGCCACGGCGTAGGCCACGCGCCGCGAGAAGAGCAGGCGGTGAAACCACTCGATGCGGCGCTTCCGGCCGGCCTCGATGAGCAGGAGCGGGATGGCCGCGACGGCGCAGGCGAAGAAGAGCGGTCCGAGCCAGTGGAAGGAGGCCGCCTGGGCGAGATGGCCGTGCGCCATGGCGCAGAACGAGCGTGTCAGCCCGCAGCCGGGGCAGTCCACACCCGTCAACGCCCGCAGCGGACAGAGGACCGGCCCCGTCGTGGACCAGGGAGCGTACAGATAGCTGGTAACGACGACCGCGGTGAGACCCGCCGCCGACAGCAGCCGATTGCGGGTGCTCGGCGCATCGACCGACCGTGGCTCAATGCTGATCGTACAGTTCATTGATGTGGCCCTGCAGGATCATGGCCGCGACCATCGGGAACAGGAACCCAAGGATGAGCAGGAGGGTCGATTTGCTCTTGAGGTCTTCTTCCTTGCCGATCCGCTTGCCCAGGTCGCCCAGCGTCTGCCCCGCCAGGTAATAGAAATAAATGTTCACCGGCACGCAGCAGCCCGCGATCACGGCGATAGGGGGCGCGATCACCTCCTTGCCGGACACCGCGTTGAGCACCTCCGCCGTCTTCATGTTCCAGTAGATCAGGTAGAGACCGAGGGTGCAGAAGCCCAGGACAAGCACCAGGATCGGCGGGTTCTTAAAAACAGGAATGTTCTGCTCACTCATGGAAATGTCCCCAAGTAAAATGTGACCGACAACCTCATTCGATGCCCGCGACGAAAGACGAGATGCCTCTCCGGGCTTGATAGTTAATCCAGACCCGCAGGCGCGTCAAGCGCCTTGGACCGGGGCCCGCCTGCTCAGAGCCACCGGCCGCCCTCTTTTTTACCGACCAGCTCGTGCAGCTTCTTGATCTCCTCCGCGCGGTCGGCGCGGCAGACGAGCGTGGCGTCGGGGGTGTGGATGATGATGAGATCGTCGCAGCCGATGGCTGTGACGAGGTGCTGCGGGTCGCTGGAGGCGACGAGGGTGTTGCTGCAATCGACCAGGGCGTGGTGTTCGGCGGCGATGGCGTTGCCCCGCCCGTCCGTCGGGCGGGTGACGGCGAAGGCGGGCCACGAGCCGATGTCGAGCCACGTCAGCGGCATGGGCACGGCCGCGACCTTCACCACCGGGTCACGCGACGCGGGCTCCATGATGGCGAAATCCACGCTGATCTTTTTCAGCTTCGGGTATATCTCGGCGAGCAACGTCTTGCGCGCATCGGTGTGCCACGCCCTGCCGAGTTTTGCCAGGCCGTCGTAATTCTCCGGCACGAAGCGGCGGATGCAGTCCATCAAGGTTGAAGCCCGCCAGACGAACATGCCGCTGTTCCAGAGGTAATGGTCGGGGCCGGCGTCGGCGTAGCGCTTGGCGGTGGCGGCGTCGGGCTTTTCCTTGAACTGACGGACGAGGCGTGCCGTGGGAGACAGCGCGTCACCCAGTTCGAGGTAGCCATACGCGGTCGCGGCGTGCGTGGGCTTGATGCCGAAGGTCACGAGCGTGTCGGGTTGCGACTCGGCCAGCTCGTACCCCTGCGCGACGATTTTCCGGAACTCATCCGCGGGCTCGATGATGTGGTCGGCGGTGAAGATTGCGATGACGGCCTCGGGGTCCTTGTGGCCGATGATGGCCGCGCCCAGGCCGATGGCGTTGACGGTGTCGCGCCCCATCGGCTCGCCGTAGAACCGCCCGGCGGGCTCGCCGCCTTTGAGGAGCTTGACGATGGAATCGCGGTGGGACTCGGCGGCGCAGATGTGGATACGCTCGTCGGGGATCAGCCCGGCGAGGCGGTCGGCGGCGATCTGGAGAAGGCTCTTGCCGCCGATGAAGGGGATGAGCTGCTTGGGCAAGCCCGCGCGGCTCATGGGCCAGAGGCGGGTGCCCGAGCCGCCGGCGATGATGAGTGCGTGTCGCATGGGGGTGAGGATAGCCGAGGGGTATAAGAAAGAAAGTGGGAGCCCCGGCATGCCAATGCGGGGCTTCCGTATTCGACCACGCCCAAGAAGCCCCGCATTCGCATGCCGGGGCTCCGGGGAGCGGATTGCATCGGGGGGAGGGCTGGGGTACACTAAGGGACTAACGTTGAACAGGTTGGACCCGGTGCGGGTCCGGATTTTGAGAGTGCGATCATGACCATTGCCGCAGAAAAGAAGACCGAGATCATCCAGACGTTCCGCCGTACCGACACCGATTCGGGGTCGCCGGAGGTGCAGGTCGCCCTGCTCACCGAGCGGATCAACGGCCTGACCGAGCACCTGCGCGGGCACAAGCAGGACTACGCCTCCCGGCGCGGCCTGCTCATGATGGTCAGCAAGCGCAACCGCCTGCTGGGGTATCTGGCCAAGACGGACCGCCCCCGCTACCAGGAATTGATCGGTCGGCTCGGTCTGCGTAAGTAACAGGCGGCTTGGCCGTTGCGCCACGCCCCACGGATTCTTCCGGTTGGGTGACGGTGGCAGACGGCAGTGGGCTCCGAGCGCCGGTTACCCGACCCGCGACCCGAGCCTTCTGTCTTCTGCTTCCCTTCCTCCAAACCGGGTTCACGTTCCCACCCGCCCGGCCCCTTTTTCGCCGGCCCGGGCGAACCCTCTTTGAAGGAAAGCCACATGCCCGTCACCCGCGTACAACTCGAACTGGGCGGTCGCACCCTTAGCATCGAAACCGGTCGCTTCGCCAAACAGGCCGACGGCGCCGTCATCGTCCAGTACGGCGAGACCGTCGTGCTGGGCACGGTCGTCCGCGCCGCCCCGCGCGAAGGCCTGGACTTCTTCCCCCTCACCGTCGATTACCGCGAGAAGCTCTCGGCCGCGGGCAAGTTCCCAGGCGGCTTCCGCAAGCGTGAGGGCGCCCCGAACCAGAAAGAAACGCTGACCATGAGGAACATCGACCGGCCGATCCGGCCGCTGTTCCCCAAGGGCTACTTCGACGAGGTGCAGATCCAGTGCTGGGTGCTCGCCGCCGACGGCCAGAATGAGCCGGACGTCCTCGCGGGCATCGCCGCCTCCGCCGCCCTGGCGATCTCCTCCGTCCCCTTCGAGGGCCCCGTCGGCAACGTCCGCGTCGGCCGCGTCGATGGCCGCTTCGTCATCATGCCCACCGCGGCGCAGAACGAGTTCAGCGACCTTGACCTGCTGCTCTGCGGCCACAAGGACGGCATGAACATGATCGAGGTCGGCGCCCACGAGCTCTCCGAGGACGTCGTCGCCTCCGCCATCGAGTTCGGTTACGAGCAGATCAAGCACATCGTCGCCATCATCGACGACCTGGTCGCTAGCGTCGGCAAGCCCAAGAAGTTCGAGCTGCAGCTCCCCGACGCCGAGATCGTCAAGCTCGTGAACGACAAGCTCACCGGCCCGTTCAAGGCCGCCAAGACCGCCGGCGGCAACAAGCTCGACCGCTACGGCGCGATCGACAAGGCCAAGGCCGACTTCTTCGCCAAGGAACTACCCAAGCCCGGCGAGACCGCGACCTACGCCCAGGCCAAGGCCTACGAGAAGCGCGTCAAGGACGCCAAGCTCGCCATCTCCGACCTCGAAGAGAAGATCACCCGCGAGGTGATCCTCACCGGCAAACGCACCGACGGCCGGGCGCTCGACCAGCTCCGCTCAATCTCGTGCGACGTCTCGGTCCTCCCCCGCGTCCACGGCTCGGCGCTCTTCACCCGCGGCGAGACCCAGGCGCTTGTGACCGCCACCCTCGGCACCGGCAAGGACGAGCAGATCGTCGACGGCCTGGGCGAGGAATACTCCGAGAAGTTCTACCTCCACTACAACTTCCCCCCCTTCTCCGTCGGCGAGGCCAAGCGCATCATGGGCCCCGGCCGCCGCGAGATCGGCCACGGCATGCTCGCCCAGCGAGCCCTCCAGCCCGTCCTGCCCCCCGTTGACGTCTTCCCCTACACCGTCCGCCTCGTCTCCGACATCCTCGAGTCTAACGGCTCCTCCTCCATGGCCTCCGCCTGCGGCGGCACCCTCGCCCTCATGGACGCGGGCGTCCCCATCTCCGCCGCCGTCGCCGGCATCTCCATCGGCATGATCTGCGAGAACGGCAAGGAGGTTTACCTCACCGACATCCAGGGCGAGGAAGACCACTTCGGCGACATGGACTTCAAGGTCTGCGGCACCAAGGACGGCATCACCGCCATCCAGCTCGACCTCAAGATCCGCGGACTCTCCCTGGCCCAGATCAGGAAGACCTTCGAACTCGCCAAGAAGAACCGGCTCGAGATCATCGACATGATCGAGACCGCCATCCCCGAGCCCCGCGCCCAGATCAGCCCCTACGCCCCCCGCATCCTCTCCACCAAGATCCACCCCGAGAAAATCGGCAAGCTCATCGGCCCCGGTGGCAAGACCATCCGCGCCATCCAGGAAGCCACCGGCGCCACCATCGAGGTCGAAGAAGACGGAACGGTCTTCATCTCCGCCATCGGCGCCGGCAAGGCCGAGGCCGCCCTCGAAGAGGTCGAGAAGCTCTGCGCCGAGGTCAAGGTCGGCCAGATCTACACCGGCCGCGTCTCCTCGGTCAAGGACTTCGGCGCGTTCATCGAGGTCATCCCGGGCCAGGACGGCCTGTGCCACATCTCCGAGCTCTCCGACGGCTACGTCGAGAAAGTGGGCGACGTGGTGAAGATCGGCGACGTGCTCCGCGTCAAGGTCCTGCTCATCGACGACCAGGGCCGCGTGAAGCTTTCCCGCAAGGCCGTGCTCAAGGAAGAGGGCGCGACCGCCGAAAAGAAGAACTAAACTCGCCCTTGTCCTCCCAAGGGTGAGACGACTAACATGCGTTGGTCGAAAATTCCGCATCGGACACGATGCACATGGCCCGGGAGTTCCGGGTCCCCCGCCGACGCCCGGCAATGACAGCCCGGGCCTACGCGTTAGCCCGCGGCTAGACGCGTTTGGGGATTGACGACCGGTGGTCACTGCGACCCGTTCCGTCAGTCTTTGCCCCGTTGAGTTTGCATGGGTCATCGATTAAGTGGACCGGCTCGCGGAGCTCGCCGCTCCGAACGAGGGCTTATCGCCCGTTGCTACCGAGGTGGTTCATGCCGATTGCCGGAAAAGTAAAATGGTTCGACCCGAAAAAGGGTTTCGGGTTCATTGTCGGCCCCTCGGGGCAGGACGTGTTTGTCCACTTCAGCCAGATCCAATCCGACGGCTTCCGTTCCCTCAAGGATGGTGAGGACGTCGAGTACGAACTGGTGCAGGGCGAGAAGGGCTACCAAGCCCAGCACGTCGTCCGCACCGCCGCACCGACCAAGCCCTTGGCGGGCCCGGACAATGGCGGCCCCGCCGGTTCCGGCACTGGAACCACCGGTTCCACGTCGCAGGGTTACACCCGCGGCCCCCGTCGAACCCCCTAATACCCACGCAATCGCGCAACCCCTTCCCGCACGGTGACGGCGCGGGTGGGGTCGGCTATGCTCGGCCTCCATGTTCTGGTTCTGGATAGGTGTATCCCTGGGTGTCCTCATCGCGGTGCCGCTGGTCGCGGTGGCGGGCAGGCGGTCGCTGCGGCGCGTCCGGGCGCTGGAGCGCCGCGCCCAGGCCGCCGAGCGCCTCGCCGAGATGGGCACCATGACCGGCGGGCTGGCGCACGAGATCAAGAACCCGCTCTCCACCATCAACCTCAACCTCCAGCTCCTCCGCGAGGACGTTGATGAGATCGCCGAGGGCCTGGGCGCGGGCGGCGTCGCCCTCACCGACATCGCCCCGGCGCAGACGCGTGAAAAGGTGGACCGCGTGCGGCGCAGGCTCGACCCCCTGACCCGCGAGGTGCAGCGGCTCCGCGAGATTCTCGAGGACTTCCTCCGCTTCGCCGGGCGGGTGAATCTCGACCGGGCCCCGACCGACCTGAACGGCCTGGTGACGGAGCTCGCCGACTTTTTCGGCCCGCAGGCGGCGGCGGCGGGCGTGCGCGTGCGCGTCGAGACGGCGCCCCAGCCCCTCACCGCGGACGCCGACGCGGGCCTGCTCAAACAGGCCCTGCTCAACCTGCTCATCAACGCGACCCAGGCGATGGAGGAGGCACAACGCCTGCCCGGCACGCCCCACGGCGGGGCACGCGACCTCATCCTCCGCACCGAACGCGGTAAGACCCACGGCCTGGACGAGGTGCACATCCACGTCATCGACACCGGACCGGGCATCGCGCCCGACCGACTCGACAAGATCTTCCAGCCCTATTTCTCGACGAAAAAAAACGGCAGCGGCCTGGGCCTGCCCACCACCAAACGCATCATCCAGGAACACGGCGGCGCCATCACCGTGCACACCGACCCGGGCCGCGGCACGGATTTCACCATCTCGCTGCCGGTGCATGCGCCGGCGTCATAAGCTATGCCATAAGCCCCCGACCGAGCCGGGGCCTATGGGAAAGACGCACACGTCCCCCCCCCACCACAACGGCTCTCACACGATCCGCACGACGAAATCGTCGCCGGGGGTGTCGGCGTCGTCGATCGTGCCGATCGTGTTGTCGAGCTTCACCAGCCGCGTGGGCAGCGAGAAGGTCGGCGCGCCGGTGGTCTTGCGCTGGTAGGACTTGATCTTGTGCGCCTCCACGCCGAACTCGGCGACGCCGTCGGTCAGCACCACGTCCTTGACCACCACCGACTTGATGAAGTCGGCGGCGATGACGCTGGCGATGAAGCCGTCGGCCACGTTCTTGATCCCCTTGACGGTCACGCCGGCGATCTGGCCGGTGGTGTTGAGCAGCTCGCCGGCGGTGGGCAGCGCGCCCGCCGGCGCGACGGCGAGGCCGGCGTAGATGTTGGCGGTGTCCAACTGGCCGAAGGTCAGCGTGCCCAGGTTCCCCGCCGTGCGGAGCGTGCCGCGGAATGCGCCGGGGACGGTCAGGCTCTTGAGTGTGAGCGCCGGGTCGCTCAGCGTGATGTCGGCCTCGAGGTCGCCGATCTTGGCGCGGGTCTTGTCCCCCTTGACGGTGAGTTTTTCCAGGCCCGGCGCGGCGAGCGAGCCGCTGCCGGCGCCGTCGAGCCACTCGATGACCGTCGCCTGCTTGAACGCCATCGCGGAAATCACCCGCACGCCGCTGAGCGCCCCGAGGGTGAGCGACGCCTGGCCCGTGGTCCCTTCGATGGCTAGGTCGTGACCCTCGGCGATGTCGCCCAGCGTGACGGCCGCAACGGTGCTGTGAAACGTCACGTCGCCGTCCACGTCGATCTTCGCCGCCGTGAGCGTCTTGAGCGCGGAGTTCACGACAACGCCGCCGACCGTCGCGCGGTCGTCCCCGCCGGTCTTGGATTTCTTGGTGGAGATGGTCAGCGTGCGCGTGGCGTCGGCGCCGTCCACCGTGAGGATGGGGCTGTCGTCGCTCGAGAGCGTCGCCGTGCCGCCGCCGGGCAGCATGATCGTGACGGGCGTGCCGTCGCCGTCGGTGAGCTGGAGCTTGACGTTCTTCCGCCCGCCGACTTCTCCGGCCATGTACTCGATGTCGAACGGCGTGTCGGTGATGTCCGACGCCACCTGGTCCGGCAGCGTGGCCCGCGCCTGGAGGTTCCAGAGGCCCGGGTCCACCCCCGCGGTGACGGGAAGCTTGATCTTGAGCGTGACCGGCTTGCCGCCGGGCTTGAGCGAGATGGAACCGGTCTTGCTGGCGACCACCGTGCCGTCCTCCTGCCCCTGCGGGACGAGCAGGAGGTCGAGCGTGCCCTCGCCGCTGACGTCCGCGCCCACGGCTGTGAGCTGCACCGTCATGGTGACGCTGTCGCCGGGCACGAGGATCGTCGCGTCCCTGGGGACGGCGATCGAGGTGATGGCGACGCGGATTGCGGGGTCGACCGTGCCGGCGATCGCGAAGGTGTAGGGGCTGTCGCTGGAGTTGTTGGTGATGCTGATGTCGCCGGCGAAGGCGCCCTGCGCTGTCGTGGGCAGGCCGACGGTGAACGTGTCGGACTGGCCCGGGCCGATCGTGGCGTCTAATCCCTCGTCGAGGATGAAGCCGTCTGGCAGCGCGGGGGCGCTGAGCGTCAGATCAACCGCGCCACTGTTCTCGACCTTGAAGGTGTGCTGAATCTTTGTCGCCCCCACGACGGTCGTCCCGAAGTCCGTGCCGTCCCCGCTGGCGGGCGTCGCGTCGGCGTTGGAGATGTCGATGTCGTTGCCCGACACGTCGATCTCCGGCTCGCCGGCGGGCACATCCGCGTTGGCGAAGTCGCGCCCGCTGACGGTCTCGGTGCCGGCGATGTGGATGGTGTAGGCGTTCTGCTGGACGATCTGCCCGCGCACCTCGCCGCTGCCGTTGGTGGTGGTGTGGATGTTGACGTACATGTTCAGCGAGTTCAGGTCGGTCACGTCGGAGGGGCTGAAGGCGACGGTTCCCGTGACCGGCGAGGGGAAGCCGTTGGACAAACCCAGCAGGTTGACGAAGTCGTAGATGATCGAGCCGTTGGCGCCGGCAGCGCCGCGGTGGATGTGGATGCCGTTGGTGGCGCTGGTGAGGCTGGCGAAGGCGATATCGATAGTGAGCTGCGTCTGGGCGGCGTTGAGGCTTAGCGCGCCGAAGCCGTAGCCGGTGTGGTCGCCGTTGACGGTGCCGACCTGGTTGCCGGTGGTGAGCAACACGCTGTACTGCGGCGCGGTCGGCGTGGTGTTGGCGGGGGCGACCTGGCGGACGGTGTAGTCGCCGGGCGTCAGGTCGGTGAAGGTGTAGTTGCCGTTGCCGTCGGTGGTGGTCGAGGTGTCGCCGGCGTTGAGGCCGCCGCTGTTGTCGATGTCGAGAAAGACGGTCACATCGGCGACGCCCGGCTCGCCCGCGCCCTGGGCGCCGTTGGAGTTGAGGTCGTTGAACGCGACGCCGCTGATCGTCCCGCCCGAGAGCAGCGCTCGGCCCTCGAGCGGCTCGAACAGGATGGGGGCGTGTGCCCGCTTCGCGACGCGTTTTGTTCGTGGCGTGGCCATGTGATTCCGCCTCCTGTTAAGCGACGAGATGCGGGGGGAGCCGTGATCCGGCATCCCTGAGCATAATGCGCGGGGCGCGGGGCGGGAAGCGGAATTATCGTTTTCGATTCCGCCGGTCGTGTGAAATCCGTCCCATAGCCCCCGGCTCGGCCGGGGGCCATGGGAAGAGGTCACATATCCAGGCACGCGAGTGCGCCCTCGAGGACGGCGGCGGCGGACCAGGCGTTGTAGCTGAACCAGATACTCGCCGGCGAGCCGTCGGGGTAGGTCTCGACGGTCATGCCGTCGCTGGCGCAGAAGCGTTCGGTGAGGACGCAGGCCCGGCCGTAGCCCGCGGCGTCGGGGTAGAGCGAGGCGCAGTTCACGCCGTAGTTCAGGCCATCGATCCCGCGCCTGGCGTGGTAGTCGTCGCCGGTGAGCCGTGCGAGTTCGATGAGCTCGCGCGAGAGATAGACGCCCATGGTGTGCACGTTCGCACCGCTGGCGTTGGTGATCGTGCCGCCGCAGGCGTTCCAGTGCGAGCCCTTGAGCGGGCGGCACTGCGGGCGGGTGTTGTAGGCGTACCGCCAGAGGTACTCGTATTCCGCGCCGTCGGAGGCGAGCCTCAGCAACGCCGGGTCGCGTGTGGTCTCGTGCAGCAGGAGCACCCCGCGGATGAACCCAAGGACGCCCTCGGAATCGTGCGCCCGCCAGGCGTCCATCGGCGTGCCCCAGCAGTCCAGCCCGCGCACCGAGTGGTGGTAGAAGGGCAGGCTGCGCAGCGCGGCGTCGAGGAACCGCTTCTCGCCAGTGATGCGGTGCGCCAGCGCGAGGGCGGGGAGGAACCACGCCCCGGCGAAGCCCAGCGGCTCGAGGATCGCGCGGCGGTCACCGGCGTAGCTGCACCCGAAGGAGCCATTCGGCAGTTGCAGTTGGATAATCGTGTCGAGCGCCTTGACCGAGGTGTCGATCCACTTGGTGGTGCGCTCCGCGGGGAGCTTCATGGTGTCGCGGGTGTAGAGCGCCCCACGCAGGAGGTAGGAGAGCGCCGAGCCGTTGGTGTAGGCGAAGTGGGCGTCGCTGGTGAGCGGCCCGCTCCACCACCAGTTGAGGCGCGTGCCCTCGTTTTTCCCCGAGACGTCCCAGAGCAGGCCGGAGGCGGGGTTGTAGGCGTTGGCGACCCAGTCGAGCTTGTACAACCCACGCTCAACGGCCACCGGATTGTTGAAGCGGTGGCCCGCGGCGAGCAGGGGATATCCGAGCACGGCCCCGCCGGTCCAGCCGATCTCGGGGGCGGTGCGCCAGGCGATGAGGTGCGTCTTCTGCTCGTCCATGCAGCGCATGTTGGCGAAGTTTTCAATGAACGGCTTGCCGCCGAAGTAGGGCGACGCGACGCCGGATGAGGAGCCGTCGCCGTTCTTCCCGTCGGCGCCGTGCCAGTTCACGTCGAGGAAGGCGTCCACGATGTCGCGTGCGGCGCGTTCGGGGGAGATCGGCGGGCGCGGGGTGTCGCGCAGGTCGTCGTAGAGGTGGCGGATGACACGGTGGGCGTCGAGGCGTGACGAAGCGGGGAAGAGGAAGAGCTTGCCCCGCGCAACGCCGGCGGTGATGAAGTGAGCGGTGGAGGGGAGGAACTGCTCGGAGAGGCGGAAGGTTTTCGGGAGGTTGCCGTAACCCAGTGTGACGCCGCAGGCGTCGGGCGCGCCGTCGGCCGCGACCTGGGCGAACACGCCGTTGCGGATGAAATCATCGGCCCCGTCACCATAGGGTTTGCCCTCGCTGTAGGGATCGATCGACACCGCTGCGACGACGCCCGGCGTGATGAGCAGCGAGACGGGGTGCGTCGCGCGATCGGCGCGGCACTCCCAGTAGGGGGAGCAGGAGATGTTGCCCGCGTGTTGCGTGGTGAGGTTGGGGATCAGGCCGGGCGTCGAGTGGGCGAGGTTGCCGTCGCCCCAGAGGAAGCCGGGGATGATGTGGAACGGCTCGGCCGCGACGGACAGCTCGAGCGAGAGACGCAGCCGCGTGCGCAGGCGCGAGGTGAACGAGAGCTCGAAGGCGGTGTGGTCGGCGCGCGGCTCGAGGCGGAGTGTGGCGCGGACGGTCCCGTCATCGCCGATGAAGCTTTCGTCACGGGGTATCAACGGCAGGGGACGCCACGTGTTGTCGGCACGGTAGGCGAGGGCGAGCGCGTAGTCGCAGGGGGCGTTATGGAGGCGGACGGTCATCGGGAAGTCCTATGGCGGGTATCGGACATTGGCAGCATAACCCGGGCGGATCGGCGCGTGACTCCGCCGGAAAGATCGCTACGATTGGCGTTGCCGCCGGGGAGCCGGCGGCGAACGTGGAGCCGCCCCCATGCCAATCGAAATCACCATGCCCCGCCTGTCGGACACGATGGAGGAGGGCACGCTCGTCAAGTGGAAGGTCAAGGTCGGCGACAAGGTGAAGGCGGGCGACGTCGTCGCCGACGTCGAGACCGACAAGGCGACGATGGAGCTGCCGGTGTACGACGACGGCACGATCGCCCTGCTGGCCGCGGGGGAGGGGCAGACGCTGGCGGTAGGCGCGCTGATCCTCGTGCTGGCGCAGAAGGGCGAGAGCGTGGAGGACGCCGCCAAATCCGTGCAGGGCAGGCCCGCCGCCGCACCGGCCGCCAAGGCCGCGCCGTCGGCTTCACCCAAAGCCGCGCCGGCGACGACGGCCGCCGCGACCGCCGTCTCCGAAGACGATGGCGAAGAGGCCGCCGTCGCCACCAGCGGGGCACGCGTGCGCGTCAGCCCGCTGGCCAAACGGATCGCCGACGACAAGGGCATCGACCTGGCGCGGGTGAAGGGCACCGGACCGGATGGCCGGATCATCAAGCGCGACGTCCTCTCCGCGCCCGCAGCGCCGGCGGGCGGGGCGAAACCCGCCGCCTCCGCCAAGCCCGCGCCACCCGCCATCTCCACCGCCGCGCTCTCGTCCTTGCTCGTCCCCGTCACGAACATGCGCAAGACCATCGCCCGCCGGCTGCTCGAATCGAAAACGACCATCCCGCACTTCACCGTCACGGTGGCGGTCAACATGGACCTGCTGCTGGGCGAGCGCGGGGCCAAGAAGCAGCTCGAGTCGCAGGGCATCAAGCTCAGCGTGAACGATTTTGTCGTCCGCGCCGCGGCGCTGGCGCTGCTGAACCACCCGGGCTGCAACGCCTCGTGGACCGACGCGGGCATCCAGATGCACGGTGCGGTGAACATCGGCGTGGCGGTCGCGCTGCCGGCGGAAAAGGGCGGCGGCCTGGTCGTCCCCGTCGTGCGCGACGTGAACAACAAGTCTCTGCGGACCATCAACGCCGAGGTCAAGCACCTGGCCGAGAAGGCGCGCACGCAGGGGCTGACCGTCGAGGAGATGTCCGACGGCACGTTCACCATCTCCAACCTGGGGATGCTGGGCGTGGACCACTTCGAGGCGATCATCAACCCGCCGCAGGCGGCGATCCTCGCCGTCGGGGCGTCGATCACCAAGCCGATCGTGCGCGACGGGCAGATCGTGGTCGGCCAGGAGATGACCTGCACGCTCAGCGCCGACCACCGCGTGATCGACGGGGCGATGGCGGCGGAATACCTCAAGACGCTCAAGTCGCTGCTGGAAAACCCCGCGGTGCTGATGGTGTGAGGCGCTAAGTTTGATCCCATAGCCCCCGGCTCCGCCGGGGGGTTCTTCGTTGGGTCAACCTACTCGCGGCGATTCACGATTGCCGGTGATCGCCCGCGGCCCCCCCAGCGGAGCCGGGGGCTATAGGACCGATCATTCAAGAGGGCTCACACCCGCGCCGCCCACGGGGCGAAGACGAACGCCGCGCCCGCCGCGATCAGCGCGAAGCCCACCGCGTGGTTCCATTTGAGCGTCTCGCCCATATACAGCCACGAGAAGACCACGAAGACCAGGAGCGTGATGACCTCCTGAATAGTCTTGAGCTCCGCCGTGGCGAAGCCCGCCTTCGCCCCCATGCGGTTGGCGGGCACCTGGAAGCAGTACTCGAAGAACGCGATGCCCCAGCTCGCCAGGATGACGATCCACAGAGCCGAGCTCTTGTGGTTCTTCAGGTGGCCGTACCACGCGAAGGTCATGAAGATGTTGGAGATGACGAGCAGGAGGATGGTGGCCATGTCGTGTTCCGGTGTGTGGTGGGTGATTGTAATGCGTTGAGGAGCCGGTCCCGCCCCCTCACCCGCCGGGAGAGGGGGCCGACGCGTGCCGTCTGTAACGCCTGCGCCGTCTTTGCCGCCGCCGGTTCACGCATCGCGCCGCGTGGGCCGCGATAACCACGCCGGTGCTATTCCCGGACCCTCGGACAGCCGATCTCACAGCGGTATCGGTCCGCGTATCGGCGAAACCCCCGGGTCCCGGGCTTTGGCATGCGCCTAATCGTTGACACCCTCATCGCGTTGATGCTCGCCTGTATGTTGGGCGCGATCATCCTCCACTACCGCCACGACCAGCGCAGCCTCATCCAGGTGCAGCAGGTCCACACGGCCCTGGCGCAGCTCCAGGAGCAGGCGTTGCTCCGCGGCGCGCTGTCGGAATCGGAGACCGGCGAGCAGGGCTTCCCGAAGGTGATCGCGGTGAAGTGGTTCATCGACGGCCGGCCGTTGAACGCGCTCGCCCCGCCCACGCAGCCCTGGCTGGACGTCGCGCCCGAGGGCGACATGCACGACCAGCCGCCCGACCCGATCATCGACGGGCCGGACCAGGCCTCGTTCTGGTACAACCCCAACCGCGGCCTCTTCCGCGCCCGCATCCCGTCGCAGTTCACCGAGCAGGGCACCATCGACCTGTACAACCGCGTGAACGGCACGCTGGTCAGCAAGCTGCAGCGCTCGGTCGATCCGCAGCGCAGACCCGTGGTGCAGAACCCCAACGCCGACGCACCCGACACCCAGCACGCCGACGCCGCCCCCGCGCCGCGCGCCCCGACGCTGCGCAGCGATCTGGAGCCGCAGCCGGTGCCCTCCGCGCAGGCGGAGGTGCCGATCCCCAGCGCCGGGCCGTGATTGTTTTTCCCTCTCTCTTCGGGAGAGGGTGTCGGCGTCTTCGCCGACGGGTGAGGGAACCTCGGGCCGGATGGAGTCACCGTTCACGCCGATCATCTGTGAGATTATTTGCATAGCCGCGAAAACCAGCCGGCCGGTGATCCCCTCACCCCGGCCCTCTCCCGGAGGGAGAGGGGGAAACACCTCCCCGCACCCATTCGGTGTTACGATTCCTCCCCGCTGTGCCCTGTCATGGGAGGTCTCGCGTGCGGCCCAATTGCCACATGATCCAGGCGGGCGACCTGCAGGCCGTCGTCGGCGACGACTCGCGTGACGGCGTGGGCGGGCGGCAGTATTCGGGCCTCTGGTCGCTCGCGTCGAAGCACCGCGTCTTCAACTGTTTCGGCAATTCCTACGCGGGGCTCATCGCCGGCGAGCTGCGCGGCACGCGCCCGCACGTCGAGGTGGTGGACGACACCACCGTCGCCCTCGTGCGCCCGCTCGCCGACGGCGTCACCACCGAGCGGCGCGGGGTGTACCGCGTCTCGCCGCCGCACTACGTTGACCATTCGCTCACCATCACCGATCACGCCGACCGGCTGCTGCGGCACGCCGGCCCGGGGAAGGGATACCGCGAGGTCTCCTGGTGCTGTTACATGAACTCGCCGGCGGACCCGCGCATTAACTTTCTCTCCAACGGCCGTTGGCTCGATTACATCTCCCCCAAACACGGGTACGGGTCGAACATCGCCCCGTCCTACATCCCCGACGACCAGCTCGAAATCCCACCGAAGCAGGACCACTCGCGCGGCTACCCCGAGCCGTTCCACGTGGACCGCATCGGGCAGCGGTTCGATCTGCCGTTCTACTTCGGCCGGCTCGACCGCATGGTCCTCATCCTCATCTTCGACACGCCGCGGTGGCTGCGTTTCTTCCTCTCGCCCAGCGGCGGTGGGGGGAGCCTGCTTCCCGGCATGGCCTGCCCGGCGTGGGATTTTGAATGGCTCATCCCCGAGTCGGCGTACCGCGTCGGCGCGCCGTACACCTTCCGCACGCGGCTCGTGTACAAGCCGTTCGTCTCGGAGGATGATGTGCTGGACGAGTACCGCAGGGCGGTGGATGAATTGGGTTTCGAGGCGGTGTAGAGCGTTCCTAATTCAGGTGTCGCGGGTGCCACTGGTCGCGTCTTCGAGACCAGTGTCTTTCCAGGGCCCAAGAGCACTGGTCTGCTAAGAAGCCGACCAGTGGCACCCGCTATGCGAAGATGGAGTGGTCATTTCCCCAACGCAAGGAGTTCATCATGCTCAAGCCCGCCAAGACCCCCGGCGACACCTCTTGGTTCGTGCACGACCGGTTTGGCCTCTTCATCCACTGGGGGCTCTACGCCCAGGGGGCGCGGCACGAGTGGCTGATGCACAACGAGCAGATACCGGTGAAGGAGTACGAGCGCCGCTACTTCAAGCGGTTCGACCCCGATCTTTACGACCCCAACCTCTGGGCCTCCGCCGCCGCCGGCGCGGGGATGAAGTATTTCGTCGTCACCACCAAGCACCACGAGGGCTTTTGCCTCTGGGACTCGAAGGTGACGGATTACAAGGCGACCAACACGCCCGCCGGGCGCGACCTGCTCAAGCCGATGGTCGAGGCGTTCCGCGCCCACGGCCTGCGCACCGGGTTCTACCACTCGCTCATCGACTGGCACCACGACCAGTTCATCCTCGACCCGCACATCGGCCCGTACCGCGCCCACGCCGACCGCGAGAAGATGAACAAGAAACGCAGCCAGGCCAACTACGCGAAGTACCTCAACGCACAGGTCACGGAACTGCTCACCGACTTCGGCGACGTGGACATCCTCTGGTGCGACTTCTCCTACCCCAAGCCCGACGGCAGCGGCAAGGGGAAGAAAGATTGGGACAGCGAGAACCTCTATAAGACGATCCGCGCGCTCCAGCCCAAGGTGATCCTCAACGACCGGCTCGACTTGGAAAAGGGCTGGGACGTCAAGACCCCCGAGCAGGCGCAGCCGCGCGGCTGGGTGATGCACAACGGCAAACCGGTCGTCTGGGAGGCGTGCCAGACCTTCAGCGGCTCGTGGGGCTACCACCGCGACGAGCAGAGCTGGCGCAGCACCGATCAATTGATCCACACGCTCATCGACTGCGTGAGCAAGGGAGGCAACCTGCTGCTCAACGTGGGCCCGACCGGGCGCGGCGAGTTCGACGAGCGCGCGATGGACCGCCTGCGCGGCATCGGCGAGTGGATGCGCCGCCACGGCCGGTCGATCTACGGCTGCACGCAGGCCCCGGACAGCTTCAAGACCCCGCAGGATTGCCGGCTGACCTACAACCCCGACACGAAGCGGTTGTACGTCCACGTCCTGGCGTGGCCCTACAAGCACCTTCATATGGATGGCTTCGCGGGGCGGGTCGAGTACGCCCAGTTGCTCAACGACGCCAGCGAGGTGGGCCTGGGGCTGGACTCGTGGCACGCCAACCAGATCGGGGCGGACAAGGAGACCCTGACGCTGGTGTTGCCGCAGGAGAAGCCGCGCGTCGCCGTGCCGGTGATCGAGTTGTTTTTGAAGAAGTAAACGCCGCCGCGAATCGGCGCGTCACGCCGCCTTGCGCTGATCCATCAGCCGGGCGAACCCGCGCAGCATCTGCTCGTGCGTCAGCAGCGGGTTGCGGTTGTAGAGGCGGATGTAGGGCGACTCGATCAAGCGGAACACACGGCCGTCCCCGGCGCGGAAGGTGCGGATCGGCAGCCTGCCGTCGCGCACCGCACGCAGGAACTCCTCCCGGCTGATCTCCAGGATTTCCGGCACGAAGTCCGCGTGCACCGGCTCCCGCAGCGAGGCGTACCACTGGCGGAATGTCATGGACCGCGTCTGCATACCGCATTTATCGGTCGCCGCGAGGGCGGGGTTTAGAAGCGAATCGCCCACTGAGTACACCACGCACCCCGCTTCGTAGATCAACATATTCTCATCATTGATCACCCGCGACTCCCCGGCTGAGCCAAGGAGCACGGGAAAGTTGGAACATGCCCATATGGCGGAGGACGATCCGTCCGGTCTCAGATCGAGAAATCGTCCACGAACATCCGCGCGTCCTTGACGACCAGGAACACGCCTTCGCCGGGCACGGGCTTGAGCAGGCGGTGGCGTTCGTGCGGCAGGTGGACCTGGATCGACCGGCCCAGCGCGTCTTCCAGCTCGACGCGCACCACCGGGCCGGCGGACTGCACGCGCCGCACCGTCGCCGGCATCGCGGGCTTGCCCTCCTCGGGCGTCTTGCGGATGTCCAGGTCGTGCGGCCGGACGAAGAGGCTCGCCTTCTGCCCGCCCGTCCCGCCCGTGTTGGCCGCGGGGCTCAGCGCCACGTTGCCGAAGTCCGCCTTGCCCTCCTCGACCCGGCCGTGGAACAGGTTGACCTGCCCCAGGAAGTTCATGACGAAGGCGTTGGCGGGCTGGTGGAACACCTCGTCGGGCGTGCCCTGCTGCTCGATGCGGCCCTGGTTCATCACCACGATGCGGTCCGCCACCTCCAGCGCCTCCTCCTGGTCGTGGGTGACGAAGACACTGGTGACGTGGATCTCGTCGTGCAGCCGGCGGAGCCAGCGGCGCAGCTCCTGCCGCACCTGCGCGTCCAGCGCGCCGAAGGGCTCGTCGAGGAGGAGGACGCGCGGCTCGACCGCCAGCGCCCGCGCCAGCGCGATGCGCTGCCGCTGGCCGCCCGAGAGCTGCGTCGGGTAGCGTTTCTCCAAACCTTCGAGCTGGATCAGCCGGAGCAGCTCACGGACGCGGTCGGCGATCTTCGCGTTGGTCGGCCGGGTGGCGCGCGGCCGCACCCGCAGGCCGAAGGCGATGTTCTCGAACACCGTCATGTGCTTGAAGAGCGCGTAGTGCTGGAAGACGAAGCCCACGCCGCGCTCGCCCACGGCGCTGCCGCCCACGTCGTTGCCGTGGAACTTGATCGCGCCGCTGCCCTCGTCGGCCTGCTCCAGGCCGGAGATGATCCGCAGCAGCGTCGTCTTGCCCGAGCCCGAGGGCCCCAGCAGCGCCACCAGTTCGCCGTCGGGCACCAGCAGGCTCACGTCGCGCAGCGCGGTGAACTTGCCGAATGTCTTGCTTATGCGAGAAATCTCGATGCTCATGCCGTGATCCCCTTCGTTGATTCCTCCGCGTCCTGGGCCTCGCCCGCCAGCCGCCACTCCAGCACGCCCTTGACGACCAGCGTCACCAGCGCCAGCAGCGTGAGCAGCGACGCCACGGCGAACGCCGCGACGAAGTTGTATTCGTTGTAAAGGATCTCGACCTGGAGCGGCATGGTGTTGGTCCGGCCTCGCACGTGGCCGGAGACGACGGAGACGGCCCCGAACTCGCCCATGGCGCGGGCGTTGCAGAGGATCACGCCGTAGAGCACCGCCCATTTCACGTTGGGGAGCGTGACGCGCCAGAACGTCTTCCAGCCGCTGGCCCCGAGCATGAGCGCCGCCTGTTCCTGGTCGTCGCCCTGCTCCTGCATGAGCGAGAGCACCTCGCGCGCGACGAAGGGGAAGGTGACGAAGAGCGTGGCGAGGATGACGCCGGGAACGGCGAAGATGATCTGGATGTCGTGCCCCTTGAGCCAGGGGCCGATCCAGCCTTGGAGCCCGAACATGAGAACGAAGATGAGGCCGGAGATGACGGGGGAGACGGCGAAGGGCAGGTCGATGAGGGTGATGAGCAGGCCCCGGCCGGCGAAGCGGAACCTGGCGATGAGCCACGCCGAGGACAGGCCGAAGACGATGTTCAGCGGGAGCGTGATCGCGGCGGTGAGGACGGTGAGCCAGATCGCCGAGAGCGCGTCGGGGTCGCGCAGGCTGTCCATATAGACGCCCACCCCCTTGCGGAAGGCCTCGGCGAAGACGGCGGCCATGGGCATCACGAGGAACAGCCCGACGAAGCCGAAGGAGACGCCGATGAGCGGCCAGCGCACCCACGCCGGCGTGTTCCGCGCGCGCGCGCCCCCGGGCGTGGTCGCGCGGCGGCGTGGGACGGCTTGGGCCATGGGGCGTTCTCTTCTCTAGGCGCGCTTGTGCGCCCCGGTCCACCACTGGATCAGGTTGATCGCGAACAGGATGACGAAGGAGGCGACGAGCATGACCACGGCGATCGCGGTGGCGCCGGCGTAGTCGTACTCCTCGAGCTTGGCGACGATGAGCAGCGGCGTGACCTCCGTCTTCATGGGCATGTTGCCGGAGATGAAGACGATCGACCCGTACTCCCCGACCGCCCGCGCGAACGACAGGCCAAAACCCGTCAGCAGCGCCGGGAACAGCACCGGCATGATGACCCGGCGGAAGGTCTGCCAGCGGTCGGCGCCGAGGCTGGCGGCGGCGTCCTCGAGCTCGGCCTCGAGCTCCTGGATCGCCGGCTGGAGCGTGCGCACCACGAAGGGCAGCCCGATGAACGTCATCGCGATGATGATGCCCAGCTGCGAGTAGGCCGCCTTGATCTCCAGGTCCGGGGGGACCAGCCCGGTGGCGTAGCTCGACCAGCCGGTGTTGTCGCCCCTGACCCACCCGGCGACCGGCGCGTACCACGCCTCCAGCGAGCCGCGCAGGCCCGAGGCGTTCCACTTTTCGAGGTGCTCCCCCACCCAGCCGTTGGGGGCGTAGATCGCGGTCAGCGCGATGCCCGAGACGGCGGTGGGCAGGGCGAAGGGCAGGTCCACCAGCGCGTCCATGATGCGCCGGCCTGGGAAGCGGTAGCGCACGAGGCACCAGGCGACGATGAAGCCGAAAAAGGCGTTGACGACGGCGCCCAGCAGCGCCGTGCCGAAGGTCAGGCGGTACGACGCCATGACGCGCTCGCTGGTGGTGACTTCCCAGAAGCGCGCCCAGGTGAGCGTGGCGGTCTTGAAGACCAGCGCGCTGAGCGGGATGAGCACGATGAGGCTCAGGTAGAAGAGCGTGTAGCCCATCGTGAGCCCGAAGCCGGGCATGACGGAATGTTGCTTGAATCTGATCTTCTTCATCTCGCGTTGTCGCGTGGAGTGCGGAAGAGTTTACTCGGACTGAAAAGGCCCGGGGGCCGACAAAGGCCCCCGGGCCGGAGGGATGGTTACGATTCACCGGCTCAGAAGGCGAACGTGACCTGCGAGCGGACCGCGATCTGGTCGTCGCCGGGCGAGGCCAGGAGGCCCTGGCCGGCGTTGGCGACGGGGAGCGGGTCGAGCGCATAGACCACGTCGATCGTGAGCTTGGCGTTGTTCTTCTTGAAGTAGTAGTTGCCGCCGACGGTGACCAGGCTGGCCTGGCTCTCGTCGTCCGCCAGGTTGCGGCTGCCGCTCTGCACGGCCCCCTGGTTGTTGCGGTAGTAAGCACCGTCGAAGTCGATCCACTCGTAGCGCCCGAAGAACTCGAGCTTGTCGGGGATCACGAAGAGGCCGCCCTGCACGACGAAGTTGAGCTGGTCGGCGTCCTCCAGGTTGCTCAGGTTGCCCACCGTCACGCCGTTGGCGACCACGGGGTTGTCGTCGGTGCCGGAGAACGTCTGGCCCGTCGCGGAGGCGAAGAAGTTCCACCCGCCGCCCTCGACGCTCACGTCCGCCGTCCACTTGAAGATGTCGGGCGTGTTGGTGACGTTGCCGTGCTCGCCGAACTCGTAATCGACCGCGGCCCCGAGCAGGACGGCGAACTTGTCGTCGCTCCAGCTCGTGAAGTCGCCCAACTGCCGCCAGCCCTTCTGGCGGTAGAGGTCGGCGTCGCCGAAGAGGATGTACTCGGCCCGCCCGGTGAGCGCGATCTCGCTCAGGTCGGTGTTGAACTCGGAACGCCAGGCGTACGACCCGTCGTTGACCGAGCCCAAGAGCTGCAGCCGGTCGTTCCAGTAGCTGACGTTCACGCCCTGCGTGAAGTCGGTGGTGAAGTAGTCGGCCGAGTAGGAACGCTCGACGGTGAGCTGCTTGTCGGCGCCGATGAGCTCCTCACGCAGGAAGGGCGACTTGAGCTGGCCGACCTGGATGTTGACCGAGTCGGTGAGCTGGTAGCCGATGTAGGTCCAGTCGGTCTTCACCGTGCCGCCGTCGGCGTCGGCGGCCAGGCGGACGCGGTAGGTCCACTCGGGGCCGAACGCGTTGCCCTGGAAGTTGAGCTGCGTGCGGCGGATGGAAAAGCCGCTCTCGTCCTCGTCCCGGTCGCCGCTGGAGGGGGCCTCGCGCCGGGTGTTGTAGATGTAGCGGGCCTGCAGCGTCAGACCGATGCGCAGCAGGTTGTTGCCGTCCTCGCTGGCGATGAAGAAGCCGCGGTTGTAGCCCGCGACCGCCCCGCCGCCCTGGAGGCTGGCGCGGGTGTCGGCATCGGCGAGGACCTCTTTCACGAGCGCCTTGACCTCTTCGGCGCGGCGTTCGTCGAGCCACTGATCGCTCTTGCTCTCGCGGAGCTGACGCAGCTCCGACTGTTGGGCCTGCACGGTGGCCTCGAGGGCCGCGAGCTTCCGCTCGACGTCCGCCGGCGCCTCCGCGTGGGTCCGGGAGACCCAGGCCGGAGCGCCCAGCGCCGCCGAGGCGGCGAGGGTCAATCCTAGGGAACGGTGAATCTTCACGGTAATCCTTGTCCTTTCCGGCGTCGTCCTCCGGGGCTCCGGTGGGATCGCGCCAATCAATGGGTTCATGGTTGAAAGTCGCCGGCGGTCCGGTTGACGGACATTGAGAAACTCAGTCGCGGTCAGTGGCTGCGCCGCCGTCGTTCCTGGCGGCGGGCTCAAAACGGGTGCGCTCGGTGCGGTCCACCTGCACCACGCGCGAGTCGTGCACCACGATCTGCACGGTGCCGAAGCGCAGGCCCTCGACGTGCTGCCGGACCAGGTCCAGCCAGTTCTTCTGCTGCTGTGCATCCGTGATCGGTGTGCTTTTCATGGGACTATCTCCGACAAAAAAACACGGCGTCTGTTTTGATGGTTCACGACCGGACGGGCCGGGAAACGCGGGACGCACCCCGACACGCGCCCCACGCCCCCGGTTCTTCCCGCCCTCTCCCGAGGCACGACCTCCGGGCCGGCCCCACAGGGAGGGGGACCGGCCCGGGGTCAGGGTGGCCTCACTTAGACTTGGGCTGGTAGATCTGATCGAACACGCCCTTCTCGGCGAAGTGCGTCGCCTGCGCCTTCTTCCAGCCGCCGAAGACCTCGTCGATCGTGAACAGCGGGATGCTGGGGAAGTTGCCCACGTACTTCGTGGCCACCGACGCCAGCCGCGGGCGGTAGAAGTTCCTGGCGGCGATCTCCTGGCCCTGCTCCGAATAAAGGAACTTGAGGTAGCCCTCGGCGATCTTGCGCGTGCCGCGCTTGTCCACGACCTTGTCCACGATGGCCACCGGCGGCTCGGCGAGGATGCTCACCGACGGGATGACGATGTCGAACTTGTCCGCGCCGAACTCCTTCTGGATCAGGTGCGCCTCGTTCTCCCAGGAGAGGAGCACGTCGCCCAGCCCACGCTGGGCGAAGGTCGTGGTCGAGCCGCGGGCGCCCGAGTCGAGCACGGGGACGTTCTTGAAGAGGGCGGCGACGAACTCGCGGGCCTTGCCCTCGTCGTTGCCGTTGTTCCTCAGGGCGTAGCCCCACGCCGCCAGGTAGTTCCACCGCGCACCGCCCGAGGTCTTGGGGTTGGGCGTGATGATGGAGATGCCGGGCTTGACCAGGTCGTTCCAATCCTTGACGCCCTTGGGGTTCCCCTTGCGGACAACAAAGACGATGGTCGAGGTGTAGGGCGAGCTGTTGTCCGGCAGGCGCGACTGCCAGTCATCCGGCAGGAGCCGGGCGTTCTTGGCGATGGCGTCGATGTCGGCGGCGAGGGCGAGCGTGACCACGTCCGCCTCAAGACCATCGATCACCGCGCGGGCCTGCTTGCCCGAGCCGCCGTGCGACTGACGCACGACGACGGATTCCCCGCCGCTGGCCTTCCAGTGCGCGACGAACGCCTTGTTGAACTCCTGGTACAGCTCACGCGTCGGGTCGTACGACACGTTGAGCAGCTCGGTGTCGGCGTGGACGGGCTGCGCGGGGGCGAGCGTCGTGACGCCGGCGACGAAAAGGGTAGAGACGCCCAGCAGCGTGCGGGCAACGGTATGGGTGAGGCGAGAAAGCATGAGTTGGACTCCTTGTTTCTGGTTGGACGTAGCGGACAAAAAAGAGAGAGCGGGTGCAGCCACACGCGCAACGGCGGTGGATGGGGTTGGCAAGACAAAACAGTTCAGGTTGTGGGTCGGGTGCGTGCGGCCGTCAGCGGCGGGTCAACAGCAACAACACGGCTCACGCATCCGCGCCGCAGCCCCGGGCCGGGGTTCCACACGGTGCAACGGCCGGACATGTTGTCGGGCGTCAAACTTCTTCATGGCGATCCTCAATGATTCACGACTAAGTCGGTGGGTGTTTATTTCAAAAAAAAGAGTCGGTCAGATCCCCGCCCCTTCGAGCAGGTCCTCGGCGAAGACCTCGCGGTCGGTCACCGGGCGGCCGATGGCGACCGAAGCGAGCGTCGCCTTGTCCATCAGCCGGGCGGTGAAGTTGCGGATCTCCAACATCACCCGGCGAAACCGGCAACGCGACTCCTGGGAGCAACGCTCGTAGTGCGAAGCCGACACGCAAGCGATCGGGGCGAGCTGGCCGTCAAAATGCCTAACCACTTGCCCCATCGTGATTTCCTCGGGCTTCTGCGCCAGAGCGTAGCCGCCGTCCCGGCCGGCGGTGCTGCGGACCCAGCCGCAATGCCGCAGGTCGATCATGATCTGTTCGAGGAACCGGCGGGGGATGTCGTTCCGCTCGGCGATCTCACGGATCGAGACCGGGGCCTGGCCGTAGTGGTCCACCAAGTGGAAGAGCGCCCGCAGGGCGTAGTCGGATTTCATCGAGAGACGCATGGGGCACCTGTTTCATTTATAACACGATTGAGTGGGTAATATATCAGGTGTTTTACGGTTGTCAACCCCCTCATGGCGGCGTGCCGCAGGGGGGAGTGGGCTGCTTTGAAATTGGGTGCCACTGGTCGCGTTTTCGAGACCCGTGGCTTGCGTGCGAAACCGCACTGGTCTGCCGAAGACGGCCGACCAGTGGCACCCATGCCTCAGCCAAACTTTTCAAATCGACCCACCGCCCGAGCCCGCCGAGTGATTGATATTAAATATCGGATGATACATAATCCCAATTGATACCCTATGGGAACCGACCCGCCAGATTCGAGGATCGCCTGCTTCGAGCGGCTTTGCCGCCAGCGCCGTCTCCCCCTGACGCCGCAGCGGCGGGCCGTGCTCCGATTCGTTGTGGAACGGGAGGACCATCCGACCGCGGATCAGGTGTGCGAGGCGGTCCGGCCTCAACTGCCGGGGATCTCCCGGGCTTCGGTTTACCGCGTCCTGGACATGCTCGTCCGCATCGGCATGTTGACGAAGGTCTGCCACCCCGGGTCGGCCGTACGGTTCGACCCCAGGGTGGGGCGGCACCACCACCTGGTCTGCCTCCAGTGCGAGCGGATCATCGACGTGGAGGACCCGCGGCTGAACCGCGTGCCGCTGCCCGACGTCCGCGGCCGGGGGTTCCAGATCAACGACTACCACATCCACTTCCGCGGCATCTGCGCGGCGTGCCTCGGCAAGAAGAACACCAGAGCCCGCACCACGCGACCGGTCGGCCGCCCGAGGGCGGGCCATCGCACCGGGCCCACAAACCGGTCCCGGTGACCGCGCAAACGACAAAAGGAGAGAACCCATGTCAACCGAAGCAAAATGCCCGTTCCATCACACCGCCGGCGTCGGCGCGTCGAACCGAGACTGGTGGCCGAATCAACTGCGGCTGGACATCCTGCACCAGCATTCCTCCAAGTCCAATCCGATGGGCCGGGACTTCAATTACGCAAAAGAGTTCAAGAGCCTCGACCTCGCTGTCCTGAAGAAGGACCTCGCGGCGCTGATGACCGACTCGCAGGATTGGTGGCCGGCGGACTTCGGGCACTACGGGCCTTTGTTTATTCGCATGGCGTGGCACAGCGCCGGCACGTATCGCACCGGCGACGGCCGCGGCGGCGGGGGCAGGGGCCAGCAGCGCTTCGCGCCGCTCAACAGTTGGCCGGACAACGTCAGCCTGGACAAGGCGCGTCGCCTGCTCTGGCCGATCAAGCAGAAGTACGGCCGGAAGGTCTCCTGGGCCGACCTGATGATCCTCGCCGGCAATGTCGCCCTGGAAACGATGGGATTCAAGACCTTCGGCTTCGGTGGCGGTCGCGAGGACGTCTGGGAGCCGGATCAGGACATCTACTGGGGTTCAGAGGACAAGTGGCTGGGTGACAAGCGCTATTCCGGCGAGCGGGACCTGGAGAAGCCGCTTGCCGCCGTCCAGATGGGTCTGATTTACGTGAACCCGGAAGGCCCGAACGGCAACCCGGACCCGATCGCCGCGGCCAGGGATATCCGCGAGACCTTCGCCCGCATGGCGATGAACGACGAGGAGACGGTGGCGCTCATCGCCGGCGGCCACACCTTCGGCAAGACCCACGGCGCCGCGCCGGCGTCGCATTGCGGACCAGACCCCGAAGCGGCCGGCCTCGAGGAGCAAGGCATGGGTTGGAAGAACAGATTCGGTTCGGGCAAGGGCGGCGACGCGATCACCAGCGGCATCGAAGTCACCTGGACCTCCACGCCCACGAGGTGGAGCGGCAACTTCTTCTGGAACCTGTTCAGCTTCGAATGGGAGCTGACCAAGAGCCCCGCCGGCGCGCACCAGTGGAAGCCCAAGGGCGGCGCTGGCGCCGGCACCGTGCCGCACGCCCACGACCCGTCCAAGCGTATCGCGCCGGCCATGTTGACCACCGACCTGGCCCTGCGGTTCGACCCCGCTTACGAGAAGATCTCGCGGCGCTTCATGGAAAATCCGGATCAGTTCGCCGACGCGTTCGCCAGAGCGTGGTTCAAGCTGACGCACCGCGACATGGGGCCGCGCGCCCGTTATCTCGGCCCGGAAGTTCCCGCGGAGGAACTCACCTGGCAGGACCCCATCCCCGCGGCCAATGGCCCGTTGATCGATGCGAAGGACATTGCGTCCCTCAAGGGCAAAATCCTTGCCTCCGGCCTGTCCGCCTCCGAGCTGGCCTCCGCCGCGTGGGCGTCGGCATCGACCTTCCGCGGCTCCGACAAGCGCGGCGGCGCCAACGGCGCCCGCATCCGCCTGGCGCCGCAGAAGGATTGGCAGGCCAACCAGCCCGCCCAATTGGCCAGGGTGATCAAGACCCTCGAGGGCATCCAGAATGCCTTCAACGCCAGCCCGTCCGGCGGCAAAAAGGTCTCGCTCGCCGATCTGATCGTGTTGGGCGGTTGCGCGGGCGTCGAACAAGCCGCGAAAAACGCCGGTCACGCGGTGACGGTCCCCTTCACGCCGGGACGCATGGACGCCTCGCAGGCGCAAACCGATGTGGCGTCCATCGCCGTGCTCGAGCCCATCGCGGACGGTTTCCGCGTTTCCTTAAGGGCAAATTCACCGTTTCACCCGAAGCGCTCCTGGTCGACAAGGCGCAACTGCTGACCCTGACCGCGCCCGAGATGACGGTGCTCGTGGGCGGCATGCGCGTCCTGAAGACCAACTTCGGCCAGACGCAGCACGGCGTCTTCACCAGGCGGCCCGAGGCGCTGACCAACGATTTCTTCGTGAACCTGCTCGACATGGGCACCGAGTGGAAGCCGGTCTCGCAGGACGCGGACGTCTTCGAAGGCCGCGACCGTAAAACAGGCAATCCCAAGTGGACCGGCACGCGCGTCGATCTGGTCTTCGGCTCAAACTCACAGCTCCGAGCCCTGGCCGAAGTTTATGGGAGTTCGGACGCCGAGAAGAAGTTTGTCGAAGACTTTGTGGCCGCATGGAACAAGGTGATGAACCTGGATCGCTTCGACCTTGTGTGATCCCAGAGGATGGCCGTGGGGCGATTTGAATGTGGACGTGTGCTCCTCCCCTCGCCTCTTGCGGGAGAGGGATTTCAAAACGACCCACTATCTCAAATTAGGCAGTGGTCCCTTTTGAATTTGGTGGGGCAGGCGTCCCGCCTGCCGCCGGCCTTCCGAGGCCGGATCCGTATTCAGAATGCATAAAAGCAAGAGACAGGCGGGACGCCTGCCCCACTGGAAGCTCTGATATTTCAAATGGGCCACTACCCTCAAATTACCCCCCCCCGCTAACGACACGCAAACCGTCGGGCAATAGGGTTGATGTCCGGAGCGTTGTCCATGAAGATGTTAGTTAGCTAACTAATTCAGAACGGCTCATCATCGCGTATGCCCGCGCAGCAACCCCAACCTCCCTCCACCCCGCGCGACCGCGCCGTCGAGCCCGCCTTCCGCGCCATGCTGCGGAGCTACGGCCAGCTCCAGCGCGTCATGCACCCCTACTTCGCGGCGCACGGCCTGACCGGGTCGCAGTGGGGCGTGCTCCGCACCCTCCACCGCGCCGAGGCCCAGGGCCTCCCCGCCCTGCGGCTCGTGGACCTGAGCGACCGCCTCATCATCCGCCCCCCCAGCGTCACAGGCGCGGTGGACCGCCTGCAGCGCATGGGTATAGTCACACGCTCCGGCTCAGACGAGGACCACCGCGTCAAGCGCGTGAGCCTGACGCCCAGGGGCCGGCGGCTCGTCGAGCGCGTGCTCGCCGGCCACCCGCGGCAGATGCGGGTCGTGCTCTCGGTGCTGACCGGGGCGGACCTTGCTAATCTCCGCAGGTTGCACGAAAAACTGGCGGCCCATCTGGAAACGCTGGCGAACCCCGGCAAGACCCAATCACGTAAGACAGACAACCAGGACCCGGTGCGGCGACGACGGCCGGCGGGAACCCGGGGCGAGGAACCACGATGAGAACCGTTGCGAAGATCATCCTCCTGTTGATCCTGCTGGGCGGCGCGGCCGCCGGCGGCTACTGGTGGTACCAGCACCACGAGGCCGCCGACGACGTGACCTACCGCAAGACCAAGGTCGAGCGCGGCGACATGCTGGCGACCATCGGCGCGACCGGCACGGTCGAGCCCGAGGAGGTGATCGACGTCGGCGCCCAGGTCGCCGGCCAGATCAATTTCTTCGGCAAGGACAAGAGCGGCAAGACCATCGACTACAACTCCGTGGTGGAGGAGGGGACGATCCTCGCGCAGATCGACGACTCGACCTATCTCTCCGACGTGGCCGCCGCCAACGCGCAGCTCGCGCAGGCCAGGGCGGGCGTGGTGCGGGCGGAGGCGGACCTCGTGCAGCTCAAGGCCAAGCGCGTGCAGGCGCAGAACGACTGGGAGCGCGCCCAGAAGCTCGGGCCCTCCGAGGCGCTGGCGCAGACCAGCTACGACGCCTACCGCGCCGCCTACGACAGCGCGGCGGCGAACGTGGGCGTGGGCGAGGCGAGCATCACCCAGGCGCAGGCGGCCGTCGCCCAGGCGGACGCGGCGCTGGTGCGCGCCAAACGCAACCTGGGCTACACCACGATCAAGTCACCGGTCAAGGGCGTGGTCATCGACCGGCGCGTGAACATCGGGCAGACCGTGGTGGCCAGCCTCAACGCCCCGAGCCTCTTCCTGCTCGCCAAGGATTTGCAGCGGATGCAGGTCTGGGTGGCCGTGAACGAGGCGGACATCGGGCAGATCCACGCCGGCCAGCCGGTCACCTTCACCATCGACGCGTCGGACGACGTCTTCAAGGGGCAGGTCGGCAAGGTCCGTCTCAACGCCAGCATGACGCAGAACGTCGTGACCTACACCGTCGAGGTGCTGACCGACAACTCCTCGGGCAAGCTGATGCCCTACCGCACGGCCAACGTGCAGTTCGAGGTGAGCCGCAAGTCGGACGTGCTGAAAATCCCCAACGCCGCGCTGCGCTGGACGCCGCCCGCCAACCGCATCGCCCCGGGCGTGAAGCCCGACCCGGCCCCGGCCCAGGGCGAGAAACGCAAACGCCGCGGCGCCGACGCATCCCAGGCCGCCAAGGACCCGCCGCGCGGCACCTTCTGGATCGAAGACGGCGATTTCCTCAGGCCCGTCCACGCGAAACTCGGCATGACCGACGGCGTCATGCGCGAGGTCAGCGGCGACGACGTGAAGGAAGGCATGGAGGTCATCCTCGGCGAGGAGGTCATCCAGGAAGCCAGCGACGGCACCACCAACCCCTTCGCCCCGCAGTTCATGCGCCGGCGTCCGACCACGACCACGAGCATCGGCACGAGTTCCACCGGGTCATCGACATCAACACCGCCGCCACGACCATGAGCCTCATCGAACTACGCAACATCCACAAGACCTACCACCTCGGGCAGATCGACGTGCCCGTGCTCAAGGGTGTCTCCCTCTCCATCGGCCGGGGCGAGCTGGTCGCGCTCATGGGCGCCTCGGGCTCGGGCAAGAGCACGCTCATGAACATCCTGGGCTGCCTCGACCACCCGACCTCGGGGCAGTATTTCCTCGACGGGCATGAAGTTTCATCGCTCTCCTCCGACGGCCGGGCCCGGCTGCGCAACAGCAAGATCGGCTTCGTGTTCCAGAGCTTCAACCTGCTGGCGCGGACGACCGCGTTGGAGAACGTGATCATGCCGCTCTCCTACGCCCACCCGGCGATATCCGACCGCGAGGCGAAAGACCGCGCACGGGAATTGCTCACCCGCGTCGGCCTGGGCGAGCGGACCGACCACGAGCCCTCCCAACTCTCGGGCGGCCAGCAGCAGCGCGTCGCCATCGCCCGCGCCCTGGTCAACCAGCCCCCCGTCCTCTTCGCCGACGAACCGACCGGCAACCTCGACTCGCGCACCAGCGAGGAGGTGCTGCGCATGTTCCAGGAACTGAATGAGAAGGATGGCATCACCATCATCCTCGTGACGCACGACGCCAACGTCGCCCAGCACGCCAAGCGCACCATCCGCATCGTGGACGGCCTGATCGCCCCGGACCCGGCGGCCCCCGCCGGCGCACCGGCGCAGGGGGCATTCGCGTGAGGGCCTTCCGACGCACACGAACCGCCGTCCGCGCGCTGCGACGCAACATCATGCGCGCCATCCTCACCACCCTGGGAATCATCATCGGCGTGGCGGCGGTGATCGCCATGATGGAGATCGGCCAGGGCTCCGCCGCCGCCATGCGCAAGTCCATCGCCAGCATGGGCGCCAACAACCTGATCATCTTCCCCGGCACGGCCGCCAGCGGCGGCGTGAGCTTCGGCGCCGGCTCCAACCTCACACTCACGCCCGACGACCTGATCGCCGTCCTCCGCGAGTGCCCCGCCGTTCGCAACGGCGCGCCCATCGTCCGCGCCCGCTCACAGGTCGTGTACGGCAACCGCAACTGGGTCCCCCAGGCGATCACCGGCACCACGCCCGCCTACCTCGACGTCCGCGACTGGACCCAGATGGCTGAGGGCGAGTCCTTCACCGACCGCGACGTCCGCAACAGCAGCAAGGTCTGCCTCATCGGCCAGACGATCGTGCGTGAGGTCTTCCAGGGCCGGTCGCCCATCGGTCAGGAGATCCGCATCCAGAACGTCACGTTCCGCGTCATCGGCGTGCTCAGCCCCAAGGGCGCCAACATGATGGGCTCCGACCAGGACGACATCGTCCTCGCCCCGTGGACCACCATCAAATACCGCGTCTCGGGCACCTCCAGCAGCGCCTCGACCGCCAGTTCCAGTTCCTCCACCGCCGACCAGGTCAACTCGCTGAGCAACCTCTACCCCGGCGGGCAGCCGGCGCTCTACCCCGCGCGGTCGGCGGTTCAGGCCGCCGACAACCCGATGCCCGTGCGGTTCACCAACGTGGACCAGCTCCTGGTCGTCGCGGTCTCCAGCGAGCAGGCCGAGGCCGCCGTTGATCAGGTCACCCAGCTCCTGCGCGAGCGCCACCGCATCACCGAGAACGAGCCCGACGACTTCAGCATCCGCAACATGGCCGAGATCATGCGCACCCTCGCCTCCACCAGCACGCTGATGACCAACCTGCTGCTCTTTGTCGCGCTCATCTCTCTGATCGTCGGCGGCGTGGGCATCATGAACATCATGCTCGTCTCGGTCACCGAGCGGACGCACGAGATCGGCCTGCGCATGGCCGTGGGCGCACGCGGCATCGACATCCTCTACCAGTTCCTCACCGAGGCCGTCATCCTCTGCCTCGCAGGCGGCGCCATGGGCATTGCCCTGGGCAGGCTCAGCTCCTTCCTCGTCCGCTGGCTCCTCAAGTGGCCCACCGGCACCTCGCTGGCGGCCATGGTCGCCGCCGTCGCCGTCTCCGCGACCGTCGGCATCGTGTTCGGGTTCTACCCCGCATGGAAGGCCTCGCGCCTCGACCCCATCGAGGCGCTCCGCTACGAATGACCACGCAACACCCATGAACCCACCATCCACGATAACTTCAGCCGCCGCGCGGGCCTCCCTGCTGACCGCCGCCCTCATGCTCACCGGCTGCATGGTCGGCCCGGACTACCACCCCACGCCCACCACCGCGCCGGACGCCTGGGCCGGCCCGACCACCCAGCCCGCCGACAACGCCAGCCGCGTCACCCCCGACTCCGCGCGCCTCGTGCGCTGGTGGGCGACCTTCGACGACCCCCTGCTCACCTCGCTGGTCACCCGCGCGATCGACTCGAACCTCGACCTCAAACTCGCAGCCGCCCGGCTGCGCCAGGCGCGCGCGGCGCGCGGCATCGCGGTGGGCGGCCTCTGGCCCGACGTGCAGGCCGGCGCTGGATACTCGCGCCTCTCCACCCCGATCCCGGGCCCGGGCTCCGGCTCGCAGGACTCGTTCAGGGTCGGCCTGGACGCCGCGTGGGAGCTGGACATCTTCGGCGGGACGCGCCGCTCCATCGAGGCCGCCGACGCCGACATCCTCGCCGCCTTCGAAGACCGACGCGACGTGCTGGTCAGCCTCACCGCCGAGGTCGCGCTGGACTACATCGACCTGCGCGGGACGCAGGCGCGGCTGGCGATCGCGCGGAAAAACCTCGCCGCCCAGCGGCACAGCGTGGACCTGACGCGTAAGCGCCAGGTCGGCGGCTTCGCCAGCAGCCTCGACGTCGCCAACGCCGAGTCCCAGGCCTCCTTCACCGAGGCGCAGCTCCCCACGCTCGAGGCCCAGGCCCAGCTATCGATCTACCAGCTCGGCGTCCTGCTGGGCCGGGAGCCCGGCGCCCTGCGCGACGAATTGGCCGACGCGCAGCCGATCCCGCCCGTCCCGCCCGAGGTGCCGGTGGGCCTGCCCTCCGAGCTGCTCCGCCGCAGGCCCGACATCCGCCGCGCCGAGGCGCAGGTCCACGCCGACACCGCGCGCATCGGCGTCGCCGTCGCCGACCTCTTCCCCCGGTTCACCCTCACCGGCACTATCGGCCTGCAGAGCGACAAACTCGCCTCCCTGGGCAACTGGAGCAGCCGGTTCTGGTCGGGCGGCCCGTCGGCGACGTGGGACATCTTCAACGCCGGCCGCGTCCGCTCCAACATCGAGGTCCAAAAGGCGATCCAGGAACAATCACTGATCACCTACCGGCAGACCGTCCTCACCGCCTTCCTCGACACCGAGTCCGCCCTCGAGTCCTACAGCCGTGAACAGTCGCGCACCCGCCCGCTCAACGACGCCGTCCTCGCCAGCACCAAGGCACTGGACCTCTCGACACGGCTCTACACCGAGGGCCTCACCGATTTCCTCAACGTGCTCAACGCGCAGCGGTCGCTCCTCGTGGCCGACGACGCGGCGGTGCAGAACCGCGCCAACGTGGCGATCAACCTGGTCGCGCTCTACAAGGCATTGGGCGGCGGGTGGGAAGACGCCGAGGTGCGCCCCGCCGCGACACCGCCCATCGCCCCGCAGCCCCCCGCCGCCCCGCCGCAGGAAGCCCCGGCGACGCGGCCGTGAACACGCGGTAGTGGGCGACTCTGAAAAGTTTGGATGTTATTGGGTGCCACTGGTCGGCCGTCTTCGGCAGACCAGTGCGTTTTCACGCGGAAGATACTGGTCTCGAAGACGCGACCAGTGGCACCCAATTTCAAAGCAACCCATTACCAAACGCGCCCCTCTCCCAATCCCGCTATAGTTGCACCCGACCGTTCTCCGCCCCGCCCCCTCTGAAAGGAACCCGCTTTGATCGGCACCGACCTGCTCCGCGGCAAGTTCGAAAAAGGCCTGAGCTACAAGGACCTCGTCGCCAGCGGCGAGCCCGAGGGCCACCACGCGCAGTGGCAAGAGCGCTACGGCCGGTTGGCGCTGACGCCCGATCAACAAAAACTCGTCGGCGGGTTCACGCGTGACATCAACGTGCTCTGCGTCACCGGCACCTGGTGCGGCGACTGCGCGCTGCAGGGCTCCGCCATCGCCCGCATCGCCGAGGGCAACCCGCGCATCCACCTGCGCTTCGTCCCCAAGAGCGACGACCACGCCGACCTGCTCGTCCCCGCCCGCATCAACGCCGGCTTCCGCGTGCCGGTGACGTGGTTCCTCGCCGAGGATTTCGAGTTTGTCTCGGTCTTCGGGGACCGCACGCTCAGCCGCTACCGCTCGATGGCGCGCAAGGCCCTGGGGCCGGACGCCAACGTGCACGCAACGCCGCCGGAAGACCCGGTGCGTGCGGTGCTCGACGAGATGCTGCTGGAGTTCGAACGCGTCCACCTGCTGCTACGCCTGAGCGGGCGGTTCCGGGAGAAGCACAAGGACTGAGCCAAGCACGATGCCGAGGTCCTTCGTCCCGACAAACATACTTACCCCCTCTTCTTCACTGAGCCGTTCAATTGTGATGAGGTGTTCACATGACGATCAATCGCATATCACGACTTCGGGACTGCGGCGTGTTCCGCGATTTTGCTTGGCCGCAGAACTTGCCCGATTTCGCCCGATATAACCTCATCTATGGATGGAACGGGTCCGGAAAGACCACCCTTAGCCGACTGTTCCAAGCACTGGAAGCCAAGACGCCGCTGTCCGTTGGACAGGCAGTGGTAAGAGTCAATAGTCGGGACTTGGCCCATACCGACTTCGGTCAAATGGGCGTCCCGGTGCGGGTCTTCAACCGAGACTTCGTCTTGGACAGCGTCTTCCCGACCAGCGGCGACGTTGCACCGATCTTCATCATCGGCAAGCAGAATGTCGAGAAGCAGAAACAGGTGGACCAACTTAGGATCACGCGCGTCAACGCGCAGGAAGCCGCCGACTCGGCCAGGGGCGCCAAGTCGCGAGCGGACAGTGATCTCGACAAGTTCTGCATCGATCAAGCCAGAGTCATCAAGGACACGCTCCGTTCGGCCGGGACCAATCCGTACAACAACTACAACAAGGGCGACTTCACCCACCGTGCACAGACGATGATCGTGGACGATGATCGGAAGGCCCGCGCGCTGAACGACACCGCGCGGGACAAACTGCTCGCCCAGCTACGCGCAAATCCCAAGGCCAAGATCTCACCGCTCACCTACCGACTGCCATCTCTCAAATCTCTTGCTGATGCCGTGAGTGAATTACTGGCGACGACGGTGGTTTCTGCCGCACTACAATCATTGAAGGATAATGCCCAACTCTCGTCGTGGGTTCATACCGGGTTGGGCCTTCACCAAGCACGCGGAGGTGATAAATGCCTCTTCTGCGATCAGCCGATGGCGAAGAAACGCCTGGCCGCTTTGGAGGCGCATTTCAGCACGGAATACGAGGACTTGCAGCGCAAGTTGGACGAGCAGATGGGCGTGATCCAAGCCGCCATCAAAACTGGTGCGGACCTGGTGCTTCCGAAGGTTGCTGAACTCTACGATGAACTGTCGTCAGAAGTCGATGCTGCGTCCGCCACGCTTCGTGGTGAACGCGACGAGGCCAAACGGGTACTCAATGCCTTGGCCAAGGCGCTCGAAGACAAGAAGACGCAGGCGTTCGAGCAGGTCAAGTTGGACGTGGCCATGCCGACGCTCAACGCCAGGGTTGTCGATGCGTTCAATCAGGTTCTCCTCAAACACAACACGATTTGTGACGAGTTCCAGACCCGCATCGATGCCGCCAGGAAGCAGCTTGAGGCCGATTCTGTTGCATCCAATTTCGACGAGTTCATAAAGCTGCGCGACGCACTCAAGACGGCAGACGACGCTGTCACAAACGCTGCCAAAGAACTGAAGCGGCTTGATGACGAGATTGCCCGACTGGAACGCGAGATTGTCGAACATCGCCAGCCCGCCGAAGAACTGAACACCGATTTGCGCAACTACCTCGGCCACAGTGAACTGCGGCTGGAGATCAAAGCGAACGGGTACACAATCATGCGACACGATGCGCCGGCGGTGTCGCTAAGCGAAGGCGAGACGACGGCCATCGCGCTGCTCTACTTTCTGAAGTCCCTGCAAGACCGACGGTTCGATCTTACGAAAGGCACGGTCATCCTCGATGATCCAGTATCGAGCCTCGACGCGAATGCCCTCTATTCCGCCTTTGGTTTCATCCGGGAGCGGACCCAGACAGCAGCCCAACTTATCATCCTGACGCATAGCTTCGCGTTCTTCCGTCAGGTGCGTAACTGGTTTCACCACCTCTATGGCTCGGATAAGAGAAGCAGGCGATTCTATATGCTGGATCATTTGCATCGAGACAACGTCAGATACGCAGAAATCCGACCGCTAGACCCACTGCTTGAGGTGTACGAGTCGGAATACCACTACTTGTTCGCTCGCATCTACCGTACGGTAATGAGAGCGCCGCAGCCCAACCTAGAACAGAATTATGTGCTGCCGAACCTGGCCCGGCGGCTGCTTGAGGCGTTCCTGGCCTTCCGACACCCGAATCTGTCCGGTGACCTGTGGCAAAAGATGCGGTTGGTGCAGTTTGACGATGCGAAGAAGATTCGCGTCATCCGATTTCTTCATACGCATTCGCACAATGACGCCTTCGGAGAACCGGAGCATGACTTATCGATGATGAGCGAGGCACACGCGGTCCTAGGCTCTGTCTGAAAACTCTGTGAATCGCCGATGTTGAGCAGGCCGGCAAGGAGGCCGGCCCTCATGCGACGACACGAACTGACAGATCAGGAATGGGAACTGGTTCATCCGCTCCTTCCTCCACGCACCGCCAG
>JAIOPN010000051.1 GCA_021413865.1 Planctomycetota bacterium | reverse complement strand
AGTGGAACAACATCCGCAGGGCCATCCATGACCAGCTCCAGCAAGGGGTGAGTTGGAGAACCAGTAGACCCGCCACAAGGGGGTTATCTAACAAGGAAAAATGAAAAAGCGCCAGCAAGGACAAATGCGCCCGCCCTGCCTGCGGCCCAAGGAACGCCTATTCTTCAGTGCCCAGACGTATCGGGACGATTACAATAGAAGGTCTTCCGGGAACACTATGGCAACCATGAAATCCCCCACCGCGTTGTTGACCGCCGTTGCGATCCTGCTGACCTCCGGGGCGGTGGCGCGCTCGGAGCCCGCCGCGCCGAGCGAATACGACGCCATCGCCGGGGCGCGCCAGGACCTGAAGCTCGGCTTCACCGTCGGGGGCAAGATCAGGAAGATCGCCATCAAGGCCGGCCAGACGGTCGAGACCGGCGTCACACTCATCCAGCTCGAAAACGAAGAGAAGCAATCACTCGTTGAGGTGTACAAGATCCGCGCCGCCAGCGACATCGAGGTGCGCTCGGCCGAGGCGAAGCTGAAGCTGGCGCAGCTCGAGGAAGAGGGCCAGCGCGAGATGTTCGAGAAGAACGTCGCCGCGCGGCTGGAGTTCGAGCGTGCCAAGGCGAGCCTGGAGGTGGCGAAGCTGGAACTCGAGCTGGCCAAGCGGACCAGCATCGAGATCAAGGAGCAGCTCCACCAGGCGCAGGCGCAGGCGGATCAATACGTGCTCAAGGCCCCCGAGGGGGGCGGCGTGATCGACGAGGTCACCGTGGCCGAGGGCGAGATGGTCGAGGCGGGCAAGCCGGTCCTCCGCCTGGTGCTGATCGACCCGCTCTGGATCGACGTCGCGGTCCCCACGGAGCGGACGCTGACGCTCAAGGATGGCGACCCGGTGTGGATCAAATCGAAGCTGACCGGTTTCGAGAAGCCGATGGAGGGGAAGATTCTTTACCTGCGCAAGGTGGCGGACTCCGCGGCCGACCGATTGATCGTGCGCGTGGAGGTGCCCAACCCCAAATGCCTGCCCGCAGGCGTGAACGTGGCGGTCTCCTTTAGTCCCCCCACCGGCGCGACAGCCGCCGCGGAGGGCAAGCGATGACCAGCGTCGGCACGACAACCGGGCGAGGGCCGCGCGGCTGGGACCGCCTGGTCATGCAGCTCAACGCCGCGCCGGACGCCCCCTCGTTCCAGCGCGGGATGCTGGACATCCAGTGCAAGATCGTCGCCGCCGAGTACGGCGCGCTCTGGGTCGCCGACCAGGGCGGCGAGCCGCGCATCGCGATGATGTGGCCGGAGAAGCCGCAGCAGGACGTGCCCGCGGACAGCCCGCTGATGACCGTGCTCGCCCAGGCCGCCAAGCAGGGGCTGGAGCGCGGGGTGAGCCACGTGCTCAAGATCGAGGCCGAGACGCAGGAGGCCGGCGCCGACCTGGGGGCGCACGTCTTTGTCACCGTGCTGCGCGTCAAGGGGCGTGTGGTCGGGATGACGACGGTGGTCGCCGAGTGCCGCGACGCGGCGGTGCTGCAGCAGACGATGCCGCTGCGCGAATTGGCGGCCGGTCTATATGAAGGGTTCCAGGCCCGGATCGAGGCGTCGCAGCGCGAGCTCGAGGCGCAGCGCGTCCGGCAGGCGATGGCGCTGCTGGCCCTGAGCCAGGAGGGCGAGGGCTTCAACGGCGCAACGATGAACCTCGTCAACGAACTGGCCCGGCAGCTCAAGTGCACCCGCGTGAGCATCGGCTGGATCCACGGCCGGATGGTCCGCCTGGTCGCCATGAGCGACACCGAACACATCAAGCGTCACGGCGAGGAGGTCGCGCTGACCGAACTGGCGATGGCGGAGTGCCTCGACCAGCAGCAGCCGATCGTTGTCCCCGTCCCCGAGCAGGCCGAGGCCGTCCTCCAGCAGGCGGTCGTCCACTCCCACCGCAGGCTCATCGGCAGCCAGCCGGGGCGCCACGCCCTCTCGCTGCCGCTGCGTCACCGCGACGAGTGGATCGGCGTGGTCACGCTGGAACGCGCCGAGGCCCCCTTCGACCCGGGGATGATCCAGTTCCTCCAGCTCACCATGGACGTCGTCGCGCCGCACCTGCTCGACCGGCGCAACAGCGACCGCTGGCTCGTGGGCCACGCGTGGAAATCCATCGAGACCGGCGCCGCCTACGTCGTCGGGCCCAAGCACGTCGCCTGGAAACTCGGTGCGCTGGTCGTGGCGGCGGTGCTGGCGTTCGTCGTCTTTGGCCATTGGAACTACCGCGTCTCGGCTCCCTTTGTCTTCGAGTCGCACGACCGGCGCATCCTCCCCGCGCCGTACGAGGGCCGGCTCGTCGCCGTCAACGCCGAGCCCGGCGCCCCCATCAAGGCGGGCGACGTGCTGGCGAGCCTCGACACCACGCAGTTCAGGCTGCAGCTCGACGAGGCGCAGGCAAAGTTCGACCTGGCCGAACTGGACCGCCGCAACGCCCAGACCGAGCGCAAGTGGGGCCAGATGGAGCAGGCCATCGCCGCCAAGCGCCAGGCCATGGCCCGCATCAACCTGCTCACCTATGAGATCGAGTCCGGCACCATCCGATCGCCCGTCGATGGCTACGTGCTCAGCGGCTCGTGGCGCGACAAGATCGGCGGCGTCGTCAAGCAGGGCGACCAGCTCTTCGAGGTGTCGCCCCTGCGTGAACTCGTCGCCACCATCCACGTGGACGAACGCGACGCCGACCTCATCAACTTCATGTCCGGCCAGCACGGCGAACTGGCGACGCGCAGCCGCCCCGACCAGACCGTGAACTTCGTGGTCAACCACGTCGTCCCCGCCGCCGGCCCGGTCAAGACCGTCAACGCCTTCGAGGTCCGCGCCTCGCTCGACCAGCCCGCGATCTGGCTCCGCCCCGGCATGGAGGGCCTCGCCAAGATCGAGGTCGGCTCCAAGCCCATCTACTGGATCCTCTCCCACCGCCTCGTGGACACGGTGCGGTTGTGGCTCTGGTGGTGATCTCACCCCCTCTCCCTCCGGGAGAGGGCAGGGGTGAGGGCGTGGCGGATACGGATGAGCACGTGACAGGACGGTTGATGCACGACCGAAAGACGCCCTCACCCTAACCCTCTCCCGGAGGGAGAGGGGACTTCAGAGCCGCCCCCATGGACCGCCCCACTTTCAGCCAATCCTGGTCACGCGTGAGCCGGCTGACGCCGATGCTCCGCCCCCACGTCCACATCCACCGCCAGCTCTACCGCGGCGAGCCCTGGCACATCGTCCACGACCCGATCACCAACCAGTTCTTCCGGCTCAACCCCGTCGCGTACCACTTCATCGGCCTGCTCGACGGCCGGCGGCAGGTCGACGACGCCTGGCGCATGACCCTCGACCGCTTCGGCGACTCGGCGCCCACGCAGAACGAGGTGATCGGCCTGCTGGGCCAGTTCAACGAAGCGAACCTCCTCCGCGTCGACCTCCCCGCCGACGCCGAGCAGCTTCTCAAACGCCAGCGTCGCCGCGTCATGCGGCAATGGGGCGGGCAGTTCCTGAGCATCATGTCGCTCAAGTTCCCCGTCTTCAACCCCGACAAGATGCTCAGGTGGCTCTCGCCGCTCTTCCGCCCCTTCCTCAGCAAATGGGGCCTGATCGCCTGGGCTCTGCTCGTGCTCAGCGCGATCGTCGCCATCCTGCCCCACACCGGCAAGCTCTTCAACGACGCGACCAACGTGCTCGCCCCCGCGAACTGGGCCTGGATGGCGCTCATGTTCACCCTCATCAAGGCGTGGCACGAGCTGGGCCACGGCCTGGTCTGCAGGCGGTTCGGCGGCATGGTCCCCGAGGTCGGCGTCATGATGCTCGTCCTCCTCCCCGCACCCTACGTGGACGCCACCAGCTCCTGGAACTTCCCCTCCAAGTGGCACCGCGTCCTGGTCAGCACCGCGGGCATGATGTTCGAGCTCCTCCTCGCCTCCATCGCCTGCTTCATCTGGGTGCACGAGCAGCAGGTCAGCCCCGGCTCCCTCACCCAGCAACTGGCCTACAACGTCATCTTCCTCTCCTCCGTCACCACCATCCTCTTCAACGCCAACCCCCTGCTCCGCTTCGACGGCTACTACATCCTCAGCGACATCCTCGAAATCCCCAACCTCTACCAGCGCGCCGGCAAGGAGCTCTGCTACCTCGTCCAGAAATACGCCTTCGGCATGCCCAACGCACAGTCCATGACCACCCTCCCGGGCGAGCAGGCGCTGCTGGTCACCTACAGCATCGTCAGCCAGTTTTACAAGGTGCTGATCATGTTCAGCATCTCCCTCTTCGTCGCCGCGGCCATCCCCTCGCTGGGCATCCTCCTGGCGATCTGGACCATCTCCGCCTGGGCCATCGTCCCCGTCGCCAAGTTCGGCCACTGGCTCATCATCAACCCCTCGCTCGACCGCCAGCGCCCCCGCGCCATCGCCGTCACCGCCCTCTTTGTCGCCACCCTCGTCGTCTCCCTGGGCATGATCGACGTGCGCGACCACCGGCGTGCCATCGGCGTCGTCGAGAGCGCCGGCCGCGCCGACCTCAACATCCAGACCGACGGCTTCATCCGCAAAGTCCTCGTCGAGCCCGGCCAGCGCGTCCACGCCGGCGACGTCCTGGTCATCTCCGACAACCCCGAGCTGCGCTCCTTCCACGACGAGCTCGCCGCCCAGCTCGACGGCCTCATGGTCGCGCAGCGCGAAACGCTCTCCAAGCAGCCCATCGAGTCCTCACGCAATCAGGTCAAGATCGAGACCATCCGTGAGCAGATCGCCGAGCTCGACAAACGGCTGGCGGAGCTCACCCTCCGCGCCCCGTGCGATGGCGTGGTCGTCGGCGCGATCCGCCCCTCGCTCGAGGGCCAGTTCTTCCGCCGCGGCCAGCCGCTCGGCCAGATCGAAGACCTCACCGACCTGCGCGTCACCGCCATGGTCGATCAGGAGCAGAACGCCGCCCCCTTCTTCAGCCCGATCCAGACCGTCGAGCTCCGCACCGCCTCGCGGATCGACCGCGTCATCGAGAGCAAACTCATCAAGGCGTTCGATTCCGGCCGTTCCCAACTCCCCCACCCGTCCCTGAGCGTGCAGGGCGGCGGGACCATCGCCACCGACCCCGAAGACCGCAAGGGGGCCACGACCCAGCAACCGCAGTTCGAGCTCTGGCTGGAGTTGCCCCCGGGCGTGCAGGACGCACCGCTCTGCTACCCCGGCGAGCGCGTCAACATCCGCTTCACCCTTGAGACACGCACCCCTCTGGCCATCCAGTGGTACCGCCGCATCCGCCAGATCGTGCGCGAGCGGTTGTCGGTGTGATTGCCAAAAATCGCACGCAAACTGCTTGCTCGCCTTACGTCCATACACGCCATACGTCCTGCAATCAAATATTAAATAAATTCCACTCACTCCATCTCCTACCCTAACTGCAAAGTTATAACTACTGAAGATTGGGGCAAAATGATGAGGTGGGCTTATTTAGCATTTATTGTATCGATACTTTTGGCATTTGGTTTATTCAACAGTTACTCGAGGGAAAATCATCATGTAGATGGCGAGCTGGTTGATTTGGAAATTCGATGGACAGCCGATTGCATTGTGTTTGCAGTGCTCGCGATTGTTAGCGGCTATTGCAGTATTGTGCAGTTCAGAAAAGACTGTCGCAGTTTTCGAAAGTGGGTGCGTAGGCACAGCGAAAAATAAAACACCTTCAGAAATAAAAATGGGGGCGGGCACACTGATAATATTTCGCGTGCCCTTGCCTGACTGAACGCCTTGCATATACGGGAATAAAAACATCCGTGCGGTTTGCGTGCGGCTTTATAATGCCTTCCCCAAAAACGCCCCCATCTTCTTCCCCGACCACTGGTGATCCGCCTCGAAGATGTCCGCCCCGACGCGCCCCGGGACACCGAACACCTTGTAGATCGCCCGCGCACGCCGGACCGCGGCGCGCGTCGCGGCGATCGGGAAAATCGGGTCCTTCGTCCCGCCCTCGATGAGCATCGCCCGTGGCGCGACCAACGCCGCCAGGTCGGTCATGTCGAAATCCCGCGCAAGCCCCGGAGCGAAGTTGCAGATGCAGTGGTGCATCCCCATCACCGAGTGGCGGAACGTGTTGAAGTACCCGCTGACGATCGCCGCCCTGATCCTCGGCTCCGCGGCCGCGGTCCAGAGGGCCATCTGGCCCCCGCCGCTGATGCCCATGATCCCGACCCGTGCCGCGTCGATGCCCGGCAGCGTGCCGAGGTAATCCAGCCCGCGTTGCAAATCGTTCATGCGGATGCGGGCGAGCGTCGTGCCCAGCATCGTCGCCACCGTCGCGCCAGCCTGGCACGGGGACTCCGTCGATTTCCCGCTCATGTGATCCGCGTCACGCCGCTCGCCGAACGACATCGGCTCGACCACCAGCGTCGGGTACCCCAACCGCACCGCCTGCAGCGCGTAATCTTTCTGATACCCCTCGCCCTCCTTGCGTGCCTCCCCCTTGGCGTCCAGCGCGATCAGGTCCTTGGCCCCGATCCCATGGCCGGGCGTGGCGATCATGGCGGGCACGCGCGTGGTGGAACTCTGTAGGTTCACGCCGTCGGGCACGCAGAGCCAGCAGAGCGCTTTGAGGTTGCGGGCGGTGTCGAGGGTGAAGAGCGTGCGTGAGTAGCCGTCGAGCTGAACGCGTTCCAGCACACGCGTCCGCATCGGCGTGGCGGAGGGCGGCGGCGCGTCGCCCAGGCAGGCGAGGAAAGCCCTGCGTGCGCGGGGCTGCCACGCCTTGGCCGCGGCGGCGGTGCGGGCGGTGAAGGCGTGCCGCGGCTCGCCTAACCATTTGAGGAGGGAGGCGCGGACGGTCAGGCCGGGGTCGAGCGGTTGTGTGCCGAGTTTCATGGCGGGATTGCACAGCGGGGCCTTGAGGGAGTCAAGCGGCGGGTGATCCGCGACCTCTGGACGAGCCACGACCGTGAGGGAGTGGTCTTTCCTAGAATCGGGGGCATTGCGGAACCACTCCCTCACGGTCGTGGCTTGTCCAGATATGGAAAACCGGTTCGCATCGACGCACGACCGACCCTATACTTCTCTCCCTAAAACGATTCCCACACGCCATCGGAAGGAGACGCACCGATGCCCGACGAGACCCCGAAAATCCACATCGACAGCGACTGGAAGGCCCAGGCGCAGGCCGAGAAGCAGAAACTCGCCGAGAAGGCCAAGGATGCCCCCGCGCGCGGCGGCGGCGCCCCGGGCCAGGGCGGCCTGCCCCCCGCCACCTTCGAGACGCTCATCAGCACGATGGTGACGCAGGCCCTCTTCGCGATGGGGGCGATCCCCGACCCGCGCACCGGCCAGCGCGCCCTGCACCTGGACCTGGCACGGCACCACATCGACATGCTCACCGTGCTCGAGGAGAAAACCAAGGGCAACCTGACGCAGGAAGAAGCGGACATGCTCTCCAGCACCGTCTATGAACTCCGCACCCGCTACATCCAGATGTCCAGCCAGGCCCGCGGGTGAGAACCCGCCGCCCGCCGTCCCCGGTCATTGAAGTGCATTCGTGAAAGGGCTCCGACCGTGTCCGACACCGCCGCCCCGCTCGCCGCGACCCCGACTTTCCTCCAGAAGCACCACTTCCTGCTGCGCCGCCTGCACTCGCTCTCGGGCATCGTCCCCGTGGGCGTGTTCGTGATGATGCACCTGTTCACGAACTTCCAGCTCATGGTCGGCGACTACCAGCACGAGGTGGAGTTCATCCACAGCCTGCCGGCGCTCTTCATCATCGAGGTGACGCTCTGGGGCTCCATCGGCTTCCACGCCGCACTGGGCCTGGTCTATACCTTCACCGGTAAGGCGAACGTCGACCGCTACGCCTACCAGGACAACTGGCGCTACACCCTCCAGCGCATCACCGGCATCCTCGCCCTGATCTTCATCTTCCTCCACATCGCCACGCTCCGCTGGCGATGGGGCTTCTTCGGCTGGTTCACGCCGTTCTTTGTCGCCGGCCCCGACGGCACCCCGCTGGTCTCCGCCACCACCGCCAACGCCCTGCAGCACAGCAAGCTCGTCCTGATCCTTTACATCGTCGGCGTCGCCAGCGTCGTGTATCACTGGTGCAACGGCCTCTGGACGGCGGCGATCTCCTGGGGGCTCACCATCACCGTCGCGGCGCAGAAACGCTGGGGCTACGTCTGTGCGACGCTCGGCCTGGTGCTGGCGATATTCTCCGCCGGCTCGATCGTCGGGGCGATGACGTACAAGGTCAGCGACGCGGAAAGGGCCGCCATGCAGGCCGCAATCGAGCGGCACGAGCAGGGCCTGGCCCCGATCGAAAAATCATCCGAGCACTGAGCCCGCGCCGTTGCGGCGTGCGCGGCTCCGATCCCCATAACCATTACGAACAAGCGGGCTGACCGAATCGAGGCGATAGACATGGCAAACGCGAAACCAAGAGTGATTGTGGTCGGCGGCGGGCTGGCGGGGCTGGCGGCATCGGTCCGCATCGCCGAGGCCGGCGTCCCGGTGGACCTCTTCTCGATGGTCCCGGTCAAGCGATCGCACAGCGTCTGCGCCCAGGGCGGCATCAACGCCTGCAACGAGGTCGCACGCCAGCAGGGCTACTCGGAGTGGATGCACTTCGACGAGACGATCTACGGTGGTGACTTCCTCAACCACCAGCCGCCCGTCTATCAGATGTGCTACGAGGCCCCGAAGATCATCGACCTGCTCGACCGCATGGGCGTGCCCTTCAACCGCACGGCCGAGGGGGAGCGCGACCTGCGCATGTTCGGCGGGTCGCTCTACAAGCGCACGCACTTCGCCGGCGCAACGACCGGGCAGCAACTGCTCTACGCACTCGACGAGCAGACGCGCCGCTACGAGGCCGAGGGCAAGGTCAAGAAATACGAGTTCTGGGAGTTCCTCTGGCCGGTGCTGGACGACCAGGGCGTCTGCAAGGGCATCGTCGCACAGGACATGAGGACGATGCAGATCCGCTCGTACCGGGCCGACGCGGTGATCATCGCGACGGGCGGCTGCGGGCTGGTGTACGGCAAATCGACGATGTCGGTAATCTGCACGGGCGGCGCGGCGGCCCGCTGCTTCCAGGCCGGCGCGTGGCTCGGCAACCCCGAGATGATCCAGGTCCACCCCACCGCGATCCCCGGCGAGGACAAGTGCCGGCTGATGAGCGAATCGGCGCGTGGCGAGGGCGGCCGGGTCTGGGTGCCGCGCCAGAAAAACGACCCCCGCAAGGGCATCGACATCCCCGAGAACGAGCGCTGGTATTTCCTCGAAGAGAAATACCCCAAGTACGGCAACCTCGTCCCGCGCGACATCGCCACGCGTGAAATCTTCTTCATCTGCCAGCAGGGTTACGGCGTGGGCGGCGGGCGGCAGGTTTACCTGGACGTTTCCCACCTGCCCGAGGCGACCAAGAAAAAGCTCCACGGCATCCTCGAAATCTACGAGAAGTTCGTCGGCGAGGACCCCAAGAAGGCCCCGATGCGCATCTTCCCCGCCGTCCACTACTCCATGGGCGGGCTCTACACCGACTACGAGGCCGCGCCCGACAACAAGGGGCTGGTGCAGGGCGCGCACGGCAACATGATGACCAACATCAAGGGGCTCTACGCCTTCGGCGAGGTCAACTACAACTACCACGGCGCCAACCGCCTGGGCGCCAACGCCCTGCTCAACTGCATCTTCGACGGGCTGTTCTGCGGGCTGGGCGTCGCCAACTACGTGCGTGACGGCGTGGCGACCTCCTCCGCCGACACGCAGGCCTCCGTGTACGACCGCGCCGTCGCCCAGGAGGAGTCACGCATGAAGCAGCTCCTCTCCGGCCACGGCACGTACAACCCCTACAAGATCCACGAGCAACTCGGCAACGCCATGACCGACTACGCGACGGTCGTGCGCGACGAAAATGGCCTGAAGGGTTTGCGTGGGATCATCGCCGAGCTGCGCGAGCAGTACCGCAAGCTCAAGCTGACGGACACGGGGATGTGGACGAACCAGAACCTGAGCTTCGCGCGGGCGCTGGGGGACATGCTGATCTATGCCGACGCCGTCGCGCTGGGCGCGCTGGAGCGGCGCGAGTCCCGCGGGGCCCACTACCGCAGCGACTACACCGAACGCGACGACTCCAAGTTCCTCAAGACGACGATCGCCAAGTGGAACCCGTCGAGCTACTCCGTCTCGCTGGAGTACGCCGACGTGCCCACGCCGCTGATCCAGCCCCGCCAGCGCACCTACGGCAAGGTCGATAAGAAGGAGCCCGCCGCCGCCAAGGCGTGAAACCCGCAACCGACCCATGCACACCACCGTCCCCAGCATGACGCACGCACACGACGCCCCCGAAACCGGGCGTGCCGAGGTGTTCCTCCCGCCCGAGCGGATGCTGCGGTACCAGTGGGCCAAGGTGACCGGGGCGGCGTTTTTCATCGTGATCTTCGGCAGCTGGCTCTACATCCAGTGGTCCAGCCCGGTGATGCGCACCGTCGCGATGCTGCTGGTGGTGCTGACGGTCTGGTACACGCTCCGCTCGATCATCGGCGACGTGGCGCGGTCGCGCGGCCGGCTGATCTCCCTCTCGTGGCGGCCCGACGCCCCCCGCGACGACGCCGACCTGCTCATCAACACGCCGACCGGCGTCACGACCATCCCCGTGCGCGACATCGCTTCCGCCCGCTGGTCCGAGGAAGACGACGCCGACTTCGGCCTCTGGCTGCTCGACCGTGACGACAAGCCCCTGGCGCACCTCGACGCCTGGTTCGTCGACCACCAGGAAGAGGCCCGCACCCTGCTCAACTGGGCCCGAAAGCACACCCGATTCGAGTTCCCGATCCACTGGCCCGAGACGGCCTGAACTATGATTACCCGCCGGCATCGACCGGCCACGAGGCCTCCACCATGACCGCCACCACCCAAGAAACCCGCACCATCCTCTTCAAGATCAAGCGCCAGACCGAGCCCAACTCCGCCCCCTTCTGGGAGGAGTACGCGGTGCCCTACAAGGAAAACCTCAACATCATCTCCTGCCTCAACTGGATCGCCGCCAACCCGACGACCACGTCGGGCGTCGATTCCACGCCGGTCGCGTGGGACTGCAACTGCCTCGAAGAGGTGTGCGGGGCGTGCACGATGGTGATCAACGGCCGGGCGCGGCAGTCCTGCTCGGCGCTGGTGGACACGCTCGTGAAAGAGACGGGGGCGGACACCATCACGCTCGAGCCGATGTCCAAGTTCCCCCTCGTACGCGACCTGGTCGTGAACCGGCAGCGCATGTTCAAGGAACTGATCCGCCTCAAGGCGTGGGTCCCCATCGACGGCACGCACGCGCTGGGCGGCGGCCCGAAGGAATCCCCCGAGGCACAGGACACACGCTACGCCCTGTCACGCTGCATGACCTGCGGCTGCTGCCTCGAGGCCTGCCCACAGTTCACCATCGACAACAACTTCGTCGGCGCCCAGGCGATCAGCCAGGCGCGTTATTTCAACATGCACAAGACCGGCGCGGTCCTCGCCGACGAACGCATGGAGGAGCTCGAAGGCCCCGGAGGCATCACCGACTGCGGCAACGCCCAGAACTGCGTCAAGGTCTGCCCCAAGGAAATCCCCCTGACCGAGTCCATCGCCGCCATCGGCCGGCAGGCGACCGTTCACGCGATCAAGAGCTTCTTCACCGGGAAAAAATAGCCCCTCTTTCCCCCCCCTCCGCTCGCGGCTTAGCCCCTTCCCCCTCCTAAATCCGGGGAAACGCTCCCAGTGCGCTCCAGCCGCAATCAAGCCCCCTATCATGATCTGACGATGTATTCGAACGTGAGCCATCTCCCCCGACTGGCCTCGATCCGACCCCTCGTCCGCTACGTGGACGAGTCTCAGGCGGTCATCGACCTGGCCATCACGCTCGTCCCCCCGCTGCCGATGCCCTCGGCCCTGCGCTCCGAACCCAGCCCGGAAACCATCGACGTCTTCATGCAGGTCGAGGGGCCCGACGGCTCGATCGACGAGCAGATGTCGCACGTGCCCCTGCGCGACCACGGCGGCTCGGCGCGGCTCCAGGTGGTGCAGCCGATGCGCTGGTGGCCGGCGGGCATGGGCGAGCAGGCGCTCTACCGCATCCGCGCCCACGTGCTGAGCGAACAGGGCGGCGTCATCGATTCACGCCTCCTCACGCTGGGCTTCACCTCGATCCGCCGCGCCTCGCCGGACAGCCGGCCCGACCGCCGCATTGAGTTCCTGGTCAACAGCCGCGAGTGCCCCATCGAGGCCGTGGTGCCGATCGACCTTGTCCACGAGCGGCGGCTGCTGCCGGTCTGCGGGCAGTCGCTGCTGCTGGTCCGCGGCCACTACGGGCCGGACGTGCTGTACGACGCGGCGGACCGCGCCGGGATCATGCTGATCCAGTGCGTCCCGCTCGACGCCGAGGGCGCCCCCGAGTCGGACGTGCCCGGCGAGGTGGACCGCCTCTCCTCGCACCCGAGCCTCGCCGGCTGGTTCGTGGGCCACCTGGGCGTGATCACCGACCGCATCGAACGCCGGCTGCGCGACCTCGACCCCACGCGGCACGTCTTCCGCAGCGTGCCGGGCCAAACCTGACCCATCCACGCGCCCACCCCGCCGCGATTCCCTACAATCCCACCCATGATCCCCGTTTTCATCGGCTTCACAATCGCCAACCTCGGGCTCATGCTCGCGGCCTTCATCCTGGGCACCTTCATCCTCGACGCCAACGACCGGGCGACGATCCTGTACTCCTACCACATGGATATGGGCATCTACATCGCCCTCCTCTCCGCGGGGACGCACGTCCTGGTTTACACCTACTTCATGGCTTCGACGAAATGGCTCCGCGCCGCGACGGACAAGGCGAACCTCGACCCCGCCGTTTACGTTGATATCCCGGCGGCGCGCAAGCGCCGCGTGCTGCCGATCGCGATGCTCGCCATGGCCTCCACCATGACGTGCGTATTCGCCGGCGCATGGGTGGACCGTAACCTCGCGGAGGACTGGCGTCGTGACCCTGCCGGCAAGACCCTCGGCGTTGTCACCCCGGCCACCCTCTCGGACACCACGGAATGGGGCCGCCAACTCCACCTGGGCACGGCCGTCCTGGCCATCGCCGTCAACCTCGGCTGCGCCTGGGCGGAGTACACGCTCATCCGTGCCCAGTCCCAGCTAATGAAAACCGCCCTGGACGTTTTCACCCGCTCGACGCCGACCTGAGCCCCGCCATCCCGCCCGATGAGAGCCGACGATATGCCACGCTGCTTCAACATCCGCGGCACGATCCATGCCCTCCCGCCCCTGCTCGCCGCGGCGCTCCTGGCGATGAACGCAGCCGGCTGCCGGGCCGAACCAAAGACCGCCGAACCGCCCGACCCCGCTACCGGAAATGACATCGAGGAGCAGGCCCCGGCCGGGGACACCCAACCCGCCGTCGCTGAACCCACCCCCGCCACGCAGCCCGCCGACCCGCAGACTATCGACTGGCTGACGCGCATCGAAGCCCGCGCCGCCACACTCGTCAGCCTCCGCGCCAAGGTCCGCTACGACGCCATCAAGGGCCTCCAGCGCGACCGCCAGCGCCGCTTCGGCACGATCCTCTACGCCCCGGGCCCCCCCGCCCGGTTCAACGCCCGCTTCACCAGCCTCATCGTGGACGACCGCAAGCAGGAGCAGGACCGCGCCTACATCTTCGACGGCCAGTGGCTCGTCGAGCGGCTCGCCGACCAGAAGCTTTTCATCAAGCGGCAGGTCGTCGGCCCCGACACGCCCCCCGACAAGGCCGACCCGCTCCGCTTCGGCGAGGGCCCCTTCGCGCTCCCCATCACGCTGCACAAGGACGAGATCCTCGCCCGCTTCCACGTCGCGCTGATCGCGCCATCGAAGGACGACCCCACCGACACCGTGCGTATCCGTTTCGAGCCGCTGCCCGGCCGGCGCACCACCGTCGAGCGGATCGACGTCTGGTACCACCGCGAGAAACTCCTGCCGCTGCGGGCCGTGACCACGGACGACTCGGAAAACCAGACCATCGTGGACCTGAGCGACGTGAAGCTGGACGAGCCGTTCACCGCGGCCGACTTCGACACCGCGGAACCGAAAGACTCCGGCTGGCGCGTCGAGGTCAAGCCGTGGGAACCCGAGGCGCGGTGAGTCTTACCCCCTCTCTCCCTGGGAGAGGGCAGGGGTGAGGGCGTCTGCGGCCGCAGGGGTCGTGCGAACAAGCAAATCTCATCCAGCCGAAGGTCCCCTCTCAAAGGGAACCCTTATACACGCTCGCCACGTACATCAGATATGGTTCCTCTCCGCCCCGAAGGGGCGGCGGATTGTAGCCACGGGTGGAGCGCAGCCCGCGTCTTCGCGGGCACAGCGCAACCCGTAGAAAGTGAACCCTCACTAATTCTTCTCGCCCCGGAGGGGCGAAGGAAATCGGGGTGATGTTGCACGCTTCCGCCGCCCCTCCGGGGCGACGGGCGGGAAATGCAATAACAGACAACTCACGGCAGCGCCGCGACCATCGCATCCACCTGCTCGACGGTGTTGTAGAAGTGCGGGCTGGCGCGCAGCCTCCCCTCACGCACCACGATCACGATCCCCTTCGCCTCCAGGTCTGCGACGATCTGGTGCATCGGCGGCGTGCGCCGCGCTTCGACCGGCGGCGGGGTGAACACCACGATCCCGCTGCGCTCCGATGCGCGCTCGCGTGGGCTGAAGACACGGTAACCCTTGGCGGCCAGGCCAACGCACATCCTCGTCGTCAGCGCCTCGATCCTAGCCCAGACCGCGTCGATGCCCACCTCGTGGAACAGTTCCAGCGTCGCCCCCAGGCCCAGGATGCCCGGGACGTTGTAGCTGCCCGGCTCGAAGCGCCGCCCGTCGTCGAGGAACTGGAACTGATATTTCCCGTACTCGCTGGCGTTGACCATGTTCATCCACCCGACGATCGCCGGGTGCAACATCGGGATGAGGTCGCGCTTGCAATAAAACACCCCGCACCCCTCGGGCGAGAGCAGCCACTTGTGCCCGTCGGCGGAAAGAAAATCGATCCCCATCGCCCGCACATCCACCGGGAGCGCGCCCAGGCTCTGGATCGCATCGACGCAGAGATACCCGCCCGCACGGTGCACGGTCTCCGCGATCGGCTTGAGGTCGATGCGGAACCCCGAGGCATACTGCACGTGCGACAGCGCCACCACCCGCGTGCGGTCCGTGATGGCGTCGAGCACATCCTCCACGTCGATCCTGCCATCGGGGAGCTCTCTCACCTCGATCAGTTCCACGCCGAAGCGCTTGAGGTCCTCCCACGGGTAGCGGTTGGCGGGGTACTCGACGTTGGAGATCACGACCTGATCGCCGCGCCGCCACGGGAGGCCGCGCGCGACCAGGCCGATCCCGCTGGACGTATTGGCGACGAACGCGATCTCATCTCCACCCTGGGCGTTGATGAGGCGTGCCGCCGATTCCTTGACCTCGTTCACCCGCTTGTACCAGCCCGATTTCACATAGGCCCTTCGCTCCGCCTGGTCGGCGAAAGCACGCATCGCCGCAGCCGCCCGCCCCGAGATCGGCGCGACCCCCGCGTGGTTGAAGAAGACCATCTCGCCGAGGATCGGGAACTCCCGGGAGAAATCCGCGGCCTTGGGTGGAGGTTGGTTAGACATCGCCAACGATCCTAGACTACGCCCGCCGGACGCGACAATGCCAAAACGCCTCTTCATCTTTTTCCTTTGGCTGACGGTAACGGCAGGCCCAGCCCAGGCCCGCCCGGACTTGTCCGCGCCGACCACCGCCCCGGCGACGACGCGGCCAACGGCCGAGGAGCGCGAACCGGAAATCTCGCCGCTCGTCCTCCGCCTGATCAAAGACCCCGCCACGCCCCCCGCCGAGCGCCGCCGGCTGGCCATCTTCCACGGCCAGTGGGAGACGCTCGACGCCCCCACCCCCGCGGAACAGGCCGCCATCGCCCTGCAGCGCTTCGAGCTGGACGACCCCATTTTTTCCGACAAATCGGTCCCCGCGTTCACGCTCGCCACAGCCGCCTACTGGCGCGGCGAGGCCGGTCGCGTGATCGAGCTTACGAGCGACGCGGAGGCGGCCAAGGACGCCACGGTCGCGCTCCTGCGCGCCCGGGCGCTGGACCAGCTCAACCGCCCCTCCGACGCGATCGCCGTTTTGTCGCCCTGGCGGGAACGCCTGACGAAATCAGCGATCGACGACGCCGCGCAGCTCGCCGCGGCCGCCGAGGGCATCGCCCTGCTCGCGCAGCTCGAGGGCCGGCCGGCGAAGGACTACCACCTGGCAATGGACCTGCTGGGCAAGGCCCGCGACGAGCTGGACCGCATGTACTGGCCGGCGCTGATCGGCGAGGCGCGGCTGCTGGATGAAAAGGACAACGCCGCCGAGGCCGCCAAGGCGGTGGTCGCCGCGCTGCAGCTCAACCCGCGGTCGAGCGAGGCGTGGTACATGGCCGGGAAATTGGCGGTCAGTGGCTACGACTTCACCAACGCCAACCGCCACCTCCAGCGGCTGCGCAACATCGCGCGCGACAACCTGCTCGCCGACATGCTCGAGGCCGAGATCATGCTGACGCAGAAGGACCTCCCCGGCGCACGGGCCGTGCTCGACCCGGCGGTGGCACGCTACCCGGAGCAGCGCCACCTGCTCGCCCTCATGGCCGCCACCGAGGCGCTGGCGTTCAACGACAAGGCGCTCAACCAGACGCTCGCCCGGCTCGAACAGCTCTCACCCGGCAGCCCCGAGCCCTACATGACCGTCGGCACGTACCTCTCGATGGCGCGGCAGTACGACGCGGGCGAGGCGATGCTCCGCAAGGCCATCGAGCGCCGCCCCAACTGGGCCGAGCCCCGCATCGAGCTGGGGCTCCTGCTCATGCAGTCCGGCAGCGAGAAAAAGGCCAGCCGGGAACTCCACGCCGCCGTCGCGCTCGACACCTTCCACCGCCGGGCCGCGAATCAATCCAAGCTCGTCGATGAGCTGCTCTCCTACGACCAGATCGAGACCGAGCACTTCACCATCCGCTTCCACGCCGGCATCGACCGCGTCCTGGCGGCCGACATGCCCGAGGTGCTCGAGGGCATCTACCGCGACGTGACCGACGCCTACGGCCACAAGCCCGCGCGGCGGACCTTCATCGAGATCATGCCCGACGAGCAGTGGTTCGCGGTGCGCATCACCGGCATGCCCTGGCTCTGGACCATCGGCGCCTGCACCGGCGACGTCATCGCCATCACGCCCCCCCGCGACGGTCCGAAGCAGAAAGGCTCTTACGACTGGGCACGCGTGCTGCGGCACGAGTTCACCCACACCGTCACGCTCGACCAGACCGCCAACCGCATCCCGCACTGGTTCACCGAGGCCTGCGCCGTGTCGCAGGAGCCCGGCGGGCGCGACTACAACACCTGCCGCCTGCTCGCCGGCGCTCTCAACGCCAATCAACTCTTCGCCCTCGACAAGATCAACTGGGGCTTCGTCCGACCCACCAAGCCGACCGATCGCCCCCTCGCCTACGCCCAGGCGCACTGGATGGTGAGCTACATCACCGCGACCTACGGCCACTCCGCGATCAAGGAACTGCTCGGGCTCTACCACGACGGCATGGCGGACACCGCCGCGCTGGAGAAGGTGACGGGCCGGCCCGCGGCCCAATTCATGACCGAGTTCAAGGCGTGGGCCGCACGCGAGGTCAAATCGTGGGGCCTGGACCCGCGCCCGGGTGACGCGGAAATCGTGAAGGTCGTGAATACCAGGCCCGGGCCCGACCCCGCGGCCCTGCGCGAGCTGATGGAGAGGTTCCCCGACCACCCCGAGGTGCTGCGTGCCCGGGCGGAGCAGGCGATGCACTCCTCCGACCCGGAGGCCGCCCGCGCGGCCGTGCTGCGCTACGCCGGGGCGAGGCCGACGGACCCGTGGCCCAGCCGCATGCTCGCCGCGCTGGCGACCCGGCAGCACCGCACGGATGAATTGATCGGATCGCTCGAAGCGCTCGACAGCCAGGAGCAGAAGACCGGCGTCTGGGCATATCAGTTGGCGGGGCTCTACCGCTCGACGGGGCAAATCGATGCCGCCGCCGCGGCCGCCACCCGCGCGGTCCATCTGGAGGCGTACAACCCGACCTACCGCGAGCTCACCGCCGCGCTCGAGCTCCAGCGCGGCCGGCCCGAGGAAGCGCTGCGCCACGTCGAGGCGCTTGCGCTGCTCGAACCGGACAAGGCCGCCAGCCACGTCCGTCTCGCGGCGCTGTATGCACGCCTGAATCGACCCGACGACGCCCGCGCGGCGGCGAAGCGGGCGAAGGAGTTGGACGCGGCGGCGCCGGTGGATGTTTATCTCAACGCGAAATCGCCGTGATGCGAGCGACCGCCGCCAAGCTGCACGCAAACCGCGTGCGCGTCTTGCGGCCCGCACTCGCTGAGGATGCATCGCGTGTATGGCCCTCAAGACGCGCATGCGTGTTTGCATGCGGCTTTACGGAGGCGATACCGAAACGATCATTCCTCCTCATCGCGGAAGAGACGTTTCTTCGCCGACGAGATCGCCTGTGATTTCTCCGTCATCTGCAGCCACGCCTCGGCGAGCCTCAGGTCATCGGGGCGCGTGATCTTGAGGTTGGTCGATTCACCCTCGACGACGTACACCTTCTCGCCCAGCAACTCGACCAGCCCGGCGTCGTCGGTGATCGCGGGGCCGTTCTTGCCCCCGGCCCTGCCGTCCGCGATCAGGCCGTACGCCCGGCGGAGCAGGTCGATGCGGAACACCTGCGGCGTCTGCACCTCGACCAGCGCGCTGCGGTCCACCGTCTCAACGACGCGGCGGATTTCCGATGCGGGTTTGCCCGCCGTGCCGAGGATCGAGTCGAGCGGATCGCGTTCCTCCGTCGTCGCCTCGGCGACGACCCGTTTAAGGGTTGCGGCGACGCCCACGCCGGGGATCACCGCGGCGTACTTAGCCGCGGCCTCGAACACGCGGTTGATCAGCTTCTCGCTGGTCAGCGGCCGCGCCGCGTCGTGGATGGCGACGTGCGTGCACTCCGCCGCCACGGCCTCCAGTGATTTGGCGACCGTCTCCCACCGCTCCGCCCGGCCGCCGGGCACGATCGTCACGGCGTGGAACGCCAGCTTGTCGCGCCAACGGAAACGAAAATCCTCGATGCTGTCGGGGTTCACCGCGAGGATGACCTGCCGCACCGCCGGATGATTCGTGAACAGCTCGACCGAGCGCAGGAAGACCGGCTTGCCCGCGAGCGGCAGCTCGATCTTGCTCGCCGCCGGGGCCTCATCCCCCGCCGCCGCGGCGAACCGCTTGCCCAATCCCGCCGCCGGGAGGATCACCGCGATTCGGGTCTCAGACGCCATGCGATTCTCCGTCTGGTCCCCTCTCCCACCGGGAGAGGGTTAGGGTGAGGGGACTCCCAGCCGCGAAGGTCCACCGTAATCTCACCACCCACGCGGCCGGTGATCCCCTCACCCGGCTCGCGGACTCGCCCCCCTCTCCCGGGGGGAGAGGGGTAAGAAAAACTCACCGCACCACGATCACCGCGGGCATGAGCGTCAACACCCGCTCGTGCCGGAGTTGCAGGAGGCCCGAGATCACCGGCTGCGCCTGCCGCCAGGCGCTGGGGCCCAGCACCGCCCGCGCGGCGCTGACCGCCGCGGCCGCGTCGCCCGTTGCGGCCGGCCCCGCGGCCAGACCGCCCAGCAGCTTGTCGAGGTATTCCGGCAGCGTCATCGGGGCGGGCAGGTCGATCACGTCGTACGAACCGGGCTTGAGGTTCAACTGCTTGGCGAGGTCTCCGATCGCGTCATCCAGCCCGCCGATCTTGTCCGCCATGCCGTTGGCGACCGCCTGTTTGCCGGTGAAGAGCCGGCCCTCGGCGACGGGCTTGACGTCCGCGAGCCGCTTGCCGCGGCCGATCGAGACGCGGTCGATGAACTGGTCGTAGGTGCGCTCGAAGGCGGCGACGAGCTTGGACCGCTGGTCGGGCGTGAAGGGATCAACGCTGTTGAACATGTCGCCCATCGGCCCGCGGCTGCGGCGGGTGATATTAATCCCGAGCTTCTGGTAGAGGCCGCCCAGCGTGATCTTGCCGCCGACCACGCCGATCGAGCCGACGATGCTGGCGGGCGTGACGTAAACCTCGTGACCGGCGGAGGCGATGTAGTACCCGCCGCTGGCGGCGAGCGGGCCGACGCTGATGTAAACGGGCTTCTCCTCGCCGAACTTGCGGACCGCCTGCCAGATCACCTCGCTGGCCAGCGCGGAGCCGCCGGGGGAATCGATGCGTATGACCACGCCCTTGATCAGGTCGTCGTCCGCGGCGTCGGCGAGCGCGTCCTCCATCGTCCGGCTGCCCACCGCCCGGTTGCCAAGCATCCCGCCGTCGGGCTCGCTGTCGCCCGAGACGATCTCGCCGTCGGCGTGGAGGACGGCGATCGAGGCGCGGTGCGCATCGGCCTTGGCGGGCTTGAAGAGCATGCCCAGGATCGCGAAGGGGCTGTCCGGCGCCTGCGTCGCATCCTTGCTGTCGAGCATCTCCTCCCACTCGAAGTCGTCGCCGAACGCGGCCTCGCTGGCCTCGGTCAGGTCGCGGTCCACCAGGCGATCGACGAGGTGACGCTTCACATACTCCTCGTCGCTCATCGTCCAGCAATCCGTGAAAGCCCTCTCGACCTGTTCACGGGTGAGCCCGCGTGCCTTGGCGATGCGGTCGATCACCTGGCCGTAGAGGTCGTCCAGCAGCGCGTCGAAGTTCTGGCTCCACTCGGGGCTGGGGGCGATGTTGGTCAGCGGCTCGGCGGCGCCCTTGAACTTGCCGACCTGGATGAAGTCCGCCTTGGCGCCGATCTTCTCGAGCAGCCCGGCGAAGTACATCTCCTCGATGCCCAGGCCCGCCAGCTCCAGCTCCCCCTTGTGGAGCAGCAGGACCTCGTCCGCGCAGCAGGCCAGGAGGTAGCTCTTGAGGTCGTACGCCTCGGAGAAGACGAGGACCTTCTTGCCCTTGGCACGGACCTCGCGGATCGCCTTTTCGAGTTCGTCGATCTGGGAGAGCGGGAGCTCGATCGCGTCGAGGTGGATCACCAGGCCGACGTAGCGCTTGTGACGGCCGATGTCACGGACGGCATCGAGCACGGCGCGGAGGGAATGCTCGTCGTCCTTGGAGTTGGCCCAGGCGTAAGGGCGGGGGCCGTCGCGGAGCGATTCGCTCAGGTCGATCCAGCCGACGAGCGGCGTGGCCGCGGCATCGGCGTTTTTCGCCGCGGGCTGCGTCGCCGCCGGCGCGGCGGCGCTGGGCGCGCTCCGCGGCTGCGCGGCCTGCGAGAGCTTGACCCGTGCCCGCGAACCCGGCGCTGCCGACACGGGGGAGCACAACGCCCCCGCCGCGATCAACATCAACCCCACGCACCGCAACACCCTGGCCATGCCTGATCGTGTCATCGTTCGCTCCGTCATTAGGTGGACACCCGGCCTGAAGTCGTTGATTCTACGCCAAGTCGGGGCCTGTTTACGCATCTCCACGACCGGCACGGAATAAACCGTCCGACCCGACGATTGACCCTGCAATCCACCCCTACGGAGACCGGACTATGGACAGCGCAACCCCCGGCCAGAACCCCACGGCCACCCCCTGCAAAATCACGCGGGCCTATGCCTGTCTGACCCGCGTCCTTAATGCCCTGCAGGCGCCCCTGCTGCTGGGGCTGCGGCTCTATTTTGGGTACACGCTCGCCCTGGCGGGTCTGGGCAAGTTCAGGAATTTCGACCAGACCGTCGGCTTCTTCACCAGCCTTGGCCTGCCCATGCCCTCGCTCCAGGTCGTCATGGCGTCCAGCGCGGAATTGTTCGGCGGGGCGCTGCTGCTGCTGGGGCTGGCGTCGCGGCTGATCTCCATCCCGGTGGCCTTCACGATGATCGTCGCCTTCCTCACCGCGGACCTGGGCGTCCTCAAGCCCGACGTCGGCTTCTCCAAGGGTCTGCACGACTTCTTCGCCGCGCCGGGTGATTACGCCCACGCCGCCCCGCTGCCCTATCTGTATGTCGCCATCCTCGTGATGCTCTTCGGCCCGGGCCTCTTCTCCCTCGACGCGGTCATCTGCAAGATCAAGACCGGCTCGTTCCGCTGCAACCCCGCCGGCGGCGCACATAAAGTGTGACGCCCCTCAACCGGCGTGTTCAGAGACTGCTTCACAACTCCGGTCCCCTCTCCCGGTGGGAGAGGGGTTATGAATCAGAAATCCGCGTCCAGCACGATGCGGTAACGGGCCTTGCCGGATTCAAGCCGGGCGAAGGCCTCGTTGATCTTGCTCATCGGGAAATGCTCGGTCTGAGGCGCGATGGCGTGCCGCGCCGCGAAATCGAGCATTGTCTCGATCGCCACCGGCGAACCGGTGGGCGAACCGGAGACGCTGCGCTGCTGGCCGATGAGTGAGAACGCGGGGACCGGGATCGGCTCCAGCACGGCGCCGACAACGTGCAGGCGGCCGTTGGGAGCGAGTGTGCCGATCAGCGCATCCCAGTCCAGTGGCACGTTGACGGTGGAGATCAGGAGGTCGAAGCCGCCGGCGAGCTTCTTGATCCCCGCCGGGTCCCTGCTGGACACGACGTGGTTGGCGCCGAAACCCCTGGCCTCATCGAACTTGCTCTCGCTCGACGTGAACGCGGTCACGTCGCAGCCGTAGGCGGCGGCGAACTTGACGGCCATGTGACCGATCCCGCCGATGCCGATGACGCCGACGCGATCGGTCGGTCTGGCGTGCATCATCAGCGGGTTGAAGACGGTGATGCCGCCGCAGAGCAGCGGCCCGGCGTCGGCAGGGTTCAGCTTCTCCGGCAGCGGGATCGTCCACACCCAGTGGGCGCGGGCGTGCGACGCGAACCCGCCGCGGTGGCCGATGATCGTCGCCTGCGCCTGCGAGCAGAGGTGATGGCTCCCCGCCATGCACTGCCGGCAGTGCATGTCGCTCCCCGAGAACCAGCCGATACCGATGCGCTGGCCGACCTTCCGGGCCTTCGTATTCGGACCGACGGCCGTGACGCGGCCGATGACTTCGTGGCCGAGAACCGCCGGGTACTGCGAGATGCCCCACTCGTTGTTGAGGACGGAAAGATCAGAGTGACACAAGCCGCAATGCTCGACGGCGACCTCAACCTCCTCGGCGCCGAGCGGGCCCGGGTCGAGGGTTTCTAGCACCATCGGTTGTTTTGCCGACCTGGCAACCCATGCCCGGTAGTTTTTCGGTCCTGCCGGCAGCTCCCGTGTCGTTGCCCCGGCCGTCCTGTCCTGGGTCTGCGCTGGTGTGGACATGGCTGCTCCTTCCTGAACGGTTGAACGTGCGTGCCCCTTCCCGGATCGATCAGCCCGTGCGCGCCCCGCACAAGGATCAATGCGCACCGTCGTAAAAGAACTGCTCACGCGTGATCTTGTCGTTCTTGACCGTGTATAGACCGACCTCTTCGAGGGTGAGACGCTCGCCGGTGGATTTGCGGGTGATATCCAGGGTGAAATAGACGGCGAACTGCCCTTCCGAATCGGTGCCGCCGCAGAAGAACGGCCCCCGCACCTTTTCGCCGTGGAAGGTATTGACGGTGGCCCAGTGCTTGGATTTGTCGATGACCGGCCGCTTGCCGGCGGTCTCCCTGCCGTCGCTTTCGACGGAGACGATGTCGGGCGCGTACATCGTCTCCATCACGTCGAAGTTCTTGCCCTGGTTGCACAATTCCACAAACTTCCTGGCGAGGGTTTGAACGCTCATGTGAAGCTCCTGCGATTGGCCTGTGTGCCGACCGTGTAACGCGGAAACGTGTTTGGATGAACCCCGATCGATTGAACTGGATGAGTCCAGCCCACTGACTCTAGCCCAGCTCCGCCGCTCCATCAATTGATTTTTTGAGCTACACGCCGGCCAAGCAAACCTTGATCTTGAACAGCTCGGGACCGCGGTTCACCGTTCAACTTCACGCTTTTCTCCCGACACATCCGCGGTGCCGGCGCTGCTATCATGCCCGCCCCACTCATTGCGGAGCATCCACATGGCCAAGATCACCTTCCTCGGCGCCGGCAGCAGCGTGTTCGCCAAGAACATCCTGGGCGACTGCATGCTCTCCCCCGCCCTGCACGACGCCCACATCGCGCTCTACGACATCAACAGCGAGCGCCTGAGCGACTCCAAGCTCATGCTCGACACACTCAACCGCAACATCAACCAGAGCCGGGCGACGATCACCACCCACCTGGGCACGAAGAACCGCAAGGCGGCGCTCAAGGGGGCGGACTACGTCGTCAACGCCATCCAGGTCGGCGGGTACAAGCCCAGCACGGTGATCGACTTCGACATCCCCAAGAAATACGGCCTGCGCCAGACCATCGCCGACACGCTGGGCATCGGCGGCATCTTCCGCACGCTCCGCACCCTGCCGGTCATGTGGGACTTCGCACGCGACATGGAGGAGGTCGCCCCCGGCGCGATGTTCCTCAACTACACCAACCCGATGTGCATGCTCGTCATGGGCATGTCGCACACCGCGGTCCGCACCGTGGGCCTCTGCCACAGCGTGCAGGCCTGTGTGCCGCACCTGCTGGCCGAGTGGGGCACGAACCACCCGAGCCAGAAGAGCGAGAACCTCCGCTGGAAGATCGCCGGCATCAACCACCAGGCGTGGCTGCTCGAGCTCTTCGACGGCGACAAGGACATCTACCCCCAGGTGAAAAAACTCGCCCTCGCCAAGAACGACAAGGCCCGCAAGCCCGGCGGCAAGAAGCACTGGGACATGGTCCGCTACGAGTTCATGCGGCACTTCGGCTACTACATCACCGAATCCAGCGAGCACTCCTCCGAGTACATGCCCTACTGGATCAAGGCCCGCTACCCGCAGCTCGTCAAGGAACTCAACATCCCGCTCGACGAGTACCCCCGCCGCTGCATCAACCAGATCGCGAGCTGGAAGAAGCAGCGCGACGAGATCGTCAAGAACCCCACGCTCTCGCACGAACGCAGCCACGAGTACGGCTCGTACATCATCGAGGCGATGGAGACCAACAACCCCATCCGCATCCACGGCAACATCATGAACACCGGCGGGCTCATCACCAACCTGCCGCGCAACTGCTCCATCGAGGTCGCCTGCCTGGTGGACCGCAACGGCGTGCAGGGGACGTTCGTCGGTGCGCTGCCCGAGCAGCTCGCGGCGGTCAACCGCACCAACATCAACGTACAAATCCTCACCGTGGAGGCGGCGCGGCTCAAGTCCCGTGAGCACATCTACCACGCGGCCTATCTCGACCCGCACACCTCGGCCGAGTTGACGCTCGACAAGATCCGCGACCTGTGCGACGACCTGATCGAGGCGCACGGGAACATCATGCCCAAGTACCGGTGATCTACAGGGTGGGCGGGGCGGGGCCGCTCACTGCTTCTGAAACCACTTGCCGTCCTTGCCCTTGAGCCAGTGCCCCTTCGACGCCTCGCGGAAGTTGCGCACGGCGTTGCGCTCGGCGACCGTCTCGGGCGTCGCGCCCTGCTCCTTGGCGATGATGGCGTAGAGGCGGCGGCGGTCGGAGTTCTCGCCGGCGATCAGCTCCTTCGCGTTCTCGTCCGCGGCCTTCACGGCCTCAACATAGCCCTGCGCCGTCTCGCCGATCTTCCCCTCGTTCTTGGCGGCCACGAGCGACGCGTGACGCTTCCGGAAGCTCTCCTTCAGGTCGTCCTTCTCATCAGCGCGGACCATCGGCGAAGCAAACAAACCAAGAAGCACGGTCACCAACATGATGAGCACGGAGGTTCGTCGGGTCATGGGTGGTCTCCCTGCGCGGCGGGCTGGGTGGCCGCAGCTTTCTCGTAGTCGAAGAAATTGTCCAGCTCACGATCGATCTTGATGTTGATGTTGAGCGTGATCGGCTTGACCTCAATGGGCTCGACCTTGACGGTGTGCGTGCACGCAACACTCATCAGGGCCGCGGCGAGGATCAAACCCGTGAAGATGAAACGTCTGGGGTTCAAGGCTTGGTCTCCTGCGGGGGCGTCGGGCTCATCACGCGGTTGAGGCTCCGGTCGATCGTCTCGCTCGCGCCCCGGTACTCGCGCCAGGCGTAACTCAGCAGCGGGCCGAAGTGCGGGATGTTGATCGTGATGCATTGGAAGCTAATCGGCGGATTGCCGCTTTTTCCTCGACCCGTCGTGGTGATTCTCAGGGTCATGTCGCCCTCCTCGGGCACTAGGTCGAACGCCAGCGAGCCGTATTCAAAATCCGAGAGCGCGTCCACCAAGGCCTTCTGCATGTCCACCCCCGGGACCGGGGCCACGGCGACGCCCCCCTGATTGACTACGTCCTCCACGAGTTTTCGTTCGTGCACAATGATCCGGCCCGTCCCGGGCTCCGAGTGAAGGAACCCTTCACCTAAACGCAGGACATGCTCTTTCGATTGCGGGTCGTAAATCACTGGCAGGTGGCCCGACAGCACCCCTTGGGCGCTGATCCGGTCCCCCGCGAGCAGCCGTGTCCAGTCCTGCAGCATCAGGTTCTGCACATACAACTCCGTCTCGACGCGCGGGTGGGCCGGGTCGAAGCGGATGGCATAGGCCTGAAAACGCCCCTTGGCGCCCATGCTCCACTGCGCCTTTTCGATGAACAGGGAATTGAGCGACTCGACCCGCGCGCTCACCGCGACCCCCGCCGCCTCGAGCTTACCCACCCGCAAGGAGCGGACGGTCATTTTCTGCTCGGGGGCGCTGGAGAGCGGCCAGAGGGAGTCGAGCGCGACGTTGAAATTGACGCCCCCGAGTTCAAGGTCGTTCGCGGGGTGGCGGAACGAGGCGTCACGGGCGTGGAGCGAGGCGGAGGAGACGATGCGCGGCCCATCGAAGGCGAGCCGCGCCTCGGCGGAGTATTGGCCGTCGATCTCCCACCCTTTTAGCGCGGGGATCGCCCGGCCGAGCAGCTCGGGATCGCCTACGGTCCATTCTGGCATCTGGACGCTCACCTCACCGGTGGGGACAAAACCGGCAAGGCGCACGCGGGCGCTTCCGTTCAGCGTCGGGCCCTCGCCGAGCCGGCCGTGGAAGGAGGCTGATATCCCATCGTCGTCCATGCGCAGGCTGCCACCCGAGCCGGTGATCGCCACCCCCGCGCCGCCGACGGAGCCGATCTTGAATTCACCCGCTTCCGTGGCGGTCCGGCCGAAGGCGAACGGCAGACGGGCAGTGATATCACCCAGCACGACGCCCGACGACGCATGCCCGACCGACGCCCGCTCGACGGCCAACACGCCCGTCAGCGTGACCGGGTTTGCCGCCGCGTGTGGATCGATGCGCAGTTCCCCGTTGAGTCGAATGGCGGGAACAGTCACCGTGACGCCACCGGCCGCAACGGGCTTGGAGGCTCGCACGTCAAATGAATAACTGACCGCGTGGATGCCCTTGTCGATGCCGTGGCTCAGACGGCCCTTTGCATCAACGGATGTCCACGGGCGCGACGCGGCGCCCTGACCGGCGGCTTCCCCGACAACCGCGCTGGCCTGGGTGTCGAGTGCAAAAGCGTCGAGGCTCGGGCCGGCGCGTGTGGTATCGAGGTTTGCCGACCAGATCGGCCCGATGATTTCCCAGCCCCCCAATGCGACGCGGTCGGCGGCGATCGACCCGCCTAGTGACGTGAGCCGGCTGTGCTGGTCAAATCCGACCCCCCACGTCGACCTGAACTTCTCGATCTCCACGCCGAATAGCGGGAGTCTTGCCCCCGAGTTGGCGAAGAGCCTGAGGTCGGTGCCGTTGGGACCGTACGAAAGCCCCGCGTTGATCTCGAACCACCCCACGGGATCAACGAAAGTCGCCGACCCTTCCGCGTGTTGCCCATGCAGCGGGACATCACCGGTCAAACTCAATCGACCGATCGGCGAATCGCTACGCACCTCCGCGTGCATCCCGTCCTCGCCCCGAATCAACGTGCCGGTCACGGGCAAGCGGTACTCGTGGCCCATCGCTTCAATCACCAGCGTTGCCGAAAAGGAGAGGCTCTCCAGCGGGACGGGGCCGATCGGCAGCCGGGGTGATGCGACGCCCCCCGCCGCCGTTGGCCGGAGGCCCGCCAGTTGCAGCGAGCCCTCCTTCCACTGGAGATGAAACTCCGCCCCGTCGATCTCCACTGCGCGAACACGGCCCGTGACAATTTCAAACGGGCTGTAGGTGACGCTGATCGACGGGATGCGCAGCCTGCCGTCGCCGGAGTACACGGAACCCCGCGCCCCCCACAGGCCGGCGTGGTCCAGCCTGACCCATGGATCGATCACGCCGGCGGCGCCGAGACGCGACACGAGCACGCGCCGTGCAACCGTGGGCAGCACCCACGCCGCCGCGAGCCATCCGAGCACGACAACCACGACGAGCAGGCGGAGGAGCCGACGCGCAAGGCCTCCCCGCCACCCGTGGGGCATCGGTGCGACGGGTGTGTCACTCGGTGACGGGCTCATGGTGTGTCGGTCGGCGCGGAGCGCGTCACTTGCCGCCGGGCTTGTCCGGCTTAGGGTCCGCCGCGGCGTGCGTCTCGATGATAGTGCGCGCGACGTCAACCATGGGCTTGCGCGCGTCGCGCGCCTTGCGCTGGAGGGTGCGCATCGCGTCCTCCTCGCTCAGGCTCAGGTGCTTCATGAGCAGCCCCTTGGCACGCTCGATGAGCTTGCGCTGCTCCAGCCGGTTTTTGAGCTCATCCACCTCGTTGGCCATCCGCTGGTGGTGGAGGAACCGGTTCCACGAGACGGCGACGGTCACGCGAAGGTCGTCGTGGCTGACGGGCTTGAGGATGTAGCCGAACACGCCGACGCGCACCCCGGCCTGGATATAGGACGGGTCGCTGTAGGCGCTGAGAATGATGATAGGAACCTTCAGTTCGTGGTACAGCACCTCGGCCGCCGCCAGGCCGTCCATGATCGGCATGCGCACGTCGAGCAGCGCCAGGTCCGGGCGATCCTTGCGGGCGAGTTCGATCGCCTGCTGCCCGTTGGGCGCGGGCCCGAGAACCTCAAACCCCAGTTCGTTCAGATCGCCGGCCAGGCTGCGCGCCAGCAACAACTCGTCCTCGGCGACAAGGATTTTTCGTGGCGCGTCGGGCAGCGCGTCCCCGCCATCACCCGCTAGCAAGGCCGTTCCCGCAGCATCACTTTTCATCGTGTCCACCTGCTTCTCCGTGGGAAAAATCGGACTCAATCGTCCCAGCGGGCTACCCGGAGCAATCTCTTACGCAGCCACGCATCCATTATATCCATCGCCTCAACACCCACATTCCCCCCGTTTTTTTCCGGCCGCTCCCGGCTTAGGGCTCCCCGATCCTCCTTAACCCACCCCCCGATTGCGACGATGACGTCTGTACTGATTACGCCGGCTATGCCGTCTGGCGGGAGTCGCGGTTCATGGATCGATGCCACAACACGCTGTGCGAACAGGGCTACCTGATCCTGCGGTCGGTGATCCCGGCCGGGGAGATGTCCGTCGTGCGCGGCCTGACCGACCGCATTGTCGCCTGCGCGAGCCGCAACCTCGAAGACCCCTTCGCCAAGTATTACCTCCGCCACCGCGCCGACCAGGGCACGCTCTACGATCTCTACCAGCGGCACCCGGAGTTTCAGCCGCTGGCGAAGATTCCCGCCGTGCTCGACGCGCTCGAGAGCGTGCTCGGGCCGGACATCTTTCTTTACGAAAACTGTCTGGTTTACAAGCCGCGCGACAGGCGCAACGGCGTGCCGTGGCACCAGGACTTCCTCTCCCGCCCCGACGAGCCCGTGAAATACATCGCCTGGATGGCGATCGACAACGTCACGCGTGCCAACGGCGCCATGAAGATCATCCCCGGGTCGCACCTCAAGGGCTTCCTCCCCTGGCACCGCGTCAAGGGCGAGACACACCACGACCGCGTGAACCCCGAGTGCGTCGATGAGAGCAAGGCGATCCACGCCGAGTTGGCCGCCGGCGACGTGCTGGTATTCAACCAGATGCTCCTGCACTCCAGCGACGAGGTGGACAGCGAGCTCCCCCGCCGCGCCTTCCGAGTTTCGTACCAGGGGTTCGACGCGATCAGCACGCCGCGCGGCACGCCGATCGTCCTGCGCGGCGGCACGCCCGAGTCTCTCGCGCAGCGGTTCCCCAACCCGTACACGCCGCCGGTGCAGGTGAAGGAGGACATCGCGCGGCGGTGCCTCCACGCCATCGGCTGGCGCTTGTTGAAGGCCTGACACGCCATGAACCCCGCCCAACTGTTGCGACGAATCCAGCGCCGCCTGCTCCGCACGGTCCTCGGCGAGCACCCGCGCAACACCATCTTCAACTACAACTGGGCCAGCGTGCGCCCGATGGTGCGCTCGTTCGAGGCCGTCGCCCCGCTCTGCCGCGGCACCATCCTCGACCTGGGCGCAGGCCGCAGCCCCTACCACTCCATCTTCGCGCCGCACGGCAAGCGTTACATCGCCGTCGATTACGCCGAGTCCTTCTGCTTCCCCGAGGCGCGCGGCGTCGAACGCGTGGTCGGCAGCGCCGAGGATATCCCCCTGGCGGACAACTCCGTGGACTCCGTGTTCTGCGTGCAGGTCCTCGCGTATGTCCCCCGGCCCGACGCCGCGATGCGCGAGGTCTTCCGCGTGCTCAAGCCCGGCGGCATCGCCATCATCGCCGTCCCGCACGTCTCGCTCATCCAGGTCGAGCCCTACGATTTTTACCGCTACACCCCCGACGGCCTGCGCCACCTGGCGGACAGCGCCGGACTCGAATGCCACAGCGAAACCCACGTCGGCGAGCTCTTCCAATCCTTCGCCCAGTATTTCGCCATGAGCCTCGTGCTCAGCCGGCTCGAGCCCGGCAAGCCCATGCACCTCCACCCGTGGCGGCAATTGTTTTTCGCCCCGCTCATCGGGCTGGTCAACGCGTTCGCCTGGCTCGCCGACGCCCTGCTCCCCTTCAACCGCATGCCGCTCAACCTGATGATCGTTGCCGTCAAACCCTTTGAGACCAGGGCCACGCTCCCGACGGATCGCTCCGGCGCCCCCGATCCGCACGCCTCCCGCGCTGCGTGACGATCCTCCCCCGCCTTCGCGGCCGATAACACACCATTTCTTGCCACATATCCGGCCCTAAAGCCTCCTCCCCAACGGTTCGATGAAACGGTACCGGTTGTGACGCCTGTGCCGGTTGTAACGGCCGGGCGACGCCGCCCCGTGCATCGGGAGACCGTTGGTGACCACACTCTCCGTTCAGCCAGACCTCGCCCCGCCGCCTCCCGCCGCCACCGTCAAGGTGCTGCGCCCCCGCCGCGGCTTCGAGCGTCTCGACACCACGCAGCTCTGGCGATACCGCGAGCTCCTCTCCTTCCTCGCCTGGCGCGACATCAAGGTGCGTTACAAGCAGACCCTGCTCGGCGCGACCTGGGCCATCATCCAGCCCCTGCTCACCATGGTCGTGCTCAGCCTTTTCTTCGGCCGCGTCATTGACCTGACCGACCGCACCGGCAAGGTGCCCTACCCCATCTTCCTCTACGCGGGCCTCCTGCCCTGGACCTTCTTCTCCTCTGCCGTCACCGCGGCGACCAACAGCCTTGTCAACAACGCGCACATGCTCCGCAAGATCTATTTCCCGCGGCTGCTCGTGCCCGTCGCCTCCATCGGCGTCCCGCTCATCGACTACCTCATGGCCTCCAGCGTCCTGCTCGCGCTCATGGCCTGGTACCGCCTCGCGCCCACCCCGGCCTTCCTCCTCATCCCCGCGCTCTTCGGCCTCACCTTCATCGCCGCACTGGGCATCGGCGTCGGCATGGCGGCGCTCACCGTCAGCTACCGCGACTCCCGCTACCTCGTCCCCTTCTTCATCCAGCTCGGCTTCTTCATCACCCCCGTCATCTACCCCGTCACCATCCTGAGCGAAAAGTGGCGGTGGGTGCTCTGGCTCAACCCCGTGGGCGGCACCATCACCGCCTTCCGCGACGCCGTCCTGGGCACGCCTATCGACTACAGCGCCGTCGCCGTCTCCGGCGCAATGTCCGTCGCCCTGCTGGTCGTCGGCCTCATCTACTTCGCCCGCGCCCAGCGCCGCTTCGCCGACGTCGTCTGACACCGCATCACCGCAAAACGACACGAGCCACCATGAGCGATCCGATCATCAGAGTTGAAGGGCTGGGCAAACGCTACCGCATCGGCGGACGGAACGGCATCGACCGCTCCCTGCCCGAGGCCGTCATGCAGACCGCCGCCGACTGGGCGCGCCGCCTCACCGGCCGCCGTGCCGCCGACGCCGCGCCGCACCAATCCGATTTCTGGGCCCTGCGTGACGTGAGCTTCGACATCCAGCCCGGCGAGGTGGTCGGCATCATCGGCCAGAACGGCGCGGGCAAGTCCACCCTCCTCAAAATCCTCTCCGAGATCACCGACCCCACCGAGGGCACCGCCACCATCCGCGGCCGGATCGGCTCGCTCCTCGAGGTCGGCACCGGTTTCCACCCCGAGCTCAGCGGCCGCGAAAACATCTACCTCAACGGCGCGATCCTGGGCATGAGCAGCGCGGAGGTCGCCCGCAAGTTCAACGACATCGTCGCCTTCTCCGAGATCGGCGCGTTTCTCGACACCCCGGTTAAACGCTACTCCAGCGGCATGTACACCCGCCTTGCCTTCGCCGTCGCGGCGCACTTCGAGCCCGAGGTCCTCATCATCGACGAGGTCCTGGCCGTCGGCGACGCGGCGTTCCAGAAGAAATGCCTCGGGAAGATGGGCGACGTCGCCCGCGCCGGCCGCACCGTCCTCTTCGTCAGCCACAACCTGGGCGCGATCAACCGCCTCTGCCACCGCTGCGTCTATCTCAAAGAAGGCCGCGCCGTGATGGTCGGCCCGTCGCCGCTGGTCGTGCGCCGCTACCTCGAAGACACCGCCAAGGGGCTGGGCGGCCGCACCGTTGATGATCAGGACAACAGCGACGTGCAGTTCACCCACGCCGCCATCACCGACGCCGTCGGCCGCACCACGTCGCAGATCGACTTCTCTGATGACGGCTTCCTCACCATCGACTACCGAGTCCGCCGCCGGCTCGACGACCTGCACGTCACGTTTCGCCTCTACAACGACGCCGGCGTCGCCGTCCTCTTCGCCTCCGACACCGAGTACACCTTCGGCCGCAACGTCGGCGTCACCGAGCCCGGCGACTACCGCGCCACCATCCGCCTGCCCGGCCACCTGCTATTCCCCGGCCGGTACCGCCTCGACCTCATCGGCGAGCTCCACCGCGTCCGCATCTGCGGCTCGGCGGCCAACTGCCTGAACTTCGAGATCGTCAGCACCGGCGAGCTCAATCCCGAGGAGGGTGGATGGGGAATCATCTACCCGAAGCTCGATTGGGAAACACGCCAAGTCACCGGCCTGGAAGCGAAAAGGATCGCGGCATGATCGGCGTGAACTACGCCCGCAACCTCGCCCTGGGCACACGCGGCATCGCCCGCGGCGCGTGGACGTTGCTGCGCGAGGAGAAACTCGGCCAGGTCGTCCCCCCGCTCCCCACCGTCCTGCAATTCCCCGTCAACGACATCTGCAACTCCCGCTGCGGCATGTGCAACATCTGGCAGCGCAAGCGCGACCACGAGATCACCCCCGACGAGCTGCGCAAGGTGCTCGGCGACCGGCTCTATTCCCGCGTGAAATACGTCGGCCTCAGCGGCGGCGAGCCGACCCTCCGCAAGGACCTGCCCGAACTGGGCCAGGCGCTCATCGACGGCCTGCCGAAACTCCGCGGCATCGGCATCATCACCAACGCCGTCCGTTCCAACGACGTGATCGACCGCATCACCGCGCTCTGCGAGGTGGTGCGCGCCGCCGACAAACGGTTCGAGGTCAACATCTCCCTCGACGGCGTGGGCGCGGACCACGACCGCAACCGCGGGATCGTCGGCAACTTCGACTCGGCCGTCTATGTCATCGACATACTCCGGCAGCGTGAGGTGCCCGTGCTCATCGGCTGCACCCTCACGCCCACCAACGCCCACGGCGCCGACGATCTGCTCGCCTGGTGCGAGGCGCGCGGCCTGGACCGCTTCGAGTTCCGCCTGGGCGTCGAGAACAACCGCCTCTACAACGAGGGGTTCAACCTGCTGAACCCATTCACCCCCGAGCAGCGGTTCCACCTCACAATGCTCTTCGACAAACTGGCACACCACCCGCGCGTGGACTCCGCCCGCCGCCGGTTCTACCGCAGCCTGAGCGACCAGTTGGCGTTCACCGCGCAGCGCACCGCCGGCTGCGCCTGGAAGGCCCGGGGCGTGACGCTCGACACCCGCGGCAACGTCAGCTACTGCTCCGTGAAAAGCCCCGTGCTCGGCTCGGCGATCCTCCAGAGCGGCTGGGCGATCTTCAAATCCAACATCGCGCAGCGCCGCGAGATCGTGAAGAACGAATGCGGCGACTGCCAGCACGACCTGCTCGGCCCCCCGCCCGCCAAGGCCCAGATCCGCGAGGGCCTCGACCTCATCACGAAACCCTGGAGCGACCGCTTCGCCGCCCTCCGCAAACACGCGACGCTCAATCCTCGGCCGTGGAACCGCGCCATCAAGAGCCGGCCCGCCGACCGCCCCCACCCCTCGCAGTGGCGGCACGTGCTGGTCACCGGCTGGTACGGCACCGAGACCGCCGGCGACAAGGCGATCCTCGGCGAGGTGCTGCACTTCATCCGCTCGCAATCGCCGGAATGCCGCGTCACCCTCTCCACGATCAACCGCAAGATCAGCGGGCAGACCGCGCGGGAGATGGACGAGCTGCGCGGCGTCGGCGAGACGGTCCTCTCCCATGCCTACGACCCCGCCTCGATCGAGTCGGTCGATGCCGTCATCATCGGCGGCGGCCCGCTCGAAGAAATCGGCCAGACCGAGCACCTCTGGCGCATCTTCAAGGAGGCGAATCGGCAGAACAAGGCCCGCGTCATCTTCGGCTGCGGCGTCGGGCCGTTCCACACCGACCGTGTGCGTTCCATGGTTGCCTCGATCCTCCGCCTGACAACCGCGGGGTTCCTGCGCGACGTTGAGAGCTACGACCTGGCCCGCCGTCTCACCGACGACGAGGTGATCCTCCCCGTCGGCTGCGACCCCGCAATGGCATACCTGAAACGCTGGGCGGACTCGCACGGCCTGGGCCGCGCGGATTCGGCGAGCGTCCTGCTCGCCACCCTCCTCCGCGCCAACACACGCGAGTACGTCAGCCAGACGACCGACCCCGCCCTCGCATCGATGAACGACCGCTCCGCGCGCTCCTTCGCCGCCGTGCTCGACCGCATCACCGCCCGCACACCGGTGAACATCGACATGCTCCCCATGCACGCCGTCTGGGTCGGCGGAGACGACCGCCTCTTCAACCGCGCGGTCCGCGACGCCATGACGCTCCCCGCCGCCGCGGCCGTCGAGCGCGGCTATCTCAACCTGCACCAGGTCCTCCGCCGGCTCGCCCGTGCCGACGTCTCGCTCGCGATGCGCTACCACGGCCACCTCTTCTCCATGGCGCTGGGCGTGCCGTTCCTCTCGATCGATTACACCGGCCGCAACGGCAAGGTCGCCGCGCTCGTCCGCCGCATGGGCTACGAGCGCTGGTCGCTAGACTGGAACAATGTTGACGCCGACGCCGCGACCGACAAGCTCACCCACCTCATCGCCGAGCGCGACCAGTGGTCGGCCCACCTGAAATCTCAGACCGACCGCCTGCTCGCCGAGCTCGACAACGCCTACGCACAGGCCTTCGGCGTGACCCCGCGCCCACAACGGAGGGCCGCGGCGTGACGACGATCACCCAGTTCGGCGGTTTACGCTCCCTGGCCCGCCGCGTCCGCAACCGCTGGCGCCGCGCGGCCGTCGTGCTGCTCTACCACCGTGTCACGACGCCCGACAGCGACCCGCAGCTCCTCGCGGTGAGCCCCGCGCATTTCGATGAACAGATGGCCGCGCTCCGGCGCGTCGCGCAGCCGTTGTCGCTGGCCGAACTGGTTGACGCGATGGAGCACGATTGCGTCCCCCGCCGCGCCGTCGCCGTGACCTTCGACGACGGCTACGCGGACAACCTGACCCAGGCCGCGCCGATCCTGCGCCGGCACGGCGTCCCCGCGACCTGCTTCGTCGCCGGCTCCGCCATCGACGGTACGAACGAGTTCTACTGGGATGAGTTGGAGGCGATCTTCCTCCAGCCCGGTACGCTCCCCGATCAACTGAAACTGAGCATCGGGTCCGCGCGGTTCGAGCAATCGCTGGGCGAGTTCAGCGTCTATACCCCCGCCGACTCCGCGCGCCACCACGGCTGGTCCCTGGAGCAGGCGGACGCCACCCCGCGCCACCAGGCGTACCGCCTCCTGTGCGGCCTGCTGCGCTCGGTCTCGCTGGAGCGCCGCGACACGATCATCGACGACATCCGCCGCTGGTCAGGCCGTTCATCCACGGTGCGCCCAACCCACCGCACGCTCACGGCCTCCGAACTACGCACGCTCGCTCACGACAAACTCATCGAAATCGGGGCCCACACGGCGAACCATGCGATGCTTTCGTCACTCGACCCCGCCGCCCAGGCCGAAGAGATTCGTTCCGGCAGCCGCCGCGTCGCGGATGTTCTGGGACGTGGGGTCAACACCTTCTCCTACCCCTACGGCTCGCGTCACTCCTACGACACGGGAACGAGCGCCATCGTCCGGGACGCGGGATTCCGCTGCGCCTGCTCCAATTTCCCGGGCCGCACCGACGCGCGGACCGATAGATACCAGGTCCCCCGCCTTCTCGTCCGCGACTGGAACGGCGACCACTTCGAGCGCCAGCTCAGGGAATGGTTCGATGAGTGACACCCCCTTCACCATCACGCACGTCGGCACCAGCGACACCGGCGGCGGCGCGGAACGCATCGCGGCCGCGCTGCACCGCGGCTGCCAGGCGCTCGGCCTCGATTCCACCCTCGCGGTCGGCCGGCGTGAAACGGCCGACCCCTCCGTCGTCGAAATCCCCAACGACGCGTCGCGCGGCGCCTGGTTCCACACCATGGACGGCCTTGCCAAGAGCGCGACGCGATTCGAAGACTCCACGCCCGGTGTCTGGCGGCTGCGCCAACTCGCAGAAAAACTCGCCCGCCCCGCGCAATGGCTCGATGACGCCAGGGGCCGTGAGCATTTCAACTACCCCGGCACGCGTGCCCTGCCCGACCTGACCGGCCGGTACCCAGACTTGATCCACTGCCACAACCTGCACGGCTCGTACTTCGACCTGCGCGAACTCCCCGCCCTCAGCGCCAACACCCCCGTCATGCTCACGCTGCACGACGCGTGGCTGCTCTCGGGCCACTGCGCCCACTCGCTGGAGTGCGAGCGGTGGAAGACCGGTTGCGGCTCCTGCCCGCAACTCCACCTGCCGCCCGCCGTGAAACGGGACGCCACCGCGCAGAACTGGCGCACCAAGGCCGACATCTATCAGCGCAGCCGCTTGTATGTCGCCACGCCCTCACGCTGGCTGATGCGCAAGGTCGAGCTCTCGATGCTCGCACCGGGCATCGTCGAGTCCCGTGTGATCCCCCACGGCGTGGACCTCAACATATTCCACCCCGGCGACCAGCGCCGCGCCCGCGAGGTCGTCAGCATCAACCCATCCGCCCGCGTCGTCATGTTCGCCGCCGCCAATATCCGCGGGTCGGCGTGGAAGGATTACGCAACCCTGCGCTCGGCCGTCGAGAAACTCTCCGTCACGCCCGGCGAGCGCCCGCTGGTCTTGCTCGCCGTCGGGGAGTCCGCCGCGAGCGAGCGCGTGGGCAACGCCGAGATTCATTTCGTGCCGTTCACCGACGACCCGCGCCTCATGGCTGATCTCTACCGCAGCGCCGACATCTACGCCCACTCCGCGAAGGCCGACACCTTCCCGACCACCGTGCTGGAGGCGTTGGCCTGCGGCGTGCCCGTGGTCGCCAGCGAGGTCGGCGGCATCCCCGAACAGGTGGACCAGGGCGTGACCGGCTTCCTCATCCCCCCCGGCGAACCCGACGCGCTGGCCGAACGGCTCGGCTGGCTGCTGCGTGACGATGTCTTCCGCCGCCGCCTCTCCCACAACGCCGCGCAGCACGCGCGGCGCCGCTTCGACTTCGACCGCACCGTGGACGATTACCTCGCCTGGTACGCCCACATCTCTCAACGCACCCTCAGCCAGCAAACCCGGAGCGCCGCATGAGCACCCAGCTCGTCCGAATCAGGCCCCGCATCACCGTCATCACGCCCAGCTTCAACCAGGCCGCGTTCCTCGAACGCACCATCTGCAGCGTGCTCGACCAGGGCTACGCCAACCTCGAGTATTTTGTCATCGACGGCGGCTCGACCGACGGCAGCGTGGAGATCATCCGTCAATACGAGAAGCAGCTCGCCGGCTGGGTCAGCGAAAAAGACCACGGACAGACCGACGCCATCAACAAGGGTATCGCCCGCGCCACCGGCGGCATCATCGCCTTCATCAACTCCGACGATGTCTATCTGCCCGGCACGCTCGACCTGGTGGCCGACCTCATGAACGGCCCGGACCACCCACGCTGGCTCGTCGGCGGCTGCCGCATCATCGACGAGAACGACGAGGACATCGATGAGCTCTACCACCGCATGCCCGAGTCGTTCACCAAGTACGTCACGCACTCCAGCGGCCTGCTGCCGCAGCCCTCGAGCTTCTGGGCCGCCTCGCTGTTCAAGCAGCACGGCCCGTTCTCGACGGACCTGCACTTCGCCTTCGATTACGAGTTCAACGTGCGCCTCCTCGCCGGCGGCGAGATCCCCTGGCTGATCGAGGAGCCGCTGGCCGCCTTTCGCAAGCACGGCGAGAGCAAGGGCTCCACTGCGCCGATCCGCTTCGGCCTCGAACGCATCGAGGTCACCAAGCGCTACATGCACCACGTCCCCTGGAGCGAACGCTGGGAGGTCATGCGGAACGTCGGCTACCGCCAGCGCCGCTACGCGATCCAGCTCGCGATCGCCGACGCCTCGCGCCCGCTCTGGAAAGAGGTCGCTCGCCGCCCCTGGTGGCTGGCGAGCGAGGAGGTCTGGCGCGCCCTGGTCGGCAGGCACGAGATGCAGTCGGAGGCGGCTTGATCATCACGCCCCACGCATCCCGATCGATCACCATCCTCGCGGCCCGCTTCTGGCCCGACCTTTACGGCGGGGTGGAGCAGCGGCTGTGGGAAACCGCCATCGGTCTCATCGAGGCCGGCATGAGCGTCCAGGTCATCACCGAAAACCGTGACGGCCTGCCCCCGCGTGAAACTCCACGGCACGGCCTGGAAATCACGCGGCTGCCGAAGATGAACTTCGGCCGGCTCTGGCGGTGGCCGGACCTCGTGCGCGTGCAATGGTGGCGCCGCGCCGTCAAAGACCACGCGGCACGGGGCACGCTCTGGGCATGCGAACCCTCGATCGCGCTCGGCGCGATGCTCGCGGGCCGGCGGGCCGACGTGACGTTCAACCCCGCGTGCTGCGCGGCGGGCATGGCGTCGGTCGCGAAGGCCCACCCGTTCGTCTCCACCATGAAAATGTCGCTGCTCGAACAGCTCACCGATCGGCTCGCGTATCGGCTTGCGCCGCGCGTCGCCGTTTCGTCGGTGAACGTCGCGCTGCAGGCGCGGCGGCACTACGGCCGATCCGGGGACGTGCGCGTCATCCCGCACGGCGTGCACACGCCGGCCTCGCGCGTCTCACGCGCCGCGGCGCGGCAGGCGTTCAGCCTGCCACAGGCTTCCTTCGTCATCGGTTTCGTCGGCCGGCTCGATCCATGCAAAGACCTCGGCTTCCTTCTGGAGGCCGTGCGACGGGGCGGACTGGGAGAAAACGGACGCCTGCTCATCGTCGGTGATGGGCCCGACCGCGAACGGATCGCTGCGCTGGCGGCGGAGATGGGCGTGGACGATTACTTGGCGTGGGCGGGCAAGTTGGACGACACGCGCACCGCCTATGCCGCGATGGACGTGATGGTGCTGCCCTCGGTGTACGAGGCGTTCGGCAACGTGATCCGTGAGGCGATGGCTTCGGGCGTGCCGGTGATCGGCCGCCGCCGCTACAACGGGCCGCCCGACAAGCCCGTGCTCACCGCGTGTGACGAACTGATCGAGCACGGCCGGACCGGTCTGCTCACCGCCCCGCACGACCCGGGCGACCTGGCGCTGGTGCTGACCTCACTCCGCGCCCAGCCCGATGAGCTGACCCGCATGGGTCGGAACGCACGCAACGAGGCGATCGCTTGGCCGTGGGAACGGACGGTCGGCGAATACCTCGACCTGCTGGGCATGCCCAACACACGTCACTTCGCCGTGGCGGCGTGATCGCGGCTGTTTTCACCCGCGGCGCGAGCGGCCTGGTTTCAACTTATTTTCGGACCATCCCCGCCTTTCCACGGGCAGCTTGAGTCGTCCCACGTCCGCGTGGTTGCGCATCCCCGTCCCGGTTATGACGACTGGGTAATCAAGTCGCTCTATACGCCGACCGATAAACCTCCGTGGAGGGTTGCACGTTCCGACGGCCAAGGAGTGACGCAACATGTACCAGCCGCGCATCACCGTGATCATCCCGAACCTGAACCAGGGCGAGTTCATCGAGCGCGCGATCTGCAGCGTGCTCGACCAGGGCTACGCCAACCTTGAATGTTTCGTGGTGGACGGCGGCTCGACGGACGAGAGCTGCGAGATCATCGAGCTTTACGAAGACCAACTCGCCGGCTGGATGACCGCGCCGGACCGCGGCCCGGGCGACGCGGTGAACAAGGCTCTATTGCACGCCACCGGCGACATCGTCACGGTGCTGCACAGCGACGACATGCTGCTGCCCGGCGCGCTGCACGCGGTGGCGGAGCGCATGAGCCGGGCCGACGCCCCGCGCTGGGTCGTGGGCAACTGCCTGCGGATCGGCCCGGGCGACCAGATGCTGGGCCGATCGACGCCCGCGCTGCCCGAATCGTTCGCGGCGTTCCTGATGCACGACTCGGGCCTGCTCCCCCCGCCGGCGACGTTCTGGAGCCGCGCGGTGATCGACCGCTTCGGCCCGTTCGACGCGGGCCTGCGGGTGGTGCCCGGCTACGACTTCGCGTGTCGCCTGATGGCGGAGGGGGAAAAGCCCACGCTGATCGGCGAGACGCTCGCCGCGCGGCGCGAGTACGCCATCAGCCGCAGCGCGACGCAGACCATTTTGCACGGGCGTGAGCAGATCACCGTCGCCCGGCGCTACGCCCACCATTTACCGCTGCCCGAGCGGTACGCGCTCTGGCGCAACTGCGACCGGCGCGAGCGCATCTACGCCAGCGCCGAGGCCGAGATCAAGGGCTCGCACGCTCAGCGGTACATCCTGAACCAGGTCGTCCGGCACCCGTGGTGGATCGCCGACGACACCATCCGCCACCTGCTCCGCAGCGGTGTCGCGCACCCGCTGCCGGCGGAGATGATCCGCCCCGCGGCGTAACACGTTTCGCGGCCCGTCACGTCCGCACGCGCATGAGCAGCATCGCGCTCACCGGCAGATAGATCACCACCGGCAGCCACGCCGACAGGGCCGGTTGCATCTGGCCGGTGCTGACCTGCATCATTACAAGCCCGCCGCCCCACGCGCCCAGGCAGACCGCCGCGGCCTTGACACCCTGCAGCAGCATGTTGACCGGCTCGCGCGTGAGGAAAAAGGGCAGCCCCATCACCAGCACGAGCAGGTTGAGAACAAGCAGGCTGAACCGGCTGTGCATGATCTGACGGATCTGCCCGGTATCCACCGCCGGGTTTTTCGCCAGGCGCATGAGCTCGGGCATGCTCAGCAGGCGCGGGTAGATCGACTCCTGCCGCGCGATCAGCACCTCGGGCGAGAGGTCGGTGGGGAAGAACATCGTCTCCTCGTGCGTGGCGTTCACCGCCGAGCCCGCGGGTCCGGCGACGTCGCGCTCCGTGGCCACCACGCCGGTCAGCAGCCACCCCCCGCCCTCACGCGCGGCGTCCCACGTCCCGCGGTCGGCGGTGATGCGCTGCAGGGCCATGCCCTTGTCGCTGCGGATCAGGATGGTGACGCCCTGCATGGCGGGCCCGTTGGAATCGAACGAGCTGACGCTCAGGAGCCTGCCGTTGTGGTCCACGGTGTAATGCACACGGAAGGGCTTGGCGGTCTCGCGCGAGACCTGCGACGCCTCACGCGTGAGCTTGGACGCCAGCCGGGGCAGCACGAACTCCTGGTCCACCAGCGTGGCGGCATTCAGAAAAAACCCGACCACGAGGATCGGCGCCGCGATGCGGAACATGCTCACGCCGCTGCTGACCATCGCACCGAGCTCCCCCGTGCGAACAAAGGTGGCGAAGGTGAACCCCATCGCCCCCAGGGCGATGATGCCGGCGAAGAAGACGTAGAGCAGCGCCGAGAGCGGCCCGTAGTAATCGAGGATCGCCGCGACGGTCGCGGCCACCATGCTGCCCCACTGGCCAGAGTTGTTCCGGCCGGCGTCGAGGAATTCGTCGAAGTTGAACATCATGTCCACGACGATGAACAGCAGCGTGAACACCGCGAGCAGGACCACAAAGTTGATCAGGTAATAGCGGATGATGTAGCGGTCGAGTATGCGCATGGCTGTCAGTTCTTCACCAGTTTCAGGTACACGCCGGTGAACACGACGCCGATGATGATGTTGCCGACCCACATGGCCAGCAGCCCCCAGATCAGGCCCGCGGACGGGTTGCCCGTCAGGTTGCCGCCGCTGCGGCCGATGATGACGGCCAGCAACGCCAGCATGAAGCTCCAGAAATAAACGACAAGCGGGAGCCCGCCGCGCATCCTCATGCTCAGGACGGCGCCCATGAGCAGCACCAGGGCGCAGGAGACCGCCGACGCCGCGCGTTCGTGGACCTGCACGATGATGCGGCGGCGCAGCTTGGCGATCGAGAGCTCGAGCGCATCGGCGCTGATCTGGACCGGGGTGGAGAGGTGGAACGGGCCGTGCGGGTCACGCGCCCGGGAATAGAGGTCGTTGATGTTCAGCGCCTTGAGGCCGGCCGCCAGCGGCTGGGGCCAGTTCACCCGTTCCAACGCATAGCTCACGCGCTCGCCGCCCTGCTGAGCCGTCCAGACGTCGGAGGTCGTGACGTGCTGGAGCGTGATGCGCACGCGCGGCTCGATGTCTTCGTCGCTGGTCTCGACGCTGAGCGTCGCCGACTTGGCCTGCATCTCGCGTTTGCGGAGGCCGCCGGAGAAGTACGTCACCTTGACCGGCGCGGCGACCAGTCTGACCGCGTTGCCGTCCCGCTTGAGCATCGGTGTCGAGAATTGATACTTCTGGTTCTCACCCGCGGCCAGGAACGTCACCCCCCTACCGCCGGAGTTCGCCATCGCGGACTCGATCAGTTGCAGCAACTGCTCACCCGCGATCGTCTCGGCGAGCTTGGCCTTGCGTTCCCGCACCTCGTCGAACCGCTCGGGCTCGTGCCCCAGCTCGCGCAGCTCCGGCCAGCTCATGAACCGCGGCTTGTCCCGCACCGGGTTGGGCAGCGCCACCGGCGGCAGGTCCCAGTGATCGACCACGGCGAAGTGCCCCTGCTCCGACTCGGCGTCATACACCATCGCGTTCTTGAACCGCATCATCACCCACGTCTGGCCCTCGTCGTGGAACAGGTACACGTCCGCCTGCTCGGCGGTCCCCTCGCGCACGATCTTGCCGTCCGCGCCGTACTTACCCGCAGCCGCGCCACTCAAAATGACCAGCTTCGTCGGCTGGATCGTGCTCCCCGGGATCACCGGGGGCGGCTGCGAATCATCAGCTTTATCGGCGTAGAGCACCGTGTCCCGATTCAGGCTCACCGTCTGGCGCTTCTGCACCTGGTTCACCAGGACCTTGATCATGTCGTGTTCAAGTTGCTGCTGCGCGAGCACGAAAAACCGCGGGATCACCCAGTTGCTCATGAAAAACAGGCCCAGCGTCAGCACCAGCCCCAGCGCCAGCACAGGGAGCAGCAGCGTGCGGTAGCTGATGCCCACCGAGGAGCAGGCGAGGATTTCGTTGTCGGCGGTCAACCGGCAAAAGACCATCGTACTCGCGAAGGCCGCGGCAAAAGGCAGCGCCAGGGCGAGCATCGTCGGCGTGCTGAAGAGGATGAACTTCACCAGGCCGGCGGGGCCGAGCAGCCCGTCCGAGAGCGGCTTGATCGCCGCCGCGAAGCCGATGACGAAGACCAGCACCGTCGTGGACAACACGAGCAGCCGAATGATGTCACGCAGGATATAGCGGTAGAGCGTCCAGGGCATGCGAGGATCGCAATCTCGGGTGAGGCATGAGTGTAGGGGATGGCACGGTCGATGGAAAACGGCGGCGGTCCGGTGCCGTTACACGGGTGGCTGGGGCAGAGTCTTCGATGCCCCAGTCCGCATCGTGTACCCAACTGGGGCTTCGCAAAGCCTCAGCCCCAGTCACCCATTTCGAAATCACGTTTCACCGCACCGCGCGGCGTTGCACGGCGATCAGCTTCTTCGACGCGGACAAAGCCAGGTCGAGCAAGCGGTCGAGCTGCGGGCGCGTGAATGTCGTCCGCTCGCCCGTGCCCTGGACCTCGATGAAGCGGCCGCGGTGATCGATGGCAACGTTCATGTCCACGTCGGCACGGGAGTCGAGGTCGTAATCCAGATCGACGCAGGAGACGCCGTCCACGACGCCGACGCTGATCGCGGCGACGGGGCCGATGACTGGGTCGCCCTTGATCAGCCCCTTGCCACGCGCGTGCCTGATGCAGCGGGCGAGGGCGACGAATCCGCCGGTGATGGAGGCGGTGCGCGTCCCGCCGTCGGCGTGGAGGACGTCGCAGTCCACGGTGATGGAAACGCCGGGCATTTTGTCCATGTCAACGGACGCGCGGAGCACCCGGCCGATGAGGCGCTGGATCTCGGTCGCCCGGCCGTCGGGGCCGCGTTTTTTTCTTTGCGGCGTGGAGCCGGGGAGCATGCTGTATTCGGCGGTCACCCAGCCGCTCTTGGGCGGCTCCCCGGGCCTGGGACGGAGCCAGCCCGGGAGGTCGGCATCGACGTTGGCGGTGCAGAGCACGCGGGTTTTGCCCTGCGTGATGACCACGCTGCCGGGCGAGGCGGTGGGGAAGGGTTCGATGCGGGTGGGACGGGGCTGGTCCGGGCGTCGTTTGCTGCTCATGCGACGGAGTGTACACGGTTGACGGTCATCGCGAGGGAGTACGGACTCCGACGCTTCGGAAGACCTCAGCGTCGGGCTTGGCTTGAAGATTTGAATCGAGGGAGACGGGGGCGATTAAATAAAAAGAGCCCCATCAGCTTTAGGCTGATGGGGCTCAAAAAGTCGGCGATGACCTACTTTCGCGCTGTTGCACTATCATCGGCACGGCGGGCTTAACTGCCGAGTTCGGGAAGGGATCGGGTGTTGCCCCGCCGCTATGGTCACCGACAATCCGTGAAGCGGGGTTTAGCCCGCCTCACGGGAGAATGTCAAGTGGAGTTTTGGTGTTGCGTGCCTGCTTGGTACTTTCGGGTGAAAGTATCAAGAGGCCGCGTTGTTGCTTGAGGCAGTAGTCACATTGCGGAGTTGGATCCAACCTGGACCGATGATTTGTAAAAACGTCTCCCGGGGATTCAGGTTCGTTGCAAGTCCTGAACGGCCGGGGACATTACGCCGGTTTTGAGGCCGGCTTGAATCGGTAGAGGGTCGGAGCGACCAAACAATCGACCATTAGTACGGGTTAGCTGAGGGCATTTCTGCCTTTACACATCCCGCCTATTATCCCGGTGGTCTACCGGGGGTCTCACGTCTTGCGACATGCAATTCTTATCTCGAGGGGGGCTTCACGCTTAGATGCTTTCAGCGTTTATCCCTGCCTGACTTAGCTACCCGGCGTGTGGACCTGGCGGTCCAACCGGCGCACCAGAGGTCAGTCCTTCCTAATCCTCTCGTACTAGGGAAGAATCCTCTCAAAATTGCTACGCCCACAGCAGATAGGGACCGACCTGGCTCACGCCGGTCTGAACCCAGCTCGCGTACCACTTTAACGGGCGAACAGCCCGACCCTTGGGGCCGCCTACAGTCCCAGGATGTGATGAGCCGACATCGAGGTGCCAAACCGCGCCGCCGCTATGGACGCTCGGGCGCGATCAGCCTGTTATCCCCGGGGTACCTTTTATCCGTTGAGCGACGACCCTTCCACATGGAATCGCCGGATCACTAGAGCCCACTTTCGTGACTGCTCGACAAGTACGTCTCGCAGTAAAGTTGGCTTATGCTCTTGCACTCGACGCACGGTTTCCAAACGTGCTGAGCCAACCTTTGCACTCCTCCGTTACTTTTTGGGAGGAGACCGCCCCAGTCAAACTGCCCAGCTAGCACGGTCCCTCAACCCGATTCAGGATTGAGGTTAGGTCACAAGAACGTTCAGGGTGGTATTTCAACGGCGCCTCCATCCCGGCCAGAACCGGGACTTCAAAGGCTCCCACCTATCCTACGCAGAACATACTCGTGGCCAATACCAGCCTACAGTAAAGGTCCACGGGGTCTTTCCGTCTTGCTGCGGGTACACGGTATCTTCACCGCGTCTTCTATTTCACCGAGTCGGTCGTGGAGACAGTGCTCCAGTGATTACGCTATTCATGCGCGTCGGAACTTACCCGACAAGGAACTTCGCTACCTTAGGACCGTCATAGTTACGGCCGCCATTGACTGGTGCTTAAGTCGCCAGCTTCGCCTTGCGGCTGACCGGCTCCTTTGACATTCCAGCATCGAGCAAGCGTCAGACTGTATACATCCTCTTGCGAGTTAGCACAGTCCTGTGTTTTTGATAAACAGTTCCCAGAGCCTTTTCTCTGCGCCCTCTCCCGAAGGAGGAGGGCCCCCTTATCCCTAAGTTACGGGGTTAATTTGCCTAGTTCCTTCACGACCGTTCTCTCGAGCGCCTGAGGTTATTCACCTCGCCTACCTGTGTCAGTTTTAGTACGGTTCTGTTGGTCGTCCGCAGACGGTTTTTCTTGAAACCTTCTTTGCGAGCTTCGGGTCAAGCCCTCGCCCTTGCGGGACGCACACAACCAGTCGTGCGACTCGCTCCGAAGATCCGTCACGCTGCATCAACCTTCCAACAAAGTGCAGGAATATTAGCCTGCTGTCCATCGGCTACGCCTTTCGGCCTCGTCTTAGGGACCGACTAACCCTGGGCGGATTTACCTGCCCCAGGAAACCTTAGGCTTACGGCGAGCAGGATTTTCACCTGCTTTATCGTTACTCAAGCCGGCATTTTCGCTTCCAACCGCTCCACGGAACATTAATGTTCCGCTTCGACGCTGGTTGGAACGCTCCTCTACCACCCGTTACCGGGTCCGCAGCTTCGGTTCTCGCCTTTTTCCCGATCATTATCGGCGCCAGAATCCTCGACCAGTGAGCTATTACGCACTCTTTAAATGGTGGCTGCTTCTAAGCCAACATCCTGGCTGTCATAGCATTCTGACTTCCTTAAGAACTCAGGCAAGATTTGGGACCTTAGCTGGCGGTCTGGGTTGTTTCCCTTTTGAGCATGAACATTATCGCCCACACTCTGACTCCCGTGGCAGAACCTTCGGTATTCGGAGTTTGGTTGGCATGAGTAGTCGGGTAGACCCTCAACGCCATCCAGTAGCTCTACCCCCGAAGGAACATTCCACGAGGCTAGCCCAAAAACTATTTCGAGGAGAACGAGATATCTCCCAGTTTGATTAGACTTTCACTCCTCCCCACAGCTCATCCCACAACTTTTCAACGTTGAGAGGTTCGGTCCTCCAGGAGGTTTTACCCTCCCTTCAACCTGGCCGTGGGTAGATCACAAGGTTTCGCGTCTGACCCCAATGACTAAATCGCCCGTTTAAGACTCGCTTTCGCTTCGGCTTCCCGAGGGTATCGGTTAACCTTGCCATGGAGGCCAACTCGCCGGCTCATTATGCAAAAGGCACGCCGTCACCGGCCCGAAGGCCGGCTCCGACCGCTTGTAAGCATGCGGTTTCAGGTACTTTTAACTCCCCTTATCGGGGTGCTTTTCATCATTCAATCGCCCTACTGGTTCACTATCGGTCGTCAAGTAGTATTTAGCCTTTCGGGGTGGTCCCCGTAGTTTCACACGGAGTTTCACGAGCTCCGTGCTACTCTGGTGCACCTAGGTTTGTCTCATCTGCTGTTACGGGACGATCGCCCTCTTTGGTACGGCTTTCCAGCCGATTCACAGCAATTTCAACATCCCACATTGGTGTCCGCAACCCCGGGCCGAAGCCCGGTTTGGGCTGTTCCGTCTTCGCTCGCCGCTACTGACGGAATCGAGGTTTCTTTCTTTTCCTGTGGGTACTGAGATGTTTCAGTTCTCCACGTTCGCTTCCATGCCCTATTCATTCAGGCATGGATACCCTTGCGGGTGGGTTTCCCCATTCAGATATCCCAGGATCACAGCTTGTTTGCCAGCTCCCCTGGGCTTTTCGCAGGCTACCACGTCTTTCATCGCCTCTTGACGCCAAGACATCCACCGCATGCTCTTTATAGCTTGATCGCCCCGACCTTCCACCGATCCGTTCCCTCGGCTTTCGCCTCGGGCTCGTCTCGACTTTGGGTCAGGATTAATCCGCCGTGCCACGATTGACGGCACGGCCACCCGATCCTCTAGACCTTCAACAGGCCAGAGCCCGGGTGAGCTCCTCAGTGCGCTACTGCCTCGGTGTACACTCGCGTGCAACACCAAACTAATCCACTTGTCAAAGACCTACGGTCGGCTCCGGGCTTTCGCCCTCGGCCGGCCTCCGCTCAACGCGGGTCAAGACTCCCTGGCCCGTTCTTCATCACGGGCTCATCCAAGGCTTCTTGATTCGCATTGGGGCGAAGATGATACCGGCTTTCGGCGGGCAGTCAAGTTGTCCCGTTTTCCGGGACCCAAACACGGCTCAAACGGCCGCGTTATCCACAATCCACCCAACCGCAAAGCCCTTTTTTTCATCTCCACCCGGGCCATGCAGTGTAGCGATTCCCCCACTTCTGTCAACTCCCCCCGTGCGCCCGCACGGCCAACGCAGGCCCTTGCCCCTCAGCCGTGACCGCTTGGGACACGCGTAATGAGGCCGGTTTTATGCGGTTTTGGGCTCGATGAAGCTGCGGAGGCCGTATTTCGGTGGTTTGCCGTCGCCTTGCGCCATGTGTGATGGAGCCCCCCCCACGGCACCATCCCGAGTTTGTCCACATCACGCGGCTTGGTGCGGGTTTATCGCGATCATTCCGTCTTGCACACCTCGTCGAGCACTTCCTCCGCGACGAAGATCGGTACGTCGTTGGCGACCCCCAAGGCGATGGCGTCGCTGGGGCGGGAGTCGATGTCGAGGAGTTGGTCGCCCTGGCGGATATAGAGGCGCGCGTAAAACGTGCCGCGGCCAAGCTCATCGTGTTTCAGCTCGGTGATGACGACTTTTTCGATCTTGCCCCCCATCGCCTCGACGATGGAGGCGAGCAGTTCGTGGGTCTGCGGCCGCGGTGGAACCTGGCCCATGACGCGGCGCTCGATGGCGGCCGCCTCGTTGATGCCGATCACGATCGGGAACACGCGGCCCCCCTTGGCCTCGCGCAGCTCGACGATGTGGGAGTCCTGCGTCTCGCGGATAAGAACCCGCGCCAGTTCCATGCGTACGGCCATGTGTTCTCCTTTCCCTCGGGCGGCGGCCGTGAGCCAAGCCGCCGAACCTGGACCTGATGCATTGTAGTCGTGGTGAGGCAAAGATCGGAGGGGGACGCTAAACCGCAAGCGGCGAGGCGGACTCACGCGACCCCATCCACTCGACCGATCTAGAGGCATATCATCCGTCAGCGTTATGGAGGGGTGCCATGGCAGCATCTGAATGGAGCCGGAGCCGGTACTGGCTGTGTCATTTCTTGAACAGCCGTCACGAGCGCGGGCGGATCGACTGGTCATCGCCCGCGCCGACGGCGCCTCCGGAAGCCCCGGGAGATTCACAATCCATCCGCCACCTCGCCGGGGACATCCTCGCGGGCTGCGTGGGCACGGCCGCGCTGGCGGTGCGCGTGGCGCAGCGCTACCCGGAAGACCCGGCGTTCGTGCAGTCGGTCAGGCTGATGGTGAAGGAGCGGATGTATCACGCAAACCTGATGGGCCGTGTGCGTGAACGGTTACAGACAGGCTCGCGCTCGACGACGGGGCCGCGCGGGTGGGTGGCGTCGATGGCGGCGCTGCCGGGCGTGCGGTTCGAGTTGTCGCTTCTATTGCTGGCCGACCTTTTAGACACGGCGGTGCTGCGGCGGGTGGAGACGACGGTCGGCGATCCCGCGGTGCGGCAGGCGGTGCAGACGGTCCTGCGCGAGCGGCGCGGGCATGCTCTCTTCAACGCCGAACGGCTCACTCTGGAGTTGGCGGAATTGAACTTCGTCCGCCGCAACCTGCGCCGGCTGCGCCTGCGGATGATGTTTGCAACCGGGCTGGCGTGGACCGTCGCACGGAGCGGCCGGCTCCTGGGCGCGTGCGGCGTGGGAAGGCGGGCGTTCGCGGCCGAGGCGTGGCGCGGGTTCAGCGACGTGCTGGAACGCATTGTGCCCTACCGCCGCGACGCGCTGCTCTCGGCGCTCATGTCGCAGCGCGAGCACCCGTACGACAAGTCGGCGGACACGGGGTGGTGAGTAAGTGCTTCCCCGGATTCACCCGCGGATCAGCGCGTAATACCCGCCGTCGCGGCTGGTGCGATCGTGACCGCCGGGGAGGGTGAGATTCTCATCGGCCAGCTCAGCGCCGAACCTCTCGCAGAGCCAGCGTGCCTGCTGCTGGTTTTCCTCCGGTTCGACGCTGCATGTGCTGTAGAGAATGTGGCCGCCGCGTTTCATCAGGGGTATCGCGCGCTCGACGATGCGGCGCTGGATGGCGGTGAGGGCGCCCAGCGTATCGATGCCGAAGCGGTACCGCGCCTCCGGGCGTCGGCCGAGCACGCCGGTGTTTGAGCAGGGGACGTCGAGGAGCAGCAGGTCGATCCCCTCGTCACGGCAGGCGGCGTCGATGTCGTAGGCGGGCATCACCTGCACGTTGGCCAACCCACGGCAGGCGGTGCGGAGGTCGGCCAGGCGATCGGGGTCGGTATCGGTCGCAAGGATGCGGGCGTTGGGGTGCGTCACGGCGAGTTGGCGCGTCTTGGTGCCGCGGCCGGCGCAGAGGTCGGCGATCAACGCATTTTTCGGCAGCGCGTTCAGCGCGGAAGTTGCGGCGACGGGGAGCGTGGCCGTGGGGTCCTGCACGCGCCGCGCGGGATGACCGGCGAGGAAAGCAATCATCGCGGAATGGCTGCCGTCCCACACGAGGGAGCCGGGCAGCTCGTGCGACCGGCCGTCGGGGCATGACGTGGTGTCGAAGCCCGGCTCGGTCGCGACAACGGTCGGTGCGTTGACGACGCCGTGCCGCGCGATGGCCAGCGCGCCTGCCTGGCCGTGCGCCTGCACCCAGCGCTCGATCAGGTGTTCCGGGTGGCTCGTCGCGGCGGCCAGGTGCTCGGTGAACTGCGTAATGGCGGGCAGTTCCGGTTTGGTGAGTTGCACGAAACCGAAATCCAGCGGCAGACGGTCAGCGGCGGGCGACCAAGGCTGATCTGTAATGTGTTTATCGACGGCTTCGCTGATGCGGCGCAGGACGGCGTTGGCCAGCCCGGCGGCGGCGGGACGGACCATGCGGCGCGCCAGCGAGACCGATTCATGCACCACCGCGTGTACGGGCAACCGGTCCATGAAGACGAGCTGTGCCGCGGCGGTGAGCAGGACGCCGCGCATGGCGGGCTCCAGCCGGTCCATCGGCTTGTTGAGCCGGCCATCGAGGAGGTATTCGAGAGTGAGCCAGCGCTGCAGGACCGTGCGGTGGATCGCCATGGCGAGGCGGGCGTCGAGCGCGCTGAGCCCGCCGTCGGGGATGGGGGCGGGGAAGATGTCGGGGAACTGCCCGGCGGCGTTGGCGGCGGCGCGTGCGGCCGCGGCACGGCCGCCGGAGGTCGGTGATGCGGGGGCGCTGCTGGGCATCATGTGCCCTGCGGCGATTTGACGGGCTGCGTCGCGGGCTGGCCGGGCGGCGGGTTGAGCGCCTTGCGGACCTCTTCAAGGAGTTGTTCCGTCTTGAACGGCTTGAAGATGACCGTGGAAAGCCCCTGTTGGCTGGCGCGGACGATCGAGTGGTGAGGGTCGTAGCCGAAGCCGGTCATGAGGATGACGGGCACCCTTTCGCTGCGGCGCTTGGCGGCGGCGAAGATGTCGTAGCCCGTGCGGTGCGGCATCTTGATGTCGGAGATGACCAGGTCGAAATCCGCCTGCTCGATCTGGATGACCGCCTCGTGGCCGTCCTTGCAGACGGTGCAGACCGCCCCGAACTTGCCGAGGATCTCGGCGAGGGTCTTGCGGATGTTGGGCTCGTCGTCGGCGATGAGGATGCGCTTGCCGCCCAGGAGCGGGTCGGTCTGCTTCTTGACGTGCTCGCTGCCGAGGATGCGCTGCGGGCCGGCGGCGACGTCCTTGAGCCCGGTGCGGATCGAGGTGACGTGGGTGACGATGCGGTTGAGCCGGTCGCGCATCGAGTCGTCGCCGATGTACTCCTCCATCAGCGTCTGCGCCTCGGTGATGATGTCGTTGAGCGGCTGCGCCATCTCCTGGACGACGCTGGAGGCAAGCTGGCCCGTGGTGGTGTAGCGCTCGACGACGAGCAGGTCGAGGATGTTGAGCGCCATGGCGACGTACTGGCCGAAGATCTCGGCGAACTGACGGTCGTCCTCGTCGAAGGTGCCGATGTCGGCGGACTCGATGTTGAAGACGCCCACGACTTTGTCGTGCAGCCGGAGGGGAACGGTGAGCGAGCTTTTACAATGGTGGATGCCCAGGACGTAGCGTGGGTCCTTCTCGGTGTCGTGGCAGATGTAAGACCGGCCGGTGGCGGCGACGTATCCGGAGATGCCGTTGCCCTCGGGCTGGACGTAGAGGTCGATGTCCAGCGCCTCGGGGGGCAGCCCCTCGGAGATGACCAGTTCCAGGCGGTTGGTGCGTTTGTCCACCAGCCGGATGGCGAAGTGGTCGAAGTGCATCAAATCCTTGGAGTATTTGATGATCTTGTCCTGCAAAAGCTGGAGGCGCTGGCCGGGCGTGAGCTTGCCGATCGCCTCGCCTTCGAGCTTGGCCAGCTCGCGTCCGGCGGAGTCGATGGCGTTGAGCTTCTGCTGCAGCCGCTTGCCGCTGGTCGCGTCCCACACGACGGCGACGACCTGGCGGACATCGCCCTTCTCGTCGATCACCGGCGAGGTGATCATCTCGAAATAACGGTCGTCCTCCGCCTGGAAGGTGTGCTTCTTGCTGCGCGTCGCCCCCTTCTCCTGCGTCGGGCTCATCTGGTTGGCGAAGATGGAGCGCGCCTGGGCGCAGATCAGCTTCACCCGCTCGAAGACGGCGGGCGGGAAGGAGCGCATGCGGTTGTTGGACCAGGTGCAGATGCCCTCGGAATCGACGATGCATACGCCCTCGCCGATCGTGTTGAGGATCATGCTCGACTGCTGGTTGACCAGCCCGCGCTCCAGCGGGAGGAAGTCGCCCATGTCGGCGAAGACGGCGTGGAACTCGCGCTGCCGCAGCGCGGCCATCGCGTCTTCCATCCGCTCGAACTGCTCCACGTCGCAGAACTGCCCCAGCACCTGCGTGACCGGGTGCTGCGACGTCACCTTCCCACCCAACACCAACACTCGGGGCCGCTGATCGCTCATGTTGCTGGCATCTCTGTCTTGGAGACTCTTCAGGCCACGCCCGACGCCGAGGTCTTCCCAAGCATCGGGGTCCGCATTCCTCTATCCCTCTTATCGGCCCGATTGAATCGCGAGGCGAGGGTCCGAGAATCCTTGCCCTCATCAAACGGGTATTTCTCAGAACTTTCGCGTCACCACCGCGTCGGCCATCTCCAGGAGCAGCTCCCGCGCCGAGCTGGGCGCCAGGGCCTGAACGAGGCGTCGGGCGTCGGTGATCAGCGTGTGCGCCGCCTGATCAGCATAGGCAATGGAACCGGTGGAGTTGAGCAGTTCGACGACCTCGCGCGGGGAAGAACCGCCGCCGCCGGTGGTGTCCGCGTCGCCCAGCATCGCCAGTGAGCGGGCGCGACGGGCGGGCTGCACGGTGCGCAGGTGGTGGATCAGCGGCAGCGTGAGCTTGCCCTTGTCCAGGTCCCGGCCCAGGGTCTTGCCCACGGTGTCGAGCGTGCCGGTCAGGTCGAGCATGTCATCGACGATCTGGAAGGCGGTACCGACCTTTTCGCCGTAGCTGTAGAGCGCATCGGCGTGGGGCGAACCGTTGTCGCTCATGATCGCGCCCAGCCGGCAGCAGGTGCCGCACAGGCTCGCGGTTTTGCGGCGGATAATCTCGAAGTAGGTCGGCTCGTCCAGCGCCCAGTTCTCGCGGTTGGCCAGTTGCAGCAGTTCGCCCTCGCAGACCGTGTTGGTCGCGTCGGCGATGATACGGGCGGGAACCGGCGACGGAAGGCTCGAGCAGAGGTGGTAGGCGTGGCTGATGAGGTAGTCGCCGAGCATGACGGCGGTCTCGTTGCCGCGCAGGTTGTTGACGGTTTCGCCGCGGCGGCGGACCAGGGCGTCGTCGAGCACGTCGTCGTGGACGAGCGTGGCCATGTGGACCATCTCGGCGACGGTGGCGACCACGCGGTGGCCGTCGGTCAGCTCACGCCCTGTCGGGGAGGCGGCGAGGCCGCTGACCAGCACGAGCATCGGCCGGAGCATCTTGCCGCGGTAGCGTTCGACGTGCCCGACCAGTTCGTTGACACAGGGCAGGTCGCTCATCAGCTCGGCGGCGAAGCGCCCTTCAATGTCCGCCAGCTCTTCCGCCAGCCGTTCACCGATCTCGCCATTGCCCGGGGCAACCAGCAGCATGCGTTCACCTCTGTTCGGCCCTGCGCCGAAGTGCGGTATCTTACGCGAACTGAACAAAGGAAAGCCAGTCGGGGGTTCAGGCCGGCAGGCCACCCGGCCTACCGCCCCGCCGGATCGGGCCCCAGAGGCCGGCCGCGTTGGACCCAGCCGTCCGGGCCGATGAGTTCCACCGGGATCGGCTTGAACCCCAGGCTGAAGGCGGGCGAATCGGGGGCCAGGCGGAAATCATCCGCCCCCGCATCGATAAATTTGGGATCGGCCACAAGCGAGTGCGCGTCAAAGCCGTGCGCCAGCCAGGCGGCAAAGGGGCCGTCGGGCGTGTTCTTCGTCCCCAGGGTCTTAAGGTCCGCCCCGGTGGTAAGCCAGTACAGGTTGTGGTCGCACTCGGAGAATCGTCCTGGCTGGTTCCTCTTCCAAGACTGGAAGAGATAGAACAGCTCCGCCTCCGGCCGTGAATAGGCAACAATGTTGTGGACGAAGCGGTTGTTCTGCATGGTCCTGTCCTCGGGGTGGAGGTGGACCTGCCGGTCACGCCCCTCGACGAGGATGTTGTTCTCGACGACGTTGTTCTTGCCGCCGTGGATGCAGACGCCGCCGGTCGGCGTGCGGGCGACGATGTTGCCGTAGATCAACGTGCCGCTGCTGAAGTCGTCAAGGTAAATGCCCCAACTGAAATAGGGCGTCTCGATCTTGCCATCGGGCGTCGTGATCATCCCCACGACGTCGAGGATCATGTTATGGCGGATCACGTTGCCGCTGTCCCGCCTCTCGTAACCCAGGCTCTCGATGGCGCCGGTGTCATTGGTCTCCAGGTTGGCGCGGCGGATGTCGTTGAATTCGACCACGTTCCGGTGCGAGAGCCTTTCCTCGCCCTGGCTCTTCATGGAGACTGCGTAACGCGGCACGTCGCTGATGCTGTTGTGTGCGACATAGTTGTCGCAGCCGGACGTGATATAGACGCCGGCGACGTGCTTATAGATCAGCCCCAGCCGCACCAGGCGGTTGGCGACCACCGCGCAGTGGTGCGCCTGGCTCTTCGTGTCGCCGAGCATGATCACCCCGCCCTGCCCCATGTCGTGCAGCCGGTTTGAAGCGAACACACACCGCTCGGACCGGTCGGAGAGCCTGAGCGCATAGCCCCCGCACCAGGAGAACTCGCAGCCGCGCACCTCGCAATTCCTCGCCCCGGACATCTGGACGCAGGCGTCGTCCGGGGTGTAGTACTCCTGGGCGATGGTGTGGGTGGTGTCGGTGAAGTGGAAGCCGGCGATGTTCACGTGCTCGACAAAACGACCGGCGCCCGGGTCGCCGGCGAAACGGATCATGGTGTCCAGCCGGGACGCGGCCACCGGGACATTGGGAAAGCCCGGGATGTCCGGGATGTAGAGCACCTCGCCCTTGTATTTATCGAGGAACCACTCGCCGGGTGCGTCGAGCGCTTCGCGCACGTTTTCGATGAAGTAGCGGTTGCCGGCGCGGGTGTCCTGGCTCGCCCCCTTGCCGGCGAACCCGATGCGATTCTGTACCGGGTCGATCGTCGCGATCGGCACGATGGCGTTGACCCAGCCCCAGGCGATGAAGACGTGGACCTCCGCGCCGCTCAGGTCCGCGAAGGCGGGCAGGTCGCCGGTGCGGTAGTGCATGAACGTGGTCGGCGAGCCCGGCGCGGGCGCGGGGGTGATGCCGTCGGCGAAGAGCCAGCCGCCGGTGCGCGGGTTCTTCGCGTCATAGTTGGGGAACCGCGCACGCGTCGCCCAGCGATCGCCCACGCGCAGCAAACGGAAATCCAGGTCGGCGGGGACGGCGGCGGCCCAGACGCCCCCCTCCCGCTTCTTCCATCCGCTGATCGGCACGCCGCCGCTCAGCACCACGCGCCCGCCCGCCGCCGCGCGGTACGTCGTAGGTCCCTCGGCCGTGCCCGAATCTTCAGGCCCCAGCACGAGCGGCTCCGCGAGGTAATACGTCCCCGGCTTGACGACCACATCCACCGCGCCGGTGACGCCCCGACCGCGCAGACGCCGCACGGCGTCACGCGCGCCGGCGAGCGTGGCGAGCGGCTCTCCTTCCGTCCCCGCGGCCGTGTCGTCGCCGGTCGGAGCCACCGTCACGCTGGTCGGCGCGGAGCCGTTTGCCGCGTGGGCCATGTTGGGGTACTCCAAAAACGAAGAGGCTGTAACGCACCACAAACCGACCAGAACCCGCAGGCTCACACAGAGATACCAGATTCGTCTCAACCCGGGTGCGTGCGTTGTTGGCATGATCCGGCTCCGAGGTTTCAAATGCGTACCCGCCGGATACCGTGGTATGCGTCTGGAGCGGACGGATTGGTACAGCCACCCCGAAAAGCCAGGTCGGGCGAGCGTTCCCCGACGAATTCCAACGATCCTGTTGACACCGCCCGTGGAGCCTCGTAACGTCGCACAAGGGTGAAGCAACCGCAGGAACAGGGCGTTTCGCCCGTAGTGACACGACCGCCATGGCCGAATCCTCTCCCCCGACCACCGAAGCCGAAAACACCGACTCGCTCCTGGCGCGCACCGTCGTTGACCAGGGGCTGGCCACCGCCGAGGACGTGGAGGCCTGCCGGCAGACGCTCACCGGCGACGCGGCGGGGACGACCCTCGCCACCGCCCTGGTCTCGCGCGGAATCGTCACCGCCAAGCAACTCGAACGGATCAAGGCCGCGATCGAGCCGCAGAAGACCGCGCAGCAGATCCCCGGCTATCAGATATTAGAAAAGCTCGGCGCCGGCGCGATGGCGACCGTGTTCAAGGCCAGGCAGATGAGCCTGGACCGCATGGTGGCGATCAAGGTCCTCCCGCGCAAGCACACCAACAACCCGCAGTTCGTGCAGCGGTTCTACGCCGAGGGCCGCGCCGCAGCGAAGCTCAACCACCCGAACATCGTCGCGGCCTACGACGTAGGCAAGGCGGGCGAGTTCCACTACTTCGTCATGGAGTACGTGCAGGGGCGGACGGTCTTCGACGACATCTCCAAGAATCAGCGCTACTCCGAACGCGAGGCGCTGCACATCGTGCTGCAGATCGCCCGGGCGCTGGAGCACGCGCACAAGGCGGGGTTCATCCACCGCGACGTGAAGCCCAAGAACATCATGATCACGAAGGAGGGGACGGCGAAGCTGGCGGACATGGGCCTGGCACGGGCGGTGAGCGACCGCGAGGCCGCCGAGGCCGAGGCCGGCAAGGCGTTCGGAACCCCCTACTACATCTCCCCCGAGCAGATCCGCGGCGAGATCGACATCGACTTCCGCGCCGATATCTACGGCCTTGGCGCGACGTTCTACCACATGGTCACCGGCCAAGTGCCCTACGACGGCCCGAACCCCTCGGCCGTCATGCACAAGCACCTCAAGGCCGAACTCGTCCCCCCCGACCACATCAACCCCACGCTCAGCTCCGGCATCGGCGAGATCATCGAAGTCTGCATGGCGAAAAACCGCAAGCAGCGCTACACCTCCACCTCCGACCTCCTGCACGACCTCGAGGCCGTCGCCAAGGGCGAGGCCCCGGTGCAGGCGCGCAAGAAGTTCGACTTCGCCGCGCTGGAGAACATGGAACGCGAGGCCCCCGACGCCGCCGTGAGCGCCGACTCGAACCCCGGCGTCATCACCGCCGGATCACCGCTGACCTCGCAGCCACTTTTCTGGCTAGCGGTGGGTGGCTGGGCCGCCGCGCTGCTGCTGCTCGTGCTGCTGCTTTTCTCGCTGGTGAAATAGCGCGGGGCGCTCTGCGCAGGGTGGCGTTGAGTCCGCGAGGCTCGCCGGATTCAAGAGAACTCCCCCCAACACCACATTCCACGCCAGCGCTCACCACCCTTGAACAAACCGCGGTTATACCGGGGGGGGGGCAGAGGCCGTGGACATTACGGGACCTAACCCCGCCTCCCATTTATGCCGATCAGGGGAGAGAGGGAAACCCGCGGGAAGGACGCATCGCCCATGAGGCACTACGACTGCGCAGTCATCGGCACCGGTCCCGCCGGGCAGAAGGCAGCCATCCAGGCCGCCAAGCTCGGCAAGAACGTGTGCATCATCGAGAAGAGCCCCTTCGTCGGCGGCGCCCAGATCAACACCGGCACCATCCCCTCCAAGGCCCTGCGCGAGGCGGTCCTCCACCTCACCGGCGCCAACCGCAAGGGCATCTTCGGCGAGTCCTCACGCGTCAAACGCAACATCACCATCGCTGATCTCTCCTCCATCTCCGGCAACGTGATCCGCCGGGAGTGGGAGGTCATCCGCGACGCCCTCGAGCGCAACAACGTCGATATGGTCTGGGGCGAGGCCCATTTCGAGGGGCCGAATCTCCTCCAGGTCACGCACAACAGCGAGGCTACGCTCGTCACCGCCGATCGATTTGTCCTCGCGACAGGCACCAGGCCCGCCAAGCCTACCGAGGTCCCCTTCGACGGCAAAAAGGTCTTCTGCTCCGACGGCATCCTCAAGCTCGACACCCTGCCCAAGAGCATGATCGTCGTCGGCGGCGGCGTCATCGGCACCGAGTACGCCTGCATGATGGCGACCCTGGGCGTCCGCGTCACGCTCATCGAGGGCAAGAACAAGCTCCTGGGCTTCCTCGACGACGAGATCAGCGAGGCGCTCCACTACCTCATGCGGCAGAACGGCATCACCCTCCGCATGGGCGAGAAGGTCGAGAAAATAGCCCACATGCCGCCCGAAATGGCCAACGGCGTACAGGTCGAGGCGACGCTCGAGTCCGGCAAGGTCCTCCAGGCGCAGACGCTGCTCTACTGCGTCGGCCGGCAGGGAACCACCAAACAACTCGGGCTGGACAACGTCGGCCTCGTCGCCGACGACCGCGAACGCCTCAAGGTCAACGAGCACTACCAGACCGGCGTGCCCCACATCTACGCCGCCGGCGACATCATCGGTTTCCCCGCGCTGGCCAGCACCTCCATGGAGCAGGGCCGCCTCGCAGCCTGCCACGCCTTCGGCGCCCAGGTCCACTCCATGTCCCACCTCTTCCCCTACGGCATCTACGCCATCCCCGAGATCTCCATGGTGGGCAAGACCGAACAGCAGCTCACGCAGGAAGGCATCCCCTACGAGGCGGGCATCTGCTACTACAAGGAAATCGCCAAGGGCCAGTTGCTCGGCGACGACACCGGCATGCTCAAGCTGCTCATCCACCAGAAGGACCAGACCATTCTGGGCGTGCACTGCATCGGCACCGGTGCAACGGAGCTGGTCCACATCGGCCAGGCCGTGATGGCCTTCAACGGCACGGTGCGCTACTTCACCGAGAACGTCTTCAACTACCCCACGCTCGCCGAGGCCTACAAAGTTGCCGCCCTCAACGGCTCGAACAAGCTGCGGCACATCTGACCAGCCGCTCGCGGCTTAGCGTCCTCTCTTCTCACACCCTCGCCTTCACCACGACCTTCTTCACCTCCGCCGGCTCCCCCGCCGCCAGCCCCGGCGCGTGGCCGTCCTGCGGGAAATAGACCACGAACATCCCCGCCTTGAGCGTGACGGTCGCCCCGCTGCCCGAGAAGAGCAGGTAGTCGTCCTTGGCGTCGTAATCCTTGGTCATCTTCAGATCGCTGATGTTGGCGTGGCCCATCGCCTCCGTGCCCGAGACGATGCACTGCACGTCGATGTACTTGCGGTGCGACTCCCACGTCAGTGGGTCCGGGTGCTTGGTCTTCGAGAGCGACACCAGGGCGTACACGTCCTCCCCCTGGATGGCGTGCTTGCCCACCGGGAGCTTGGCCAGGTCCGTGTTACGCAGGAATTGCAGGGCCGCGGCGACGCGTGGGTGAACGCCCAGGTAGGCCGAGGCGTTGTCCAGGTGATCGAGGATCATGGCTCGCTCCGTGGTTCAGGGGGTGAACCGGGAGCGTATCACGGCCAATGCCGGCGTGCATCCGCGGTTAGCCGTCGGGCTCGCCCGACGGCTAACGAAACGACACGGCCCGCACGATTGAGGCCGTGCGGGTCGTGAATGAATGGGTATTTGAAATCGAAAACCGCGACCTGTTATTGACCGCCGGTTTCGTTGACGTGCGTCGCGCGGGCGGCGGACTCGAAGGGATTGGGCGTTGTGTCGTTGCCCTCGGCGTTGTCGCCGGCCTCGGCCGTCTTGTCAGGAGCCAGCTTCGCTATGGCGCCAGGCTTGGCCGTAGTCGCCTCTGTCTTCGTGCCCGAAGCGTCCGCCACGACCATTGGCGTGGTTTCGCCATCCACCGACTTGGCGAGCAATGCGCCGGCCTCGCCCGGGGCGGGGTTCCGTGCGTCGCCCCTCGCATCGGCCGCGGCGTTCGTATCAGTGTCAACAGCGCCGTTCGCGGCAACGCGCCCCGCGGCCACCGCGCCGCGCACGGCGTTGCGACCACCGGCCTCGGCCGTCGTCGTCATGATCCCCTGCGTCTGCTTGACGATCTCGGCACCGGCGCCGACCGCGGCCGCCGCGATCATCGCCGCGCAGCCACCGCTCATCAGCGAAGAGAGCATCAGGCCCCCCAGCGCCAACCGGCCGCCCCACCGCAATGAAATCGTCGTCCGCATGACACGCTCCAGAATTCGTTGTGTTGCTTCCCCGCCACCTTTCTCATCGACTTTTTTCGGACTCGGATAAAGTTTTCCACACAAATAAAACCCGCTGCTGTACACACGCCTCTAACGCTGCTTTCACGCACACGAAACACCCTTTCATTCAAGGCCTTTCCGGCCGATCCGCCTGCAGTCCCGCCGCCCCAGTGACCGATAAAACCATGTCGCCCAGGGACCTGCCCATGCGTCAGCAAACCGCCGCCTTACGCCATGCCGCCGCCGTTCCAACCGTCGCCCCCGCGCCCACCGCCGAGGCCGTCGAGTTCGCCCCCGCCACGCGCTCCGCTCCCCCGCGCGTTTGCGTGATCGCCGAGATCGGCGTGAACCACGACGGCAAACTCGACCGGGCGATTCAGCTCGTCGAGGCTGCCGCGAAATCCGGCGCGGACGCGGTGAAGTTTCAGTTGTTCGACCCCCGCCACCTGCTGTCGAACCAGGCGCGGCTGGCGGTGTACCAGGAGGGCAAGGCCGACGACGTGTTCAGCATGCTCGACGCGCTCAAGCTCGCGCCCGACGACCTGCTGGCCGTGCGGGCGCTGACCCGGCGGCTGAAGATGGGCTTCATCGTCACCCCCTTCAGCGTCGAGGACATCGAGACGCTGGCGCGGCTGGACGTGGACGCGGTGAAAATCGCCTCGCCCGACGCCGTGAACCGGCCGCTGCTCAGCGCCGCGGCGTCGCTGGGCCGGCCGATGATCGTCTCCACCGGCACGGCGGATCTGGACGAACTCGAATGGGTCGCCGACCTGATCGGCCGCCGCCGCGCCTGCCTGATGCAGTGCGTCTCCAGCTACCCCACCCCCGCCGCCGACGCAGCGCTGGGCGCGATCGACGTGATGTCACGCCGGTTCGGCCTGCCGGTGGGCTACTCCGACCACACCACGCAGGTGATGACCGGCGCGCTGGCCGTCGCCGCCGGTGCCTGCGTGATCGAGAAGCATTTCACCCACGACGTGAACGCGCCCGGCCCGGACCACTCGGCGAGCTTCGAGCCAGCCACGTTCCGCGACTACGTCCAATTGATCCGCCACGCGGCGGCGATGCACGGGCCGTCGTACAAGAGCGTGCGGCCCGTCGAGGCGGACGTGCGCAACGTCTCCCGCCAGAGTCTCTGCCTCACCCGCGACCTCCCCGCCGGCCACATGCTGACCCGCGCCGACCTGACGGTCAAACGCCCCGGCACGGGCGTCCCGGCGGCGGAGATGGACGCGACCATCGGCAAGCGATTGGGCCGCGCGGTAAGGGCGAACAATTTGTTGCAGGGCGATGACCTGCGTTAGCGTTCGGACAAGTCCGCCGGGGCCGCATGTATCGGCCGGCACCACTCACAACGCATAACGTGAAGCCTCGGCCTGGCGTGCCGCAAGATTCGTAGTGGCGGCTTGCGCCACCTCGTTCAATAATACAAAATGCTGGTAGAGCAAGGCCGAGACCCATACCCATAGCCCGATGTGTGCCACGAAGAACACGAGGCGTACCGGTTGACCGGTCGTAACGCCACCCGAATCGTTAGCAACATTCAACGCAATCGCAAGCACCGACAGCACGACGGTCGTCCAGAAGAGGATGAGATCGCGGCGTGCAAGTGCGGGAAGCAGCGCACGCAGCGCAAGTGATCTGAAGTGGAGGGTCGCCGCAACAAAACCGACGAGCCCTATGACCCGGGCCGCGTTTCCAAATTCACGGACGGCGGCGGGATCGAAGGTCAAGATGGACCCGATCACAAACATCGCCGCGCAGCAGACCCTTGCGATCCGGCGGGCGTCGAGCCAGTGGGGCTGCTCCGCCTCGCTCGGATGAGGGGTCGTGGCCCACCACACGCCGACGACGATGGAGAGTTTCATGCCGATGATCAGGAGCAGGAAGAGGAGCCCCATCGGCATCGTCATCCAATTATCCATGGTGATTTCGTAGCGGATGTTTCCGGTCACGAGCGCAGCGGCGAGCATGAAGAACGCTGCGAGTATCTGTCCGGAAGTCCCCAGCAACATCAACGCCATCCCGCGTGAAAGCCGTTCGACGTAACGCCTTGGGCTGTTGTGCAGCAGGTCCGCCCGTGCAGAGTCCGAAACAGGACCGTTGCAAGAGGGGCAGGCCCCATCGAAAGAACAGCCTTCAAGATTCGTACCGCAGCGAATACAGGGCAGCAAGGCCGCGATGCGCCCACTTTCATCAAGCGGAACGATGGTGGCGAAGATTTCATCCTGTTCGTCGTTCATGCGCGTACAGCCGAAAGCGGCCTGAAATGAACCCCGGGAGAAGCCAAACCGACCGCGCGATGATAACGCACTGGTTACAAAAAAGAACCCCGGCGAATCGCACCGGGGTTCGATTGGTTTTGAGATTTGACGCCTACATCACGCCGGCGACGGCATCGCCCCCGGCGTGTCGCCCAAAGTCGGCGGTTGGGGCTTGGGCGTCGTCGGGGTCTTGGCCTTCGACTGCTCGGCTCGGAGCAGGTCGCCGACGGTGGGTTTGGTGAGCGTCTCGCCGCGCATGATGCGGTCCACCTCGTCGCGGGTGAGCGTCTCGTAGCGGAGGAGCGCCTGGGCGATGCGGTCGAGGGCGTCGCGGTGCTCCTCGAGCATCTTGCGCGTCTCGTTGTAGGCGTGCTCGATGAGGTGGTGGATCTCCTGGTCGATCTGGCGCGCCGTGTCGTCGCTATAGAGCTTCTCGGGCTGCTCCCACGGGTTGCGGGACTCGTCCATGCCATACAGCAGGAAGCCGAGCTTCTCGCTCATGCCGAACTGGGTGATCATCGCACGGGCGATGGCGGAGGCCTGCCGGATGTCCATCGAAGCGCCGGAGGAGATATCACCGCAGAACATCTCCTCGGCGATGCGGCCGCCGAAGCAGACGCGGAGCTGGGCGAGGAGCTGGCGGCGGGTGTGGATGTGCTTGTCACGCTCCGGGAGCATGAAGGTAACGCCCAGCGCCTGGCCGCGTGGGATGATCGTCACCTTGTGCAGCGGCTCGGAGTCCGGGTCGTTGTACATGACCAGGGCGTGGCCGGCCTCGTGGTAGGCGATGATCCGCTTCTCGCGGTCGTCGATCTTCTGGCTCTTGCGGGAGCGGCCCCACTTGACCTTGTCGCGGGCCTCTTCAAAGTCTTCCTGCTCAATGAAGTCCTTGTTCTGGAGCGTCGCGCCGATGGCGGCCTCGTTGATGATGGCGGCCAGGTCGGCGCCGGAGAACAACGGGGTGCCGCGGGCGAGCTTCTCGAGCTGCACGTCCGGGCCCAGCTTCACGCGGCGGGCGTGGACCTTGAGGATCTCCAACCGGCCGCGCACGTCGGGCAGCGGGACGTGGATCTGGCGGTCGAACCGGCCCGGGCGGGTCAGCGCCGGGTCGAGCACGTCGGAACGGTTGGTGGCGGCGATGACGATGATCTGGTCGTTGGTCTCGAAGCCGTCCATCTCGACGAGGATGGCGTTGAGGGTCTGCTCGCGCTCGTCGTGGCCGCCGGAGAACGCACCGCTTCCGCGGCGGCGGCCGACGGCGTCGATCTCGTCCAGGAAGATGATGCAGGGGGCGGAGTCCTTGGCCTGCTTGAACAGGTCGCGGACGCGCGAGGCGCCCACGCCGACGAACATCTCGACGAAGTCCGAGCCGGAGATGGAGAAGAACGGCACGTCCGCCTCACCGGCGACGGCCTTGGCCAGCAGCGTCTTGCCGCAGCCCGGCTCGCCGATGAGCAGCACGCCGCGCGGCACGCGGCCGCCCAGGCGCTGGAACTTCTTGGGGTTCTTGAGGAACTCGATGATCTCGGTCACCTCGTCCTTGGCCTCGTCGATGCCAGCCACGTCGGCGAGCGTGATGTTGGTGTGTTCCTTATTCGTGACCTTGTGCCGCGACCGTCCGAACGAGCCGAGCATGCCCGGCCCGCCGCCGGCGTTGCGCAGGCCGCGGAAGACGAAGAAGTAAATCAGGAAGGCGATCAGGACGATCGGCCCGTAGCTGAACAGGAACGGCACGAGCAGCGACCCGCCGGGGCTCTCGGAGATCTCGACCAGGGGCTCGAGCTTGGCGACCCACATCGCCTTGGTGTCGCGGCTGATAACGGCAGCGACGTGGTCGGTGATGGCGTTGACCGGCTGGCCAGGCTGGTTGGGCTTGAGCGTGCCGACGACCCGCTCGTCCTCGACGATGATCGGGTTCTTGAACTGGCCCGCCTTGGCGCGGTTAATGAACTCGGCCATCGAGACCTCGGTGGCCGGGTGGTGGGCGCTGTTGGCGAGGATCACGATCATGCCGGCGAGGATGGCCAGGAGGACCCACCACATCGTGCCGCGTGACATGAAGCCGGGCGGCGGCTTGGGTGTCTGCTGCTGACCACGGCGGTTGTCCTGCCCGTCGTCGGAGCCACGGTCCTGCCGGTTGTCGTCGTTGGGGTTCGTGTCGGGCATCGAATTACGGTTCCCTGGTCGGCCGTCGTGCGCATCGCGTGGAGATCAATTCACAGACGCGGGATTCTAGCCGATATTTCCCGCTTGACCATCATTATCGGCAGAAACGGGCGTCGTCTGGCGTGGCCGTGCGCGGGGGCTCCAAAACGGCCGGCGGGCCGCGGAAACCCGTCCGCTAACCGCTCTGCGCCCTTGGCTTATCGCTCTCCCCCTACCAGTCCGCTCTCATCACCGAGACGATTTCCTGTGCCAGCGACTGCACCGCCTGGTGCTGGCCGATGGAATAGGTCTCGCTCATGGCGCGGCCGGATACGGGCGAACGCGTGGGGATGTACCGGGCTACACGGTCGAAGCCCTTGCGGCTCCGGATGATTTCCCCGGTCCGCAGGTCCTTCCATTCGAAGTTGATCGTGACGTGGACGTCGAGTTCCTCGGGCAGGTTCCCGTCGGGGCGGTGGCTGAGCACCGTCTGGTTCACCGAGACGATCGTGCCGCGGAGCTGCGTGTCGGCGCCGGCTTCGGCGACAACCTTATACGGGGTGCGCAGCTCGATCTCCTTGGTCAGCGCCTCGGTCATGTCGAACTCGATGCCCTGATAAAACGTGCGGTTCTCGAAGATCGGCACCGCCACGGAGCGGACGTTCTGCGGGAAGAGCTCCTTGTGGGCGTAGCCGCACCCGGCGATCGACATCACGATCGCCGTCACGGCCAAGAGACGCAACACGTGTGCGACAACACTCACGGTGTCGGCTCCTCTGCCGGCTCGTGCCCGGGCGGCTGGGGCTGGGCCTCCGACGCCGGCACCTTGAGCGACTGGGGCGGCTCGGCGGCCTGCGTCGCGGCATGACGCCGGGGCGCCCGCTCATCGACGACCGGGGCGTCCATCTTCGCAAGTTCTTCCATCGCGGCCCGGGCGGCGGCGGTCTGCGGGTGGTCGTGCACCACGCGCTGGAGCATGGTCACCGTGGCGACCGGCTCGTGCCGCACCCTGTACCAGTGCGCGGTGCCCAGCGTCTTGAGCGCCAGCGATTCGTCGATGCGCACCAGCAGCGCCTCGCCGCCGATGCGCTCCGCCGAGGCGGGAAACTCCTTCTGGTACTGCCGGATGCGGGAGCCCGCGTCGATCAGGCCCGTGCCGTCAAACTGTGGGCCCTTGAAGCGGGCGAGGTTCGACTGGATCAGCCGCAGCATGATGCGCTCGCGGTACTGGCTCCGCGGGTAGTTCTGCAGGAACAGGTCGTAAGCCTCGGAGGCGCGGACCATCTCGCCCCGGTTGAAGTAGTGGTCGCCCAGCGCCATGCTGGCCTTCTCGCCCAGTTCGCTGCCGGGGGCCCGTTCCTGGACACGGATGAACAACTCCTCCGCCTCGCCCGACGCAGAGAGGATGCGCATGCCCAGGAACTTCCGGTGGCGGCCGGCGGAATAGATGCGGGCCAGTTCGTACTCGCGGTCGAGCGCCGTGTTGTACTCGTCCGTGCCGGGGAACTGGCGGATAACGTACTCGTAGTCGCCCAGGGCCTTGTACTCATTGGTGCCGGCAACCCGCGCATCGCCGCGGAGCAGGTACGCCTGCACGAGCAACGGGTGGTTGGGGTATTCCTTGATCCAGTGATCGGCGGCCTTTTTCGCCTCCTTGGGCTTCTCCTCGGCGATGAGCCGGCGGATCGCCTGGAGTTTCCCCTCCGGCGAATCGGGGGCGAAGTTCGTCTGCTTCTGCCAATCTTCCTTCTCGCCCAAGCGGTAGCGCTCCTGCGCGAAAGACGCCGGCAGCGCGGCCCCCAGGAGCAGCGCGGCGACCAAAACGGTCGGCCATGCACCCCTCCCCGGCATGATCGTGCGTTGTGTGCTCACCCAAACGTCTCCGGCTGTGCGACAGGTCGCGATGATACGCCCCACGGGGGTGAGGGGCAACGCGGGAGACGCCCGGCCCTGCCGTTCTACACCCCCCAACAGCCCGTGCGGGGCAAACAGCCCGGCTATGCTTGACACTGACCGCTATCCCAATACGATGACGGGCTCGGTCAAGCCTCGCTAGCTCAATTGGTAGAGCAGCTGACTCTTAATCAGCGGGTTGATGGTTCGAGTCCATCGCGGGGCACTTTGCGGTTTTCGAAGGTTTTCGCAGCAAGCTGAAAAGACTTGTTTCCCCCTGAAATTCCAGCGTTTTCCGCTTCATCGCCCGGAACGGCTTTCGGCTCGTTTCGAGGCGTTTCGGACGGTTGCTGCGCCGCATTTTGCGCCGCCTGTTTTTCTCCCTGCGCCGGCGCCCCCGCGACAGCCCGATCGAAGTGCTCGCTGGTGAGTTGGAGGTAGTGCTTGGCGGCAATGGCCTGGCTGTTGCCGATCCATTTACACACCACATGCATCGGGAACTTCTCCGCCAACTCCGTCTCGCGAGTTGAGCGGAGGTTCTGGAACAACTTGGGCCACGGCTCCAGGCCGGCCCTGCGGATGATCCGCTGCAGGTGAGTTCTCAGGTTGGCGTTGGTCCCGCGGCAGTGCGTGACGATGTACAACGCCCCGGGCTCGGCCTGCTCGAAGGCCTCACGAAGATGCGGCAGCAGTTCTGGGAAGAGTGGGATCGTGCGGCTGCCCCCACCCTCGTGGTGCTCGGTCTTGGGGCTGGGGATCCTGATGCGGTTGCGCTCCCAGTCGACGTCGGCCCACTGAAGCGCCAGGTGCTCCGATGGACATCGCAACCCTCCGTAGCGGCTGAGCGCGAAGATCAGCTTCCACTGTGTGTCCGGGCATGCGTCGAGGACCTTCTGGGCGTCCTCGCGGGTCACGTAGTGGAACTTGTCGTGGTTGGTCTTCATCGATGCAGCGATGCCGTCAAAGGGGTTGGCTTGGATCAGCCCGCGCCGGATCGCCGCTCGGAAGAATTGCCGTGTCCGCCCGATGATCCGCCTCGCGGTGTTCTCCGCCAGGGCACTCTTGGACAAGTGGAGACGGAAGTCCTCGGCATCACCCTGGGTGATGTCCCGTAGGGCCCGATTCGACTCGAAGTGGCTCATGAGCCAACGGCGGGCCTGTTTGAGGTTGATTGTGGTCCTGGGTTTAACGTCCACGCGACCCTCGATGTAGGCGTCGATGAACGCACCGAGTGTGACGCTCTCCCTCGGCTTGGCCAGCCCGAGATTCACCAGCTTGGCCAGCAGTACGTCATCCAAGGAAGCAAGCCAGCGGCTCGTCTCGTCGTCGAGAGCCCCGCCTGTAAGCTTGGCGGCGACCAGGGCCTCGACCTTGACCTTGACCGCCTCGGCGGCCCGCAGGGTCATCCTGCCCAGCCGTATGGGTTTCCGGGAACCGTCGGGCAGGACCACCAAGAGGCGCTTCAATCCATTGTCGTCGCTGCTGATGCTGGCCACGATTTACTATCCTTTCTTGCGTTTGCGGACGACGATCTGCAGCCCCAATAAGTTGGCCACCGCGTCCATGTTTTCGACCCCTAACCACGCGCCCGACATGAAGCGGCTGAACGTGGACTGCGCGATCCCAAGTTCCATGCAAATCCGATACCGGCTCATGCCGCAGTCATCCACCGCCTTGCGGATCTGATCGCTCAACTTGATGTTTTTGCTCGCCATAATCTCATCATTCTACACCTGTACTTATTTTTCATGCAAGCATTATTTCTGAAGTTGATCCAGTCTTGAGGAGGTTCACATCCCGCCGAAATTTGGCCTTCTGTTCTCTTGCCGCACGATTCCCGGGCGGTCCCTTGGCGGCCATCCCCGCCGCCGCCTTCCCAAACAACGCCCGCAATTTGCCATCGCCGGCCGACTCGGGCATTTGGCCCATATATCGGAACCGATTTGCCTTGCCGCTAGTGGAGCCGCCTTTTACAACCACCTCGATGATCCCCTCGGCCTCAAGCAGGGACAGGTACCGCCAGGCAGTCATATGCTGTGCAAACCCCAGCAACTCTTGCGCAGTGCGTACACTCAGAAAGAAGGGATTGTCGCCGGCGTCCTTTTGAAGTTCCCGGCAGATCTTCACAAGAAGCCGAATAGTGCCCATTTTGAACTGAGCCACCTCGGGTGGCTCTGAAGCCGCCTTGGCGCGCTCGAGGATCGAGTTCAGATGCTTCCCCCGGGGGTGCTTTACCTTTCTCCAACTTTTCAAAAAATCGATCCAAGTTTCCTCGAACTCTTTGGTGCGAATATAGGGAAGGGCCAACTGATGCCATCTCTCGACAACGTCCCGCAGGACCCGAGGGTTCAAGTTCGCGAGTACAGGGACTCCCTTCAGGGTTTGCGCCAGCTTGAAAATACGGCGATTGCGCTGCGCCTCCGATTCAGGGATCGTCGCCCGCATCGCCCTCTCGATGCGCTCTACGACATCTTCATCTAGGGCATCCAGACTCTTATCCGGGCAGGGTGTCTCGGCCACCGCAGGGATAATTCCGATCCCCCCCTCCCCCCCTGCATGACTTTCAGTGTTCTTCGGTAGTCCTCTGTCACCCTCGGCCCGGAACCGCGCGCCTTGGGAATTGATCCGCAGGAACGGGTGCCAGCCCAATGCCACGATCTTCGCAAACAACCACTTGGCGTACAGGCCCCGGTCCGCCAGTACGATCACCCGCCACGACACCGGCACTTGCGGACCCAGCCGGTCCAGCAATTCCAGCCAGTGCGGTTTCCACTCCCCCGGCTCACAGGCCGGCAGAATCTTCCAGGCCACCGGGATCGCCGAGCCGCGGTACACCACGCTCACCGCCAGCACCACGAAGCGATCGTCCAGCGTGGTGGCGTCCAGCACCAACGCCAATTCCTGGCCGGCCCAGCCCCGCAGCACCCAGGCCAGCAGCCCGGGGAAGCAATCCTCGACCACCAGCTCGCAACGGCGGTGACCGCTCTTGTCGGCCGCGTCGCGGTAGAAATCGCGCAGCCGCTCCCGCACCGCCGTGACTTTCTCTTCAAGCCACTGCCCCAGGCAGTGGGCGACCCGCGACAGGCCGCTGCCCTCAGCCAGGTGCACGCCCAAGCTGTATTGGGCCAGCACCTTGACCTGCGGCCGCGACAGTTGGGGCCAGACGCTGGCCAGTTCGTTCATCCACGACGATAATGCGGGCGGTTGGCACGTAGGCGATTCCTTTCACCTGAACGTTCTTAAGCCGATCGTTCATGGTGTCGGATCGCCTGCGGCGCCAGCCTCAAGAAAACCTACACGTGCAAGCGGGGGGGGCCGGGGTGTCAATCCGTGTCCTGGGTCAGCACCTGCAGATACCTGTGATAAGCGTAGACGCGGTCCCGCTTCTTGCCCGTCGTCTCGCGCAGGATACCGGCCTGCTGTAACGCATCGAGTGCTTTGATGGCCGTGGGCTTGCTCACGCCCAGGAGTTTGGTGGCCAACGGCAGCGTGACCATCGGGTTGGATGGCAGCATTTCCAGCAGTCGGATGGCTGGCACGGTCGCGGCGGGATGGGCAGATAGCTTTAGGCGGTCCGTGCTGGTGAGCGTGAACAGCCGCTGGGCGGCCGCCACGCCGTCGTCGGCGGCCTCGGCGACACAAGCCAGAAAGAACCGCGTCCACCCCTCCCAGTCGCCCTCGGTGCGGACGGCGCTCAACCGGTCGTAGTATTCCTGGCGGTGCCGCTTGAAGGCGACGCTGAGGTAGAGCAGCGGCGCCTTGAGCAGGCCCCAGTGCTCCACGAGCAACGTGATGAGCAGCCGCCCGATACGGCCATTGCCGTCGAGGAACGGGTGGATGGTCTCGAACTGCACGTGGGCAACGCCTGCCCGGATCAGGGGCGGGAGCGGGTCGGTGGCGTGGATCCACTTCTCCAGTGCCGAGAGCGCCGCCGGCAGTGCATCAGGCGGTGGCGGCACGAAGCGGGCGTTGCCCGGGCGAGTGCCACCGATCCAGTTCTGACTGCGGCGGATTTCACCGGGTGGCATAGCTCAGGGCGTCGAGGTAGTTGCAGACCTCGCGGACATCATCAGGCCGCTGCGCCTTCTCGCCGGCCTCGAAGGCCATCACGTCCTGGAGTGTGGCCTGGGTGCCTTCGATCTGGGAAGTGATCAGGGCTTCCTTACGGACAAAGCCGTAGAGGAACCAGTCCGCGCTGGGCACCATGTCGCCGGCCACCACGAGCTTGCCCAGCGCGGCCATCGCCTCGCCCAGCGCCCGGGCAGTCTCACCGTCTAGGCGCAGCGGCGGACCGGCCGGCGGGAGGGGGTACGGGATGAAGGCGCGGACCGCTTCCTCGTTGGCCCGTGTGATCCGATATTCGCCTGTCTTGCGTGGCATGTCTGGGAAGCCTTTCCTGCCGGGCTGGTTACGCTAGTCAATGATTGTTATCTAGCATCGACATCTAGTCAATACACCTTGACTAGACGAGGAGGCCCTCGCCAAACCCAAATCTTGTTTATTTTTTTAGCCGCGTTCCCGGTTTCGAAAGAGGCTCCTCAGAAATTCCTTGACTTGCGTTGGGAAGACCGCTGTTCATGGTGTCGAACGTGCTGGGACATGTCCGTCGAGGTGAGCCAGCGGTTCAGTGGTCACGACGTGGCGCGGGTGCTCACGCAGATCGGATCATCACGGGGGTTGCCGCGGACGATCCGGGTGGACAACGGACCGGAGTTCATCTCGCGGGCGTTGGATCAGTGGGCATACCTGAACAAGGTCGAGTTGGACTTCAGCCGTCCGGGAAAGCCCACGGATAATGCGTTGATCGAATCGTTCAATGGTCGGCTGCGGCAGGAGTGTTTGAATCAGAACTGGTTCGTATCGCTGGAAGATGCCCGCCGGGTCGTGGAGGCCTGGCGTCGCGATTACAATGAGGCCCGTCCTCACGGCTCGCTGGGCAACCTGGCCCCCGGCGAGTTCGCGTTGCTGAGCCAGAACAACATGGCCAGATCGAAGCACGCTTCTCTCATTTAGGTTGGACCCGAGTTGGGAAGAGGGTCAAACTCACCGATTCTCTCATGACACCTGGTACCAAGATTGGGAAGGGGTCACAGTGCCAGAATACGCATGCCGGGTCTCCTTGTGCTTGGGTGCCTCCGCCGCCCCACACGGGGCCGCTACGTCACTCCATTAAAGCCCGGCTGCATTGTTTCTCACATCAACTGGATCTGATTTCGGGGAGAGGGTCAGTCTAACCTTGGTATCATTCCGAAAATGCCCATTCACGCTGAAGCACGCTTGGCGACCGCCTGCCTATTTTTCGTCTGGTTTCTGGCGTCACCACTAGCGGCCGATCAACCTTCACGTCTTCAGGAAGAGAAGATCGTCATCGCCCCCAAAGGTGAGGCGGGCGCGAGTATCGAGCGGTTCGTGACGACCCGTGGCGAGCGGGCCATGAACCAGGCACTGGGCGCCGTGGGGTGGGACGACGATGGGCTAAAAGTCATGTTTGACTGCGAGGACGAGCAGATCGTCTTCAGGGATCGCAAGCGCGACGATCCCGACGCCTGGCAGGACGACTCCTTCGAGTTGTTCATTGATCCCGGGCACACGCACGACGATCAGTCGAAGTGGATTCACCTCCTGGTGACGGCAGGCGGCGCGGTGCTGGATGAGAAAGGCCCAATGGGCGCTCGGTATGGCGGGGACACTTCGTATGACGCCAAGGGGCTTGCGGTGAAGGTTGACAAAACAATCCGCGGCTGGCGGGTCCATCTGACCATCCCTTGGGCCGATCTTGGCCGGGATAAGCCGCCGCTGGGCGAGGCGTGGGGCATCAACTTTTGCCGTGAGGATTACCCGCACCAAGGCGAGTACACCGCGTGGTCTCCGACATACGGGCCTTTTGCCCGGATCGCGCGGTGGGGGCACGTTATTTTCTCCGACCCGGGGTCCGTGGACGACAAGGCCCGGATTCTGGCCGCCAAAGCAGTGATCGCCGACCAGCACAACCGCTTGAAAGGCTACGGCATGGACGCGACGTTGCTGCGCTATTTCGCCGACAAGGGCGTCACCGAGAGCGCACCGCCTCCGAGACGGGCGCCGGCGATCAACGGGCTCTTGGCCATGACGGTCACGCCCGCTGCCGCCGGGACACAGATGGTCCGGCTCTCCGTGCCGATGCCCGAGGGCCTGTTGCGTGACGGCGGGGATATGTCCGTGTCAGCGGGGGGCGAGCCGGTAGCCGTCTCGGTGCGAGCATTGACGTGGTATCCCGTTGCCAAGGGCGCGGCCCCCTCCGCACGCCGGGCGATGGTGACGTTCCCTTATACATTCAAGAATCTTGAACCGGTGCAATTCGTGCTGCAACCGGCGGAGAAGGCTCCGGGAAGGCCGGGCGGTTTCCCGGCGGTGACGGTGGACGGCGACACGGTGAACATTGGGTATCGAGACGGCCGGAGATTTACGGCCAAACTCATCGCTCCGGCGTGCGAGAATCCCGGCACGCCCGAATCCCAGGTCGTCGAATCGAATCAGGTGTTTGAATGGCGGCGGGTGCGGACGGACGATCCGGCGTGGTCGCGGGTCATCGAGACGCGCGTCGATGCCTTGGGCACCGTGACCGTCGTGGCGCATCTGCAACAGTCGGCGAACACGCAGAGCCAGTTCGAGGCCGCGACACGCACATTCGACATCCCATTCTTGACAGCACCGGATTTCGGCTGGCAGATCGAGACAGCCGACGCTTCGTGTGTGCTGGCCGAGGGCAGCACACTGACGGAGGTCAAGGATCGCGCGGAACGCTCCTTTGCCCAGGGCCTGATCGTCTCGCTGGTACTCGACGGGAAATACCGGGTGTATCACCCGGCGGCTCCGTTCAAGCTACGCGGGAAGATCGAGGTACGGCACGGTCCTGACAAGGGTGTGGCGTATCGCTACCTGCGCAGCACCGCCACCGAGAAGGTGCCGATGCAATCCACGAGTTGGCGACGGGCGGAGTTCGTTATAGCCCCTGTGGACCAGGCCCCGCTGACGGCGACGCTGGAATATCCGCACGAGTCGCGCGTGGACTGGCGTCTGTGGGACGCGCTGTACCGGACCGGCAGGCCGCTCGAAATGGCCAAACTGCCCAACGACCTGTCCGGCATGGTGCGGTTCCATTACGAGGCCATCATCGCCGCCGGCATGCGGGGCGATGACTGGGGCAACCACGGCTGCTACGACCCGGCCAAACCACACCGCGTGTCGCACGGCATGAATCGCCTGAACCACGGGCCCGCGATTTTTTTCGAGGGATGGCGCAGCGGGGATCGCCGGCTGGTGAATACCGCGGTGGCGTGGTGCGAGAATTTCCACGACCTGTCCATCTGGTGGGGGCCGGAGTTCTGGGGCGGGACGCGTTACCCGCAGGCCAACAAGAAGCCGCCGACGGACATCCCCAGCGACTTCATGTGGCGTTCGGACGAGGGCGCCGCGGACTTCTGCACCAAGGGGTTCGATAGCTTCTTCCTGGCCTACGAACAGACGGGCGACCCGCTCATGCTCCAAGCTTTGGGCGCCCAGGCGCAGTTCGCCAAGCGGTATATCCACACGGGGCGGAAGTGGCAGCCGGTCGACACGGGCCACCCGCGGAACATCGGCACGGTTATCGATTTCGTGCGCCTCTACCGCTACACCGGCCAGCCTCAGCACCTAGAACAGGCCCTGCGCCTGTTCCGTGAGCTGCGCGACACTAAGGCGCTGCAACCCAACAACCTCTTCACCGAAGCAGGTTTTGAGCCTGTGAACGACGATAAATTCATACCGCATGACGGGCGCGTGGGTGAGACCTACATCAAGCCGTACATCCTGGGCTACGCGTTGGAAGGTCTGCCTGCATTGCTGGAATACGCCCCCGACGAGCCGCGCCTGCGCGACACGGTACAGGCCGTGAGCGATTTCTTGGCCAAGGTGCAGGACCCGGTGGGGTCGTGGCGCTACCCGCACCCGCTGTCGCCGAACATGCTGGTGTACCAGGCGCCGGAGCACGCGATGCAGATCGCCAATGCCGACCGAGCGATCGGGGCAAAGGATGACCATCTCGATACCATCGAGCGGATGCTGCGCCTGCGTCTGCACTATTGGCTCAAGACCGGTCGCCTTATGGTCGGCCTGGGCAACTGGGAGAGCGCCGGCCCGAACCCACCCCAGGACTTGTGGTCGCTCTACAACAAGGCGGCCGAACGCGATTCTCGCCGTGACTGGGCCGAGGGAGCGATTGAGGACAAAAGCGCGGCACCGAACGATGGACTGGTTTACGTACCAGAACTGGTACAGTTTTATCTGGAGCACCGCCCTGCATCGCGGCTCTTGGAGGCCCCGAAGCAGGGCACGCCGTTGGCGACGCTTCTTTCACGCGTTCCCCTTCGTCAGAAAGTCGGCAAGGAGTGATGCCGCATCCGAGCGGATCGATGAGCCTTGAATTGCACATGGTTACCCAACCACCGGGTTGCGATCTGAGCATGGCTTGCCGCGACCCGCGCCGGTCAGTACGTTCACCCACCACGCCAATGACCCCATCGGAAACCTGCACATGATGACCGACGAAGAGAAGTGGTTCTTCGACCTCAACGGGTTTGTGGTCCTCCGCAACGCCATCCCCGGAGCTGATGTTGAGCGAATGGTCGAGCGCGCGCTCAAGTGGCACAAGTTGCCCGATGCCCAACTCCCCAGACCGGTGGAAACCTACGGCGGCGAAGCCAAGGGGAACGTGCCCGGCAAGATGCGGGCGCTGTGCCATGTCGAATACGCCGACGAGGTCTTCTCCCGCACCGCCATGAATCGGGAGATCATGCGGTGCGTCCTCTACCTCACCGACAACAGCCCGCAGATGCTCATGAGCGCGGTGCAGATCTACCCCAAGGGCTCCGGCGACCTGGGCCTCCACAACGGCCAGGTCGGCGCGATCCGTAACCCGGCGAACGATTATCAGGTCGGCGACGGCCGCGTCTTTGCGACTTTCCTCAACGCCGCCATCATGCTCGTCGATCATCCCGCGGGCATGGGCTTCTGCTGCGTCCCCGGCAGCCACAAGGCCTACTTCCGTCACCCGCCCACTTTCAACACGCGGAGCGGGTTCCCGATCTATTGCCCACCCGCCAAGGCTGGAGACGTAATCCTCTTCACCGAGAACCTCACGCACGGCGCCCTGAGCTGGGAGCACGATGCCTACCCGCGCGTCGCGATGTTCTTCCGCTACTCCACGTCCTACGCGACATGGTCTGTGGGTTGGAACGTCAAGCCGGACTACCGCCACCTGGTTAGCGACGACCTGGCCGAACTCATGGCGCCAATGCCCTTCCAGGGACGCAAAAAAGTCGTTGATAAGGTCCTCAAAGAACTCGCGCCGACGACTTGACCTGTTGCCGCACATGGCCGGAGGCTACAAGCCGTCCTCTATCGCAGGGCAGCAAGACAAGCTCCGGCACCCCCCCAAATACAAGCAGGTGATCGCGAGCGCACATAAGGTCGTTCGTTAGCGCCAGTATGATCGTCTGAATGCCTCCACGCCCGAACATCCTCGTCATCACCACGCACGACTCGGGTTGTCACTTCGGGTGTTACGGCGTGCCGGCGGTTCAAACGCCTAACATCGACGCGCTTGCGGACGACGGGGTGCGATTCGCCCGCATGTACGCCACCGCGCCCATCTGCTCACCCAGCCGTGCGTCCCTGCTGACGGGGCAATACCCCAGCCGGCACGGCCTGATGGGCCTGACGGGTGTGTCGCGCGACGGCGTCCGCGATTGGGGCGGGCGTATGACTGATCCATCGCATCACCTTTCCCAGACCATCCGGCGATCGGGTTACCAGAGCGTGCTCTTTGGCCATCAGCACGAGATCCGTGAACCCGACATGATGGGGTACGACCTGGTCAACCCTGCCCCGGCCGGTGCCGGTTCCCTGACGAGTGACGCCGCCTCCGCCGTCGCGAGGCATTTCGCCCAGTGGGTCCGCGGACGCTCTGACGATCAGCCGTTCTTTGCTCAAATTGGTTTTTTCGAGACGCACACGCCCTACGACCGCGAAGGCGTTCAACCCGACCGCACGCGCGGCGTCTGGGTGCCTCCGTATTGCCAAGACCCGGCCGTCCGGCGGGCGTTCAATGGTTTGTCGGGCGTTCTCAAGGACGCCCTGGACGACCAAGCATTGGAGAACCACTTGGCCATGTTCCAGGGCGCGCTGCGGGCGGCCGACCAAGGCGTGGGCGTCATCCTCCAATCGCTGCGTGAGGCGGGCATCGAAAACAACACGCTGGTGCTCTTCAACACCGACCATGGGCCGGAGTTGCCGCACGCCAAGTGGACCGTTTACGACGCGGGTTGCCGCATCGCGTTCATCCTCCGTTGGCCGGGTGGCGGCATCCGGGGCGGCGCCGTCTGCGATCACCTGCTCAGCAACGCCGACTTTGTTCCCACTCTCAGAGATTTGATCGGGCTGGAAGTGCCTTATCCGCTCGACGGCGTCAGCTTTGCCGCCTCGCTCCGCGAAAGTGCCGCCGACGCGGGCCCGCGTGACGCGGTGCTGTCCTATATGCACTACGGAAATATTTTTTCTCTGCGCACCCGCCGCTATAACCTGCTGCGCTGCCTCAAGGGCGGCGTCCGTGCCACCGACACCGGCTATCGCACACGCTACCCATTCGAGATGTACAACACCGACCTCGACCCACTGGAACTGAGGGATATTTCCAATGATCCCACCTATGCGGCCGATTTCCAAAGCCTGTCGCAACGCTTCTGGAAATGCCTGGAAGACTTGGACGATCCGATCCTTCGCACACCGCTAGACGAATAAGCCGCGCGATGCGGGTGATCTGTGATTGGCCGGATCGACCGGTCAAGGCTTGATCGTTACGCTGCGATCGCTCCCCGGCACGGTCCCGGAACTCATGCCCGGGAACACTCCCTTGGCCCATCCTTATTCCCACACGAGCTTCAATCATGGATCTATTTCTGAGCCCAGACGGACGCGATACGTGGAGCGGCCGATCACCCCGGATCAACCCATCCAGGGGCGATGGCCCGCTGGCGACTGTCGCCGGGGCGCGCGACCGTATCCGGGAGCTACGCCGTGCCGCCATACTCCCCCTCGGGGAGGCCGTGACGGTCCACCTGCGGGCCGGACGATACTTCATCGAATCCTCAATCGTCATGACGGCGGAGGACTCGGGGGTCGCCGGCTCACCGATCACCTACCGCGCCGCCGGAGATGGCCCTGTCCGCCTGATCGGAGGCCGTGAGTTGCGGGACTTCATGCCCGTGACCGATGCGGCGGTGCTTGAACGTCTCGATCCGGCCGTCGCTGACAGGATTGTCTGCATTGACCTCAAGGCAATCGGTCTGACGGACTACGGCACCTACGAGCCGCGTGGGCATGGCGGCGGCAGCGCAGCCTCGGCGACGGAGCTTTTCTTCAACTCCGCACCGATGACCGTCGCCCGCTGGCCCAAGAAGCCGCCGCTGCCCAACATGGGCTTCGACCGAATCGTGGATGTGCGCGGGGACGCGCTCATCTACGGCCACGACCGCCCGTCACGCTGGAAGTCACTCGATGGGCTCTTTCTGCGCGGCTATTTCTCCCTGGACTGGGCGTCCAACATTGTCCGCGTCACTTCGATCGACAATCAGAAGCGTGAGGTCACCACCGAGCCTCCGCGCTGTGGCCACTACGGTATGCGGAAAGAAGGCCGCTTCTTCTGGTTCAATATCCTTGAAGAGCTGACCGAGCCGGGCGAGTACTGCATCGACCGCAACGCCGGCGTCCTCTACTTCCTGCCGCCGACGACGCTGGAGCACGGGGAGTGCGTCGTGTCCACGTTCCCCGAACCGATGTTAGATCTCCAGGCCGTCGAGCATGTCCGGTTCGAGCGGATGACATTCGAGTCAACACGCGGCGATGGGTTCCGCATCAGGGACGGGCGGGGCGTTGTCATCGCCGGTTGCGTGTTGCGGGGCATCGGCTGGGACGGCGTGCGCATCAACGACGGCTTCGACCACGCCGTGATCTCGTGCGACCTCTTCGACATCGCCGAATGCGGTGTGAATATCCAGGCGGGCGACAAGGCCACACTTACTCCCTGCAACCACCGTGTGCACAACTGCCACATCCACCATGTGGCGCGCGAGGCGTGGACCTATTTCCCGATGGTGAACTTCTCGGGCTGCGGCGCATCCGTCACCCGGTGCCGCATGCATGACCATCCCCACACGGCGGTTTTCTACTGGGGCAACGACTTCACCGTCGAGGGCAACGAGTTCTACAACGTCACACTCGAGGGCGACGACTGCGGCGTGATGTACTCGGGCCGGCGTTTCGACTTCCAGGGCAATTTGGTGCGGCACAACTTTTTCCACCATGTCGGTGATTCGGGGCGGAACGAGTGGGGGTCCTCCGGCGTTTACATGGATGACGGCGCCGGCGGCACGCGGGTCGAGGGCAATGTGTTCCAGTTTGTGAACAAGGGCGTCCTCGCCGGCGGCGGCATCAACACCGTCGTGGACAACAATGTGTTCATCGATTGCAGCCCCGCCGTCTGGTTCGACGAGCGCTGCGCCTCGGCACGTGCCGACCGCGGCGAGACGATGATCCATGGCTGGATGAAGGATCACTTTTACAAGTACAAGGCGAACGAACCGCCGTATTCCACAGCGTACCCGCTGATGGACTACGTCCACGCCCAACTCCAAAATGGCGCGGGGGTGCAGGCACGCGGGTGTTCGGTGTTGAGGAATATCGTAGTGGGCGTCCGAGGCAGGTGGCTTGCGACGAGCTGGGCGACCCTCCCAGACTATTTTGAGTGCCGGGACAATGCCGTGGGCGAAGACCCGGGCTTTGTTGATCCGTCTTTCGGCGTGTTCGCCATCCGGCCCGACTCGCCCGTGATGACCAGCATCGGTTTCAAAGCGATCCCGTTCGACGAGATCGGCATCACACGCGACGCGTACCGCACACACCTGGAGGACACGCGCACGAGTATCCGCATCACCAGGGCGATCAACGCGACTGGCCGCGGCGGGTATGGCATGCTCGTTGTCCGCAATACTGGCGACATCGATGTCGCAGGCATGGAGCGCATCGAGATCAAGACCCTGCGGCACGGACCTGGCGTGGCATGGGTAGATGTCCCCTTCGACGTGCCCGCCGGCACGCAACGCGAATTCGAGTTCGAGGTGAATCTCGCGCCCGCTGTGGTCCGTGACGTGTTTGATCTGTTCCTCTGTTCGCGTGGGGAGCGCCTGCGGCCGGCCTGGGTCACAATGCCGGTGGCGTACTCGCTCGACACGCGTATCGAGGCCGTGGCCCCTCTCTCAACCGACCCCGCTGCGCACAGTGGACGTGTGCGTGTGACGATCAAAAACGTCGGCGAGACCCCGATCGATTTGCCCGTGGGCGTCACCGTGGCTCCGGCGGATGCGGCGTGCGTGCCCGGTGAGACGTTTGTTCGGCGGCGGATCAACCCGGGCGCGGTATCGGCCGCAGAGTTCGACGTCGTGCTCGATGCGGACAGCGCCCTCACCGTCTCGCGGGTGAACGTGTGCACCACCGGTGAAGGCGTGCGACCGGCATCGCTGCAGTTGGTTGTCGAGCACATCGTGTCGTCGATTTCACCCCAGACGACGATCGGCCAACTCGATCAAGCCATGCGCGGTCAACCGTGGATTATCGCCCAGCGCCCGCAGTCGCCGAATATTGGCGAGACACGCCGAGTCCATGTTGCGGACGTCAAACTCGCTCTGTGCGGCGGCGCACTGGCGATCATTGCCCGGGTGCGAGACCCGAATGTCACCATCACCGAAATGTTGTGGGATGGTTCTTCCCTTGAGGTTTACGGGTGTTCGCCCGACCGCGAGCGCATCGGGCACGTTTTTGGCAACATTGAGATTGGCCAAGTCTACCTCACACCCGCCTGCGGCGATCGGCCGTCACGCGGCTATCGATTCATCAACAACCAGGTCGTTGAAATGCCAGACATTACGGCGACATCTCGTTCGATCGACGGCGGTTATGAGTTGAGCGCGTTGATCCCGCTTCATCAACTCGCCGTCGCGCCTGATGCCGATCGTTTCATGTTCGAGTTCATGGCTCAGAGCGGGCCGCACCCCGACGGCCAGCAGCGCCGCGCGACGATCTTCGGGAGCTTCACGGCGTACAAGGACGCATCCAGGTATGCGATGATCATGAGGAGTTGACGATCGCGGGCCTATATCGCGCCATACACCAACGCGCCCACCCACGACGCGAACCGCCGCCCATACCTTCGACAGCCTCGAGATGAGCAACCTCCTGAGCACATGCCGAACGGCCGCTTCGGCCTCGGTTCCACTACGAACCGCCGTTTCTTCAACAACGGCATTCGTTTGCACATCGACAATTGAAACATCCCGGAGCCGGCCAGGCGAAGCCCGGCGTCCATGAGCCGTCACCGCTTCCCTCCGCGTGAAGCGTCTCGGAGGCTTGTCGTTGCCCAGAGTCAAGGCCCTTGTCGCCGATATCACAGCCCTCAATGGCACCATTCGCATGATCGGCTGAGTCATTTCGCCCAAGCAATACCGAGGGGCCTGAAGGCGCCTATCGTCTGTGCAGGCCACCGCAACACGGGGGCCGCGTAAATTTTGTGCCTGGGTATGAGTTCGTAACAAGTGATCGTCACTCACGAAGGGAGCCATGCCATGCAGGTGGTAGTGACGGGAGCGACGGGCTATGTCGGTGGCCGGCTGGTTCCGCTGCTGCTTGAGGCGGGGCACCAGGTGGTTTGCCTGGTGCGGAGTCAACGCAAGCTCGCCTCCCGGCCGTGGAGCGGCGATACCCGCGTGAGAACCATTGAGATCGATCTCACCAACGAGGACGCCGTCGCAACGGCGATGAAGGGGTGCCAAGCGGCCTATTACCTCATTCACTCGATGGAAGTGACGGGACGACACTACGCCCAGCGCGATCGCCATCTGGCGCAAACCTTTGCCCGGGCCGCCGAGCGGGCCGGCGTAGGCCGGATCATCTATCTCGGCGGCCTGGGAGAACTCGGCGGCAACCTGAGCGAGCACCTGGCTTCGCGCCGCGAAGTCGAGGCGTGTCTTTCTTCAACGCCCGTCCCGGTCACCGTTCTCCGCGCCGCGATGATCATCGGCTCGGGCTCGGCGTCGTTCGAGATTCTGCGCTACCTGGTCGAGCGGCTCCCGGCGATGATCACGCCGCGTTGGGTCAACACCGAAAGCCAGCCCATCGCGATCCGCAACGTGCTGCAATACCTGCTCGCCTGTCTAACGACCCCGGCAACTGCGGGGCAGACGCTCGACATCGGCGGCCCCGAGGTGGTGACGTATCGCCGGCTGATGGAAATCACCGCGGATGAACTGGGGCTCGGGCGGCGGTGGGTGATCCCGGTGCCGCTGCTGACCCCTCGGCTCAGTTCGCTGTGGATTCACCTGGTGACGCCGGTGAGCGCGCGGATCGCACGACCGCTTGCCGAGGGGCTCCGCAATCGCGTGGTCTGCCGCGACGACAGGGCCGCTCAACTGATGCCCCAGCCGCTGCTGGGTGTCCGCGAGGCGATCGCCGCGGCGCTGGTGAAGGTGAACGCTAATGACATTTCGACCGCGTGGACAGACGCGGGGGTGATCCCCGGCGACCCGGACTGGGCCGGCGGCACCGTGTTCACCGATGAGCGTAGCGTCGATATCGAGGCCCCCGCGGATGCGGTTTTCGCGGCGGTATGCAAGGTTGGCGGCGGCCACGGCTATTACGCCGCCGACTGGCTCTGGAGACTGCGCGGCATGATCGATCGGCTCATCGGGGGCCCGGGGCTGCGCCGCGGCCGGCGGCACCCGGAACACCTGGCGTTTGGGGATGCGCTGGATTTTTGGCGCGTCACAGGCGTGGACAGCCCACGACGGCTAACGCTCCGTGCCGAAATGAAACTGCCCGGCGAAGCGATGCTGGAGTTCCAACTCACCCCCGGGCGGCACGGCGGAACCTGCCTGACCCAGACGGCTCGGTTCCGGCCACGTGGACTGGCGGGCCTGGCGTACTGGTACGCGGTGCTGCCGTTTCACGGCTTCGTGTTCCGCGGGATGCTCGGCGGCATCGCCCGCGATGCCGCCAGGGTCTCATCGAAAATCGCGGCCACGCGACCCACAGCCGTGCTGTTCCTCGTGTGTGGATTCGCCGTCGGCTCGTTACTCCTGTCGTGCGCGTCGAAAATGGAATCGCCTCGGGCTGCAACCCAGCCTATCCCCGCGGAGACACAAGCACCCATGAAAGCCCCATTTGCCATCAACGAAGCCAATCTGCCGCGCGGCTTCCCCGCGCCTGGGCCGGTGGGGGCCGTAATCGTCAAGAACTACCCTGCATACCGCGCCGCTGTTGTTCGCCAGGACCGCGCGCAGAACGAGCGCGCCCAGCAGAGCTCGATGTTCGGCGTGTTGTTCAAGCACATCAAGAAGAACGGCATCACGATGACCGCACCGGTTGAGATGACCTACGAGTCGTCCACAGAACTCATCGAAAACACCACCCCCGCCACGAAACCGGCTTCGGCAACGCCAAGTTCCTCGCGCCCCGTCGCCATGGCGTTCCTCTACGGCCAGCCGGAGTGGGGGAAGCCCGGCGCCGATGGCGCCGTCGATGTAGTCGACGTGCCGGCAATGACCGTCGTGTCCGTTGGCGTTCGCGGCAATTACAACACGAAGAACTTCGACTCGGCGCTGAGCAAGCTGACGGCGTATCTCAGTGACAAAGCCGGTCTTTATCAGGCCGTTGGCCCGCCACGATACCTTGGCTACAACAGCCCATTTGTCCCCTGGTTCCTCAGGATCGGCGAGGTGCAGATTCCGGTCAAGGAGTCACAGGCGTCCCGTCAGCAGCGCTGATGGCGGTGTTCTTGTTCTGTTCACTTGCGCCTCCACACACCAAGGAGAAATTGCTGCCGATACTTCATGAACCGGCAGTTGCTATGGCTTGGATTGCATCAGACAAAAAACTCAATGGAACGGCGTGGAGTCAAGTCCACTAGAGGACCAACCCCATTACAATCGTCCCCCATGTCCGACCGCATCAAACTCATACTCTCCCCTTCCCTCACGCACCCCTTCCTCATCGACCGGGCGACGCTCGCCGACCTGCCCCGCCGCGCGGCAATCGAGCCGACGAAGTCCGCCTTCAAGGCGATGCTCACGCTGCTCGAAGAGACCTTCTCCAAACCGCTGCCTACCTGTCCGCCCGGCGGACTGATCGACCCGCCCGTCGCCTTTTATTCCCTGATCGGACCGCTCTCACACGCGGCGCTGGGGGCGGCTGTTGCCTGGCACGCCGAACATGATGCTAAATGGATCAAGCGTGCCACCGACGCGCTGGCCGAGCTCGCCCGTTGGGAGTTCTGGCGAGCCCCCGTCCACCTACCGCTGCCGGCCGACCTGACCACCGCCCACACCGCCCTCGAGACCGCGCTCGCCTACGACCTGCTCTATGACCAGCTCGCGCCAGAGTTGCGCCGCAATGTGCAGGACGCCATCCTCCGACACGCCACCGCCTTCATCCTGCCCGAGACCATCGACCGCCAGTGGTGGTCCTGGGCGCACGACGGCAACTGGAGCTTCGTCACGCTCGGGGGCATGGGGGCGGCCACACTGGCCATCTTCCCCGAACGGTCCGGCGAGACCCGTGCCGCCGTCGAGACCGCCGCCGGCCACCTCCAGCGCAGCTACGACCACATCCACCCCACCGGGTCCTGGCGCGAGGGCCACGGCTACGCGATCTACGGCTTCTCCTACGGCCAGGTCTTTCTCGACGCCCTCGCCAACGCCGGCGACAGACGGCTCGCCGACCACCCCGGCCCCGCCGCCCTCGACGACTTCTTCCTCTTCACCATGCTCACGCCTACCCGTCAGGTCGCCTTCGGGGACAACCCCGCCGACGGCGGTGCGGGCCCCGTCCTCTACCGCCGCGCCGCTCTCACCAAGCGGGGCGACCTCCAAGAATTGACCGACCGCTTCGGCCACGGCGGGCCGATGGCCATCCTCTGGCGCGACCCCTCCGTCACCCCACGTGCCGCCTCCTTCGATCCCCCCTCTCGCTCCTGGCCCGACATCGGCTGGACCATCATGCGCGAGGACTGGAACAACCCCAACGCCGTCGCGCTGGCCGCCAAGGCGGGCTCCGTCGCCGGTGGCCACCAGCACTGGGATTGCGGCACCTTCCTCCTCGCCTCCCACGGCGTCGAACTCGTCACCGAACCGGGCATCGGCAACTACTCCCGGGACTACCACCGCGGCAAGCCGCTCATCAAGCGCACCATCGCTCACAACTGCCTCACCTTCGACGGCTCCGAGCAGCCGCCGCAGGAACTCCGCCGTTCGATGGTCACGCAGTTTGTCACCCGGCCCACCTTCGACATGGTGAAGATGGACCTCACTTTCGCCTACGACCACCCGAGGCTCCGGCTCTACAACCGCTTCTTCTTCCTGATGCGGCCCGGGCTGGTGATCCTCGTGGATGAGGTGCGCGGCGAGACGGCGCATCACCAGTACATCGGCACCGCCGTCGAGTCCCGCCTCCACACGTCGTGCGACATCCAGCTCCGCACCTACGACGCCATGTTCACGCGCCCCGGCGCGGCGCTGCTGGTCCGCCCGGTCGTCCCCCTCTTCACGCCCGGGCTGGGCGACCACGGGATCGCCATGTCCGTCGGCGAGCACGAGGGCCTCCAGCAACGCCACCCCGACACCACCGGTAAGCTCAAGCACCTCACAATGCGCAGCGATACTAGCTACGACCCGACGCTCTTCGTCACGGCGCTGATGACCGGCGGCTCCGCCGCGGACGCCGACGCGAAATGGGCTCGTGTGAAAGTCGAGGCCCGCCGCCGACGCCGCGTGGAGATTTACCACGAGGGCCAGACCCTAGTCCTCGACTGGGGCAACCGGAGATGGGAAACCTACTGGCACATGCACCCGGGCGAACTGCCAAAGGTCGAGCAGGCGACCATCAGCGGCCCGCAGGGGTAAGCGATAGCCGCCTGCGGCTTGAAGAGTTCTTCAACACTCCGTCCCCGTGTCGTTCAGCGGCGCGGCACGTCTCGTCCGAGGCATGTATGGTGCACCGGGGCGGAGAAGGATCGCGTCTTTGTCGGCGACTCCACGCATCATCACACCTTATTCCATGCGGACAACCGGTCAATCGACAGATGTTTGGCGCCGTCCAATGGCAGCGCGGCGGGGCCGACCGGTGGCAAGGGAGTCGGCGCATGCAGGAGCACGTCGGTCGCCGGCCCCAATGCGGGGATGGAGCCCTGGTTGGGCTTATCCCACGTGGCCTTGGGATCGTCGGGCGATTCGGCGGGGACGACAACGTCCCCCGCTTGCTGTGACCGGCCATCGACGGTGTTGCCCACGAAGCTGACGCGCTCACAGCCGGGCTTGAGAGAGACGGCGCTGCGGCCCGGGGGCACGGTGAACGTGTTGCCCTCCATGTGGATGTCGCGCAGCCGTGCCGGGATCATCACCTCCGCCCCGCCGCGCGTCGCGCAATCGGGTCCCAGCGTGTTGCCTACGATCCGCACGCGGTCACCCCCCTCATGGTTGACCGGTCGGAACTCGATCGCGGGCCCGCCGTTGTGCCGCACGGTGTTGTGCTGGATCAGGTGGTCGGTGTCGCGTTCGCCGACAGAGATACCCGACTCGCCGTTGTGTTCGAGGGTGTTCTCCTCGCAGAGGGAGTGCGAAGTGCGGAGGCAGTAGAACAGGCCGAACGTGCCGTTGTGGTGCGAGTGGTTCCGGCGCATGACGTAACGGACGGTGCCACTGCCCGGGTGCAGGCCGGAGTTGCTGTTGTGGTGGATGTCGCAGGACTCGACGGTGATGTCGGTGCACTGCTGGAAACTGACGGCGTCGCCGCGAAAACTGCGGACCTCCACGCCGCGCAACGCCACGCGGTTGCACATGATGAGGAACACCCCACCGCCCCGGCAGCCGGTGAGGTTCACGGTTTCCTCTTCACTGTTGCCGTCGAGCGTGAGGTCCTCGAGCGAGGCGTCGTCGGCGTGCTCGCCCTCGACGCAGGAAAAGGCGCTGACCGCGAAGCCGCCGTTACCGCCGCTGTAATCATGCGCCAACGGCCGGTTGATGAATAGCAGACGGCCGCGCTTCTCGATGACCGTCGCGACCGTGGTGTAAAAGCCGAACGCGCTCTTGTCGTAAATGTGGACGCCCATGCCGGCGTGGAACTTCTCCGGCTCGTCCACGGTGAACTCGTAGTGCCCGTAGCCCAGGTAGTCGGTGATCCGGCTGGCAATGCTGGGGATTTTCTTCAGGACCGTCGCGCCCCGGCCCGCCCCGACGACGCGCACACCCGGCCGCAGGTGCACCGCGTCATTGAGCATGTACACCCCGGCAGGCACGCGCACCACGCCGCCGCCGCGTCCCGCCGCGGCGTCAATCATCGCCTGGATCGTCACGTTGCTCGGCCCGGTGAACAGGCCTACAGGGGCGGTGGCCACGCGGGTACTCCTTGCCGGGAAGGCCATCCTACCATTGCACCTGGATCGGCTTCTGGTTGGGTCTAGCGCTGCCCCCTCCCCGAAATCCGATCCAGATAAAATGCGAGAATCCTGACGGCGACGGTCTTCAGCCGTCCACGGTCGCCGCCGAGCGCCGTGCGCTGTCAAGGCTTATGGATACTCGTCTGTCAACATATCCATTAGGGAGGCTTTCTCGACGGGGTCGATGCTTGTCGATGCGGCCAAACGCGCCAGTATGCTGTCGAGTCGGTGAGAATCGTTGCAGCTCTGATAGGTCAGGTTGTAACAGAGGCGGCAGCCAAAGTAGCGCCCGTCGAGGGGGCGGTACAGTTTGCCCACGCGCCGGTTGCAGGGGCGATCATCCTTGATCAGCGGGCAGATAAACCACCAGCGGGCACCGCCCCAAGGCAGGTTCGTGGTCGTAAGGGTCACGCGGTAGTCGAAGCGCTCGGCCCCGTCGATGCAATTGCGAAGCCGTAGCCAGAGCGCCGGCGTATTCACCTCGAACCCGATGGACGACGCCTCCTTGCCGGAGAGAGAATAACTCCAGTGGATCGTGCCGCTGTCAACCCTGCCAGGGCGCAGGATGTTCTTCCGAGTCAGCCCGATGGCATCCAACTGCATGCAGTCTTCAACCGTGATCCGTTTGTCGTGCCAATTCCATCGTCCGCTGCCGTAGCCGCCCATTGTTTGTGCTCCAGAATTTTCCTAAATCAACGGGATCGATGACGCGTCAATCTGTCTGAGCGGGTGCCGCAGCTGGGCGAATTTCAAGTATTCGTCTTAGTGGCTTGGATCATGGCCGAGATACCGGCCTTGACCGCTGGGGGCAGGATGGGCCAGGCGGCCAGCATGGCCAAGGCATCGGCACGGTCGGCAGGCGCCAGACCCGCCATAGCTTGGGTCAGCGCGGCGAGGTCAGACATGGGTAGCGCGGCAAGTGCGCCGGATTTTGCGCCGCCTGTCCGAAGAATTACCTGTTTCCCCGAGGGTTTTAGGGGGCGTTCGAGTCCATCGCGGGCACTTTGAAACCCTTGGAAGCAAGGGTTTTTCATGCACGTCCTCGGTCGTGGTTCATGACGCATCGCGTATATCGGAGGCCTGCTCAGAGCCCGCCCAGGCAGCGTTCCATGAAAATCAACTCCGTCGATCGCAGCACAATCAGTGAATCACCCTGGATGCTGTACAGATAGCCATCGATCTTGGCGGGGTTGAACGGGCGGAAGAGCGTCGCCATCGGCTTGAAGCGACGGAAGTCCCACAGCTCGATCCGATCCTCGACGTTCAACACAAATCGGCCGGGCCTGCCGGCGTAGGCAAGACCTCCGTTCAGGTGTTCGGGGAGATCGAACTTCTCGCTTGCCGCAAAGCGACCAAATGCGCCCCGGCGCAGCACCATCCACTTTGTTGGCGCTCCGGAAACATGATCATGCAGCGTGCAGAGCCAACGGTCACGGCCCAGGGGACCGATCGTGCGGACCAGTGCGGGACCTCGGGGGGCAGGCGCGGATTCTCTGACCGCGAGAATGCGGGCGTCGAGCCGGGCGATCATGCAGGCGTCGGCGGAGGGCGTGGCCGACATGCTGTCGGCGTGGAATGTCGTGCCGCAGATCAACGATTTCGATCCCGCGTCGTACACCATGCTCGCGATCTGTTGATCGCCCAGCGGGTTGATGGCATACACGGCACGCCCAGTGACGGTGTCGTATCGCGCGACGGCGCAGCCCAGCCGCCCGTAATCGTTCGAGCAGCAATAGAAGACGTTCCGGCCATCGTGCGTGATGTGCGTCGGCCGCATGGCCAGGGGAGGATCGGCCACGCGACGCGGGTTGTCGGGGTAGCACAAGGGACGCGTCGTGTCATACTCCATCAGTTCGCCGCTGCCGTACGCGGCCATGTAGGTCTTCGAGCCCACGCGCGTGATGGCCGAGACCTGGCCCCATGCCGTGTGGGCCCGACCGGCGTCAAAGCCAACCCCCGTGCGGATGTTGAGCTCCCAGAAACGCGAGCTGACGTAGGGCGTGCCGATGACGCGGTCGTCGTCGATCCGGCAGACCGCCAGGGCGTCACCGAAATTGTCGGTCGGCATCCGGCGTGAGGCCTCCAGGCCGCCGGTGGCGATGTCGAATCGGTAGAACACGCCGAAGGCGTTGACGGCGACGAGCTTGCCGGAGCGCGTCACGCTCACGTTGAACACGTCGCAGTCGGGGATCTTCACCAGCGGCGTGATGGCGCCGGTGTCCCAGTCCCAGACGTGGATGGAGATGTCACTGCCCTCGTTCAGAGCGCCCAGCACACGCCGCCCGGTACGGGCAAACCACGCCATCTCCACCGCTGGGAGCGGGCCGGTCGGCTCGAACTCCCGGCTGAGCGGGTGGTACCAGCCGTAGCCCGGGAAGTAACGGCGTCCGTTCTCGTCGCTGACCAGACGGCAGGTTCGTTTCTCGCCGCCCTCCTGGGTGATCACGGGCCGGCTCGTCAACACCCGCGCATCGACGGTTTCATGCCGCGGGTCCCAGCGCACCAGGGCCTCACCGGGAATCTGCACGCCCATGGTGTAGCTGCCATCGCCATTCGGGAAGGAGACCCGCGAACAGCTCTCCGCGATCTCGATCTCGTGAACCCTGGCCGTTCGTCGCCGCCGCGTGTCGAAGGAAACGCCGATCGACGGGGCGATCTTACGCGTCGTGTGAAACGGCTGGCTGAGGACGAACAGCTTGCCGCTGGGCGGGTCGTAGATCATCCCCTCGAAGACGCGGGCTTTAGGGACGCCCGTCTCAAAGGCCTTGTAAGACCCGGTCTTGAGGCTGAGCCTCACGACGCGGTCGAGCCGCCCGCAGAGCCAGAGGACGCCGCTGCCGACGTGCGCCGCGCTGTAAAAGCCCTCGTGGTGCCACGTGAACCCGTAGGCACGGCAGTTTCCCCACTCATCCAGACGCAGGCCGATCGTGCCGACGTTGCGGTTGTAGGTGGAGACCCAGAAGCTCTCCACGCCGCCACGGCCCACGCCCAAACTGATGAGGGGCGTATTGACGATCGGATCGCGTGTCTTGGGCACTTCAAAGACGCGGGGTTTCTGGGGCATGACGCGCTGCCGTTGTCGATACGGTTGCGACACCCGACGCCGTTATCCCGCACCTTGCACGGCGTGCCCGGCGCCGGGCCGGATTTGAGTCGGGTATCAAGCCTCCGACGACTCCGAGTATATATCGAGCGCCGCCGTGCATGTGGCGGGTGTTACACTGACCGCGCTGCTTACCCGGTAAAAAGGCCCCTATGAAAACCATTTCCAGTATTGCAATCGCGCTGGTGTTCGCGTCCTCGTGCCTCGCCGTTTCCGCTCCGGCGGCCGCGGGCGAGTCTCCTTTGCCCTCCCGCGGCGCCGAGGCCGCCGGGGCCATCACCAAGGTCACCGGCGTCGCCATTTCGCCGCTGCTGGGCGCGGGCGTGCTTGGGGCGTGGGAATACTTCCACGCCAGCGGGGACCAAAAAGAGAAGCTGCCCTGGTACGCCCGGCCGGCGTTCTGGGTGCCCGCCCTGCTGGTCGTGGGTTGTCTGGCCGCCAAGGACCTGGCCGGCACGGCTTTCCCCGCCGGCTGGAAAAAACCCATCGACGTGGTGGAGACGATGGAGAACAAACTAAGCGGCCTGATCGCCGCGGGTGCGCTCGTCCCGATTGTCGCGTCGGTGTGGCACTCGGCATCCGCCGCCTCAGGCGCCGCGGCCCCTCACGCGGGCATACCGGGGCTGGCCATGGTCAGTCCGGCCTTCATTGATTTCTCGCCCGTGCTGAACCTGCTGACGATCCCCTTTGCCGTCGCGGCGTTCGTGCTTGTGTGGCTCGTGTCGCACGTCATCACCGTGCTCATCCTGGTCAGCCCCTTCGGCGTGGTGGACGGAGCGCTAAAGGCAATGCGGACCGCGGTGTTGTCCCTGCTCACGATGATCCATTTCATCAACCCGTGGGTCGGCGCCGCCCTGTCCTTCGCCATCATCATCGTCGCCTATTTCATCGCCGGCTGGTCGTTTCGCATGATGGTGTTCGGCTCGGTGTTCTGTTGGGACTTCGTGACGCTGCGGCGCCTGCGTTTCAAACCCACCGCCAATGCCAACTGGATGTTCACCGCACGGCGCATCGAGAAGACCCCCATCCGCACCTACGGGAAGCTCATCCGGGGCGAGAACGGCCGGCTCGACTTCGAGTACCGCCCGTGGCTCTTCCTGAAGCAACAAACGGTGACGCTGCCGCCGGGCGCCTACGCCGTGGGCCGCGGGTTTTTCTACCCGGAGATCATGCTGGCCGAGGGCGAGAAGGAGACAACGATGCTGCTCCTGCCGCCGCGCTACAAGGGCCACGAATCCGACCTCGCCCACGCCTACAACACCACCGACATCCGCGATGTCGGCCTGCTCAGGGGGTTCAAGGCGGTCTGGAACTGGATGAAATGCCTGTGCGGCTTTGGGATCAAGCCCGTGGGCGAACCCGTATCAGCCTGACCTTCTCGGCGTAACACTGACCACGACGTGAAGCCTCGTATTTCAGATCACAATGCCGTCAGCGTCAGCTTCGTCGCGCCGTAAGAGGGATTGAGCGTCGCGATCCCGTCGTCGATGGTCCCGAACGTCCCGGTGACGGACGAGTAAAGCACCAGATCGAAAGTGCTGGCCGCGACGGGGACGTAGCCATCGACGAGGTTCACGCGCAACGTTCCCGCGAGCGTGGCGGCGCCGGTAACGGCCAGCGATCCGTAAAGGCTTGCCGACGTGCCGGCCACGTCAAGGGAGATGATGCCCGCGACGCCGTTGGTGAACGCGCCGACGACCCTGGCGACGGCCCACTTCGAGGCGTGGATGGTGCCGGCGTTGGTAACAGTGCCGGTGCCGGCCGCACGGAGCGTCAGCGAAGTCGTGGCAACGTCGCAGTTCACGGTGCCCTGGTTGATGATCGAAACGTTCGCGCCGCCGCCGAAGTAGTCGCTGTAGCCGATCTGGCCGCCGTAGCCCTGCGCCGAGCCGCCGCGGATGGTCATGCTGGAGCCGATGGTGAGCGTCGTGTTGTTCTGATTCACGCTGAGGGCATTGGCGTAGAAGTCACCGAACACCACCGAGCCGGTGCCGCCCAATGTCTGTGTGCCGCTGAAGTAGATGCGGGTGTAGTTGGCCCCGAGCGTGAGCACGCCGTTGAGCGTCAGGCCGTTGGTGACGGTAACGTTCGCGTTGATCGTGGTGAGGTTCAGGTCCGTGGAGAGGGTGACACCGTTGAGCGTGCCGCCGGTAGCGGTGGCGGTCAGGGCCGCGCCGCCTGTTGCCGTAACCGTGCCGCCGATGATGCTGCCACCCGCAAGATTCCACGAGCCCGTCGTGGTGTTGAGTGCGAGCGTATTGCCCGTGTTGGTGAGTGTCCCGGTCAGGTTCACCGTGCCGCCGGTCCGGCTGAACGTCCCGATGTCGGGGGTGGTGAAAGCGCCGTTGAGGTTCAACGTCGAATTGGTCTCACTGAGCGTTCCGTTGTTGTCCCACGTCCCGGTGAGGTTGAGGGTTCCGCCGTTGGTCGCCTGCAGCGAACCGGAGTTGATGAACGTCCCGACGCCCGCGGGTTTGATCGTCAAGCTCGTGGCGTTGACGTCTGCGTTGATCGTCCCCTGGTTGACGAGGGCGACATTGGTCCCGCCGCCGAAGTAATCGCTGTAGCCGATCTGGCCGCCGTAACCCTGGGCGGAACCGCCGTGGATCGTCATGCTTGAGCCGATGGTCAGCGTCGTGTTGTTCTGACTCACGTTCAGGGCATTGGCGTAGAAATCGCCGAAGACCACCGAGCCCGTGCCGCCCAGCGTCTGCGTCCCGCTGAAGTAGATGCGGGTGTAGTTGGCGCCGAGCGTGAGCACGCCGTTGAGCGTCAGACCGTTGGTGACGGTGACGTTGGTGTTGGCCGTGGTCAGGTTCAGGTCCGTCGAGAGTGTGACGCCGTTGAGGGTGCCTCCCGTTGTGGTCGCCACAAGCGCCGCCCCGCCCGTCGCCGTGACCGTGCCGCCGATGATGCTGCCGCCCGCAAGATTCCACGAGCCTGTCGTGGTGTTGAGAGCGAGCGTATTGCCCGTGTTGGTGAGCGCCCCAGTCAGGTTGACCGTGCCGCCGGTCCGGCTGAACGTGCCGATGTCGGGGGTGGTGAATGCGCCGTTGAGATTGAGCGTCGAATTGGTCTCGCTGAGCGTGCCGTTATTATCCCACGTCCCGGTGAGGTTCAGTGTCCCGCCGTTGGTTGCCTGCGCCGAGCCGGAGTTGGTGAATACCCCGGTGCCCGTCGGTCTGAGCGCCAGGCCCGTGGCGTTGACGTCGGCGTTGATCGCGCCCTGGTTGATGATCGAGACGTTGTTGCCACCGCCGTAGTAGTCGCTGTAGCCAATCTGTCCGCCATAGCCCTGGGCGGAGCCGCCGTGGATCGTCATGCCGGAGCCGATCGTCAGCGTACTGCCGGCCTGGTTGACGTTCAGGTTATTGGCGTAGAAGTCCCCGAACACCACCGATCCCGTGCCGCCGAGTGTCTGCGTGCCGCTGAAGTAGATGCGGGTGTAGTTGGCGCCCAGGGTGAGCACGCCGTTGAGCGTCAGGCCGTTGGTGACGGTAACGTTCGCGTTGATCGTGGTGAGGTTCAGGTCCGTCGAGAGTGTGACGCCATTAAGCGTACCGCCGCTGGCTGTGGCGGTCAGGGCAGCGCCGCCGGTGGCGGTGACGGTGCCCCCGATGATGGTTCCACTGACCAGATTCCAGGAACCCGTCGTGGTGTTGAGCGCCAGCGTGTTCCCCGTATTGGTCAGGACGCCGGTCAGGTTGACCGTGCCGCCGGTCCGGCTGAACGTGCCGATGTCGGCGGTGGTGAAAGCGCCGTTGAGGTTTAGCGTCGAATTGGTCTCGCTGAGCGTGCCGTTGTTGTCCCAAATCCCGGTCAGGTTGAGGGTCCCGCCGTTGGTCGCCTGCAGCGAGCCGGAGTTGATGAACGTCCCGACGCCCGTGGGCTTGATCGTCAAGCTCGTCGCATTGACGTCGGCGTTGATCGTCCCCTGGTTGACGAGCGCGACATTGGTCCCGCCGCCGAAGTAATCGCTGTAGCCGATCTGACCGCCGTAGCCCTGCGCCGAGCCGCCGTGGACCGTCATGCTGGAGCCGATGGTCAGCGTCGTGTTGTTCTGGTTGGCGTACAGGGTGTTGGCGTAGAAGTCCCCGAACACCACCGAGCCGGTGCCACCCAGGGTCTGTGTGCCGCTGAAAATGACGCGCGTGTAGTTGGCGCCCAGCGTGAGGATGCCGTTGAGTGTCAGGCCGTTTGTGACGGTGACCAACGCACTGGCCGTGCTCAGGTTCAGGTCTCCCGAGAGGATGACGCCATCGAGCGTTCCACCGCTGGTGGTCGCCGTCAACGCCGCTCCGCCGGTCGCGGTAACCGTGCCGCCGAGGATGGTGCCGCCCGTCAGGTTCCACGAACCGGTCGCGGCGCTGAGCGCCAGCGTGGCGCCCGTGTTGGTCAGCACACCCGTGAGATTGACCGTGCCGCCCGTGCGGTTGAGCGTGCCGATGTCGGCATTGGCGAACGTGCCGCCCAGGTTGAGGGTGGAGTTCGTCACGGAGATCGTGCCGTCGTTGTCCCAGACCCCCTCGAAGCGGAGGGTGGACGCTGTGGCGGCGACGGTCCTGCCCGCCTGGTTGCGGAGGGCGTCAACACGGAGGGAACCGCCGTTGGTGGCGAGCATGGAGCCCGCGTTGGTGGTGGTCCCGGTGCCGGTGGCCCTGACCGTCAGGCCCGTGGCGTTGACGTCGGCGTTGATCGTGCCCTGGCTAATGATCGAGATGTTATTGCCGCCGCCAAAGTAGTCGCTGTAGCCGATCTGGCCACCGTAGCCTTGAGCGGAACCGCCGTGGATCGTCATGTTGGGACCGATGGTCAGCGCGGTGCCGCTCTGGTTGACGTTGAGGGTATTGGCGTAGAAGTCGCCGAAGACCACCGAACCCGTGCCACCGAGCGTCTGCGTGCCGCTGAAGATGGCGCGCGTGTAGTTGGCGCCCAGGGTCAGGACGCCGTTGAGCGTCAGGCCGTTGGTAACGGTGACCAGCGCGCTGGCCGTGGTTAGGTTCAGGTCGGCCGAGAGGATGACGCCGTCGAGCGTTCCGCCGCTGGTGGTCGCCGTCAGCGCCGCTCCGCCGGTGGCCGTGACGGTGCCGCCGATGATGGTGCCGCCCACCAGATTCCACGAGCCCGTCGCGGCGTTGAGGGCGAGCGTGGCGCCCGTGTTGGTCAATACACCGGTGAGATTGACCGTGCCGCCCGTGCGGTTGAGCGTGCCGATGTCCCCCGTGGCGAACGTGCCTCCTAGAGTCACGGTCGAGTTGGTCACGCTGATCGTGCCGTCGTTGTCCCACGCGCCTTCGAGACGGAGGCTGGACGCGGTGGCGGTGACGGTCTTGCCCGCCTGGTTTCGGAGCGCGTCAACACGGAGGGAGCCGCCGTTGGTGGCGAGCATGGAGCCCGCGTTGGTGGTGGTCCCGGTGCCGGGGATGCGGACCGTCAGGCCCGTGGCGTTGACATCGGCATTGATCGTGCCCTGGTTGATGATCGAGGTGTTGTTGCCGCCGCCAAAGTAATCGCTGTAGCCGATCTGACCGCCGTAGCCCTGCGCCGACCCGCCGTGGATCATCATGTTGGGACCGATGGTCAGCGTCGTGCCCGTCTGCCCGACGATGAGCGGGTTGGCGTAGAAGTCGCCGAACACCACCGAGCCCGTGCCGCCCAGTGTCTGCGTGCCATTGAAGGTCACTCGGGTGTAGTTGGCCCCGAGGGTCAGGACGCCGTTGAGCGTCAGGCCGTTGGTGACGGTGACCAACGCGCTGGCCGTGGTCAGGTTCAGGTCGGCCGAGAGGATGACGCCGTCGAGCGTTCCGCCGCTGGTCGTCGCCGTCAGCGCCGCGCCGCCGGTCGCCGAGACCGTACCGCCGGCGATGGTGCCACCCGCCAGGTTCCACGAGCCCGTCGCGGCGTCGAGCGCCAGTGTGGCGCCCGTATTGGTCAGCACCCCGGTCAGGTTCACCGCGCCGCCCGTGCGGTTGAGCGTGCCGATGTCGGCGTTGGCAAACGTGCCACCGAGGTTCAGGGTGGAGTTCGTCAAGGAAATCGTGCCGTCGTTGTCCCACGCGCCTTCAAGACGAAGTGTGGACGCGGTGGCGGTGACCGTTTTGCCCGCCTGGTTGCGGAGGGCGTCAACACGGAGGGAACCGCCGTTGGTGGCGAGCATGGAGCCCGCGTTCGTGGTGGTCCCGGTGCCGGGGATACGGATCGTCAGGCCCGTGGCGTTGACGTCGGCATTGATCGTGCCCTGATTGATGATCGAAGTGTTGTTTCCGCCGCCAAAGTAATCGCTGTAACCGATCTGCCCGCCGTAGCCCTGTGCCGATCCGCCGTGGATCGTCATGTTGGGACCGATGGTCAGCGTCGTGCCGGTCTGCCCGACGATAAGCGGGTTGGCGTAGAAATCACCGAACACCACCGAGCCGGTGCCGCCCAGTGTCTGCGTGCCGTTGAAGACGGCGCGGGTGTAGTTGGCCCCGAGGGTCAGGATGCCGTTGAGCGTCAGGCCGTTGGTGATGGTGACCGCGGTGCTGGCCGTGGTCAGGTTCAGGTTCGCGTCGCTCGTCACCCCGTCGAGCGTGGCGTTCGATCCGGCGATCGTCACGCCCTGCCCGCCGGTGCCCGCGAGGATGTGGGTGTTGTGCAGCGTGCCGCCGCCGAGCGTGAAGGTGTTGTTGACCTGCACGGTGCCGGTGACGGTTAGATTGCCGCCGGTGATGGTGAAGGGGTTGTTCGACGTGAGGCCGGCAATGGTCACATCGCCCTGACGGAACGTGATGGCGACGTCGCCGGGGACGTCGATGATGACGTCGTCGTTTGCGCCGGGCACCCGGCCCGCGTCCCAGTTGGCGGGGTCGTCCCAGAAGCCGCCGGCGGTGTTGATCCAGCCGATCGAGGCCTGTCCGACCGAGAAGTTGCTGACGAACTCGGCCCCGCCCACCGCGTTGCCCGCGCGGTCCTTGATGGCCGTGGTGTTGGCGCGGACCTGGTGCGCCCCGTCTCCCAGCGCGGCGTAGGTCAGCATCACCGTCCGGTCGTTGCGGCGGAACTGGATGCTCGTCGGCGTCAGGGGCAGGTTGTCCGACCCCAGCAGCTTGACCGTCGAGGCGTTGATCGTGGCCCGGTTGACCGGCTCGGAGAAGTCGAGGCGGATGATGCGCAGGGACTGGCTGCCCGTGACACCCTCGGCCGGGAAGACGCCGACGATCGTCGGCGGCGTCTGGTCGGCGATCACGCCGAAGTTCAACGGCGACGAGAGCGTCGAGTTGCCGCCGGTGTCGGTGACCCGGACCTCCACACGGATCGCCGTCGTCCCGCTCGATAGCAGCGGCGCGGTCACGTTGAGATCGAAGGGGAAGGAGACGTCGTTGCGCACGACCTGGCCATTAACAAGGACCTCGACGCTGCGCACCTGGACGTCGTCGGCGATCTGGCCGGCGATGGGGATGACCGCGCCCTCTTCGACCTGCACCCCGTCGGTGCCCGGGGCCGCATCGGCGATGGAGCTGGAGATGGTGACGGTCGGCGGGTTGCCCAGGTTGTCGAAGTCGCGGTAGTTGACCACCTGCAGACCGGCTGTGTCATCGGCGACCAGCGCGATGCCCGCCGCCAGGGCGACGGCGCGCGGGAACGCCGGGAGATTAATCGCGGTGACGAGGCTGCCGGTGTTGGCCGGGTCGGTGGTGTTGAGGAGGTGGAGGACGTTGTTGCCGTTGCCCGGCTTGCCGACGGAGACGCCCAGGCCCGAGCCGTTGAGCGCGATGGCCCGGCCGGCGAGGCTTGTGAGGTCGGGGCCGCTGACCAGCGTGGGCGCGGCGGGGTTGCTGACGTTGGCGACGCTAAAGCCGCCGTTGAAGCCCGTCTCGGCGCCGACGTAGGCCAGGCCGTTGCCCACGAACATCTCGCCGCCGCTGGCCGTCAGGGTCAGGGAGCCGCGCAGCACGGCCGTCGGCCCGCTGATGTCGATGACGCGCAGGACATTGGCCGAGTCCACTGTGTAGAGCGTCTCGCCCTCGCGTGCGAAGGCGGTGATGCTGTTGCCCAGGGGCAGCCGCTGGAGTTCCTCGCCGGAGGTCAGCTCGTAAGCGCGGAGCGCCGAGCCGGCGATCGCGTAAGCCACGCCGTCGAACACCTCGACCTTTTCCGCGGCGAAGTCGATGGTGCGGAGGAGCGCGGGGCTGGCGGGGTTGGCCACGTTGACGAGATTGAGGCCCGTGGTGGAGGCCACGGCGGCGATGCCCAAGCCGCTGTCAACCGAGACGCTCACGCCACCGCCGGGCAGCGTGATCTGGCCGCGGACGACGGGCGTGCGGAAGTTGGTGACATCGACGATGGCCAGCCCGTTGGAGCCGGTCGCGAGGTAGGCCAGTTGACCCGCCGGGTCGGTGGTGGAACCGGCGACGACGATGTCCTTGGCCTCGCCCTGCAGCGGGACCGCGGCCACGATGCCCACGGGGATGCCCAGCCCGCCCAACGGGTCCAGGCCCTGCTCGATCTCGAAGGCGTCGGAGAGCCCGTCCTTGTCCGAGTCGGCGCGGTTGGGCGCCGAGCCGATCGCCAGCTCAATGTCGTCGGGCAGACCGTCGTAATCGGTGTCGGGCGCGGTGCTGGCGTCGAAGCGCATGTCCCGCGCCAGCGAGGTCTTCGTCCCCGAGGGCCCGGTCTTGCCGGTCGTCATGCCGACCAGCCGGGTCTGCGGATCGAAGATCGTGGTGCGGTAACGCGACAAGGACGGCAGGAAGACGTGGAACGCGCCGCCCGCGTCGGTGCGCGTGTGCAACGGGGCCGCGTCGCCGATCTGCACCGCGACGTAGTCATTGCCCCAGTCCGCTTTGACCACGCCCGCCAGCCCCGTGCCGACCGCGCCCAGGTGAAGAACCGACTGCCCCGCGTCGTTGGTGGCGACGTTGATCGCCGCGCGCTGCAGGCCGGTGGCGTCCGGGCTGAATGAGAGACCGAACGTGAAGGACTGGCCTCGCGCCAGCGTGATGGGGTTGGTTGACAAGTCGCTGGGCAGGCCGAGGAAGGCGAACTGCTCGCCCCCCTGCGCGAAGGTGAAGGCACTGAGCGTCAGCGGCTGAGCGCCGCTGTTGCTGATCGTGAAGACCTGGGTCTGTTGGTTGGTCCCCTGCCCGGCGCGGGCGCCGCCGAGGTTGTTGTTAGCCGCGATCTTGGCCACGGCCGTCGCCGCCTGCGCGTACGAGGAGGCGTGCAGCGGCACGTCGAACGTCGTCGCGCCGTCACTGTCGGAAGTGATGCGCAGCGTGTCACCGAAGGCCCCGATGGCGGTCGGGTCGAAGCGCACCGTCACCGTCGCGCTCTGGCCTGGCGTCAGCACCGTGCCCGCAACGGAAGCGCTGGTGATCGAGAACCCCGCCGCGCCGCCGGTCAGTGCCGCCGAGCCAAGCGTCAGGTCCGCCAGCCCGGTATTCGTCAGCGTCACGTTGCGCGTGATGAGGGCCCCGCCGGTGCCGTCCGCCACCGCCTCGCCCAGTTCAACGGTCTGGCCCGGGAGCAGGTCCGCGCCACCCGAGGCCACGCCCAGCACCGGCGCCAGTACGGAGGTCTCGTCACGGATGCCCGTCGCGCTGCCGGGCAGGTTGAAGTTGTTGCGGTACAGCGTCACGTCGGCGGTCAGCGGGGTATCGCCGTTGTCCTGAATGCCCTGCGCCGCCTTGAGGATGTTGAGGTTGAAGGTGGCGAAAGTCAGGTCGCCGTCAAAATCATTGCCCGCACGCATGAGGTCGTTGGGCGGATCGACGTTGGTGGCCCCACCGGTGCCATTGAGGTACGCGTCGTACACACCGAATGTGTGGGCCAGCTCGTGGCTGACGGTGTTGGCCATGAACTGCGCAAAACTACCGGTGGATTTCTCGGAAACGTTGATACCAACCGCGAAATTACCTGAGTTGCTGGCCTTGATGTTTAGGCCTTCAGCGAGAGCAATCTCTTTGGCGGCCTCACCAATCGATGGCGTGGCCAGGAACGCGCCGAGGTAGGGCTTGTCGAGATCAAAATCGGCCAAGCCATAGTAGCCCGTGCCCAGGTCCTTCCAATTCATCGTGACATCAGCCCCGGAGTTGGAAGCTACGACCTCGTAACCCATCGCCACGCCGGCGTAATCTGCCGCAACGGCCGCCTGCAACTGTGCCGCCTGATCGCTCAGCACCGCGTCGAGGGTTGACTGGGAGTAGCCCGTGCCCGGCATGACCGACGCAAACGCACCCTGGAACGTGAACGAGACGATGCGCGTGTTGTCGTCGCCGCTGCCGAACTCCCTGAAATCGTCGACCGTGCCATCGCCGTTGTCGTCCACCCCGGCCGCCCCTGGCAGACCATCGGCCCCAAAGGTGACGCGGCCGTTGGCCACGCCCCCGCCGTAGTCATAGATGATGAAGTTCACGTCATCGCCGGTGCCGAACGCCAGGTCCGCCCCGGGGAACACCGCGGGCTTGAACGCCTGGATCACGCGCCCGAGTTCTGCCTTGTAGCCGTCGGCGTTGATGCTGATCTTGGTCTTGTTCGTCGCCGTGCCCTGCGCGGTCAACGCGCCCACGTCCAGACCCTCGGCGTGGATCTCGATGGTGTCGGTGCGCTTCCCGCTCAGGTAAGGATCGAAGGTCCATGTCGCCGTCGTGCTGCCCGAGACGCCGACGCCGTAACCGAACGCAGTGCTCAACAGGTCGCCGGACTCGAACTCCGTCGCGAAGCCCGTGGGCACGTGGGCGTCCACGTTCTTCTGGCGCACGAACCCGCCGCTGCCGTCGGCCAGGGTCCGGGCGAACTGCGCGGTCGCCCCGTCCTGCAACTGCGCGTGGATGGGATCGACCACGTCCACCCAGCGGTACAGGTAGTACGTCTTGATGGTGGTATTAACAGCGCCGCCGGCCTGCCCGGCCTCCTCGGTGATCTTGACCTTCGAGCCATACAACTGGTCGCGGTTGAGGTTCATGATCCCGCCGGGGCCGTACAACTCGTCGTACAGCTTGGCGAACCCGCCGAACACCTTGGTGTCGCCCGAACCGGCGGAGAGGGTGAAGGTCTGCGAGTCCAGCGCCAGGTCCCCGGCCGGACTCATGTAGTCCGACAGCGGGCCGTCCACGTCGATGGTCACCTTCAAGTAAGGCTGCTGCTTTGGCGCCGGATCGGAGACCACCTTGGCCGGCGCGCTCCACGCCAGGGTCGGGAACAGGCCGAGCTGGCCGGTGATCATCGGCAGTACGACCGGGTCCGCGGTCTGTGAACTGCCGGGTTGTTCCTGGTCGTCGGGGGTTCCGTCGCCATCATCGTCGGTGTCGCCCGCGTCGGGCGTGCCGTCGTTGTCGTCGTCCGGGTCGGAGATGTCAGGGTCGCCGTCGCCGTCGTTGTCTTCCTCGTCGTCGGGGGTGCCGTCGTTGTCGTCGTCGTCGTCGGAGTCGTCCGGGTCGCCGTCGTTGTCATCATCGGGGTCGCTGTCGTCGGGATCCCCGTCCCCGTCGTTGTCTTCATCGCCGTCCGGCGTGCCGTCGTTGTCGTCGTCGTCGTCCCCATCGTCGGGCGTGCCATCGTTGTCGTCGTCCGGGTCGGAGTCGTCCGGGTCACCGTCGTCGTCGTTGTCGTTGTCGTCGTTGTTGTCATCATCGTCGTCGTCATCGTCGTCATTCGGGTCCCCGGGGGGGGGTTGTCCGTGCCAACCCGGGTGGGTGACGCCCGAGCCGGGGTCGGAGACGACCGCCTTGCCGTCGGCGGTGACGGTGGCGGTGCCGTCGAGCACAAGCCGGCCGGTGGTGTGGTCGAAGGAGAGGAGATTCAGCTTGGTGCCGGGGGCGGCGCCGAAGACGTTGGGGAACGTGATGGCGGCGGGGATGCTGAAGACCGCCACGCCCGGGGCCTGGATGGTGATGTCGAAGCTGTGCTGCAGGAGCCCCGGCGGGAGCATCTCGCGCACGAGCTCGGCTGGGACGGTGGCGATGCCGACCGTGGGGTTAGCGATCGGCTGGCCATCAAAGCCGATGGCGGTGCCGGGCTGGATCGTGATGGTCAGCAGGGCGCGCTGCTCTGGCGACAGGTCCGGGGCCGAGGCCTCGTCGGCGACGACGACCGTGGGCACGCTGTTGCTGACGGGCTTGAGAATGGACGTCGCCAGGCGCGGCAGGAACGTGGCCTTGGCCCCGGTGTTGGTGTGGTGGCCCAGCGTCAGGGCCATCGCGTCCATCACGTGGTTGTCGGTCCCCGCCAGCAGTTGCAGGTCCATCACCATCTCGGGGAAGAAGACCCCGCTGGGCGCATTGGTCGCCGTGCGGCCGTCGACCACCAGCTTGATGTCGCCCGCGGGCACCGTGGCGAAGCTGAACTGGCCCTGCGCGTTGGTGTAGGTGTCGAAGCCGTCAACCCCCTCGAACCCGATGATATACACGTGCGCGTGCACGATCGGGTTGAGATAGACGTCGTCGGCGGTCATCAGCGTCTGGTCGGCGCCCGCTCGGGTGTCGTCGAAGGTATTGGGCTTCTTGTCCGTCCCCGGATCGACCACGACGCCCGAGAGCGTCGTGCCCGTCAGCGGCGCGAGGCTGACGGTGGTGAAGGAGGACTCGAAGACGCCCCCCGCGATTCCATCGTCGTCCGCATCGAGCGATCCGCCGGTAGTTCCGGGGGCCGGCAGGATGGTGTCGCCGTTGACGTGCAGCGTGACCGTCGAGCCGCCGGGCATCGCCTCTGTAAAGAGCAGCACCGCGTAGGTGCCGTCGTCGCTGACGACCAGGTTGGACGGGATGACCTGCCCGGTGGAGTCCGTGGCGTAGAAGTTGGACGTGGTGAGCGTGGACTTATCGATCGGCCTGGTGAAGGTGATCTTGGGCCGGTAGGTGACGCCGATCTCCTCCGCCCCGTCGGCGGGGGTAAGGTCGGCGATGCGCAGCGGCGGCGCTTCGGGCAGCGTGACGTTGATCACGCTCGACGCGACGTACCCGCCGGCGTCGGTCGCTGTGACCGTCAGCGTGTGCGCGCCCACGGCCAGCTTCGAGATATCCAGCACCTGGCTGAACGCGCCGGTCGTCGGCTCGAAGATGACGGGCATGACGGAGCCGGCCTGCTGGGTGCCCGCATCGAACACATAACTCAGGCTGACGAGGGTTGACCCCGTCGGGTTGGCCGTGCCGCTGAGCAGGGAGCCTTGCACGAGCGTCGCCCCCGCCCCCGGCAGGCTGACGGTGATGACCGGGTTCTGCGTGTCGAGGGAGAACGTATAGACCAGGGGCGCCGAGGCATTGCCCGCGTTGTCGGTGGCGATGAGTGTGAAGGTGTGCTTGCCGTCGGCGCTGCCATTGAGGGCGAGATTGGTTGGCAACGAGAAGTTGCCCGCGGAGTCGAAGGCGACGGCGGCATACGACCCGTTGTCCAGTTTGGCGGTGAGGCTCGCCACGCCCGAGAGGTTGTCAAGCACCTTGCCCGTGAGCGTGATGTTCGTCGTCGCCACCTGGTTGTCCGGGGGGGCCGCGACCGTGACCTTGGGCGCCTGCACGTCCTCGGCGATGTCGAAGGCGTTGAGCACCCAGTTGCCGATCTCTGCCCCCACCACCTGCGAGGCCTGGTTGGTGAACTCGTAGTGGATGCCGCCATAGATGCGGCTACGCCCCGCCTCCACCGCCGCATCCTCGAAGCTGTCGTAGCTCCGTGTCACGTTGGGCAGGCCCGGCGAGCCCACCGTGAAGGCGAAGTC
>JAIOPN010000041.1 GCA_021413865.1 Planctomycetota bacterium | reverse complement strand
CCGCGGGAAAGCCCAACAAGGTCGTCATCGTCGCCGCCATGCACAAGCTCCTGGCACTGCTCAACGCCATGCTCAGGGAGAACCTCACATGGGATCAGCTCGACGCCGTCAAAAATGCTTGACAAGGAACACAGCCGCTACGGGATGCAGTGTGGCACCCGACAACTGAGACCAATCGAGAGATTAGAAACTCAAACGCAGCACCGGGTGGGCGAAATCCGCGTGGATAACCTCGCCCTTGGTGTTTGCGCTGCGCGTGCCGGGGGGCATGTAGTGGATGACGAAGGCTCGGCGGTCGCGGTCGGTGGTGTTGGGCTGGGTGAAGTGCAGGGTCTGGCAGTGGTGGAAGGTGCAGGCGCCGGCGGGGAGCTCGACGCAGACGGCGCGGGAGTCGTCCACGTTGGCGCGGATGAGGGCGTCGGAATCGCTCGGGCCGTGCCACACGGGGGTGAGGTGGCTGCCGGGGATGAACTGCATGGCCCCGTTGTCGCGGACAGCGTCGTCGAGGGCGATCCAGCAGGAGACGAGGTTGGCGGGGGAGCAGCGCCAGTAGGAGTTGTCCTGGTGCCAGGGGACGGGCCCGCCGTGGTGGGCGGGTTTGTAGAGCGCCTGGTCGTGGAAGAGCATGAGGTTGGGGCCGATGAGGTCCTGCACGATGTCGAGCAGGCGCGGCTCGTAGATGAACTTGTGGAAGAGGAGGCTGCGCTCGCACATCTGCACGATCTGGAGCATGCGCTTGGGCGGGGCCTGCGTGGCGGTCGCGGCGGCGTCGGCCTTGGGTTCGGAGAGGTTGCGGAGCCGGCCGGACTGGTTGGCCTCGTCGAAGACGCGGTCGTACTCGGCGCGGTACATGACGATCTCGTCGTCGGTGAGGAACTTCTCGCAGGAGAGGTAGCCGTTCTGCCAGAAGAAGTCGATCTGTTCGGGGGTGAGTTTCATGGGCAATCCAAGGGACGGGCCGGTACATGATAACGCCATCGATGGGTGCCACACTGCATCCCGATAGGGTGCGGTGTGCGGGATGCGTTGGGCAATCATGCACGGACCGGCGCGACAGGGCGGGATCGATCCGCGGCATGAAGGCCTGATTCCGTGGCGACAGACACGCCGCACCCTATCGGGATGCAGCGTGGCACCCATACAGAGTGTCAAAAAAAACAACACCCGTCGGGTGACGGGTGTTGCGTTGAAATCGGGTTGTCGGGAGGTCGATTTAGCGCTTGGAGAACTGGTAGCGGCGGCGTGCACCGGCCTGGCCGTACTTCTTACGCTCGACGGCGCGGGCGTCGCGGGTGAGCAGGTCGTGCTCGCGGAGCATCGGTTCGAGGGTGGCGTCGAAGCCCTTGAGGGCGCGGGCGATGCCGAGCTTGACCGCGCCGGCCTGGCCCATGTAGCCGCCGCCGCGGACGTTGGCGAACACATCGACCGAGGCTTCCATCTTGGTCACCTTCAGCGGGAGGGCGACCTCGGTCTGGTCGCGGATCTCGGTGAAGAACTTGGCGACCTCGCGGCCGTTGATCGAGACCTTGCCGGAGCCGGCCTTGAGGCGGACACGCGCGACTGCGGTCTTGCGGCGGCCCGTGCCCCAGTAGAAGCCGGCCTTATCGGGGCCGGCGGAGCGGACCTGCTGCTTAACCACGCCGGGCTTCTCGATCGTGGCGGTCGTTGTCGTCGTCTCTTCGGCCATCGTGGTCACCTGTGTCGTCGTGTGCGGTTGGGTTCAGTGAACGGGCGTTGCGGGAAAAATCAGAGAGACGTCGGCACGGGCTGCTGCGCCTGGTGCGGGTGCTCGGTGCCGCGGTAGATCTTGAGCTTGTCGAGCATGTGCCGGGAGAGCTTGTTGCGGGGGAGCATGCGGCGGACCGAACGCTCGATGAGCAGCTCGGGCTTGTCAGCGATCATGGTGCGGTAGCTGAACCGCTTCTGGCCGCCGGGGTAGCCGCTGTAGGTCTGGAAGAACTTGTGGTCGGCCTTGTTGCCGGTGAGCTTGATCTTCTCCGCATTGATGATGACGACGAAGTCGCCGGTATCGGTCTGCGGGGTGTACTCGGGCTTGTGCTTGCCCATGATGATCGTGGCCAGCTTGCTGGAGAGGCGACCCAGGGTCTGGTCGGTGGCGTCCACGAGCAACCAGTTCTGGGCAACCTGGCCGGGCTTGGCTTGGAAAGTCTGACGGTTCATCGCGGTCCTATCGCTAAAGAACCCGCCTAAATGCGGGCCAAGTAGAGTAACGGATCGGCGGATTCTGTCAAGTTGGGGGGTGGGTAGCGAATCGGCCCGTCCCGGGCCCGGCGGGATGGCGGAATAGGGCGGGAAATGAAGATGAAGAGTCGCCGGGCAGGGGCGGCCGGGCTCGCTGTCCGGCTTGCGGTCCCGGTCAGCCCAGGTCGTCGGTCTTGGGGGTGGGCGTGTCGGGCCAGGCGTCGGCGTTGTCGAGGTATTCGAGGCCGGGGTTTTCCTGGGTATCGAACACCCGGGTGGAACGCAGGAGCCAGAACCGCAGGCCCGCGGCGACGAGCAGGCTCAGGAGCAGCGACGCGCCGAAAAGGATGAGCGTGAGCCGCATGCGGCCATCAGAGACGGGCGTAATGTCGCGTGCGGCGGCCTGGACGACCTTGACCGAGTGGTTTTGATCGGTCTTGCGGTCCTGCGACATGCGGTAGCCGATGTACGCCCGGCCCAGCGAGTCGAGCAGGGGCACGGTCAGGTCGGCGTTGTTGACCTGGTAATCGAAGATGAGCCGGCCGGGCTGGGTGGATTCGACCTTGAGGTGGGTGGCCAGATTGTCGCGCAGGTCGGTGGGCTGGTCGAAAGCCGACACGCCGCGCTGGGCGAGCTGGCTGATCGTCTCTTTGAGGACGGGGTCGCCGGCCAGGACCTCGCGTTGCTTGGCGAGCCACTGGGCCTGGTCCTTGTCGGCGGGGTCTTCGGGGTTGACCGCGACGTCGAGCTGCAGTGTGGCGCGCCACACGGGCTCGACGGCGCGCTGGCCCACGGCGTAGCTGAACATCGCCAGGAACACCACCGCCAGCACCGAGCCGATCACCAGCCCCGACGCCCGGTGCACCGACCAGCGGCGCACCATCTCCGTCTCGCTGGCGGCCAGGAAACGCTTGACGTCCAGCAGCACCTGCCGCTGCTGGAGCATGCCGGCGTACTGCTGCGACATCGAGTCTATCTTGAGCTGCTCCTCCTGCATCTTGCGGGAGCGGGTGCGGAGGAGCTTCTTGTACTTGTGGAGCTTGTCGCGGCGGGCGGCGAGGATGCCGTCGGCCTGCTTGATGCGCTCGGTCTTCTGCCGCGATTTCTCGGCGCGCTCCTCGACGCTTTGCTCAAGCCGACGCAGGTTCTCACGCTCGGCGACGAGCTGGTCCTTACCACGCTGCACCATCTCGCGGTAGGAGTTGAGCTTCTGCTCCAGCTCCGCCTCGCGTTTCTCGACGTCCGCCTGTTTCGTGGAGAGCTTCTGCGCCTCGGCGACGGTCTTCTGCGAGAACTGCTGTTCGAGGTCCTTGCGGACGGATTCGAGCTTCACCCGCGCGGCCTCGTGCGACTCGGCATTCTCGGCGGCCTTCGATTCAAGCGCGGCGAGCTTGGCCCGCTCGGCCTCGAGGGCACGCTGCTGCTCGCGGATCTTCTCGCGGTCGCTCTCGAGCTGCTCGCGGAGCGTGATCGTGTTGAGCCGGTCGGCGTCGCTGGTCTTGGCGGCGACTGCCAGGGCGGCGCGCTGCGCCTCCAGTTCCTTGCCGAGCTTTTCCAGTGATGCGGCGCGGCCGTCCAGGTCTTTGTGCGCCTGCTCGAAGGCGGTGGCCTCGGCCTCCAGCGCGGCCTTAAGCTCGCGCAGGCGGGCGTCTTCCTGCTCCAGCGCCTGGCGGCCGGCGTCGAGCTTCTGCCGATCCTGTTCGAGGGCGGCGCGGTCCTGTTCGATTGATTTACGGAATGACTCGGCTTCGCTGCGGTGGCCCTCAAACTCTTGCTGCGCCTGCGTGCGGGCCTCGAGCTCACGCTCGAGCGACGCCTGCGCCTCGCGCACCTGCGCCTGCAGGCGCTCGGTCTCGGTGCGCGCCTTGTCGAGCTGCTCACGCTCGTCGGCCAGGGCGCGGCGCTGCGTGTCGAGCTCGGCGGAGTGGTTGTCCAACTCCGTCCGCTGCGACTCCTGGTTCAGGAGCCGTTCCTCGACCTCGCGGACCTGGTCTTCGACCTTCTTCTGTTGCTCGGCGACCTCGGCGCGGACCTTTTCGATCTGCGCCCGTTCCTCGGCGTGCGCCTGCTTGGCGCGGGCCTCGAAAGTCGTCCGCTCCTGCTCGAAGGCCGACGCCCGGGAGTTGAGCTCCTGCTGGAGCTGTTCGAGGGTCTTGAGCTCCTGGTCCAACTCGGCGTTGTCGTGTTCGATCTTCTGACGGGCCGCGGTGACTTCCTTGCGCTGGGCCTCCATCTCCTGGCGGGACTGCGTCAACTGCTCGGAGGCCCGCTTCAGCTCCGCCTGCTGGGCGCTGAGGTCGGTCTTGCGGGTCTCGATCTCCGCTCTCAGCGCGGTGAAGCCCTCGCGCTCGGCGGTCACTTTTTTATTGAGTTGATCCAGTTCGGCGGCGCGCTTCTCCAGCGCGGCCTCGCGCTCGGCGATCTGGGCCTCGTGCTGGGCCAGCTCCTGGGCGTGGGAGTCGCTCTCCTGCTGCCACTGCTTGAGCTGCGACAGCCGCTGCTCGACGTCCGACAGCAGGTTCATCACCTGATGGGAGTCGGGCGTTTTGGCGGGTTGGGCTGGGGCTGGCTTGGTGGACATTGATCGCTCGCCGGGGAACGCGCGTTGGGCGCAGGTTGAGCCCAGTCAAGTATCGGACCGACGGCCCGCCGACCTAAGCCTTATTGTCGTAAAATGCCCCGCGTCTCCCCCAGACAGCCCCGGCCGCGCCGCCGGGTCTGGTAACACAGGCGGCCGCGGTACTGCTTTCTTCGCTCCCATAGCCCCCGGCTCGGCCGGGGGGTTCCGCGAGCGATCACCGGTAACCGCAAAGCGCCGCAAGTACGTTGATCCAACGAAGAACCCCCCGGCGGAGCCGGGGGCTAAGGGAAGAAGCCATGAACCCCAAGCTCAAACCCGGCGACAAAGCCCCCGATTTCACGCTCCCCGCCGTCGCGGGCAGCCAGGTCCATCTTCGCGATGAACTGGCCAAGTCACCCGCCACCGTCGTCCTCTTCATCTGCAACCACTGCCCCTACGTGAAAGCGTACATCCCCCGGCTGATCGCGTTGCAGAAGGAGGTGCCCAAGGCCCGCCTGCTTGCGATCTGCTCCAACGACGCCGCGACCTACCCTGATGACAGCTTCGACAACATGAAGAAGCAGGCCGCCGCGTGGGGGTTGAACTTCGCCTACCTGCGAGATGAGGACCAGGCGGTGGCGGACGCCTACGGCGCGGAGCGGACGCCGGAGGTCTTCGTGCTCGACGGCAAGGGCGAGTGCCGTTACGAAGGGGGTATCGACGATAACTACCAGAACCCGGACCGGGTGACGCGGCGGCCGCTGCGTGACGCGGTGGAGGCGTTGATCGCCGGTCGGCCGGTGGCCGAGCCGACGACCCACGCGATCGGGTGCACCATCAAATGGAAGAAGGCATGACCACGCCAGCGGAGACGAAGACGCCGGCGGCGGTGTTGAAGATCGAGAACGTCCGGTTCGGCTACGAGCGTGACCGGGCGATCGTGGAGGGTCTGTCCGCTGGGCTCAGGGCAGGCCGCGTGACGGTGCTGCTGGGCCCCAACGCGGCGGGCAAGTCCACGCTCGTGAAACTGATGCTCGGGCAGCTCGCGCCCTGGTCGGGGGCGGTGACGATCGACGGGAAACCGGTCGGTTCGATGAGCCCGCGCGGGCGCGCGGCGGTGATGAGCTACGTGCCGCAGCGCGCGACGGCTGGTTTTGCGTTTACGGTGGAGGAGGTTGTAGCGATGGGGCTTTACGCCGCGGCGCCGTCGCCGGGGGCGGTGGAGGAGGCGATCCGCGGGTGCGATCTTGTTGAAGTTCGCGGGCGGGTGTTCAACCACCTGTCGTTCGGCCAGCAACAGCGTGTGCTCCTGGCGCGGGCGGTGGCGCAGTCGGCGGGTGGCGGTCGGGTGATGCTGCTGGACGAGCCGGGCAGCGCGATGGACCTGTGGCACGTCCACCAGATGATGGGCCGGCTGGCGGCGCAGGCGCGGCGCGGGATGGCGGTGCTGGTGGTGCTGCATGATCTGAACCTGGCGGCGCGGTACGCCGACGAGGTGTGGCTGATGGACGGGGGGAAGATGGCGGCGATGGGGGCGTGGCCGGAGGTGCTGACGGCGGGGGTGCTGGAGCCGGTGTACCGCGTGCGGCTGGAGGCGGTGGCGGGGGGCGTCGGGGGCCGGCCGGTGTTCCGCGTGGAGCCGTCGGATACACTGATGGCCGAAGGAGCGCGGTGATGACGACGATTGCCCTGGTGACGCTCGCGGCGGGCAACATAGGCGGCGCGGTGATCGTGCTGATCATCGTAGGGTTCAACGTGGTGCGTTGGATCAAGAAGCAGATGGACGAGGCGAAGGTTGCGCAGGAGCGTCGGCGTCAACAGATCGAGCAGGAGTCGAGGGGCGGGTTGTCCGGTACACAATCTGGGACGACATCGGGGGGGATGAGCACCGAGGACATCCAGGAGGCCGCGGCCCGGCGCCGGGCGGAGTTGGAGCGCCGCGCGGCGGTGCAGCGGCCCGCGCCTGCCGCGAGGCCGGCGGCCGGGACCGAGCCTGGCAACATGACGCTGGCGGAGCGGCTCGAACGTGCGCGGGCGCGGCAGAAATACGAGCAGCGTGCGCAGGAACTGCGGAAGACCCAGCAGGCTGCACAACCGCAGCAGGCGCCGCGGGGCGCGCCGGTGAACCGGCAGGAGAGCGACCGCTTGGCGGCTGCGACCTCGAAGCGCCGACGGGTGGAGGCGGCGCAGCGCGCGGTGGCGGAGAACCAGAGGCAGAAGCAGGCCCAGCAGGCCGCGGTGCGCAAGCACGACGACGACCGCCGCGTCGCGATGGATAAGCCGATGGGCACGGCCGATGCGCCGGCGGCGGCACAGGCCGCGACGGCCGCGCAGCCCGTTTCCGGGAAGGTCGTGGCCGTACCGGGGACGCGATCCCGCACCGGCATGGTGATGGGGCGCTCGCTGCGCGAGGCGATGATCCTCAAAGAGATTCTCGATCCGCCGTTGGCGCTGCGCGAAAATAACTTGTAGGCGGAGAAGCCTGCGCCGTTCGGGGCGGCGCTAAACGGGGCGGCGTCCAGTGAAAATCACTTCTTGTCCGGCTCTTTGTTCGGCGCCGACTTCTGATGGTCCGCGGCGGCGGGGGTCTCTTTCTGATTCGCCTTGCAGGAGCGGAGCCAGACGTTTTTCGCCGGGGTTTCGTAGCCCTTGTAGGCGTAGGGGTCGATGCCCGCGACGGGGACGACGTTGCGCACGTCGAGGATGGCGGGGGAGGGCATGGGGGTCTTGCCGTCGTTGGCGGGCATGAACCAGGGCAGGCGCGACCAGGCGTTCATGTAGTGGTTCACGAGGACGCGGCGGAAGACGTTGCTGCGGTTCTTGCGGGAGCGGTGGAGCAGGTAGCCGTTGAAGAAGACGACGGTGCCGGCCTTAACCTCGACGGGGCGCTCGTCGGACTCGTTGAAGCCGTAGGACTCGCCGGCGAAGTCGAACTCGTCCGGGTTGTTGTGCGGGCGCTGGTCGAAGAGCATGCCGGTCTTGTGCGAGCGGGGGACGACCCAGAGGCAGCCGTTCTCGATGGTGGCGTCGTCCATGGCGATCCACGCGCCGACGAGCGAGCGGTCACGCGTGGGGATGTAGATCTCGTCCTGGTGCCACGCCTGGCCCTGGAAGCCCGGGGGCTTGACGAAGAGCATCGACTGCATGCACTTCACGCTGCCGTCCCAGTGCGGCAGGTGCGCGGCGGTGATCTGCGAGAGCGCGCCGCACATGACCGGGTGGTTCACGTACTTGAGCATCACCGGGCTGATGAAGTGCGGCTGGTGGATGCAGAGGATGGTGCGGAGCACCTCCTCGTCGCTGGTGTCGGCGGGCAGGGGCTTGAGGTTTTCACACGGATAGCCGCCCCGTGCGAGCTTGCAGGTGTCGGCCTTGAGCTCTTCGAGCTCCTCGGGCTTGATCATGCCGGGGGCGACGAGGAACCCCTCTTCAATGAAGAAGCGGACCTGCTCACGGGTGAGGGGCTTGGGCACCTCGATCCGTGCGGCGGGGGTGGTCGGGGCGACGGGTGGTGTGGCGACGGCGGTCATGTGAGGCTCCTGCGGAAGCGGATGATCATTAATGATACCCGTGGGCGGGCCTCGGGTGCCACACTGCATCCCGGAGGGTGCGGTGTGTCTGTCGGTTTATGGATAAAGACCTAAACTTGAGGCAGATCAGTTTCGGCCCGTCGCATGGGTGTTCAATATCACCTCCTTGTGCCTCTCGCACGCCGCACCCTCCGGGATGCAGCGTGGCACCCGGAGGATCATGTTCCTGCGGCGCGTGATAAACTCGGCGCCATGAGCGAGGTGCTTGTGCCATCGGCAGACGGGGTCGAGGTCGTGGTGGGGGACATCACGAAGCTGGCGGTGGAGGCGATCGTGAACGCGGCGAACACGTCGCTGCTGGGGGGAGGCGGGGTGGATGGCGCGATCCACCGCGCCGCGGGGCCGGAGCTGTTGGAGGAGTGCCGTAAGCTTGGCGGGTGCGCGACGGGGTCGGCGAAGATCACGCGCGGGTATCGGCTCGCGGCGAAACACGTCATCCACGCCGTCGGGCCGGTCTGGTCGCACGGCGACGACCTGCCGACAACGAAGCTCGGTGACTGCGCGGAGGATGTGCTGCTGGCGTCGTGCTACCACACGGCCCTGACGCTGGCGGAGGGGGACGCGATCGGCTCGATCGCCTTCCCCGCGATCAGCACGGGGGTGTACGGCTTCCCCAAACAACGTGCGGCGAAGATTGCGCTGGGGCACGTGCTGGGTTGGTTGAAATCGCACGACCGGCCGGGGCGCGTGACGTTCTGCTGTTTCAGCGAGGCGGACGCCCAGGTGTACCGCACGACGATCGAGACGCGCGGGCAGTGGATGACCAGCCGCAAGCGCGGGTGAGCACCACTCTGCAAGACCTCACAGATTTTTGACTAACCACTCCACCGTCGTGGTGATGAGTTGATCGCGCCACGTCGGGCTGCTGAAGACGTGGTCGGCGCCGTCGATGGCGTGGTAGGTCAGCGGCACGTCGGCGGCGCGCATCGCATCGACGTATTCCTTCGATACCGCGGGGGGCACCGCCTGGTCGCCTGTGCCTTGCACGAGCAGCGTGGGACGGCGGTGCTTCGTGGCATCCATGACGGGGTCGAGCGTGCGGGCGTCCTCGAAGAACCCGGCGTGCAGCGTGTGCGGGCCGATGACGACGCGGCCTTTTTCGCCGTGCGGGCTGGACTTGGTGGCGTGGCGGCAGAGGTTGGTCACCGTGGTGGGTGCGATGAGGGCGACGGCCTTGCATTGCGGCGCACGACCGGCGACGCAGGCCGCCACCAGCCCGCCGAGCGAGAATCCCAGCACGCCGCTGCGCGACCGATCGGCAAACGGCTGGCTCTGCGTCCATTGCAGCATGTGCAGGGCGTCGGCCAGCTCGCCGGTGACGAGCATGTTCTCGAACGAGCCGTCCGACTCGCCCGAGTGCATGAAGTCGAAGGTGACGGCCGCGATGCCGCGCTGCGCCAGGGCGCGGGCCAGGCGGACGAAGATGAAGCCCGCCTCGATGCGCTGGCCGGTGAAACCATGCAATAAGAGCACGGAGGGGTGCCTGCCCTCGGCGGCGGGAAGATAGGCCGAGCCGCGCAGGGCCATGCCGTGATGTTCGACGCAGAGGGCGAGTTGACGCTGAGTCGTTCGCATGGGTTCAGCCCGTGGATTACCGGAACATACGACTGTGGAAATCGGAGGAAATCGGTGATTGGACCAAAGTCGCATTGACTCAGGCCACCATTTGACCATAATTGGTTCTTATCAGATAGGACAGATGTGTCTCAGGGAGTCGGGGTCCGATCCGGTCAGACAGTATTTGACCCATTGGCATTTCGACGAAGATGTGCATTCTTTTTAGAAGGAGGCAGTTATGAAAACCAGTCAGCTACGCGGATGGTGTGGTCTTTTGTTGGGTCTGGCGGTCGTGACCCAATTGGGTTGCCAGAACACGGAGACGGTCGAGGAGAAGCCCGCCGCCAAGACGCCGGCCCCGACCGGGTCAATCGTGTATTACCCCACCGGCTACCGTGAGACGAGCGTCCTGGCCGTCGAACGCGTCGCCCCGGCCGAGGTGACCCTCGGCGTACCCTTCGAGTACAAGCTCCTGGTCACCAACCTCACCAAGCTCTCGCTGGGTGACGTGGTCATCAGCGACGTCTGTGCGGGCCACTTCAAGGTGGACGGCAGCTCGCCCCAGGCGCAGGCGCTGCCCGACGGCGTCCTCAGGTGGAACCTGGGCACTTTCGCCCCCGCCGAGACCAAGACCATCATCGTCCGCGGCTCGGCGACCAGCCTTGACCCGGTCAAGAACTGCGTGACCGCCTCCTGGGACCAGCGCTCCTGCTCGACGATCAACGTCGTCCAACCCGCCCTCAAGCTCGCTCTGACCGCCCCGGCCGAGGTCATCAAGTGTGACCCCATCCCGGTGCAGTACGTCGTCACCAACTCGGGCACCGGTGTCGCCCGGAACGTCGTCGTCTCCGAGACGCTGGCTCAGGGGCTGACCTCCAGCAGCGGCGCCTCGGCCGTCTCCGTGAACGTCGGCGACCTAGGCCCCGGCCAGTCCAAGACCATCAACGAGACCCTCAAGGCCTCGGCGACCGGCAAGTACACGCACAACGCCGTCGCCGCCGCCACGGGCGACCTCAAGGCCAACGCCACCGCGGCCACCGCCGTCAAGGCCCCGGCCCTCACGCTCACCGCCACCGACGGCGGCAAGCTCTACGTCGGCCGCACCCAGAAGATCGACTTCACCGTCACCAACAAGGGTGACGGCGACGCACGCGACACCGTCCTGACCTACACCGCCCCCGCGGGCGTCAAGGTCGCCAATACCGCGACCGGCTCCAGCGTCGTCGGCACCCAGTACGTCTGGAAGCTCGGTACGCTCAAGCCCGGCGCTTCCTCCAGCGGCTCGGTCATGATCGAACCCACCGCGATCGGCACCTACAACAGCTCCGTTTCCGCTTCCGCCTACTGTGCCGATGCCAAGGTTGCCACGCCGGTGACCCTGGCGCTGGGCATCCCCGCCGTCCTGCTCGAAGTTGTTGACGAGAACGACCCGATCGAGGTCGGCGGCAACGAGGTGTACGTCATCACCGTGACCAACCAGGGCTCCGCGGTTGATCAGAACATCAAGATCACCTGCACCCTCGAGGACACGATGCAGTTCGTCTCCGCCACCGGCGCGACCGCCGGCAAGGCCGACGGCAAGACCGTCACCTTCGCCGCGCTGCCCTCGCTGGCGGCCAAGGGCGTGGCCACGTGGAAGGTGACCGTCAAGGCGCTCTCCGCCGGCGACGTCCGCTTCTCCACCAAGATGACGACCGACAACCTCAGCCGCCCGGTCGAGGAGACCGAGGCGACCAACTTCTACAAGTGATCCCTTTGATCACTTGATGCGAAGCTAAACTAGGACGGCCCGGCGAGAGATCGCCGGGCCGTCTTTCTTTTTAGGATGCACACGCCATGATGGATTTATTACGTTCGAGCCTCCGAGTGTTGGCCTCACGGGCCGCGGTTGTTTTGTGGATTGGTTTGCTCGCCGGTTTGGCGGGTTGCGCCTCGACGGGCTCCACGCACGGGCTCACCGAGGCGGACATGGAGAACGCCGCGGCGAAACGCTCCCCGCTCGTCGGCTCCGCCGCGCCGGATTTCAAGCTGCAGGACGACAAGGAAGAGTGGCACACTCTCGCGGACTTCCGCGGCCGATGGGTCGTGCTCTACTTCTACCCCAAGGACGACACCCCCGGCTGCACCTGTGAGGCGACGGAGTTCACCGGCCTGCTCAAGAACTTCAACGACATGGGGGCGAGCGTCGTGGGCGTCAGCCCGGACAACCCCTCGCTGCACCGCCTCTTCCGCCGGCAGTATGAGTTGAAGATCACGCTGTTGTCCGACACCGACCACACCGTCATGACGAGGTACGGGGCGTGGGTCGCCAGCACCGTCGCAGGGCAGAAGGTTGAGCGCGTGGTGCGACAGACCTTCCTGATCGATCCGGCGGGAACGATCCGCTACCACTGGCCCGAGGTGATGCCGCGCGGGCACGCGCGGCGCGTTAAAGAAAAGCTCGCGGAGTTGCAGAAGGAGTACGGGCAGGCCGCGACCCGGCCCGGAGATTTTTCACCCGATGAGGTTCACGCCGAGGCGTTGCACGACGCATCGGCCGCAATCGCCTCCGGCGAGCTTTACATCTGTGAAACGGGCACGATCGCCCTTTACGCCCCCGGTATCCCCAGGAACCGGCTGGACCTCGTGAAAGACCTGCCCCGTCGTCCATTGCCCAGCGGCTGCACTGACCCGCGGGTTTTTCGCAGCATCGCTTACGCCGAAGTCTTCAACCAAGAGGTTGTGAGGTTCGTGGCCGAGCATCCAAAGTGAGGGCACGCCACCCTACAAGACAGGCGTGACGCGGTACAACCCCGCGCCGTGCGGGGGGATGTCGACGACGAGTTCGTCGCCGACCGCGCCCATGTCGCGGTGCTCCCACAGGTCGCGGATTTTGCAGCCCGCCGGCAGGCCGGTCTCGCTCCACGGGATGGGGACGCGGCGGGTGTCAACGGAGTTGAAGTTGAACACCCCCAGCGCCCACCCGCCCGTGTCGGGTAGTTCCGCGAGCCAGGTGAGGGCGTTGTGGTGGCAGTCGCGGAAGAGCTCGTGGCCGTCCCGCCCGTGCTGGTTCACGGCCAGCACCTCATCGTTATTGATCAACGCCAGGTCTTCCGTCGAGTTACTGGGCAGATCGCCGCCGAGCATCAGCGGGGATTGGGCGATGCAGTAGAGCGACATGAGCGTGCGCTGCTCGTGCGAGGTGAACTTGGTCTTGCGGTCGGGCTGGTTGACGGGGTGGTGGCGTTGGCCGATCCGGCCCAGCGGGAGCATGTCGCCGTCGCCCCAGTGGCCCGGGCCGGAGTGGTCACGCCAAGCGCGGAAGTTGTCGAACATCGTTTCGAGCTGCGGCCAGCGGTCCCAGAAGTCCTCGGAGATGCGGGACATCTCGCAGTGCTGTTGCCGGTGTTTCATGTGGGCGCTGTATTGCGTGCAGCCGGCGGAGACGCTCAGCACCATCGGCCGGCCCGCGCGGCGTCGGGCAAGGTCGAGCATCTCGACCTCGCGGGGGCGGTAAGGGAACCCCGGGCCGTCCGCTTTGATGAAGTCCACGCCCCAGTCGGCGTACTGCTTCATGAGCGAGTCGTAGTAGCACTGGCCGTCGGCGTGGTCGGGCTTGATGTAGTGCAACTCGGTGGGCCAGAGCTCGTTGCGCTCGTCCGGGATCGCGATGTCGGTTACAGGGGTGTCGGTGCCCAGGACCTTGCAGCCCATCGTGCCGGCGCGCTTGGTCACGCCGGGCATCACGTGGATGCCGAACAGCAGGCCCTTGGAGTGGACGTAATCCGCGAGCGGCTTGAAGCCCGCGCCGCCGCGTGCGGAGGGGAACCGCGCGGCCGCTGGCTGCAGCCGGCCGTGGGCGTCGATGTCGTGCTCCTCCTTGCCGTTCTCCGCGGCGTGCCATGCGATGTCGATGACGGCGTAGCGCCAGGCGGAGCGCAGCAGGTGGGTGGCCATGTAATCGACGTTGGCGCGGAACTCCGCCTCGGTGATCGAGCCGCCGAAGAAATCGTAGCTGTTCCAGCCCATGGGTGGGGTGGGTGCGAGGCCGTTGGTGAGGGTCATGGGGATAGCCCAGAGGGGAGAAGCGTACGCCAAGCCGCGAGCGGCGGGAGAGGGGAGATATCTTACAGGTGGTTTTGGGGCGATGATGCGCGGTTGTTCCGGTCGATGTATGGTGGTGGCTTGTCTGGGTGGCCGATTGGGAGCCGATCGCGATGCCGGAAGCGCCGAGCAATGCAGCGGGCCTGATCGCCCCGCGTTGCCCCCATTTCAGGCTGTTGGACCACTGGCGTGGCATCGCCTGCCTGCTGGTTGTTGTCTATCACTCCACGATCGTGCTCCAGGCGCTCCGCCCCGTTGAATCCCCTGCCGGGCACGGCTTCCTCGCGCGTCTGATCGACGCAACCCATCACGGCAACGTCGGCGTGCCGATCTTTTTCGTCATCAGCGGCTACTGCATCGCCGCCACCGCCGACAAGTCACGCCGGCAGCAGCATTCCACGGCCACCTTTTTCGTCCGCCGGTTCAGGCGCATCTACCCGCCGCTCTGGTTCGTGATGCTCTTCCTGGGGATCGCGTACCTCATCTTCGACATGAAGCTCGCGCCGGGGATTTTCTCCGACGAGCCCTGGGCGCAGTTGCGGCCCTGGTGGCGGACACCGCTCCAGATGTTCGGGAACGTCACGCTCACCGAGTCCTGGATCCACCACGTGCTCGGCGGGCAGCACGGCTACTTCCCCGGCCAGGCGTGGACCCTCTGCTACGAGGAGCAGTTCTACTTCGTCACCGGCATGCTGCTGCTGGTGTGGAAACAGCAGTTCTTCAGGCTCGCGCTGCTCATCACCGTGCTGACGTTTTTCGGCAGGCTTCTCGCGGCGCACTACGGTGTCGACATCGAGGGCTTTTTCTTCGACGGCTACTGGCTGCTCTTCGCCGCGGGGATCGGCGTCTATTACCAGGTCAACTACGCCAGGGGGCTCTCGACGTGGCTCATGCAGGGGCTGCTCTGGCTCGGGCTCGCGTGGTCGATCATCTCGTGGCCGCACCCGCACTACGCGCCGGCCTTCGCCTTCGCCATCATGCTGACCTACCTGCACCGGTGGGACGGCATCTTCTCCGACGCGCGCGTTCTTGCCCCGATCCGCTGGTGCGGCATCCGCTGCTACAGCATCTACCTCGTCCACCAGGTGCCGGTGAAGGGCCTGAGCCTCCAACTCTACAAATGGGGCATCACCGACGACCTGGGCACGCTGCTGGTGACGATCCCGGCCTGCCTGGCGTTATCGATCGCGCTGGGCGCGGGGTTTTACTGGCTGGTGGAGAGTCGATTCCTCAACACCAAGACGGTGAAGACCAAAGACGCTAAGCCGCGAGCGGCGATGGTCAGCCCTTGACCCACGACGAGTTCATGAGGATGTCGGCGACCTCGGGGCGGGAGAACTCCTCGGGCGGGCGCTGGCCGGCCTTGAGCATCTCGCGGACCTTGGTACCGGCGAGGAAGACGCGGTCCTCGGGGGCGGAGTTGGTGGTTTTGTCCGACGCCATGCCCTTGGTCTTCTTGCAGTAGAAGGTGTTCTCGAACTTGAGGATGGTCAGGCCGATCTCCTCGGGCTTGAAGCGGTCGAAGATCTTCTGGGCGTCGTAGGTGCCGTAGTAGTTGCCGACGCCGGCGTGGTCGCGGCCGACGATGAAGTGCGTGATGCCGTAGTTCTTGCGGACCAGGGCGTGGAGGATCGCCTCCTTGGGCCCGGCGTATCGCATCGCGGCGGGCATGACGCTGAGCATGGTCCGCTTGAGGTTGTAGTACTTGTCAACGAGGACCTTGTAGCAATCCATGCGGACGTCGGCGGGGATGTCGCCGGGCTTGGTCTCGCCGACCAGCGGGTGGATAAGCAGGCCGTCGGTCATTTCCAAGGCGCACTTGGTGAGGTACTCGTGGGCGCGGTGGATGGGGTTGCGGGTCTGGAAGGCGGCGACGGTGGACCAGCCGCGTTTGGCGAACTCGGCACGGACGGCAGCGGGGGGCAAGCGGTATTCAGTGAACTGCTCGCCCGGCTCCTTCTCGGGGGTGACGGTCAGCACTTCGATCGGCCCGCCGACGAGCCAGTCGCCCTCGGCGAGCACGGCCTCGACGCCCGGGTGCTTGGGGTCCTCGGTGCCGAAGACGTTGGGGATCTCGAGCTTCTTGTCGTGGGCGAAGATCTCGTGGATCTCGATGACGCCCAGCAGGGTGCCGTCGGAGTGCTTGAGGGCGGCGTGGCGGTGATCGCCGACGGCGGCCTTGGTCTTGTCGTCGATGGCCAGGGAGATCGGGATGGGCCACACGGTGCCGTTGGCCAAGCGGGTGTTCTTGCAGATGCTCTCGAAGTCCGCCTTGCCGACGAAGCCGGTGAGCGGGCTGAAGGCGCCGATGGCGATCATCTCCAGGTCGCACGCCTGCTTGGCGGTGAGTGTGATGGTCGGGAGCGTGGCGGCGAGCTTCTTCAGCTCGGCGGCGCGGGCGGGGGTGGCGATGCGGTTGACGAGCGTGCCACCGTGCGGGGCGTTCTGTTGGGCGGACATCGGAGACTCCTCGGGGTAGTGAATGTGGGGAGGGGGAGTGTAGTGGAACGGGCATGCGGGCCGCAACCCGTGTTTGTCGGCCCCCCGGCAGGGACATATAGTGACCTGCTCAGGGGTTCATCACTCAACTTTGGAGCAACCGGAATGAGACGTTCACTGCGCGTGATGTCGGTGTCGGTGGTGATGGTGTTGGCCGCCTGCGTGACCGCCGCCCGCGCCGCGGACGAGAAGGCCGACGCCCTCAAGGCCAAGGTGGTGGAGGCTTACAAGAACACAAAGCAGATGCAGTCCACGGTGACTGTGGCGATCCACCAGAAAGAGGGCCGGTGGACCAGCGATAAGAGCACGGATGTGTTGATCGGCTTCGACCGCGACGCCAAACGGCTGTCGGTGGATAAGGCGGAGCTGCTGGTGGTGATCGAGGGCGGGAAGGCCAAGCTTAAGAGCGACCAGGTCCCGGGCAGCTACGCCGAGTTTGATTATGCCTCGGGGCTGATCCACGACGATCTGAAAAAGGCGGTGCCTTTCCTGCTCCGCCCGCCGCTGCCCGAGCTGGTGTTCCTCACAGCCGCCGATCCGCTGACGACGCTTAATGAAAAGGATTGTATGCGGCGTGCCACGGCTAACTCACGCCCCACAGGGGACGTGCGCGGCACGCCGCATACGATCGATTGGACTAAACCGCGGGGAGGGGCGCCCGGTATGGGGATTGAATGGAACCGGCGTCCCG
>JAIOPN010000040.1 GCA_021413865.1 Planctomycetota bacterium | reverse complement strand
TTCTGGCGGTGCGTGGAGGAAGGAGCGGATGAACCAGTTCCCATTCCTGATCTGTCAGTTCGTGTCGTCGCATGAGGGCCGGCCTCCTTGCCGGCCTGCTCAACATCGGCGATTCACAGAGTTTTCAGACAGAGCCTAGTGGAAAGAGCGCCTCGCGATTGCCCGCCGCCCGCCGAAGTGGATAATGTGTTCGGGGACTCATCAGCGACAAACATCCGGCGATCAGGATTCCACCATGCCCGCTCCGGTCAAGTTCAGCGTCAGGGAAGAGCCCGGGACCGTCATCGTCACCGTGACGGGGGACCTCTCCCTCTCCGCCGTGGACGAGTTCCAGGTCTATATCAACGGCGTGGCCGCCAAAAAGCCCCGGCTGGCGATCTTCGAGATGCACGAGGTCACGTTCGTCTCGAGCCTCGCCATGGGGTCGCTGGTCTCGCTCTACCACGTCGTCAACAAGGTGAGCGGCGGCAAGGTGGTGCTCGTCGGGCTCCAATCGATGATCCGCCGCGCCTTCGAGGTGGCGAAGCTCAACGAGTTGATCGGCCTGGCGGAGAGCGTCGAGGACGCAGTGAAGAAATACGGTTGACCGCCCCTCTCCCGGAAGGAGAGGGGAAGAGCCGCTCCCCCCATGACCGACAACGACGACTGGTCCCCCGAAACAGAGGCACGCCTCTTCCACGAGGGCGTCGAGCTTTTCAACGAGGGCGAGTGGTTTGACGCACACGAGGTGTGGGAGGACGTCTGGAACATGGCGTCCGGGCCGAAGAAGTTGTTCTACCAGGGGCTGATCCAGTGCGCCGTCACGCTCGAACACGTGCGCCGCGGCAACCCGCGCGGCGTGCTCACCGTCTTCGACAGCGCCAAGAGCAAGTTCACCACGCTGCCCGCAACCTACATGGGCGTGCGGATCACGGAACTGCTGTCGGCGATCGACCGGTTTATCGATCCGGTGCGGAAGCTGCCGCGCGAGATGCTGCTGCCCAGCGCGGGGCGCGGGCTGGAATTGCCGATCGATCTCGCGGCGGCGCCGAAGATTGAGTTGAAGGAAGATAAGGAAGAGCGCTAAGCCGCCATTGCGGGACGGCATTGGACTCCGGTGGGGCAGGCGTCCCGCCTGCCTCCGGCCTTCCGAGGCCGGGCCCGGTAATTAAAAAAGAATAGGAGAGGAGACAGGCGGGACGCCTGCCCCACCGGATTAGACGGCGACCGGGGTCGGCGTGGGCAGGTCGTAGGCGCGGGCGGCGCGCTTGGAGCCTGCGGGCATGCCGATCGTCTGGGCGCTGATCTTGTCCTGCAGCCGCATCAGCCCCTCGATGAGGGCCTCGGGGCGCGGCGGGCAGCCGGGGATGTAGATGTCGACGGGGACAACCATGTCCACGCCCTTGACGACGTGGTATCCATACTTGAAGTACGGCCCGCCGCCGACGGTGCAGGCGCCCATCGCCATCACGTACTTGGGATCGGGCATCTGGTTGTAGAGGCGGCGGAGGCGGCTGGCCATTTTGTAGGTGACGGTGCCGGCGACGATCATCAGGTCCGCCTGGCGGGGCGTGGCGCGGAAGGCGCCGGCACCGAAGCGGTCCACGTCGAAGCGCGACGCGCCGAAGGCCATCATCTCGATCGCGCAGCACGCCAGGCCGAACGTCATGGGCCAGAGGCTGGACTTGCGCGCCCAGTTGATCGCCCAATCGACGCTCGTGATGATCATGCCCTCTTCGAAACGGTTCTCGATCCAGCTCATGTTTGTGCCTCGTGTCCCGCGGATGACCCGTGCGAACGATTGATCGGAAGAATTGTAGGGCTTTCGCCAATGATCAGCCAGTGGCGCTCTTCCCGGTAGTGGTCTTGTTTGAATTTCATCCCATAGCCCCCGGCTCCGCCGGGGGCTATGGGGAGAGGGGCTTCACCGCCCACCGCACCGTAAACTACACCCGCCCCCACGACCGGACGGCGTATGACACTGCTCGACCCCGAACAACCAGCGCGGAGCACGCCCCTCCGCGTGCGGGCCGTCACCGTGGTGATGCTGATCGCCGGGTTGATCGCCGCGGGCACGCTGCTGCTGAAACTCCCCTTCGCCCTCGCCCCGGGCATGACGCTCACCTGGCTCGACGCCCTCTTCACCGCCGCCAGCGCCGCGACCCTCACGGGGCTGACGGTCGTGGAGACCGCCAGCCGGTTCAGTGCGATCGGCCAGACGATCATCGCCTTCATTATGCAGGCGAGCGGGCTAGGCGTCATGATCTTTGCGGCGTTCCTTATGACGCCCCGCGAGGAATCGGAGACGCGCGGCCGCGTCGCCCGGCTCGTCCGCGCGGTCGTGGCCTCAATGCTGCTGATCGAGTTGGCCGGCGCGGTGCTGATGTACCCGCTCTGGGGCGACGGCGTCACCGCCGCCGACCGCATCGGCCTGAGCCTCTTCCACAGCGTCAGCGCCTTCTGCAACGCCGGCTTCACGCTGCGCGGCGACAGCCTCGTCTCCTACCGCTACGCGCCGCTGGCGCACCTGGTCGTCGCACCGCTGATCGTGCTGGGTGGCCTGGGGTTCCCCGTGCATGCCGATCTGCGGCGTGCCGCGGCGGCGAAACTGCAAAAACGCACCGACGCCAGCCTGAGCCGGCACACGCGCCTCGTGCTCTGCACCACCGCGGGCCTCTACCTCTGCGGCGTGGCCGCCCTCGCCGCCGCGCAGCTCCAGCCCTACCTCTATGAACGCCTCTACGGCGCCACCGAGAACCGCCGCGAACTCCCGCCGCTCACGCTCCGCGACCTGGGCACGACGGCCGCCGACGCGAGTTTCATGTCGATCACCTCACGCACCGCCGGCTTCAACACCCTCCCCATGGACCAGATCGAGCCCGCGGCCCGCTTCACGCTCATGCAGCTCATGTTCGTCGGCGGCTCCCCAGGCGGCACCGCGGGCGGCGTGAAAACCACCACCGTCGCGATCCTCTTCCTCGCCGTCGTGGCGGTCCTGCGCGGGCGGAAAACCGACGACGCGGTCGTGCGCGCCGCGGCGGTGATGTTCGTCGGCTTCACGGCGTTGATCGGCGTGACGACCTTTCTGCTCTGCCTGATCGAGCCCTACCCGTTCCTCAACCTGGCCTTCGAGGCCGTCAGCGCCGCGACCAACACCGGGCTCTCCCTGCGCGAGGGCGGGTACACCGCGATGAGCCGGTGCGTGCTCATCGCCGCCATGTTCCTGGGCCGCGTCGGCCCGCTCGTCCTGCTCACGGTGGCAAGGGCGTAGGGTTGAGCGGCCGGCGCAACGGCGTTACGATCCTCACCACACGCATCAAACCCCCGCCCACGGCAAACGCCATGCAAACCACGCAGATCGCCAAAAAGATCACCGACAAGTTCGGCCCCGCCATCACGCTGAGCGTGCCCGAGGGCAAGCACCCGCGCGTGCACTGCCTCGACAAGGACTGGCGGGCGCTCGCGGAGTTCCTCCGCAACGACCCCGAGCTTGAGTTCGACTGGCTGGGCTGCCTCACGGCCGTGGACTACATCGCCGACAACCAGCTCTGCGCCGTGTACGACTTCTACTCGATGCGGCACAAGCACTGGTTCGCGGTCAAGGTGATGACCGACCGCGCCAACCCGCACATCCACACCGTCATGGACATCTGGCCCGCCGCCGACTGGCACGAGCGCGAGGCGTTCGACATGATGGGCATCATCTTCGACGGCCACACCGACATGCGCCGCATCCTCCTGCCCGAGGACTGGGTCGGCTACCCCCTCCGCAAAGACTACGTCTTCCCCCGCGAATACCACGGCATCCCCGGCACCTACGAGACCGACTGGCAGCAGCAGTCGGACTACCCGAAGTAACCCGCGCGACCGCTCCTATCCCATAGCCCCCGGCTCCGCGCGGGGGGGCCGCGCGCAATTACCGATCGCGCGGTGCGCGTCCGTTGATCCATTGTGTCCGTAGAAAAGAACCCCGCGGCCGAGCCGGGGGCTATGGGAAAATGTTTACTCGATGTCCGGCTTGGGCTCGAGCTTGAGCGTCGGGCCCGGGACCAGGCCGTACTGCCGGAACCGCTCCATGATCCGCCCGCTGTTGGGCAGCAGGTAGTAGGCGTAACGCAGATTAAGGATGGTGCCCTCGGTGTCACCGACGGATTCGAGATAATCCGCCAGCGCGAGGAACGGCTCGGGGTCCTTGAAGTTGGAGCGGCGGATCGCCTTGCGGAACGCGACCTTGGCGCCGTCCGGGTCGCCGATCTTGCCCAGGTATTTCCCCTGCCGCATGTAGTCGCGCGGCGTGCCGTAGTCCTCGCACGCCTTCTGCAGCATCGCCGAGAGCAGCGGCGGCTCGTTCTGCTGGTAGATCGACTCCGCCAGCTCGTCGAGGATGTCGGTCGTCTCGGGGCGCGAGGGGGCGAGCGTCAGGGCGCGCTCGAGGATCACCTTCGCCTCGCTGGGCCGGTGCTGCCGGTTGCGCACGAGGCCCAGGTAGTACATCGCGCGCCAATCGGTGTCGTCCTGCTTGACCGCCTTGGCGAAGTTCGTCTCGGCGCGCGGGATGTCGTTGACCTCCAGCGCGTTGATGCCCTGCTGCCGCAGGTAGGGGTTGCTGCAGCCGGTCAGCAGCGCGGCAACGCCGACGACCAGGAGGAAGGAAGCGAACGATCCCCTGCGACTCATTCGACGGATGGCGTCCATCAGCGATAATCCTCTGCGCCACGCCGGTGCGTGGTTCCCGAATCGAGCCCGGCCGAGTCACCCGTCACCGGGCGACCCCGTCGGCACAGGCGAGCGTTGAGCATAAGACGGGCGAGCGCCGCTGACAAGACACCCGCCTCTTCCCATAGCCCCCGGCTCCGACGGGGGGTTCCGCGAGCGATCACCAAACGCCATGTATGCCCCGCCAATATGCTGACCCAACGAAGAACCCCGGCAGAGAGCCGGTGGCCATGGGAAGAAATTCAAACAAGCCCGCACCCGAAAGCCCACCGCATGACCCCGCTCCCCCGATACCCCACCGTGCTCCTCCGCCACGACGCGCCGGCGGGCACGCACCACGACTGGCTGCTCCACGACCCACTGGCCGTAAATTCCCCCGACGCCCCGCTCTGGGCCGCACGGGTGATCCAGCCCAGCCGCGACTGGCCCGCGCTGCACGCATGGGACCTCACCCCCCTGCCGCCGCACCGCCGGGCGTATCTGACTTTCGAAGGCCCGCTCACCCCCGACAAAAACGGCACGCCGCGCGGCTCGGTTACGCGCATCGACGAGGGCGACTTCGCCGTGCTCGATTGGAGCGACGAGCGATTCGTGATCGACCTGCGGTTCCGCGGCTGCGCCGGCGTCGTGGAAGCGCGCCGCGTCACGCCGACGCTCTGGCGCGCGGCGTGGGTGAAACAAACATAAACCCCGATCGCTCGACACCCCCGACCCGAGGTAGTGTCCTACTTTGAAATGGGTGGCTGGGGCTAAGGTCTTCCGCAGCCCCGACAAGGGGCTCACGAAGAGCCGGGGCATCGAAGACTCTGCCCCAGCCACCCGAACTATTTCAAATTAGGACACCACCAGGGATCGCCCGCTCGGGGCGTGGCTTCGTTTCAACCACCCCGGAAATAACCGATCAAGCGGCTGGACTTTTCGGCCGATTGATACATAATGTACGCATGAAACGGATCATTACCCCCAAGCGGCTGCGCGAGTACGCCGCCAGGTTTCCCGACGCGGAGCGGTCGCTGGACCGGTGGGAAAAGGTGGTGATGACGGCCCAATGGAGCAACCCCGCCGACCTGAAACGGAGTTTCGGCAACGTGGACCCCGTGATCGTCAAGAGCGGCCGCACGGTGTACGTCTTCAACATCCAGGGCAACTCGCACCGCCTGGTCGCCGCGATCCATTTCAACATCGGGATGGTTTACGTCCTGCGGCTGATGACCCACAAGGAATACGACCGAGCACTCTGGAAGGATGAGCTATGACGACTAAGCACCGCACCGCCGCGTTCCGTGACCTGCCCAAGCGGTTCGACGAACTCTGCCGCCATTTCCCCCTGCGCCCCGTGCACGACGGGGTGGGCCTGGAGAACGCGACCGAGGTCATCCACTCGCTGGCCGGCCACAAGCTCAACAAGGATCAGGAAGATTACCTCGAAGCCCTCTCCGAACTGGTCGGGGCTTACGAGGATGCGCAGCACGCCAAGAATCTGTCGCGCCTCACCCCGCTGGATGCGCTGCGGTATCTGGCGGAGGAGAACGGCCTGACCGCCTCTGCCCTGGGTGATTTGCTAGGCAACCGGTCGCTGGGGTCCAAGCTCCTGCGCGGCGAGCGGGAGTTGAGCAAGGCCCACATTCAAGTCTTGGCCCGCCACTTCAAGGTCAGCCCCGCCTTGTTTGTGGGCGGGTAAGTCCGCGTCTCGTTGTCGAGGGAGCACGGCCGTGCCGAACCATGCGCCGCAGCAAACCCGGCGGGGCATCGCGGTTGCAATCGTTGCCTCCCGCGCACCAGGTCGCTGAGTTCGGATCGTTCGGCGGCAGAAGATCGCTCTCAAAATAATCGGAGTAACCCATGGCTCGGTACATCGACGGCTTCGTGATTCCCGTGGCGAAGGATCGCATCGACGACTATCGACGCGTGGCCGAGAAGGCGGCGCGGGTCTGGAAAGATCACGGCGCCCTCGATTACTGGGAATGCGTCGGCGACGACCTGGTGAGTGAAGGCATGGTTTCGTTTTCGCAACTCGCCCAAGCGGGCCCGGACGAAACCGTGATCTTTGCGTGGGTCGTCTTTGAATCCCGTGAACGCCGAGATCAGGCCAATCAGAAGATCATGGCCGACCCCCGAATCCAGGAGATCATGGGCAGTGACAGGCCGCTGTTCGATTACAAGCGCATGGCTTACGGTGGCTTCAAAGAGCTGGTGCATGCGTAAAGGGCATGCTCCCGACTCCTCCAGCAGCTAGCTCACCCAACGCGAACCACGACCCAAGCCCCCGATCGCTTGACACCCCCGACCCGACGGGGACAATGCCCTGTCGCATGCGGGCGTAATTCAGCGGTAGAATGCCAGCTTCCCAAGCTGGACGTCGAGGGTTCGAATCCCTTCGCCCGCTTTGTTTTCTCGGTGTGTCCAAAGCGCGTCATTTTTGTTGGCGCGGTTTTTGGCGTTGTGCTTCCGTGTCGCACCTCTTTCACTTATCCAAACCTCACCACGGGGGCGGCCTCGCCCGTGTTATCGCCTCGCCCCCGCCGCGGCATCACTCCGCGAACCGCCACACCCCCCGCGCCGGGCCCGTCGTCACGACCTCTTCGACCGCGCAGCCGTTGTGCGGTGACGGCGGCGTGCCGTGGTTGCGGTAGCGCGGGTAGTGGCAGATGCGGTAGCAGAGCACATGCCGCCACCGGCCATCCGCCAGGCGGACCGTCCCCCCGTTGGCGTGGTCGACCATCCACTTCTCCGGCACTTGGCCCGCCGCGCCGAGCGTCGGCGGCGGGCCGAACTCGCCCAGGCAGTCACGCACCTGCAGCGCGGGCAGCACGCCGCTCCGCGCCGTGTTCAACGGCCAGAGAACCATCTTCTCGCGCCCCCGCCCGGTCTGATCCGTCTCGGGGATGAACGCGCGGTCGTACGGGTTGGAGATCAGGTACGCCGAGCCGTCGGCGGCGACGCTGACCGTCACCGGTGAGTTGAGCCGCATGGTCGGCGCGTCCACCGCGACCTCCCATCTCCCGACACCCGCCCACCGCCAGACGCGCAGCAGATACCCCGTGGCCCCCGGCCCCGCGTCGTGGAACGTGTCCGCCCCGCGCGCCGCCAGCAGCAGCGTGCCGTCCGCGTCGCGTGCCAGGCTCGGCTCCATCCATGGGCAGCGCTCCTTCGGGTTGGGCCCCTCGGGCACCGGGCCCTGCGTGACCTCGACCGGGTCGTAATCCACCGGCCCCCACGCGCCGCCGCGCCGCGCCCAGCGCACCACGCCGACGCCCACCGCCGAGCGATCCATCCGCGCCGTGATCGAGGCCAGCAGCAGGTCGTCGCCGTCGGGGATCGGCGTCGAGAAGGAGTCGGTGAGCACAGCCCAATCCGTATCGCCGATGCGCAGGGGCTCGCCGCTGTTCTGCATGTCACGTCGGGAGAGCCTCGTCGTGAAGCTCTTTCCCTCGTACGCGAGCTGATAGACCTCGTTCATGTCGATGCGTTGCGGGTCGCCCCAACTGAACCGGCCGTCGATGAACGGGAACCGCTGCGCCTGCCCGATGCCGAAGCCCGTGCCGGCGTGCGGGTGCGGCGAGCCGTCGGCACGCAGCGCGCCCAACGGGACGAAACCGCCCAGCAGCGGCCCCTTGAGGATCAGCCGCGCGGGAGCGCCGCCGACGCCGGGCTCGACCTCGTTGCGCGTGGCGGCGAAGACCTGGCCGGGCCGCGGCGGTGCGAGGCCGTCGAGCAATATCACGTCGGAGCCGTCGAGGTGACCGTAGTTCGGCGTTGCCTCGATCGTCCGCATCGCCATGATCCCCATCGTGCGCGGGCCGGCCTGGAACGGGAACCCGACCGCGTAACGCAGCACCCCCTCCGCGGCCCGGTCCGGCGGAGCGGAGAGCAGCAGACGGTCGCGCGTGACGTGCGTGATGCCCGTGGGCGACGGTGCTGATGGGTGGTTGGTGGTCAATGGTTCAAGACCGCGTCACGAAGAACGGCTGCGTCCACGCAAAACTCTCACCGGCGCCCCAGCACTCGAACCGCACGTATGTCGCATCGGCCGGCACGCGCACCTGGATTGCGCGGCCATCCGACCGCGCGAACCGCCGGCCGGTGTTCATCAGCGCATTAATCCGCTGGGCATCCCGGGTCTCGATGCGGATCGTGTCATCGCCGACATGGACCGCCTCGATCGTCACGCCGGTGGAGGCGTAAAACCGCCCGGCGCGGAGCGCGGCGACTATGGCCTCCGGCGTGCACGACGGGGTGTTGACCACGTTCCACCCCAGCTCGACGTCGCCCTCCGCCGCGTGCGCATCGTCGTTGGCGAACCCCCAGACGCGCCGCCCCTCGGCGAGCAGCATGTCCCACTTGTTCAGCGCGTAGTCGCTCCCGTCCGCGCGCCCCGCGACGCCGTTGAAAATCTCGATCCCGGTGTAGCCGGTCCATGCCCGCATCAGGGCGATCGGGCACTGGTCGAAGTTCGCGTGGGAGCTGGGGTGGTTGACGACGACAAAACCGCCGGCGTTCCCGTCGCCGCCCGCGATCCTGTCGATGACCGCTTGCCGATCCGTGTGCGCCTCGACGTGTCGCGCCGCACCGACGTGCAGCAGGTGCGGGCCGCCCGCCGTGACCTCGTTGCCCGGGATGAGCACGAGGCCGTGTGCGGCGGTCCACGCGGCGCACTCTTCTGCCGTCGTCGTGATGTCGTGATCGGTGATGGCCAGAAAGTCGTAGCCGCGCCGTGCGTAGTCGGCGATCACCTCGTCCGGCCCGCGTTCGCCATCGCTGCGGAGGGTGTGCGCGTGAAGGTTGCCGCGTAGCCACCGGCCGCCGGCCAAGTCGTGATACGGGTGTTCGATTCGGATCATGCCGTCTCCGCCGCACGGTCGCCCGGGGGTTGTGGAGTATATAACCACTCTTACCACTCCCGATGACGAGTCCGTGAGTCGTCGAGGTCCGCCACCCCGCTACCGTCGTCGCGTCAAATTCTTCTTAGCCCCCGGCACAACCTCGATCTCCGCATAAACCCCGTAGTGATCGCTCGGCCAGACCCCCGCCACGGGCTTGTCCAGCACGACACGACATGCACGCACACGGGCGAAGCGCGCGTGGTCGTGCGGCGAACCGAGAAAGATGTAATCGATGCGCCGCTCGTGGCGCGGCTGGCGGACACACTGGTCGATGATCGCGGCCGCGAAGCCGTTGCGGTAGCTCCACGTGTAGCCGGCCGACGCGCCGCCCGCCTGCTGCCATGCGTCGAGGTACTGCGTACTCCTGCCCTCCAACGACTGCATCCCGGTCAGGAACCGGATGCTGGCGCTGTCCGGGGTGGCGTCGAAATCGCCGGCGATAACGGTGGGGAACTCGGCGCGGCGTGCGTGCCGGCGGACCAGCGCGTCGAGCGCCACCGCCTGCAACTCGCGCTCGCGTTCCCGGTTCAGCTCCCACGCCGGCTTGGGGCAGACGAAGACCATCGGCCCCACCGGCTCGGGCGCGGCGACCCGCACCGCCACCGCCGCGTAATACTTCGGCCCCAGCGGCAGCACCTCGAGGAGCTCGAACGGCCAGCGGCTGGCCACGCAGCAGCCGTCGCGCCCGGGCTGCGAACCCGGCGCCTCGAACTGGTGCATGACGTGGTAGCCCATGCCCTCGAGCAGGTCGCCGACCTGGTCCCGCTTGCCGTCGCGCCCCGCCTCCTGAAACGCCAGGAGGTCCGGGTCGAGCTTGCGGATTCCCGCGCGCAGGAGCTTCTGCCGCTTCTCATACGGCCCGTCGAAGTTCCAGATGTTCATGGTGAACACCCGGAGCGGCCGCGCGGCCGAGAGCTCCGTCATCGGATTGCGATCCCGTGTGCGTGCCATCACGAATCCCTTTTGAAATCCCCTTCCTCTCAGGGAGGAGAACAAATCAAATGTGCGCCGCCCGTGTTATAACGACCGCTCGCTCATGTCACAGGAAGCGATGCGATGAAGTGGCAACCCGTCATCCCCGGCGTCTGGCTCTTCCCCGATAGCTGCAATGTTTACGCGGTCCACGGCCCGACGGGCATGCTCATCATCGACGCGGGCACCGGCGCGTGGGTGGACCATCTGAATGAGCTGCCAGCCGCCCCCGCCGCGCTGGCCTGCACCCACTATTTCCGCGACCACGCCGCCGGGGCTCTCCCCGCCTCGCGCAGGGGTATCCCCGTTTTCGTGCCCGCCTACGAGCGTGAGATATTCGCCGACCCCGCCGAGCATTTCCGCCGCCGCGAGACCTACATCATCTACGACAACCTCTGGAACCTCTACGCCCCGATCCAGGGCGTGCCCGTGGCCGGGGATTTGCTCGACTACGACACCACCACGCTCGCGGGCCTGAAGGTCCACGTGCTGCCTCTGCCCGGCGCGACGCTCACGCAGGTCGGCCTGTCGGTCGAGCTGCCGGCCGGCCGCGTCGTCTTCTGCGGCGAGACGATCCACTCGCCCGGCAAGGTCCCGCGCGTCGCGCCCTACCAATACAACTACAACGACCTGGGCGGCGCGACCAACACCTACTGGTCGCTGCAACAGCTCCGCGACCACAAACCCACCGCCCTGATGCCCAGCCTCGGCACGCCGATCCTCCGCGACGCCGACGCCGCCCTCGCCGCCACGCAGGACTCCCTCCGCGCCATGTGCGATGTCCGCCACGGCCTGCCGGAGATGATCAAGCAGGTCGGCAACCACGCGCTGGAGAAAGTCACCGACCACGTCTGGCGCGACACCGAGTCGAGCAGCCTCAACTGGTACGTCGTCAGCAAGTCCGGCAAGGCGCTGGTCATCGACTACGGCTATTTCGCGGGCGTGATGTCCTTTCCAAGCTACCCCAACCCGCCCCACCGCCGACCGCTGCTGCACGGCATCGAGGGCCTCAAACAGCAGTTCGGCATCGACCGCATCGACACCGTCCTCATCAGCCACTTCCACGACGACCACGTCTGCGGCATCCCGCTGCTGCAACGCCTGTTCGGCACCAGGGCCTGGGCCGCGAAAAACTTCGCCCACCTGCTCGAACACCCCGAGGCCCACTGCTTCCCCTGCAACTGGCCGCAGAAGATCACGATCGACCGCCGCATCCCCCTCAATGAAAAGGTCCAGTGGGAGGAGTACACCTTCCACTTCGCCCCGATGACCGGCCACACGCGCTTCTCCGCGCTGATCGGCTTCGAGGCCGACGGCAAACGCTACGCCCACACCGGCGATCAATACTTCTTCCTGGACTTCGGCGACCACAAAACCCCCTGGACAAAACGCCGCCGCCTGCAGAACCACGTTTACCGCAACGGCGCCCTGCTCGACGGCTACGAGCAGAGCGCCGGGTGGATGCTCGACTGGCGGCCGGACATCGTCATCCAGGGCCACCAGCCCCCATTCTTTACCGATGCGGAGTTCTTCAAACACATCGAGCAGTGGGTCCACGACTACCGCACGCTGCACGAAAAGGTGATGCCGCTGGGCGCGGACGAGGCGCACTTCGATCTCGACAGTTGGGGCGGCTGGATATGGCCCTACCGCACGCACCTGCCCAAGGCGGGACCGGCGGAGGTGACGGTCACCGTGCGCAACCCGCTGCCGCGCCCGGCGAAGCTTGAACTCACCCTCGTCGGCCCCGACGGATGGAAGGGCACGAGCGTGACGCTCGACGCCCCGGCCCGCGCCGAAGTGACCACGACGATGCGCATCACCCCCGCGGGCCCATGCCGCAGGCAACCCTTCGCCGTGGACCTGCGCATCGGGGAGCAACTCTTCGGCCAGGTCGCCGAGGCGCTAATGACGGTCGGCGGCGAGATGTTCTGATCCCATAGCCGCAGGTGGAGCCGGGGACATCGGCGGAAATCACACCCGCGCCGCCGGTTCGATCGCGGCCTCGGGTTCGCCCGTCTCGGCCATGCGGCGCTTGAGCCGTTGAGCGAGCTCGTCGCGGACGCCAGCCAACGACGGGTCCGCCACGCGGTTCTCCCGCTCGTGGGGGTCGGCGTTCAGGTCGTAGAGATACTGCTCGACGAAGCGGCGCGCCGGCCCCGGGATTGTGTGCCGATCGGGGTTGTCCACGCCGTATTTCCACCGCGCGGTGCGGATCGCCCGGCCGTCCTGCGACTCGCTGATCTGCACATAGACGTCATCGGGCCAGTCGGCAGGGGCGCCGTTGACGACCTCCTGCAGCGCCCGGCCGCGCATCGCGGCGTGCGGCTCGATGCCCCCGGCCGTCAGCACCGTCCGCGGCAGGTCGATCAGGCTGACCAGCGCGTCATCGACGACCCTTCCGCCCGTGAAGCCCGGGCCGCAGGCGATCATCGGCACGCGGATCGAGTTCTCGTGGCACGACCGCTTGTACTCCTTGTTGCGCGTGCAGAAGTGGCAGCCGTGGTCGCTGGTGTAGATCACCAGCGTGTCGTCCGCCAGGCCGAGCCTCTCGAGCGTTTCGCGGATGCGGCCCACGTTCTGGTCCAGGCTCGAGCAGCAGCCCAGGTAGTCGGGCATGTGCTGGGGCCAGTCGCAGCGCCGGCCCGGCTCGGGTGTCGTGCCCACGAGATCGCCGGGCACGGTGTACCGCGCGAAACGCTGCTTGGAGCCGATCGGGCCCACGAAGCGGTCCAGGTCGTTCTGGTGGTGCGGCTCGATGAAGGAGGCGAAGCAGAAGAACGGCCGATCGCTCCGCCGCGCGGCGTATTGGTTCAGGTAGTCGATGACGAAGTTGGCGGTCGCATCGGCGCGGTACCCCTCGAAGTCCACGCGCCGGCCCTGGCCGTCGTACATGTAGCCCTCGTACCCGTGGCTGGTGAACTCGAGGATGTCGGCGGCCAGCCAGTGGTCCTGGTACCCGCCGCGGCGCTCGGGCGGGATGGCCTTGATGTCGTACTCGTTCTGCTTGTCCGACGCCAGATGCCACTTGCCGATGTACGCCGTCTCGTACCCACCGACGGTGAACTGCCGCGCGATGGTGTTGGCGTTGAGCGGCAGCGCGACGTTGTTGTTGATGCACCCGGTCTGCGTAGCGTAGAGGCCCGTCTGAAGACAGGACCGCGCCGGCCCGCAGACCGGCTGCATGGTGAACGCGAGGTTGAACCGCAAGCCCAGCGCGGCCATATGGTCCAGGTTCGGCGTCAGGTTCAGGTCCGCGCCCAGAGGTTGCCCGTAGCAACTGACAGTGTCCCACCGCTGCTGGTCGCTGAGGATGAACAGGATGTTGGGGCGTTTGGGCATGATCAGCCTTTGCGTGCGGCATCGAGATGGTCCGGCCGCAACACCCCGGACCCGAAGACCGCCGGATCGCGGTCGAACCGGTCCCGCGTCTTTGGCGCGAGAACGTCCCGCATGCGAGGCCCCTTGGACGGACGACGGTCTGGGTCATATTACCCCGACACGCCTGTATCATGGTGGCCACGCGGTCGGAACGACCCTTTCCATCTCCCGATCGGCACACCGGCGCCGCGGAGGATTAGCGATGCAGGAACTGCGCGTCACGGTCTCTCCCTGGCCCGGGGGCAAGCGGTGGGTTTACTCGATCACCTTCGACGAGGCGCTCAGCGACCTGCACCGGTTCGCCATCCCCATCCTCGACGAGTTCCGCGTACCGGGGCACCTGGAAGTCGTCGTCGGCCAGATGGGGCAGGTGCGGAAGATCGGCGCGTCGAGCTACAACGGCTTCAAACACATGGGCCCCGACGAATTGCGCGAGATGCTGGCGCGCGGCTGGGGCGTGGGCAATCATTCGTGGTCGCACGAGGCGACCAACGCGCAGACCGCCGACCTGGAGTTGGGCAGGGCCAAAGAGGTGCTCGAAGAGGCGATTGGCGAACCGATCACCATCTACTGCTCCTCGGGCGACAACAGCAATATGAACGACGGGGCGCTCGCGGCCTGCCGGCGGTTCGGTTACCTGGGCGCGATGAGCCTTACGGACGCCCTTAACCGGCCCGAAGACGCCGACCTGCTCTGGATCAACCGCACCTTCCTGCACACGCAGGGCTACGCGCCTTTCTATTCCGAGTTCGACCCCTTCCGCAACATCCCGCACGCGCGGCGCGACCGGGGCTGGATCATCGACTACCTGCACTGCCCGCTCGAACAACCGGTCCACCCGAACAAGGACTGCTCGGCGGCCCAACTCCGCGAGCGGATCGAGACGGTGCGTGCCGAGGGCGGAGAGGACCTCTGGGCGGCGCGGGTCGAGGAGGCGGTGGACTACCGCTATACCCGCCGCGCGGCGAAGATCGAGGCCGTGCCCGGGCGAGCCGGCGAGTTCACGGTCGCCGTGCCGGGGCTGCACCCGGCGGTGCGGAAGCGTACGGTGACCCTCGAGCTGCCGGAGGGGACTCGGGCCGCGGACGTGGACGGCCGGCGCGTGGAGATCGTCAAACGCGGCCCGCTGTTGCTGATCGACGTTGACCTTTCCCGGCCGCGCACGCTGCGGATCAGCGGGGATCAAGGAGTCGCACAATGACCAGGCGCGTGAAGATCGCGACGTGTTCGGTCGAGACGGACTTCAGCAAGACGCAGCGCGCACAGGCGCTGCGGCTGGTGGAGGAGGCGGGCGAGCGTGGCGCGGACATCGTCTGCCTGCCCGAGTACGTCGGCTCGGACTGCGTCAATGGCCAGTGGTCCGCCACCCCGGTCCCCGGGCCGGTCACGGAGGAGTTTGCGAGACTCGCCGCCAAATATGAAATGTTCGTCATCACGCCACTGGTGGAGGAGAACGGGCGTGACAAGCCCTACAACACCGCCGTGCTGATCGACCGCAAGGGGCGCATCGCCGGCCGTTACCGCAAGACGCACCTCTGCCTGCCGGGCCACGGCGAGGGGGAGAAGTTCCTCCCCGGCGACGAGTTGCCCGTTTTCGAGACCGACTTTGGCCGCATCGCTGTCACCATCTGCATGGACATCCACTACCCCGAGCTTTACACCGCCCTGGCGCTGCGCGGCGCGGAGGTCATCTTCTGGCCCAGCGGTGCGATGGACTACACCGGCGACCTCATCGAATCGCTCGTCAACGCCCGCGCCATCGACAACCAGGCCTTCTTCGTCTGCAGCCACTACATCCAGTTGCCCTACCTGGTCGGCAGGAGCTACGGCCGCAGCAGGGTCATCGACTGCATGGGCCGTGTCCGCGCCGATACGGGGCACTTCCCGGGCGTGGCGGTCGCGGAGGTGGACCTCGATCAGACCTACCCGATGTGGTACCAGGGCAAAATGCTCAACGAGTACCCCACCATGCGCGAGACGTTCTTCAAGACGCGACGGCCGGAGCTTTACGGCGAGGTCATCAAGCCCGTCACCCCCGCGCACCACGCCCGCGGGCCGTCCAAAACCTCACCACCCGCAAGGAAGAAGGGATGAACGCCAAACGCACCGCCACCAAGCCACCGCGAGCGAAAACCAACCGCGCCAAGTTCGGCGCCGCCGCCTACGAAGGCCTTAGCGGAAAAATCCCCACGCCCTTCCCGCGCCATATCGGCGGCAACGCTATGGCCTATCTCAAGGAGGTCGTCGATAGCGGGCTGACCTGCAACATGACCGAGCGCTTTGAGGCCGCCTTCGCCAAAACTGTCGGCGTCAAACACTGCATCGCCACCCCCGGCTGCACACCCGCGCTGGCCGTGCTCGCCGCGTCACTCCGCCTCAAGCCCGGCGACGAAGTAATCTTCAGCCCCGTCACCGACTACGGAACCCTCATGGGTTTCATCAAGGAAGACATCATCCCCGTCTTTGCCGATACCGCGCCGGGCAGTATCAATCTCAGCGCCAAGACCATCGAGCCCTGCATCACCGGTCGCACCCGCGCGGTCGTCGTCGTGCACAAGACCGGCATCATCTGCGACATGGACCCGATCAACGCGCTCGCGAAGAAGCATGGGCTCATCGTTATAGAAGACTGCTGCCAGGCCGTCATGGGCCGATACAAGGGGCGGCTCGCCGGCACGCTCGGCCACGCCGCGGGCTTCTCCTTCGACTCCGAAAAAACCATGGGCTCCGACACCGGCGGCTGCCTCGTGACCAACGACGACGACCTGGCCTCCTACGCACGCTTCATCGGCCACAGCCGCGGCGCGGAGATGCGACCGGGCTTCGGCCGCATCCACTCCGCCGCCGGTTACGCCCACCGCATGCCCCTCTGCACCGCCGCCATTTCTCTCGCGCAGCTCGAAATCGTCCACGAAAACGTCCAACGCCGCGACCGCATCGCCCGCCTCATCACCTCCGGCCTCGCCAAAATCCCCGGCGTCATCCCGCTGCCCATCCCCAAATACCTCGACACCTACTCCTGCTGGATGCTCGGCTTCAATATCGACCCCACCGCCTTCACCTGCACGGTCGATGAGTTCGCCCAACAGTGTGACGCGATGGGCCTCCCCGGCGCCGGCACCGCTCGCTACTACCTCATGCCCGCCGCGCTCACCTTCCTCCAGGAGATGGCCGCCAGCCAGACTTACCCCTTCTCCACGCCCCCGACCGCGCACGGCTACAAATACTCCGCCGACAACTGCCCCACCGCCGCTGCATTCCTCGACACCTTCATCCGCTGGGTCACCGTCTGCGACAAGTACACCGACGAGCACTGCGCCACCGCCGTCCAGATCGTCCGCGCCGTCGCCGAGCGCAACCGCAAGTGAACCGACCCATGCAACGACGGATGGACCCGCGCGTCACCGGCCACCCCAGGCTCTTCTTCACCCGCGACGAACTCGCCCGCCTGCGCACGCTCCGCGCCGAGGGCTTCCACGCCCGCATCTGGGAGAACCTCCGCCGCTCCGCCGACTGGTGCCTCTCCCGCCCGCCGCGCACGCGGTGGATCGCGCCGCTCTCGCCGGACCCGATCCACGAAAACCTCTACGACCGCTTCTACGGCATGATGCACGACATGGCGGTCGCCGAACACCTGGCCTTCGCCTACGCCTACAGCGGTGAAACGAGGTATTTCGATGCCGCCCGCGCCTGGGCGCTGGCCCTGTGCGACGTCTGGGGCCGCGAGGCCGAGGGCGACGCCGACGCGGGCAAGGCCTACGCCGTCACACGGCTGCTCAAGGGCATCGCCGTCAGCTACGACCTCCTCCACGACAGGCTTACCGCGGAAGACCGTGGCCGCATCCTCCATGCCGTGCGGCAGATCGGCGGCAAATACTCCGCCTTCTTCGCCGACCCCGCGACGCATTTCGGGCTCGGATACGAGCCGCACCACGGCAGCGTCGAAGCCGCTTCATTAGGCCTCGCGGCGCTCGCGCTGCTCGGCGAAATCTCCGAGGCCGAGGAGTGGCTCGACCTATGCGTCCGCATGCACGTCGATTGGCTCCTCCCCTACGCGCTCACGCCCAGCGGCACGCACAACCAGACCTCGAACTTCTGGATTTCCATCATGCAGTACCGCTGCGCGTTCATGGACGCGCTGCGCCGCGTCACGGGGCGTGACCTCTTCGCCGAGCACGAGCGGGACATGCCTATCCGCGTCCCGCTGGCGTGCGCGGTCGGCCGCGGCGTGAGGACCGACGAGTACCCGCAGAGCCATCAGTCGTGGCTCATCGGCCCCTCGTATGGCCAGATCGACTACGCGTCGCCCGCGCTGCTCTGCCTCGCCCGTCACTACCGCCGGCCGATCCTCCAGTACATGGCGATGTGGGACCCCGCCATCGGGGCGCTCGCCAAGTCCCGCTACTCCACCCCGCATGGCGAATGGATGCTCTTCGCCTGGGGCGGCTACGCCTACGCGTGGTACGACCCCGCCGTCGAAGCGAAGATCGAGCCCGGCCTGCCGCTCTCGTTCCTCTTCTCCGATCCCGACCCCAACCCGGTGACACACGTGAACGAGGCCTACGCCCGGTCGTCCTACGAACCGGGCGACCTTGCCGTGGCACTGAGGCGCGGCGATGTCGTAGTCCATGCCGGCGGCCGACCGGTGTTCGTGGATTTCACCCCCGACTGGCCGCCGCGCCGCCCTGTCAGCGATCTCACACTCAACGACGATGGCCGATCCGCCGTGATCCGCTGCAACGGTGTCGCGGAAAGCGGTTTCCATTCTCAGATGGTGACACTCGAGCGCCCCAATCGTCTCACGATCGTCCGCCGCACCGACACCCCTGTCCGCTGGTGGTGCTTCGGCCCCGCGCATCGCGACGGCGACACGATCCGCTGGCCCGACCAGACGAGCCTCCGTGTCAGCAAAGGAACGCTCACCGCCTTCGACCCCGAGGGCCACCGTCCCGGACTCGTCACCGGCATGGGCCTGCTCAAACTCCCCGACCCCGCGCCCCTGACCTACCCCGCCGCGACCGCGACGCCGAGCGACGGCGAGTTGGTTCTCGAAGTCCGACACGACGCGAAAACCACGCCCCTGCTGCAAAGAGCCCGTCGCTCCGACGGCGGGCATTAACGCGGTACACTCCGCCACCACGCCCCGAGGGCCGCCCATGTCCGCCACGCTCCCCACCGACGTGCAGATGCAGTTCCTCCGCCCGCGCCAGCTCGAGGCGGCGCTGCGCAAATTCCCCGTCGTTTATGTCCCCCTGGGCTGCATCGAGTGGCACGGCCAGCACCTGCCCCTGGGCACCGATGCGCTCAAGTCGCACGGCATCCTCACCCGCTGCGCGAGCGAGTCCGGCGGTGTCGTCTTCCCGCCCGTCTATTTCCCCCACGCCTGGTACGTCGCCGGCACCGCCGACTTCCGCGCCGATGAAGAGCCCTGGAAGCTGCCGATGATGACCTCGCTCTTCTCGCGCATCAAACTATTGGGCGCCCGCGTCATCATCGGCGTATCGGGCCACAACATCCCCCAGCAGATCACGCTCATCAACCGCGCCCTCGAACCCGCCACCGCGGACGGCACCATCGCCGGCATCGGCCTCTGGGAGTTCTCCCTCGCCGCCGGCGACGAGTGCGCCTCCGATCACGCCGCCAAGTGGGAAACCTCCGACATGATGCACCTCTACCCCGGTTGCGTGGACCTCACGCAGCTCGGCACCGGGCCGCTCGCCCCCGACATGAACCCGCCCGACGGCATCGGCGGCCTCGACCCGCGCCTCCACGCCTCCGCCCGGGTCGGCGAACGCAAGTCCCATCTCGCCGCCGAATCCATCGGCCGAAAGGCGCGCGAGCTGCTCGCCTCCCTCCCCCCGGAGCACCGAGCCTTCCGCCTCCCGGCCGTCAGCCCGGAACACTGGTGGATGGTGTAAGACCGGCAGCGTTCAGGCTGAAATGGGTGGCTGGGGCTGAGGCATTGCGAAGCCCCAGTTTGGCACTCGAAAAAGACTGGGGCATCGAAGACTCTGCCCCAGCCACCCGGATACCCAAACAAGGACATCACCCATGAAACCCTACCGCGTTCTCTACAACCAGGACTGCACCAACCTCTTCGGGATAACGAAAGAGCCGATCACACCGGCGCACGTCGATCGCATGGTGGACGAGGTCGCCGACGGCGGCGCGGACGCGATGCTCATCAACCCCAACGCCCAGCGGGTCTGCTACCCCAGCCGTGTCTGGCAGACGTTCTGGGACGGCTACACGCCGGGCGACAACACATTCTTCGGCCCCGTGCTCGAGAGCGAGTTCGCCAACCGGGCGCGGTTCGTGCAGTCGATGAAGAGCCTGGCGGACCAGGGGTGTGACTACCTCGCCCGGGCGCTGGCACGCTGCCGACACAAGGGCATCGCCCCCGGCGTGACCGTCCGTATGAACGACATGCACGACGCCCCCACGCCCGGCACGCACCTCTTCAGCCGGTTCTACATGGAGCACCCGGAGCTCTGGCTGGACAACGGGGTGTTCCCCGGCTGGAGCGCGCGTGGGCTGAACTACGCCTTCAAACCGGTCCGCGATTATTACCTCACGCTGATCCGCGAGCTGGTGATGGAATACGACACGGAGGTGCTCGAGCTCGACTTCCTGCGGTTCCACTGCTACTTCCCGCGCTCAACGGGCGCGGCCCACACGGCGACGATGAGCGGCTTCCTGCGCGAGGTGCGCACGCTGCTCGCCGCGGCCAAGCGGCCTATCACGTTGACGGCCCGCGTGCCGGTGACCCCCGCGTCGGCGGTCGAGCTCGGGCTCGACGTGGCGCAGTGGGCGCGTGAGGGGCTGGTGGACGCGATCACGCCCGGCGCCTTCCTGACGACGCACTGGTGCATCCCCGTGGACGAGTACAAGAAAATCGTGGGCACCCGCGTCGCGGTGTACGCCTGCTCGGACTACATCGCCGACCGCCGGCCGGGCCTACCCCGCCGGACGTTCTCGAACAACCCGATCTTTATCCGCGGGTTCGCCGCGGGCAACCTCGCCGCCGGCGCCGACGGTATCGAGGTGTTCAACTTCTTCTGCAGCCGTGAGGAGGCGTGGGGCCCGGACCTGTGCGAGCCCGCCTTCGCCGCGCTGGGAGAGTCACGGAATCTTGATGCACTGCGCGGCGTGACGAAGACCTACACGCTGGCGTGCGGCTGCTCGCAGGCGGAAACCGACGGGCCGTTCCATGTGCCGGCGCTGTTTTACTACGGCACGATGCGGTCGTTCGAGATGCTGCTCGCCGCGGAGGCGGAATCGGTCCAGATCGAGGTCGATGTGGTCTTCACCGGCGGGCCGGCGACCGCCGACCAGTTCTGGCTGCACGTCAACCGGCTCTCGCTGGGCCAGGCCCGATCGGTCACGCCCCTCCCCGACGCCCCCGCCGGCCGACGCGCCACCTGGGCCCTGCCCGCCAAGGCGATCCTCGAAGGCCGCAACCTCTTCATGGTCCGCAACGAAAACGACGGCGACGCCCTCACCGTCGTCTCAATCGACGTACGCGTGATTTGATCGAAGCCACGCCCGATGACGAGTCCGCGAGTCGTGGGGTCATCATCACTTCACGATGACCGGTTTTTTCACCCCGCACGCATTATCGCGGATCGCCGTATTCCCCTGCGTATAAATCGTCGGCTCGCCCGTGTCGGCGTGCGAGAACCAGTTGCGGTGCACCTCCGCCCCCTTCACGGGCACGCCGCGGATCGCCAGCGCACGCATCTTCGAGCGGAACGTGTTGTGGTGGACCTTCAGCCAGTCGCCGGCGATGTTCGTCCCGTCGCCGCGTTCCGACCCGCCGTGCATGTCGAAGCAGTGGGAGAGCGAAGCCCCGATCTCGACGTTGTCGTGCGCCTCGTAGCCCGACGCCGGCGCGCCGGTCGCCGCGATGGAGTGGCGGTTGAAGTTGAACAGGTTGTGGTGGATGTGCGCCTCGCCCTTGTCGAGGCAGACGCCGTACCCCAGGCCGTTGTACTGGCAGTGGTGGATGAAGCAGTGATGGATGTGCTGCCCCGCGCCGCGGACGATGTTCACCCCCGCGATGCTGAAGGCGGAGACCTCGCAGTTGTCTACCTCCAGCTTGTCGTGCGTGGTGTGCACGCCGTCGGAGATGGGGAACTCGTAGTAGTACTTGTGATTGAACCCGTGGTCGTCGGGGCCGGCCTTCTCGACGCAGCGGCGGTGGTGCTGCAGCCGGGCCTTGGGGTCCGGGCCGCGCAGGCGTATGCCGGTGACGCGCACCCCGTCGCCCATCGTGCGCAGGAAGGGGCGCGTGGCGAACGTATCGGAGCAGACCAGCGCCCCCTTCGACCCGCGTACGCCCCGGTCGCTCGCGAGCGTGACGCCCGGGGGGATGTCGAGCACTGTCTTCTCGATCGCAATCCGCTCGGTGAAATCAAACTCGGCGGCGCCGTCGAGAAAGATCACCTCGCCCGCTTTGGCGGCCCCCAGCGCGGCGAGCAATTCATCGATCGTGCCGACCCGGTGGTCGCCGGACGCCACCGCCCGCCGATACCCACGGCCGCCGCCGATCGGACCGAGCTTGTCGGCGCTGGCGCCGTAGGTCTTCCCCTTGATGCGGACGGACGTGCGTGGTGTTGAGCCGGCCATGGATGTGCCTCCGTACGCGGACCCGGAAACATTATGTATCGGGGGGTGCCACACTGCATCCCGAAGGGTGCGGTATGAGCTTGTTGGAATTTCATCCCATAGCCCCCGGGTCCGCCGGGGGTTCCGCGAGCGACCACCGAACACTACATATGCACCGTAAATATGTTGATCCAACGAAGAACCCCCTGGCCGAGCCGGGGGCTATGGGATGAACCAGAAGAACGCGATCGCCACCGCCGTGGGGATCAGCGCCCCGAGGAACAGCCCCAGCGGGCTGATGCCCTCGTCTGCGAACACCTTGGCGCTCTGCAGGATGCCCGCGCCGGCGGGGTTGGGGGCGTTGGCGATCACGGTCAATCCGCCGCCGGTCACGGCCCCCGCCACCAGCGCGTATTTCAACTCCGGCGTGATGCCCTCCACCGTCGAGCCCAGGTAGGTGAGCGCCGCGTTGTCGGTGATCGCGGTCAGCGCGGTGGCCCCGAAATAGAGCGAGCCGCCGCCCAGGCTCTTGATGAGCGGCTCGAGCCAGTACTGCTGGAGCGAACCGAGCGTGACCAGGCCCGCCAGGAAGAAGCCGACCATGAGTCCCTCGCGCAGCTTGAGCGGGTCCTGGTGCGTCTGGGTGGCCGTGACCAGGCCCAGGAACAACACGAAAACGCCGAAGAACATGTCCGACTCGTGGGCGAAGAGCACCACCAGCGCGAGGGTCGCCACGTGCGACGCGGTGAGCCAAACCGGGATGCCCGCGCTCTCGTCCCGCTCTGGCGAGAGCGCCGAGAGTTCCTTGCGGAAGTAGAAGGCGAAGAGGAGCGTCGAGACCGCGCAGGCCGCCGCCGAGCGCCAGCCGAAATGCTCCAGCATGTAGAGCGTGCTCCAGCCCCACTTGGTGCTGACCATGAGCACGGGCGGCGCGGCGAAGTGCGTGAGCGTGCCGCCGATGGAGACATTGACGAAGAGCAGGCCGATGGTCGCGTAGGCGAGTTTTTTCGAGATGCCGTTGTCGAAGTAGCGTCGCTTGAGGACCAGGGCGAGCAGGGTCATCGCCGCCGGCTCGGTGATGAACGAGCCCAGCAGCGGCCCGAGCATCAGGGCCGCCAGGTAGAACGAGAGCCCCTCTTTGAGCGGCAGGAACCGCGCCGCCGTCGAGATGAACGCCTCGGCCAGCTTCACCACCGGCCGCGTCGCGGCGACCACCATGATGACGAAGACGAACTTGGGCTCGGTGAAGTTGAGCGTGCCGATGTACTCGATTGAGGCGTGAAACGACCCCTTCACCGCCCCGACGCCCACGACCAGCACCGCCGCCCACAGGCCGAACACGACCTCCGTCTCGGCCAGGAAGTGGAGCAGTTGCTCGCTCACCGACCCCTTGGGCCGCAGGTGCGCCCAGTGCGCGAACCGCTTGACGCAGAACGTGTGCAGCACCGCGAGGGCGAAGAGAACCGAGGCCAGGATTTCAATCGGGCTGGGGTGCATGTCGGTCCCGTGGGTGGGTCGGTGGTGGATCGGACGACGGCGAGCGGGACGTACGATAGCGTGCCGTGGCGATCGGGCAAGAGGTGTTTTTGCACGACGGCGACGCGTCAGCGTGTTCTTTTGAATCCGGTAGGGCAGGCGTCCCGCCGGACGCCCTGATATGCCACAGTAACCCACGGTCGGCGACGCTCCGCCATGAGCGCATTCGCGGACGGTTCCCAAATTCTGATTACAACTATTATTACTTGGCTCTCTGGATGTGTCACACCGATTTCCTTGTGTCACAGCGCAAGCCTATTCGACCGGCTTCATGTGGGCACCACGCTAGATTCCCTGGTTGCGGCCTCCGTACCCAACGCTTATAAACACTTGTCGTCTATACGAGTTGTAATTAGGATTAAGACAAGTTGGCTAAAACGTTATTTCTTCACGTGTAGATCACATAAACAGTATTGGGCGACACATGCCGATGGATGCAAAACTCAAGCGGTCGAACGCGGAAAAGATACGCCGAGCCTTCACTCGCCGAATCGCCGACCTCGGCTTCACCCGAACAAAGCCGACCTTCTGGACGCGACAACACCAGAACGTCATCCAGTTCATCCACTTGCATCTATTCTCATTTGAACCAGCGTTTCGAGTCCATTTCGGTATTTACGTGCTAAATGATGATTTCCCAAGCCCCATACTGAATGGTCTTGATAGTGATACAACCCCCGGGCCGCTTCATAAGTACCACTTGCGCTTTCACGCTCATGAAGATACGATTCCTCGATGCATGGACGATCTGGACAAATACTGTCGTGAAATCGGCGAGCCGTGGTTCGACGCTTGGAGAACCGACGAAGCCCTGCTGTCGCCCGGATCGCCACTTCGGGAACAAGCACGCGATCATTTGCGAGCGGCCCTCCAAGGCAAAGTTGATCTCACTCGTATCCAAGAATCCTGCGCAATGCTAGGTATCACCTACCAACCGCTGTAGCTGTAGTTAACAACCGGCGTCCGTGATAAGTAATCTTCTTCAAGCCGTACATCTGCTCCCGCGGTGGTACGCAACTAAGCAGAGCTACATTATTGATTCGGGCCCGTATGGCATGCAGACCGTAAAATAAAAGCATGAAAACACTACTCTACTTCAGCGTGTCCGTCGCTCTGCTCTTCCCCCACCCCACTCTCGCCGCGGAATCGGCCCCCGCCCCGCCGATCACCTCCGTCCACACCGACGACCACGGCGTCCTGCTCGTCAACAACAAACCCTTCTTCCCGATCCTCCTCTACGACGCCCCGCTCGACGGCGCGACGCTCACGCAGGTGGTGGACTTCGGGTTCAACACGCTCACCGTCGCATCCGCCAGGGAGGCCGCCACGCTGCCGGCGCACGGGCTCTACGGCGCGGTCCATTCCGGCGCCAAGGGGCAGGACCTCGCCGGCGTGCTGCTGGCCGTCGGCGTCGATTCGCCGGCGCTCTCGTTCAAGACAAGACTCATCGAGCAGACCTCCGCCTCAAACCGGCAGACGGCGGCGAACTGCCCGGGCAGGCCGGTGATGAACGCGATCGGTTACTGGCTCAACGAGCCGCAGGGCGTGAAGGCCGGCACCCTCCCGGGCGCGGACAAATACGAAGAGATGATTGCCGCGTCGATCGACGTGGCCGCGCCGTACCTCTACCCGGTGCCCCACCAGCCCGTCGATTCCGTAGGCGACGCCGTCCAGCGCGCCCGCAACGCCAGCGGCGGCAAACGCATGGTCCTCCCGATCCTCCAACTCTTCACCTGGGAGAACAACGACCGCTATCCCACGCCCGCCGAGCTGCGCTGCATGGTCTTCCTCTCCCTCGCACGCGGCGCGCAGGGCATCGGCTACTACACCTACGGCTCCCTCCACAACCCCAAACACCCGATGCCCGTGGAGCTCTGGCAGAGCGTCAAACCCCTCAACGCCCGGGCCGCCGAAGTCGGTGAGTTCCTCATCACCTCCACACGCGACGAGTCCGTCGCCCCGGCGAAAGCGACCGACCGGCACAGCCCGATCCGCGCCCGCGCGGCGCTCCACGGCAAAGAGGGCCTGCTCCTGGTCGTCAACCCGAGCCACGAAAAACAGACAGAGTCCCTCCGGCTCCCGCACGCCGCCGGCACGCTCAAGCCGATGGGTGACGGCGAGGAGATCGAACTCACGAACGGCGTCGCGACGTTGATGCTCGAGCCGTTTGAGGTCGCGGTGCTGCGCTACACGTTGAAGTGAATTATCCCATAACCCCCGGCTCCGCCGGCGGGTTCCGCGAGCGATCACCGGACACCTTGCACGCGCTGCAAGTTCGTATATCCAACAAGAACCCCCCCGGCGGAGCCGGGGGCTATGGGCGGGAAATACACCCGTGCGGGGAACAACTCACCACGCATTCCCCGTCCCCTCACACACCGTCCGCAACCACGGCAGGTCGCGGTGGCTCCACCCCTCGCCCAGGTGCGTGATGCCGTTGGCGGTGTAGATCGCGGCGAAGGCGTGGAACGCCTCCATGCGATCCTCGGCCATCAGCCACTGCTGCCCGGTCGCCTCCGCGTGACCGCGCAGCTCGTCCCATCTCAACAGCGCGACGTACCAGACCGGCATCCGTGCCAACTCCACCCGCGCGGCCAGTGCCGCATCGCCATGCACCGCGCTGAGTGCGGCGGCGAAATGCCGCATCGCTTCGAGCACCCGGTCGGCGGCGAGGAACGGCGCGTCGGGCTGCGCGTTGAGGTCGAGATAAAGCCCCGCCTTGCCCAACGGGTAGCCGCGTTTTTTGAGACAGTCCTGGATCGCCTGCGAGCCGGGGTGATACGCGACCGCCACCGCCGCACGGTAGATCGACCGCATGTAGGCGTCGATGTGCATTGCCGCCCGGCCGTAGTAGCCCTCCAGAAATTCCGCGATCAACGTTTGTTCGTCGCGGCCGGGGTTCCATAGCAATTTGCTCAGCACCCACGCCCGCATCTCCGCCATCTCGCCGCCCAGCGAGCTGTTGTTGGCCTGCTCGAAAAGACCGCGCACGTTGTGTTCGCGGAAAATCCGCACGTTGTCGCCCAGCGCGTACCAGTTGGGGTGCGGCATTACGAAGTGGGCGTAGTTGGTGACGTAGTCCCAGACGTAGAGCCGCTTGCAGAGTCTGGACCACCCGCGCAGGTCGCGCAGGAACGCCCGGTTGTTGACGTGATCGAGCGAGTGGAGGAAGTCGCACTCGAACGAGCAGAGGCGGACGATCACATTGCGGCGCGGCCGGGTGGTGCGCGGCGGTTTACGGCTGAAAAGATACGCCAGCGTGTCCACCGCCACGCGCGGGAACTCTTCTTCGATCGCCTCCGCCACCCTGTTGACGAATCGCAGCAGCGGGCCGGCCGGGCTGCCCTCGCTCCGGTTGACCGCCTCGCATTGCGGGCAGCGGCAATAGACGTGGTTGTCGTTCTGCGAGACCGAGGTGATCGTCGCCGCGGGGTTCCTGCGCAGGTTTTCCTTCACGCGCCGCGTGACGAACTCTAGCACCTCCGGGTTGCTCATGCACAACTGCTCGGCCGTGCGCTTGCCGTCGAACAACGCGAACCACTCCGGGTGATCGGCGAACTCCGCCTCCGGCACGAGCACGCCGGCGAAGGTGTGCACAAACCCCTCGTAGGCGTGGTGGCCACCCCACTCCGCGGGCACACCGCCGCTCGATTCCCACAGGCCGTTGGTGCGGTTGCGCACGCACCACTTCGTCTCCCAGCTCTGCCGGTAGAGCGATTCGCGGTACTCGAAGACCGGCACGTGGCGGCGGTTCAGCGCGGGGATTTCGAGCTTCTCACGCTTCGGGATGTGCGACGCCGCCACGGTCCACCAGCGGCAGCCAAGCACCTCTTCGAGGAAGACATAGACGGCATACAGCGTCCCGCGCGAACCGATCGGCGCACCCGAGCCGGTCAGGATGAGGTCGCCCCCGAGCGTGCGCATCAGCGTGCCCTCGTCACCCAGACCCGCCAGCGCCTTGGCGGGCAGGCCCGCCGCCCGCGCCGCGCCGGCCCCGACGGCGATGCGCCGACCCTTCTGCCCCGCCTTCGGCTTCTCGATAGGGAACGCGGTCCCGGTGATCTGCGTGAGGTGCGCCGCAAGGTCCTCGGCGGCGTTGCGGTCCTGCACCGGCGCGTCGGCGGCGAGCGTGATGACGTATTGGGTCTGGCCACCTTCCGCGAGAGTCAGCGTGGTTGTTTTTTTCTTCATCGCTCACCATGTAGTGGATTGGATTGGGTTGAAATGGGTGGCTGGGGCTGAGGCTTTGCGAAGCCCCAGTTCGGCGCCTGAAACAGACTAAGGCATCGAAGACTCTGCCCCAGCCACCCTGATATTCAAATGAGGATACTACCGCTCTGTCTTTGCGTTCGTCTGCGCTGCGCCGACCTTCCGCACCGGGCCGAACACGAAACGATTTCCGCCCAGCGTGCCGGTGATCGTCACCTGGCGCAGCTCCGCCCAACCCGCGCCGTCGGGCCGCTTGGGAAAATCGGTCGGGCGGATCGTGAACCGCAGCCGGCCCTCGACGCTCACCGGCGTCAACGAGACGACATCCTCCAGCCGGCGGTCCACCCCGATCACGAAGTTCCCCACCGCCTGCGCGCCGTCGAGACTCTTGCCGCACGGGTCGATCTCGATCTCCAGCGCGTCGAACTTCCCGTCGTTCCACCGCGGGTCGGCCAAGCCGCGGAACAGCACCGCCAGCGGGCCGCCCCCCTGCCGATCCACCTCCCACACCGCCCGAGTCGCATCACCCGCGACAGGCGTGACCGTAATGTCCGTGCGGTAATACTGCGTCGATCGCATCCCCCACCACGAGGCGGTGCCGTCCGTCGCGTCCGGCCATGTGTCGCTTTTTATCTGCGTGATCACAGGCCTCGCATTCACCACGACGGTCGGCGTGTTGAGCGCGATGCCCGACGCGTAATGCACCCGGCCGAACGCCTGCCGCGCCGCGCCCCGGTCGATGGGCGACTTCAGCCAGCAGCGCTGGTCATCCGGCGTGTCCGACGGCGTCCACCAGACCTCCGTTGCCGTGATCGGCTCAGAGGCGTCGGCGTCCACCATCAGATCGCCGCGCAGCACCGGCTCGCGCGGGACCGGCGGGCCGCCGTCGAGATAGTGGCGGAACCACGCCACGCCCAGCGCCGACGAGCCCGGAGCCACATGATGGTCGTTGTTCGGATCGCTCGAGCGGCGGTGCGCCACTGTCAAGCCACTGACCAGCGCGTCGGCCGTCATGTGGTACCCGAAGAAATCGTTGGTGCTTGAGATGTAGCAAACCGGGCTTTGCTGCCGCGCGCCCAGCGCTTCGGCGTCCCACTCCCCCCGCCATGCCTCGGCCAGCGTGCTCCCGCCCTGCACCTTGTACGCGTGCTCCGGCCGGAACAGGCCGCCGCAGCCGTACACCGGCGCGGCCGCGCGCAGCCGCGGCTCGTGCGCGTTCACCGCCCACGTCAGATACCCGCCCCAACTGATGCCCGTCACGCCGACGCGACCCACATCGACGCGCGGGTCGGTCGACATCCAGTCGATCACCACCCCCGCCGCCCGGATCGCCAGCGGCAGCACCGCCTGCTCCTCACGGTCGTGCGCGGCACCCTGGTTGACGACGCCCTCGGGCCACCGGCTGCACCGCCCCTCGCCGTGCACCATCGCCGCTCCGATCTGCCAGTCGTAGCCGTACGCGGCAAAGCCCTGCATCGCCCACCACGTCAGGTCGCGGCGGAAGACGGTCTGCCCTCCGCCGGGCAGGTGCAGCACGGCCGGGACCTTTGCGCCATCGCTCACATTCAGCGGCAGGCAGCGCGAGGCGTACACCCGGCAGCGCCGGCCAAAACGGTCGTCGAAATCGAGAAACACCGATTCGATCACGTGGCCATCCGCGGCCTGCGTGTCGTAGGGCGTGACGGCGATGAGTTCACCGGGTCGGTTCATGCGCGACATGATCGGGGCATCACCGCCGCGGGGCAAGCCTCTCGCGGCTTAGCGTCTTACTCCGCCTGCACATCCGCCTTCTGCAACGTCACGTTGCTCTGTTTCGCGTTGCGGCCCTGCGAGGTGACCACCTCGTGCAGCAGGTCGGCGCGCTGGCCGGCGGGGACGGTCGTCTTGAACTCCACCGTCTGGAAATCGTGCCGCTTCACGCCCGGGATAGCGCTGCGGTACAGCACGTGCCCGCCGTAGCTCCGCCGCACCTCCACCTCGATCGGCTTGGCGGTGTAGTTGCGGATGCGCTGCGTGAAGACCGCATGGTCGTCCCAGCCGGCAACGCTCGAGTTCTCCTCGATCTGGATCGGCCCGCCGACCTGGCGGAAGAAGTCGATGCCGTTGACCCGCATCCAGATATTGTCGCGCGAGGCGCGGAGCTTGATGAGTTCAAAAATGACCTCGGGGTCCGCGCCCAGGTTCACCTCGATCTTGTCGCCAATGGGGACGTATTTCGTCTGCTGTGACGCGAGGAAGCTCAGACCATCGCGGCCGTTGTCGCGGAAGATGCGGACGATGCCGTCGGGCATGGGCGTCGTGCCCAGCTTTGACTTCACGTCGTTGGTGAGGATGTACATGCGCACCAACTGGTCGCCGTACTCCCGCGGGCGGTAGCGGTACTGCACCTTGAAGGGCACATCCGCCGCCTCGAAGGAACGCAGCCGCTTCGACCAACCGTTGGGGATCGTCTCGGTGCCCTCAATGGTGTAGATGAAGTATTCGCTCAGCCCTTCCTTGACGATCTCCTTGGGTTTCCTGGCGGCGATTTCATACCTGCCCGAGCCGCCGCCGGTACCCATGCCGAAAGCAGCGGACTTATCCGCTCTCTCGATTGCATCTTTCGCCGCGTTCTGACGCAGGCGTTCCCGTGCGCCGGCCTCTAGTTCATTGACTCGGTTCATCGATACCTGCGCCAGCGCCGCGATCTTTTCCACGAGGTTGACCGTGCCGACCACCAGCCGGACCTGCGCCTCCTCATAATCCTCGCCGGACCGATTGATCACGCGGACAAAGTTTTCCAGCTTCATGGTCGTCTCGTCCGCCGAGGCGATGCCGACGTAGTCCGCCCGCCAGGAGATACCGCTGGTGAAGTAGCTGATCTCGATCGTGGCGTCGCCGTCGATCTCGCTCTGCACGTTCCAGTAGAGCATCTGCGGCTTGTCGTGCGGGAAGGTGGTGTCCACGAGCTCGAGCTTGTCGGGCGTGGAGACGAATCGCAGCTCGACGCTCGTCGGATCGATCAGCGTGTTGGCCCAGGAGAATTGGAGTGGGTTGACGCCCTTATTGAAACTCACGACGCGCGTCTCGCGCACCAGCGTGAGGTCCTCTGAGTTGTAGATGGTGAGCTGGACCGTCGCACGGTTGGGCACGGTGGAGAGGTCGATGTTTTTGGCGTGGGCCGAGAGCGTGGCCAGCAGGAGGACCGCCAGCGCCGCCGTGTATCGCGTGATCGTGTTCATGGGCGGTTGAATCCTTGTCTGGTCATGTCTGGTGGGGCAGGGGTCCCGCCCCACCGGCAAGAAGCCTCAACGTGAAACGACAATCCCTCGCAGCGTTGGACGCCGCGGTGAGCCCCTGGTTCCCAAAGGGTACGACATTTTTCGCCGCACGGTTACGAGAGGCGCCGAAGACTCAGCCCCGCTCCCGCCCGCCAGTGCAGCTCTTCCCGCACCGCGCCGGTGGTGTCGAGCGTCCGGCAGCGCAGGCCGTCGGCGTCCAAGACACCCTCGACGAGGTGGTGGTACTCCCCCGGGCCATCCATGAAACCGCCCGGGCCATAGATCGTGCCCGCACCGCCCGTGGTGAGTTGCAGAACGCCGTCGTGCGCCTGGGCGTCGAAGGCGATGACGTGGCTGCACACATAGGCGGTCACGCGGTGACGGACCAGCACTACCCAGAACGCGCGCCCCTCGTCCGGCACGATGCGCCAGAGCGGGCTTTCGCCGTACCCGTTCACCGGCCAGACCGGGTAGTGCGCGGTGACAAGCTTGTGTTTCGCATCGGCGTGATCGGCGAGAACCCGATCGAGCCAGGCGGTCTCGACATGGCCGTTGCCCCCCAGACCCGTGAAGGAGGTGTTGGCGGCGACAACGAGCAGGTCGCCGCGCCGGACCCAATATGAGAGGCCAAGCTGGTCCGGCGGGCCGTTGCGCGGGATATCCGGGAATATCTCCCGGAACATGGCTTCGCTCATCGGGCTGTAGGTGTTGTGGTTGCTGGTTGTGGAATAGATCGGCACGGCCCCGCGGTCGAGCCAGGCCATCTCGTGATCGAAGAAGTAACGCCACTGCGCGCGGAGGGTGTCGGCGTCGGGGATCGAGCCGAAGATGTGATCGCCGGGGAAGAGGATGAACTCGGGCCGCGGGTCGAGCCGTTGAATCACCGCGTTAAGCGAGGCAAAGATTTTTTCGTGCGGCCCGCCGGGCGTGCCCGAGCAGCAGTCGCCGTAGGCGATGAAGCGGTGGCCGGGGCCGCGGGGGGTGAGGGAGGGGATGGGCATCATCGCGTATGCACGGCACGCTGAAGCGGGCGTGCCCGGGTGAGCGCGGCCTACGCCTCCGCCGGCTCGATTGTCACCGTCAGATTCCGGCTGGAGAACTGCTGCTGAATCAGCTCCGCCCTCTCGCGGTGGGTCGTGAGCAGCAGCGCGACGCCGGACGTGTGCGCCTCGACCATGCGGTCGGTGGCGTCCTGCTCGTTGAGCGTCGTGAGCATGACGATGGTCTCAACAACGTAGATTTCTTCGTTGACGTCGTCGTTGTGCAGGAGAACCTTCCAAGGCGGGAGGTGGCGAGGGCGAGGCTTGGCCGGCGCGGGCTTTATCGCGGTGGCGGCCGGTGTCTGCGCTTCGGGCTGGCGCTCGCCGTCGGCGGGCGGTTGTGCGGCGTTGTCGGGCATGGGTGATCCCTCCTTCTCCATGTCTTATTTTACCATTTATTCGCGGGCAGCGTCGTCACCACTTCGCTTCCAGCGCCCGCAGCATCGCGGCGGCCTTGTCGAGCGTCTCCTGGTACTCGTGCCCGGGGTCGGAGTCGGCGACGATCCCCCCGCCGACGGAGAAATCGACCCGCCCGCCGCCCTTCCCGTCCATCTCGACGAGCATCGTGCGGATGGCGACGCTGAAGCAGGCGGCGTCGCGCGTGATCCATCCAATCGCGCCGCAGTACGGCCCGCGGCGGGCGGGCTCCAACCCGTCGATGACCTCCATCGCCCGCACCTTGGGCGCGCCGGTGACCGAGCCGCCGGGCATGGTGGCTCGGAGGAGATCGACGACGTCGCACGACGGGTGCAGCGTGCCGGTGACGGTGGCGACGCCGTGGTGTATCGTCGGGTGGGACTCGATCTCACGCGGCTGCGGGACGCGGACGGAGCCGTAGGCGCAGACCCGGCCAAAGTCGTTGCGCAGCAGATCGACGATCATGTTCAGCTCGGCGGTGTCCTTGGCGCTGCGGCGGAGTTCCTCGGCGCTCACGCTCGCGGGGCGCGTGCCCTTGATGGGCCGCGTGACGACCCGGCCTGCGTCGAGCTCGAGGAAGAGCTCGGGCGAAGTCGAGGCGGCGGCGCGCCAGGGGGACGCGGCGCTCGACCCGTCGTTGCCCCATTCGAGATACGCCCCGTACCACGCGGGGGAGACCCGCGCGAGGCGGTCGTAGAGCGAGCGGGCGGCGTGCGGCGGCCGGCCCTGGAACGGCGCCGTGAAGCGCTGCGCGAGGTTGGCCTGGAAGATGTCGCCGGCTCCGATGTAGTCGATGACGCGCCGCACCGCCGTTTCATAAGCGGCGCGGTCGAAGCCGCTGACCGGCGCGCCGGCGGAAAAGGTTGCGTTTTGCGTGGGGAGTTTCGCGATGTCCGGGAAGGTGTCGGCGACGGCCCACGAACCGTGCGCGGACCAGGCCCCCCGCGCCGCGTCATGCGTGAGCCAGCCGGGGCACCAGCCAAGCTCGATGACGGGCCAGCCGCGGTCGGCGCGGGCATGCGTGGGGACCCGCTCGATGAAACGGCCTAAATCGTAGGAGAGGCAGCCGATCCAGATGCCAGGCGTCTGCGCGAGAATGGCGCGGAGGTCGTGGAACGGCCGGTGGTGGAACGCGGAGGCGTCGAGGACGCCGGCCGGACCGGTCCACGTGCTGCGCGGCTGCCCGTCGCCATCTAATAGGAAGCGGAACACCCCCGCGGGCTCGGCGAGGATGGAGCGGCGCGCCCAGCGTGCGTCGAACCGGCCCGAGTGCAGCAGCAGCGGCCGGCGCTCGGTGGGCCAGCGGCGGAGCGCTTCGGGGGGATCGAAATCCCACGGGAGGTTTCGGCCGTCCGTGAACATGGGGCGCATCATAGCGATGCGTGGACCACCGGATTTTTCTGGTGGGGCAGGCGTCCCGCCTGTCTCTTTGTCTTGAGAAATCCAATCGGCCTCGGAAGGCCGACGGCAGGCGGGACGCCTGCCCCGACGTGCTCAAGAGCATGCACACCCGAGAAACCCGCCCCATCCGGGGCGTCGCCAAACAACTTTCCGCCTATCATTCACCGGCATGACCGAATCCCTCACCATCAACTTCAGCGAGCCCTTCCCGCTCTTCCCGCTCCCGCAATGCGTCCTCCTCCCGCACGCGACCATCCCGCTGCATATCTTCGAGCCGCGCTACTACAAGATGGTCTCCGACGTGCTCGACGGCCACGGCATGATCGCCATGTCCGCCTTCGAGGGCGACGACTGGAAGCAGGATTACGAGGGCTCGCCCCCGCTGCGCCCGTTCGTCTGCCTCGGCCACATCGTTCGCCACGAGGCGCTGCCCAACAACCGCTACCACATCCTGCTCCAGGGCCTCTGCCGCGCGAGGCTGATCGAAGAAGTGCCCAGCACCCCCTACCGCATGGCCCGGCTCGACCCGACCGAAACCGTCAGCGAGCCCGACGGCGACCTTGACGACCACCGCCGCCGCATCGAGTCGCTGCTCACCGACAAACACCTCAAGGAACTCGCCGGCGTCAGCGCCATCAGCCACTGGCTCACCGCGGAGGTGCCGACCACCGCGCTGGTCGATCTGGCGTCGATGGCGCTGTGCGACGACAACGAGTCCCGCTACCGCCTCCTCGCCGAGCCCAACGCCGTCGCCCGCGCCCAGTGGCTGGAGCACTATCTCAAGCTCACCCGCCGCTCGCTGGAGGTCGCCCAGCGGTTCGCCCCGCCGGACATGCCCGATGGGATCAACCTGAATTGATTGAGGCTGAAGCCCCACAGCTTCACCGGCCGTCACGGAACGAACCCGCCCGCACAATCGCGCCAGCCCCGCGAGATGATCGTTTTGATCGTGGCGCGCTTCGGGTACGATAGGGGTGACGGAATGTGCATTGTGGTTCCGGGCTGACATCTCATCGCATCCTATTCAGGGTCGCGCGGCCGCCCGACGCAGGGCACTCATCCACCCGCCGACCCGCACGCCCGAGCGAGGTACCGCATGAGCCTCGACAATGAGCTGAACTCCCCGGCCCCCGATCCCATGGCGTCGCCGGAAACCGTCGGCGACGCGCTGCCCCAGGTTCTCGCGCAAGCTGAGCTTCTCCCCTCACACCCCACCTGGGCGCGGCGCATCCAGGGGCGCGGCGGCCTGCTCCTGTCGATCATCGCACTGGGCGTCGTGCTCGGCGCACTCATCGGCGTGCTGACCACCCGGCCGATCTACCGGGCCGTGGGCGTGATCCAGGTTTCCCCCGGCGGCGCGGGCCTCGACGGCGCGGATGAGCCTACCCTGCAGACCCCCGCGTTCGACGCCCTGATCGAACGGCAGATGACCCGCCTGGGATCGAAGGATGTCATCCAGGCGGCGCTGCGGACGGACGCGTGGCACGAGTTGGGCCGACCCATCGACGACGCGGCCGCGCAACGCCTGCGCGAATCCATGGAGGTCTCGCGGACCCGCAGCCAGGTGCGGCTCTCCGTCAACGACCGCGACCCCCGCGCGGCCGTCGGCGGCGTGCGCGCCCTGCTCGAGGGGTACACGCGCGTCGTCTCCACGGCGCAGGCGGCCTCCGGCATGACCGAGAGCGCGGCCGCCATCGAAGAAAAGCGGGCCGCACTCGCGGAGACATTGGACAAGGCCAGTAGCGAGCTCGCGGCGGCGAAGCGTGGCGAGGGGCCGGTATCGCTGGAGAGCCTCTACGCCTCGAAGCTGACCGAGCTGAACACGCTGACCGTGCTCACCCGCGAGGCCGAGACCGACGCCAACGGCGGCAACGGCCGCGGCGTGATGATGTCCCGCGACGAAACCCTCGCCCGCATGGCGCGTTCCGACAACGTGCTGGCCGGGCTCCTCATCCGCAGAGAGGCGATCAGGCAGCAGCTCGCCGGCCTCCTGCAACGCATGGGCGATAACGCCCCCGCGGTGATCTCCCTGCGCCGCGAGCAGACCTGGGTGGAAACCGAGATCGATCACCGCCTCGACGCCCCGCGTGCCAAGGCGGCGCAGGCGGGCAACAACGGCAACGGGCAGCGCGACGCCGCCCAGCCCCCCGCCGACCGCCTGCAACGCCTCAAGGCGTTGCAGGAACAGGCCAAGACCGACGTGAAAACCATCTCCGAACGCCTCGCCAATCTCCGGGCGATTGAAAGCCGCGTCGCGGCGCTCCAGCAGCAGGTTGACGCGGCGACCGCGCAGCTCGCGCAACTGGCCTCGGCGGAGCAGGCGGGGGAACGCGTCAGTGTCGTGGACCGCGCCGACTCTGGCGTCCTGGTCTATCAAAACCCGCGCCCGCGCCGCGCCGCGATCGGCGGCGTAATCGGCCTCTTCGTCGGCCTGCTCGCCGCCGGCCTCTTCGCCGGCACCGACCGCCGCCTCCATAACCCCGCCAACGCCACACGCAACGACCTGGGCCTCCCCCTCCTCGGCGCCGTCCCCATCATCGACCCCGCCGCCACCGACCCGCGCAGCCTCGACCTGACCGCGCTCTCCATCCACGAGATCCGCGTCATGCTCCAGGCCCGCGCCAAGACCGACAACGCACGCACCTTCGCCGTCACCAGCCCGAGCGCCGGCTCGGGCAAGACCAGCCTCACCGTCGGCCTGGCCTCCTCCCTCGCGCTCTCGGGCACACGCACGCTCCTGGTCGATTGCGAACTCGCCAGCCGCGTCCTCAACCCGCACGCACCGGGCAACGGGAGCAAGAGCGCCGGCGGCGACACCGCCCCCGCCGTCGGCAGACAGAGCCTCGACCAGGTCATGCTCGACATGGGCTACCTCAGCCGCACCGACGCCGAGATATTCCTCTACCCCGCCGACGCCAAGGTCGGCCTGCTGGGCATGCTCGACGGCAAGCCGCTCCGCCACTGCGCCGTCGAGACCAACATCACCGGCCTCTCCATCCTCCCCGCCCTCTCCGCCGAGGCCACCCACATCGGCCGCATGTCCGGCCAGTTCATCCGCCGCCTGATCGAGGAGGCCCGCGACGAGTACGACATGGTCCTCTTCGACACCGGCCCGATCCCCGGCTCCGTCGAGGCCCTCTTCGTCGCCGGCGAGGCGGACGGCGTCATCCTCGTCGCCTCGCGCGGCGAGATGCAGAGCCGCTTCGACCGCTCGCTGGCGTATCTAAGATTGGTCGGCGCGAAGCTCATCGGCACCGTCTTCAACCGCGCCGCCGAGGGGGACCTGACGCTCCAGACCGTCGCCACCACCGCCGAGCAGCGCGCCGCGAGCCTCGCCTCGGGCGAAACCGTCCGCCGCCTCCCCGCCAACTCCCGCAACATGGGCTCGGGCATCCTCGCCGCCGCCGTGCAGTTCCAAGCCAAGACCCCGCCCGCCGCCACCGAAAACATGCCCGGCTCCACCGACCCCGCCTCCCACTCCCCCCGCCCCATGGGCGCCCCCGCCGACGACATCTCCCTCAAGGACACCGGCGACATCACCAACATCCTGATGGACGACGACAAGCCCGCCAGCCCGGAGCACGGCCACCTGGACACGGTCATCACGGCGGAGATTGATAAGCTCAAGAAACCCGGGATGAAGGCGAAGAATTGAGGATATGGAGAACTTGAATGGGTGTGTTGCAATGAGTGGCCGAGGCAGAGCCCTCCATGACACATGGCTGAATTGAATTAGAGGCAGGACATCTCAACCGATCGTCAAATCTGCTGATGTGATATAGTAACTGAAGAGATGGTCGCAATAAGAGACTGGGCATAGAGCACTCAGGCCCAGACAATAAACGGCTGAAAGAGGTAGCCCATGCCTGAGCGATGTGCAAACTGCGATACTGCAATTGGGAAGCTTGAGACAGCGTTTGTGTGGCGTGATAACGTCGTATGCGAAGCATGTTTTCAGAAACTCGCACGGCAGCATACCGCTCCGCCGCTTCGAACCAGAAATAAGATGCGGTGGATTTTCGCTGGCATCACAGCTGGTACAATTTTGATTATTTTCTCACTATTTGCTTTCAAAGGCGCTATGCTGCTGATATCTTTTCGTCTTGATAAAGCTCTAGTGAACAATAGCGATGGCGGCAATAAAGGTGAATTGCCAGTTTCGCCTCCTCCCGGAAAAGTCCGATTCACGGTGACATGGAAATACAACGACTTTGTGGGTAACAAGCCGGATACTGACGCGGTGGCGGTTCTAATCCCGAAGGATCTCCTTCAAAAGATTCCCGGTGAAGGGGTATCTCCCGGCATTGCGGGTATTGCAATCGATGAAACAAAAAAACGTTTGGCTGCCTACGGAACGTATATTGCGATCATCGGCGGTGATGGGAAAGCCACGATCAGCGGCGTCAAACCCGGGCCATACAGCGTCGTGATCCTATCAAAAAACACACATGAGCTGCGAGAGAGCCCTAACTGGGACGAGACGCGGCTTAAACAGTTTTTCACCTCAAGCGATTTTGCTGCGATGTCGAAGGTTCACTTCACTGAAGTCGATGCACCGTCTGGAGACGAGATAGAAGTGTCTTACGACTTCGGCCTCACTTATTTCTAAGGAGACAATATGGCAAAGGCTCAATGGTCTGGAAAGATGTGCCCGATTTGCGATCAGCTATTCGCTGATGATCGGACCGGACGAGGATGGGTTCGTCATCGCACGGCTCCAAACGTGGAAAGAATCCTCGGCAACACATCAAAGATGAAGCGCATGTCTTCAGGTGACATCGAGTATCTCAAGCGCACCAGGCATTGCCCCTTCAATCGCGGGCAAAAAGCGTAACAAGCCAGCGAGGTAGGGTGCGCGGAGCGGGCGCAACGCACCATTCATCCAATTGTCGCCTGCCGCACATCATCAGGGAGCCGTGTCGTATTTTCTTGATTCTTCCGCCTGATCCGCGCAAGAGCGGTGCGTTGCGCTCTGCTCCACGCACCCTTGTATGTTCGATTTATCCGGTTCTACTGTTGCTTGCCGTGCCCGCGTGGCGACTAGCGCAGCGATGAGTCACGCGGGCACGACCGCCGACGGGCGACCGGACGCACCCGGGTCTTCACGACCGATCCGTAGCAAGGTCCCTGCCGGCAGCGTGTCCCCGCGCCCGAACAGCCGACAGAGCCGTCCCCCTCGCGCGACGCGCTCGCA
>JAIOPN010000030.1 GCA_021413865.1 Planctomycetota bacterium | reverse complement strand
CAGATGAAGCAGGAAATGCTGATCAACGTGTCGCAGCCGGAGGAATGCCGGATCGCGATCATGGAGGATGGGGTGCTGGAGGAGCTCTACGTCGAGCGGACCAGCCAGGACAATCTCGTCGGCAACATCTACAAGGGCCGGATCGTCAACATCGAGCCGTCGATCCAGGCGGCGTTCGTCGATTTCGGCGTGGGCCGCAACGGCTTCCTCCACATCAGCGACGTGGAGCCGCAGTATTACCGGCAGGGCGGGCTCGACCCCGACAAGGCCTTCGACGTCGTCGACACGGCGGGCCGCACAGCCGAGGCCGGCGCCGGTGACGACGCCCAGCGAGCGGCCCGTCGGAAGCCCCGGCTCGGCGACCGGCCGCGGGTCAAGCCGCCCATCCAGGACGTGCTGCGGCGGGGCGACGAGGTGCTGGTGCAGGTGATCAAGGAGGGCTTCGGCACCAAGGGGCCGACCCTCTCCACCTACATCTCGATCCCCGGGCGGTATCTCGTGCTCATGCCGCCGCTGGGCCGCGTGGGCATCTCGAAGAAGATCGACGACGAACGTGATCGCCGCGTGCTCCGCGACATCATGCTCGACCTCAAGCCGCCGAAGGGCGTCGGCTTCGTGGTCCGCACCGCGGGCACGGAGCGGACGAAGTCGGAGATGGCCCGCGACATGGCCTACCTCCTGCGGCTCTGGAAGAGCATCGTGAAGCGGATGCGGAAGTACTCCGCGCCGATCGACATCTACCAGGAAAGCGACATGATCATCCGCACCATCCGTGACATGTTCACGGAGGACGTGGGTCGCATCCTGATCGACGAGCCGGCCGCCTACGAGCGGGCCCGCGAGTTTCTCGAGCTCGTGATGCCGAAATACGCACCCCGGCTTCAGCTCTACGAGGGCAAGGAGCCGCTCTTCCACCGCTACGGGCTGGAGGAGGAGATCAGCCGCATCCATCAGCGGAAGGTTCCGCTCAAGGGAGGCGGTTCGATCGTCATCGACCAGACCGAGGCCCTGGTGGCGATCGACGTCAACTCCGGCTCCTTCCGCACGGAGAAGAGCGCGGAGGAGAACGCCTACCAGATGAACCTGATCGCGGCCAAGGAGATCGCCCGGCAGCTGCGGCTCCGCGATCTCGGCGGCGTGATCGTCAACGACTTCATCGACATGCGGAAGGAGAAATACCGCCGTGGCGTCGAGAAGTCGCTCCATGACGCGATGAAGCGGGACCGGGCACGGACGAAGATCCTGCGGACGAG
>JAIOPN010000045.1 GCA_021413865.1 Planctomycetota bacterium | reverse complement strand
ATGGCGATGAACCTGCTGCGGACGCAGGGCGACAAACACACCCGACGCAGGAGCATCAGGGGCAGAAGAAAAATCGCCGGCTGGGACCACGATTTCCTGCTGCACCTGATCGCCGGGTAGTCATATGCGTTTACCCTGGGGGAAAAGGGGGAAGCCATTTCGCCAAGGGCGATATCCGTATCGCGGGTGCGCGTGCGGTGGTCGGTGATCGCCCACGGCCCCCCCCCGGCCGAGCCGTGGGAAATGAATCAGATCGACCCCGCGCGGTTGCCGACCTCCTTGTCGTTGATCAGCCCGCGTTCGTCGAGTTCCTTGAGGAAGTGCATGCGGCGCAGCGGGTGGCCGCCGCGGCGGAGGAGCATCGGGATCGCCCGCTCGCAGAGCTTGATGACGCGCTCCATGTCGCCGGTCATGCGGCCCAGCGCCCAGGCGGCGAGGAAGTCCATGCCGCGCACGTCGTTGAGGCTGAAGGAGTCGGGCTTGATCGCGGCGGTGAGGAGCTGGACGCCCAGCTTGTGGAAATACTTGTCGCCGGTGAGTTCCCAGAGGCGGAAGAGGCCGGCAAAGCTGGACCAGTCGCCGTAACCGGTGATGAGCTTCTGCGGTTTCTTCTGGATGCCCTGCGGGTAGGGGTATTTGAAGGTGCCGAACTTCTTGGTCCACTTCACGAAGAAGTTTTCGCAGATGACCCGCGCGGCCTTGATGTATTTCTCGTCGCCGGTCAGGCGGTAGGCGCAGGCGAGGTTGACCAGCGGCATGCCCGCCTCGCGTCCGTCGCAGCAGACCATTTCGATGTTGTTGTAGGTCCACCAGACGTTGTTGTCGCCGCAGGCGATGACGACCTTCTTCGCGCGCTCGTCGCCGGTCATGTAGTAGTAGGCGAGGATGCCCTCGGCCCACTGGTGGCTGGGATAGACGTTGCCGATGAAGTGCTGGCCGGTGTGCGGGATCAGGCCGCCCTTCTGGCGCGGGTCGGTGGACCACTCGCAGAAGTCCACCTCCATGTAGTGCCGCGCCGATTCCTTGCCGAAGTCCCACGCGTAGGTCTGCCCGGTGCGCAGGAAGTGCTGCAGCGGGAAGAGGACGTTGCAGTCGTCCTCGTTGTTGCTGCAGCTCGTGGCCTCGGGGTTGACGTGGTCGCCGAAGTGGAACATGCCGATGGCGGGCTGGCGGTCGTAGGTGTGCCGGCCGGGGTTGCCGGCGGAGGGCACCGGCTCGATGAGGTTCTCCAGCAGCGGGTACTTGTCCGGCTGGTAGCGGAGCATGTGCTCGCAGTCGAGCACCTCGCAGAAGGCCGGCCACGCGGGGTCGAAGGAGATATCGACCGGCTCAACGTAGCCGTACTCCCACTTGAACTGGTGCATCCCGATCTGGTCAACGTCCAGCTCACCGGGCTCGGTGGTGATCCAGATGGTGTGGCTCTTGCTCACGCCCTGGAGGACCTGCATCGGCGTGGACCACTCGGGCCAGATGGAATAGGTGATGACGTTCTCGTCGATATGGATCGACTTGGGGTGGAGCTGGCGGAAGTGCTCGAAGGTGGTGATGAACGTCCGCCCCTTTTCGCGCCAGCCGAGGATCGGGTGGACGGAGCGCATCGCGGTGATCTGCAGGTCGGCACGGAAGCCCGAGCCCTGCCCGGGCCGCATATAGAAGGGGTATTCCGACCAGTCCTCCTTGATGCTGTCCGGGTTGCGCAGGAAGACGGCCCCGCCGGCGCAGGGGTGCGTGGCGGCGGCGCCCTTGTTGCTCGCGGCGTAGTTGTCGATGTCGCCGGAGCTCGAGGCGACGACCTCGATGTTTTCGTCGATGACCAGCTCGCGCGGGACCCAGTTGTGGCCGTGGTTCGACTGGCGCAGGATTTTTTTCGAGCCCGGGTCCATGCGGGTGGACATGACGAGCTTCATCGAGCGCACGGCGTAGCGGGCGGGCTGCTTCTCGCGGCAGTAGAAGGTGTGCTCGAGCTTCACGTCCGGCGAGCCGGCGTTGAGCGTGAAACGCAGGGCGAAGTCGAGGTAGGTCTTGCCGTCGCGGGCCTCGTGTTTGCCCTCGATGCGGAGCGTGGTGGTCAGCGGGTTCTGGTGCTGGATGACGACCTTGTGCGGGCCGGCGAGGCTGGCGCGGTGGACCTTCCCGCCGCCGTCGGTGACCAGCAGATCGACCACGTCGCCCTCGCCGACGACGGTCTTGCCGTTGACGGCCATGCGGCGGACGAGCGAGCCGCCCTCGCTCGAAATCGTGACCTCGGACAGGCCGTTGGAGAGCGTGTAGAGCGCACCCTTACGCGTGAGGACGACAGGGTTTTTTACCTTGGGCTTCGCGGCTGATTTTGGCTCGACGAAGACCGAGGTGGACTCCTGGCCGTCGAGGTTCACGAGGATGTCGAGCAGCATCCACTCGACGCTGCCGTCGGGGCGGCGCTGGAGGATTTTGCCGGCGCTGGGGAGTGGCTTGCCCTTGGCGTCGCGCACGCTGACCTGTGCGGCGGTGCGGACCTTGCCCGGCGGCAGCGGCACGCCGCGCGAGACGAGGTAGGGTTTGAGGAGCGTGAGGGTCTCGTTCTTCAGGTGGATTTCACAGCGGTCCATGGGTGGGTCCAGGGGAGAGTTTTGTGGGATGTACAGGATAGCCGCATTGTCGGGCGGCGAGGGAGGTTCTTCGTAGGGTGGTGCTGAGTCTTCGAAGCCCACCATCTTTGGTGTGTGGATGCGAAGAGGTGGGCTTCGAAGACTCAGCACCACCCTACGAAGAGTTGCGGACATTCAGCGACAGCAGCGTGTTCCCGCTGCCGGAGCGGAAGCCTTCGAGGTCGAGGGCGACGAAGTGGTAGCCCGCCTCTTTCAGCCGCGCGACGACGGCCTTGCGGACCTCCTCGCTCATCAAACGCTCGATCTGATCCAGCGGGACCTCCAGCCGCGCCACCGTCTCGTGGTGGCGGACGCGGAAACCGCGGAAGCCCAGTTCTCGCAGGGCGTTCTCCGCCTCTTCGACGCGGCTGAGGCGTTCGAGCGTGACGGGCGTGCCGTAGGGGATGCGGCTGGCGAGGCAGGCGGCGGCGGGCTTGTCCCAGTTGGGGAGTTGCAGGCGTTGGGCGAGGGCGCGGACGTCCGCCTTGTTGAGGCCGGCCTCGACGAGCGGGCTGATGACGTTGGCCTCGGTGGCGGCGGTCAGGCCGGGGCGGTGGTCGCCTAGGTCGTCGGTGTTGGTGCCGTTGGCGATCCAGGGGAAGTTCAGCGACGCGGCGAGCTTCCCGAGCGTGTCGTAGAGGTTCGTCTTGCAGAAGTAGCAGCGGTTGCCCGCGTTGGCCCGGTAGCCGGGGTCCTGCTGCTCGTTGGGGCGGACCTCGATGAGCTCGAGGTCGAGGGACCGTGCCAGGTCGCGGGCGGCGTCGAGCTCGTGGCGGGGGAGGGAGGCGCTGTCGCCGATGGCGGCGGGGGCGTCGGCGCGGCCGAGGGTGCGGCGTGCGGCGAGGGCGACGAGGGTGGAATCGACGCCGCCGCTGTAGGCGGTGATGACGCGCCCGCGCGGCCGGAGCGCGGCGGCGAGGCGGTCGAAAAGGGCGTCGGCGGGGACGGCGGTCATGGGGGTTATTGTAGCGGTGGGCGTGATCCGGGAGGGCTTGCCTGCCCACCGCCAGGGCGACCAAGATCACCGCCCGTGGCGACTTGGAGGTCAGGCTCATGATGCCGCCAACGTCGGCGGAATCAGGCGGTTATGATGAGTTCGAGAGGTTTGCGACAGAGCAGGTCAGGAGCCACTAATCGCGCAGGGAAACAAATTATTGCTCCTGACCCCTTATCTGCTTCCCGAAAGACTCGTTGCACTTCTATCACTTCCCTTTGTCGCTGCTAATCTTGGCGGCGCGATAGTGGGGGCAATTAAAGATTGGTCGCCAATCTTGATCCACACACTGCTATGGGCCGCCGCGATATGCCTAATGCCCGTTGTCGTCTTTATCGCCACACAATCGCGTCGGCGGAAGGCATCCTCCGGTGGCCATCTAACCTCACATCCCCCGTTTTAAAAAAAGCCATAATCAGGCTTTGCGCCGTCTTGCCGAGGCAAGGCCCAAGGCGCTCAAGGCCGCGGCTCCACCTGCAACCGTCAACGGCTCAGGCACGGGTTGGGGGTCAGGCAACTGAGGATTAGGGATGATGTCGATGGTGGGCCACAGGAAACCGGATTGCGTATCCCCAACATCGCCAACCCCAGCGAAGATGAGCGATCCGAAAGCGAACTTGAGATCAATGTAAGTGGTTCCGCCTTCATATACCCTGAAACTTCCGTATTCAGGGTGGTCCGTGATATAGACAAAGTCCGCATCGTGCATGGGGTCAATGCCATCGTTCAATGTATTGACAATGGTCAAGCCCACATGCAAATGTTGCCCATTGAAATCGAATGGGATATGGTCGTCAGACGAAGACGTGGCATTCACGTCGATGCCCGTCGCCCCGGTTCCGCCGGCATAGCTTCCATTGTGGAATTGAAGCCTCGCTCCAGTAAAAATCTCTGCGGGGGCAACGTTGGAAAACGTGCCGCTGGTGAACTCGATTGAACTTTGTGAATCTCCGGGATATGGCTGGCCGTTGGGGTCAAGGATCAGGTATCCCCACGAGAACTTGGAAGTTCCCACGCCCGTTGCATAGGCGCTGTTTTCTGGCGCAGCATAGATCGGATTATCCAGCGTCGCGCTAATGGTCCCAGACCCTAACACAGTAATGCCCATAGCCGAAGGCGTAAGAGCGAACATGCTTCCGAAGACCATGAGACCACAAGAAGTAAGAATTGTTTTTCTACGCATCGTGTTTCCTCAAAAATACAAAAGCGGGAACTTTGTCGATCAAAATTTCAGGCTGTTCGCAGGTGCTCACAACGTGGTGCGTCAAATGGACAGAAGATGCTACATCTTTTCTTTATTGTTGCAATAGGGATTTTGGCCTCAATGACGCACGTTGCAGCTTTTTTATTTTTATTGCTGAGAACTTAGATAATCTGGAGAATGATTTCTTCAGAACCTCAAATTAACATGGGGGCTAAGCCGACATTTCCCAGTTGGACTCTGGCCCCCGATTAACGCGAGCCGATCTGCATCAAATTTACCCCCCCCCCCCCCCCCCCCCCGGGGGGGGCAAACTACTTTTTGTAACGAATCGAGATTGCTCTGTCGCAAACCCCACCTGAAGGAAAGATAAGGGGTCAGGAGCAATAATTTGTTGGCCTGGCCGGCAGCCTCTGGTTCCTGTTCTTTCTTCCTTGGTTCTTTTTTTAGAGGTAGTCAAATGGCTTCTGACCCCTTTTCTGCGCCCGCCGCCCTCTCCCCACGGGGAGAGGGATTTCAAACCGACCCACCACCCCGGGTTCCGCGGATCATCTTGGAAACGGCGTGTTGTCGTTGCCGACGGTTCCACCCCGCACCCGGCTCGCGGACTCGCCACCCTCTCCCCACGGGGAGAGGGATTTCGAACCGACCACTACCCCGAAGGGGTGAGTGGAAGAGGGTTTGCCCGGGGCAGGCCGAGGCGATAACATGCGTGGCTCTGGCTTTGACAACTTGGACGCACCCGTAGCTCAATTGGATAGAGCACCTGACTACGGATCAGGATGTTGATGGTTCGACTCCATCCGGGTGCATTATTTCGCGGCATCGCCTTGCATTGCCTTGCATCGCCTTGCATAAAACCCCTCCGGCATGGCGGCCGCGCCGAGAATGGATCGGCGGGCCTCCCCCACCCACAGGACCCCACGATGAGCAAGCGTGAGAACATCTCTTCCGGCTCGAAGTACGAGCCGACGATCGGCTTTTCCCGCGCGGTGAAGGTCGGCAACATGATCGCCGTCAGCGGCACGGCCCCGATCAAGGACGGCAAGGTCGCGGGCAGCGACGCCTACACGCAGACCAAGCGGTGCATCGAGATCGCCGCCGAGTCGCTCGCCAAGGCCGGCGCGTCGCTGAATGACGTCGTCCGCACCCGCGTGCTGCTGACCAACATCAAGGAGTGGGAGGCGGCCGCCAAGGCACACGGCGAGGCGTTCGGCTCCATCCGCCCGGCGTGCACGTTCGTGCAGGTGGCGGCGTTGATCGACCCGGAGTGGAAGGTCGAGATGGAGTTCGACGCGGTGGTGTGACGCCGCTCGCGGCCTAGCGCGGAACTACTTCAACTGTAGTGGGTGCCACTGGTCGGCTTCTTAGCAGACCAGTGCTCTTGGGCCCTGGAAAGACACTGGTCTCGAAGACGCGACCAGTGGCACCCGTTACACCTGAATTAGGAATGCTCTAACCATCATGTCCGACCCCCTGCCCTACAAGATCGCGGTGCTCTGCTACCTGTTCGACGAACAGGGGCGGGTGTTGCTGCTGCACCGGCGCAAGCCGCCGAACCAGGATTTGTATTCGCCGGTGGGGGGCAAGCTCGATCAGGCCACGGGTGAAAGCCCGCTGGCCTGCGCGGTGCGGGAGATCGATGAGGAGACGGGCGTCCAAGTTGATCCGGCTAACCTGCATCTGGCGGGGATCGTTTCTGAAACAGGCTACCTTGATGCCGCGCACTGGCTGATGTTTTTGTATGAGGTCACCCACCCCGTGCGCGTGGAGCGGACGACGTTCGAGGAGGGGAGGTTGGAGTGGCACGACGCCGAGGCGATCGCGCAGCTGCCCATCCCCGACACCGACCGCAAGGTGATCTGGCCGATGTTCTGGCGTTACCGCGGGGGGTTTTTCTCGGTGCATATCCACTGTTCGGGCGGGGGCTTGCGTTGGCGGATCGAGCAGCCGGCGCGGGACGTGACCGGCTTTACGAATATCTGACTCCCATAATTCCGCGATTGACTTGCATTTAGGGACCAAGCGGTCCTATGCTTGCTCCGGTCAGCGACAGCGGTCGCCGTGTGGAAAGCGGCGGTCGGTTCATCAACGGGTGTTTTTTTAGAGAGGGACCCGCTTGTGTCGTGATATGTCTGTCTTTGCGCATCAATCTAATGCTGTTTGGGATATGGACCCCGGAGTCGCGCTCGCGGGGCTGAGGCAGTTCGTTCCCTGGGAGACGTTGGCGTGGGCGCACTCATCCAAAGCTAACCCGTCCCCGGATGAAGTGCTCCACGCGGTCAACGCCCCGGAGCGTCTGTTCGCACGCTGGCTCGATTCCGACGACCACCGCGAGCCATTCTCCTGCGCCCGCAAGAACGGCGAGGTCTCGCTAAATCCGGCGGAGGCGGAATCGGTCGGCCTGGGGGGCATGGGTTTCGTGACGATCGTCGCGCTGGGCACCACCGGCCCGGGGCCGCGCTGGTGGTGGCTCGCCCTGGCGCGGAAGGAAAACGGCTTCAGCCCCGACGAGCGCGCCATCGCGACGATGGCGCTGCGGCAGTGGGAGGCGTCGTTCCATCAGCCACCCACGCCGATGGTCGGGCGCGTGCTGTTGGACCGACAATTCCGATTAATGCACGCCGACCCGAACACGCGTGTGCTGTTCATCCGGTCGCCGGGCGTGCTGGACCACCTGGTCCAGACGATGAGCGTGCTGGTCCCGCAGCGGTGGGGCGAGGTGGGGGTGGGGGAGCCGCTGGATTTCGTGCTCACGCTCGAGGGCGGGCCGTGGTGGGTGCGGTTCCACCGCGAGCCGTTGGCCGGCTCGTCGGAGCCGGGGCGGTGGCACCTGGAGCTTTACCACTTGGCCGAGGGTGAATTGCCGGTGGTCGGCTCGATCGAGGACGCGCGGATCGCCCGGGCCGTGGGGTACATCCACCAGCACTACCACCGCACGCCCAGCCTGGGCGAGATCGCCGACGCCGTGGGCGTCAGCCCGTACCACTTCCACCGGCTCTTCACGCGCACCGTGGGCGTCAGCCCGAAGTCTTACTTACAGTGCAAACAGATCCAGGTCGCCCGCTGGCTCCTCCGCGCGACGCGGAAACCCATCGGCGCGATCGCCGTCGACACGGGGTTCTCCAGCCACGGGCACTTCACGTCCACCTTCAGGCGGATGGTGGGGGAGAACCCGAGTGACTTCCGGGAGAAGGCGTGAAGGTTAGCCCCCGGCTAACAACGACGCGATCACGCCAGCACCTTGCGGAATAGATCAACGCTCTTCGCCGACCAGTCGTAGAGCAAATCCACCCCCTGCTTCACGCCGATCTTCGGCGACCAGCCGAGCAATTTCTTCGCCTTGTCGATGTTGCAGACGAACACCTTCTGGTCGCCCGGGCGCCAGTCGCTGTAGGAGAGCGGGAGCTTCTTGCCCATCCGCGCCTCCAGCAGCGCCGCCAACTCCAGTAGCGACATCGTGTTCGCCGGCCCGCCGCCGATGTTGAAGTATTCGCCCGCCACCGAGTCGGCACGCTCCACCGCGGCGAGATAGGCGTCGATCAGGTCCTCCACGAAGAGCACGTCGCGGACCTGCTTGCCGTCGCCGTAGATCGTGATCGGTTTGCCCATGATGGACGCGATCGTGAACCAGGCGACCCACCCCTGGTCCTCGATGCCGAACTGGTTGTAGCCGTAGATGCAGGACTGCCGGAAGCAGACCGTCTTGAGGCCGTAGATACGGGCGTAATCGACGACGTATTGGTCCCCCGCGCCCTTGGAGCAGCCGTAGGGGGAGTGGAATTCCAGCGGCTGGTCCTCGCCCACGCCGTTGGGCAAGTCGGCGTAGCCGTACCGGCCGTTGCGCTCCTCGACCTTCACGTCCGCCATCTTGCCGTACACCTTGTTCGTCGAGCTGTAGATCACCGCCGCGTTCTTGTGGTGGGCGCGGACGCCTTCGAGGACGTTGAAGGTGCCCAGCGCGTTGGCGTTGAAGTCGCTGCGCGGATCGACCACGGAGGTCGTCACCGCGACTTGACCGGCGAGATGGAACACGGCCCGCACGTCCTTGGCCGAGCGGAAGACGCGGTCGATGAACGCGGGGTCGGAGACGTCCCCTTTCTCGAAGGAGAAGTTGCCGAGCTTGCGGAGCCGCTCGAGGTTTTCATTGGAGCCGCGCCGGCCCAGGTGGTCGACGCCCAGAACCTTCTCCCCCTTGGCCATCAGCCTGGCGGCGAGGTTGCTGCCGATGAATCCCGCGATGCCCGTGATGATGTACGTCATGGATTTAGCTCACCCTCTTGTCCGGAGGCATTCGATCAGTGTAGCGATGCGGTTGTCGTAGGTATGGCTGGTCAGCACGCGGCGGCTGAACTGGGTGAAGACGCTCAGGTGCCGCGCGTAGTCGTTCAGGATGCGGTCCGCCAGTTCGAGCGTTTGCTCCGGCGAGGAGGATTGGTAGGGGTATTCGACACCCAGGACCTCGTCGATGGCGCGGTGGGCGTGCAGGATGAAGGGGGTGGCGGTCGCCAGCACCTCGAACACGCGGTTGTTGACCATGCCCGTTTTTTCCTGCCGCGTCTCGGTCATGCCCAGGACGATCTGCTTGCGGTTGTAGAAGGCCGCCAGGTCCTGGGGGGTTTTGAGGTTGTCCACCCACTCGAAATCGGCGCGGTCGGCGAACGGCCGGACGATCGCCAGTTCCTGTGTCGAGTCCTTGTGCCCCTTGGAGCCGGCGAAGCCGATCCCCTTTCGCAGCGTGGCCGCGGGGCGGAAGTGCTTGCCCACGGCCAGCGGGAGATAGACCGTCTCCTGCCCGCGCGACCGCGCCTCGTGCACGCAGTGACTCGATAGGCAGGCGACGACGTCGGGTTTCACGTCCACCCGGTTGAGGTAGTGCGCCAGCCAGTCGTCGCGCCTGCCCATGGACCACCACCAGTAAACCACGTGGTCGCCGCGCTCGAGCTTGAAGCCCGTGTCCCACGCGCCGGCGGAGATGACGATCTTGCCCAGCCCCGGGTCGCCGCGGACCTTGCCATATTCCTCGAACGCCTCGCAGAACTGCCGGGCGATCATGACGTCGCCCAGGCCGATGGTGGTGTAGAAGCGGAGCGTGGTCGAGCCGACCTTGGCGGTGAAGAGCGTGGCCCAGTCGCGCTGGCGGCGGCGCTGCCGGGTGCGCTCGATGAGCTTGCCGACCACCGGCGAGGATTCCAGCAGACGCATGATGGACCGCCGTCCGATCAACCTGTCGCTCCTGGCCGGCTAATTGGGGTCTGGCTGCGTCTCATGACATGAAAACCACACCCGTCCGCCGGGCGGCGTGAAACATGTTATCGACCACTCGGCGGCGTATCTTCACGCACGAAACGCCGGCATGGGCCGTCAGACCTTCAGCGCCGACGGGCCGACCGTCACGATGGTCATCGCCCCGGGCGGGTGGGCCGCGAGGTACTTATTGAGCCGGTCGAGCGTCACCGCGTCCACCTCGGCGGCGAGCTCCGCCAGCGAGCGTGGCCGGCCGAGCGTGTGCTGATCGAAGGCGATCGCGTGGGCCCGGGCGCCGGTCGATTCGCCCTGCATCACGAGCCGCGACTTCATGCCCACGATGGCGCGGGCGAACTCCGCCTCCTCCGCGCCGCGGCTGAGGCGTTTGAGCTCCGCGACCAGCAGGTCGAGGGTTTCCTGGGCACGGGGGATGGTCGTGCCGGCGTAGCCGAGCATCGCGCCGCGCTCGCGCTGGCCGGAGTAGGCCGCGTAAACCGAGTAGCAGAGCCCGCGTTTCTCCCTGATCTCGGTGAAGAGCCGGCCGGACATCCCGCCGCTGAGGACGGCCGCGGCGGCGCGCTGCACGGTGCTGTCGGGGTCGGTCTCCGCCGGCGCGTCGTAGGCCACGCCGATGTGGACCTGCTGCGTGTCGGCGGCCTGGTGTGTGTAGCCGCGCTTCGCCGGCGCGCCGGGGGTCGGTTTCTGCCCGGTGCCGCGCCAGTCGCCCAGCAGCTTCTCGACCGTCTCCTTCAACTCGTTCCAATCGAACCGGCCCGCAAAGCCGATGACCGTGCCCTCGGGCGTCAGGCCGCGCTGGGCGTGGGCCTTCACCTGGTCGAGCGTTGCGCGTTCGAGGTCTTCCTTGAGCCCGTACGCCGAGCGGTTGAACGGCTCGGGGTAGTGCCGCCGCCGCAGCTCGACGAACACCTTTTGCTGCGGCTCATCGTCGAGGGAGGCTAGTGATTGCAGCGCCAGGGCCTTGGCGGGCTCGATCGCGTTCTCGGGCAGCATGGGGCGTCGGAACATGTCGAACAGGAGCGGCGCGGCGTCGCGGAACTTGGTGCCGATCATTGTCGCGGAGACGCTCAGGGTGTAATCGCCCGCGCCTGTGCCGCGGCGGACACCTAACCGGTCCAGCGCGTCGCTGTGGGCGCGGGCGTCCAATGCGCCGGCGCCGCGGCAGATCATCTCCGCCAGCAGCGAGGCCACGCCCTGCTCGCCCGGTTTTTCGGTGGCCAGCCCGCCGGGCGCGAGGACCGACATCGCCAGCGATTGCGCCCCCGCCACGGGCTCGGCCAGCAGACAGAGCCCGTTTTCGAACCGGTGTTGATGGATCGGCGTCGTCATAGGGCGCAGATTGTAGCGGCGGGGAGGAAGCGTGGCCCCCGACGCCCGCGTGGCCTCACTACAATCCCCGGATGCCCGCCGGCCTCCTGAATCCCGTGCAGCACCGCGCCGCCCGCGACCTGTGCCGGCGCATCGACCCCGACCTGCATTTCGCCGCCCATTTCCTGCCCCGTGATCGGCGTGGGGATGTCTATGCCGTCGCGGCGCTCGTCAGCCAGTTGCGCGACATCGTCACCCCGACGCCCACCCCCGCGGCCGATCCGGCTACCGCGCCGTGTGCCAATGACCCCGCACAAGCTCCCGCCGCCTGTTCCCCCGCCGACATGGCCAACTGCGCCTCCTGCGCGGGAGAAAGCCCCGAGCAGCGCCGCCACGTCTGCGCCATGGTGCTGGGTTTTATCTACGGCGGTGAAAAAACCGGCAAGCCGGAGCTCGACGGCTTCCACGCCGTCGCGCTGGCACGCGGGCTTCCGCGCGAGCTGTTCGAGTCCGTCGCCGACGGCATGACCACGCTGACGCACACCAAGCGGATCGCCACGTGGAAGCGGCTGCGCGAGGGGATGGACGGCGCGGCGGGCGGGCTTGGTATTGCCGCGCTGCGGCTTGCGGGTCTGGGGGACCGGGAGGTCGCGGCGGTCGAGCCGCAGGTGCGCGCCTGGGCGGTGGGGGTGTACTTCACGCGGCTGCTGCCGCGCGTCGGGGCGTGCCTCAAATCGGGCCGCATCCCGGTTCCGCTGGACGACGTGTTCAAGGCGGGCCTGAGCGAGGCGGACTTGCAGCGCTTCGCCGATGAGGGCACGCACGGCAACGACCCGCGCTGGATGGCCATGATGCAAAGCCTCACCGAGCGGGCGTCGAACCTGTTGACCGGGGGGGAGGGCAGCCTGTCACGGATCGGGGGCCCGTTCGGTCGGGCGGCTGCGGTGCTGGGACAGGTTACGCGCGGGCGGCTGGAGGATTTCGCGAAGCGCGGCTACCCGGTATTCGGTGATGAATCACCGGCCGGGCTTTGGTCGCGCCTGTCGAAGCTGCCGGGCGCGGTGGGTGTGCTGGCGCGGAGAACGAGGGCGTAAAAACTCCGACCAAGCCCGACCCCTGAGTCCGCGAAGGGTCGGGGTCTGTGGCGGCCGGTTTTGCGAAATACAGACCCCGACGACTCGCGGACTCGTCATCGGGCGTGGCCTAACGATCGATTCACGCCGTGACGTGGACGCGTGAGGAGAGATAGGTGTCAAGCTCGGCGGGGGTGCAGAGCAGTTGGGCGCGGCGCTGGAACCAGTCGGCCAACTCGGGCCGCCCCGTGCGTTGGGCGGCGCCGGCGAGCATGGCGTGCAGCGCGCCGCAGGTCGGCGGGGGCATTAATTCGATCAGGCCGATCTTACGGTCCACGCCGTCGAGCGCCTGGGCGTCATGCCCGCAGGCGATGTCGTAGCGGACCTGGAGCGCCAGGCGTTGCAGCGACTCGACCAGGCCGAGCTTGCTGACGTGGAGCCGCGCCAGCCCGGTGTAGGCCCCGAGCAGGTCATGGCACTCCAGCGAGGCGTCCGTGAGCATGAGCAGGAGGCTGGGCTCGAAGCGGCGGTACCAGCGGGCATTTTGTTCGAGCACGACCCGGCAGATGGCGGCCGTCTCGGCGAAGCGACGCTGGGTGTGACGCAGCAGCGCCAGCCGGTGGTAGATCGTCAGCCGCACCGTCGGCTGAAGGGGCCGGCGGCGCAGGGCGTCGGTGATGAGGGATTCGGCGAGCACCGGGTCGCGCTCGAGCAGCGCGCCGATCCTGGGCACCAGGCGCAGGACCGTGGCGTCAACCATCGACAGCCCCATCCAGACGGCGATCGCGACCACCATCGCCGCCGAGTTCAGCAGGTCCGCCATGCTGGCGATCAGCAGGAGGATCACCACGGTGGTGGCGGTGTTGCGCAGGAGGGCGTCCCAGCGGAGCTGGCGCACGACGTCGCGCGCGGTGAAGGGCACGGCCTGTTTGGGCGGGCGTGCCGTGGCGGCGGCGCTCGTTGGGGTGGGTCCGATGGTCATGCGGGGGCCTGGGTCGGGTCGCCGGTGGTCGTTTCGGCCATGGGGGTGAGTTCTTTGAAGCGGCGGAGGATGGTCTCGACGGGCAGGAGGAGGGTGGCGCGGCCCCACCAGGAGTCGGCCTCCGCGCGGAAGGGCGAGCCGGGTTCGGCCGCGCCGGGGAGGTTGCGGTAGGACCAGGCCATGAGCGCGTGGCCCAGCCCGGCGGAGACGCCCAGCGGCCGCAGCTCGTCCACGAGGGTGGGGGCGTGGGTGACGGCGTCCTCGAAGTGGAGCGTGCGGACCTGTTGGATGAGGTTGGCGAGCCGGTAGAGCGCCGCCAGCGGGCTGCCCTTATAAGGCTCGATCGCGCCGCGGAGGCGGCGCAGGGCGTCGTCGGCGTCGGTGAGCTGGTCGTTGGTGAGCTGCGCCATGGCGCGGTGGATTTTCACCTGCACCGCGCTGGGGTGGTTGGGCGGCATGTTGTCCAGGAGGTAGGTGTAGGCGGTGATCGCCGACTCGCACGCGCCGGCCTGGTCGAGGTCGTGTGCGATGAGGGCGACGAGCCGCCCGTGCATCTCGGGGCTCCGCGTGGCGACGGGGAGGGTGCGCCAGGCGAGCCGGAGGGATTCGGGGAAGCGGTTGAGCACGGCCAGGTCGGAGGCGTGGTTGACGCGTGCCTCCAGCTCCTGCATCTGCCTGACGCGCCAGCCCAGGAGGGCGAAGAGGCCGCCGAGGATGAGCCAGGCCATGACGAGGAGCAGGGCGGTCTCCTGCACCATGAGGAGCAGGACGAGTAGCAGGCCGAGGCTGAACATGGGCATCAGGCTCAGCCAGCGCGGGGCGCCGGTGGGCGGGTGGCGCCGCAGGTATTTGCGCACCTGTTCGGGCTTGGGCGGGGCGAAGGGTTTGGGCTTGGGGTGAGGCATTGGGTTGCGTCGTGCGCCGGTCAGTGCGGGTTCAGGTGGTAGAGCATGAAGTAGATGATGACGCCGGTGACCGAGACGTAGAGCCAGATGGGGAAGGCGAACTTGGCGACGCGGCGGTGGAGGGTGTCGTCGCGGCGCAGGCCCAGGCGGATGAGCCAGATCGCCAGCACGGGGACGGCCATCGCGAGCAGGATGTGGCTCAGGAGCATCGGGTAATACACGGCGCGGAGCGGGCCGGTGTATTGCGTGTGGGCCGTGCCCGTGGCGCTGGCGCGCCAGACGTAGTGCGTGACGTAAAACACCAGGAAGAGGCATGAGGTCGCAAACGCGGCGAGCATCACCCGTTTGTGCGCGGTGATGCGCTTCTGCTTGATGAGCGAGACGCCCACGCAGAGGAGCACGGCCGCCAGCGCATTGAGCGAGGCGTTGACGGTGGGGAGGAAGGAGAGGTCGAGGTCTTTCATGGGGTTTGGGTTCACGGCGCTTCGGCGAGGACCTTGCCCAGGTCGGCCCAGAGCGCGGCGCGGCCTTCTTCGGTGAGGGCGTCGTAATAGCCGCGCACGCGGCCCAGCCGGTCGATAAGGGCGACGCGCTGGCTGTGCAAGATCGGCATCTGCGGGTTGGTGTCGTCCTCGGCGACGGGGAGCTTGAAGCCGTCCTTGATCAGGGCCCAGACCTTGGCGCGGGAGCCGGTGAGGAAGAGCCAGCGGCCCGGCAGGGCGTGGGCGAAGCCGGCGTACTGGGTGAGCACGGCGGGCGTGTCGTTCTCGGGGTCCACGCTGAGGCTCACGAGTTGGAGGTCCTTGCGGACGGCGATCTCGGGCGTGCCGACGATGCGCTGCTGGAGCAGGTACATCTGTGAGGTGAGCGCCGGGCAGGGGCCGTGGCACTGGGTGAAGATGAAGTCGGCGACCCAGACCTTGCCGCGCATCTCGTCGAGGCCGACGGCCGCGCCGCTGCGCTCGGTGAGGGTGAACGGGGGGAGGGTGTAGAGGGCTGGCGGGTCGAGTGTCTGATCGGAGATGACACCGCCGCGGAGGGGCTGGGTGGCGGGCGCGGAAAGCCCGGGTTTGGCCATGCCCGGGCTTTGCGGCGTTGGGCGGCGGAGGATGACGACGGTGAGGACCACCGTGACGGCGAGCGAGACCGCCAGGGCGATGAAGAGGATCGTCTGGCCGCGCGCCGGGTTGGGTTGCCCGTTCGCGGGGCTCTGCTCGTTCACAGCGAACCATCCTTCTTCGAGAGTCCGACGACTGCGGCGGCGAGCAGGGTGATCGCGACGGCGAACGCCCCGGTGGCGGCGAGCGAGCAGGCCACGGGGATCGGCGCGCCGCGGCTCACGCGGCCGGCGTTGAGCATCTGGGAGAAGGCCGCCTGCCCGTAGGTCAGCGGGTTGCACCACATGACCACGCGGAGCCAGAGCGGCGCGGTGTTGATCGGGAAGACCGCGCCGGAGAGGAACCACATGGGCATGAGGAAGAGGTTCATGACGGCGTGGAACCCGGCGGTGGAATCCATCGGCCATGCGATGCACATGCCCAGGGCGGTGAGCGCCACGGCGAGCACGAACATGACGCCGACGGCGGCGAGCATCCACGCGAAGCCGGGGAACGTGCCGACGATCGGCCAGACCAAAAGAAAGAGCAGGCCCTGCCCGGTGGCGAGCGTCGCCCCGCCGAGCACCTTGCCCAGCACGATCGCCAGCCGCGGGATCGGCGCGACCAGCACGCCCTGCATGAACCCCTCGCGGCGGTCCTCGATGACGCTGATGGTGGAGAAGATGGCGGTGAAGAGGAGCACCATGACGACGGTGCCGGGGAAGAAGTATTCGAGATAACCCACGGGCTGGAGCGCGTCGGGTGCGGAGAAGGAGCGGTTGAGGCCCGAGCCCAGCAGGAGCCAGAAGACCAGTGGCGTGGCGACCGCCCCGATGACGCGGTTGCGCTGGCGGAGGAAGCGGACCATCTCGCGCCGCCAGAGGGTGAGGGTCGGGAGCCAGAGGCCGCCGGACCGGGCGGCGGGGAGAGGGAGCGTGGGGGTTTTGGTGGTCGCGGAGGTCATGGAGGGAACATGTTAGGTGCGTGGTGCGTCGGGTGCCACACGGAAAGCCCGGGCATGGACATGCCTGGGCGTTGGGGCGTTCAGGTATGAGGTCCGCGCGGGGTTATTTCTGTAAAGCGTCGCGCGGAAAGGGGCGATTCAGACGACACATAGAGCGGGTGCGCGTAAAGAGGCCCGGGTTTTGTGCCCCGACGCTTGGACACCTGCTACAATCCCCCGCGCACGGAAGCACCGAACACCACAAGGTCACACCATGAGCAGTCTAGTCCCGATCGTCATCGAAAAGAGCGGCCGCGGCGAACGCGCTTACGACATCTTCTCCCGCCTGCTGCGGGACCGGATCATCTTCCTGACCGGCCAGGTCACCGACGACTCGGCGAACCTGATCATCGCGCAGCTCCTCTTCCTCTCCAACGAGGACGCCAAGGCGGACATCCACTTTTACGTCAACTCGCCGGGCGGCTCGGTCAGCGCCGGGCTGGGCATCTACGACACGATGCAGTTCGTCCGGCCGGACGTGTCGACGTACTGCATCGGCGTGGCGGCCTCGATGGGCTCGGTGCTGCTGATGGCGGGCACCAAGGGCAAGCGGTACATGCTGCCCAACAGCAAGGTGCTGCTGCACCAGCCTCTGATCGGCGGGGTGATCGAGGGCCAGGCGACCGACCTGAGCATCCAGGCCAAGGAGATGCTCCGCACCCGCGAGCGGCTCTACAAGATCATGTCCTCCTGCACCGGCAAGGATTACGAGACGGTGGCGCGGGACTGCGAGCGCGACAAGTGGCTCGACGCCGAGGAATCCATCAGCTACGGCTGCGCCGACCGTGTGCTCGAACACATGCCCGACTCGATGGTCACGGGGCCTAAGAACGGCGACGACGCCGTGGAATAAATCGGGCCCTGCCTGATTGGGATCGGGAACTTGAGCCGACACTCCTCCATTGGTTTTCATCACGCAGGCGTCGCGGGGCTGGCGCTTGCGCTGGGCCTGCTGGGCGGCTGTTCGCGCGGGCCGCGCGGCTTCGAGAACGACAACGACCGCCTGCGCCGCGAGAACTCCGAGCTGAAGGCGAAGGTTGACGAGCTGAGCCGGAACATCGACCTGCGGCTGGCGGAGATCAAGCGGCTGGAGGCCCAGTCCGCGACCCAGCCGGCGGTCGAGGGGGCCGAGGTCCCGCGCGTCGTCGAGATCAAATTCGATCATTACAGCGGCGCGATCGACACGGATAGTGACGGGACGGACGACGCGCTGCGGGTCTATCTCAAGACGATCGATCAGCGCGGAAGGTTCCTCGTGGCGGCGGGCCGCGCGGTGCTGCAGGTGGTGGCGATCACCCCCGGGCAGCCGGTGGCGACCCTGATCGAGAAGACCTTCACCCCGGCGGAATTGGACGCGGCCTACCGTTCGGGCCTGACGGGCACGCACTACACGCTGGAGACGCCGTTGCCCCGGCCGTTGCCGGCGGGCGTTGGGGAGGTCACCGTGAAGGTGACGTTCACCGATGCCGCGGGCGGCGTGACGATCTCGCATGAAGAGCCGGTGAAGCTGCGCCGCAAATGAGGCCGGGCCATCTCGAACAGGCGATCGGCGATGGGCGTAGTGGTTGAGCGTCTCATAAGCCGAAAACACCGATATCTCCGGGTGTTTCGTGTTTGGTCGTGTCTCTTCTCTATAGTTCCATCCTGCCGATGCTCTTAGGGCCGGCGGGTAAAATCGGCCCCGTGTTGAGCCGATAATCCACGGGCCCCGTCGGCCGGGCGAGCGTGCCCTTGCCGTGAAGCAGAGTCACCCCGGCCGGTCCAGGTTCATGCAGGCAGACACCGCCACAACACCACCCCTCGCCGCCGCCCCCGAGCCGCAGACCGTCTATATCCGCGCCAAGCCCGGCTGGCGGGCGATCGACTTCGGCGAGCTATGGTACTACCGCGAGCTGCTCTGGAACCTGGCGGTCCGCGACGTGACCATCCGCTACAAGCAGACCTTTCTGGGCGTCCTCTGGGCGATCATCCCGCCCTTCTTCACGATGGTCATCTTCACGGTGATCCTCACCACGCTGTTCGGCCTCGACCGCCAGAGGCTGTTCAACGGCCTGCCCGCGCCGCTGGCGATGTTCACCGCGCTGGCGCCCTGGCAGCTCTTCTCCGTCTCGCTCAACCAGTCCAGCAACAGCCTCGTGGGCAGCCAGAACCTCATCAGCAAGGTTTACTTCCCGCGGCTGATCATCCCCATCTCCTCCATGGCCAGCGCCGTGGTGGATTTCTGCATCTGCTCGGTCTTCCTCGCCGGCATGCTGGTCTGGTACCACGACCAGGTCACGGTGGGGTGGCAGGTGGTGACGCTCCCGCTCTTTTTCCTGCTCGCGGTGGCGACGGCGCTGTCGGTGGGGCTCTGGCTCTCGGCGCTGAACGTGCAGTACCGCGACGTGCGCTACGCCGTGCCCATCATGGTGCAGCTCTGGATGTACGCCTCGCCGATCATCTACTCCAGCGCCCGTGTGCCCGAGAAGTGGCGGGTCTGGTACGCGCTCAACCCGATGGTGGGCGTGGTGGACGGCTTCCGCTGGGCGCTCCTGGGCGGCCGGGAGGAGTTCGCGCCCGGGATGATGACGGCGGTCTCCGTCGTGTCGGTGCTGGTGCTGCTGCTGGGCGGTCTGTTTTATTTCCGCCGGATGGAAAAGACCTTCGCGGACCTTGTATGAGCAGTGACATCGCGATCCAGGTCGAGGGTCTGAGCAAGCGCTACCGGTTGGGCGAGCGCCACAAGACCAACAATCTGCGCGAGGCGATCGCGGGGGCTATCACCGCGCCGCTGCGGCTGCTGGGCGGCAAGGCCAAACGCGGCGAGAGCGAGGAAGACATCCTCTGGGCGCTCCGCGACGTGGCGTTCAGCGTCAAGCGCGGCGACGTGGTGGGCATCATCGGCAAGAACGGCGCGGGCAAGAGCACGCTGCTCAAGGTGCTCTCGCGCATCACCGAGCCGACGTCCGGCAGCGTGACCATCCGCGGGCGCGTCGGGTCGCTGCTGGAGGTGGGCACGGGGTTCCACCCGGAGCTGACGGGGCGCGAGAACATCTACCTCAACGGCGCGATCCTGGGCATGCGCCGCGCGGACATTAACAGGCGGTTCGACCAGATCGTGGATTTTTCGGAGGTCGAGAAGTTCCTCGACACGCCGGTGAAGCGGTATTCGAGCGGGATGTACATGCGGCTGGCGTTCTCGGTGGCGGCGCACCTGGACCCGGAGATTCTGGTGGTGGACGAAGTGCTGGCGGTGGGCGACGCGACCTTTCAGGCCAAGTGCCTGGGCAAGATGCAGGAGGCGGGCCGCAGCGGTCGGACGGTGCTCTTCGTCAGCCACAACATGGACGCGGTGCTCTCGCTCTGCTCGACGGCGCTGGTGATGAACAAGGGCAGGAACACGCCGCTGATCCCCGCGACGGAGGCGGTCGCCATGTACCTGGCGCGGTCGCCGGGGGACAAGGCGTTGCCGTTCCGCGAGCGGCCGCGCGTCCAGGCGTCACCGCGGCCGGCGATCCTGGCGGACGTGACGGTCGAGACCGGGGGCGAGCCCAACGTCGTCCCCGCGGGCGGCCCGGTTACGTTCAACCTGGAGCTGCGCGACTTCGCCGACATCGCCGGGCTGCAGATCGGGCTCAACTTCGTCAACCTGCGCGGCCAGCGCGTACTGGTTTTCCACTCGCTTATCCACTCCGCGCTGATCGTCAAGGGGGCGGATCGGGCGACGGTGCGTTGCGCGATTCCCTCGCTCCCGTTGGTGCCGGACAATTACATGGTGCAGTTCGTGCTGTGGGACGGGTATCAGACGGTCGAGCGCGTGGACGACGCGGCGTCGATGACGGTGGTCTTCTCCAACATGCTGGGGACCGGACGGCTGCCGATCCCCGGGCAGGGCTACTTTGTGCAGCCGTCGGAGTGGCGTGTTTTGTAATGTGGATTCGGTTCGCGCACCCCGCCGCGATATGTCGGCCGGGTGCGTGTTGACGCCGATGTTTCAGCAACGAGGATTCAGAACCAAACCCGAGACTCATCCGATGGGATCCTTCGCCTCCTCCATCTCGGCCATGCTGCCCGGACGCCTCCGCGGCGTGCTGCGGCGCGTGTATCGCAAGCTCGTGCCCGCCCCCGTCCTGCCCCAGACGATCGACATGGGCAGCTTCGGCGGCTACGAACTAGCGTTCCGCAAGGGCTCGGTCGATGAGAACGTCATCCAGCACAGCTTCGACAAGGATATTTATTTCCCCGGCCTGCCCGAGTACACCCCCGCGCCCGACCACGTCATGATCGACGTCGGCGCTCACATCGGCACCTTCGCGCTGCACGCGGCCAAAAAAGTCCCGCGCGGCCGTGTCTTCGCCATCGAGGCGTGCCGCGAGACCTACTGCTTCCTGCGCATCAACGCCGCGCTAAACCGCGCCGACAACATCACCGCTGACCACGCCGCCCTCGCCGACAAGCCTGGCACCATCATGCTCAACCTCGCGACGAAAAACTGGGGGCACACCATCGTCACCCAGCGCGGCAGCGGCGGGGGCGAGCCCGTCCCCGCCCTCACCCTCGCCCAGTACATGGCCAGGCATTCCATCGCCCACTGCCACTTCATGAAGCTCAACTGCGAGGGGGCGGAGTTTCCCATCCTGCTGGCGAGCGACGCGGAGACGCTCCGGAAGTTCGGCGTCATCCTCGTGCTCTACCACTGCGACCTGTACGGCCGCGGCGCCAGCGAGCAGGACCTGGCCGCGCACCTGCGCACGGCGGGGTTCCAGACCACATTGCGGAACCAGTCCAGGAACCGGGGCTGGCTTATCGCCAGCAGGCCGTAGTGCGCTTGGAGCGTCGGGTGTTTTTTATGATCCAGAACCCGCCATCCGTTGAAGCCGCAGGGAGCCCGCACTGATGCCGGTGCTGCTGAACATGCTGCGGATCGTCCGCGACACGGTGCGCCGCCGCGTCGGGCACCTGCGTTACATGGCACAGCAGCGCGGCCGCAATGTCTATATCCACACGGACGCGCGCGTCGTGGGCGTCGCGGGCATCACCTTCGGCGACGGCACGCGCGTGGGCGCCGGCGCGGTCGTCGCCGCCGTGGCCTACGGGTTGAATGGCGCCGAACACCCCCGGACGCCCCCCGACGGCAGGATCACCATCGGACGCAACTGCTCCATCCTCCACCAGTGCACCCTCATCTCCTACCACGGCTCCATCGCCATCGGTGACAACGTGAGCATCAACCCCTATTGCGCGATCTACGGCGGGGGGGAACTGGTCATCGGCTCCAACACGCGCATCGCCACTGGCACGGTGCTGATCCCCTCCTCGCACGTGATCGACGACCCCGCGCGCCCCTTCGCGGAGCAGGGGGTGAAATCCCGGGGCATCCGGATCGGGTCGGATGTCTGGATCGCGTCGCGCGTGGTGGTGCTGGACGGCGTGACGGTGGGCGACGGGGCGGTGCTTGCCGCGGGCTGCGTGGTGACGAAAGACGTGGCGCCGTTGGATATCGTTGCGGGCGTGCCGGCGCGGGTGATCGGTCGGCGCGGATCGAAGGCCCCGCTGTCGTGGTCTAATAAGGACTTACCCGGCGGCGTTTCCGGGGGAAGTGGGACGGTGACGCCATGAGCGTGAACGAGAACTCGCCATCCGTGGAAGCCAGCGCCGCCGAGGCGGCGCGCCTGACGCAGTTGCTCGGGTCGCACCGCGCGTTTTCGTTCCTGCGGCTGGGGGACGGGGAGATCCAGTGCATGCTCGCGGTGAAGGCGGGCAAGATGCCCCCACGCTACAACGAGGCCGCTTACAAGCCGCCCGTCAACGTGGAGCACGCGTTCAGCATCTCGGGCATCGAGGCGCGGCACTTTACCCGCCTCTACGAGGCGTTCGAGAAGTGCGACTACCTGGACTACTGCGACAGCATCCAGATCAACCAACGGCACATCCCCGAGCTTGGACTTAATCGCGACCCGGCGCTCTTCCGCAACCCCTCGACGCAGGCCAGTAACATCATTTTCGCCTGGACGCACTTCCAGTTGTATAACTACGTCCGTGCGCACCGCTGCTTGCTCGCCGGCGCGGAATCGGCGCTGCTCCGAGAAATGACCAAGGACCCGCGGTACATCGAGCTCTCCAAGGGCTTTTGGCCTGCGGATGCCAACGTCGTCTTCCACCAAGTCCGCAACAATGGCATGCGGTTCTCCGAGAATCTCGACCTCATCAAAGAAGACCTCCGCCGCGATATCGAGCTGTACAAGATCGACACGCTCATCCTCTCCCTGGCGACCGGCGCGAAGATCCTCTGCTACGAGCTGGCCAGGGAGATGAACATCCGCTGCGTGGACTTCGGCAGCATGACGCGCGCGCTGACGTACTCGGGCTCGCCGGGCTACCAAGCGTATCGGAATTACCACAACCCGTTCATTTTCCGTGTCCCGCTCGATGTTTACATGCCCGCGCTGGAGCGCGCCTACCCGGAGATGACGCTGCCCACGCTCATCACCAAGTCTCACGCTCAGGTCGCCCTGGAGATCCAGGATCTGGCACCGTTCCGGTTCAACACCTCGGACATGATCTCGAACCGTGTGGATGTGTCGCCCGAACGCCGCGCCGGTTTCTGGTCGGCCGTGGGGTATTACAACAGGGTCTATCGCCCGCGCGCCAGGCGCGACGCCGAGGCGCGGGAGCTGGACAAGAAGTTCACATACTGGCGGCGCAAGAAGGGCCTGGGCTGGGACGCCAAGGTGTTCCTCCTGCTCGTGAAGATCAAGGGACTGCTGCGCCGCATGCTGGGCAAGAAGCTGGTGCCGCTTTCCGAGGGCCCATCCACGCCCACGCGGTCCTGAACGGGAGTGTATTTATCAGCCTCGGCGGACTCTATCTTCGGTTTCAGCAATGGAAGCAGCACGGCCTGCGCGTCGCGTGGTACCGCGACATCGTCCGCCGGCGCATCCTCCACACCAGGCCCGTCGCCGGCCTCGACGACGCCACCTGCGAAGTCCATGTCCTGACCTCCGCCAGTGACTGGCTCAACCTGATGTGGGCGCTCAAGACTTTCTACCACTTTTCCAAGCGGCGTTACGGCCTGTGCATCCATGACGACGGCTCCGTCCCTTCCCACGCCCGCGACACGCTCCGCCGCCACTTCCCCGAGGCCCGCTACATCGATCGGCCCACCGCCGACACCCACGTGCCGCGGATGCTGAAAGATTTTCCGCGGTGCGCGGCGCTCCGCCGTGACAATCAACTGGCGACCAAGCTCTTCGACTTCGCCGTCTATCTCGATCTGCCGCGCATGCTCCTGATCGACAGCGACGTAATCTTTTTCTCCGAGCCGACCGAGCTCCTCCGCCGCATCGAGGACCCGGCCTACCTCAAAAACTCCTTGAACGGCGACCTCGCCTCCGCCTACACCGTCGAGCCCGACGCCGTGAAACAGGCGCTCGGCTTCGACCTGCTCCCCCGGATCAATTCCGGATACGGGCTCATCCACAAGGCCTCTCTCCGCAACGACTGGTTCGAGGAGTTCCTCGCACTGCCCGGCATCGTCGGCCACTTCTGGCGCATCGAGCAGACGCTCTACGCCCTGGCCAGCTCCCGCTTCGGCTGTGAACTGCTGCCGCCCGAGTACGACGTGCGCGTCGAGGGGACGTGCGACGGCCTGCCCTCACGCCACTACATCGGCCGCATCCGCCACCTGCTCTACGGCGAGGCGATCGCGCGGCTCAACGCGGAGGGTTTCCTGCAAGCGTGCGGGGCGTGACGGTGAGTGAAGGGGATGGAACGCTTAGCGCGGAACTACTTCAACTGTGGCACCCGCTATACCTGAATTAGGAATGCTCTAAACCGCGCGCGGCGGCTCCTATACCGGCACCACCCAGATGCTCGCCGGCTCGGTCGGGCAGCTCCGCTCGCAGACGCCGCAGCCGATGCAGCCGGGGCGGACCTGCACGCGGCCGTAGCCATCCAGCCCCAGCGCCGTTTGGCCGACGGGGCAGTCGTTGATGCAGACGCGGCAGTCCTCGCCGGGCCGGCCCGGCTCGCGCGACGACCGCAGACAGCGGTCGTGGTCCACCAGGGCAACACCCATCGCGATCTCGGCGGGTGATTCCACGAGTTTCAGCGCCCCCGAGGGGCAGTGGGTCATGCAGTCGAGCCCTGTGCAGACCACGCAGGGCGACTGCCGCGCGATGATGTGCGGCAGCCCGCCCGCGATGCCCTCCTCGATGCGGATGCACTGGGCCGGGCAGACCTCGACACACTTGCCGCACCGGCTGCACGTCTCCTCGAATGCGCCCCCGGTCAGCGCGCCGGGGGGGCGCAGCCAGCGCCGCGCGGGGCTTTCCTCGATGTCGTCGGTGGGGGGGCCCTGGTCGGCGTTTTCGACCCGGTCCATGGCGGACTGGAGCTTGCCGCCTACCTTCTGGGCGGCCTCGTCGAGGCGATTAAGCCCGCCGAGCATCAACCGGCGGAAAAAGGCCCGCCGATCTGCCGATGAATCTTGTGGGTTGGGCTTATCCGGGTGCAAGGCCCGAGGCCTCCTTGGTCGATCATGGTATCGTATGCGGCGGCGCTCAGCCGCGCCGACCGACGAAAGGATCGCACGATGCAAGTACCCAGGCCGGTCCGATGGATGCTCCTCCTGGCCCTGTTGCTGGCGCTCCCCGCCTGCAGCTACAGCGAGGATAAGCACACCTTCAAAAGCACCATCGATATCCCCAAGACCGTCAGTGTTTACGACTCCATGCGGAACACCGAGCTCTGGTCCAAGGCCATCCCCGTCCAGCACAAGCTCATCCTTCACTTCAAGCGCGAGGGGGACATCTCCGCCATGAAGGTCCAGCTTAAACCGGCCGAGACCATGTCGTGGGAGCTTTACGCCGATGGCGTGGATGACCCGATCGAGAAGGGCCTCGAGGAGATGCCCCGCACGCCGATCATGATCAAGATGGTGGTCCGCCCCGCGCCGGAGTTCCCCCCGGCCAAAGCGTTGACGGCGAAACCCGCCACGGCCCCTCCCCCGCACGCCGCATCGAAACCCGCAACGAAACCCACCGCCGCCCCCGTCGTGACAGAGCCTGCAACAACCGCCCCCGTCGTAACCGAGCCCCCAGCCCCGCCCGCTTCGGCCCCGGCACCCGCTCCCGCCCCTGCCCCAGAAACCAAGCCCGCCGCCGCGACTTCACCGGCAGCCCCCGACGCGATGCTCCAGCCCGAGGAGCCCGCCCCGGCCCCGACGCCCGAGCCCGCCATCGAGTCTGAATCCAAATGACCCGCCGACTCTGCGTCATCCTCTGTCTGGCCCTCGCCCCGGCCGCTTTGGCCGAGACCGCGCCGGACTCGACGCAGCTCACCCCCATCGATCGCGCCGTCGGCGACATCGACCCACTCTCCCGCAGCCTCCGCACCGTCGAACGCGGCCTGCGATACGGCGGCGAGCACAGCGAGGTCTATAAGCCCAGCGACGCCGCCCTGGCCAACATCCCCACCGCACGCTCCTCCGCCGCCTCCCCGATCACCAGCATCTACTACCTCTTCGGCCCGGGCTACCTCGCCCGTGTGCCACGCCTCAACTACGTCGTCCGTCGCGCGGACCACACCATCGGCACCAACGAGACCCCCGGCATCGACGGCCGGCTGATCCCTCGCGTCACCAACGACCTGGTCTATCTCATCGACCAGGTCCCGCTCCGCCCCGGCTACCGCCCCGAGGTGACCCCCGGCGGCCCCGCCCCGTCGCAGCGCGTCGAGCCGGCCCGTGTTGACCTGCGCGTCGATGCCCGCCTGGACCGGCGCGTCGAGCCGCGCCGCGTCGAGAGCGGCGCCGCGCCCGGGCAGTAAAAAATCCAGATTGGAATGAGTGCCCCGCCAAGCCGCACGCAAACTGCGTGCGCGTCTTGATCCCCGTCCGTCATAAGAGCGTCGATCTCGCATCGGGCGCCCAGACGCGCATGCAGTTTGCATGCGGCTTTACGGTTTCAGCCGTTCACCCGCGCCCCAGAACCATGTTGTCGATCAACCGCACCGCCCCGAGCTTCCCCGCCGCCAGCGCGACCACGCCGCCCGTGACAGCGGGGTTGATCGCGTCCAGCTCCGCCAACGTGCGCGGGTGGCGCAGCACGGCGTACGCCGGCTCGACGTGGTGCGAAACCATCACCTGCCGCATCGCCGACTCCACCGCGGCCGGGTTCGTCTCCCCCTCGGTCTCGACGAGCGATTTGGCGGCGCTGAGCGCTTTGTAGAGCCCCACGGCGTGGCGGCGCTCCTCGGCGGTGAGGTAGGCGTTGCGGCTCGACATCGCCAGGCCGTCGCTCTCGCGCACCGTCGCCAGCTCGGCGATCCGGATCGGGAACGCCAGGTCGTCCACCATCGCCTGGATCACGCGGCACTGCTGATAATCCTTCTGCCCGAAGCAGGCGACGTCCGGCTGGACGATGTTGAAGAGCTTGGCGACGACGCGGCAGACGCCGGCGAAATGGCCCGGCCGGGCCGCCCCTTCGAGGATGGTCGCCAGCGCGGGGATCGTCACGTCGCACGGCAACAGATCGGCGGGGTACATCGCCTCGACGGTCGGGTTGAAGACGCCCGCCACGCCCGCGGCGCGGCAGGCCTCGAGGTCGCGCTCGATGGGTCTCGGGTAGCGGGTGAAGTCCTCGCTGGGGCCGAACTGCGTCGGGTTCACGAAGATGCTGACCAGCACGTGGTCGGCGAGCTGTTTCGCGGCCTGCATCAGCGAGACGTGCCCGGCGTGCAGCGCCCCCATCGTCGGCACGAACGCCACGCGCCCCTCCAGCGCCCGCCGATTGCCCATCATGTCGTCCACGTTATCTGCGGTCCACATCGCCGCATCTTACAATCCCCGGACATGGGCACGGGCACGGAAACATGGTCCACGCGCAGGCTCCTGACTTGGACCACCGACCACTTCACCAAACGCGGCATCGACAGCCCTCGCCTCTCGGCCGAGATGCTCCTCGCCCACGTGCTGGAGGTCCCGCGCCTCAGGCTCTACACCGACCCCGATCGGCCCGCGAGCGAACTGGAACGCGCCGCCTTCCGCGAGCTGGTCGAGCGGGCCACGAAGCACGAGCCCGTCGATTACCTCGTCGGCCAGGCACCCTTCTTCTCCATGATGCTCAAGGTGGACCGCCGCGTGCTCATCCCCCGGCCCAGCACCGAGACGCTCGTCGAGCATGTCATCCAGCACGCCCGCCGGACGCCCGGCTTCGCCTCGCCGACCATCGCCGACGTTGGCACCGGCTCGGGCTCGATCGCCGTCGCGTTGGCCAAGCACATCCCGCAGTCGCGCGTCATCGCCACCGACGCCCACGAAGAGGTATTCGAGGTTGCCCGCGTGAACGCCAAGGCGGAGGGGGTTGAGGAGCGCGTCGAGTTCCGCCACGGAGACCTGCTCGCGCCGCTTCTCGGCCTGCGCGTGCGGTACCTGGTCAGCAACCCTCCGTATATTTCGGACAAGGAGTGGGCCGAGGTCGCGCCGAACGTGAAGGATTACGAGCCGACGCACGCCCTGCGCGGCGGGGGGGATGGCCTGCAGTTCATCCGCACCCTGATCGCCGAGGCCCACACTTATTTGGATCGCCCCGGACAGCTCGTGATCGAGATCGCCGCGTCGCAGAAGCAGGCCGTGCTGGATTTGGCGATGTCCGCGCCGGGTCTGACCAACGCGACGGTCTTGGCCGACCACGAGGGTTTGGCGCGCGTGTTGGTCGCGGATGCGACGGAGTAATGCCGCTCGCGGCTGTGCAAAAGGTCAAACAGCTGCATCTGAAGTATTGCAGCGTTACCAGAATCGCCACCACGGTTTGTGACGGGTTTGCGCAAGTGATCGAATCTGATCCGAAGGAACAGTCAGTTCACCAGGTTTGCCTTGGTAATTGGCCGGCAGCCATCCAGACTTGAGCAATTCTGCGACATAACTGGCCGCAGCCTGCGCTTCTTGCGCTGGTGCCATTCCCGAGACATCGTCGGCAAAAATCCGGACGATGACTTGCTTCGTCTCGCCGCTTTTTTTTAGCGAGACGATCCAATCCGCGCCAGGCTTACTCGGCCCGTCGGGCTGCACAAAGTGTGCACGTAGCGCATTTGTAACGGATATTTTCCACGAACTCACCTCATCACCCACGTCTCACCCGCCGGCACGACCGCCTGGTCCTGCGGGCTGCCGCCGGTGCCGGGCATGTTGTATTCGACCATGAGGGTGCGGCGGGTGGCGACGGGGTCGCCGGTCTGCGGGTTGGGGATGATCTGCGTCTCGCCGCTCAGGCCCGAGATGAAGATGCTGACGTGGTCCACGTCGTGGTCGAACGCGGACCAGACGATGACGCTCTCCTTGGCCATGTCCTCGCCCTCGAGGATCCGGCCGACGACCTTCGTCGGGCTGCTCAAGAGCTTGTTGCCCACGCGGTCCTTGACGGCGGCGAAGACGGTCGCGGGAACGTCCTTGCCGGCGGTGACGACGTCGCCCTGGTCGCTGGCGATGGTGACCTCGGGGATGAAGATGCGGTTCTGGCCGGTGTTGTTCTGCACCTTGTAGGTCATGTACCAGAACCAGCGCACCTTGCCGTCGGCGGCCTGGAGGGCGATGGGGGTGGGCTTGCTGTGGGTGAAGTCGAGCAGCCACCCGCGCGGGGCGGCGGCGGGCTCGGGGAAGGCGGCGGTGTCGCGGCTGAGGGTCAGCAGGCCGGCTAGCGCGGTGACGAACAGCAGGGCGGACAGTGTCGTTTTATTCATGGCTCTCCACCGTGCGTGGCTGTAGGTGTGTTACCTCGGGGCGGACCGCGGCGCGGCCAGCGGGGCCGAACGTGGTTATTCTACGGCACGACGGGGGAGGGTCAATCTTTCCCCCCCCCCCTCCCCCGGAGCGGGGTAGGGTGCGTGGAGCGGAGCGCAACGCACCATTGACACTCGGGTCGCGCGGGGCAGGTGGATGCGTGTGTTGGGTCAATGAGGGGACGGTTTGAGCGAGACGGCGGTGTGAGTGGTGCGTTGCGCTCCGCTCCACGCACCCTACGCCAGGGTTGAACACTAAACTTCGGGTGCGGATCGCAATATGGCCAGCGTCACCACCCCAGTCAGGGAATTCAACACCGGCGGGCCCGCCGAGCACCGGCGCGTCACCGCCGACGAGCAGCGGGTCGCGCTGGCGCTGCTGTTGGTCGGGCGGAACCGGCCTTACGACCCGGCGGTGGACCAGTTCATGACCTTCGCCGCCGAGCAGGGGCTTAGTTTGAGTGAACTGTGGGCTGCGTTTGTCCGCGGCGAGGCGGTCGCCTCGGCGCTGGTCACGCCCTCGGCCGGCCGCACGGGCATGCTCTTCATGTCCCCGCCGCTGGGCGAATCCATGCGGCCCATCGAGTCGGCGTTGATCCGCACCGCCTGCGCGGCGCAGGACCCGCGCAACGTCCGCCTCATCCAGGCGCTGCTCGACCCCAACCAGAACGCCCACCGGGCCACGGTCCAGGCCGCCGGCTTCACGCACCTCTCCACGCTGATCTACATGCAGGGCCCGATCCCGCGTCCGCGGCACACGCCGGAGCTGGAATCGGGGCTGGAGGTCCACGCCTGGTCGCAGGCCGCGCGGCCGATCTTCGCGGAGAACATCCTGGCGAGCTACGAGAGCACGCTGGATTGCCCGGGTTTGCTCGGCCTGCGGCACATCGACGACATCCTCGCGGGGCACATGGCCAGCGGCGTGTTCACGCCGGAATTGTGGGCCGCCGTGACGCACCGCGGCAGGCCGGTGGGCGTGGCGCTGGTGAATCTCGCGCAGCAGCGCGACACGGCGGAGCTGGTTTATCTGGGCCTCTGCCCGCCGTGGCGCGGGCGCGGGATCGGCCGGCAGCTCCTGAACCGCGCGATGGCGCTGGCGTCGGCGCGGCAGGCGACGACGATGGTGCTCGCGGTGGACGACAGGAACGCCCCGGCGCTGCGTTTGTACGGTTCGATGCGCTTCGCGCCCACGACGCAGAAGGTCGCGATGATCTTCCCCGTGCCGTGATTCCGCCGGGCGGCGCGGCGCGAAATCTTTTTTACGTTTCGCGGCTTTTCTTTTCCACGTTTTTTCCCGATGCGTGGACAACGCGTGGACAAAAAAAAATTCACGCTCACAAGTGCTTGAAAACGCGACGCGTTCGACGGTGCGCGTCGCGCGTTTCGATTTTCACCCATTGAATCGCGCGGCGTGACGGCTTATCTTCCCCGTGTCGCCAACGGACTGCGACCGCGGATCGGAGTGGAGTGGAAGCGGAGAGCGACCACGAGACAAAAACCGATCGGTGTATCGTCGGATGGACCCTTCACAATTTGTTCCCCGCCTTTTGCTTCCCACCGTGACATACCCGTGACGCCGGACGACTGATCCGACGCCGCGGCCGAGTTCGGGGAAAGGAAGAGATCGTGATCACGACCTCGTCCGAGCGATCCATCTGCGCCCGCATCATTGACAGGCTCGCCCAGACCGTGGGGCCGGTCCGTTTCAACCGCTGGTTCGACCGCACCGCCCGGTTCGAGTTCGACGACGCGGTGCGTTGCCTCCGGGTTGACGTGCCAAACCGTTTTGTCTCCGACTGGATCGGGCGTTACTTCCGTGACGACCTGACCCGCATCGCCACCGAAGAGCTGGCCGCGGGCGTGGCCGTGGAATTGGATGTGCGCATCCGCCCCGAGCTGTTCAAGGGTGACGCGGAAGCGACCGCCGCCGGCACCCCCGAGACGGCCGCGCCGGCCAAACCGGCCCCGGCCACGCCGCCGCGCCGCGCCCACGCCGCCCCCGAGCCTAAACCCAACCTCCGCCACCAGCTCGATGACTTCATCGTCGGCCCGACCAATGAGTTGGCCTACTCCGCCGCCCGCCGCCTGGCGCGCGACCCGCGGGAGGCCGTCAATCCACTTTTTATCCACGGCGGCTGCGGGCTGGGCAAGACGCACCTCCTCCAGGGCGTCTGCAACGCCTTCCTCGAGCAGAACCCCGACGCCCGGGTGATGTACACCACCGGCGAGCAGTTCACCAACGAGTTCCTCGTGGCCGTCCGCGCCAACAAGATCGACGCCTTTCGCCGCAGGATCCGCCGGCTCGACCTGCTGGCGGTGGACGACGTCCACTTCATCGCCAACAAGCAGGCGACGCAGCAGGAGTTCCTGCACAGCTTCGACGCCATCGAGCTGGGCGGGGCCCGCGTCGTGCTCGCCAGCGACAACCACCCCCGGCTTATCCAGCAGTTTTCCACCGCCCTGGTCAGCCGCTGCCTCCGGGGCATGGTCGTCGAGGTCAAGCCGCCCGACGTGGTCACCCGGGCGCTGATCATCACCGCCCTGGCGCACCGCCGCGGCATGTCGATGATCGAAGGCGTTCCCGAGGCCATCGCGCAGCGCTGCCACGGCTCGGTCCGTGAAATCGAGGGCTCCCTGGCCAAGCTGCACGCCCTGGCCTGCCTCACGCGGCAGCGCAAGCAGGGCGACGCCGGCGTGCCCGCCAACGAACCGATCGGCCACACGCTGGTCAACCACCTGTTCGAGTCCGACGCCCCGCGCGTCGCCCGCCGCGCCATCCGTTTCGAGCAGATCGTCGAGATCGTCGCAGGCTACACCGGCGTGCCCCGCGTGCAGGTATTAGGCAACGGCCGGCAGCAGCACGTCGTGGTCGCCCGCTCGCTGGTGATCCACCTGGCCCGCACGATGACCACGCTGAGCTACCCCGAGATCGCCTCGGTCATGGGCCGGACGACGCACTCGACCGTCATCACCGCGGCGCAGCGCATCGAGAAGCAGATCGCCAAGGGGCACGTGGTGACGGTGCCCGCGACGATGGAGCGCGTGAGCGTGGGAGAATTGGCGCAGCGGCTGCGCGACGCGGTCCTGCGCGGCTGAGCGGCTTTCTTCCCCCTCTCCCCCCGGGCGAGGGTGTCGGCGTCTTCGCCGACGAGTGAGGGGGGCTTGCGACCGGAAGGGTTACGCGAAATCACGCGGGCCATTCGGCCGGTGATCCCCTCACCCCAGCCCTCTCCCGGAGGGAGAGGGGGTAATGCGAGCGCAAACCATCACAACATCGGTTTGACGCGTTTGGTCAACTGGATCGCCAGCCCCCACGGGTCGCGGAGCATCACAAGCTGGTCGCCCGCCGGCGTGGTGACCAAATCGTCGGCGACCGTCGCGCCGGCCGCGATCAGCCGGTCGCGGTCCTTCGTGATGTCCGCCGCCGAGAAGGCCAGGTGCAGCAGCAGCGGGTCCATGCCGCGGTAGTCGGGCACCTTCACCTTGGCGTTGTTGTACAGCTCGATGAGGATGCTGCCGCTGGCGTCGGCGAGGAAGTGCATCCACGGCCGGTCGTCCATCTTGCGCACGACTTTCATCCCCAGGTTCTTCACGTACCACTGCGCCACCTTGGCCGGGTCTTCGACGCTGTAGGCGATGTGCTCCATCCGCATGGCGATGTTCCTGTGTGGGAGCGGGCATGATACCGGCCGGGGCGGGTCATTTGAACCGTTGCCGCGCCATCGCCGCTCCGGTACGCTCGGCCGTATGAGCGACAAAACGAAAATCCTGATCCAACTCGACCCCGACCCGCAGGCCAGCGTGTTCGACCGCGTCGTCGCGGTGGACGCCGGGGCGCAGCAGGTCTTCGCCTATTCGGGCGTGACGCTTGAGCAGGTGCAGGGGCTTGTGCACGGCGCGATGTTCACGCGCGGGCCGGCGGACCTGGCGCACACCGCCATTTTCATCGGCGGCTCGGACGTGGCCGTGGGCGAGGCGATCCTGAAGAAAGTCGTCGCCGCGTTCTTCGGCCCGCTGCGCGTCTCGGTGATGCTCGACGCCAACGGGGCGAACACGACCGCCGCCGCCGCCGTGCTGGCGGCGCGGAAGCACCTGGAATTATCCAAGACCACCGCCGCCGTGCTCGCGGGCACCGGGCCGGTCGGCCAGCGCGCCGCCCGGCTGCTCGCCCGTGAAGGGGCGAGGGTCCGGCTCTGCAGCCGGACGCTCGACCGCGCCACACAGGCGACGACCAGCGTGAACGGAGCGGTCGGCGGATCGCGCGTCACGCCGCACGCCACGGGGGATGAGGCGGCGCTGCGCAAGGCCGTCGAGGGCGTCGAACTCGTCATCGCGGCCGGCGCGGCGGGGGTGGTATTGCTGCCCGCAGTGGTGCGACAGTCGATCAAATCATTGAAGGTCGCCATCGACCTCAACGCCGTACCCCCCGCGGGGATCGAGGGCGTGGGCGTGATGGACAAGGCGAAGGAGCAATCGGGGGTGACGGTGTACGGCGCGATCGGCGTGGGCGGCTCGAAGATGAAGATCCACAAGGCCGCGATCGCCAGCCTGTTCGAGGCCAACGACCGCGTGCTCGATGCGGATGCAATTTATGATTTGGGGAAGGCGATGTAGTACGGCGGGTGCCACTGGTCCGGCGTACTCGTCGGACCAGTGCCTTCGGGGCATGTTCGTCGCACTGGTCGATGAGTACATCGACCAGTGGCACCCGACGCGGGCCTCCCCCTCTACTTCTCCGTCAGGATGATCGCCCCGTTGAAATTCTCCGGCGGCTTGGCGATGTACTGCCCGCACAACTCCCGGTAGGTCGCGGTGAACTTGTCCGCGCCGATTACGGCTTCGTATTCGGTGACGGCGCCGAGGCAGGCGCGGAAATCGCCCGCGAGGAAGCGGTCCACCACCGCGCGTGAGCGCTCGACCGATTGACGGTCCTTGTCGGTCGCGCGCAACGCCTCGCCCAGCGGTTCGTAGGTCATCACCCCCTCGGTCTTGCCCACGACCTGGAGCCTGCCGATGGGGCGGAAGAGGAAGCGGTCCGCGCCGGCGAGCTCGACGGTGCGCCGCGTGACCATCATGCGTGAGCCGACGGCCTTGTTGGCGGTCTCGAGCCTGGCGGCGAGGTTCACGGCGTCGCCCAGGACGGTGTAGTCGCTGCGCTCCGCGCCGCCCGCGTCGCCGACGATCATCGTGCCGGTGTTGATCCCCGCGCGCATGGAGACGGGCGGCAGCCCCCGGGCCTCGAGCGAGCGGTTGAACTCGGGCAGCACAGCCTGCATCGACATGACGGCCAGGATCGCGTCGGCGGCGTGGGCGGGGTTGGGCGAGGGGGCGCCGAAGAAGAACATGATGCCGTCGCCCAGGAATTTGTTGACAAAGCCGTGGTGTTGCGTGATGACGGGGACCATGAGGCCCATGTACTCGTTGAGGATCTCGACGGTTTTTTCGCGGAGGTGTTCGGAGAGGGTGGTGAAACCGGCCAGGTCGGTGAAGACGACGGTCATCTCGCGGACCTGGCCGTCGAGCCGGGCCTCGTCGGGGTGCTCGACGACGTAGGAGACCAGCGCGGGATCGACGTAGCTGCGGAAGCGGCCGGTGATGCGGGCGCGTTCGCGGCGCTCGGTGATGAAGCGATGGAGGGTGGCCCCGGACCAGACGAGCGCAATGACGGAGAGCGGCCCGGCGGCGTTGACGACGACGTTGCCGTAGTCGAAGAGCAGCAGGCCGTTGACCGCCAGGTAGCCCGCGGCGAGCACGACGGCCATGAGCAGGCCCGCAAAGGGGGAGAAGGAGACGATGCAGAGCGTGGCCGCGACGCCCACGCCCACGGTGACGGCCAGGTCCACCCATTGGGGGGCGCGGCTCCATGCCTCGCCGGTGAGGATGGCGTTGAAGATCGCGCCGTGGGCGATGACGCCAGGGCAGCGTGCGAAGACCGGCGTGTTGATTACGTCGAGCGTGCCGCTGGCGGTGTGGCCGATCAGCACGGACCGGCCGCTCACCAGCGAGCGCAGCACCGAGCGCTGCGCCTCGATCTGCTGCACCAGCTTGTCGTTCTCGGCGGGGATGACGCGCAGGGCACGGATGGAGTTGAGCACGACGGCCTCGTCGGGCTTGAGCTGGCCGGCGGGGATGGCCGAGTAGCTCTCGTAGAAACCCATCGCGTCGGCGTCGCGCAGGGCGCCCTCGATGATCGGCCGGCGCGCCGCGGCGTCGTCCGCGTCGAGGTGTTTGGCCTCGAAGGCGGCGAGTTGCTTCTGGTCCAGCACGTAGAGCAGCGCCTTGACCGCCGCGTCACCGCTTGTGTTGTTCCGCCGCAGGTTGTCGTGCATCTGCACCACGCCCCAGACCCGGCTCAGCGGCACGTGCTGCGCCGGCGCGGCGAAGCGCGGTGCGTCGTACATCGTCTCCCACTGGCTGCGGCCGAACCACGGCACGTCCATGATGAAGCCGACGGTCTCCCGCCGTGACTGCGAGCGGATGGTGCGCACGGGGATGACCAACGCCTCGCGCCCCGGGCGCGGGACGGTGACGCTCCGGGGCCCCAGGGTGATGGAGCGCGGGTCCACGCCCATCTGCATGCACGCCAGCGCCAGGCCGATCTGCGGGAACGCCCGGCCGCGGTGCTCGACCCACAGGGGCACCGAGCGCACCACGCCGTCGGTCTCGGAGAGGAAATCGACGAACCCCGTCTGCCCGGCGGCGGCGCTGAGCACGGGGACCGGCGGGGCGTCGCCCTGGACGGCGAGCATCGGCGGCAGGCCCGGATCAACCGGCCGGGAGAACCGGTTGAGGTGGTGGAACGACGCCACGCGCCGCCACTGATCCTCCATCACGCGCTGCAGCGGCGAGCCGGTGAAGGTGGCGCTGGTGCGAGGCAGGAGGATTTTCTGTGCCGCGGCGAAGTCATCGACGCCCCGGTCGAACAGGCGGCTGATGCGTTCGAAGAAGGCGACGCGCCGCGCGGCGAGGAACTCGTTGTCGTCCAGATCGGCGTTGGTCCAGGCGTCGGCGACGATCGGCTCGCCCGCGCGGTCCCCCAGCACGCCCGGTTCGCCGAGCCGGGCCCTCACCTCGGGGAGCGACATCTCCAGGTCCTGCGACAGGATGCTCGCCGCCGCGCGTCGGACCGGGGGCATCGCCTCGTCCGGCTTGAACGAGACCGCCACGAGCGCCCGCCCATAGCGCGTCAGCGATTGGGCGAAGATGGCGTCGTCGTTGACGCGGGTGAACCCGGTGTCGCCGCCGGGCTGGGCGGGCGCCCAGCGGCCGGTCTGCGGCTCGGGGAAGAAGACGTCGAACGCGATCGCCTTGGCGCCCGCCGCGCCCAGCTCGTCGGTCATCTGCGCCAGCACCGCGCGGTCCCATGGCCAGCGGCCGACCGTCTCGAGCGTCGGGTCGTCGATGTCCAGGTGGACCAGCCGGTCCGTGGGCGGGGGCATGAAGTACTGGCACCGCCGCACCCTCATGTCGTAGAGCCAGCGCTCCAGCGCGGTCAGCAGCCCGCCCCACTGCGCCGCGACGACAAAGACGATCAACCCCGCCGACAGAAGGCTGGTCTTGAACAGGAGCTGTCGCTCGGTGCGTGTCATTTTGTCGCCGGCTGTGTCGAGGGCTGGGACGCGGCGATCCCCGCGGCCTTGTCGGCCTCGGAGGGCAATACCTTGGCGCGGTATTCGGCGGGGTTGGAGCGCTGGTAGTCCTCGATGCGCCCGATCACGCCGACAAACTCGCTGCCGGAGAAGGTCTGGTTCTCCGAGCTGGGCGGGTAGAGCCCCTCGTATTGCAGCTCACGGGTCGCGTAGTGCGGGCCGGGGCCGATGACGCGCATGACCACGCCCCCCTTGATATTGAGCACCTTTACGAGGGCGACGGCGAGCGTGCCACGCGAGACCGCCTCGTCGGCGGGGCGGTCGAAATCGCCGGGGAGCATGCGGCGGGCCTTGAGCAGGGCGATGCGGCCGGCGTAATCGGCGGCGGGGTCCTGGTTGTCGGTGTAGAGCAGCAGGCCGTGGAATGCCTCGTCGTTCGACGTCATCGGCCGCAGCGCCAGGGCGTGCCAGAACTCCATCTGGGCATCGGTGTCGTTGCTCGCGAGGGTGCGGGTCAGCGGCTGCTCGACGTGGGCGGCGTGGCAACCGGCCAGCGCAACGATCAGCAGCACAAGCGCCGTGATGCGGCGGGGGGCGGCGGGCGGGTTGGGGTGCGTCGTGCGTGGCATCGTGTTGGCGTCAGAAGCCGAGGGTGAGTCCGGTATAGACGAACTGGCGGGCCTCTGAATCGGGCAGGGCGTCGCCGGGGAAGTACACGCCGTACCGCACCGCCAGCGAGAGGTCGCTGGTGATGCGCCAGTTGACGTAGAAATCGGTCTCGAAGCCCAAGTAGGATTCGCCGCGGAAGGTGTCCTCGTCGGAGGGGGCGTTTGCGTCGGCCTTGAAGTAGCCGAAGAGGTCGGTGCCGACCTGCATGCGGCGGAAGAGCGGGGTGTTGGGGAGGGGGACGGTGGAGGCGCCGCCGCGGAGCATGACGAGGTTGGAGACGGAGGGCGCGAACGCCAGGCCGGTGTTGAGCAGGCCGAAGCCGTTGAAGGCGTGGTCGGTGGTGTTGGGTTTGTTGCCGCCGAAGGTGTCGGTGGTGCTGGTCTGGCGGTCGTCGTCACCGGTCGCGTAGAGGACCTCGCCGATGAGGCGTGAGCGGTTGGTGTCGGCGAAGAGGTAGTTGAGCTGGGCGTCGAAGGCCCAGGCGCTGATGGGGTCCATGGTCTGGTCGAGCGGGAAGCCGAAGTCGTCGGTGCTGCTGGAGAGGGTCTGCCCGCCCTCGTACACGGCCTCGATGCCGTAGGTAATGCGGTCGGTGAAGGAGCCCTCGGAGCCAAAGCCGATGTAGTAGCTGTCGTAGCTGAAGTGCGTGGTCGTGGGTCCGACGATGAGGGTCTCGTCGGAGTTCTGATCGACCTGGACCAGGCCGTAAACGTACGGCTTGTGTCGCGGGGAGACCTGGTAGCTGAGCATCGCGCCGTAGAAACCGCGGTGGGTGTCACCGTCGAAGCCGGGCCGGGTGGAGTCGATGTCGGTGATGCTGTCGCGCGTCATGCCGGCGACGACCTCAAGGGTGATGTCTTTCCAGGAGAAATCGACCAACCCGCCGTCGATCTCCTCGCTGAGCGTGACGCCGTTGGCCCAGTGGATGAGCTGACGACCGCCGGTGAGGACGATGTTGCCGTCGATCCGCTTGCCGTCATAGGCGGAGAAGGCGCGGGCCAGGTCGAAGCGGTAGGTGGCGCGGTCGAGGGTGGGCTCGACGGTGTCATCGCCGTGCTCGTCGAAGCTGTCGCCGTCGTTGAAGTCGAGGTAGGAGGTGTGGGCGCGGAAGAAGAAGTCGTGGACGCCGTCGATGTTGACCCTGCCGTAGCCGGTCAGGTCGGTCTGGCGGAGCACGTGGTTGTAGCCGTTGGCGGGGCCGGAATCGATGCTGAAGAAGTTGAAGGTGAGGTAGCCGCCGAAGTCCACGAGCGTACGCTGCTCGGCGGGGACGTTCTGATCGACGCTGAGGCGCGTGTCACGCCTGATCTGTTCGAGCTGCTTCTCGAACCGCTGGAGGTCGGTCTGCGCCGCCGCACCCGCCGCGGGGACCAGGGCGGTCATCAGGATCAAACCGAGGGGCAGACGCATCCACGCACTCCCAGATCGATGGGGCCGCATTGTAATGCCCGGCGTGGGGGAGCGGAAATGTTGCCCGGTTGTGCACACCGTGCGGGCGCCGCGTCCCCATAACTCGCGGCCCGAAAACTTCAGAATTGGTTGTGACCTGCCGATCACTCTCATATGATTGATCCGGATCGTTTCTCGCGGCACCGCGTTGTGTCGGCGTCGCGCCCGGGCGCAGGGCAAGGGGTTGTGATCTGATGGCCGTGCTCGCAACCATCGCGCCCTTCGGGTTCCCGGACTTCAACCCGCCCACGCTCTTCCCGATCTACCGCGGCCTGGGCTGCCGCACCCTCCAGTTCTACCGCAACACCAAGAACCCCCCCGACCTGGACGCCGTCCGCGACCTGGGGCGTGAGCTGGGCATGCCCTTCGACTCGATTCACGGCGTGTTCGGTCAGGAATACGACCCCTCCTCGCCCGACCCGGCGATCCGCCGCCAGGCCGTCGAGACCTACCGCACCGAGGGCATCGTCGCGCTCCACCTGGGCGGGACGATGGTCGTCGTCCACCCCACGCCGCTCTACACGCCCGCCGATAACGTCACGCCCCAGACCGAGGCCGCCCGCGTCGCGCCGATGATGAAGTCGATCGAGGAACTCGCCCGCATCGGCGAGAGCAACGGCGTGACCTACCTCATCGAGAACATCCCGCCGCCGCCGCTCTTCCGCTTCGGCGGGGACCCCGTCGCCATCGCCGCGATGGTGCGAGAGTTCAACCACCCGCGCGTCCGCATGTGTTTCGACACCGGCCACGCCCACATCTACACGCCGACCCCGGTCGATCAGGCGCTGGCCGCCTGCGCCGACGTGGTGGAGTATTTCCACGTCCACGACAACGACGGCAAGACCGACACGCACCTGGTCCCGGGCCGGGGCAACCTGCCGTGGGAGGCGCTGTCGAAGGTGATGGCCACGAAGATCAGGAAAGACATCCCCGCGATGCTCGAGCTCTTCCACTCTGAAGCGGTGATGAAAACCGAGGCCGCCGACGGCTTCGCGGCGAAGATCGTCAAGTGGATGGCCGTTTGATTTCTTCCCCACCGGCCGCTCGCGGCTTAGTGTCCGCGCATTTCCTTCACATTACTCACGCCCCCGCGCCCACCGCCACCTTCCCTTCAACCGCCGCCAACTGCTTCTTCCCGATCTCCCGGATCCGCGCGTCGTCGATGCGGTCGAGGTAGCCGTACGTCGGGTGGCCGCCCGTCGAGCGATAGGGGTCGTTGTGCTTGGTGTTGTAGCAGCAGATGAGCGTCCAGCGCGGGTCGGGGCTCTTGTTCTGGTCGGAGCGGTGGAGGAGGTTGGCGTGGAAGAAGAGGGCGGTGCCGGGGTCGAGCTCGCAGTGGACGAGTTCGAGCCGTGCGAGCGCGGCGTTGACGCGCTCCATGTCCGCTCCGGTCTGCTGGCCGGTGACGCCGTGCTCCAGCCGACCCAGCAGGTGCGACCCGCGGATGACCTGCAGGCAGCCGTTGCCCTTGTGGGCGCGATCGACGGCGATCATGCAACTCGCCATGTCGGGGTAGAGGCAGTGGTTGAACTTGTACCAGTAGCCGTAGTCCTGATGCCATTCCCACGCCCCGCCGATGTAGGGCTCCTTGATCATCATCTTGTGGTGGAAGTGGTACACCTCGTCGCCGAAGAGCTGCTCCATCGGATCGACGATGCGGTGGCAGCGGACGAAGGCGGAGTAGATGTCGTTCTCGCTGAGGTTGTTGCGGAGGGCGAGCCGGCTGATGCCGCCCTGCGCGTCGAGCCGGCCGTTGGACTCGGCCTCGAGCGCCTTGTCCGCCTTCCCGATCCGCAACAAGAGGTCCATCTCCTCGGCGTCGAAGTGCTTGGGGATGATGAGATACCCGTCACGCCAGAACGAGGCGACCTGGGCGTCGGACAAACGGAACGTGGCCATCGCGATCCACTCCTTGATTGACAGCCCGGGATTTTAGCAGGCGGGGGGAAGGGAGTAGTCCAGAGTCCAAAGTCCAGAGTCCAGAGTCGAAGACCGTGGAGGTGTCTGTTTCTTTTCTTGACTCTAGACTCTGGACTCGGGACTCTGGACTTTTTGGATATCACATGATTTCGATCAACGAAGACTTCGACCACTTCTTCACCACCCGCACCGCCGACGAGATGACCGTCGCCGGCGTCAACGCCTACGTCGATCTCTACGCGAACACGCAGGTCTCGCAGCTCCTCTTCTGCCCCAACGGCATGCGGGCGATGTTCCGCTCCTCCAGCCGCGACGCGCTCTGGGACGGCGTCGATGAATCCACCCTCGCCCCGAATTTTGCGCGCTTCATCAAAAATACCCGCCTGCTCCACGAGCGAGGCATCGACGTTTACGCCGCCTTCCTCGCCCGCGCAAGGGACCACTCCATCTCGCCGTGGCTGACCATGCGGATGAACGACGTGCACTTCACCGAGCATCCCGACCTCTTTATCCACAGCACGTTCTGGAAGCAGCACCCCGAATACCGCCGCGTGCCCTGGAGCGTGCACGCCTACGCGGACCGGGCGCTGGACTACGCGATCGACGCCGTGCGCGACCACGCGCTGGCGTTCATCGGTGAGCTGTTCGAGCGCTACGACATGGACGGCCTGGAGCTGGACTGGATGCGGTTTGTGTACCACTTCCAGCCCGGCCGCGAGCGCGAGGGCGGAAAAATGCTTACGCGCTTCCTCCGCACCGTGCGCGGCATGGCCGACGCCGCCGGCCGCAAACGCGGCCACCGCATCCAACTCGCCGCCCGCCTCCCCGCACAACCGCAGACGGCGCGGTCGCTCGGCCTCGACGGCGTCGAGTGGGCGAAGCTCGGCCTTATCGACCAACTCACCCCCTCGCCCTTCTTCGGCACCAGCGACTTCAACATCCCCGTCGATCTCTGGGCCGAACTGCTCGGCGATGCGCGGCCGCGCGTCACGCTCGCCCCGTCGATGGACATGAGCGTCGCGGCCTCTCCCGGCGTGCCGCGGCGGTGGATCGATCCCGAGTGCGTCCGTGGTTTCGCTTCGTCCGTTCTTCAACGCGGGGCGGATCGGGTGTACCTCTTCAACTACCAGTACATGCACGACCACGCCGACGGTCGCACGCCCGCGTCGTGGGTGAAATCGTTCCGCGGCAACCTCAAAACCGTCGGCGACGCGCAGACGCTCCGCCCGCTGCCGCGCCGGCACATCGTCACCTTCACCGACACGGCCCCGCTGGGTGTGCCCACGGCCGCGCTGCTACCCGCCGAGCTGCGGCAGAACCGCGCCTACGGATTCCTCATGGACCTGGGCCCCGCGCCGACCGCCGGCCGCGCCACCCTCGTCGTCGCCCTCGCCGACCGCCCGGGCGTGCACGACACGCCCATCGAGGCCCGCGTCAATTCCACGCTTTGCTCCGGCCCCCGCGACCTCACGCCCTGCACCACGTCCCCAGGCGGTGACATCGAGCCCGGCACAGGTATGCACGCCGTGCTCATTCCTGCACCGGAAAAATCGCGACTGGTCGCTTTCGACATCCCGCTCGATGCTTTTGTGAACGGCGATAACCTCGTCGAGCTCACCGTCCGCAACGAAGCCCCGCAGCAGGCGGTGTGGGTCGAGGTCCGCATCTGTTAGCCGTCGGGTTCACCCGGCGCGGGCGCCCCGTGGTGTTGGGGGGGGGCCGTCACGGTATCCGGGAGCAGCGTCGGGCGAGCCCGACGGCTAACATCAAATCCCCCCCCCCCAGGAATCCACCCATGACCACCGCCACCCTCCCCGAAAACATCCAGCGCAACCTCGACACCCTCATCGCCGACGGCTTCCTGCTCTTGCCCGGCGCGCTGGACATGCCGACGGTGCAGGCGTGGCGCGACTGCCTGCGTAAACACCACGACGCCAAGGCGTGGGACATCCGCAATAACGTGGGCAACGTCGCGTTCGACCGCCTCCTCGAGCGCGAACCCGCGCTAGCCAAGCCGTTAGTGGGACACGCGAGCGTCGCGCCCTATCTAAGGGCGCTGCTCGGCCGTCAGTGCCAGTTGCGGAGTTTGCGCGCCCACGTGAACCCCGCCGCCTACACGCAGGAGTGGCACATGGATTTCTACAACTACTGGCAGCAGGAGAGCGAGGGCCGTTTCGCCGTGCGCGGTCTCTGCATCAACACGACGTTCTACCTCACCGACAACACGCCCGAGAGCGGCCGGCTGACCTTCCTGAAGGATTACCGCAACCGCCCGATCCCCGCCGAGTTCAAGGACAACCAGTACTACACCGAGGACCGCAACAACCCCTTCCAGAAATGGTGCGAGGCGCAACCCCAGACGCACCTGCACCCGATGAGCGGCGACGCGGTGATTTTTTTCAGCCACGTCCCGCACCAGGGGGCGAAGCTCCGCGACGACGCCCCGGGCACGATGCGGGCGAACATCGTGCTGCACTACCAGACCAACCCGATGTACCCGGGCATTTCCTTCGTGAGCCAGCCGCACGCCGCGATCGCGGGATTAGGTTTTGAGGGAACGTTCCCCTTCGCGGGGAAGTAGGGGGAGATCACGCCGGCACCAGCGTCGCGAGTTGCTCTTTCGCCACCGCCTTGATCTGCGTGTCCTTCCACTTCTCCAATTTCTCATACGGCGCGTGCGACGGCCTGAACGGCGGGTTGTGCGCCGCGTTGTAGCAGCAGATCAGGCTCCAGCGCGGGTCGTTGCTGGTGTTGGGGTCGGAGCGGTGCAGCGTGTTGCAGTGGAAGAAGAGCGCGTCGCCCGGGTTCATCTCGACGTAAACCAGTTCCTGCTTCTTGGCGATCTCCGCGACGCGTTCGGGGTTGGCCCCGACCTGTCCGCCGAAGCGGCCGTGCTCGATCCGGCCCATACGGCTGGAGCCGCGCAAAACCTGGAGACAGCCGTTGCCCTTGTAGGCGCGGTCCACGGCGATCATGCAGCTCGCCAGGTCGGGCAGCAGGTAGCCGTCGTTGTACCAGTAGCCGTAATCCTGGTGCCACTCCCACGCGCCGCCGATCTTCGGCTCCTTGAGCATCATCTTGTGGTGCAGGTGGTACACCTCGCCGCCGAGCACCTGCTCCATCGGGTTGACGATCTTCTCGCTGTGGACGAAGGCGGTATAGACGTCGTTGGACATCTTCATGGTGATGGCGATGCGGCTGGCGTTGCCCGCGGCGTCGGGCATAACGTGCGCCTTGCCGACGAACTCCGGGTCGTTGCGGGCGATCTTGAGCAGCAGGTCCATCAGTTTGGTGTCGAATAGGCCCGGCGCGATGACGTAGCCGTCCTGGTGGAACTGCGAGACCTGTTTTTTCGTGAAGCGGAAACCGGCCATGGGTTGCTCCTGGGGATGCCTCCCGCAGATTGTATTCTCTCCCGATCCCCGCCAAGATATCCGCCCTCCCGGCCCCGCGTGGGGGCCGTGGTGGTGGATGGGCGGGATTCATTTCTGAAGGACCAACCAATGGCCAAGCGTGGCAGCAACAAACCGATCCGTGTGGGTGTCCTGGGCGTGGGCCGCGGGCAGAGCTTCGCCGCCGGCGCAAGCGAGGCGGTGGGCATGAAGCTCGTCGCCCTCTGCGACACCTGGGCCGACCGGCTCAAGCAGGTCGGCAAGCGCTACGGCGTTGCGACCTACACCGACTTCGACAAGTTCCTCGAGCACGACATGGACGCGGTGATCCTCGCCAACTATTTCCATCAGCACGCCCCCTTCGCCATCCGGGCGCTCAACGCCGGGTTCCACGTGATGAGCGAGACGGCGGCGAACACGACGCTGGCCGAAGGCGTGGCCCTCTGCCGCGCGGTGGAGAAATCCGGCAAGACCTATATGTTCGCCGAGAACTACCCCTTCAGCGCCGCCAACCAGGAGATGCGAAAGGTGTACCGCTCCGGCGAGATCGGCAACGCGATCTACGCCGAGGGCGAGTACAACCACGCCGCCGAGGAGGATTGGCGGCTCTCCATCTCCCCCGGCTTCAACCACTGGCGGAACTGGATGCCCTCGACCTATTACTGCAGCCACGCCCTCGCCCCGTTGATGTACATCACCGACACGATGCCGGTGAAGGTGAATGGCCTGTCGATGGTGGAGACCGGGAGCAAGTCGCCCAACACCGCACGCGTCGCCGACGCCGGCAGCGTGATCCTCTGCCGCATGGACAGCGGCGCGGTCTTCCGCATCATGGGCATCATGATCAGCTCCGAGCACCGCGTGCGCTACGAGGTGCACGGCGACAAGGGGCTGATCGGTACGGCCACGGGCAACGCATGGGGCGGCATCCGCATCCACCGCGAGGAGTGGCTCCGCGAGGGCAAGCCCGTCGAGCGTAGCTACTCGCCCGACTGGCCCGAGCACGGCGACCTGGCGCGCCGCGCCGGCCACGGCGGCGGCGACTTCTGGACCAACTTCCACTTCGCCAACGCCATCCGCTCCGGCAAGCCGCCCTACCTCGACGTGTACCGCGGCGTGGCGATGTGCACCGTCGGCATCCTCGCGTGGAAGAGCGCCCTGGCGGACGGCGCGCCGCTCGACATGCCCGACTTCAAGAAGGAATCCGCCCGCAAGGCCCACGAGAACGACCACTGGTCCCCCTGGCCCGACGGCTCGGGCGACGGCACGGCCCCGCCGAGCATCCGCGGCTACGAAAAACCCAATGCCAAGGCGTTGGCGCGGTCGCGCGGCGTCTGGAAACGCATCGGGTACAAGGGTAAAGACGTCTGATCCGGTTAGCCGCCGCCTTCAGGCGGCGCTCTCTTCTCTTTCACAACAGGAATCCCCATGGCCAAGTCATCCAGCCGTAAATCCAAACTCCTCCGCGTCGGCGTCGTTGGCGTCGGGCGCGGCCAGAGCTTCGCCTCCGGCGCCAGCGAGGTTGCGGGCATGAAGCTCGTCGCCCTCTGCGACACGTGGGAGGAGCGGCTCAAGACCGTCGGCAAGCGGTACGGCGTGGCGACGTACACGAGCTTCGACAAGTTCCTCGGGCACGACATGGACGCCGTGATCCTCGCCAATTATTTCCACCAGCACGCCCCCTTCGCGGTCAAGGCGCTCAACGCCGGCTTCCACGTGATGAGCGAGACGGCGAGCAACTCGACGATGGCCGACGGCGTGGCGCTCTGCCGCGCGGTGGAGAAGACCGGCAAGACCTACATGCTCGCGGAGAACTACCCGTTCACCGTGTTCAACATGGAGATGCGCCGGCTCTACAAGACCGGCGAACTGGGCCGGTGCCTGTATGCCGAGGGGGAGTACAACCACCCGATGGATTCCGAGTCACGCTCCGCTATCGCGCCGGGGCAAAAGCACTGGCGGAATCTCCTGCCCTCGACCTACTACTGCACGCACGCGCTGGCGCCGCTCTGCTACATCACCGAGGCGAAACCGGTCTCGGTGATCGGCCTGTCGATGGCATGCCGCGAGGTGGACGATGGCACCGCCCGCGTCGCCGACCCCGGTTCGGTCATCCTCACCCGCAACGACGACGGCTCGGTCTTCCGCATCTTCGGCCTGCTCGTACCGGGCCACTCTAACTGGTACCGCGTGCACGGCTCCAAGGGGGCGATGGAGACCGAGCGCGGCCACGGCTACTTTGGCTCCGGTCGCGTCCGCGTGTGGCACGAGGAGTGGGACCGCAAGATGGGCTCCGTCCCCGCCGAGCGCGTCTACCACCCCGACTGGCCCGAGCACGGCGACTTGGCGCACCGCGCCGGCCACGGCGGGGGCGACTTCTGGACCAACTTCCACTTCGCCAACGCGGTGCGCTCCGGCAAACCGCCGTTCCTCGACGTTTACCGCGGCGTGAACATGTCGAGCGTCGGTATCCTCGCGTGGCGCTCCGCGCTGCAGAACGGCACGCCCATCGACATGCCCGATTTCAAGAAGGAGTCGTCGCGCAGGGCGTACGAGAACGACCACTGGTCCCCCTGGCAGGACGGCACGGGCGACGGCAAAGCGCCGCCCTCGATCCTGGGCACGCCCAAACCCTCCGCCAAAGGCCTCGCCGCGGCGCGGAAGGTGTGGAAACGCATCGGGTACAAGGGCAAGGACATCTGAGGCGCTTTTGGCGCACGCGGCAAGCCGCACACAGGTTTGCGTGCGGCTTGGCGGAGACGCCGCGGAGTGGGCGCAAAAAAAAAAGACGTTCCCTTTCGGGAACGTCTTTACGTGATTCGGCTCCGAGGAGAACGGTTTGAGGTGGTCGGGGGGCGACTTGTTTCGCCTGATGCCGCGGAATGGATCAATCCTGATACGTGCGCCGGCGAGCTACGCCGCCGACGCGGAGACCCGCGCGAACAGAGACAGGTGAACTAGCGCTTGGACTTCTTCTTCGCAACCTTCTTCTTCGCAGCCTTCTTCTTTGCTTTCTTCGCCATGATGGTGAGTCCTTTCTGTCAAGCCTCGGAGCTTGCGTCAATGAGAGTAACGACGACACGAATCACACGTCAACAAAAATCTGAGCAACGCGCTCAAGAATAATTATCGGCTTCGACACACGCGCGGCTTGAACATCACCGCAATTCTCTTTTCCGCGCCGCGCATCGGCGCGTCATGCGCGGCGCGATTACGACGCGTCGTCGGGGCGCGAACGGCCGCGCTTGATGTCGCCGCGGTGCGACTTGCCGTCGAGCCGGCGGCGCTTGGACGCCTTGGTCGGGCGCGTCTTGCGGCGCTTGCGCACCGGTCGCGTCGCCTCGATCAGCATCATGCGCAGCCGCTCCATGCAGCCGCGCCGGTTGGTGTGCTGCGACCGGCTCTCGTCGCAGGCGATCAGCACGTCGCCCGAGTCCGTGAGGCGCGACGGCCCCAGCGCCAGCGCGAGCCGTTCCGCGGCGTCGGGACCGATCGCCAACCGCAGCGCTGTCATGGGGATGCGCATCTGCGCGCGGGTGGAAAGTTTATTGACGTTCTGCCCGCCGGGCCCGCCGCTGCGCGAGAAGGTGAACCCCACCGCGGACGCCGGCACGCGCACCCCCGGCGCGAGTTCCACGTCCCCGTCCCCGACCGGTTCCACCTGTTCGTCCTGCGTCATCCGTGACCTCTCTGGCTTCCGCGCCGCGGTGCGTCAGTCCTCTTCCGCGTGCGGCTTGTACTGGGCGATGATCTGCTGCTGCAACTGGCCGGGCACCGGGTCGTAGTGGCTCAACTCCATCGTAAACGAACCCTGACCGCCGGTGACGCTCTTGAGCTGGTTCTGGTAGTTCATCACCTCCGAGAGCGGCACGATGGCGCGGATGACCGTCAAATCGTTGGAAAGCATCTCCGCCCCCTGGATGCGGCCCCGCTTGCCCGCCAGGTCGCCGGTGATGCTGCCGACGTGGTCCTGCGGGATCGTCACCTCGATGCTCACGCAGGGCTCCAGCAGGGTCGGCCGGGCCTTCTTCACCGCGTCGATGAACGCCTTGCGGCCCGCCGTGACGAAGGCGATCTCCTTGGAGTCCACGTCGTGGTACTTGCCGTCGTACACGCTCACGCGGATGTCCTGCATCGGATAGCCCGCGATCGCGCCGGTCTCGATCACCTGGCGGACGCCCTTCTCGATGGCGGGGATGAACTGGCGCGGGATGGAGCCGCCGAACGTGTCATCCACGTACTCGAAGCCCTGCCCGCGCGCCAGCGGCTCGACGCGCAGATAGACCTCGCCGAACTGCCCGGCGCCGCCGGTCTGTTTCTTGTGGCGGTGGTGGCCGTCGGCCTTGGCGGTGATGGTCTCGCGGTAGCCGACCTTGGGCGGCTTGGTGTTCACCTCCAAGTGGTAGCGGCTCTTCATGCGTTCGAGGATGACGCGCAGGTGCAGCTCGCCCAGGCCGTGGATCACGGTCTCATGCGTGCCGGCGTCGCGGACGACCTTGAAGGTCGGGTCCTCTTCGAGGATGCGGTGCAGGGCGTCGGCGATTTTCTGCTCGTCGCCGCGGTTCTTGGCGCTGATCGCCAGGCCGAACATCGGCTCGGGGTAGGGCAGCGGCAGCAGACGGATGCGGTCCTCGTCGTGGTGGTCGTGGAGGACGCAGTCCTGGTGGATGTCGTCGATCTTGGCGACGGCGGCGATGTCGCCGGGGATGGCGGCGTCGATCTCGACATGCTCTTTACCCTGGTATTTGAAGAGGTGGTTGACCTTGAAGGGCTTCTTGCTCTCGCCGTGCTTCGGGTCGCCGACCAGGAGTTGGGTTTCCTTGCGGATCGTCCCCTGGTGGACGCGGAAGCCGCAGAGCTTGCCGATGAAGGGGTCGATGGAGACGTCGAAGACGTGGGCGAGCACGTGGCGGTTGGGGTCGGGCGAGGCGTTGAGCAGGTGGGCGAAGTCGTCGCCGCGCACGAAGCGGGTCGGGTTGCCCTCCAGCGGGCTGGGGGCGAGGCGTGCGAAGACGGTGAGCAGCTCGCAGATGCCCGCAGACTTCATCGGGTCGGCGTGGTGGCGGGCGCAGGTGAAACAGATCGGGATCAGGTGCCCTTCTCGCAGCGCCTTCTCGAACGGGTCGTGGAGCTGCTCGGGCTTGACGTCCCCCTGCTGCAGGTAGATCTCCAGGAGTTTTTCGTCCACCTCCACGACCTGCTCGACCAGCGCCTGGTGGGCCGACTCGACGGAGCCGATGTCAGACTGGCCCGAGGGGGTGAAGAAACAATCGACGACCGAAGTGCCCCCGCCGGCGGGGAGGTTGATGGGGAGGCACTCCTTGCCGAAGGCGTCGCGGATGTCGCGCAGGAGCTGGTCGAGATTGACGCCCTCGTGGTCGATCTTGTTGACGATAATCATGCGGCAGAGGCCGCGGTCGGCGGCGCGCTCCATCATGCGGCGGGCACCGGGCTCGATGCCCGCCGAGGCGCTGATGACGACGGCCGCGGTCTCGACGGCGGCGAAGGACTCGATCGCCTGCCCGGCGAAGTCGCCGTGCCCGGGCGTGTCGATCATGTTGATGTGCCGGCCCTCGTGGTCGCAGTGCGTGATGGCGGCGTAGAGGCTCCGGCCGTGGCGCTTCTCCTCTTCCGTGTGGTCGCTGACGGTCGTGCCCTTCTCGACCAGCCCGCGGTGGTGGATCGCGCCGGCCTCCTGGAGCAACGCCTCGACCAGGCTCGTCTTGCCGCTCAAAGCGTTTCCGAGGATGGCGATGTTGCGGATGTCGGCGGTGGTGTAGTTGGGCATAAACATCTCCGGCGTGGTGACGTGACCGGCGGCGGGCGAACGCCAGTATAGAACGCGGTGCGCCGGCGACCAAGGGAATGCCGGGGCGGGGTTCCGCTTGGTCCAGGGTGGTTTATGCGATAAGCTGGCCCCGGGATGCCCGTGAAAATCGCGGGCCGACGACCCGTCAGACAATCTCGGGCGATCACACGTTATGCCGCAAGCAAGCCCCGCCGAGCCGCGCACATCCATGGGTTCGCGTCCATTGCCCGGTCGGATCGTCCAATTGGTTTTTGGGTGGCTGCTGCTGGTGGCGTTCGTGGTGTACTGGGTCGAGAGTTTTTTGCAGCCGCCGCACGCCATGCTGTTCGGCAAGGAGACGTGGGTTTACGCGTGGGACGTTCTGGGGCTGGATTTTTACCACAGCTTCTGGGCCGTGAAGCACTGGCTCATCATGGGCGGCAACCCGTACAGTGAGTACTTCGGCGATCCGCGGGGGCTTTACAGCTTCCCGCCTATCGTCCTTCTGCTGCACGCCTGGTGCAGGTACTTCGACTACCCCGCGGCCGTGGGCATCTGGATGACGGCGAACACCGTGATCATGTCCGCGGCGGTGGTGCTGGCGGTGAAGCTGCGCCGTGAGGCGGGCCGCGCGTGCATCACGCTGCCGTTGGCGCTGGGCCTGGTGCTCATTTCCACGCCGGTCCTGTTTACGATCGAGCGGGGGAACTGCGACTCGCTGGTGCTGCTGTCGATCATTCTGGGCGCGGCATCACTGAGGCTGCCCGGGTCGATCTGGCGAGACTTGGCGCTGGGTGTCTGCGTGGCGGTGGCGTCGTGGGTCAAGATCTACCCGACGATCATCATTATGGGGCTGCTGGTGATCTGCGAATGGCGAGCGGCGGTTATCGCCGTGGTCGTCTGGGTGCTGATCGGGGTCGCGTCGTTCCTGGCGGTGCCTGAGTGGCTCACGCTCTCAAGCCATTATCAGAATAACCGCGTGGCGTTCATCAACGACCTATTCGTCTGGCTCAGACACCCCTTCGCCCCCCGTGAACGGCAGGGATCGTTTGCGATCACCTTCTACGCGCACTCGCTGACCGCCTACTGGGAACAGTTCTGGTACATGGTAGGCGTAAACTGGCTCGCCAATCTCCCCGGGCTGATCGGTTCGGCGCTCGTGCTGGGGCCGATGACGCTGTGGGTCAATTACCGCGTGTACCGATCGGCCAACCGGCAGGCGCTGGCGTTCCCCTATTTCCTCTGGCTCACCCTGGTCGGCAACTTCGCGATGCCCATCTCGTTCGACTACAACCTCATCGGTATCCCCATCGCGATGGTGATGCTCTGGCGACGACGGTTGTCGCCGCTTACCCACGTCCTGTTCGCGGCCTTCCTATTCTACTGGCAGCCACTGCGCGTGGCCCCCGAGGATTTGGCGGACGTCCTATTTTTCAGCAAGTTCGCCGGCATGGTCGGGATCGCGATGGCGTTGTCGCGTTTCTCCCGCGACCCGGCCTACACGGACGCCGCGGGCACGGCCGATCGCATCACGGTGCGGGTGCCGGCACCCGACAATCCCGCGCATGCCTGAGGCCGCGGCCGGGTCGTCCGCGTCACTTATTACCGAAGAGCATCACGGAAAACACGCACCGCGTGTAGCTCCCGAGCATCGCGAGGAACCGCGATTTGCTCTGCCCGTGCCGGCGGAGGATGTAAAAGATGGGGAGCTCGAGCACGCGGTACTTGAGCCGTGACGCGTCGTACAGGAGACGGATGAAGTACTCCCCGTAGCCGTGGAAGATGCTGTCCAAGTTGAGCGTCATGAGCCGTTCACGGCGGATCGCGAAGTACCCGCTGAGGTTGTCCTGGACCTGCAGGCGGAGCATCGCGCGGACGAACATGTTGTAGAAGAGGCTGTAGTAGTACCGCTTCGAGTCTTCCATGCCCCCGCCCATGACAAAGCGTGAGCCGATCACCAGGTCGTAGTACTCGAGGCAGCGGATCATCTGCGGGATCATGGCCGGGTCGTGGTTGAAGTCGGTGTCCATGACGATGAGCAGGTCGCCCCCGGCGTGCCGTACGCCGAACTTGATCGCCGACGCCAGCCCGCGGTCGGTGGTCCGCACGTGGCATTGCACCCGCATCACGGAGGTCTTGGCATACTCCCGCACCACGTCCGCGGTCCCGTCGGGGCTGTTGTCGTCCACCACGACGACCTCCGACTCCGCACGATCGGCGCCCAGCACGGCCTCGATGGCGGCCAGGAGCTCAACGATGTTGCCGCGCTCGCAATACGTGGGCAAGATCACCGAGATCTTCATCGGTGAAGTTCCTCAGATGTCCCGGACATACAGGTTCCAGCCGCGACTGTAGAGCCGAAACTCGTCGGCGAGGCGGAAACCCCGTCGCAGGTAAAACCTGTTTGCACCCGTGTTGGATTTCAACACCGTCACTTTATACGAGGTCACGCGACGCCCCTTCAGGGCGTCCTCTAGGGCGGAAACCAGCCGCTCCCCGATCCCTTGGTCGCGGCGCCCCGCCGCCACCGCGATCACGATCAACTCGGCCTTCTGGGGGACGGTCCCCTCGCGCGAGGGGTAGAGAAAGGTCTCGAAGACCCGCAGGATCAACCCGGGATGACGCAGCAAGGCGGGCAGCATCGCCCACGCCAGCGGGATCATCGAAGAAGCCAGAACCTTGCGAAACAGCACCGACGTATCTTCCCCGCCCAGGACGAAACCGACGGGACACCCTTGTTCTTCCTCCACCAACCCGAACGCGGCGCCGCTGCCCAGGGCGCCGCGGTAGAACGTGCGTAGAAATCTCGCGCCCAGCGTGGGGAGGAAATCGCCCCGCAACGCTTCGATGTGCAGGTCCGCGGCGGCCCCCGCATGTTCCAGCCCCATCGGGATCACCGGCATGATCGGATCACCTCCGCCACGCGCCGGATGTCGTCATCGGTCAGGCGCGGGCCGCAGGGAAGGTTGACGCCCTGGCTTGAGATCCGCTCCGACACCGGGAGGCTCTGCCCGTCGGCGTAGGGGGGGAGGGTGTGGACCGGGTAGAAAAACGGCCGGCTGTCGATCCCGCTGGATTTGAGCTTCTCACGCAGCGCGTCCCGGCCGATAGGGAAATCCCGTGTGACGAGGATCGAGTACATCCAATAGACCGGCTCGACGCCCGGGCCCTCGGGAGGGAGCACCACGCCGGGCACCCCGGCGAGCAGCGTGTTGTACCGCCGCGCGATCTCGCGTTTGCGCGAGATGATCCAGTCGATCTGCTCCATCTGCGCCAAGCCCATCGCGGCCTGGACGTTGGTGAGCCGGTAGTTGTAGCCGACCTCGGGGTGCCAGTAGCGTTTCTCGGGCGACATGGCGTGGTCGCGCAGGAAGCGCGCCCGGGCGACCAGGGCGTCGTCGTTGGCGGTGATCATCCCGCCCTCGCCGGTGGTGATGATCTTGTTGCCGTAGAAGCTGAAGATGTTCATGACGCCGAAACCGCCGACGCGCCGCCCGTGGTAGCCCGCACCGTGCGCCTCGGCGGCGTCTTCGACGACGTGCAGCTGGTGCGCCGCCGCCAGCGCCGTGAGGCCCTCCATGTCGGCGGGGAAGCCGTAGAGGTGGACGGGGATGATCGCCCTGGTTCTGGGCGTGACCTTGCGCGCGGCGTGGTCGGTGTCGATCGTCCAGTCCGACTCGCGGCAATCAGCGAAGACGGGGGTGGCGCCGGTGTAGCGCACGGCGTTGGCGGTGGCGATGAAGGTGAGGCTGGGGACGATCACCTCGTCGCCCGGGCCGATGTCCAGGGTGAGCAGCGCCAGGTGCAGCGCGGCCGTGCCGTTGCAGATCGCCACGCCGTGCCGGGTGCCGCAGAAGGCGGCGAAGCTCTGCTCGAATCGGCCGATGTATTCGCCCAGCGAAGAGACCCAGCCCGAGCGGATGCAATCGGTCACGTACACGATCTCGTTGCCCTGCAGGTAGGGCTCGGTCAGCGGCAGAGGGTGGTTGTTGGAGGTCATGCGGGTTTTCCGTCCACGGTCCGGGTTTGGCGCGTCACACTTTAGCCGCGTCATGCCGTGGGTAGGCTACAGCACGACGCAGATGCTGTCACACATCCGCGCGTCTAAACAAACTTGATCCGCAGGGCGGCAAAGGCGGACATCTTGAGTAGCAGCAGGCCGTGCCGCCAGCGCTGGATGTTGGTCTCGCCATAGACGCGCTGGCGGTAACGCACGGGCAGGTCCACGATCTTGAGGTTGAGCCTGGCCGCGCCGAAGAGCAGGTCGAAGTCGCCGAAGGGGTCGAAGTTGCCGAAGTAGGCGCGGTTGGCGGCGATCTGCTCGTACTCCCTGCGCCAGAGCACCTTCGTGCCGCAGAGCGTGTCCTTGATGGGCTGGCCCAGCAGCCAGGTGAAAGTGAGGCTGAAGAACTTGTTGCCCAGGAAGTTCAGAAAGCGCATCGCCTCCTCCGCCATGGGGTAGATCAGACGCACGCCGTTGATGAACTCCCCCTGCCCGCTGGCGAGCGCGCCCAGGAAGCGGGGGAGGTCCTCCGGCGGCATGGTCAGGTCGGCGTCGAGGATCATCAGCACGTCGCCCGTCGCGGCGGCGAAGCCCATCCGCACCGCGTCACCCTTGCCCTTGCCGGTCTGACGCATCGCCTTGCACTTGCGCTCCGGGTGGCGGGCGATGGCACGCTGGATCTCGTCCCACGTGTCATCCTTCGAGTGGCCCTCGACGAAGATCAGCTCGGTGGAGGAGCCCAGCTCCGGCAGCCGCCGGAAGATGTTCTCGATATTCCCCGATTCGTTCCGCGCCGCGACGATGACCGACACGCTGGGCTGGGTCTTCATCGGCACGGGGATCGGCCTGGCGACCACCATGTTCGTCAGCGCCAGCCAGCGGAACGGCGCGAGCTTCGCCAGCACCTTGTTGCACAGCCCCGCTAGCAGCGGGATGCGCAGCGGGAGCAACACCTCCTGCCACCCGCGCATCGGCTCGAATCCGCCGAGCTGCAGGAGGTTCCCCATGTCCTCGGCGGTCAGCCAGTTCTGCCGCAGCATCGGCGTGGCCAGCCCCATCGCCCGGGCGGCGCTGAGGGGGTATTCCCACACCCGGCTGTACCCATTAAGGATCAGCCGTGTGCGCGGCGTGGTCATCGGCTTCAAACGCTCCATCACGAGCTGGACGTCCCACAGGTCGTTGAGCAGGTCGGAGAGGATGATCACGTCGAAGGTCGCGTCGAGCGCTAACTCGTGTGCATCGGCGCAAATGAAGTGGAGGTTGGGGTGCCGCTGACCGGCGACGCGGATCATCTCGTTGGAGAAATCGACACCCACGCCGTAGGACGGCTCGACCGCCGCCAGCAGGTCGCCGCGCCCGCAGCCGACCTCCAGCACGCGCTGGCCCGGGGCGACCAGGTGGCGGTAAACCTGTTCGAGCCGGCTGTGGTATCCCCGGCCGCGCCCCAGCGGGTCCCGCTTGGCGACCTTGTCCCAGTGGGCGATCCGCTGCTCGCGGTAGGCGCGGGCGTCGTTGGCGGGGTCGTTGCTGTCCATGATTTCCATAGGTTATACCGATCGCACACGGGCGTGGCGGCGCGGTCAGGTGAACGCCGGCGGCGTGTAGGGATCGGGCGGCAGGGAGGCGGGCTTGCGGCGTGGCAGGAGCGTGCCGGCGGTGCGCTCGAGGACGGCGATGAGGCTTACGCCGTGCGTTGGGTGGTCGGGGCTGCCCGAGTCGACGGCGCGGCAGAGCCGATCGGCCTCACCCGAGGCGAGGCCGGTCAGGATGCGGTTGACGGGGGCGGAGGGGAGCTTGAAGTCGGTGCCCGCCATGCCGGAGCTGCGTGCGCGCTTACGCGTGATGACGCGTGTGGCACGGATGGGCCAGTAGAGCCGGCGGTTTATCCCGGCGACGAGTCGCGGCTTGAGCGGCAGCCCGTTCCAGACGGCCTGGAGGCGTGCCAGGTCATAACGGCGGTAGTGGAGGACGGCCTCGTCGTGCGGGCTCCAGAGCTTCATGTCCGCAGGCACCGTGATAAGCACCAGTGCGCCGGGCCTAAGTGTGGCGGCGATGTTGGAGAGGAAGAAGAAGTCGTCCTCCACGTGCTCGATGACGTCCATCATGAGCACGAGGTCGGCGTTTTTCAGGTCGTCGGCGACGTCGTCGGGGGCCATGCCACGCTTGAAACGGACGTTGGGAAAACTCGTGGTGGCGAGCCGGATGGACTCGGGCGAGGCGTCCACGCCGACGCAGCGGCAGCGTTCGCCCAGCGACGCGAGGTTTCCCCCCGGGCCGCAGCCGATGTCCACGACCAGCGGCTTGGGCTCGTGGGGCAGGAGCCGATCGACGAGCTTTCCGAGGACGTGCCGTCGCGAGACGAACCACCAGTGTCGCTGTTCCATCTCGGCCATGACGTTGATTTGGTCGGGATTCATGGGCCTCTGGCGTTACGGGTCGGGTGGGGGAGGGTTAGGGCGCGACGGTGATGGCCGGTGCAAAATAGGACAAGAGCGTCAGGACGCCCAGCGCCGCGCCGGCGAGGATGCGCAGGGGCTTGGCGTAGGTGTCGGGGCTCTCACGGTGGAGGCTCAACAGCACCAGGGCCGCGGCGCAGGTGGGGTAGCGGCTGGAGAACTGGTGCGAGATGCCCGCGGTGGAGGCGAGTAGGAGCAATGCGCCCCCATTGATGAAGAGCATGGTCGGGTCGTGGCGGAAACGCCATGTCTGGCTGACCAGAACGGCGATGAAGACAAGGCCCACGACCAGCAGCCCGCTGCCGACGACGGAGGCATAGACCGGGAGCAGGCGTTCGGGGAGAACCTTCCTGGCGACGGAAATCATGGCCGCCCACCGGCACCACCCGCCGATGACATTGGTGGCGGCGACGATCGCGCTGGCGATCCAGACGGCCTTGTGCTGCCTTATGATGCTCATCGGTGCCCAGATGAGGACCATGACGCCGGCAAAGGCGAAGGCGAGCACGCCGTGCCAGACGACGAACCCGCGCTTGGTGAAGGGCCGCATGCTGGGGGGGACGAGGCCGTGCCAGACGCCAAAGACGATGCCCGGGAGGATGGCGGCGGCGAGGAAGAAAGTCAGGACGGGCAGGATGGCGCGCCGGCCATAATAAATAAGGGGCACGCACCCCATGGGCAGCAGGACGATGAAATTTGTTCGGCCGAGGATCGCCAAGCCGAGGCAGAACCCCGCCAGGGCAAAGAGGCCCAGGGTGCGCGCGGCGGGGGCGTCGTTGAATCCGTCAAAAGCGACCTTCAGCGCGAGGACGCAGAGCGCCACGCAGAGCATGGCGGGGATTTCGGTCAGCGCTATGCCCGTGACGATCCAGATGGGCGGTATGGCGATAAGCGTGATGGCCAGCGTCCATGGATTGGGCGCGTGCATGCGCCGCATCGTGGCGGCGGTGACGGCCATGAGCGCCACGAGGAGAACCGGGTTTACGAAGCGTATGGCCGGTGCGCTCAGGTGGGTCAGGGGCGAAGCGGCCAGGTGGATGACGCCGTAGAGCGGACCGGCGAGGTACTTGTAGCCGCGGAGGTATTCGAGCGTGGGACCCAGGTCGCGCAGGTCGCGAACCGTGACGATGTAGTACTGCTCGTCGTAGGCCCATTCGTGGGGTGAACGGGCGATGATGACCAGCAGAGTGATGAAAAGGCCCGCGCAGACTAGGGCGATGAGGTGGGCGGGGCCGCGGTTGGGCGCATCGAGGCTCGGGGTTGGGGCCTGGGTCATCGGCACTGATCCTCCGGCGATCGGGCGCCAGGGCTGACGCCGATGAAGGATTCGACGATGAAGTTCGGCCGCTGCTTGACCTCGTCGAAGATACGCGCGATGTATTCGCCCAGGACGCCAAGCGAGAAGAGCTGCACGCCGCCCAGGAAGAGGATCGCGAGCATCAGGCTCGTCCAGCCCGGGACTTCGCCCGAGTGCCCGACCAGGATGCGGAAGCCGAAGACCTTGGAGGCGATGGCGACAATGATGCCGACGATGGAAAAGACGGCCACGAGGAAGCCCAGCCCGGAGGCGAGTTGGAGGGGCTTGTAGGAGAAGTTGATGATGCCGTCCATTGCCAGGCGCAGGAGTTTGGCGAAGGTGTACTTGGTCTCACCCCCGGCGCGCGCCGCGCGTTCGTAACTCACGCCGATCTGGCGGAAACCGACCCACGTCCGGAGCCCGCGGACGAAACGGTTGCGCTCGGGCAGGGCGTTGAGGGCGTCGACCATGCGCCGGCTCATGACGCAGAAATCGCCCGAGTCCAGCGGGATCTGTATGGTCGAGAGGTGGGCCAGGAGGCGGTAGAACGTCCAGTAGGCGGCGCGCTTGAATGCGTTTTCCTTGCGGTGGGTGCGGACGGCATAAACGACGTCGTAGCCCTCGCGCCACTTGTCCAGGAACATCTTGATGATCTCGGGCGGATCTTGGAGGTCGGCGTCGATGACGGCCACGGCGTCGCCCGACGCGTAGCTGAGGCCGGCGCTGACGGCGGTCTGGTGGCCGAAGTTCCGTGAGAACCGCAGCGCCCGGACGTGCGGGTCTTTTTCGTGCAGGCCGCGGATGACCTCGAAGCTGCGGTCGCGGCTGCCGTCGTCGATAATCAGCAACTCCCATTCTTCACCCCATGTCGCCGCTGCGGCGGCGACGCGGGCGTAGAGCGTCGGCAGGTTTTCCTCTTCGTTGAAGACGGGGGCGATCACACTGATCATGGTCAATGCACCCGCTGAGACGCCAAAGATCGTCGTATCGAGGGAAGAGCCGGTTGAAAATACCCGTTCACGATATCCGGCACAACGCCCCGGAGCGACGGCGGATCAGCGGAAGAGGTTGTATTTAATGATGCACCAGATCGCGCGCACGCCGTCCTTCCAGCCGATCTTTTTGCCCTCTTCGTAGGTCCGGCCGGAGTAGGAGATGCCGACCTCGAAGAGACGGACGCGCATCTTGGCAACCTTGGCGGTGATCTCGGGCTCGAAGCCGAACCGCTCCTCCTCGATCCTGATCTTCTGGATGATCTCGCGGCGGAAGACCTTGTAGCAGGTCTCCATGTCGGTCAGGTTGAGGTTGGTGAAGGCGTTGGAGAGCTGGGTGAGGACCATGTTACCCAGCGAGTGCCAGTAGTAGAGCACGCGGTGGGACTCACCGCCCGAGAAACGTGAGCCGAAGACCACGTCCGCCTTGCCCTCGAGGATCGGCTGGATCAGCTTGGGGTATTCGCGCGGGTCGTATTCCAGGTCGGCGTCCTGGATGATGACGATGTCGCCCGTGGCGGCGGCGATGCCCGTCCGCAGCGCGGCCCCCTTGCCCTGGTTGAACTCGTGGTAGATCACCTTGATGTTGGGCTGCTGCGCCAGCTCGCGGAGTTTCACCGCCGTGCCGTCGCGTGAGCAGTCGTCCACCATCACGATTTCTTTGTCCAGGGGCACGGCCTGGACCTGAGCGACGATCTCGTTGATCGTCTCTTCCTCGTTATAGACCGGGATAATCACCGAAAGCTTCACAGAGCACCTCTTCGGGACGGCTGTGGGGGATCGGCACGGGGCCGTGTCCGTAATAATCGGCTCAATGGGGGTTTGGACTTAGTTCTCTAGGGGCTGAACAGGCCCGACGGGGGCGTTTTGTTCGGTTGCCGATTGGGTAAGCCGGGAGGCAGCCATCCGTTGATCTTGAACCCCTGAAACACCGTCAGCCGGGAAGCGGCGCGCCCTCGCCCGTGTACTTTAGCACCGCGGCCACGAACGCGGCCCCGCGTGCCTCGAAGTTCACATATTGGTCCCACGATGCACACCCGGGGGAGAGCAGCACCACGTCGCCGCGGCGGACGCGCGTCGCGCTCTGCTCCAGTGCCTTGTCGAGCGTGCCGCAGGCGACGACCTCGGCCCGGTCGCCCGCCCAATCCGTCCCGCCGCAGGTGGAGACCCCCTGGCTGGGCCCGTGGATGTCGGCGGCGTCGAGCGACTCGGCGCGGGCGGCGGCGGCGATCGCGTCGCCGGTCACGCCCACCGTGTAGATCGCCCGGCAGTGCCGCGCGGCGAACCGCGCCATCCCGCCCAGGTCGCTCTTCTTGTCGTACCCGCCCAGCACGACGTGCAGCACTCCCGGCGGGAAGCTCTGCATGGCGAGGATGGCCGCCTCGGGCGTGGTGGCCTTGGAGTCGTTGAAGTAGCGGACGCCCGCGCGGTCGCAGACGTATTGCAGCCGGTGCTCCAGCCCGCCGAAGTCCGCCAGCGACTCGGTCGTCTCGTGGAACGGGATGCCCGCCGCGGCTTCGAGCGTGTCGGCCGCGAGCGTGGCGTTCATCTGGTTATGCACGCCGGGGATCAAGAGCGGGATCGGCGGGTTGCGGGCCAGGTCCTCCATCTCCCTGAAGCGCATGTCGCCGACGCGGTTGATGAACAGATTGTGGATGCCCGGGCCGAAGACGGCGGCGTCGCGGTCGTCGTCGCGCTGGAAGTCGAGAATCGCCTGCTTGGCGGAGCGGTAGGCGTCGGCCGTGCCGTGCCAATCGAGGTGGTTGGGCGAAAAGTTGGTGACGACGGCGACGTGCGGGGACCACTTGTCCTCGCGCAGGCCTTCGAGCATGAAAGAGGAGAGTTCGAGGACGACCCAGTCGTCGGGGCGGATCAGTTCGACGTGGTTGAGCAGCGAGCCGCCGAGGTTGCCGCCGATGTGGACGCAGTCGTCGCCCAGGGACTTACGGAGGACGTGGCCGATCATGGCGGTGGTGGTGGACTTGCCCGCCGAGCCGGTGACGCCGATGGTGCGCAGGCGGTTGGGCAGGAGTGCGGCGAGGAGGCGGATCTCGCTGGTGAGCGTGACGCCCGCGGCGACGGCGGCGGCGACGTAGCGGTTGCCGTGCGGGTTAACGGCGGGATTCACGACGACAACATCGGCGGAGGCGAAGTCGGCCTCGTCGTGGCCGCCGAGTTTGAACCTCACCGGCAGACCGGCGAGCTGGGCGACGCTCTTGCCGAGCTTGTCCGGGGGATCAAGGTCGGTGACGGTGACGCTCGCGCCGCGGGCGACGAGAAAGCGCGTCACGCCCACGCCGCCGCCGAAACGACCCAGCCCCATCACCAGCACACGTTTGGAACGAAGCTCCATCTCCGCACCACCAGGGTTGAACGGGGCGTCGGTGCTTACTTCTGCGGCACGGGCAAGTCGATGTTGTCCGTGTGGGCGCCGATTTTCAGGGTCGTCATGCGCACGCCCTTGGGGACGGTGAAATAAACCAGGATCATGTCCTTGGAGCCCATGCGGCTGACGGGCAGCTCCCGGGCGGAGCGGATCGGTTCGTCGGGGGTGTAGCGGATATCGGTGATGCCGTCTTCACGCGACCAGGCGTAACCGACCGGCAGGTACTCGTATCCGTCGGCGTCTGTGAGGGTGATGCCGCCCAGTGAAGCCGCCTGTGCCACCGCGGCGCCCAAAAGCGACTGCGCCTTCTCGCGCATGAGCTTCAATCGGATGCACGCCTGCTGCTTGGGGATGCTCAGTTGGGTGACCTTGACGCCCGGGGGGATGAACCCATCGGGGCGTTGCGCCTCGCCTCGACCCTGGATGATGGAGGTGCCGCTGACCTCAAAACCGCCGCCGATGTTGTTCAGGCTGTATTCCAGCGGCAGCAAGGGGCTCAGATCGAGGTTGACCGCGGTGAAGGGGGTGATGGCGCCGCGGTGCTCCACGGCCTCGGCCGGCTTGGTCGCGGGCTGCGAGGCGGCGATGGCGCCGGGCGCGGTGCCCAGCGCGGCCACGGGGTCGCCGGGCACCGTGGAGCTGTCGGTCAGGTCGAAGCGGAGGTTGCGCACGAGCAGGAACATGGGTTTCCGGCCCTCGGGGATGAGGAAGCCGAAGCCCATGTTTATCCCGCGCGAGTCGGCGTAGATCGCCGACCTGTCGCTGGTGAAAGGGACGAACTCGCGCCGTTTCATGTGCACCGCGTAGCGGCCCGCGCCGAAGGGGGCGTGGAGTTGGATGTCGTCGGCGTTGGTCTCGCCGACGGTCACCAGCCGGACCTGCGCGGGGTAGAACCGGAGCGTGGCGTCGGTGTCGAAGGTGGCGCGCGTGCCGGGCGTCCGCGTCCACTTGGTGTCAACGGTCACGAACTTGTACCCCGCGAGGCGGGCGTTCTCGCCGGCGGCCTTGACCACGGCGTCGTCCATTTCACGGGTGGTGACGCTGGTTGAGCCGACGGACTGGACCTCGACGTCGCCGGGCGCGGCGGAGTTGGAGGCCATGACGTCCAGGCGGAGGCGTGACAGCGACGCCTCGTCGTAGAGTTGCGGGCGGTAGGTCTTCAGCGGCGTGTCGGTGGAGAAGGCGGCCACGGATAGGCGGCCGTAGAACGTGGTCGCCACGCGGTCGGCGGCGACCCAGAGGTCGGCGCCGGGCCGCTTGACAATCTGGCCGTTGCCATCGATCACGAAGGGCTCGTATCCGCCCATCGCCGGCGGGAGCGGGAGCAGGCCCAGCGCGATGACGCAGAGCCCGGCCGTCAGCAGCCCGGAGAAGAGGCCGCACACCCCGCCGCCGAGCCAGTTCGCGACCTCGGAGAAGTAGATGTTGTTCGGGACCAGGTAATCGAAGGCGAGCCGCACGATGAACAGCAGGAGCAGGAAGGAGGCGCCCAGCCCCAGCCCCATCGCGCAGTTGGGGAACTGGGCGAGCAGGAAAGCGTGCACCACCGGCTCCCAGATCGCCAGCGCCAGTGATCCGGCGATCACCACCGCGGCGAGGTGCAGCAGGCCGCTGAAAAAGCCCTCCGCGCCCCACCAGTACATCATGAGCAGGATGAACCCGACGATCAGCAGGTTGGTCACGGCTTCTTCTCCCGGGTGGCCTGGCTGACCTCGCCGATGCTGGTCTCGCCGGCGACGACCTTCATCAACGCCGCCTCCTGGAGCATGATCAGTTTCTGGCGCCGCAGCAGGGCGCGGAGTTGGTCGAACTGGCCCGACGCCGCCAGCGCCCGCGCCTCGTCGTCCAGGACCATCGTCTCGAACACCGCCACGCGCCCGCGGTAGCCCAGGCCCCGGCAGAGCGGGCAGGTCTGCGTCTTGTCACGCACCATGATCTGGCCCGAGTGCTTGTAGAAATGGCTCACCTTGTCGGGCGGCAGGTTCAGCCGCCTCAGGGCCTCGGGATCGGGTTTGTAGGCGACCCGGCAGTTGGTGCACAGGCGGCGGACCAGCCGCTGGGAGACGACCGCCGCCAGTGAACCGGCGGCCTTCTGCGGGTCGCCCACCGCCTTTATCCAGCCGCGGAGTGCGGTCAGTCCGTCGTCCTGCCGCACGCCGATGTAGAACCGCGTGGTCTTGGCGTACTCGGCGACGGCGGCCGCCGTCGAGGCGTCCGCGACGCGGCTGAGCACCATCGCGTAGGCCTCGCGCAGCACCTGGGTCTTGATCTTCTGGTTGATCTCCTCCGTGGTCCACGCCGGATCGAGCAGTTCCTGGTTGACGCCCTCGAGTTCGTGCTCGATCTGGTCCTCGAGGGTGACCAGGTTCTGGGTGTAGGCGTCGTGCCGCGACATCAGGGCGTAGAGCGTTGTCGTCGCGCCTTGGCCGGGCGGGGCGACCACCAGCACGACCCGGCCCGGCTCGTCCAGCGCGGGGAGGAGCTGCTGTTTCTGCGACGCGAGCAGGCCCAGCTTGTCGAATTCGATCTTGCGGCGTCCGGCGGCGTTCAGTTCGGCGGTCAGCGACAGCCCGCGGGTTGAGCCCTGCGTGCTCAGGCTCAACGTGTGGCGCTCCTCGGCGACGAGCACCGTCACCCGCCCGGTCTGCTTGCGGCGGCGGTCCTTCACGTCCATCCCGGCGGAGCCCTTGAGATAATCGATCATGCTCAGGCCCACCCGTGCGTCCAGCGGCGCCTGGGGGTACTTCACGCCGTCGATCTGCACCGTCACCGCGGTCTGCTGGCCGTCGGTGGCGAGATCAAAACGCTCCCCCTGGCACGACAGCGCGTATTCCAGCACGTTTTCGATGGCCACGTGGCCGGCGTACTCGGGCGCGTCGAGCGGGGGAACCTGCACCGGCTTGCCGTCGACATCCAGGACCTGCACCACCGCGCGGTGTTGCGCCCGGGCCTGCTGCACCTTGTTGAGCGGGTTGGTCAGCCCGCTCAACGAGAAGCTCCACCTGCGGTGTTCCTCGACCCGGGGGTTGCGCCACGCGGCGTACCCGATGAACGCCCCTCCGACGATCAGCGCCGCCAGCGGCAGCCCCAGCCAGAACGGCAGTATGAGCCAGATCAGGAACGCCGCCACGCCGGCGCCCACCTGCGCCAGGTTCCACGGCTCGCGGGGCAGGAAATTGATGCGCAGGTCACGGTCCAGCGAGATGATCAGCCGGCCCCAGCAGATCACCGCCGCCGTGAAGAGGATCGGCTTGTACACGCTCAGGAGAAAAACCGGTTGAGCGCCGGCGAGCAGGTGGGTGGTCATGCGGATTCCAGCATGGCTGTGTGTGGGGTGTTGAACCCGCGGCCATGTTCTCTGTTTTCGGGGCGGCGCTCAACCCTGCCCGCTCCCCACGGGGAAGCGGGTTATATGGTTTCGATCCCTTTGAGCCGCAGCCGGAGTTCCTCGGGGTTGTTCGCCACCGCCATCGCCATCCGCGGCGAGATGAACTGGGTCTCCACCAGTTCGACGAGGCTGTCGTTGAAAGAGAGCATGCCGGCGTCGCGTGCGCCCCGGATGACCTGGCCCAGCTCGTGCTCCTTGCCGTCGAGGATGTACTTACGCGTGGGCGGTGACTGGAGCAGGATCTCCAGCGCCGGTACGCGGCCGGGCTCCTCGCGCACCGTCTCGACCAGCTTCTGGTAGATGAAGGCGTGCATCTGGTAGGCGAGCAGGTTGCGCACCACGTCCCGGTCCTCCTTGGGGAACAGGTCGTAGATGCGGCCGAATACCTGGCTCGAACTGGAGGCGTGGATCGTGCCGAACACCAGGTGGCCGGTCTCCGCCGCCTGCAGGCCGGCCTCGAACGTCTCGCGGTCGCGCATCTCGCCGATCAGCACCACGTCCGGGTTCTCGCGCACCATCGAGCGCAGCCCCTGCTCGTAGTCCGCCACGTCGATCCCCACCTCGCGCTGGTTGATCGTCGCCTTCGCCTCGACGAACAGGTACTCGATCGGGTCCTCCAGGGTGACGATGTGGCAGGGCCGCGTCTGGTTGATGTGCTGCAGCATGGCGGCGATTGTCGTGCTCTTGCCGCTGCCGGTGATGCCCGCGAGGATCACCAGCCCCTGCCGCGCCTCGGCGATCTGCTCGAGCTGCTTGGGCAGGTGGAGCTGGTCGACGTTCAATATCTTGTTGTTCACGCGCCGCGCCGCCATCGCGCTGCGACCGCGGGTGCGGAAGACGTTCACGCGGAAGCGGTGGATCGAGCCGTCCTTCATGGGCAGGTCGAAGCCCATGTCGAGCGAGCCGGTCTCCAGGTAGGTCTTCTTGTGCGCGGGGCTGAGCGACTGCTCGACCCAGGTCTCGAACTGGTCCACGTCCAGCGGGGGCACGTCCAGCCGTTTGAGCAGGCCGCGCAGCCGCACCTTGGGCACCGCGCCACCGCGCAGCAGGATATCGCTGGCCTCGTTGGTCACGGCGGCCTCGAAGAGCTTGCGCAGGCCCGTCTTGGCCGGTGAGTTGCGGTCGCCGCCCACGAACATCGATGTGCCCCCGGTCACCGCGGGCGTGGAGACCGTCAGCGGTGGCGCGGGATCGGAGCCCGCGCTCGGCGCGGGGGTCGCCGCCTCTTCATCCTCCGGTCGTTTCTTGGTCACGCGCTGCTCCCAACACCGATCCCGCCCACGCCGCGCCCGACGGCCTACGCCGCCGTCAGCCGCACCGGCACGCCGCGATCGGCCAGATACCGCTTGGTTTCCTGGATCGTGTACTCCCCGTAGTGGAAGATGCTCGCCGCCAGCGCCGCGTCGGCGCGCGTCTCGGTCAGCACCCGCCGCATGTGCTCCGGGCTCCCGCACCCGCCCGAGGCCACCACCGGCACGTCCACCCTCGCCGACACCGCCGCCGTCATCTCCACGTCGTAGCCGTTCTTTGTGCCGTCCGCGTCCATGCTCGTGAGCATGATCTCGCCGGCGCCTAACCGCACGACCTCCTGCGCCCACGCGACCGCCTCGATGCCGGTGGGCTTGCGCCCGCCGTGGGTGTGGACCTCGAAGACGTAATCCGTGGATGGATTGGAGTCACGCGGCGCGAACAACCCCTTGGCCTCGCGCTCGGCGCGGCGGGCCTCGAACTCGGCGCGCGGCACGCGCTTGGGGTCGATGTTCACCACCGTCGCGCACCGGCCGAACCGCTTGGCGGTCTGCGCCACGATGTCCGGCATCACCACCGCGGCCGTGTTGATGCTCACCTTCTCCGCCCCCGCCTGGATCAGCGCCGTCACGTCCCCGATCGCGCGGATGCCCCCGCCGACCGTGAAGGGCATGAAGCACTGCTCGGCCACCTTGCGCACCACGTCGAGCATGATCGCGCGGTCCTCGTGGCTGGCGGTGATGTCGAGGAAGACCAGCTCGTCCGCGCCGGCGGCGTCGTACTGCCTCGCGATCTCCACGGGATCGCCCGCGTCGCGTAGCTGGACGAAGTTCACGCCCTTGACCACGCGGCCGGCTTTTACGTCGAGGCAGGGGATGATGCGGTGGGTCAGCAAAGCAGGGCGATTGTAGCCGACGGGGGGTTCCCCTGTCGCCGGGTTTGCCGTTGGGCTCGCCCGACGCTGGCGTTCGGTGACGTGGGGTGGAACGTTCAGTCCTACGCGCCCGGTGCGCGGCGTCGGCCGAGGCCGACGGCTAGCAATGTGCATAATGTGCCCTACCGGCACATCGGAGGGAGTCCCCCCCTTGGCTTCCAACACCACGATCCTCCCGCGGATGATCGAGATCAGCGAGCGGGACTTCTGGTCCTCCCTGCGCGTGCCGCGCGGGAACGGGAAGGAGGCGGGAGGGGTGCTGCGGGCGGCGATCGCGGCGGGGCGCAAGGGGCGCCGGGCCGACGCCTACCGGTTGCTGATCGATTACCACCGCTGGACGATGGCCGGGCCCTGGCGCTGGGCGCACGACACCCGCGAGCAGTTTTACCGCGTGGATGACGCCGCGATCGAGAAGCTGCTCGGCGACTACACGGGCATCGACTGGGCCAAGGCGTCGGGCCGGAGCCCGCACTCCTTCGGCTGGATGTGGCCGATCATCGGCCGGCTGATCGATGGCGAAGATGCGCGGCTGCACGGGTTCCTCTGCCGCACCCTCGTGGACTACTACGCCGCGCGTCACCGCCTGCATTTCAACCCGAAGATGGAGCACCCGATCTTCGGCGCGCTGCACGCCGGGTTCAAGGTCGAGGCGCTGGCGCCCGGGTACCTGGTGTTGATCCACCACGGCGATTGCCCGCCTGAGGCGGCCGAGGCGGTGCTCAAACTGGTGATGGGGATGGGCCGGTGGCTCGAGCGGCGCGTCAGGCCGTTCCGCATGCACAACGTCCACGCCGCGACGGTCACGGCGCTCTTCGTCATTGCGCGGATGTTCCCCGAGTTTGCCGAAAGCGTGCGGTGGAACCGATTGGCGACGCGCTACCTCATGCGCACCATCACGCGCAGCTTCTTCGCCGACGGCGGCCACGGCGAGCGCGTCTGGGGCTACGGCTTCTACACCCTGCAACGCATGCACCGCACCTACGACTTCGCCCAGAGCCGCGGCGGGTTCGCCGCCGCCGACGATGAGTACCGCAACCGCCTCCGCGAGGGCTACCGCTGGTTCGCCAAATCGCTCGGCCCCGGCGACCTCAAACCTTCTTACGGTGATGACGAGCTCTTCTCCGGCAAATCCATCATCGATCAGGGCAAGCCGCTCTTCCCCGAAACTGCTGACCGCTACTTCGGCGTGGAACGCTCGCGCTCCTATCTCCTCCCCGACTCCGGCTTCGCCATCCTCCGCAACGGCGACACGCCCACCTCCACCTACGTCAACACCTCCTTCGGCAAGTTCGCCGGCTGGCACTCCCACCACGACACCCTGAGCATGAACCTCTGGGCGTACAACCAGCCGCTCATCGAGGAACTCAACCGCTACTCCGACTACGGCCACCCGCTCGACCTGCTCTTCCGCGCCCCCGAGAGCCACAACCAGCCGCTGATCGACGGCATGCACTACGACGCACGCGGCAAGGCGGCGCACGACGTTGCCTGGCACAGCGGCGATGCGATCGACTACTTCTCCGCGTACCACACCGCCTACCGCTGGCTGCCCAATGTGGACGGCTGCGCGTACGTCACCTCGATGGACGCCATCGTGCGGCGGACGATCCTCTTGGTGAAGCCGCGCGGCTACGCCCTAGTGCTCGACTCCGTCCGCGACGAGTTGAACGAGGAGTTCAATCGGGCGGTGACGTCGCACTGGCACTCGCCCTTCCGCTTTAAGAAGATCGACGAGAGGACGGCCGTGACCAGGGGATCGCCCGGCTGCGTGGTCATGTTCGCGCACGGGGTGGGGATCAAATCGATGGAGATCGGCGCGGACTACGCCGGTGAGGACGCGGCGGTGGACGAGCTATATAAGGAACGCCACCACCTGCGGGTGCGGCGGTGGATGCCGCGGAGCCACCACGGCTGCGTCGGTTTCGCAACGCTGCTCTACCCGTTCAAGGGGCGGATGCCCAAGGTGTCGATCGCGCCGCTGACGCTGGATGGCGGGGTGACGTTCCGCGCCGAGGGGTTCGAGGTGGTGACGCCAGCGGGGCGGGACGTGATCCTGCTGAACCCCGAGCGGCTACGGGGCGTGGCGGGGGGGTGCGATTAGAGAGAGGGCGCGGGTCCGGTTGGGCCGCAAGCGGTGGGTGATGGTGAAGTGAAATCCGTGGAAGATCGCAGATTAGACCCCGACGAATCGTGGACTCGTCATCGGGCTTGGCTTGAAGAAAGTGAAATAAAAAAGGGGCCCGCCTGCGCGGGCCCCTTTTTATTTTTCGATCGGAGAAAAATCGTTCAGCGTGACCTGCGGCCGAGCACGCGTGCGGCCAGCGCCGCGATGGCCAGGCCGGTCATGCCCGCCGTGATCGGCTCGGGGGTGGGCTCGGTGTCGCCGCCGCCGCAGCCGACGTCGGTGGGGCTCTGGCAGGCGGTGATGTAGGTGCCGTTGCCGAAGACCGCGCTGGAGACGCCGTTGTTGTTGCTGGAAAACCAGAACTGGCTGTACTGGGAGAGGGTGGTCTCGTCGATCGTGTAGGAGACGACCTGGGGGAGGTTCTTGTTGATGTTCGGGTCGGGGTCGCCCGGGGCGTTCTGGTTGGTCAGCAGGGTGAGCTGCGTGCCGGCGGGGTTGGTGGGATCGGCGGCGTTGGAGCCCCAGATCATGAAGCCCTCGTTGTTGGCCTCAAACTGACCGGTGTCGAGGCTGTCAATGACGAAGGTGAGGCTCTTGAGCGTGCCCGGGCCGGTGATGTTGGAGATCTCGAGGATCTGCTTGCCCCAGGGCGCCAGCGAAGGATCGTTGTTCGGGTCGTTCGGGTCCGGGTAGATGCTGGTGTAGTAATTGAAGATTTTGGTATCACCCCAGTTGCGGAACTCGGTGTCGTAGAGCCCCTGGTTGTACGGGCTGTCTCCGAAGCCCGCCATGCCGACGCCTGCCTCGGTCTCGTCCTGGGCGGGCCGCAGCTTGCCGGCCGTCACGGTCGGCAGTGCGCCGCTACCGGCCAAGCGGGCCGACATGACCCACGGCGTGAGGGTGAGCTTGTACGCCGGGTTGTCGGCGCTGAACTGGTGCGAGGCGGCGTCGTAGGCGCTCTGCTCATAGAACGTGTTGTTCGGGCCCGCCGCCGAGATCGACTGCAGGCTGGCATCCTGATAGGTCCACGTCGCGGTGGTCACCGCGTGGGCGGACGGAACAGCCGTGACGGTTGCGAGCGCAGCGACAACGAATCCACCAATAACGTGCCTTTTCATGGGTCCTCTCCTCGTAGAGACGGTTAAATGGAACCAGCAATCCCCAATCGGTCAAGGGCAATAATAACACCTTTGGGCGGGTATGAAAGGCCCTACCGATGACAATTTTTGCAAGTTTTTTTGGCCGCCGATGCCCGTGGAAAAGCCTGTATATGCACGGTTCCGTGTCATAATGCCTCACCACGTCAAACGGCCCACCCCCCATGTCCACCCCCGCGAAAACAGTGATGGCCGAGCCCGCCACGCTCCCGCGGCAGGCAAGCTTCGACGGCATGGAGTTCCCGCTGCTCCTGCAATGCCGGTCGCCAGACGCCGACCTCCCCGCGACTCTGTCTTGGGTGGCTGTGAATCTGGGCAAGATCAAAGAGCAACTCGCCCGCCACGCCTGCATCCTCTTCCGCGGCTTCCCGTTCCGCACCGTGGAAGACTTCGATGCCTTCGTCGTCGCCTTCGGGTTCGAGCCTTTCACCTACGAGCGGTCGCTCTCCAACGCCGTCCGGCTCAGCCGGACCCGGCGCGTCTTCACCGCCAATGAATCGCCGCCGGCATTTCAAATCCCGCTCCACCATGAGATGGCGCAGACGCCGCTCTACCCGGCGCGGATTTTTTTCTACTGCGAAAAACCGGCGGCGCACGGCGGGGCGACGGCCGTCTGCCGGTCGGACATTTTGCTGTCACGGCTCGAGCATCGCCACCCACGCTTCGTCGCCGACTGCCGCGCCAAGGGCCTGCGTTACACCAACATCATGCCCGCCGAGAACGACCCCGCCTCGGGCATGGGGCGGAGCTGGCGGAGCACCTTCGGCGTTACATCGCCCGACGCGGCGGAGGAAAAACTCCGGCAACTGGGCTACATGTGGGAATGGCTCGAAAACCAGTCGTTGCGCACCACCACGCCGGTGTTACAGGCGGTATGGCGCGACCCCGGCACCGGCCGGGAAAGTTTTTTCAACCAGTTGATCGCCGCGAGCACCGGCTGGCGCGACCGCCGCAACGACCCGGCCAAGGCGGTCACGTTCGGCGATGGCTCGCCGCTGGATGTGAACGCCGTACACGACGCGGCGGCCCTGGCCGAAGAACTGACCGCCGACCTTCCCTGGCAGGCGGGCGATGCGGCCTTGCTCGACAACATGGTTGCAATGCACGGCCGGCGTCCATTTGAGGGACAACGTAGGGTTTTCGCCGCCCTGGGCGACCCGCGCGGGCCGGCGGCGGTATGCTGAGCCGCAAGCGGTGGCTCCCCGGCCGCTTGCGGCTTGCGCCCCCTCCCTCTTTCCTCGCTCCCACCCCCATTTCTTCCTCCCTTGGCAACGCGGGACCCCTCTGCTATTCTCCTCACCCCACATTGGGCGGCCCGGCTGAATCGGTACGCCCCGAACACGCGAGGACTTCCCTTATGCCCGCCAACGGCACCATTACCCAGGTCATCGGTTCGACGTTCGACGCTCGCTTCCCCGAGGACGCGATGCCCGAAATCTATAACGCCCTGACGATCAACGGCAGCCACAACGGCCTGACCATCGACCTCGTCGGCGAGGTGCAGTCGCACCTGGGTGGCGGGCAGGTCCGCTGCGTCGCACTAGGCTCCACGGACGGCCTGACCCGCGGCATGACCGCGATCGACACCGGCTCCCCCGTGAAGGTCCCCGTCGGCGAGGCGGTGCTCGGTCGCGTCTTCAACCTGCTGGGCAAGCCCATCGACAAGAAGGGCCCCATCGCCGCCACCGAATCCCGCCCCATCCACCGCGCCCCGCCCGAGTTCGTCGACCTCAACCCCAAGACCCAGATCCTTGAGACGGGCATCAAGGTCATCGACCTGCTCTGCCCCTTCGTCCGCGGCGGCAAGATCGGCCTGTTCGGCGGCGCCGGCGTCGGCAAGACCGTCATCATCCAGGAAATGATCGCCCGCATCGCCCGTGAGCACGGCGGCTACTCCGTCTTCGCCGGCGTCGGCGAACGCACCCGCGAGGGCAACGACCTCTGGCTCGAAATGAGCGAGGCCCAGTACACCGACGCCTCCGGCAAGACCGCCCACGTGCTCGACCGCGTGGCCATGGTGTTCGGCCAGATGAACGAGCCGCCCGGCGCCCGCCTCCGCGTCGCGCTCTCGGGCCTCACCATGTGCGAGGAGTTCCGCGACAAGTCCGGCAAGGAAACCCTCCTCTTCGTCGACAACGTCTTCCGCTTCACTCAGGCCGGCTCCGAAGTCTCCGCGTTGCTCGGCCGTATGCCCAGCGCCGTCGGTTACCAGCCGACCCTCTCGACCGAGATGGGTGAGCTGCAGGAACGCATCACCTCGACCGACAAGGGCGCCATCACCTCGGTGCAGGCCATTTACGTGCCCGCCGACGACCTGACCGACCCCGCGCCGGCCACAACGTTCAGCCACCTGGACGCCTTCGTCGTGCTCGCCCGCGGCATCGCCGAGAAGGGCATCTTCCCCGCCGTTGACCCGCTGGCCTCCACCAGCCGAATCCTCGACCCCCAGATCATCGGCGAGGAGCACTACCAGGTCTCCCGCCAGGTGCAGACCATCCTCCAGCGCTACAAGAGCCTGCAGGACATCATCGCCATCCTCGGCGTCGATGAACTTTCCGAAGAGGACAAGCTCATCGTCCGCCGCGCCCGCAAGCTGGAACGCTTCCTCTCCCAGCCGTTCTTCGTGGCCGAGGTCTTCACCGGCTTCCCGGGCATCTACACCCCGCTCAAGGAGTCGATCGACAGCTTCCGCCGCATCTGCAACGGCGAGGGCGACGACATCCCCGAGAGCGCCTTCATGTACGTCGGCACGCTCGACGACGCCAAGAAGAAGGCCGAGAAGATGGCCAAGTAACCCGCACGGGTTGCCGCTGAAAACTCAATCAACGAAAAGCCCAGGCATAGCAATGCCTGGGCTTTTTTTTTAGTTGCGGTTGCGCTACATCAAATCGGAAGAATCACACCACCATCACGCACGACGGCTTGGGCATCGCCACCGGCTCGCCCGTCAGCGTGATCGCGCCCGTTGTCCGATCGATCGTGAAGACCGTCACGCGGTCGCTCATCATGTTCGCGCAGATCATCCACGCCCCGTCGGGCGTGATCGCCAGGTTCTGCGGCCAGGGGGAGCCGCTGGGCGTGATCCCCATCGACGAGAGCCGGTCGTCCGCCCCGATTGCGAACCCGGCGATGCTCTCGTGCCCGCGGTTGGTGCCGTAGAGGAACCGGCCGTCGGGCGTGATCTTCACGTCCGCCGTGTAGCTCGCCTTCTCCGATCCTGTTTTGAAGTCCGCCGGCAGCGTGGTGATCGTCTGCTGTTCGATCAGCGTGCCCGTCTCTGGGTCGTAATCGAACATCGTCACCGAGTTGTGCAACTCATTGATCGCATACGCGAACGGTTTGGTCGGATGGAACGTGAAGTGCCTCGGCCCCGCTCCGGCGAGCGTGCGCACGAACGGCTGGCGGTTGGGCGTCAGCGTCGACCGCGCCGCGTCGAGTTTGTAGTTGATGATCTGGTCCAGCCCCAGGTCGGCGGCGTAGGCGAACCTGTTGTCCGGGCTGATGACGATGCAGTGCGCGTGCGGCGCCTCCTGCCGGCCCTTGTCCACGTTGGAGAACCCGACGTGCTGGATGTGCGAGGTCGGCTCCCCCAGCGAGCCGTCGGCGTTCACCGGCAGCGCCGTCACGCTCCCGCCGCCGTAGCTCGCGGTGAGCACGGTCTTGCCCGTCGCGTCGATGTCGAGGTAGCAGGCCGACTGCGATCGCGACGGCTGGCGGTTGATCAGCCGCAGCGCGCCCTGATCACCCGGCTCGATCGCGAAGGCGGCGACGTGCCCCTCGGCGAAGCGGTGGATGGAATACAAAAACCGCCGGTCACGCGACAGCGCCAGGAAGAACGGCTCCTCCACGCCCCCGGTTTTCGCCAGCGGCTTGAGCGTGCCGCTCCTGCCATCGAGGAGGAACGCATGGATCGCCCCGTCGTCGCCCTTGGCGAAGGCGCTGATGAAAACAACCCTGTCGCGTGGTGCGTCGGCCATGTGCGTCTCCGATGTCGTAGTGGGATGTGCAGGATACAAAGCAAAAGCCCAGGCATGGCGGTGCATGGGCTTTTTCCCCTTTACGCGCCGCGCTCATCGCCAATACTCACCACGGCCGTGCTTCCTCGATCGACGCGAGAAACGCCGGGCCGCAACCCTTGATCCAGTTCTCACCATGCTTGGTCTTAGCAAGCGAGAGACAGAAAGAATCCCGTGTCGGCCAGAGCCAGATCATGGTGCCCGCCGCCGCCCCGAACCCTAGCAGGTAGGGCAGCAGGAACCCTTCGATGTCCAGATGAACTAGGAACAGGGTCACGCCCACCAGCGCGACGGACGCGACGATGCGTATGTTCCTGAGCCTGCGTTTTTCCTCCCGGGGGCTGACGAAATACATGATCCAGCACCGCTTGCAGCTTACATAGCAGGCGATCGCCCAGATGATTTCGTACAGCCCACACAAAACGACGGGCCACGCACCGTCGATGAACCCCAGCCAGAACAGGAGGATTGGGGGCACGGGCATCCAATAGCACACTGGATGCACGCGTTTCAACTCCTGTCGTAGAACCCCGTTCTCAACTGGCTCGTTGGTTTTGACGCAGCGATGAGGCAGGACAGCGTCGCCGCGGACGATGAGGAACTTTCCATGGACGCGCAGCATGGACTGATCGAGCGGCGTCCTTGACCCGCACTCTGGGCACGCCCCGCCCGAGGCGGTGCCGCGCAGGTCGTAACCGCATTTTGTACAGGGGATCGAGAAACCCACGAGGTCTGACATGCCGCAACTCCGTCGAGGCGCGGAAATGACTGCGGATCATCTTAACGCGCCGGCGTGACGTTGGATGAAAAGTAAAAGCCCAGGCATGGCCATGCCTGGGCTTTCTTTACTTCTCTTTTTCCCCGCCCACTCAGTGGTGGTGCCCGCCCGGACCATGCACGTGGCCGTGCGAGAGCTCTTCCGCCGTCGCCTCGCGGATGGAGACGATGTTGACGTCGAAGGTAAGCGTCACGCCCGCCAGCGGGTGGTTGGCGTCGAGTTTGATGTCGTCGCCTTCGAAGCCGATGACGCGGACGATGCGGGTCTGCCCACCGTTGGAGGCGCGGAACTGCATGCCGACCTCGATGGTCTTGACGCCCTGGAACGACGTACGCGGGACGACCTGCACGAGCGAGGCGTCCTTGTGGCCGTATGCCTCCCCGGGCTGGATGGTGACGTTGACCTTGTCGCCGGCCTTCTTGCCCTCCAGCGCCGCCTCGAGCCCGGGGATCAGGTTCCCCGTGCCGTGCATGTAGGGCATCGGCGGCTTGCCCTTGGAGCTGTCGATCACCTTGCCGTCCGGGCCGGTGAGCGTGTAATCGATCTCGACCACGGCGTTCTTGGCGATCTGCATGTGGGGCCTTTCAGGTCAAAAAAGTGGGTGCGGAAGTGTATGTCCGATGCGGCCGCGGGCCAAACACCCCTCCCATAGCCCCCGGCTCGGCCGGGGGGTTCTTCGTTGGATCAGCGTACTCACGGTGCATTTGCAGTCGCTGGTGATCGTTCGCGGCCCCCCCCCCGGCGGAGCCGGGGGCTATGGGGCGGAGATATTCACCGGTACTCGCACAGCTCCAGGATATTCCCCTCCGGGTCGCGGAAGTAGGCGAGGCGTTTGCGCACGCCGCCGGTGTAGGTGACCTGCTTGTCGGGGACGGTCTGCGTCGGCGCTAGGGTGGCGATGCCGTGCTGTGCGAGCAAGTGCACCGCCGGGTCGAGGTCGGTGACGCGGAAGGCGATGTGGCGCAGGCCGTGCGTGTTGGGTTGGTCCAGCCCGTCCGGCCGCGCGCCCGGCGGGCTGAGGTAGCGGATCAACTCGATGCGCGGGCCCTGTTGCATCTCGATGTACACCACCTCCGCCTCGACGCCCTTCAATCCGACGACCATGTCGATCCACTCGCCGGAAATGGTGACGCGCTTGCTCACGCGCATCCCCAGCGCTCCGGTGTAGAAGCGCACCATGACCTCCATGTCGCGCACGACGATGTTCACGTGGTCGATCGAGTCGAGCATGCCGAAAGGATAACGCACCGTTCAGCGCGATTCGACCCGGTCGCAGAAGGCGGCGACCTTCTCATCGACGCCGGGCCAGCGCCGCGACATCAGGTTGAAGTGCGTCGCGCCCGGCACCTCCAGGAGCGTGCATCGGCCGGCCGGTGAGGCGCGGAGGATCGGTTTGGTGTGATGGTCGGCCGGCAGGTTCGTGTCGCGCATGCCGACGATCAGGAGCACCGGCGCATCGATGAGTCGTGCGCTTTCCATCGCCGAGGTCTCGCTCACCTCGAACCCCGCCCTGCGCGCCGCGAGGCCAAAGCTCCGCTCGATGAAAGCACGGCCGAAGACGGGGGCGTATTTGCGGCGGTAGTTGTTCACGGCCAGACCCGAATCGGCGAACGGCGCATACGCCACCACGCCCGCCACGCGTTTGTCCGCCGCCGCGTGCAACAGCGCGGTCGCGCCGCCGAGGCTCAGCCCCATGCTGATGACGCGATCGGCGATCAGGCCCCGCGCCTGCGCGTGGTCGAGCAGGGCGGCCAGGTCGTGCCGCTCGCGCGCCCCGAAGGTGATGTGCCGCCTGGCGGATCGGCCATGCCCGCGCAGGTCGTAGAGGATCACGCCGTGCCCGCGCTGCCGCAGCCGCGTGGCCGCGCCCAGGCGGCACTCCTTGACCTCCATGTAGCCGTGCGAGAAGACCACGGGCAGCCGAGCGGGTGCGCCGGCGGCGGGGGGCAGGTGCAGGGCGTCGATGCGGTGGCCGTCGGGCGTTACGACGGTGAAATACTCCGCGCCCATCGCGCGGGCGCGCCGGATGAGCGAGGGCTGGAACGGCTTGTGGAACGAGTATCGTGGCGCGTGGAGGAAGAGCCCCAGGATCGCGCGGCCGGCGCGGTCGCCGAGGCGCGGGGTGTCGAGGGTGATGGCGGGGGCGTGGGACATGACAGGCAATGGTACGCGGGGATGAAGAGACGGGTTCGGGCCGCAAGCGACCATCAGGAAATCACGCGTGGGCGACCTCGGTTTCGAGCACCTCCAGCGCGGCCTGCACGTGGAGCGGATCGCCGTCGAGCGTCAGGTTCGCCGGCACGCTCATCGCCAGCAGCGCCCGCTTGATCCCCGCGTAGCGTGGCCAGTCGGGATCGACGCTCAGCCCCAATCGCTTGCGCTCGTGGGCGATCAGCGAGCAGAGCTTGCGTCCACCGAGTCGCTGTCGCCGCGCCCAGAAGACGTGCTCGAGATAGACCGCGTCCTCGACCCAGTGGCCGACGTGCGTCTGGGCGAAGTCCAGCAGGAGCGACGGGCCGTGCGGGGGTGCGGCGCGGGTCATGGCGTTGGCGGGGTGCAGGTCGCCGTGGCACCACCCGTCGATCGGCCTGCGATTCCACACGCGCAGCCAGTCGGACAATTTGCGGTGGGCCGCCTTGAGCGCCTGCGTCCAGCGCTGCCCGTTGGTGACGTCGCGCTGGCGGATGTTCTCCCTCGCCGCCTTGAAAATCTTCTCGTAGTCCTTGTGCACCGGCTCGCCCTCGAGCGGGACGTGGCTTGCCGCCAGGTAGAAGCGGCCGATCGCCTGCACGATGAGGTCGAACTCCGCGCCGTTCCACGCGTGGCCCAGCGGGCCGTGCGGCAGACGCTCCATGACGACCCACGCCATGTCGTACCCGCCCAGCGCCTCGCCCTCGGCATAGACGCGCGGGGTGATGTCTTCGTGCCGCTGCAGCCGCGTGAGCCACTGCCGCTCGCACGGCGGAACGGGGAGTTTGGCGACGACCGGCACCGGCGGGCCGGCCGGGTCGTGCCACGTGGCGTAACCCGTCAGCGCGCCGCCGCGCTGCCAGTCGGTGCGGAACCAGTTGATCGCGGAGAGCCGATCCTCGCACACCTGCCTCAGCACGGGCTCGAGCGCGGCGCCGAAGGGGGATTCGTGGAGGGGTGTTGTCGAGGTGTCCCGTTGAGACGACAGCCCTTGACCCGGCACGATCGGGGACGACATCGCGCCGGGCGAGACCTTCGGCTCGGCGTCGGGTTTGTGATCCATCCCGCCGTACCTGTTGGGCCCGCGAAACTCCTACCACCCAACCCTACCCGCGCCGATCCCGCCGAACAAGGAGGATTTTGCGATTCTCGTGTCTCAAAACACACACACACCAAAGCCCAGGCATGGCCATGCCCCGGGCTTTCCGCGGCTCACAGCAAAAACCGCCTCAGCCAGACCAGCGCTACCGGCCAGACTTTCTTCGTCCACTCCCCCTGCGGGCCATACACGAACCCGTGCCCCGCGCCCGGGGCCGGCATGAACTCCACCGGCCGGTGCGCCGCGATCAACGCCGCCGCGAACTTCGCCGAGTCGTCGTAGGGCACCACGCTGTCGCCCGGGTCGTGGATGATCATCGTTGGGGCCGAGTCTGTATCGACGAAACGGATCGGCGAGGCGTCCTCCCACGCGGTGCGGCACTCGGCGAGCGGCCCGCCGAGAAACTCGATGAGGCATTCTTTTTCCAGGTGCGAGCCGGAGAGCAGCGGGATGTCGTGCACGCCGTGCACGTCCACCACGCACTGCACCTTGCTCGACAGGCCGCGCAGCTCCGCGTCGGAATCATCGCGCGTCTCGCGCACGCCGAGGCACGCCACGAGGTGCCCGCCCGCCGAGGAGCCCATCGCGCCGAAGCGCGCCGTGTCGATACCGAACTCTTCCGCGTGTTTGCGGAGCCAGCGGACGGCGCGCTGGCAGTCGTCCAGTGCGGCCGGGTATTTCGCCGTGCCCGAGAGGCGGTAGCCGACGGAGGCGGCGACGAAGCCGAGGTTCGCCATCTGGCGCGCGTGCCAGTGGAAGGCGGTCCGGGCGCCCTTGTTCCAACCGCCGCCGTGGACGAAGACGACGCAGGGCGCGGGGCGCGCGACGGGCATGGCCGGCAGGTAGAGGTCGAGGCGGAGATCGATGTCGCCCGCGCGGCCGTAGATGACCTCGCGGTCGGGGGCGTTGGGGTTGGCGGGGGTTGCGGGTGTCATGCGGGTTGTGACTCCTGTGTCGGGCCGTACCATACGGCAGCGCTCGGGCGACACGCAATATCCGGCGCTGCAATAGGAACCCACGACGATGCGCGATTCACGGCTCGACAAACTCGCCAAGGTCCTGGTCGAATACTCCGTGGGCGTGAAGCCCGGGCAGATCGTCCGCATCAACGGCGACCCCGTGGGCATCCCGCTCATGGAGGCGATCTACGAGCGCTGCGTGCTGGCGGGGGCGCACCCGTTCATCAAGTGCTCGCCGAGCGGGGCGCAGGAGTTTTTCCTCGAGCACGCGAGCGACGAGCAGTTGAAGTTCGTCAGCCCGCTGGCCCTCAAGGAGATCGAGACGATCGACGTGTCGATCGGCCTGTGGGCGGAGACGAACACGAAGTCGCTCTCGCGCATCGACCCCAAGCGGCAGGGCGTCGCGTCGTCGGCGCGTAAGCCGATCTTCAAGGTCTTCATGGACCGCGCCGCCAAGGCGCACGGCGAGCCGGGCAAGCTTTATTGGTGCGGCACGCAGTACCCCACCGAGGCCAGCGCCCAGGACGCCGAGCGCAGCCTGCGGCAGTACGAGGACTTCGTCTTCAACGCCGGCCACCTCGACAAGCCCGACCCCGTCGCCGTCTGGAAGAAAATCCACGAGCAGCAGGAGCGGCTGCGCGAGTTCATGGTGGGCAAGAAGATCGTCCGCTTTCAGGCCGCCAACGGCACGGACCTGACGGTGAACGTTTCGGGCGGCACGTGGATCAACTGCTCGGGCCACGAGAACTTCCCCGACGGCGAGGTCTTCTGCGGGCCGACGCTCAACGCCGAGGACGGCGGCGTGAACGGCGTGGTGCGGTTCTCCTTCCCGGCGGTCCACCATGGGCGCGAGGTGCACGACATCGAGTTCACCTTCGTGAAAGGCCGCGTGACCAAGGCCACCGCGTCGAAGAACCAGGATTTCCTCTTGCAGATGCTCAACCAGGACCCCGGGGCGCGGAACCTGGGCGAGATCGCCATCGGCACGAACTACAACATCACGGAATACACCAAGAACACGCTGTTCGACGAGAAGATCGGCGGGACGTTCCACGCGGCCGTCGGCGCGGGCTACCCGGAGAGCGGGAACACCAACGAGTCGGGCCTGCACTGGGACATGGTCTGCGACCTGCGCACGGGCGGGACGATCACGGTGGACGGCACGGTGATCTCACGCGACGGAAAGTTTTTGTTCCCGGGTTGGCCGGGGAATGAGTGAGCGCGGGGTGGATAAAGAAGAGAAGAAGCCCGCCCCATTCGAGGCGGCGCTAAACAAGGGTCTGTGGCACGCACGCCTGCCGTTTAGCGCCGCCTCGAATGGGGCGGGCTTCTTTGGCGCACGATCGCGATTATTACCCGATCGGTGTCACGAACGACCATTTTTGTCTTTTCAACCCCGCCTTCAGCGGGTTCGACTCGACATAATCCACCGCCGCTCGCAGATGCTCGGGGTGATCGATGAAAACCTTCCATAGCCCCGACGCCCACACCGATGGGCGTTTGCCGCGTCGGTCTCGCTCGTCACCAAAAGGGTGGTTGTTCGTTTCGGAGAGGCGGTGCGAGGCTGCGCCCTTCATCTGGTTGGCGATCTGCTCGGCGGCAAGGCGGTGGTGCGCGACGACGAGGTGCGCGTGATCCGGCATGATGGCGCAGGCATGGCTATGCTCTGTCTGAAAACACGATCTTGAGGGTGCGTTGAATCATCGCCAGTTTCATCATCGCCAGGAAGTTGATGGCCAGCTTCTCGAAGCGTGTGCCGATGCGGCGACACTCTTTGAGCCAGCCGATGGTCTGCTCGATGATGCCCCGCCGCCGGTACGACTCCTTGTCGAACGCGATCGGCCGGCCTTTGTGGTTCTCCCGCTGGTCGTCACGCTGCGGGATCACCGGCTTGATCCCGTGCGCCC
>JAIOPN010000018.1 GCA_021413865.1 Planctomycetota bacterium | reverse complement strand
GCCCAGACCGGCGTCGCACCCGATCTCTTCGACATCACCGCCAACAACACCCGCATCTTCCACCAGGCATTCTCAAACTACTCACTCTCAAACCTTCAGACCTACGGACAGTCAACACCCAAAACGCTGCAGATCGTCCCGTTCATCTCCGGTATTAGCGGGATGCCCGGCGGTGAAGGGCTCTTCACGCTCAGCGGCGCGGGCTTCATGGAGGGGGCGAGCACCATCACCATCGCCGGGCAGACGTTGACGGACGTGTTCAACGACAGCCGCACCGGTGATGAATACGGCACACGCAATGACACCTACTCGGGGCTGGTCATGCCGCTCTCGCTCGACGGCCCGGTGAAGCTGACGACGGCCGGTGGCTTTGCGCAAATCACGCCGACGTACGCAACACCGGTATTCGTGGACCTGGTCGGCATCCAGTCCTCGGCCGCCGGCGGTACGCCGACCGACGCCAACTCCCCCTCGGCCAACCCGGGCCAGACCATCACCCTCACCGGCAGCGGCTTCACTAATTCCACCCTCGTCCGTTTCACCGCGGAAGACGACAGCGGCGTCACGGGCCTGGTCACGCGCACGGGCACGCCGAACTCCGACGGGACCACGCTCAGCGTCACCGTGCCGCTGCTGGCCAAGACCGGCGCGGTCACCGTCATCGGCGATTCCACCAGCATCAACCTCCAGGTGGTCCCGCTGGTCCGCTCGGTCGGCGGCTCGACGACCACGCCGGGCACCACCATCGTGCTCGAGGGCGTGGGCTTCAAGACCGCGCCGCAGGTGACGATCGACGGCGTTGCCGCGACCGTGCAGTCCGTGCAGTCCGTCACCGAGGCGGGAACGGATCAGCAGGTCATCCGGGCGGTCGTGCCTAACGGTGTGAGCGCTGGCCTCGTCCAGGTGAGCACCGCCGGCGGCCTGTCGCAGATCAGGCCCGCGGTGACGATCACCGCGCTGACCGACCTGACGCCGGGCTCCGACCCCGGCGACACGATTGCCGCCGCGACGGACACCGGCCTGTCGCAGAACGCCACGATCAACGTCCTGGGCCAGCGGGTCGGCGACGGCGCGCAGACGACCAAGGACGTGGACCTCTACCGCCTCGACCTGACGGCGGGCGACCGGGTGAACATCGACGCGACCCGCATCGACAGCAACGCCTACTTCACGGTGCGGCTCTTCGACGCCAGCGGCACGGTGCTCACCTCGGACAACACCAGCGGGCCCAACTCCTCGCCTCGCATCCGCAACTTCGCCGCCCCGGCGACGGGGACGTATTACATCGGCGTCTCGGACTATTACAACAGTTCGTACGACCCCAACACCGCCGGCTCGGGCGTGACAGGCAACTACCTGGGGCACTACTCGTTGAAGGCCGCGCGTTCGGCCGGCGCGATCAGCAGCATCACCGGCGTGGGCACCACCGCGGCCTCGGGCACGCCGGCCGTCGCCTCGGCTCCCTCGGCCAACACGGGCCAGACCGTCACCATCACGGGCAGCGGTTTCGTTAGCGGCGAGAAGATTGTCTTCACCACCGCGGGCACCTACGACGGCGCACTCACCACCGCGACGGTGACGGCCGCAAGCGTCGCATCGGACGGCACGAGCCTCACCGTCGTCGTGCCCGCCGAGGCCGCCAGTGGAACGGTCCGGCTGGACCGTGAGGGCGCCGGCGCCTTCCTTCAGATCGTCCCCACCCTCACCGACGTGGACCAGGGCGTCAACGACGCGTTCCACAACGGCAACCTCTCGCTCGTCGGCACCGGTTTCATCGAGGGCCAGGTCAGGATCAGGCTCGGCGGCCTTACGGTGACGGACGTCTCCAACTCCTACGGGCCGGACGTGTACTACTCGAACCAGTCCAACTCCGGCCTGAATGTGGACGTGCCCTCGAACGCCGACTACGGCCCGGTCTCCGTCACGACACTGGGCGGCACCTCAGCCTCGTTCGCATTGACCTTCAACGGCATCACCGCGACCGCCGCGACCGGCACGCCCGCCAACGGCGGCCAAGCCTCCGCCAACCCGGGCCAGACCATCACGCTTACCGGCACGGGCTTCGATGCCACCACCGATGTGGTCTTCAAGATCATCGACGACCCGGGCAACGTCTCCGAGCGTGTGGTCAGGCCCACGACGGTCGCCCAGGACGGGACCAGCCTCACCGTCGTGGTACCCGCCGATGCCAACACCGGCACGATCGGCATCGTCGGCGCCAGCAACAACACACAGCCGCTCCTGCAAATCGTCCCGACCATTGTGTCGCTCGATGTCAACGGCAACCAGTCCCTGCGCATCCGCGGCACGGGCCTGATCGAGGGGGCGACGACGTATAACTTCGGCTCCGCCAGCGTGGTGGACTCGGGCACCTCCAACGGGCCCAACGTCGGCTACTTCTACGCCCAGCCCAATGACGGCGCCGACGTGGCCATCCCGCGCACCGGCTTCGGGGCCTCGGGCAACTTCACCGTCACCACCCCGGGCGGCACCTCCGCGCCGTTCGCCTTCCCACTGGCCAGCCCCGTCGTCGGCACGCTCTTTGACGGCGCGATCGATCCCTCGGGCAACTTCTATACCGCCACAAGCGACACCATCTACAAGTTCAGCTCCACCACCGGGAACATCTCGGGCTCGTTCGCCCTGCCCGGCGGCGGCAGCAACAACATCGGCCTGCAGTTCGTCGCGCCAAGCTTCTCGCTGGGCGGCGTGAGCGTCCCGGCCAACAGCCTGCTGGTCTTCAACGGCGCGCCCAATCCCGACAGGGTCTTCGCCATCGACCCGGTCACCGGGGCGACGCTCGCCAGCATGAACATCGGCGTGGTCAATACCGGCAACATCGACCTGGTCGCCGGCGCTTACGACACCGCTAGCGGGCGGATGTTCGTCCTCGACGGGGACCCCAACGCGGTGACCGAGATCAGCCCCGCCGACGGATCGATCATCGGTAGCTTCAACATCAGCCCCGATGTGTACTACGGCGGCATGGCGATCAACCCGGTGAACGGAAACATCTACGTCGTCGCCAGCCAGACCAACAAGGTCTTCCAGTACACCAAGGCCGGCGCCGCGGTAAACGAGATTGACCTGTCGAGCCTGAACATCGACAACGAACTCTGCGGCATCACGATCAACTCCTCGGGCGTGGCGTTCCTGACCTCGCTCCGCGGCGTGGTGTACCGGTTGGCGCTGTGACCCCCTGAGAGGACACACCCCGCTGATGCGGGCGTGCCTCGCGGGGTGCCGGAGGAAGCCGGTAGGATGGCGGTCATCGAGGAGCTTTTTCGATGAACCGATGGGACGCCGACCGCGCGAATAAATGGTACTCCGATCAGCCGTGGCTCGTGGGGTGCAATTTCATCCCGAGCACGGCGATCAATCAACTGGAGATGTGGCAGGCCGACACGTTCGATCTCCCGACGATTGAGCGTGAACTCGCCTGGGCCGCCGGGCTCGGGATGAACACGGCACGGGTCTATCTGCACGACCTGGCGTGGCTGCAGGACGAGACGGGATTCAAGTCGCGGATGGACGCGTTCCTCGACGCGGCCTCGGCGCGGGGCGTCCGGCCGATGTTCGTTTTCTTCGACGACTGCTGGAACGACAACCCGCGGATCGGTGTGCAGCCCGCGCCGGTGCCGGGCGTGCACAACTCGGGCTGGCTCAACAGCCCGGGGACGCGCGGCGTGACCAATCCGTCGGAGTGGGCGCGGCTGGAGCGGTACGTCAAGGACATCGTCGATTCCTTTGGGCACGACGCGCGGGTGCTTATGTGGGACCTCTACAACGAGCCTGGCAACAGGAAGCTGGAGGAGCGGTCGCTGCCGCTCTTGTGCAAGGCGTTCGAGTGGGCGCGGGAGATAAAGCCGGAGCAGCCGCTGTCGGCGGGCATCTGGTGCGAGAACGTGATCTTCAACACGTTCCAGGCCGAGGCTTCGGACGTGGTCACGTTCCACAACTACAACGACGCGGCGGCGCTGGCGGCGCACATCGCGCGGCTGCGCGTGCATGGCCGGCCGATCATCTGCACCGAGTGGCTGCGCCGGGAGCACAGCGAGGTCGCGGCCTGTCTGCCGGTGTTTAGGAAGGAACGCGTCGGCTGCCTGAACTGGGGACTGGTCTCGGGCAAGACGCAGACGATCTACCCGTGGGGCTCGCCGGAGAACGCGCCGGAGCCCAAGCGGTGGTTCCACGATCTATTGAAGAAGGACGGATCGCCGCACGACGTGGAAGAGGTGCGGTTGTTCCGGGAGATGACGGGATAGCCGTCGGGTGAACCCGACGGCTAACGAATACCGCTCACTCCGGCACCGCCTGTTTCAAATCAACCCAATACCCCTCCGTCGCCACCGGGCGGTCCACGCGGCGGCTCCGCAGCTCGTGGATGAGCGAGCGCATCGGCTCGTGGAGCGGCGCGGTGAAGGTGACGCGCTGGCGCGTCTCGGGGTGGGTAAAGCTGAGCATCGCGGCGTGCAGCGCCGGCCGGGCGAGGATCATGTCGGTGCGTTTCGCCGCCACATCCTCGACGCGCTGGCCCTGCGCCTTGTCACGGGCGAAGGTCACGAACGGGCGCGGGCCCATCGGCACCGGTGGGTTGTCCAACTCGGGTTTCCCGATCGGCTCGCCGCCGTAGAGGATGTCGCCGACGATCGGGTGGCCCAGGTAGGCCATGTGCACGCGGATCTGGTGCGTCCGGCCGGTCTTGATCTCCATCTCGACCAGGGCGTAGCCCTTGTACTGCTCGCGGACGCGGAAGAGCGTGAGGGCGTATTTCCCGGAGGAATCGTGACGGACGGCCATCGCCTCGCGGATGGTCGGGTGCTTGCCGATGGGGTACTCCACCGCCCCGCCGTGCGTCTCGAGGTTGCCGTGCACGAGGGCGAGGTAGCACTTGTGCGTGGTGCGGTCCTCGAACTGCCGTGCGATCGCCCAGTGCGCCGTGTCGGCCTTGGCCACGACCATGACGCCGGTCGTGAACCGGTCGAGCCGGTGGATGATGCCGGGGCGGAACTCCTGCGCGCCGACGGAACTGAGCCCGGCGACGATGCCTTCCTCTGCCTCGGTGCTCGCGTCGGGGTCGGATGATTTCGGCGCCTGCTGCGGCGATGTGACTGGGGGCTGACGGTCGCCGGGGCCACCCTTCTCCTTGAAGCCGCGCGTGGTGCGGTGGACGAAGGTGCCCCCCGCCTTCTCGACCTGCTGCTTGAACCGCCACGCCAGGCCGTTGATGAGCGTGCCCGAGAGGTGGCTGCGCGCCGGGTGGACGATCAGGTCCGCCTGCTTGTTGATGACGATGAACTGGTCATCTTCGTAGATCACGTCCAGCGGGATCGGCTCGGGCTCGATGCGGCGCACCGCCGGCGGCGGGAGGATCACGTCCACGACGTCGCCCTCGTGCACCTTGTGGCTGGCCTTGGGGACCGCCCCGTTGACGCTCACGCCGCCCAGGTCGATGAGCTTCTGGATCTTGCTGCGGCTGATCCCCTTGAGCCGGTTGAAGAGGAAGACATCCAGCCGCGTGCGGAGTTTGCTGTGCACCTCGATGCGACGGCTGGCGGCGCTGTCCTCCGGCGCGGCGTCCGCGTCATCGCCATCAGCGAGCGGCGCCGGCTCGGCGTCCAGGTCGATAATGTCGTCGTCGGGCTCGGGGGTGGCGTGTGGGGGCAAGGGGGTTTTCATGACCCCCTCTCCATTCGGGAGAGGGATGGGGTGAGGGCGTCTTGGATGGCGGTTTGAACCGCAAGCGGGACGTTATTTTTTCGCCGCCGCCCTCAACCTAACCCTCTCCCGGAGGGAGAGGGGACCAGACCCCGACGAAAACGGTTGGCGGATCACGGCCCCGTCGGCCGCGTCGCGGGGGAGAGCGGCTGGGCGATCATCGCGGGGCTCAGCGGGTTGTTCCCGATTGAAGGGCCCGAAGCGGGTTGCGTGGCGGGCTGGGTGGCGGCGACGGGCTCGGGGCCGAAGATGATCGGCTCCTTGAGGCGGTCGAGCATTTTGAGTCGCCCCTGCGCCAAGGCGGCGATGGCCGCGAACCTGCCCTTGTCCGCCTCCGCGATCACCGTGGCGTAAACCCGTCGCGCCTCGTCCCATGAAGAGGTCGCCTCGCTCACGGAGGCCAGGCCCAGCAAGGCGTTGAGGCGGATTGCTATATGTGCGTCGTGCTGCTCGGACGCGGCCTTGAACATCTCGGCGGCACGGGAGAGGTCCGCGGCGCGGTCGCGCGGGTCGGGCGGCGCGGCGGGTTGCGTTGAGCTGTATGCCGAGGCGGCGTCAGGGAGGGTGGCCTTGTTGAGCAGCAGCTCGCCGGCTCGGAGGTAGGCCATGGAGGCGATCACCGGGTCGCCGCTCTCGTCGGCGATGTTTTTGAGCGAATCGGGGCTGGTCGCGCCGGAGAGTTCCTGCCAGGCGTTCTGGTGTTTGGCCAATTCCCGGGCGGTGTAGATGCGGTAGCCGAAGATGACCACCATCACCGCGAGCACGACGATGAGCACGTGGTTGCCGTACCTGTCCCAGACCTCCCGCCCCTTGTGGAGGAAATCGTGCCAATCGTTGACGTGCTGGTCGGGATCGGGCCGGCTTTCCATGCGTGGCGCCTGGGGTGGTTGAGGTCGGGAGTGGTCGGGGACGCGGGTTCGGGCGCGAGGCCCGCCGGGCGTCGGGTGTTACGTCGGAATCACGGATTGACCAGCGGGCGGATGTTGAGGCGGACGGTGGTGACGTCGCGCGGGTTGGTAATGCGGAGTTCGAGGGTCTCACGCCCCTTGGCGAAGGTGGCGGCGATGATCCCGCCGACGTTCGTCTCGCTTCGGCGCTGCCAGCCGTTGCCCGTCAGGTGCGTGCGGTAGAAGTTCAGTGTGTCGCCCTTGGACGCCAGGCCCTGGTAGTAGTGTTCCACGACGCGGCCGGCGGAGGTGGAGTGCGACCGGCTCTTGGACTCCACCACGACAAAGCCGACGGGCATGGGGGCGTCGGGGATCGGGGAATTGGGCCGCTCAACCAGGCCCCGCCCGGACTGCGGCGAGAGCACCTGGTTGTCGTCGGACAGATAGACGGCCTTCTGACAGCCGACGGCGGCTAAACCGATTACCGTCAAGACCACAACGCTCAATGCTTTACGTATCATGGCTAATTCTCTCGTTGACCGCGTCAGTGTAATCGCGCGGGTGGGGCACGGCAACCATCCCCGTTTCGCACAGCACCGACCCGGCGCGAATCTTGAATCCGGCGGCGGTCCGCTCTACACTGCCCTTCTCCGCGATGGTGAGTGTAGCTCAGTTGGTTAGAGCATCGGGTTGTGATCCCGAGGGTCGGGGGTTCGAGTCCCCTCACTCACCCTTCTTTCTTCCCCCGGCCGGCGGCGTCGGCCGCACGCCCGGCGCGCCGCGCGTCCCCACTTCCATCTCACGGGCCGACCATGCGACAACCCCCACGACCGTACGTCCTCAACGAGGCCAATTACCGCCAGTTGCTGGATTTCAAGCCCAACGTCGCCATGCTCCCGTGGGGCGCGACCGAGGCCCACAACTACCACCTGCCGCACGGCACCGACATCATCGAGGGCACGGCCCTGGGCGAGATGATCGTCGAACGTGCCAACGCCAAGGGGGCCAAATGCGTGCTCCTGCCCACCGTGCCGTTCGGGAACGACAACGCCCAACTCACGCAGGTGGCGACCATCACGATGCGGGGCCGAACTCAGCAATTGGTGCTACACGACGTCGCCGAGAGCCTCGTGCGCCAGGGCATCGACCGCCTGGTGCTGCTCAACTTCCACGGCGGGAACGAGTTCAAGACCATGATCCGCGACATCATGCTCGACCTGCCGATCTTCATCGTGCAGGTGCACGGCTACCTCGTCGCCGACACGAAACCGTTCCTCGATGACAAGGGGGGCGACCACGCCAACGAGTTTGAGACGAGCATGATGCTGCACCTGACGCCCGAGTGGGTGCAGATGCACCTGGCGGGCGACGGGGCGGCGGCGCCGTTCAAGCTGCGGTCCTTCAACACCACGCCGGGCGTCTGGTCGCCGCGCGACTGGGCGACACTGACCAAGGACACCGGCACCGGCAACCCCAAACAAGCCACCGCCGAGAAGGGTAAGAAGGTGCTCGATGCGCTGGCGGAGAAGTGCGTGCCGATCCTTACCGAACTCTCGGCGGCGAAACTGGGCGACTTCCCGTTCGTGCTGACGTACCGACCGATCAAGAATGCCGGGCAATAGTCCGGAGTCCCCATGATTTCCCTCCGCCCCCTGCATGAATCCGACATCCCCGCCGCGCTGCGGCTGAGCACGCAGGCGGGGTGGAACCAGCTCCACGCCGACTGGCACCGCCTGCTCGTACTCTGGCCTCAGAACTGCATCGCGGGGTGGGAAGAGGATCAACTCGTCGCGACCGGCACGCTGGCGACCTTCGGCCACGCCATCGGTTGGATCGGCATGATCCTTGTCGATGAATCGCACCGAGGCCGCGGCCACGGCGGCGCGATCTTCGACGCCCTGCTCCAGTGTGCCGAGCTCTCGGGCATCCGCCGTCTGGGCCTCGACGCCACCGACCTGGGCCGCCCCGTCTATCTCAAGCGCGGCTTTGTGGATGACGCCGGCATCGACCGCTGGACGCGTCCCGCGAGCACGGCGGCACCGCGACCAGCCCCCACCACTTCTCAAACCGGTTCCATCGTGCTCCACGACAAACTTGAGGATGCGCACTGGCACGACCTGCTCACCCTCGACCACGCCGCCGCCGGCGTAAACCGCTCGGCGTTGCTGCGCCACCTCGCCGCCGAACCCGGGGCGGTCACCCGCATGGCCCTGCGTGACGGCCGCGTGATCGCCGCGGGCATCCGCCGTTCGGGCCGCAACGCCGACGCGATCGCGCCGGTGATCGCCCACGACCGCGCGGTGGGTGAGGCGGTCATCGCGGCGCTCGTGCAAGCGGGGTCGCCGGATCGGGCAATCATCATCGACGTGCCGCGCGAGACGGAAATCGCCGATGCACTGCAATCGATGGGCTTCACGGTTGCACGCCGGCTCACGCGCATGCTCCGCCCCGCCGGTGATGGCCCGACACTGCACAGCCCCGCCGTCCTGGCCGGCTGTGGGTTTGAGCTGGGTTGAGTGGGCCGCTGAGTTCAGGCCTCGCCGTTGAGGCGGGTCGTGATGATGCCGGTTCTGCGAAGGAGGAAAGTGCGAGGCGCCTCGCCGGGGGCTGCGCTCTCCGGCGTGATCGTCCCGATCATCTGTTCACTGTTTTTCGGATCAACCTCCAGCACCACCCGGCAGTTCGTGCTCGTAGGGGCATTGGCGTCACACCCGAACGTAAGGAGGCGGCCGTCGAAGCGCGCGCCGTGGCTGATCTGCTCGGGGACACCCGCGAGACGGATGCGGGCCCGCAGGGAGTTGTCGGCCCAAGTGTAAATCTTGAAGTACATGGGCTCGTCCGCGCTGGTCCACTCCCCCCACATCCGCTTCTTGCTCTCGCCGAACTCCATGTAACGCCGCTCGTCGTCCGGGTCTTCGTGCCGGCCGTTGAGCGTGAAGCTGCGTACCCACGGCGGGCTGCCGGCGTCGGCGGGGTCGGCGATGGTCGGGAAGGTGGTGCGCGGCACCTGGACGTGCAGGGCGATGCGCGGCCGCCGCGTCGCGCCGCCGCACTTGTTGCCGTTGTGGAAGCTCAGGTGCTGCATCAGCAGAACGTCGCCGGCCTTGGCGACGAACTCATAAGGCTCCCCGCAACCCAGGTCGGGCAGGTCGAAGTCGCTCGGGTACTGCGTGAAGGGGTTGGCGATGACGCGCTGCTGCACGAGCTTGTGCGAGCCGGGGATGATGGTGATGTTCCCGCCGAACGGCTCGGTGTCGCGCAGCGCCACCTGCATGACGAAGGCGTTGCCGAACTTGGGGATCAGGTGTCCGCCGAAGTCGAGGTGCCCGCCTTCCAACCGTGTCGGCTTGTAATCGGGCGAGAAGGGCGTGAGGAACACCTGATAGGTCTTCTCGCCGCTCCAGCCGGTCGGCGAGCCCACCTCGGGGGTGCCGTACATCGTGTCGATGATGTGGCGGATATTGGGTTCGTCGTAGAGGCGGTCCAGCACCGGATCGCCCGGGCCGGGTTTGTCCGTCCACTTGATGTTGTCCACCGTCCACTCCTCGAACGGCAGGTCGCGTGCGGGAGCCTCCAGTCGCTGGCGGATCTGCCGCAGGGCGGCGTCGGTGAATTCACGGCTCACCTGGTTACGCAGCACGGCGAAGCCGTGCTGCACGAAGTGCTCCGTCCAAGGGATGCGTGTGTCGATCTCAAAGGCCATAAAGACGTCTCCAAGTGGCCAAGGAGCATAAGGGGCCTATGGCCAACTTTCGAGATGTGTTCTGGTGTCGGCCTGAAGTCGCGCAAACATCCGGTATCATCGACTTCTCGCACACGACGAAAGGACCCGCCATGGCACACCGCGTCCGTCTGGGTCGAACCGATTTACAGGTCTCGCCGATCTGCTTCGGCACATGGCAGCTCTCACCGCGCTTCTGGGGGCCGCAGCCCGAGGACCAGCTCCTGGGCGCAATGCGCCGCGCCTTCGAGCTGGGCATCAACTTCTACGACACCGCGGACGCTTACGGCGACGGCCTCTCCGAAGAGGTCACGGGCAAAGCACTCGCCTCCCTCCCGCGCGGGCAGGTGGTGCTCGCCACAAAAGTCTATTGGCACTTCTACGGCGACGGCCGGCGGCACCCGGACCTGACCAAGAACTACATCCTCTCCGCCTGTGAGGCGAGCCTGCGCCGGCTGAAGATGGACTACATCGACCTCTACCAGGTCCACGCGTGGGACCCGGTCTCCGACCCGCGTGAGACCGCCGAGGCGATGGAACTGCTCGTGAAGCAGGGCAAAGTCCGCCACTACGGTTGCAGCAACTGGAACTGCGAGCAGCTCCGCTTGGGCGAAAAACTCGGCAACTACGCCACGCTCCAGCCGCCCTACAGCCTGCTCAAGCGCGGGATCGAGAACGACGTGCTCCCCTACTGCCAGGCCAACGACGTGGGCACGCTCGTGTACAGCCCGCTGCACCGCGGCCTGCTCAGCGGTAAGTACAAGGGCGGCGAGACCTTCGACGACCTGCGCAAGGGGGACCCCGATTTCCAGGGCGAGAGGTTCAGGCTCATCACCGCGCGGGTCGCCGAGTGCGGCGCGATCGCCGGGTCCTACGGCCTGACGACGACCCAGCTCATGTACGCCGCGACGCTCATGCACCCGGGCATCGACTGCGCGATCGCCGGCATCAAGAACACCGCACAGATCGAAGAGATCGCCGCCGCGATGGGCAAGAGGCTCTCGCACGAAGATTGCCACAAGGTGCGCACGCTCTTGTCGGTGTGATGGAACGGGTGTCGCGTTCCCGGATACACTGATCGCATGCTCGCAGAGAAGCTCGATTTCGTGGGCGGACAACTGCTGGACGCGATGGACGGCTTTGGGCAGTTCACGCGCTTCAGCGGCGTGACGGCCATGTGGTTCGCGCGGGGCTACCGCAAGTGGACCCGCGCGACCCTGCTGATGCCCCAGCTCTACATGATCGGCACCAAGAGCATCCCCGTGGTGATGATCGTCGGGGCGTTCGTCGGCATGGTGCTGGGCGTCGAGGCCTACAGCCAGTTCGCCGCCATCGGGCAGGAGGCCAGGCTCGGCGGCATCATCAACATCTCGGTCGTCAAACAGATCGGCCCCGTGCTTGCGGCGGTCATGCTGGCCGGCCGCATCGGCGGGTCGGTCAGCGCCGAACTGGGCACCATGCGCGTCACCGAACAGCTCGACGCCCTGCGGGCCATGGGCGCGGACCCCATCGCCCACCTGGTCGTGCCGCGCGTCGTCGCCTGCGTGGTCATGATCCCCCTGCTCACCGTCTTCTCCGACCTGCTGGGCATCTACGGCGGCTACCTCGTCACCGTCCAGGGCTACGGCGTCAACGCACGCGACTATTGGTCTTTCTCCCGTGAGTTCGTCGAGGGATACGACGTCTTCACCGGCCTCATCAAGTCGGTCACGTTTGGCGTGATGATCGGGCTGATCAGTTGCTACAAGGGCTTCAACTGCCGCCCCGGGGCCGAGGGCGTCGGCCGTGCCGCCACCGATTCCTTCGTCACCAGCTTCATCGCCATCATCATCGCCAACTTCTTCCTCGCCAAGCTCCTCCGCGACCTGCGTCCGCTGATCGTCGGCAACGGCGGCCCCGGCGCGTTCGGCTGAGCCGCGCAATCGCGTACAACGCGCCGGCCCACGCGGCTCATTTCGCACCGCCCTCCGCGTTCGCCTTCGCCGTGTGAAACCACTTGATCAATTGGGTGTCAGAGACGTTGACGTATTTTCCGCCCTGGCGCTCGGCGACGTGGCGGAGTTCTTCGACGTCGTCGTTGACCGTGATCACGTCGAGCTTTACGCCCTTGTGCTGATCGAAAAGCCCGGTGATCTCCTCCGCCAGGACCGGCAGCAGCGCCTGCGACGTCACCAGCACGACCTGCTCGGGCTTGGTCTCCAGCGCCTTCACGATCGCGCCGTCGAGCCGGACGACCCCCGACGTGTAAACGGGATCGAGAAAATCAGAGAGCGCCTTCTCACGCCCGGCAATCGGACCGGGCGTGTCCGGGAATATCTTCATGCCCTGCTCGGAGGTGATGATTACCTGCAGCTTCGCCGAGCCGTCGGCCTTCTTGAACCCGTACCGCACGCCCTCTTTGGCGAGGCTGTACCACGCCTCGCTGTTGCGGCTGAAGTCGAGGATGACGACCGCCGTCTGCGCCAGGGGGATGCCAAGCATATTCGGCGTCTTCAGCTCGAACGGGTTGACGTCGGGGTCGTACCCCCCCATGATTTTCTGCGCCGCGTCCGGGTCCACCGCCGTCGGGGTGGGGCCCTGCGTCATACGAAAAACAACGAACACCGCCACCACCGTGCCCAGGGTGAGGAACGTCATGATCACCGCGAACGTGACCATGATGCCGTAGCGGACGACCTTGCGCTTGACCTTGGCGGTGGGCACCACCTTACCGGCGAGCTTGATGATGCGACCCGACGCGGTGCGGAAGCTCTTGCCGTCGTCGGAGGCGACGACGGCCTCGGCCCTGATCGGCCCTGCGGGCGCCGCGGGGGAGAGGGGCGGCGCCTCGGTCTCGGTTTCTGCGGGTGTTTCAACCGGCGCCTCTTCGACGGGTGCGGCTTCCGGCGCGACGGGCGTCTGTGCACGCGCGGTGGATGCGGACTTGGGTGAATCGGGCCGGGTGCCGGGGCGATCGGGGCGGTCGGCGCGCGCGCCGGCGGACGGCCGGGCGCCCGTCGGTACCGTCATCAGCGTGCCGCAGCCCGAGCAGCGGCAGACGCCGCCGGCAAAGCCCGCGTCCAGTTCCAGCACCGACTTGCAGGTCGGACATTCCAGTTCGATCGTCTGCATCTGCTAGCCGCTCCTGTCCGCCGCGGCGTCGCGGCGTGGATCAACGCGCGCCGGAGAACTCCGGCGACCACATATAGTAAAACCCCGCCGGCGCATCCAGAAGCGCCTCGGGCAGATTGATCTGCGCGAAATTAATCTGCGTTGTCACCCCGCCCACGCCCGAGGACGCATTCCCCTGCTCATGCACCGACGCCACCCGCTGCGACGCCCGGTGCACCACCACGAGTTCGGCCCGCTTGAGCCCCGCGCGGCGTTTAGCGGTCTCGAAGGCGTCGTAGATGTCACCGGCACGGTCCGCCAGGCCGAGTTTCACCGCCTCATCCCCGCTCATGACCCGGCCATCCGTCACGCGGGCGAACTGGTCGGCGGGGATGTTCGGCCGGCGGGTGCGGACGATTTCCGTGAACCGCTCGTAGAAATCCTTGACCAGGGCGCGGAGCACCGCCCGGTGATCGTCCGTCATGTTGCTCAGCGGGGAGCCGACATCTTTATTTGGCCCGCTGGTGAAGGCCTCGGTCTCGACGCCGATGCGCGCCAGCCCCTGCTTCACGCTCAGCGTCTGCACGATCACGCCGATGCTGCCGGTGACCGAGGTCGGGTAGGCGACGATCTCGTCCGTTGAGCAGGCGAGGTAGTACCCCCCGCTGGCGGTCACGTCCATCATCAGGGCGACGACGGGCTTGTGGCTCTGCTCCTTGAAACGGAGCACCTCGCGGTACATCGCGTCACTCGCGGTGACCGTCCCACCGGGCGTGTTCAGCCTGAGAATCACGGCCCGCACACGGCTGTCGGTCCGCGCGGCTTCCAGCTTCTCCTGCAGAGCGGCCACCGGGTTGGCGCCCTCGTGCAACAACCCCTGCCGTGATGAATTGAAGAGCATGCCCGTCACGTCGATGATCGCGACGCGCTCGCCGCCCCAGCCATCTTCATGGACCACGACGGTCTGCCTGAGCCGCTGATCCCCCGGTCCGCCGACCGTGAACGTGAGCGGACCGCAAGCCGCCGCCATGAGCGACAACAGCAGAACCCAGAAACCTCGCGTTGCAACATCCATGTCGAACCGCTCCGGCAGAAAGGAAGAGCAGATCATATCAAACGGCCGCCCGTGTCGGCGTCGCCGTCAACACCGTATCACCGCGGCGGCTCATCGCGCTCGGTCATGGCCGAGACCGGCTCACCCTCGTCGCCCCAGCGCGGCGATTTGTGCTTGGCGCGTTCGAGGGCGGTCTTGCCCAAGGCGTGCTCAAGCACATCATCGACCGTCTCGGCAAAGACGAACTTGCAGCGCCGCTTCACTTCGGGATCGACCTCCTCCAGGTCGCGCTCATTGCGGCTGGGGAGGATGATGGTGCGGATGCCGGCCCGCATGGCAGCCAGGGTCTTTTCCTTCACGCCCCCAATGGGCAGCACCCGGCCGCGCAGCGTGATCTCTCCGGTCATGGCGGTGCGGGGGCGGAGCGGTATGCCCAGGAGCAGGGAAGCGATGGCGGTGTACATGGCGACGCCGGCGCTGGGGCCGTCCTTGGGCACGGCCCCGGCGGGGACGTGGATGTGCAGGTCGCGCGCGGCGAGGCGGCGGTGGTCGATGCGGTAGCGCGAAGCGCGGGTCTTGAAGAGGCTCATGGCGGCGGAGACGGATTCCTTCATCACGTCGCCGATCTGCCCGGTGAGGGTGACGTTGCCCCGGCCGGGGAACGAGGTCGCCTCGATGAAGAGGATCTCGCCGCCGACGGGCGTGTAGGCCAGACCGATGACGACGCCGGGGACCAGGTTGTGCTCATCGACCTCGCGCTCGAACCGCTCGGGGCCCAGGAGCTTGCGGACAAGGGGGGGATCGACCGCGATCGCCTTGCGGCCGGCACGGCCGTTGCGCTCGGCGACATCGGCGGCGACGCCGCGGCAGACCGAGCCGATCTGCCGCTCCAGTTCGCGGACGCCCGCCTCGCGCGTGTAGTCCTCGACAATCCGGCGCAGCGCCAAGGGCGTCCACTTGCAGAGCGCGGGCGTCAGCCCGTTCTCCTTGAGTTGGCGCGGCACGAGGTAGCGGCGCGCGATCTGGAGTTTTTCGTTGTCGGTGTAACCGGGGATGTCGATCACCTCCATGCGGTCGCGCAGCGCGGCCGGCACGGTGCCCATGTAGTTGGCGGTGGCGATGAAGATGACCTGCGAGAGATCGAAGGGGACGTCGAGGTAGCGGTCCACAAAGGCGTTGTTCTGCCGGGGGTCGAGCACTTCGAGCAGGGCGCTGGCGGGGTCGCCGCGGAAGTCGCTGCCGAGCTTGTCCACCTCATCGAGCATGAGCACGGGGTTGTTGGTGCCGCAGCGGCGGAGTTCCTGGATGATCCGGCCGGGCATGGCGCCGATGTAGGTGCGTCGGTGGCCGCGGATCTCCGCCTCGTCGCGGATGCCTCCGAAGCTCATGCGCGAGAACTTACGGCCCATTGCGTCGGCGACGGATTGCCCGAGGCTCGTCTTGCCCACGCCCGGCGGACCGACGAGGCACAAGATCGGCCCACGGCCCTGCGGGTTGAGCTTCCGCACGGCGAGGTACTCGATCAGCCGCCGTTTGACCTTCGCCAGGTCGAAGTGGTCGCGGTCGAGGATCCTCCTCGCCTTGGTCAGATCGATCTTCTCCGAGCTCGACTTGTTCCACGGCAGGTCGGCGACGATCTCCAGGTAGGTCAGGATCATCGCGTACTCGGGGCTGGCCGCCGGGATCGATTCCAGCCGGACCAGTTCGCGCAGCGCCTCGGCGAGCACCTTCTCGGGCGGTTTGGCCTCTTCGAGCTTCTTGCGGAGCTGAGCGATGGTCTGTGACGAGCCGTCGTCGCTCTCGCCCAGTTCCTTCTGGATGGCCTTGAGCTGCTCGCGCAGGACGTATTTCTTCTGCGTGTCGCCGATCGACGATTGCACGTCCTGCTGGATCTTCTGCTGGAGTCGGACGATCTCGAGCTGGTTCGAGACGTGCTGGAGCACGGCCCGGACGCGCTTGGCGACGTCGGGCTCTTCGAGAAGGTCCTGCTTCTGCTGCAGGCTGAGGTTGAGGTTGGCGGTGAGGAAGTCGGAGAGGTTCCCCGGGTCCTCGATGTTCATCAGCACCGTGACGGCCTGGTCAGGCGCGTTGGGCGTCATCTCGATCAACTGCCGCGCCTGCTCGCGCACCTGCGCGACGGCGGCGCCGAACGACTTCCCCTCGCCGGGCTGCTCGGTGATGCGCTCGACCTCGGCGCGGAGGTAGGGCTTGGTCTGGATGAACTTCTTGAAGCGGATGCGGCCCAGCCCGTGCACGATGAGCGAGACCGTCTCGTCCGGCTGGCGGATCAGCTTGAGCACCATGACCGCGGTGCCGACGGTGTAAACGGAATCGGGCCCGGGGTCTTCCTCGTTCTCGTCACGCTGCGTGACCAGGGCGATGATCTTGGACTTGGGCAGTGACTCATCCAGGAGCTTGCGACTGGCGGGCCGGCCCACGCCCAGCGGCGTGACCGTGCCGGGGAACATGACCGTGCCGCGCACGGGAAGCACGGGCAGCGTGTCGGGGATGGTGACGCGCGCCGGTGTGCCCGGCTCGGGCAACACATGGGCGTCCGGAGAAAGCGCGCTCACGGGGCCCTGGGGCTCCCCATCCGTGGGCGGCGGGTTTGTGTCGTCATTCTCGGCCAAGCTCGGTCCCCTTATCTATCGCTTCCTCAATCACCCCTGTTTGCGCAGCGGGAGGCGTATCCAGAGCAAGCCGTTGATGTATTCCGACTTCACGTGCGGAAGGTCGATCAGTTCGGGCAACTCAATCGAGCGGCAGAACGTGCCGTGGTCGATCTCCATAGCGAGGATGCGCATCGTGCCGTCCTGCGGCTGGCGCGGCTCGGGCGATTCGCGCACGCCGCGGATGATGAGCATGCCCGGCTCGACGCGCACCTCGATGTGCTTTCGGTCCACCCCCGCCAGATCGACGCAGACCTCGAAGTGGTGCTCGAATTGGTAGAGATTGACGGCGGGCGACCAGGAATCGACTGGGCAGAACTCGCCGGTATGCCACTGCCACAGGTTGCCTATGACCTGGCCGATCTGCCCGGCCAGTTGATCGAACTCGTCTCGTGCCGGCGGCTTGGCCATGAGGTCCCTCACGGATGGATGGAGCGACGGTTCATTCTATCCACTGTCTTAGCAAGGCAATGAAAAGATTGTCGATCACGCCTCGACAAGCCGCCTCGCCGTGTTCGGTGTATGCACGGCGCGGGCGGTGTCGGCGGGGATGGTTTTGGTTTGCCCGTCGGCACAGGATTCACGGGCGGAGAGGCACATCTCGACGCTGAGCAGGCCGTCCGTGAGGTCGGCGACGGACTCCCCCTCGCCGCGGACCAGATCGACAAAGCTCTTCTGCAGGACGTAGTCGCCGCCGCCGTGCCCGCCGGTCGCGGGGCACTTGATCTCGTCCACGCGCCCGGTGTGGTGCTCGACGACCTTGACGACCTCGGTGTACCAGTCGAACTCCAGCGAGCCCTCGTAGCCGATGATCAGCGCGCCGCGCTTGCCGGCGGAGCGGCGTGTGATGAAGTTCTGGTTGTAAGAGACGAGGGCGTCGTTCTCGTAGCGGATGATCGCAGAGCCGGCGTCCTGGTTGCGGATCTCCTTGCTGAAGGCGCACCAGTGGTCCTCCTTGCCCATGCCGCCGCCGTCGTTGCGGAGCTGGAGCTTGGCGGGCGCCTCGGGACAGTGCGCGGTCTTGTCGCACGCCGAGCAGCGCAGGTCGTGGGGCATGTCCCCGCCGTAGATGCGCTGGGTGGACATGGCGGTGATCGCCGTCGGCCGGACGCCCATGAGCCGGTTGAGGTAGTCGAAGTCGTGCGTTGCTTTTTGCAGCCAGAGCCCGCCGACCTCGCTGTAGTTGCGGTACCACTCGCCGAAATAGACGCCGCCGTAGTTCACGTTGTTCCACGCCTGGACCTGGTTGACCACGCCCAGCCGGCCCGAGCGGATGATCTCCAGCGCCGTGAGGAACACCGGCGTGACGCGCAGCGGGAACGAGACGACGACGTTCTTCTCACGCCCCTTGAAGGCCGCGCGGAGCGAGGCGAGCTGCTCGCGCGAAATGGCGACGGGTTTTTCAAGAAAGAGCGGCTTGCCAGTCTTGGCGACCTTGCAGGCGACGGGCGTGTGCAGGTGGCAGCGCGTGCCGACGAGGAAGCCGTCGAAGTCGTCCGCGTGGACGAGCAGCTCATCGTCACTCTTGAACCACTTCAGGCCCTCGGTGGGAAGCTTCATACTGGTCAGCCGCGACTCGGCCTGTTCCCGGTTGGGGTCGGCGATGGCGGTGAGTTTCACATCCTTGCCGAACTGCGTGCAGACGCCGTGAACCATCCCCGAAAGCCGCCCGCCGAAACCGATCGCTGCCAGACGCACCATGGTGATCTCCTCGTCTTGTTAATTGCCGAGTGCCGGGGCAATGCTACTGGCGGGCATCCTCCATCGCCACCGCGCCGACGCTTGGCATCTTTACCCATCCCCCCACTACACCCTGATTAGGACGATTCGCTCCGCACACGCGATTGTCGTTGCTCCACGGCCCTTATTGACCTAGCATCGACGTGCTGAAAACCGCCCCGGTTGGACCCCGCACCGGATATTGGGAGCTTAGAAATGACCGACACCAAGACCGCCCCCGCCGGCATGCCCGATGTGCAGGCCAGCCACGACAGCCGCAACATGCCGATCGACAAGGTCGGCGTGAAGAACATCACCTACCCGATCACGCTCCACTCCCCCCGCACGGGCGGCAAGCAGCACACCGTCGCCAGCGTGAACATGTACGTCGCCCTGCCCCACTACCAGAAGGGCACGCACATGAGCCGGTTCCTCGAGGTGCTTAACAAGCACCACGACTCGATCCGCTCGGACGACGTGATGCAGGTCTGCCGCGACATGCGCGAGCGCCTCGAAGCCGAGGAGGCCCACCTGGAGCTGCGCTTCCCCTACTTCATCGACAAAAAAGCCCCCGTGACCGGCTCGCCGGGCAAGCTCGACATCGTCGTCACCTTCGAGGCTACCTGCACCGCGACCACCGAAGACTTCATCATGGGCATCAAGGTGCCCGCCACCAGCCTCTGCCCCTGCTCGAAGGAAATCTCCGACTACGGCGCCCACAACCAGCGCTGCGAGATGGAGGTGAAGGTCCGCTTTACGGCGGGCAAATTCATGTGGATCGAGGAGCTGTTCGAGGTCGTCGAGGCGCAGGCCAGCTCGCCCGTGTTCGCCGTGCTCAAACGGCCCGACGAGAAGTGGGTCACCGAGCGGGCGTACGACCACCCCAAATTCGTCGAGGACATTGTCCGCGACCTCGCGGTGGCGCTCACCAGCGACGCCCGCGTGGCGTGGTTCCGCGTGGACAGCGAGAACTACGAGTCGATCCACAACCACAACGCGTACGCCGTGATCGAAAAAGACAAGCGATAAAATCGCGTTAGCCGCCGGCCTCGGCCGGCGCTCACTTCGGTCATCAAACCGTCTCCATGACCCTCATCCTCTACAGCCGCCCGGGCTGCCATCTTTGCGAGGAGTTGGAATTCAAACTCCGCCCGCTCCTCGAACGCCTGCGCGCCCGGCTCTCCGAACCCGTTGAACTGCTCAATCGCGACATCGACGCCGATGAAAACTGGCTCCGGCTGTACGGTGAGCGCATACCGGTGCTCACGCGGGGCGACGAAGTGCTATTGGAGGGCCGGCCCCACGACGCCATGATCGCGCGTGCGATTGCCGGCCTCAGCCGGGGCTGACGCATGATTGCCTGATATAATGAATTGCGGCATTTTCTACGTTGAATCCGCCGCCTTCCGAGCCCCGGCATCTCTCGCCGTGCGCGTGATAAAGACCAAGGCCATGTCCAAAAACCTGATCGCACTCCAGAACAAGTTCCTCGGTCACGGTCAGACGGTCTACGACCTGCTCTCCAACCTCCACGACGCTCAGGGCTTCATAACCGACGACGACATACTCCGCCTCGCCAACGATCACAATCTCCCCCCGCAACATGTGCGCTCGACCGCGAAGTTCTACGAGGAGCTGTCGCACGACAAGCCGTCGAAGCATGTGTTGAAGGTATGCAACGGCGAGGCGTGTCGCGCCGCGGGCTGCACGTCGATCGAAAAAACCATGTGCGCCGAGTTCGGCGTCGAGATGGGCCAGACCAGCACCGACGGCGTCCGTGTCGAGCACGTCGCCTGCCTGGGCTACTGCGGCATCGGCCCCAACGTGATGATCGACAGCCTGCCGCTCTCCCTCGCCAACAAGACCGATATCCCCAGGGTCATCGACCACGCCCACGGCAAGAAGCCGCACGGCCTCACCGAACCGACCAACGCGATCCACCTCCCCGCCGCCGGCAAGCCGCGCGTTCTCACACGCTATTTCGACCGTGACGTGGTGCCGCTCGATAAGGCCCGTACCGCGGGCATCTACAAGACACTAGAAAAGGCCGTCACCCGGATGACGCCCCAGCAGGTGATCGACCAGATCGACGCGAGCAAGCTGCGCGGCCGAGGTGGCGCGGGGTTCCCCACCGGCACGAAGCTGCGCACCGTCGCCACCAGCCCGAGCGACTCGACCGGACGGAAGTTCGTCGTCGTCAACTTCGACGAGGGCGACGCCGGCTCCTACATCGACAAGGAACTCGTCGAACGCGACCCGCACACGCAGCTCGAAGGCATCCTCCTCGCCGCCTACGCGACCGGGGCGCAGGAGGCGATCATTTACGCCCGTTTTGAATATCCGCGTGCCCGGGCCGTGCTCGCCAAAGCGATCGAGGAAGCCAGGGCCGCGTGGCTGATCGGCGTGCCGCTCTTTGGTTCATCGTTCCAGTGCTCCATCCGCATCGTCCGCGGCCAGGGCGCCTACATCTGCGGCGAGGAGACCAGCCTGCTCCGCTCGATCGAGGGGCTCCCCGCGCTGGTGAGCACTCGCCCCCCATTCCCCGCGCAAAAAGGCCTGTGGGGCTGCCCGACGGCGGTGCACAACGTCGAGACGATCCACAACCTGCCATGGATTATCGAGCACGACGGCGACGCCTACGCGAAGTTCGGGCACGGCCGGTCGCGCGGCACCAAGGCGGTCAGCCTCAACGCGCGCGTGAAGCGCCCCGGCTTCTACGAGGTGGAACTGGGTATCACGCTGCGACAATTGATCTTCGACCTCGCGGGCGGCATGGCCGACGGGCAGACCTTCAAGGCCATCCAGATCGGCGGGCCACTGGGCGGCATCCTGCCCGAGAGCAAGCTCGACACGAAGCTCGACTTCGAGGCGCTCGCCGCGGCGAAGGGAATCCTCGGCCACGCCGGAGTCGTCGTCTATTCGCAGAACGACAACCTCGTCGAAATCTGCCGCGGCTTGATGGAATTCTGCGCCATCGAGAGCTGCGGAAAATGCTTCCCCTGCCGCATCGGCTCCGTGCGCGGCACCGAGCTGTTCGACCAGATGATGGACACCGCCTCCCCACGAGGCGGCGTCACCGACGTGCGGCTCAACCTCCTCACCGAGTTGTGCGAGACGATGAAATACGGCTCGCTCTGCGCCCTGGGCGGCATGATCCCCGCTCCGATCGAGTGCCTGATGGAATACTTCCCGCAGGAACTGGACCGGTACCGCAAGGCCGGCGAAGCGACCCGCGAAGGAGCGTTGCGATGATCACCAAGGCCGATCCATTAGCCCAGACCCTCACCTTCAAGATCGACGGCAAGGCCGTGCAGGCACCCGCGGGCACGACGATCCTCACCGCGCTGCGCTCCATCGGCAAGGAAGTGCCCACGCTCTGCTACTCCGACCGCATGCAGCCGTACGGCGCCTGCCGCACGTGTCTCGTCGAGGTCGAGGGCCGCAAGCCCGTCGCCTCGTGCCACACGCCCGTCGCCGCCGATGCCAGCTACAAGACCCACTCCCCCCTTCTCACCCGCCTCCGCAAGAACATCACCGAGCTGATCGCCAGCGACCACCCGCTCGAGTGCCTCGACTGCACCGCCAACGGCCGGTGCGATCTTCAATCCCTCGCCCAGGAGGTCGGCCTGCGCACGCCGCGTTACGAGAATGCCCGCACCCACAACCCGCCCAAGGACGACTCCCACCCCTTCATCAAGCTCGAGATGGCCAAGTGCATCGGATGCGGCAAGTGCGCCCGTGCCTGCGACGAGGTCCAGGGCTCTTTCATCCTAGGCATGTCCGGTCGCGGTTACGACGTGAAGGTCATCGCCGGCAACGACACCGGCTTCGAGAAGGCGGACTGCGTGAGCTGCGGACAGTGCGTGTTTGAGTGCCCTGTCGCCGCGCTCGAGGAGCCCGGCACGCGGCTCTTCGGCCTGCCAGACACCACCGTCATCACCACCTGCTCCTACTGCGGCGTCGGCTGCTCGCTCAACGTCAACGTCAAGGACGGCAGCGTCGTCAACATCGAGCCCAACCCCCAGGGTTCCGCCAACCTCGGCCACACCTGCGTCAAGGGCCGCTTCGCCCACCAGTTCGCCCACTCCAAGGACCGCCTGCACACCCCGCTCATCAAGAAGCCCGATGGCGGCTTCCGCGAGGCGTCGTGGGACGAGGCGCTCGACCTCATCGCAACGAAGTTCAACGAGATCAAAAAGAAGTACGGCCCCGCCGGCTTCGCGGCCATCAGCTCCTCGCGCTGCACCAACGAGGAAAACTACCTGATGCAGAAGTTCGCCCGGGTGGTGATGGGCACCAACTCGATCGACAACTGCTCGCGCGTCTGCCACTCCCCCTCCGCCTATGCCCTGGGCCAGGCGCTGGGCACCGGCGCGGGCACCAACAGCTTCCAGGACGTCGCCGAATCCGACGTGATCATGATCGTCGGTGCCAACCCGACCGAGGCGCACCCCGTCTTCGGCGCGCGGATCAAGCAGGCCGTGCTCAAGGGCTGCAAGCTGATCATTCTCGACCCGCGCAACACAGAGCTGGCGAAGCTGTCGGACCTGCACATCCCCCTTCGGCCCGGCTCGAACGTGGCCGTCATCAACGCGATGCAGCACGTGCTGGTCAAGGAAAACCTGATCGATCCCGACTTCATCGCCAAGCACACCGAGGGCTTCACGCAGCTCAAGGCCGAATTGGAGCCGTGCACACCCGAGTGGGCCGCCGAGATCGCGGCGGTTGATCCCGATCTGATCCGCCGTGCCGCGAGGCTGTACGCCTCGGGCAAGGCGGCACAGGTTCTCTGGGGCCTGGGCGTCACCGAGGCGGGCCACGGGTCCAACGCGGTGTTCGGCATGATCAACATGGCCGTGATGACCGGCAACATCGGCCGGCCCGGCACGGGCACCAACCCCATCCGCGGGCAGAACAACGTCCAGGGCGCCTCCGACGTCGGCGCGCTGCCCAACGTCTTTAGCGACTACCGCTCCGTCACCGACCCCGAGGCCCGGGCGGACCACCGCCGCGTCTGGGGCATCGAACCGCCCAGCGATAAGGGCCTGCGCATCCCCGACATGTTCGACGCCGCCCACCACGGCACGCTCAAGGCGATGTACATCCTCGCCGAGGACGTCGCCCAGTCCGACCCGAACACCACGCACGTCGTGGGCGCGCTGGAGAGCCTGGAGTTCCTCGTCGTCCAGGAAATCTTCATGAACGAGACGGCCAAGCTGGCAGACGTGATTCTGCCGGGCACGACGTTCCTCGAAAAAGAGGGCACGTTCGTCAACAGCGACCGCCGCATCCAGCGCGTCCGCCAGGCGATCGACCCGCGGCCCGGCACACGCATCGACGGCGACATCATCAACACCATCGCGCGCCGCATGGGTGTTGACCTGGGCGTTGACGCCGGCCCGGGCACGCCGATCGATCCCTCCAAGATCATGGATGAACTCGCCCACCTCACGCCCAAGTGGGCCGGCGTCAGCTACGAACGCCTCGAAAAGATGGGCTTCATCCAGTGGCCCTGCTACGACAAGGATCACCCCGGCACCGAGATCGTCCACCTCGGCGGCGAGACCCTCCGCCCCAACCACCTGGCGAAACTCACAATCACCCCGTGGCAGGAACCGGGTGAACTCCCCGACAAGGAGTACCCCTTCATGCTCACTACCGGCCGGATGCTGTTCCACTACAACGTGGGCACCATGACCCGCAGGACGGATGTCTCCAAGCTCGACAAGGCCAAGGAAGAGACTCTCCGCATCCACCCGTCCGACGCACGCAAGGTCGGCGTCGTCAACGGCGAACTCGTGAACGTCACCTCGCGCCGTGGTTCGGTGCAGGTCAAAGCCCAGGTCACCAAGGCCACCAACCCCGGCACGCTCTTCATGACGTTCCACTTTCCCGAGTCGCGCACCAACCTGCTGGTGGGCAGCGCCGTGGACGAGTTCACCGGCTGCCCGGAATACAAGATCAGCGCGGTGCGGGTGGAGAAGGTCACCGCCGCCGCGCGGCCCGAGACCCGCGACCCCGCCGATGAGGTCCAGCACGCCAAGTAACGCAGCGGACCCCCGCCAGTGAACACGCCACCCGGAACCCCCGCCCCCTCCTCAACACCACAGCCCGTGGTCCGCTACGAGGGCTCCTGCTTCACAGCCGGCGAGGATCGTCTCGCCGTCGAGGAGCCGCTGGAGATCCGCCTCAACGACGCGCCGATGGCGATCACGATGCGCACGCCCGGCCACGACACCGAGCTGGCCGCCGGGTTCTGCCTCACCGAGGGCGTGGTGCGCGAGCCCGACGAGATCGAATCGATCACGCCCTGCGGCGAGGCGAAGTTCGGCAACGTCATCCTCGTGCGCCTGGGCGACACGGCGATGACACGGCGCGCCAGGCAGATCGAGTCGGCACGCCGTGAAACGTACCTCTCCAGTTCGTGCGGCCTGTGCGGGAAGCAGACGCTCGACCGCATCGCGCAGGATGTCCCGCCGATCGCGGGCAAATTCACGGTGACGCGTGCCACGCTCGACGGCCTGCCCGGGGTGATGCGTAAGGCACAGGCGACCTTCGAGCAGACCGGCGGGCTGCACGCGGCGGGGCTCTTCACGCCCGAGGGAGTGCTGCGGGTGGTGCGGGAAGACGTCGGCCGGCACAACGCGGTGGACAAGGTGATCGGGTGGGCGGTGTTGCTGGGCGCGCTGCCGATCGACCCGGGCGTGCTGCTGGTCTCGGGCCGGGCGAGCTTCGAGATCATGCAGAAGGCGGCGATGGCGGGCGTGGCGATGGTCTGTGCGGTCAGCGCGCCGTCGAGCCTGGCGGTGGATTTCGCAAAAAAAATGGACATGACGCTCGTCGGCTTCCTCCGGCCGGGTCGCATGAACATCTACCACGACCCGGGGCGGATCAAGACGTGACGGCCCAGCCGGGTCGCTCATCAAATAAAAACTCACCCGATCACCACCGGCAGTTCGACGCTGCGCGGTTCGAGGCAGCTCATCTCGGTACAGACCTGGTACTTCAACACGAGCTTGGGTTGCAATGATGGGTCCGCCGGACCGGTCCTGTGCAGGACGGCACGGAGACGCACCGCGCCCTCGTAAACATGGATCGGGCGATCGGCGAAGGGGTACTTGCGCGGCTTGCCATCCGGATACGTCACGCTCAGCGCGATCGCGCCGCCGCCGTGGAGTTCCAGCGTGGTGGGGATCAGGTGTTCATCACCCGTCTCGTGGGCGTTGACGTGGTAATCCGGGCCGATGCGGAGCGTGACGGCCAACGCCTGTTCCTCGCCGTTTGTTCCGAGGGTGATGTGGTCGCTATCCACCTCGATATCGACAACGCGGCGCTGCTCGCGTTTGCCGGAGGAATCGACGCGCGGCGCCTGCCCCGCCGCCGAAGGCTCGACGCCCGCCGTCATGACGCGCAGCAGCGCCTCGGCCAGCCGCGTCGTGCCCAGCGGCGCGCGACGCATCGCCGCGGCGAAGGACTGCAGGTCCGCCACCGCGCGGTCGAGGTACACGCGTTCCCCGGTCGCCGCGCGAAGGTCCACGAGATTGAGGATCATCCGGCTGTTGCCGCTGGCGATCGCGCCGTCATAGGTCGAACGCGTGCGCACAAACAGGTCCGCCTGGTCCGAGAGCGTGTCGTAATACCCGCCCCCAGGCGAGGCGAACCGGCGGGTGGCCTCCGCCGTCAATCGCACCGCCTCGCGCAGCCAGCGCTCATCACCGTCGGCGTGGTGCAGCGCGATCAGGCCCTGCGCAAAGAAGGCGTAGTCGTCGAGGAATGCGGGGACTTTCGCGGTGCCGCCGCGCATGGTCCGCAGCAGCCCACCGTCGGCGGTGGTCATGTGTTTGAGGATCGCGTCGGCGGCGCGGGCGGCGGCCTTGGTGTAGCGGGGCTCGTCCAGGTCGCGCCCCGCCCGGGCCATTCCCGCGATCATCATGCCGTTCCAAGCCGTCAGCACCTTGTCGTCGGTCGAAGGCTGCTTGCGCTTGTTCCGCTCGGCAAGCAGTCGCTTATCGATCTCCCGTTTCGCCACAACGACATCGCCGAGCGTCCGCCCGGCCTGCTTCGCCAGTTCATGCAACGGCACGCGCACAAACAACACATTCGCCGGCGGCGCGGCCTCGTCGTGCGGGTCCTTGAAGTTCGGCCCCTCGTCCAGCCCGTACATCTTGATCGCAAGCTCGGCGAGTTTTGCGTCCCCCACCGCCGCCTCCACCTGCGCGGGCGACCAGAGGTAATTCTCCCCCTCGCGGGCATCGACCTCAGCATCCTGTGCCGACCAAAACGCGCCGGTCGCGTCCGTCATCTCGCGCAGGACGTAGTCGCACGTCTCGCGCACGACCCGCTCGTATAGCCCGGGATCGTTTTCGTCGGGCCTGATCGCGCGGGCCTCAAGATAGGCCTCCACGAGTTGGCCGTTGTCGTAGAGCATCTTCTCGAAGTGCGGCACGAGCCATTTCTCATCGGTCGAGTAGCGGTGGAAACCGCCGCCGACCTGGTCGTACATCCCGCCGCGGGCCATGCGGTCCAGCGTGTGCGACATCGACCGCCAGAGATCGGCGTTGGCGTTGTTGCGATAGACCGCCATGAGCAAAAACAGGTTCCCGGGGGTGGGAAACTTGGGTGCCGAGCCGAAGCCGCCGTGCTCCGGGTCGTAGGTGCGCAGCAACCCATTGGCGGCGGACTGGATGAGCCCCACGCCCAGTTCGCCCGGGTCATCGACACGGCCCATATGCTCCGTCACCGCCTCCGCGACCTTCTCCGCCTGCTCGACCACTTCCTCCCGCTGCTCCTTCCACGATTTGGAAAGACTCAGCACCACCTGCGGGAACCCCGGCATGCCGCGCGTCGGCTCGGGCGGGAAATAGGTCCCGGTGTAGAACGGCTTAAGCCCCTTGTCTGACGCGCCGCTCGCGCCGGGCGGCGTGAGGAAGACGCTCATCGGCCAGCCGCCGTGCCCCGTCATCACCTGCACCGCGATCATGTAGATGTCGTCAACGTCCGGCCGTTCCTCCCGATCCACCTTCACGTTGACGAAGTGCTCGTTCATCACCGCCGCGATGCGCGGGTTCTCGAAGACCTGCCGCTCCATCACGTGGCACCAGTAGCAGGTCGAGTAGCCAACGCTGAGGAAGATCGGCTTGCCCGTGCGTCGCGCAAGCTCAAACGCCTCGGGGCCCCACGCGTGCCACTCCACCGGATTGTGTGCGTGCTGGAGCAGATAGGGGCTGGTCTCGCGCGACAGGGCGTTGGTGAACTTGTGCGAGCCGTCGGGGTTGATCAGTTCGGCGTGGTGCGTATGGGCCATGGTTTTTGAATCGTACCCGACGGGTGGCTGGGGCAGAGTCTTCGATGCCCCGATCCGTTCGGGTGCCGAACCGGGGCATCGAAGACTCTGCCCCAGCCACCCATTTTCAACGAGGACACTGCCGCACATCACTTCACGGCGATCGAAACGCCTGCTCGACATTCTTCCCCTCAACGCCCGCCGGCGCCGTGAGGCCCAGGAAATGGCAGGCGGTGGCGAAGGTGTCCTCGGTCCGCACGTTCAAATCGCGTTCGAGGGTCAGGTCGTGGTTGGGCCGCACGCCGGGGCCGGCGACGATCCATGGGATGAAGCGGGAGCGCGGGTCGTCCGGGCCGTGACCCCTGCCGGCGCCGCCGTGGTCGGCGCTGACGATGACCAGCGTCGAGCCGCGCAGGCCTTCTTTATCCAGCGATTCCAGGACTAGCCCGAGCGCGGCGTCCGCGAGGTGGACCGCTTCCAATTGCTCCAGGCCGCCCCACCCAAGGGCGTGGCCGGTTGTGTCCACGCGTGGCAGGTGCACAAAGAGGAGCGTCGGCCGGTGCTCGTGGATGATCTTGACCGCCGCTGCGGCGACCTCCTTATCCTCGTGCGCGGTCTCCTTGGGGAGATACGACCAGTCGAGCGTCTCAGGGCGGGTGAGGACGTAGAACTTGCTCTTGCCGACGGCCATCGCGGTGGTCAGGCCGGCGTCGTGAGCAAGAGTAAAGATCGTGGGGACTTTCGGGTAGATCGGCTCGGGGAGGTCGGGTGAGCCGTTCCACGTAATACCGTGTTTCGATGGCGACACGCCCGTCACCATACTGGTGTGCGACGGGATGGTGATGGCCATGTCGGTGGTGCGCGCCCAGAAGGAGAACGAGCCGGTGGCCATGAGCCTGCGGAGATTCGGCGCGTCGGCGCGGAGGAGGACGTCGGGCCGGAGGCCGTCGATGCTGACGATGAGGACGCGGCGAGTGGGTTGAGCGGCGGGCTGGGTTGCGGGGGCATCGGCGGCGTGGGCGATAATGGCCCACGCACAGAAGATCACCACCATGGCCGGGATGAAGAGTGTGCGGCGCATCATGTACCTTCACTCGATCGGCGGCCGAAGACACCCTCACCCCTGCCCTCTCTCGGAGGGAGAGGGGGGAATCTCCAGGCGTCCGCGCGGCAGCGTCGGGCGAGCCCGACGGCTAACGCTCACGCCCGGCTCGTCGCCAGTTCCCACTTGCCCGGCGCGGTCTCCTCGACGGGCTTGAGCCAGGGCATCATGCGGCGGAGCTTCTTGCCCACGACCTCGACGCCGTGGTTCTTGTCCTTCTCGCGCTGCTCCTTGAACCACTTGAAACCGTTGGCGTAGTCGCCGCGGAAGGTCTTGGCGAACGTGCCGGTCTGGATGTCGGCCAGAACCTGCTTCATCACCTTCTTGGTCTCGGGGGTGATGATCTTGGGACCGGTGTGGTAGTCGCCGAACTCGGCGGTGTTGGAGATCGAGTAGCGCATGTAGGAGAGGCCGCCGCGCTCGATGAGGTTGATGATGAGCTTGAGCTCATGGCAGACCTCGAAGTACGCCATCTCGGGAGGATAGCCGGCTTCGATCAGGACTTCATAAGCCGACTTGATGAGTTGCGAGAGCCCGCCGCAGAGGACGGCCTGCTCGCCGAAGAGGTCGGTCTCGCACTCGTCTTTGAAGGAGCATGTGAGGATGCCCGAGCGTCCGCCGCCGACGCCGATGGCCCAGGCGAGGGCGATGTCGCGGGCCTTGCCCGAGGCGTCCTGATGGATGCACATGAGGCAGGGCACGCCCCCGCCGCGCTCGAACTCGGAGCGGACCGTGTGGCCGGGGCCCTTGGGGGCGACCATGACCACGTCGATGTCCTTGGGCGGCACGATGGTCTTGAAGTGGATGTTGAACCCGTGGGTCGCGCCGAAGACCATGCCCGGCTTGAGGTGGGGCTTGATGGACTTCTCGTACACCTCGGGCTGTGCCTCGTCGGGCAGCGTCATGATGAACATGTCGCCGCTATTGAGCTGCTTGATGGCGTCGGCGACTTCCATGGGCTTGAAGCCGTGCTCGGCGGCGAGCCGGCCGTTGGGCGAATCGGGGCGGTTGGCGACGATGACCTTGACGCCCGAGTCGCGCAGGTTCTGGGCGTGGGCGTGGCCCTGCGAGCCGTAGCCGATGACGGCCACGGTCTTGCCCTTGAGGGCGTTGATGGAGCCGTCTTTGTCGTAGAGTGTTTCGACCGCCATGGGGAGTCTCCTCGTTAGTAATGCAGAGCCCCAAAAGATAAGGCAACCGCGTGGTTGCTGCAAATAAAGGGGTGGATGGTCTTGCAGGGTGGGCTGAGTCCGCGAAGCCCACCTCTTCGCCGCTCACATACCAAAGATGGTGGGCTTCGCGGACTCAGCGCCACCCTACAAGAGGGTTAAACGAACCCGGGCGCGCCTCGCGGCGCGCCCGGGTGTGTTGTGTGTGTGATGGCAATAAATCAGCCGATCGCGTCCGAACCGGTCTCGCCGGTGCGGATGCGGATGCATTCGGGCAGGTCGAGGATGAAGATTTTGCCGTCGCCGATCTTCCCGCTGCGGGCGCCCTTGATGATGGCGTCCACGGTGGGCTTGACGAAGGCGTCATTGACGCCGATCTCGATGCGGACCTTCATGCGGAGCTGGACCTCCGTCACGACGCCGCGGTACTCCTCGGTGTATCCCTTCTGCTGGCCCGCGCCCAGGGCGTTGGGGATGACGGAAATCTTGTGGACCTCGGCCTTGAAGAGCTCGGACTTGACGTTGTTGAGCTTGTCGGGCTGGATGTAGGCGATGATCAGTTTCACGCGTGTTTATCCTTCACATTGGAGGCTTGGAAAGAAACTACTCGCACTGCGCTCAGTTGGACGTGGGGGTTTCGGAGGCCTTGTCCAGGACGATGCCGACGTAGCCGGGGCTGCCCATCTCGGGGATATCCAGGCCGTCGATCTCCATGGCGGCTTCAGGCCTTGAGCCCACCATTTTGTCAACGAGCCAGAAGACAAGCAAGGAGACAGGGGCAAGGTAAGCGACGCAGGCGACGAGGCTGATGATCTGGGCGATGAGTTGGCCGGCGCCACCGCCGAAGAAGAGGCCCGTGACGCCGCCTGTGACGCCGTTGAGGCCGTCACCATAGCTGCCGTCGGCAAAGAGACCCACGGCCAGGAAGCCCCAAGCGCCGTTGACGCCGTGGACTGAGATCGCACCCACGGGGTCGTCGATGCGGACCTTGCGGTCCCAGAAGAAGACGGACTCGACCACGAGGATGCCCGAGACCAGGCCGATGATGCAGGCGGAGGCCGAGTTGACGAAGGCACAGGGGGCGGTGATGGCAACGAGGCCGGCGAGCATGCCATTGCACATCATGGAAGGGTCGGGCTTACCCGCACGGAACCACCACATCCAGAGGCAGGTCGCCATGGCGCCGGTGGCGGAGGCGAGCATGGTGTTGGTCGCCGCGATGCCGATGCGGAGGTCCGTGCCCGCGAGGGAGGAGCCGGCGTTGAAGCCGAACCAGCAGAAGGCCAGGATGAAGGTGCCCAGGATGACCAGCGGGATGCTGTGGGCGGGGATGGCGTTGGCGGAGCCGTCCTTGTTGTACTTGCCGATGCGCGGCCCGATGAACCACGCCCCGACCAGGGCGATGACGCCGCCCTGGAAGTGAACGACCGAGGAGCCGGCGAAGTCCACGGCCCCGTGGCCATAGCCGAACATGTTACCGAGTTGGGCGCACCAGCCGCCGCCCCAGACCCAGTTGCCGTAGATCGGGTAGAGGATGGTGCCGACCGCACAGCCGTAGAGCATGAAGGCGGAGAACTTCCACCGCTCAGCGCACGCACCCGTGGGGATGGTCGCGGTGGTGTCCATGAACACCATCTGGAAGAGGAAGAGGGTGTAAACGGCGACGTCGTAGTGCCCGCTCAGGAAGAACCCCGTCTTGCCGAAGAGCCCGAAAGATTTCCCCGCGATGGTGATGGTGTGCTCGGCATTCAAACCGGCATAACCGCCAAGGGTGCCCAGCGCTCCGACGCCGCCGAACATCAGGGCGAAGCCGCAGACGTAGAAGCCCAGCATGCCCAGCGGGTAGATCATGAAGTTCATGGCCATGGTGTGGCCGGCGTTCTTCGCGCGGCAGAGGCCGGCTTCAACGATCGCGAAGCCTGCCTGCATAAACATGACCATGAAGCCGCAGATCAGCGTCCACACGAAGTTAATGGCGATCTTGTTCTTGCCGACACGGTCGGCGAGTTCTTCGATGGTGGGTTTGGAGGCGTCTTTGAAACCAACGTCGCCGATAGCGCCGTAGCCTGCACCCGTGGAATCAGGCACGGGAGCCGGGGCGTTCTGCGCCAGCGCCGAGGTCGCGATAGCCTTCGCGACCGGCGCGGTGACCGCCGTATCCTGGGCCATCGCCTGGGATACCCAGGTCAATCCGGCGACGACCATGGCGAGTCCCACCACAATCAAACACTTGAGATACATCTTCTGATCTTTCTTGGGTTGCATGAGCCATCCTTAGGTAAACAATGAGGTTGCGTCAGAAATCCCACGGCCACCCACCGCAGGCGTATTCGCCAAGAACCCTTGCGGGGATGCACACGGCACTACGCACACCGTGAACACCCAGCGTCCTGCACAGCATCAAACCGTATTACGACGCCCTGATGACACCTCAAAGCCTTTGGCAAAACAGGTGCCAGAGAGCCAAACTTGGCGACCAAGGCGAATACCACGGCGAAAACCTCAAGAATGTATTAGGAGCCAAGCCCAGCCCGTAGGCAGCGCGGCATGACGTGCGGATGTTTTAGGCAGATGAGCAGGAGGTGATCGGAGAGCCTGAGCGGAACAGCACGTCTCAAGTGCTAGCACCACGCGCGGCGGCGGCGTCGAGGTACCACACAAGCTCACCCCTTACCGGATCAATAGATGTGATCGGCAGCAAGCTCGGCGAGGCCCCCCCGGTCTTGAGCTGCAACTCCACCCGCCGCAGGGTGGCGTGCTTCTTCGCCCCGACCACCAGCACCGCCAGCGAGCGGGCCCCGTTGAGCAGCGGGAAGGTCATGGTGAGCCGGGGCGGCGGGGTGACGCCCGGGCCGTCGTTGGCGGTGATCCATCGGTGCACGACCGTTGTCGCCGCCGAGCCGGGGAAGAGGCTGGCGGTGTGTGCGTCGTCGCCCATGCCTAGAAGAACGAAGTCGAGACGCGGCACCAGCGGACCGGCGGGATCGAGCGGCTGATCCCCCGCGGGCATCGCCAGGCCGAACGCGGCCGACATCGTGCGCTCATATTCCCGCGCCGCCTCTTCGTGAAGCACCGGCATGGGGTGAACCTGTCGCCGCGGCGTCGGCACGTGGTCGGCCAGCGTCTCACGGATCATGCGGAAGTTTGATCTCTCGTCCGTCTCCGGCACCCGCCGTTCATCCACCATCCAGAGGTGCGTCTGCTTCCACGGCAGCATGCGGAATTGCGGGTCGGTCACGAGCCGCACATAAAACGGCTCGGGCGTCGAGCCCCCCGAGAGTGCCAGGTGAAACACCCCACGCTCGCGCACGGCTTCTTCCGCTGCCCCGAGCAGCGCGTGGCCCAAGTCATCGAACAACGCGTCGGCCGTCGCGGCGACGTGGACATGCCCGGGAAGGGAAAGCTTCTCCATGCACGCAATGTAACAAACGTATCCGCTCTTACCCCCTCTCCCCCCGGGAGGGGGGTCGGATTCACCCCGCCGTCATCCCCTGGTCCACCGCGATCACCTGCCCCGTGATCGCGTCCGATTCCACCGCGCAGAGAAACGCGAATGTCGGCTCGATCGCCTCGGGCCCGATCCGCCCCGGGATCGCCTGCGCCTCGTTCACTTTTTTGAGCACCGTTTCCTGATCCGGGAAGAGCCGCACCTCCGCGTCGGTGAGGATCGCCCCGGGCATCACGCAATTCACCCGCACGCCCTGCGCCCCCACCGCTCTCGCCAACGACTGCGTCATGCCGATGATGCCCGCCTTGGCGGCGATGTAGGGCGTCAGGTTCCCGGTCCCCATCCGCACCGTGATGCTCGACACCGTCACGATCTTCCCGTACCCGCGCGGCACCATGACCTTTGCCGCCGCCTGGCAGCCCCACCACGAGCCTTCGAGATTCACCGCCTGTGATTTGCGCCAATCCTCAGGCGTGATCTCGTCCCACGGGTGACGCGGATAAATCCCCGCGTTGGCGACGAAGGCATCAACCCGCCCGAACCGCGCGACGACAGCGTCCATCACGCGCGTCGCCGCGGCCGGATCGGTCACGTCCCACGCCAGCGACATCGCCACGCTCGGAAGAACCGGCGGTTTGATGTCCGTCGCCACGACCGTCGCGCCGCGCGCCGTGAACCCGGTCGCGAGCGCCGCGCCGATCCCCTCGGCACAGCCGGTGATCACGCAGACGCGGTTTGTCAGGTCGATGGCCATGGTTCACGCTTCCCTTGGAGGGATACACGACGTTACCATGATCGGGCCGATGGATACCCCTCCCGACGATCCCGGGCTGCTCGTTCAATACCTGACCAGCCGCGACACGCCCTGCCCGCGCTGCGGGTACAACCTGCGGGAAAATAAAAATCAGCGCTGCCCGGAGTGCGGCGAGGAACTGAAGCTACAGATCGGTTTGGTTTACCCGAAGCTCGGCCTCTATATGACGACAATCATCGGGCTGGCGATGGGGACGGGATTCAGCCTGTTGCTCATGCTCTATATGGTGTTCGGAATCGTGATCCTGGGGTGGCGCCACGACCCGGATTTGTATGCGTGGTTTCTGGTGACCGGGGGCGGGGTTTTGATTGAAGGCGCACCGATGCTTGCATGCGTCGCCTACCCGCATGTGATGCACCGCCGCGGCAGAATTGTTCGCGTGAGTTTCGCTCTGATCGCGTGGGTGCTGACGGTGACCAACCTTGCAATCTTCGCCGCCATCTGTCTCGGATGAGACCTATCCAAATTAGGCCTCACGGGTTGTGCCAGTGCCGTCCGTCCCGCGCCATCATCACGTCCGCCGCCGACGGGCCCCATGTGCCCGCCGCGTAGTTCGGCAGGTCGTCCTGCGGGTTCTCGCGCCAGTGCTCGGCCACCGGCTGCACGATCCGCCACGCCTCCTCGATCTCGTTGCGGTGCTTGTACAGCGTCTGGTCGCCGCGCATCGCGTCGAGCAGCAGCGTCGCGTACGCCTCGGGCGGCTTGGCCTTGAACTGCTTGACGTAGTCGAAGTCCATCTCCACCGACTTCATGTTCATCCCCGCGCCGGGCACCTTGCCCTCGAAGCGCAGACGGATGCCCTCGTCGGGTTGGACGTTGATCACGATCTGATTCGGTGGGATGCCGTTCTTCTTCATCGCCTGCTCGCGGAAGAGCGCGTGCGGCGTGGGCTTGAAATAGATCACGATCTCCGTGAGCTTCTTGGCCATCCGCTTGCCGGATCGCAGGTAGAACGGCACGCCGCCCCACCGCCAGGTGTCGATGTGCACCTGCAGCGCGGCGAAGGTGTCCGTCTGGCTCGCGGGGTTGACCCCCTTCTCCTGCCGGTAGCCGGGGACCGCCGTGCCCTCGTTCTGCCCCGGGCCATACTGCCCGCGCACCGCCATCTTCGGGATCATGTCCGTGGTGATGTCGCGCGCCCCGATGAGCACCTTCGTTTTTTCCAGCCGGATGTCGTCGGCGCGCATCGTCACCGGCGGCTCCATCGCCACCACCGCCATCACCTGCAACAGGTGCGACTGGATCATGTCCGACAGCGCCCCGCCCGAGGGCGAATCGTAATACCCCCCGCGCCCCTCCACGCCCACCGTCTCCGCCGCCGTCACCTGGACGTGGTCGATGTAGTTCCGGTTCCAGATCGGCTCGAAGATCGTATTGGCGAAACGGAACACCAGCAGGTTCTGCACCGTCTCCTTGCCCAGGTAGTGGTCGATGCGGTAGATGCTCTCCTCCTCAAACACCCGGCCGAGCACGCGGTTGAGGTGCGCCGCCGACTCCCGGTCGTGGCCGAACGGCTTCTCGATGATGATCCGCTGCCAGCTCGGTTCACGGTTGATCGAGCACCACGCCTTGCCCTCGGTCACCATGCCCGCGGCGCCGATGTTCACGATGGTCGGCTCGTAAAGCTGTGGGGCCATCGAGAGGTAGAGGATGACGTTGTCGCCCGTGCGGTGCTGCTTGGCGAGCTCGGCGATGCGGGCCTTAAGCGGGCCGAACGCCTCGGCCTGCGTCGAGTCCCCCGCGTGGTAGTGCACCATCGGGGCGAACTCCGCCCAGGTCTTGTCGTCGTAGTGGTGCGCGAACTTCTTCGCCTGCTCGAGCAGGTGGCCGCGGAACTCGTCGTCCGACATCGGCGTGCGGCTCACGCCCAGCACGGCGAACGTCTCGGGCAACTGCTTGCCGACATACAGGTCATAAAGCGACGGGATCAGCTTGCGCTTCGTCAGATCGCCCGACGCGCCGAAGATCACGACGATGCACGGCTGGACTTTCTGGGCGGCGTTGGGCATTCGACACTCCCTGCGGGTGAGCCATCATGCTGCTCGGGCAGCCAATCTACCGCTCATCTATCGTCCATTCCAATCCGGATGTGAGATCATCGACCGATCGTCACCGTCAGCAACATGATGTCCGCCGGGGTGACGCCCGCCAGGCGGCCCGCCTGGCCCAGTGTCGCGGGGCGGAAGCGTGACAGGACGTGGACCGCCTCGCGCCGCAGGCCGGTGAGCCGGCCGTAATCGTAATCCGTCGGCAGCCGCGTCTGCTCCTGCGCCGCCATCTTGGCGACCTCGCGCTTCTGCCGCCTCACGTAACCCTCATATTGCACGTCCGCCAGCACCCGTGCGACGAGCTGCCGCTGAGCCCATTGGCTCTGTCCGTTCGATTGAAGCGCGGGCGCGATGGCCGCCGTCAACATCGCCGCATCGACCTCGGACCTCCGCGCCCAGTCCACAAGACGCCCCCCCTCATACATCGTGCGCGACATGTATTCCTTCAACGCCCCGATCACCGCCGAGCGCCGCTGGTACACGGCCCAGCGCGCGTCATCCACCAATCCCAACCCGCGCCCAAGTTCCGTCAGCCGTTCGTCCGCGTTGTCCGCCCGCAGGAGCAGCCGGTGCTCGGCGCGGCTGGTGAACATGCGGTAGGGCTCGCGCGGCGTCTTGGTGACCAGGTCGTCCATCAGCACGCCGATGTACGACTGGTCCCGCCCCAATCGCACCGGGTCCGACCCGCGCAGGAAACGCACCGCGTTCAGCCCCGCGATCAGCCCCTGCCCCGCCGCCTCTTCATAACCGCTGGTGCCGTTGATCTGACCGGCGAGGAACAGCCCCGCAACAAGTTTGGTCATGCCCGTTGCGTCGATCTGGTGCGGCCAGACCATGTCATACTCGACCGCGTAACCGTGGCGGAGGATTTTCGCGTTGGCACAACCGGGCATGTTGCGCACGATCACGTCCTGCACATCGGCGGGGAGCGAGGTCGAGATGCCGTTGCAGTAAATCTCGTTGGTGCTCAGCGATTCGGGCTCGAGATAAACGTGGTGGCTTGTGCGCTGGGCGAAGCGAACCACCTTGTCCTCGATGCTCGGGCAGTAGCGCGGACCGGAGGTCTCGATCTGGCCGTTGTACATGGGCGCCCGGTGCAGGTTGGCGCGGATGAGCTCGTGCGTGCTCTCGCAGGTATGCGTGAGGTAGCAGGGCTTTTGTTCGAGGACCGGGAACTTATCCATCGTCATGTCGCTGAACGGCACCGGCGGGTCATCCCCCGGCTGCAACACGAGCGAGGAGAAATCAATCGTCTCCGCCGCCAGCCGCGGGGGTGTCCCCGTCTTCAACCGGCCCAGCTCAAAACCCAGGCCCCGCAGCGCCCCGCTGATGCCCACCGCCGAGCCCTCGCCGACACGGCCGCCCTCGGTCTTGCGCTCGCCGGTGTGCATCAGGCCGCGCATGAACGTGCCCGTGGTCAGCACCACGGCCTTGGCGGCGAGGAAGATCGGCTTCTCCGCGATGTCGATCGCGCCGAACTCCCCGCAGCAGTCGGCCGACTCGCGCGGGGCGTGGTACTCGTGGTCGATCTTGCAGTGCACCCCCGTGATCCGCCCGCGCTCGACGGCCAGCCCCTCCACGACGCCGGCGATGATCGTGATCTCCTCCCGCGTGGAGAGCAGCCGCTGCACCTCTTTCGCGTAGGCGTACTTGTCGCACTGCGCCCGCGGCCCCCACACGGCCGGCCCCTTGCTGGCGTTGAGCATGCGGAACTGGATGCCCGTGGCGTCGGTCGCCAGCGCCATCAACCCACCCAGCGCGTCGATCTCGCGGACCATCTGCCCCTTGGCCAGCCCCCCGATCGCGGGGTTGCAGGACATCGCCCCGGTGCGCGACGGGTCCATGGAAATCAGCGCGGTGCGCGCACCGAGGTTCGCAGCCGCCCACGCGGCCTCCGCGCCGGCGTGGCCACCGCCGATCACGATCACGTCGAATTCCCGTGCGATTCCCGATGCCATGGCGGGATTATAGGGGACGCCGCCCCTCTCCCCCCGGGAGAGGGGACCGGAGTCATCGCATCAACAACGACCACACCAACCCCGCCAGCGCACACACCCCCAGCGTCGCGATCATGTTCGCCTTGAACCGCACCAGCGCGACCAGCGCGCCGACCGCGAGCAGGAGCGCCGCCCAATCAAGCGTGCCCCACGACGGCACGAGCAGACGGACCGGGCCGTAATCGTGTTCCGTGAGCTGAGTAAACAGCACGTGTAGTGCGAACCAGACGGCGAGGTTCATAATGACACCCACCACCACCGCCGTGATTGCCGACATGGCCGCACCGAGCAGCCGCCGGTTGCGCAGGCGCTCGATGTACGGCGCGCCGAGAAATATCCACATGAAACAGGGGGCAAATGTGACCCAGACCGTGATCGTCCCTCCGAACACCCCCGCGAGCAGCGGTGGCAGCGCACCGGGCTGGTTGAAGGCGCCCATGAAGCCCACGAACTGCAGAACCATGATGAGCGGCCCAGGCGTCGTCTCCGCCATGCTCAGCCCGACAAGCATGTCCCCTGGCGCGAGCCAGTGGAAATGCTCCACCGCCTGCTGCGCAACATAGGGCAGCACCGCGTACGCTCCGCCAAACGTCACCACCGCCGCCTTGCTAAAGAAGACCGCCTCGCGCGTGAACACGTTTTCACGCCCCAGCACTGCCAGCAACACCGCCACCGGCCCGAGCCAGATCAGCAACCAGAGTCCCCCAACGCGCAGCGCACGGCCGAGCGTCGGCTGCACCCGCTGTGCCGTGGCGTCGTCGATCACCGCCGAGTCCGACGCGCTGTCCGCCTGCGCCCCGATCACACAGAACTTGTCCGGCCGGAGGCGGCCGCCGATGAACCCGATCACCGCGGCAGACAGGATGATCAACGGGAACGGCACGGCGAAGAAGAAGATCGCCGTGAACGCGAGCCCCGAGAGCGTCACCATCCATGAGTTCTTCAACGCCCTGCGTCCGATGCGGATGACGGCCTCGATGACGACCGCCATCACCGCCGCCTTGAGGCCGAAGAACAGCGCCTGCACGACCGTCACCTGGTGGAACAGCGCAAACAGGATGCTCAACGCCATGATGACGATGTAGCCCGGCAGGATGAAGAGAAGCCCGGCCGTGAGCCCGCCGCCCGAGCCGTGCAACAGCCAGCCGATGTAGGCCGCGAGCTGCGTCGCCTCGGGCCCGGGAAGGAGCATGCAGTAGTTGAGGGCGTGGAGGAAACGGTTTTCCGAGACCCAGCGTTTCTCCTCGACGAGGATACGGTGCATGACCGCGATCTGCGCCGCCGGCCCGCCGAAGCTGAGCAGCGCTACGCGCAGCCAGACGGTCAGCGCCTCTCGGTAGGTCGGCATAATTGATGGCGGGCGTTCTGTTTGGTTCACGGCGTCCACATTCCGGCCGCAGACGCGGCCAACATCCCACCGCCTCCCCGCGAATCGGCAGTATACTTGGCCCGGATTGGCCGACATGCTTTCGATCACCACCGATTATGTGCACAGCGATGGCTCGCCCGAGCCTTACCTCCGCGCCATCGCCGATGCGGGCATCACCGGCCTGCACTGGTGCCACCAGTGGAACACGGACTTCCTCTATGGTGATGCCGAACTCTCGCAGCTGCGCCGCTGGCTCGACGAGCTCGGTCTATTCATCAACGACATCCACGGCTCGGCGGGCCGTGAAAAACACTGGGGCTCGCCGCAGGAACACGGGCGCTTAGCGGGCCTCGAACTGATCCGGAACCGCGTCGAGATGGCCGCACGGCTCGGGTGCGACGTGGTCATCATGCACTTCCCCACCGAACCGGGGGACGGGGTGTCGCTCGCTTCGTATTGGGATCGGATGCGCCGCAACCTCGACGCGCTCATGCCCTGTTTTATGGAACGCGGTGTGCGTCTGGCGTTGGAAAACATGGCCGGCGACAACTGCGCCACGCTGGCCCGCGTGCTCGAACAATACGAACCGGCATTCGTCGGCTTCTGCTACGACCCGGGCCACGGCAACATCGCGGGCAACGGATTGGAGTGGCTCGACAAGCTCAAGCACAGGCTCATCGCGCTCCACCTCAACGACAACGACGGCAAGTCCGACCTGCACAAACCGCTCTTCTCCGACACCGTCGATTGGCCCCACCTCGCACGCCTGATCGCCGCGTCCGCCTATGCCAAGCCCGCGATGACGATGGAGGTCGTGATCGCCAACAGCGGCATTTCCGACGAACGTTCCTTCCTCGCCCGCGTGGTGGAGACGGGGCTGCGGTTCAATGAATTGGTGCGAACCGCTCGCAACGGGCAGGCGACATCCACATCACCCGCCTGCTGAGCCCTCGCCGCCCGGCTCGGTCATGCTGCGCGGGTCGAGCAGCTCGTTGAGTTTCTTGTCGTCCATCAGCTTTTTCTCGCGGACGAGCCGGCGGATGGTCTTGCCGGTCTCGAAGCCCTCCTTGGCGAGCTTGGCGGCGGCGTCGTAACCGATCACCGGCGCGAGGCTGGTGCACATCATCAGGCTCTGGTCGATCAGTTCCTCGCACTTCTTTTTGTTGACCTGTAATGCGGAGAGCATGTTGTCCACCATGACGTGGCAGGCACGGGTGAGCAGGTGGATCGACTCCATCATCGCGTCGGCCATCACGGGCATCGCCACATTGAGCTCGAAGATCGAGCCCACGCCGCCGAAGCCTGCGTAGGTGACGACCGCGTCGTTGCCAATGACGCGTGTGGCGACCTGGATCACGCTCTCACAGATCACGGGGTTGACCTTGCCGGGCATGATCGATGAGCCGGGCTGGATCGCGGGGAGGATCAGTTCGAAGATGCCGCAGCGCGGCCCGCTGCCGAGCCAGCGGATGTCGTTGGCGATCTTCGACAGGCTCACGGCGATGGTCTTCAGTTGACCAGACGCCTCAACGTATCCGTCTTTCGCGGCCTGCCCTTCAAAGTGGTTCTTCGCCTCGGCGAAGGGCACGCCGGTCTGTTTGCTCAGCTCCGCGGCGACGCGTTTGCCGAACTCGACGTGGGCGTTAATCCCCGTGCCGACGGCCGTGCCGCCGATAGCAAGCTCGCTCAGCGCGTGGACCGCCTTGTTCGTCCGCCCCACCGCCAGGCCGGCCTGCTCGGCGTAACCGCTGAAGACCTGGCCCATGCGGATGGGCGTGGCGTCCATCAGGTGCGTCCGACCGATCTTGATGACGTCGTCCCAATCCTTCGCCTGTTTGGCCAGCGTATTGTGCAGCTTTTCCAGCGCGGGCTTGAGTTGCTTCTCCATCGCCACCGCCGCGGCGACGTGCATAGCCGTCGGGAAAGTATCGTTGCTCGACTGACCCATGTTGACGTGGTCGTTGGGATGGACCGGTTCGCGCGAGCCGATGGGTTTGCCCGCCTTCTGCGAGGCGCGGTTGGCGATCACCTCGTTGGCGTTCATGTTGGAGGAGGTGCCCGATCCGGTCTGATAGACATCGACGGGGAAGTGCTTATCAAGATCGCCCCTGGCCACTTCGCCGGCGGCGTCGATGATCGCGGCGGCCTTGTCCTTGGGGAGTTTGCCCAGGTCGAGGTTGACCTTGGCGCAGGCGGCCTTGAGCAGGCCGAAGGCGTGGATCAGTTCCGCCGGGATCGGCCTGCCGCTGACGGGGAAGTTCTCCACCGCCCGCTGCGTGCTCGCCCCGTAGAGCGCCCACTCGGGCACCTGCATCGCGCCCATCGAGTCTTTTTCCGTCCGTGTTCCGGTCTGCGTCATGGCTTGGTTTCCTGGTTCCCCCGGCTTGCGTCGCGCGGGGTCGAACAGTGTACCCCGTGTCTCATCCGCCGCTACCGCCCCCGATCGCTCAGAGCAGCGACACCGGATCAACATCCACCGCCATGTGTGCGTCGGAGCGCAGGACGCGGGCGTTACGCAGCGCGGTCAGCAACCGTTGGAGCGTCGCGGCGGGCTCGGGCGGCGGCGCGATGAGTTCGACCTGCTGGCGGTGGTAGTCGCCGATGCGGGCGATGGGGCAGGGCATCGGGCCGCGCAGGCGGACATTCAGTTTGAGTTGTGTGTTGAACGCCTCCAAATGGTCGGCGAGTTTCCGCGCCTCACCGGTGCACACCGCCAGGTCGCGGTCGCGCACCACGATGCGGGCCATGCGCGAGATTGGGGGCAGCCCCATCTCGGCGCGCAGCGAAAGCTCGCGCGCGGCAAAGCCCTCGTAGTCGTGCCGGCTGGCGGCCTCGATCGCCGGATCGGCGGGGTTGAAGGACTGCACGATCACCAAACTGGCGTGTTCGCCGCGCCCGGCACGGCCCGCCACCTGCGCCACCAATTGAAACGTGCGCTCGGCGGCGCGGAAGTCGGGGATGTGCAACGCCGTGTCCGCCGCGATCACGCCGACCAGCCGCACGTTGGGGAAATCCAGGCCCTTGGCGATCATCTGCGTGCCCACCAGCACATCCACCTCCCCGCGGCGGAACATCTCCAGGCTGCGGTGGTAGTCGCGGCCCGTGCGCATCACGTCGGAGTCCATGCGGAGCAGCCTCGCCCCGGGGAACTTGCGGGCGATCTCCTCCTCGACCCGCTGCGTGCCCAGGCCGAAGACGGTCACTTTTTTGCCGCACGTCGGGCAGTGCGCCGGCAGGATCTGCTCGGCGGTGCAATGGTGGCAGCGCACCACGCCGCCCAGCGGCAGCGCCGCGTCCTTGTGGTACACCATCGTGGCGTCGCAGTGGTCGCAGGCCATCATCCAGCCACAGCGGTGGTCGGGGCAGGCGATGTAATTCGCGTAACCGCGCCGGTTGAGCAGCAGCATCGCCTGGCCCTTGGATTCCAGCGTCGAACGCAGGTTTATTTCCAGTCGGACGCTCAGCAGGTGCACGCCGCCGCGCCCGGTCATCTCGTAGCGCTTCCGCTGCTCCTGCGCCAGGTCCACGATCTCGACGCGCGGCAGCTTCAGCCCCGTCACGCGCTCGGGCAGTTGCTGCAGGTGCCAGTGTTGCCGGGGCGACGGCGATGTCCCTTCCGCCGCGACACCGACCCCGGTGGCGTTGTGGTAGGACTCGAGCGAGGGGGTCGCGCTGCCGAGCATCACGGGCACGGCCGCGAGGTGCGCCCGGCGGATGGCGACGTCTCGCGCGTGGTAGCGGGGCAACTGGTCCTGCTTGTAGGAGTTCTCGTGCTCCTCATCGACGATGATCAGGCCGAGCCGGGGCAGCGGCGCGAAGATCGCCGATCGCGCCCCGACGACGATGTTCGCCTCGCCGGCGCGGATGCGCCGCCACTGCTCGTGCCGCTGGGATGCGGTCAGGCCCGAGTGGAGCACCGCCACGCCGCCGAACCGGCCGGTGAAGCGCGACACGGTCTGCGGCGTGAGCGCGATCTCGGGCACCAGCACGATCACGCCGGGCCTGTCCGCTCCGCCGCAGTTGTCCCGCCCCATCACGCGCTCGATCGCGCGGAGGTAAACCTCCGTCTTGCCGCTGCCGGTCACGCCATAAAGAAGATGCACGCTGAACCCGCGCTCCACGCTCGCCGCCAGCCGATCGACCGCACGGCTCTGCGCCTCATTCAGCGTCAGCGACATGGCGGGTGACGCCTCAATCTCCCCTTCCCACTCGGCGAATACGCGCTCCTCCTGCCGCGCAACGAGAAGCCCAGCGTCCACTAAATGTTTCACCGGCGAGACGCTCTTCGCCCCCGCGCGATCGGCGAGCACTTTCATCTCCACCCAGACCTCACCCCTGCCCGCCATCGCCGCCGCCGTGTCGAGCACGGCCCGCTGCGCTTTCGACTTCACCGGCGGCGCCGCCGCACCGGTTCCCGGGGAGAGCGAAACCATCGTGCGCCGCACCACCCCCGTGCCCCGCTTCACCGCGGCCGGCAGCATCGTCGCGAAGACCATCCCGATCGGGGCGCAGTAGTAACCGGCCATCCACTGCGCCAAGGCGATCAGGTCGGGCGTCAGTGAGATCGCGCCCGCGTCGCGCGAGGTCACCGGCTTGATGTACTTGAAGTCGCCTTTGTCGGTGAGACCCACCACATACCCCGACACCGGCCGATCCCCGCGCCCGAGCGGCACCACTACCCGCTCCCCCACGCGCAGGTCGGCCAACACCTCGGGGATCGCGTAGGTCAGCCCCTCGGGTGCGTCGATCCCCCGCTCCAGCGCCACATGGGCGAACCGCCCCGTGAGCCCCGCCGGCGACGTATCGAACAGTTGTGACATCGTGGGCAAGTATAAGCCTCGCCCGCTCCACCAACCCCCGTCGGCCCACAACACGGTACATTCCTCACCATGTCCGACGCCCCCGCACCACTCTCGCCCGCCATGCGGCAGTACCAGCAGTTCAAGACGCAGCACCCGGGCTGCGTGCTGTTCTTCCGGATGGGCGATTTCTACGAGATGTTTTTCGAGGACGCGGTGCTCGCCAACCGCGTGCTGGGCGTAACTCTCACGCAGCGGACCGAGGGCGTGCCCATGGCGGGCGTGCCGTTCCACAGCGTCGAGGGCTACCTGCGCCGCATGATCCAGGCGGGGCACCGCGTGGCCGTGTGCGAGCAGATGGAGGAGGCCGCGCTGGCCAAGGGCGTGGTGCGGCGCGAGGTGACCCGCGTCATCACGCCCGGCACGCTGACCGACGACTCGCTCCTCGAAGAGGGGAAACAGTACCCGCTCGCCGCGGTGCTCTTCCACGACGCCGGAGACAACCCCGACGCCACCGCCTCACTCGCGTGGGTCGAACTAAGCACGGGGGATTTCCGCACCGCCACGCTGCCCGTCGCCGATCTGACCGACGAGATGGCCCGCGTCGCGCCGAGCGAACTGCTCTACGTCGAGACCGCCGACGGCAAGCCGCCCGCGCGGGTGCGTCTGCTCACCGAATCCTTCACCTGCGCCGCCACGGGGCGCCCGGGCTGGCAGTTCCACCGCGACGAGGCGGTCGAAACGCTCAAACGGCAGTTCGGCGTCGCTTCGCTTGCGGGCTTCGGCATCGAAGATTCCGACCCCGCTCTCGGCCCCGCCTCCGCGCTTGTGCATTACCTCTTGGAAACCCAGCGCGTCGGCCAGCAGCCCGGCTCGTCCCCCGCCACACCCGGCTCACACCCGCGCATCGCCCACCTCCAGCCCCCCCGCCGCTTCACCCGCACCGACCATATGGTCATCGACACCACCTCGCTGCGCAGCCTCGAGGTGGAGCGCACCACCCGTGCCGGCGGCACCGAGGGCTCGCTGCTGGCGGTGATGCAGGGGTGCGTCACCGCGATGGGCAAGCGCACGCTGCGTCAGTGGCTCTGCTTCCCGCTGGCGCGGCGGGAGCCGATCGAGGAGCGGCAGCGCGTCGTCGGGGCGATGGTGGATGACGAACGGTTCCTCGGCGAGCTCAGTGCTTCGCTGGAGGGCGTACAGGATGTGCAGCGCATCCTCGGGCGCATCGCGGTGGGCCGTGCGACGCCGCGCGACCTGGTGGGATTGGGGAAGAGTGCCTCGCACGCGGCGAAACTCGCGGCGGTGCTCGCCGAGCGGCCGAGCGTGAAGCCGTACCACGCCCGCGTCCACGACATCGCCGCACCCCTGGGCGAGTTGTCCAACCTCATCACCGCCTCCTGCGTCGAGTCCCCCCCCGGCCACCTGCGCGAGGGCGGGCTCATCCGTGACGGCTACGACGCCCCGCTCGACGAGTGCCGTCTGCTCATGCAGGACGGCAGCACATGGTTGGCGTCGTATCAGAAGACCCTCATCGAGACGTCCGGCATCCCCTCACTCAAGGTGGGCTTCAACAAGGTCTTTGGTTTTTACATCGAGCTGACCGCCACGCACCGCGACAAGGCCCCCGCCGCCTGGCACCGCAAGCAGACGCTCAAGAACGCCGAGCGTTTCATCACGCCGGAGCTTAAGGAGTACGAGGGCAAGGTTCTCTCCGCCGAGCAGCGCGCGGTGGCGCGCGAGGGGGAGTTGTTCTTTCAGTTGTGCAACAAGGCGCAGGAGAAGATGGCGGCGCTGCAGCGGTTCGCCGAGGTCGTCGCCGAACTGGACGTGCTGGCCTGCTTCGCCCGCAAGGCGAGGAGGCGGCGGTACGTGAGGCCCACGCTCGTCGATGAGCCCACGCTCATTATTCGTGCCGGGCGTCACCCGGTGCTCGACGAAGTGCTCGGCGATCAGTTCGTGCCCAACGATGTCGATCTTGGATGCGGGAAGAAAGTCCAGAGTCCGGAGTCCAGAGTCCAGAGTCAAGACCAAGAGAAAACGCCCGAGACCCCCGGCTCTGAATCCCCGACTCTGGACTCTGGACTCCGGACTCTGGACTCGTCTTCATTAGCCTTGATTACCGGCCCGAACATGGCGGGCAAGTCCACCTACATCCGCCAGGCGGCGCTGATCACGCTGCTGGCGCACACCGGCTCGTTCGTGCCCGCGGAGGAGGCCATCGTCGGCTTGTGTGACCGCATCTTCACGCGCATCGGGGCCTCCGACGAGCTGCACACCGGCCGATCGACTTTCATGGTCGAGATGACCGAGACCGCCAACATCTGCCACCACGCCACCGCGGGCAGCCTCGTCATCCTCGACGAGATCGGGCGCGGCACCAGCACGCTGGACGGTCTCTCACTTGCGTGGGCCATCGCAGAGCACCTGGCCGGGCGCGGCTGCCGCACGCTCTTCGCCACCCACTACCACGAGCTCACCGCCCTGGCGGACCGCTTCCCCAACGTCACCAACCTCAACGTCACCGTCCGCGAGTGGCAGGACCAGATCGTCTTCCTCCACCGCATCGCCCCGGGCAGCACCAACCGCAGCTACGGCATCCACGTCGCCAAGATCGCCGGCCTGCCGCCGGGCGTCGTCGAGCGGGCCAACGAATTGCTAGGCCAGCTCTCCGTCAGCCACGCCGCGCCCGATACCGCCGCGATTTCACATCCCGCCCAGCCGCCGCCCAAGCCCGCCGGCCGGGACGGGCAGATGTCGCTCTTCACCGAGTACCTCGACCACCCCGTCGTCGATGACCTGCGCAAGATCGACATCACACGGCTCAGCCCGCTGGAGGCGTTTGAGCGGTTGCGGAAGCTGAGTGAGCGGGCGCGGGAATAGCATAAATCGAATACGACCTCGGGGACTCGCGGACTCGTCCCTGGGCTTGGATTCAGAGGGGCGCGACGCGGCGTAACCACTCGACCGTTTCATCGTGCTGCGTCGCTTGAAAACGGCTGTAGTCGTCGGGGGTGCGGTACGTCAGCGTTGAGCGGTTGGGCCAGTGGTTTTGCGCGACTTCTACGCAGCGTGTGACGTCGCCCGCGTCGGCGTCGCGGTCGTGGAGCGGCGAGACGATCAGCGTCGGTCGTGGGGCAACGCAGGCAAGCACGTCGTCGAAGTCGAATGGCAGGTCCTGTTCACGGTTGTGGAACTCACCAAGGCGGGGCTGGAGACCGTACCACTCCCAAAACCGGCGCAGGCCACCAGTGGGCTTGGCGTCGGTATCGCTGCGCATAGGGGTGAAGCCGCAAAACGATGCGACGCCGGCGATGCGTTCGTCGAGCGCGGCGGAGTAAAGCCCGACCATCCCGCCGAGCGAATAACCCGATACAAAGATGCGCCCGGTGTCGATCCGTGACAGGTCGGGCTTCCACCGATCACTGACAAGCGGGTTCACCCTCCCCTCTCCCGCCCGCAGAAAATCAACCGCGCCGCGCACGTCGCGCACCATCCGGCCGAGCCGCGACCAGCGCGGGTAGCGTTTGTAGAACCCGGAGCCCTCGTGCTGCCGCGTGCCGTGGCCGAGCTGATCGAAGGCGAGGCAGGCGTAGCCCGCGCGGGTGAGCGCGTCGTAAATCTTGTAGGGCTTCCAACTGCCGGGCTCGTAGATATAGCTGCCGCGATAACCCTGCGCCTGCGAATAGGGGTGGAGCCAGATGACGACGGGGACGGGCCCCTTGGCGTCGGCGGGCAGGTAAAGGTCCCCGGCGACGTAATCGGAAAACTGGACGCCGACGCGCTTGGCGGACGGCGGTGGGTCGTTGCGGTCGAGCATGACGGAGACGTGCGGCGCGTCCTTGCCGTAACAGTCGCCCCAGTGCGGCACGGCCGGGGGTTCCTCGCCGAGCGACCATTGAATAACACGGCGGCGTTCGTCACGCGCCGCGCCCGCCGTCGGGCGTGGCGGCGTGGCGACCGCGTTGTCCCGCCGCCACTCCTGCCAATCGAAATGAAAGTAGGTCGTGTCCGAGAAATCGTATTTAGCCCGGCCGGCGTGGTGGTCGAACCAGTCGAAGTAGGTCTGGATGAGCTGCGTGCTCGTTTCGTGGCCGCCGGGCCTCCAGAGGAGCCGGAGGTTTTCCGAGCGACCGGTGAAGGCGTACGCCGGCCGCCCGGCCTCGACGCCGCGCTCTACGGCGAAGATGCTCTCGCAGGCATCGTTGAAGGCGGAGGAGATCAGGCAGGGCCGGGGCGCGATGATGGCGAGGTAGGCGTGCGTGTCGATCGGAAGCTTGTGCTCACGGCCGACGAAAAAACGCAGGCGCGGGTGGAACCAGTCGGGGCACATCCACGTGGTGCAGTCGAGGGACTCGGCGAACTCGCGCTCGGAAGTGAAGCGGTACGGCGACGCCCCGCCCGCGCCGGCCGAGCTGGCGATGACGTTGGTGATGCGCGGCTCGATGGCGGCGGCGATGAGCGCGAGCTTGCCGTTGCGGGAATGACCGGTGACGCCGACGTGGCGGCGGTCGGCCTGCGGGAGCGTGAGCACATAATCCAGCACCCGCCCGGTGAGCCAGGCGCGGCGCGGGATGGTCGTCCAGTCGCACTCGGGGCAGAGCGGGGCGAAGAGCAAGGAGGCGTCGTCACCGTCGCAGGCGGGGTAGGTACAGCAGAGGTAGCCGCGCGACACGCCGACCGCCGACCAGCCGCGGTGCGTGGACTGCGTGAGGAAGACGGGGAATGGCCCGTCGCCATCGGGGATGAGGAGGTCAATGATGAAGCGGATGCTCGTGCTGCGCGCATCGAACGTCAGCTCAACCCGGCGGCGTATCGCGTAGTGCTCTCGTTCCTCCGTGAGGATGCGGTGGGCGACGAGCGTCGGCGGCGTGACGGGGAACGTGCCCCAGAACCAGTGCCGTAACTGGCCGAGGATTTCGCGTTGGCGTGCGGCCCAGTCGGCGGGGCTGCGCACCGCGCGGCCGTCGGCGAAGGTGAGCAGAGGCGGCAGGTCGGCGCAGCTGGGCATCGCGTCGAAATCGGGGCAGGCTTCGCCCGTCCGCTTGAGCCATTCGTTGAACCAGGGGAGATCGGGTGCGAGCGGGGTAGGCACAGGTGATTCCAAGCGGGATGAGGATTTCGTGAGGCGGCATTCTATGAAATAAGCGGTACGAACCAACGGCCTGTAGCCGCGTATAGGTGCGGGGAAGCTGCCTGTTTCCGGGGCGGAGCGTTGGCGGGTAATGGGGACATGCGGCGACGTGGCCGCGCGACGGCGGAGTTCTTGTGACACGACGGAGAGGGTTCTAAGATAACCACGATGACGCTAGGCGTTCACGATAGGGTGCATCGTTGGGGGTTCGGCGTCTCTGCCGCGGCGGTTGCGATGGCGGCCCTGTTGAGCGCGGCGTCGTGGGCTAACGACGCCAAATCCAAAGACGACGGCTGGGAAGACGATCCCCCCAAGGCAGCCGAACCCGCCGCGGCGCCGGGGTCTAAGCCCAAGGCCGACGACAAAAAACCGGTCGACACGGGCAAGCGCAAAGACGACGACGATTGGGAGGATGAGCCTTCCACGGCGACGCAGCCCGCCACGAAGCCGGCCGCGGGCAAAGACCCGGACGACAACGCGGAACGGGTCGCACGCCTGTTCGACCGGCACTGGTCCACCTACGCCAAGGCGTTCCGACCCTTCGGCGACGACTACGTGCGCTTCGACTACGACGCGAAGTTCGCCAACAGCCGGTTCAAGTCGATCGACCAGGCGAAGGACGACCTCTCGACGACGCAGAGGGTCCGCATCCCGGGCTACAACCTGATGAAGGACGAGAAGAGTTATGGCCCGGCGGGCGAAGCGGAGGCGATGGCTTCGGCGCTGCCGAACCTCAAACCCGGGTCGTACGGCTGGGTTTATTCCTTCGTCATCGACCGGGTGACCGGGCCCGAGGAGATGATGGTCTCACAGTTGTGGGTGCTCGACCGCGAGGCGATGCAGCGCGAGCGGCAGGGCTACGAACGCAAGTATTCCGACCGCAACAGCAGCTACGAAATCGACAAACTCTTCAAACTCCGGCGGGAACTCCAGGAGATGCCCGAGCGTGACCGCCGCTGGCAGCACATCAAGGTGGTCGGATTCCCCACCAAGGACCTGGCGCTGGGCTCACGCTGGCGGGGCCCCCGGGGCAAGGGTGTGCAGGTCGCGTTCCTCGGGTTCGAGCGCGTCAACAAACAGGACTCAGGCCGCGACACCACGCAGGTGCCCGTGCTCTCCCCCGCCGACGCCCTCAAGAACGGCCTGTCGAAGGAGCAGTTCCGCGACCTGCTCACCAAGCGCGGGTACACCCCCGAGGAGTTCGTGAACCTGGTGCGCTCGGAGCACCGCAGCGCCGGATCGAAGGAGTCGGTCGCGGCCGTCCTCACTTCGATCGAGATGGGCAGGGTCAAGGACAAAGACCACCACAAATGAGCGCCCGTCGCTGCGCTGGTGATTATGATGGGCCGACGTGATGGCGGCGGACGATACCCACGGGCATGGTGGTCCTTGAGACGCCGCGCGACAGGAGCATCGAGGATGACGGGGCAAGCACGGTGGCGATGGATCGGCCCGACGGTGTATGTGGCGGCGATGCTGGTGTTGTTGTGGCCGGCGGTGTGTGGCATGGCCCAGCAGACGCGGCCGTCCGCCAACATCGATGAAGAAGATGACGAGGCCGCCACCCAGCCCGCCGCGACGCAGCCCGCCGGCAGCGCCGGTGCGGACCGCGCCGAGGCCGAAGAGGTCAAGCGCCGTGAGCGGATGTGGGCGCGGTACTGGCCGATCTTCGCCAAGCGGTTCTACAAGTTCGGCGATGATTACGTCGCCTTCGATTACGATCCCAAGTTCGCCAACAGCAGACATCTCTCCTCTTCCGAGGCGATCGAGAAGCTGACCCGTGTGGTGGAGACGCGATCCAACACCATGGTCACGTCCCACCGCATCTCCCCACCGCGAGCCGAGGTGGACGCCATCGCCAAAGCGCTCCCCGACATGCGCGTCGGCGCGTACGGCTACGTCCATTCGTGGACCGTCGAGGAGATCATCGGCCCTGACGAGATGATGGTCTCGCAGATATGGCTCATTGACCGGGAACAGATGAACCGAGAACGCGACGAGATGCACCGGCAGACGGGCTGGTCGGACGAGGCCCGCAACGAGGTCAAGGCCCGGTTCAAGGAGCGTGATGAACTCGCGCAGCGCCAGCAGAACGACAACTACTGGCGCAGGCTCAAGGTCGTGGGCATCCCGACGCGGTCGCTCGTGCCGGGCGTGAGGTGGTCCGGTCCCAAGAATGATGCAGGCATCCAGGTCGCGGTGCTCGGCGCTTTGCGTCAGCGCCGCAACGCCGAAGGTTATTGGGACAACCGACAGGTCGCCGTGCTCCTGGCCGCGGAACGACTCAAGGCGGGCCTGAGCGAGGCGGATTTCAAGGCGATGCTCGCCAAGTCCGGGTACACGCCGGATCAATTCACCAAGCTGGTGTCGGCCGAGCTGCGCAAGGGCAGCCGCGACATGGACACTCGCGTGATCGCCGCCCTGCAATCGGCCGCGGACACCCAGCCCGCGGAAGGCGGCGCGGATTCAAAACCGGCGGACAATTAACCCCATCGCACGCCGTCGGACACGTCGGATGGCCGCCGTTGGTGGCGGGAGGCATGCCAGGGGTGTAAACTCCTTTATTCGGACCGGCAAAACGACGCCCCGCATACTGCGGGTGAATTGACATCGATGAACGTCATGGGAGGAGCGGCCGCAACCAGCGACGGTTGTATTTTCGACACGGGCATTCAGCCCAGTCCGGTGTCGGTGCGCCCGATGGACTGGCCCGCGGACTGCGGCGCCGAATCAGTTTTTCTTGGCCGGACGCGGCGGGAAACCCACCCCGAGCTCGGCGCACTGATCCGCCTGGAGTACGAGGTGTACGCCCCGATGGCCGAGTCTCTCCTGCGTGAGATGGCCGGCGCCGCCGCGCAGCGCTGGGGCTGCCGCGCCGTCCGCATCACCCACGCCTCGGGCGTCGTGAACCCCGGCGAGGCGAGCATCGTCATCCAGGTCGCCACGCCCCACCGCGGCGAGGCCTTCGAGGCGTGCCGCTACCTCATCGACCGCGTCAAGCACGAGCTGCCTGTGTGGAAGCGTGAAATCTGGGAGCGCGGCACGACCTTCGTCAAGGGCTGCTGCGCCCACAACGACGCGGACGCGGAGCGCCGGCCATGACCTCACACCCCCACCTGCTGCGCCTGGTTCACGGCCTCTACTGGCTCTGCCTCGGCGGCGCGTTCGGCGCGACGCTCATGCTCGCCGTCTCCGCCGCTGTCACGTTCCGCACGGTGCGCGAGCTCGGCCCCGTCCTGCAGTCCGGCCCCTACGCCCACCCCGCACTGGCCGAGCACTTCCCCGGCATCATCGCAGGCGCGGCGACGGGTGCCGCTCTCGAAACGCTGGGCAAAATACTGATGGTGTTTCTCCTAGTCGTCGGCGTTTGCGCCTCGCTGCAATGCACGCTCTTTGCCGACACACTCCCCGGTGGGGTGCGCTCGCCCGCCAACATCACCCGCCTGATCCTCCTTGTGCTGGTCGTCGCGCTCCTGGCCGCCGAGCGCCGGGTCGTCAGCCCCCGCGTCTGGGAGCTGCGCAACCGCATGTACAACACACAGGCCACCGATCAGGACCGCACCGCCGCACGCGTGACCTTCAACCAATGGCACCAGACCAGCACCAGGCTCGTCGGCGCTGCGATGCTCGGCATGGCCGCCGCCGTTCTCGTCTCGGCGTTCGCCCTGCACTCCGCAACCCCGCCCACCGCCGCGCCCCAACTCAAGGGAGGCATTGCCGCACCATGAGCGAGGTTCTCCTGCGGCAAAACATCTGCCAGGCGGCACGCGAACTCTGGACGCGTGGCCTGCTGCTGGCCGACGACGGCCTGCTCTCGGTAGAGGTGCACCGCAGGCGCTTCCTCGTCACCCCCGCAGGCCTGCGCCGCAGCGACCTGCGCGACGCGGACCTGGCTGTGGTCGATATCGGCGGCATGGACCTGGTCGGCGGGCCCGCCATCTCCGCCGACGCCTGGCGCCCCCACCGCATCGCCTACCGTGTCGGGCTCGACCGCGCCGCCGCCAACGGCCGCCCCGCCGAAGCGATAACCCCCTTCGGTGCGACCATCCACGCCACGCCGCCCAACCTCGCCGCGCTCGTCCGCCTCTCACCCGACGCGGACACCCTGGCGCTGGCCGGGGTCGCGCCCGTCAAGATCATCACCGACGAGGATGAGGCAGCGTTACACGCCGCCTTCGAGCACTCACCCGCCGTCGCCCTGCGCGGAAATGGCTCGCTCGTCGTCGCCGCGCCGGGCATATGGCAGGCCGTCAACCTGGTCGAGCGCATCGAGCACGCCGCCTCCATCGACCTGATCTGCCGCCGACACAAATGAAGCGATCCAAGGAAAAGAGGAAGGTCTCCCCCGTGAACCGCCCCGCCGCGGGCGGGCGATCGCCCGCGCGTCAGTCCAAGTCATCCCTGCCCGTCGATCCCGCCCGCATCTACCGCGACCTGCTCGCCATGTATCCCGATGCCCACTGCGCCCTGAACCACAAAAATCCATTCGAACTGCTGGTAGCCACCATCCTCTCGGCCCAGTGCACGGACGTGCGCGTGAACATGGTCACGCCCGACCTCTTCCGCCGGTTCCCGACGGTCAAGTCGCTCGCCGAAGCCGAGCTGCCCGAGATCGAAGAGGTCGTCCGTAGCACCGGCTTCTACCGCAACAAGGCCAAGAACATCCGCGGCGCCGCGAGACTGATCCTGGAACGGTTCGGCGGCCGTGTGCCCGACACGATGGACGACCTGCTCCACCTGCCCGGCGTCGCGCGGAAAACCGCCAACGTCGTCCTGGGCAACGCCTACGGCAAGAACGAGGGCGTTGTCGTCGATACACACATATCCCGCCTCTCCAAACGCCTGGGGCTCACAACACACACCGACCCGGTCAAGATCGAACGCGACCTGGCACTGCTCTTCCCGCGCGAACAATGGACCATGCTCGCCCACCTGTTGATCCACCACGGCCGGGTCGTCTGCGAAGCACGCAAGCCCCGGTGCAACAACTGCCCGTTAGCCGCTTATTGCCCCAAGAACGGCGTGGACCCCAAATGGCTCGAAGCGATGAAGTCGTCCGGGGCGAACACCGATAATAAACACCGATAACCGCGGGAACTCACCGCCCCGCGTTCGCTCGTCCGACCGTGTCCACGAATAATCATCCGTGTTCGCCGGTGGTAAATCCCCCGACTCTCGATGAAGATGCGGACCGTTGCCGGGGGGGCGCGGGGGTGACGACATGCCAGATGCAGCCGTGAACCGGATGAGAGCCAAGCCCAGACAACCTCTGCCCGAGCCGATCCCGCCGCAGGAATCGCTCCGCGCCGTGCGCATCCTCATGCCTTTGGTGATGGTCGCCCTCACCTTCCTTCTCTACACCAACGCCATCCACAACCCCTTCATCATCGACGACCCGCTGGCGATCGAGCAGCACCCCGATGTCGTCGAACCCCAGGGGCTCTGGCTGCTCTGGACGCACGACTACTGGGCGCGCAAGGCGGAGGACCACAACCTCTACCGCCCCATCACCGTGCTGAGCTATCACCTGAACAACCGCGTCACCGGGATGAACCCCGCCGGCTTCCGCGTAGTCAACATCATCCTGCTCGCCTCCGTGGGCTGCGTCGGGGCGATGTGGATGGCGCGCTACGCCGGCCGGGCCTGCGGCTGGCTCGCCGCGGCGCTCCTGGTGGCGCACCCGGTCAACACCGAACTCATCAACCACGTCGTCGGACGCGCGGACCTCCTGGCGATGCTCGGCCTGCTGGGGGCGCTCTACACCCAGAAACGCGCCATCGACCTGGGACGCTGGCCGGTCCACCTGATCTTCAACGCCCTGCTCTGCACCGTCGTCGCGCTGGGCTCCAAGGAAACCGGCTTCCTCCTCGTCCCGCTTGCGCTCACCCAGGCATGGATCGCACGGCCGCAAAACCGGCACGAGGCGGCCATCCATCCCATGAGCCCGCGATCGCGCATCGCCATGTGGAGCGGCCTGATCCTGCTCACCGTGCCGACACTGGCCTACCTCGTCGCCCGCGCCTGGACGGTCGGCCTGAAGGTCTCCTACGGCGCGACCGCCGCGGACATGATCTCCAACCCGCTGCGCGGCCTGACCTTCGACCAGCGGCTGCCCGGCGCCCTGGCCATCGCGTGGGTTCAGTTCCGCCAGGTCTTCCTCGCCGACACGAGCTTCAGCCATGTGCCCGTCGCTATGCAGACATGGAACGACGCGCCGCCGTGGCTGGGGGTCGCGGTGCTGGCGGCCGTCGTTGCCGCGGCGATCGCCGCGCTCTACAGGCACCACTGGCTCTGCCTGGGCTTGGGCATGGCGCTCGGTCAATACCTCATCGTCGGCAATCTGCTGCTCCCGTCGGGCGTCTACACCGCCAACCGGCTGATGCTCCCGGCGCTGATGGCCGCCGCCGTGACCCTGGCGACGATCCTGCGGCCATGGCTCTTCAGCTCCAAGCGACGCCGCGCCGCGGCCTCCATCGCCGCCCTGCTCATCGTCGCCGTCATGAGCTGGAACGTCTGGCACGCCAACAATGACTGGCAGAGCGCCGTCGCCCGCATGGGCGCCGATCTCGAGCGGCACCCCGACAACCCGGTCGCCATGTTCCAACTCGGCACGGAACTGGCACGCAGTGAAAAGCTGGACGACGCCACGCACTGGCTCCAGATGGCCGTCGAGCGACGCCCCGATTCCCCACAGGCCCGCACCACCCTGGGCACGGTCTATCTCCGCCGCGGCAACCTCGACGGCGCCGCCAATCAGTTCCGCGAGGTCGTGAAGCGTTTCCCCGACAACTGGCAGGCCCGCATACGCCTCGGGGAGGTCTATCTGCTCCAACACAACACGGTCGAAGCCCAGACGCAGATCAAGGCTGCGGAAGACCTCGCGCCTAATCAACCGGACGTGCTCTATAACCTCGCCCAGTTGGCTGTGGTCCAGGGCCGCTACACCTCGGCCCTCCGGTACTACGAGACGCTGCTCGTCCGCAGTCCTAACCACGCACTGGGCCGCCAGGGGTACGAGGAGCTCAAGACGTTCCTGAATGCACAGCAGCCGTGACCCGCGTTACAGCAGACCGGCCGTTTCTTCCTGCTCGAAGACCAGGTTCATGTTCTGGATCGCCTGACCGCTGGCGCCCTTGATCATGTTGTCGATGGCGCTGAACACGACGACGCGCGGCGTCGGGCCGGGGATCAGCCGCACGCACAGGTCGCAGAAATTGGTGTCCCGCACGTGTTTGACGTTGGGCGGGTCTTTCCGCAGACGGATGAACGGGTCGTCGCGGTAGGCGTCCCGGTACGCCTCCAGCAAATCGTCCTGCGTCACGTCACCGCTGGCGGGTTCGAGGTAGATCGTCGCCAGGATGCCCCGGTCGATCGGGAGCAGGTGCGGGACAAAGAGCAGTGAGACCGGCCGGCCCGCGACGATGGCGAGCGTCTGCTCGATCTCGGGCTGGTGCCGGTGTCCGCCGATCACGCCGTACGCCATGAACGACTCGTTCTGCTCGACGAAGTGCAGATGAGGAGCCGGGACCCGGCCCGCGCCGGTGACGCCCGAGGCGGCATTGATGACGATGCCGTCAGGCTTGACGAGGCTGCGTGATAGCAGCGGCGCGATCGCCAGCGCGGAAGCCGTGGGGTAGCACCCGGGGTTGGCGACGAGCATTGCGCCCGGGAGGTCATCACGGAACAATTCGGGCAGGCCGTACACGGCGTCGGCGAGGTTCTTGACGTCCTCATGCGGGTGGCCGTACGCCTTCTGATACAGCGCGGGTTCGGTCAGCCGGTAGTCGGCGGAGAGGTCGATGACCCGCAGCCCGGCATCGAGCAGCACCGGGGCGTACGACATCGCGGCCCGGTGCGGCAGCGCGAGGAACGCCACGTCCGCCGAGCGTGCGATCGCGTCCGGGTCGATCGGCCGGCAGACCGCCACCTGCTCGGGCACCTGCCCCAGCAGTTGCGGGAACTCATCGGCGATGTTCGGCAGCGTCTCGCGATGGCTCGCCAGATACGTCAGCTCCGCACCGGGGTGGCGCAGGAGGCCCTGGATCAGGTAAAGCCCCGTGTAACCCGTCGGACCCAATATGGCGGCGCGGATCGGCATAGTGGAGGCATTGTTGCACGGTTGGACGTGCGAATCAAAAAAGGATCACCCCCCGTTGCCAACATTGCACCGTCCCGCCATCCATTTGCCACTTTGGCAGAAATTACTCCGCTCAGGCTCTAATAAACCCCCTCATACCACGACAAAATCAAGGATCCCCCTGGCATCCCGCTTGCATGAAACACCCACGGCGGAACGTCGTAACCCCGTCGATGGACGACGGGGCGTTTCCGACCAACGGCGTGAAGCCGCATCGCAGAACCATGAAAGGAGACCCTCCATGCTGCCCACCATCATCCGCAGGCGCGCAAGTTTCGAGAGCCCTTTTGACACAGTCGAAAACGAGCTGAACCGCATGCTCACCCGTTACTGGGGCGAACGGCCCGATGGCACGCTGACGGGCGTGTACCCCGTCGATATCCACGAAGACGAGGCGCACCTCTACGTTGACGCCGAGCTGCCCGGCTTCAAACGCGAGGAGGTGGATGTCACGCTCGAGAACGGCATGCTCACCATTTCCGCCGAGCGCAAGGAAGAGCCCCGCAAGGGCGAAACGCACCTCAACGAGCGGCGATTCACCCGCGTGGCCCGCAGCTTCACGGTGCCCAACACGCTCGATGACACCAAAGTCGAGGCCAGGCTCGACGGCGGGGTGCTGCACCTGACGCTCCACAAACGCGAAGAGGTCAAGCCGCGCAAGATCGAGGTCAAGTAAACACGCTCGACCATCGGACAACTCAACCATACAGCGGCCGTGGCAACCCCACGGCCTTTTTCTTTCGCATCTTCGCCGGCCGCGCGACATCTTGCGGCGCGGGCACGTTGCGGGACAATCACGCCATGCCTACGCCGCCACCCGACGACGACTACTGCCCGCCCCTCTGCGACTCCATCCTCGGCGTCATCGGCCACACGCCCATGGTCGAGCTGCGCCGCTTCGTTGAATCGCGCAACCTGCGCGGCCGCATCCTCGCCAAGCTCGAACACCTCAACCCCGGCTTTTCGAAAAAAGACCGCATCGCCCTCGAGATCATGCGCGAGGCCCGCGCCTCGGGCGACCTCAAGCCCGGCCAGACCGTTGTGGAACTCACCAGCGGAAACACGGGCACCGGCTTGGCGATCGTCTGCCGCTCAATGGGCCACCCGTTTGTCGCCGTCATGTCACGCGGCAACACCATCGAACGCGCCCGGATGATGGCCGCGCTGGGCGCCCGCGTCGAGCTTGTCGATCAGGCCCCAGGCGCGGTCCCCGGTCAGGTCTCCGGCAACGACCTGGCGCTGGTCGAGCAGCGGGCCCGGCAGCTCGTGAAGGAACTGCACGCCTTCCGCGCCAATCAATTCGAGCTTCAAGGCAACGTGCTCGCCCACGAGCGCCACACCGGCCCGGAGATCTGGCGGCAGGCTGGCGGCAAGGTGGACGTCTTCGTCGATCTTCCCGGCACCGCGGGGTCGTTCACCGGCGTGGCACGCTTCCTCAAACGCAGTAACCCCGCACTCCGCGCCTACGTCGTCGAGCCCGCCACCGCCCCGGTGCTCGCCGGCAAGCCCGTCACCAACCCCAGCCACAAAATCCAAGGCGGCGGCTACGCGATCGCCGACCTCCCCCTGCTCGACCGCTCGCTCGTCACCGACTACCTGACCGTGACCGACGACGACGCCACCGCCGCCGCCCGCGCGCTCGCCTCCGAGGAGGGCATCTTCGCCGGCTTCTCGGCCGGCGCGAACCTCGCCGCCGCGGCGCAGCTCCTCAAGGGACGCGAGGCCGGCGCGACCGTCGTCATCCTGATCTGCGACAGCGGGCTGAAATATCTGAGCACCGACCTACACCCGCCGCTCTGACCTCAACGCGAACGAACGATGATCCCCCGCGCGTCCCGCTGTTAGAATGTTCCCCATCAACGGGGCCTCCACCACCGAAACACTCAAGGACTCCGACCATGACCACGCGAACACTCCTGCTCCTGGCCGCTCTCGCGCTGCCGATCGGCGGCTGCGCGCCCTGGGTGAACATCCCCGCGCAGACCGGCGACGCCGCCTCGCACGACCCAAACCTCGAGACCGTGCAGGAGGTCGCCGTCGTGGCCATCAAGGCCGCCATCGCGGACAGCCCGGTCGCCTCGGATAAGTTCCAGGTCATCATGCCCAAGGGGACGCTGCCCGCGACGTATGAGTTGATCACGCCCAAGATCAGCCCCAACGCCATGTGGTCCACCGACGCCGCCACCTCCGGCCTGCCCACCGTCGAGGTGCGCCGCCTGAGCATCCGCGGCTCCGATGCCGAGGTGGACGTGCTCCGGCCCATGGAACCCGGCTCGCCCGTGCCGCAGGTCCTCACCGTCACACTGAGCTGGGACGCCGTCTCCTCCTGGCAGGCCGACCGCGTGAAGGTCTGGCGCGTCCGCGCCGGCGAGGCGATGCGCACCACCCCCTCCGACGCCCCGCCGCAGTTGCAGCGCTAAGCCGCGAGCGGCCAGAGAAAAAAGTCCATGACCACCGCCACGCAGCAGTTTGAGAAACCCGAACTCTCCTACCGCTACGAGTTCGAGAAGCACGAGCTCGACGCGATCCGCGCCTGCGTCCACGAGCACGGCTTCGCGGTGGTTAAGCGTGTGCTCCCCCTCGATTACGTCGAGGAGCTCCGCCTCGCCGCCCTGGCCGTCGTCAACCCGCGCAACGGCCTGCAGCCCGGCGAGTCACGCACCGTTCACGCCTTCGTCGAGCACTGCCCCGTGCTCTGGCGCCTCCTCGACGATGAGGAGTTCGTCAACTTCTCCCGCTTCATGCTCGGCACGCCCGACCTCACCCTCCACCGCTCGGCCTCTATCGTCCGCATGCCCGGCTCACCCGGCATGCAGTGGCACACCGACATGTCCTTCAACGAGGGCCCGCCGAAAAACCTCGACGACGTCCTCAACCGCTCCATGAACCACTTCTCCGGCCCGTTCTACCTCACCGGCCTGCACCCGATGAACGCCGGCCTGGCGGTCATCCCCGGCTCCCACCGCGCCGACTGGCCCGGGCCCGAGGGCTTCGAATTCACCCCAGACCGGCGCAGCTTCTTCCCCAGGGGCACGGAACCCAAAGGCTACGGCGGCATGGACGTCCCCGGCATGCTCCCGCTCTTCACCGACCCGGGCGACCGCACCCTCTTCCACGGCCGGACGTACCACGGCGTCTTCCCCCACAAAGGCACCGAAATCCGCGTGAGCTGCGGCGTCGGCTTCCGACCCAAACACCCGCGCATCACCCCGCCCTGGCCACTCTCCACTTACGCAAAAAACCTGATGGCCTCACTCCCGCAACGGCTCAAGCCGCTCTACGAGGACTACATCGGCATCGACCCGGCGCAGCAGCATGTGTATTAGGATTGCAACGAGCCGCGACCGTAAGGGAGCGGTTCTTTTCTCTTGTTCCGACGATTCACAGACCGCTCCCTCACGGTCGCGGCTCGCCAGAGAAAACAGATGACCACCACCATCCCCCTGCGTTCCTGCTCCACCACCTGGCTGCTCAGCGCCTTCGCTGACGAGGCTGGCGATGCGTGCGACGTTCAGATCGCCGCGCTCAAGCGCGCCGGCCTGCGCCACATCGACCTGCGCGGGATCGATGGCTTCAACATCTCCGCCCTCCCGCTCGATAAGGCCACCGCCATCCGCAAGAAGCTCGACGCGGCGGGGATCACCGTCGGCATGTTCGGCTCGCCGATCGGCAAGATCGATATCGCCGACGATTTCAAGATCGACCTGGACAAGCTCCGCCACCTGGGCGCACTGGCCGACGTGCTGGGCTGCCGCAGCGTCCGCATCTTTTCCTATTTCAATAAGCAGAACGCCCCCGCGGACAAGTGGCGGGCCGAATCGCTCACCCGCCTGCGCGGCCTGCGCGACCTGGCGGTGGAGTTGAACCTGACGCTCTATCACGAGAACGAGGCCCACATCTTCGGCGACAAGTCCGCGGACGTGACAACCATCGCCCGCGAGCTGCGCGGCCACAAGCCCGGCGGGCCGTTCCGCATGATCTACGACTTCGACAACTACAACCGCACCGGCCAGGAGCCCTGGTCCATCTGGCTCGAACAACGCGACGCGGTGGACGGGTTCCACCTCAAGGACTCCGATGCGAGCGGGGCGCATGTATTGATTGGCCAGGGCTCGACCAAGTCGCGCGATATCCTCGCCGACGCCCTCTCGCGCGGCTGGGCGGGCCCGGTGAGCCTGGAGCCGCACCTCAAACATTCCAAAGCCGTGATGGCGACCGGCCCGAGCGGAAAGGCGAACGTGCAGTTCGCCGAGATGTCCGAGGGCGACTGCTTCCACGCCGCGGCACAGGCGGCGGTGACTCTGCTGGGCGGGTTGAAGGCGCCGCTGGGATGAAGGTTTGGACGAGCCGCGACCGTGAGGGAGTGGTCCGCGAATCACCGGAACAAGAAAAAGAACCGTTCCCTTACTCGTGAGAATCAGTCTGTGCCCTCGACCACCACACGGAAGCCGTCGTCGCCGAGCCGTTCGTCAGGACCGCCACTGTCGCGGCTGGCTGAGCGGCAGAACCCCGGTAGGTCGCTCCAAGACCCGCCACGCAGCACACGGAGATCGCCGGTGTCCGCTCCCGTGGGGTCGGTGGCTGCTTCCTTTTTGTAGTCCCCATAACGGTCCTGGCACCACTGCCAGGCGTTGCCGGTCATGTCGTAGAGCCCGAACGCATTAGCCTTGAAACTACCCACCGGCGAGGTGAACACAAAACCATCCTCCCAGCTAAAGTACATCCCTGTGGCGGGCGCGTTGGGCAACTTCTTCTTTAGGCTCTGATCGGCGCAGTTGGCCCAGCCCTTGCCGTCGTCGGGATTGTCGCCCCAGGGATACGCCGTCTTCGTGCCCGCACGGCAGGCATACTCCCACTGCGACTCAGTCGGCAGCACCACCCTCTTGCCGCTCTTCTTCGACAACCAGTCACAAAACCCCCTGGCGTCGTTCCAGCTTACCTGCACCACCGGATGATCGCCCTTCTGATCAAAACTCGGGTTGCGCCACGAGCAGTCGAGCATCATTTTGACGTCGAATCTGCCGTTCTTGATTTTAGAACCGAACGACCAGCCAGCTTTCTCGGCCTCAGTCTTGTACCCGGTGTCTTTCACGAACGCCGCGAACTGATCCACCGTCACATGGATGATGCCCATGTAAAAGGGCTTCGAGATTGTCACTTCATGCTGAACTTCGCCCTTGATTGCGTCGGAGGCAGCAGCTTCCGGAATCCCGGCATCCACAGCCTCTTTGACGACCGCCTTCTTCTCCTCGTCCGGGCTGCCCATGATGAACTTGCCCGCCGGAATCCGCACCAACTTGAGCGTCACCTTGTCACCAAGGTCCAAGGTCAGTTCCTTGCCCCCGGCAGCGGGCGCCGGCTGTGGCTGTGCTAAAACGCCGCCCGTCACTGCCAAGAACATCGCGAGTGCGAGCATCGCTATCACAAGGGTCTTCATCGTTTTGTCCAGTTTTTTCCGAGAGGGCTTCCGGTCTGCGGCCGTTGCGGATAACTCCGGAATAGTTTACCGCATCACGCGGTCAACCAATCTTCTTTAAACCTCGCCAAACATATCTCTTTCACGTCCCACATCAGATTATCAATGCAGCCGCTCTCGTAGAGGCAGTAGATCGTCCTGTCCGGCCCGACCGCCAGGTCGGAGTAAGCAGACCAGTCGGGTTTGAGAACCTTTGCGAAAGGCCAGGTGGCTCCCTCGTCGCGGCTGAGCCTGACGGTGAGGCGTTTGCGGTCGGCGCCGCCGACGTTGGCGGTGCCGGGCTGGTCGGAGGTGGCGAGGTTGTCGAGGCCGGAGAAGAGGATGGCGTCGGGGGAGAGGCGACAGATGCTGGCCATGCAGAAGGCGTCGGGGAGCTGCGGGTCGAAGCGGAGCGGGGACCAATCGCGCACGCCGTCGGGGCTGACGGAGACGGCGCGGCGGTGCGGCGCGGAGGCGTTGCGGACGTTGAACATCACTCGGCCGTCGTTGAGCTCGACGAGGACGGGCTCCATGGGGTTGTCGATGCCCTGGCCGTCGCCGTCCTGCGTGATGATCGGACCGCGGTCCCAAGTGGCACCGTCGTCGTCGCTGAAGATGACGGAGGAGCCGGTGGGTTTCTGGGATTTGCTGGTGGAGAACCAGACGGGGACGACGAGCCGGCCGGTGCGGAGTCGCAGGCCGTGGCCCGGGCCGGTGCCCAGGAGGGCCAGGTTGTACTCGGGGCGGTAGCGGTCGAAGACGGGCGTGATATCGGTGGGCGTGTCGAAGGTGAGGCCGGCGTCGCGGCTGCGGGAGTAGAAGGCGCGGTTGTAGTCGGTGCAGTGGAGGAAGTGGATATGGGGCGAGCGCGGGTCGGCAATGAGCACGGCGTTGTGGGCGGTGCGCGGCTGGCCGGCGACGAGGACGGCGGGCGCGGACCATGTTTCACCGCCGTCACCGCTGCGGCGGATGAGCAGGTCGATCGGGCCGTCGTCCCACGGGCTGTCGCGGCGGGCCTCGCAGGTGGCGAGGATGACGCCGTGGTGCGTGACGGCCAGTTCGGGGATGCGGTAGCTGTGGTAGCCGCCCTCACGGGCGCGGAAGAGGGTGGTGATGCGCGGGGTGGATGACATGAGGCGATTCCGGTTTGAGGGGCAGTTTAGCGTAGGAATAGGGAAGACCCCGGCGCTTCGGAAGACTTCAGCATCGGGCTTGGCTTGAAGAATGTTCCGTGATCGCTGGCGTGAGGGGATGGGGAACCGGTAAGCTATGCGTGGCGGCGTAACGCCGCCGTGAAGGAGCCTTGTGATGACGCGACTGCGAGGATGGCTGACGGCGGGCGTGCTGGCGGTGTCGGTCGTGGTTCCGCTGCGGGTGTGGGCCGAGGAGGCCTCCAAGCCCGCGGCAGCGCCTGAAAACGCCGCCGCGACGCAGCCGGCCGACGCGCCGCGCTCCGAGGACGTGATGCGTGACCTTGGCGCGAAGGTCGAGCCGAACCCGATGATCGAGCCGGTGAACCCGACGACGATGCCGTCGGAGTCCTCCCCCCCCGCGCCGGACATCCGCCCCGCCTACAACCCGGCAGTGCTCGGCACCGCGCCGGGCCAGCCCAAGCCCAAGATGCGCCGCGAGGGGGAGTTCGTCGTCAACCGCAAGGGCAGGCTGATCCACCCGGGCGGCGGGCAGTCGCTCTTCCTCTTCGACGCCGATTCGGAGAACGCCGCCGAGGCCCCGCTGCCGCTGCTGCCGTGCCAGATGCTCCAGAACATGGAGGACATGGTGCGTGAGCGCGGCGACAGCGTGACGTTCATCATCTCCGGGCAGATCACGCTCTACCGTAACACGAACTTCCTCATGCCGACGATGATGAAGCTGGCGGTGGACCGGGGGAATCTGCAGCGGTAATCACGATTTATTTTTTTTTGCCACGACGCGCGGGCAAGACCCCGACGACTCACGGACCCGTCATCGGGCGTAGCTTGAAGAGATAAAAGAAGACTTCAGTTCGCCTCGGGCACGAGCGGGCCCGCGAGGGCTTTGATCACAAACAACCGCCCCGCCATCGTGGGCATCCATGAGCTGGGAACCCACGTGTCCGGGCCGTAGCGCAGCGTCATCCAGATGCTCTGGCCCTGCCAATTGAGCGGGCCGTGGGCGCCGTCGGCGCCGCCGATGCAGTAGTCGGCGTTCGTGAACAGCCCGGGGCCGATCGAGTTGGCGAAGAGCGGGATCAGTGTCATCCGACTCGCAAAGGAGTGCAGCGAGTTCTGCTCGATGGTCAGCGGGTGCAGCTTCGCCCCGACGCGGAACGGGTCGGCGCGCCATTCCTTCACGCTCTCATATTCGCCGGCGAAGTGCGGTTCCCAGAACGCGATGTGGCACGCACGACCGATGCCGTACACGACCACGAGCTTCGCGCCGTTTTTCCGCAGGCGCGCGATCTTGTCCGGGTATTGCGGGAGGAGTTTCCGCGTGGCGAAGTTGCGCTGCGGTTTGGGAACGGTGAGTTTGCCCAATGGGCCGTAGAGCGCCTGCTCCATCGCCCCTTGGAAGCTGCCGGGCGCGCCGGGCGGGGCGGAGTTTCCGTCAGCGTCCGCCCACTCGTCCATGTTGAAGCCGTGCACGTGCCTCCACGAGACGCCGTGCCGCAGGCTGAAATAGAGCGCCCAGCGGTACATCCCCATCGGGCCGACGGGCAGGATCATCGCCAGCTCGCGCTTCTGGTGCGCCGCCTCGCGCACCTCGTTGAAGATCTCGTAGCCCATCATCGCGTTCATCGACTCGACGCCCGCCGACGCGTCGCTGCACACCACGGGCGTAAAGTCCTTGTGCCACCAGCTCTGCCGGACCGCGAATTCCTTCGGGCCCAGCGCGGTGATCTTCTGGATTTTCTTGTAGTCCCACCCGGCCGGATAAAATGGCCCGGCGTATGAACCCTTGAACGTGCTGATGAAGTCCATGCGAGATTCCTCCGCGTGTGCGGTTGCGAAAGATTGTCAGCGGTTCACGACCAGGCCGCCCAGCTCCTGCTTGAGGATGCACTCCTTGGGGTATCCCTGGCCCTTGTGCTGGCGGAAGCCCTCGGCGAACTTCACGCCGATCTCCGCCCCGCGCAGCGCCCCACCCTCGCGGAGCAACCGCGTGTACTCGTCGATGCCGTAGTGCGCCATCAGCCACTCGCGCTGCGAGGCGTGGCAGCGCAGCATCTTCTCCTTCACGCCGATCTTCGACGAGACATCCACGTACGTCGTCGCGACCGGCCGGTCGCCGAAATAGTCCAGCATGCCCGCCGGGTCGGCGTAATACAGGTGTGGCATCCCCACGCCCGGCACGATCGGCCCGCCGCAGGTGTTGGGGACGAACGACCCGATCGTTGCCGTCCGCGCCAGCTGCGCGGTCACCTCGTGGTCGAGCATGTAGTCCTGCAGGCTGTGCGTGAAGACCAGCGATGGCCCGATGTGCCGCGCCACGCTGATCGCGCGGCGGATCGCGTCGTGGTCAAAGGTCACGTAAAGATCGCGCAACTCCAGGCAGTGGTAGTGTGCCCCGATCACCTTCCCCGAGGCGACGTTCTCCTCGCGGCGCTTGGCGGCGATGGCGACGGGGCCAAGCTCCATCGACCCGCAGTCGCCGGGCGTGGCGCTGACGATGTGGACCTCCCAGCCCTTCTTGGCCAGGAGCGCGAGCGTGCCGGCGACCTGGAACTCGCAGTCGTCGGGGTGGGCCAACATGCACATGGCGACCTTGCGGGCCGATTTGCGTGCCATATCGAATCTCTCCTGGGGTGTCTCGTATCCTTGGGAAACGGGCGGCATTGTAATCACCGGACAAGCGGCGGGTGCCGGCCCGCTCCAGACATGGGCCCTGTTGACGCCCGCACTTCACCGGATGTGGTATTCTGTTGTCCATCTCACGCCGGCGAAAGGATTCACCGGCAACACACGAACTTTTTTCCGTCCGGAAAGGAATGACCATGACTGCGACTCGATCGGGGTGGCTGCGTGCGTTGGGTGCGACGGCTCTTGTCACGATGGCGACGCTCACGGGGGGCTGCCAGCAGACGCGGCTGTCGGAGGAGCGTGAGGCGCTCTATGGCCAGAACAAGGAGCTGCAGGGCGAGCTGAACAAGACGCGTTCCGCGCTGGAGGCCGCCGAGGCCGAGCGCCAGCGGCAGGCCGCGGAGAACGCGCGGATCCAGGCGGAGCTTGAGGAGGCGCGCAACCGGCAGAACGCGGCAGTGGCCGTGCCGATCAGCGGGAGCGGCGGCGGCGCGAGCGCCGGCGCCACATCGCTCTCGAACGTCGGCGGCGGTGCCGAGGTCACCGAGGACGCCGAGAAGATCACCGTCCGCCTCCCGGGCGACGTGCTCTTCGCCTCCGGCAAGGCGGACCTGACCCCGTCGGCGCGCAAGACGCTGGCGAGCATCGCCCGCATCCTCAACGGCGAAGAAAAAGGCCACCGAATCCGCGTCGAGGGCCACACCGACACCGACCCGATCAAGCACAGCAAGTGGAAGAGCAACCAGGAACTCAGCGAAGCCCGCGCCTCGGCCGTGTCACGCTACCTGCACGAGCAGGCCGTGGCGTCGAGCCGGCTGAGCACCAAGGGCTACGGCTCCACCCAGCCGCGCGAGAGCAAGGCCAAGAGCCGCCGCGTCGAGATCATCATCCTCAAAAAGTCCTGACCGCGTCCCCTCTCCCCTCCGGGGAGAGGGTGGCGAGTCCGCGAACCGGGTGAGGGGCGCGTCAACGGCAACTGTGACGGTGACGCCCTAATCCCGCCGCAATCCCCTTACACCGTTTAGCGCCGCCCCAACCGGGGCGGCGCTAAACATTTAGTCGCGGCCTCGCAAACATCCGTGTGAGCTCCTCCCATGATCGGCATCGTGGACTACGGCGTCGGCAACCTCCGCAGCGTCCAGAAGGCGCTCGAGCAGCTCGACGCGCGCGCCGCGATCCTCGCCGGGCCCGATCAGTTGCGCGGGATCGACCGCCTCATCCTCCCGGGTGTCGGGGCGTACGGCGACGGCATGGCCATGCTCAGGCAGCGCGGCTGGGTTGCGCCCGTCCTCGACTTCATCCGCACCGGCAAACCCTTCCTGGGCATCTGCCTCGGGCTGCAACTCCTGTTTGACGGCTCCGAGGAAGACGCTCCGGCGAACGGCCCGCTCGTGCCCGGGCTGGCCGCGCTGCCCGGCGCGGTCGTGCGCTTCCGCGAGGAGCAGGCGACCCCGCGACTCAAGGTCCCGCACATGGGGTGGAACACACTGACCTGGCAGCGCGACGACCCGCTTTTGCGAGGCCTGAACCAGGGCGACGCCGTCTATTTCGTGCACAGCTACTACGCCCGTCCCGTCGAGAGCGCCGCCCGGCCGGTGGCGTCAGCGATGTGCGATTACGGCGGGCCGTTCTGTGCCTCGCTCTGGCGTGACAACGTCTGGGCGACGCAGTTCCACCCGGAAAAATCCCAGCGCGTCGGGCTAAAAATCCTCGCGAACTTTGCGGCGGTGTGATTTCTCATATTATTCCTGCCCCATGACCACCGAACGCTTCCAGGGCGACGCCGTTTTCCCGCTGCTCGCCGACCCGGCGAACTACCGCCCCTGCCCGTGGGACCTGCGCGGAGAACACGCGATGCGCGGGTACTGGCTCGGCCTGTTCCGCTCGCACATCGCCAAGCTCGCTGATGCCGCCGTCGAGGAGGCCGCCGATCGCGGGCTTGACGCCGCCGACGCCCGCCGACGCGCCGATGCCTCGTGCTCCGACTTCCTGCAATACCTCGACGCCATCACCGCCGCGCCCGGGCAATACGGCGTGCTCGACATCCTCGAAATCTGCATCGCCCGCGAACGCTCGCTGCGAAAGAGCGGCATCGTTGATCCCTACCGGCTGGTGAAATCGCGTGAGAACGAGGTTGCGCTGGCCGTGCTGCCGCGGCTCTTGCGAGAACTGGAAGCAACGCCCGATCGAGAACGGCCGGCGCGGCTGGCGGAGGGCGTCTTCGCCGGCAACATCTTCGACCTGGGTGCGACGCAGACCGCCGATCTTTTCAAGGACGCGTCGGTCGATTTCCACGCCGTGCGCGGGAAGCTCGCGCCGCGCCCCTGGCTCTTCGACGACATGGACCGCTTCACCGCCCGGCTCAACGAAAACCCCCCGCACCGCGCCGCCTGCCTCTTCGTGGACAACGCCGGCAGCGACGTGATCCTGGGCATGATCCCCCTGGCGCGTGAACTGCTCCACCGCGGCACGCACGTCATCCTCACCGCCAACATCACGCCCACGCTCAACGACATCACGCACGACGAGCTGACCGTGGTCATCCGCCGCATCGCGGAGTGGGAACCGGTGATCGCCGGTGCGCTGCGTTCGGGAAAGCTGGAATTGATCCACAGCGGGAACGGCCTGCCGCTGATCGACCTGACGCGCATCTCGCCCGGCCTCGCCGACGCGGTGCGGACACGCGGGGTCGATCTGGTGGTAATTGAGGGCATGGGCCGTGCGGTCGAGAGCAACATCGACGCTCCGTTCACCTGCGACGTGATGAAGATCGCGATGATCAAGGACCACGGCGTCGCCGACGCGCTGGGGGGGAAGCTCTACGACCTGGTGCTGCGGTTCGAGCCGGCGCGGTGAGGATTGTGTTGGGATCGCGTGATCTTTCCCCTCACCCCTTGGGGGAGAGGGGAAGAGCGTACAATCAAGCCCTCCGCAATAACCGGCCGCGGGCCGCGTTGGGCCTAGGTATGCCGAGCACGACCACACCAGCCACCGTCCGCGCACACCGGGCGTTCTCTCTGATCGAATTGCTGGTGGTGATCTCGATCATCGCGATACTGATCGGCCTGCTGCTCCCAGTCCTGTCGGCGGCGAAGCAGCGCAGCTACAAGGTCGCCTGCTCTTCCAACCTGAAGCAGATCGGTTACGCCGTCCAGATGTACCGCGACCAGAATGGCGGGACGTTCCCCGTCGCCAGGTACATGCCCCCGCCCTTCCTCAGCGGCGATCCCTCCCCGCCCCTGAACAAGGCCTTGGATTCTTTCATCTCCGCCTCCCTGGGCCGCGACAACGAGGCCTACCACTGCTACGCCGACATGAGCGTCTTCAAGCTCTCCGGGTCGAGCTATTCGTATGAAACCCAGCTCAGCGGCCAGAAGATGGAGGGCATACGACGCAACCGCCAGTTGTCCGAGATCGTCGTCGTCCGGGATTTTGACGGCGGCGTTTTCGACCTCCAGGACGGCACGAGCATCGTCGTGCCCTCGTTCCACGACCTGCGTAACCTCCTCTTCGCCGACGGCCACGCGGGGAACTTCCAATGAACAAACCCACCAGCAAGCCGGGCAACAAACCCGCGGGCAAGATGGCCGACAAGCCGCGCCGCAGCTTCAAGCGGATCATCGTGGGTTCGCTCGCGGTCATCATCGGGCTGACTGTTCTCTGCGGCGGGGTTTATGCGTGGTGGCTGCGCACGCCCCCGCCCATGCCGACCACGATCGATGAATCAATCGCCCTGCTGAAATCGCCTCGCTTCAATCGCCTGACGGACGACCAGAAGGAGCCGTACGTTGAGCAGTCGATGAAGCTCCGCGAGTCGCTCAGCGAGGAGGATCGCCGCTCACTCATGGAGAAGTTCCGCGGCGACCCCGAGCTGCGCCGCGCGGCGGGCGAGGCGGGGATGAACGAGATGGCCCTGCGTGCCAGAGAGTTCGCGCTGGCGGACCCGACAAAGAAGGTCCAGATCCTTGACCAGGCCATCGCCATGATGGAAATGTTCCGGCGCGGCGGCCCGACGACACGCCCCGACGGTGGTGCGGGAGGCGGCCCGGGCGGCGGCGACCGCCCGCCCATGAGCGACGCCGACCGCGCAAAATGGCAGCAGGAGCGCCAGAATCAATTCCAGAGCCGCCGGCAGCAACGCATCGAACACGGCAACCCGCAGAAGCAGGCGTACATGGCCGAGTTCATGAAAGCCCTGCGTGCCCGCCGGCAACAACTGGGGCTGCCCGCCGGTGGCCCGGGTGGCCCCGGTGGTCAGCGTCGCGGGTGATGTGGATTTCTCGATTCGCGGAAGGCCCGAAGGGCCCCTCCGAGGCGCCCGCCAGGCAAAAGACACGAGAACATGTGTTGACGCCCCCACCGAACCACCACGGACGTGGTTTGCGTTATCATCCCCGGTCCTCCCCTTACACGGACCGCACCGATGAATATCCATGAGTATCAGGCCCGCGAGCTGCTCGCCAAGTTCGGCGTCCCCGTCCCGGCGGGGATCGTCGTAAGCACGCCCGACGAGGCGGCCAAGGCGTTCGACACCCTCAAGGCCCAGGGCGTGACGCTCGCGGTGGTCAAGGCGCAGGTTTACGCCGGCGGCCGCGGCAAGGGCGGCGGCGTCAAGCTCGTCCGCTCCGCCGATGAGGCCCGCACGGTCGCCCAGAACATCCTAAGCAAGCCGCTCGTCACCCCGCAGACCGGCCCCAAGGGCGTGAAGGTCGCCAAGCTGCTGGTCGCCTCGGGTGTCGAGATCGCCAAGGAGTATTACCTGGCCATGGCCGTCGACCGTGCGAGCGGCGCGCCGGTGCTCATCGCCAGCAGCGAGGGCGGCGTCGAGATCGAGGAGGTTGCGCACAAGAACCCCAAGGCGATCATCCGCGAGGTCGTCAACCCGCTCACCGGTTTGATGCCGTATCAGGCCCGCAAGATCGCCTACCGGCTGGGCTTCACGGGCGAGCAGATCAAGGGCGCCGTCAAGATCATGACGCAGCTCACCGAGCTCTTCCTCAAGAGCGACGCGAGCCTCGCCGAGATCAACCCGCTGGTCGTCACCAAGCCAACGGACAAGTCGCCCGACGGCACGGTCGTCGCCATCGACGCCAAGATCAACTTCGATGACAACGCGCTCTTCCGCCAGCCGGCGATCGCCGCGATGGCGGACCCGCTGGAGGAGGACCCCTCCGAGGCCAAGGCGCACAAATTCAACCTCTCCTACATCAAGCTCGACGGCAACATCGGCTGCCTGGTCAACGGCGCCGGCCTGGCGATGGCGACGATGGACCTGATCAAGCTGCACGGCGCGGAGCCGGCGAACTTCCTGGACGTCGGCGGCTCCGCCAGCGAGGAGGCCGTCACCGAGGCCTTCCGCATCATCCTCGACGACCCCAACGTCAAGGGCGTGCTGGTCAACATCTTCGGCGGTATCGCCAAGTGCGACACCATCGCCCGCGCGATCATCACCGCCGCCAAGCAGGTGGGCTTCAAGGTCCCGCTGGTCGTCCGATTGGAAGGGACGAACGTGGACGCGGCCCGCAAGCTGCTCGCCGACGCGCAGGCGGACATCCCGACCATGCAGGTCGGCTCGGACCTGACCGACGCGGCCAAGAAGATCACGTCAGCGATCAAGAAAGCGTGAAAATCGAGATTTACGGGGAACCACGACATGGCGAAACTAAATACCCACCAAATCCGAGATTTGGCAAAAATGATCGTGGCCTCGTCTCCCGGTGGAATCCGCTACGCCCAGCTTGTCGATCGAATCTCGGTTGAACACCCAGAAACCCCGACAAATACGATTCACGGATCGGTTTACGATCTGCAAAATCGATTCCCGAAGGAAATTGGGAAACCAAGCCGTGGCCTCTTCGTTTCGCAACAAGCCGCGGCAAGTGCACCCGCCACAGAACCCATATTCAGCGACAAAGACGAAGTTGAAACCAAGGCTGTTGAAAAAGAGTTCTACGCCCCATTTGCAGATTGGTTACGCAGTGACCTCGATGAAGTAACAGTCGCCTATCCTTTTGGCGGCGCTGCGATGCTGAAAAAATGGGGGACGCCCGACGTTGTGGGTGTTTACAAGCCACTGGCTTCCCACCGCATCAAGTTCGACGTTGAAATCGTGACGGCTGAGATCAAAATCGACCCCCAACAAGCTGTCGTTGCGTTTGGACAAGCGGTCGCATATCGACTTTTCTCAAACAAGACCTATCTCGTAATGCCCCAGTCGATGTCGCCGGACGACTACAGCCGACTGGAAGCGTTGGCCATGTTGTTCGGCCTCGGTTTTGTAACATTCGATGCGACCTCTCCATCAAAACCCAATTTCCGGATCGTCGTGCGGGGGCAACGGTTCTCACCAGACATGTTCTATGTAAACGAATTTGCGGAGCGGCTCTTCCAAGTCGACCCCGACATGTTCAATAAGATATTTGGCTAATGAACATCCGAGTAGGCTAACAGCGAACAACCGAGATTCCCCATATGCCTCTCCCGCGTCTCTTCATCCTCGGCGACAGCGTCTCGATCCAGTACGGACCCTTCCTCGCGGCGATGGTTGCCGGGTCGTTCCGTTACGCCCGCAAGAGCGGCCGTGAGGCGGCGGCGAAAAACCTCGACACCCCCGAGCCCGAGAACGGAGGGGACTCGCGCTGCTGCCTCGCTTATCTGAGCGCGGCGCTCAAGAACGGCGAGCTTCAGACGGACGTGCTCCTGCTCAACTGCGGGCTGCACGACATCAAGGTCCGCTCGGCCGACCCGGACCGCGCGACGCAGGTGCCGATCGACGAGTACCGCGCCAACCTGGCGAAGATTATTTCGCTTGTGACGGGGGCGGGCATCTGCCTGATCTGGGTGCGCACCACGCCGGTCGAGGAGAGCCAGCACAACCCGCCGGGCTCGGGCATGCACCGCCACTCGGCCAACGTGGACAGGTTCAACGCCGCAGCGGACGAGGTGATGGCGAAGCATGGCGTGCCGGCGATCGACCTGCACGGCTTTTCACTGGGGATGGGCCCGTTGAAAGAAACGCTGTCGGACGGCCGGCACTTCCATGAACCGATCCAACGCCTGCAGGCGGCCCACATCGCAGGCTGGCTGCGCGGCTACCGCCCCTCCGCCCGCTGAACCACGCAGCAGACTTCACTGCAAAGGCCATACCATGAAACCCGAACCGTTCCTCGCCGAGTTGAACCGCCTGCGCAAAGACATCGGCGAGGACAAGTCCGACATCGAGTGGCTCACGCTGCACCACGCGTTCGTGTTCATCAGCTACAAGATGGCTGATTTCCAGAAATACCTGAACGAGGCGGAGGCGCGTGGAGAGTTTGCGGAGTTTGAGAAAGAGTAAAACGCTAAGCCGCGAGCGGCGGCAGAAAAGAAGTCATTTCTTCTTGTGGAGTGATTCATCCACGACGTGTTTGGAGCGGATGGGGTTGAGGGCCTTGTGGTTGGGGGCGCTCAGGCTGTAGGGCGCGCCGGGGGTTGGGGCGGCCCATTTCACGCCGTTGGCGATGACCTTCTGCACGTTCTTGTCGTGGTAGGCGGGGAAGGTCTCGTGACCGGGTTGGAAGTAGAAGACCTTGCCTTTGCCGCGCCGCCAGGTGCAGCCGGAGCGGAAGACCTCGCCGCCCTCGAACCAGCCGATGAAGATGAGTTCCTCGGGCTCGGGGATGTCGAAGAGCTCGCCGTACATCTCCTCATGTTCGAGCTCGAAGTATTCGCCGACGCCGTCGGCGATGGGGTGGCTGGGGTTGACGCACCAGATGCGTTCCTGCTCGGCGGCCTCGCGCCACTTGAGCCCGCAGCCGGTGCCCATGAGCTTCTTGAATATCTTGGAGTAGTGCCCCGAGTGCAGCACGAGGATGCCCATGCCCTCGAGGACACGCTTATGCACGCGGTCCACGATCGCGTGCTCGACCTTGTCGTGGGCGCAGTGGCCCCACCAGGTGAGCACGTCTGTCTGGGCGAGGACGGCGTCGGTCAGGCCATGCTCGGGCTCTTCGAGGGTGGCGGTGCGGACCTGCACGTCGCCGCCCAGCGAGGCGCGGATCGAGTCGGCGATGGTGGTGTGCATCCCCTTGGGGTAGATCGCACGGACGGCGTCGCTGGTCTTTTCGTGGACGAACTCGCCCCAAACGGTGACACGGATCGGCTTGGCCACGGTGAAGCTCCTGGGAAGGTCGATGAAGGTTAGCAAATCCGGCCACCCGCGGCTTAGCGCCTTATTTCCGGCCGCGCAGCAGGTCCATGCCGCGCGACACGGCAAACTCGACGTCGGGGCAGAGATTCTCCCAGCCGATCAGGTCGATCAGCCCCGCACGCTCCATCGCGGCGTACTGCGGGGGGTTCGTGCCGCAGAGCACGAGCGAACGCCCCTGGCCCTGGAGCTTGCGGACCGCGTGGCCGAAGTCCATCAGCGCGTTGTCGTCGAGGCGGAGCAGCGGCTGGATCACCAGGATGACGACGCTCCAGTGCCCGGGCAGGCGATCGACCCACGCCTGGAAGTTCGGCGCGCGGTGGGATAAGCCGTGCTTGACCATCGCGAGCCGATAGATGCCCAGTTCCTTGGGCAGCAGCGAGTGGACGAGGCCCAGCGACTGGAGTTCCGGGTCGCTGAGCATGTTGATCTCGCGCACGTCGGCGATGGGCTTGTACCAGTCGCGGAGCAGGATGAAGATCAGGAAGAGGATCGGCGGGACAAAGACCACGCTGTGCCAGTGGCGAAAGACGTAGGCTCCCGCGACGACCCCGAAGAGGAACGAACCGAACATCGACGCGAGAAGGAGCAGCCGGAGCGCCGTGGGGTGGCGGGTGGAGATCAGCAGAAGCCTACCGTCGCGTCGCAGCCCCCGGCCGCGTGACTTCTGCCAGTACCAGACGAGGTACCGCACACCCTCCAAACCCAGGTCGGTGATAACGCCGGTGACATGCGTGGTGCGGACGTCACCGGAGATCATGGTGATGGTGGCGTTCTGCAGGCCCATCGCCAGGGCGGCGACGCCGCACATCCAGTACATCGTGAACGTGTCGGCGGGGCCCACCGTGGGATGACGCTGTAGTCCCCAGGCAAATGCCGTGAGCAGAATCGCCTCGATAATCATCGGGGCCATGTACTTGCTTCTGGCCCCGGACAGCCGCGCCCCTTCCGAGAGGAAGCCCGAAACGGCCGCGCCGGCGAGGAACGCCAACAGCACGAACCCTACGAACGCGGCGCTGCCGAACTCCCCTGTGGCGAGATCGAGACCAAGCCGCGTGGTGTTGCCGGTGGCGTGCGAGACATATGCGCCGCACGCCATCACGCTCACGACGTTGGTGTAGCCGCCGATCCAGGACAGAGTGATCGCTAATCTGGATTTCTGGTGGAAAGAATAGGCTTGAGCGGAGAGCATACTAGAAGAAAGACATCATAGTCTTCTTTATCAGGCTTACCGCGCTCACCCGCCCCTGCCCAGTTCGGTCAGCGCGGCCTCGGCGGCTCGGCGGCCCGACGCCATCGCGCCGTTGATCGAGGCGGTGTCCATGTGGTCACCGCACACGATCAACCCTTTGCCCTGTTTCACCGTCTTCTGCGCCGGTTCCAGCGCCCCCGGGGTCTGATCGGGCAGCGCCTTGCGGATGCGGTAGGCACGCAGCGGCCGCCACTGTTTCACGCTATCGCCGAACCACTCCTGCATGTGACGCCAGACCCCCGCGACGAGCTTCTTGTCCCCGCCCGGCGGGTCGCCCAGCACCGTCGCGGAGATCAGCGACATGCCGATCGGGGCGTACGACGGGGAGATCAGGTTGGGCACGCACATGTTGTTCACCGGCCCCTTGCCGTCGCCGTTGAGCACCAGGAAAGGGTCGCGGATCGGCGGCTCAAACGCGGCGAAATAGACGCACGTCACCGCGCGCCACGCCCGGGGCTGCGGCCGGTTGAGCAGCCGCGCCGCCTCCGGCCCCTCGGTCGCCACGACGATCACCTTGCTGTCGATCCACTCACCGGTCGGCAGCGTAACCGTGCCGGTGTTCGGGTCGATCGAATCGACCTTGCAATTCAAACGGATGGCGGCGGCGGGCAGCTCCGACGCGAGCTGTTCGGGGATCGCCCCCATGCCGCGTGCGGGCAGGACGTTGTTGCCCGAGGAGAACATGCGGAAGACAAAGTCGAGCATCCGACTAGAGGTGTTGAGGCTGTCGTCGAGGAAGACACCGCCCAGGAAGGGGCGGAAGAAGCGGTCGATGATCGCGTCGCTCATGCCGTACCCGCGCAGGGCCTCGAGCGTGGTGGTCTCGGGCCGGCGGAGCAGGTCCTCGGGCGTGCCCTCCTGGCAGTGGCTGCGCAGGTCGGCGACCTTGATCTTGTCGGTGAGCGAGGCGATGCCGGAGAGCACCGCCTCGATGCCGTCCATCGGCCTGCGCCACGGGTCAGACAGGCGGTGGAACGCGCCGTCGTGCCGCACCATGGCCCCGGGATAGAAGGGCTGGATGTTCAGCTCCTCGTAGTCCAGCATGCGCTTGCATTCGGGGTAGGCCGTGAGCAACACCTGGAAGCCCCGGTCCAGGAGGAAGCCGTCAACCTCGTCGGTGCGGACGCGCCCGCCGAGCCTGTCGTCGGCCTCGATGAGCATGAACGGCACGCCGGCGCGCTTGAGTTGGATGGCACAGCAGAGCCCCGCCAGGCCACCACCAATGATTGCCACGTCTGTCTTCGCCATGTTTCAACCCAGGGGCCCGCCGTCTCGACCAACACCCGTGATCCCGGCAGACGCCGCGTATGGGGTCAGGTCAAGCCCAGCATGTGGCGCAACGCGCTCTCGAGATCGGGGTGACGGAACTGGTAGCCGGTCTCGGTCAGCCGCATCGGATCGACTCGGACGCTTGCCATGAGGAGCGCGTCGGCCATCTCGCCGAAAACCATGTTGGCGACCATGGCGGGCATCGGGAACACCGTCGGCCGGTGGAGCACGCGGCCCAACAGCTTGGTGAAGTCATGGCAGGTGGCGGCGTCCGGGGCGACGGCGTTGACCGGGCCGGTCACGCCCTCGTTCATCAACACGTGGTGGAATGCACCGATCGCATCTTCGATGGTGACCCAACTCCAGAACTGCTCGCCGTTGCCCATCACTCCTCCGGCGCCGAACCTGAACGGCGTGATCATCTTCGCCAGCGCCCCACCGGCGAGCGTCAGCACCATGCCCAGCCGGACGTTCACGACCCGGATGCCCGCGTCCTGCGCCGGCATACAGGCCCCCTCCCATTCACGGCAGACGTCCGCGAGGAACCCGTCGCCGACACGGCTGAACTCGGTCATGATCTCCTGGCCCCGGTCGCCGTAGAAGCCGACCGCCGACGCCGTGATGAAGGTCTTGGGTTTGCTCTTCAGGTTCATAATCGCGTCGACCAGGGTTCGAGTTCCCTTGACGCGGCTCTCGAAGATGCGGGTCTTCTTGGCTTCGGTCCACCGGCCCTCGGCGATGTTCTCGCCCGCCAGGTGGATGACGGCGTCGATGCCCTCGAGCGCTTCGGGGTTGGCCACGCCGGTGTCGATGTCCCACTGCACCTCGCCGGGCTTGGGCTCGCCGCGGACCAGGCGGATCACCTTGTGCCCACCCGTGGTCAGGAACGCCGAGAGTTGTTTGCCCACCAGCCCGGAGGCGCCGGTCATGGCGATGGTGAGGCGCGGCTTGTCCTTGTACATCAGGTGCGCCGCCACGTCCTCGGCCGTCACCATGTGGCGGTAAACGAACATGCGGTGCAGCCGGAGGCGCAGCTTCCGGCCGATGAACAGGTCCGCCAGACCTAGGCCGGGCAGTGCATAGGTGATGTGGTCGTGAAGCCGACACGCCCCGCCGCCGACGGCTTCCACGCGGTGCGAATGCTCCCAGCGCGAAAACGGGCCGGAGACCTGCACGTCGCGGAATTGGTAGCCGGGCACGAAGTCCCTGTGCTCGGCGATCCATGTTGTGCGGAATGGGAAAGAACCGACCTTCAGCGTGACCGTCGAGCCGTTCTCGACCCCGCCGGTCTGTTCGAGGACCTCGATCGACTCCCACGGGGGGATCAGGCGCTGAAAGGCACCGGGACGGGTGTGCCAGGCAAACACCGCATCCGCCGGGGCCGCGATGTGTGATCGGTACTCGAAAGTGGGCATAGGCGATTATCGTTATCGGCCGAATGGGCTGCCCGCCTCAACGGCGGAAGCTGTTGCGGGCAATATCCCTGAATGCCCCCACGGCCTCGCCCAGGGCCCATGCGACCCCCGCCATCCAAACGCCGACCAGCCCCGCCAGCAGGCCGTACGCCATGCCGGCGTCACGCCCCATCATGAACATCTTGGCCCCACCCGCCAGGGCGAGGACGGCCAGGAGACGCAGCGCCCACGAGGCCGCGGATAGTCCTGTGTACGCCGGGACGCGGATGACGGTTCGTGATGGTGCGGCGGCCGCCGGTGCGCTGACCTCGACGGGCACTGGCACAACGGGCGTGGCCGGCTGCTCGTCGATCATGAAAGCGGGCTCTTCCTGCTTGGCAGCCGGCTCCGGCTCGGGCGCGGGCTCACGCACCGGGGCGGGGCCGGGCTGCGGCGTGGGCCGGGCGGCGGGCGTAGGCCGGGGAGACGCGGGCGTGGTGGAAGAGAGCGGGATCGGCTTGGGCGCTACAGCGCGCGCAGCGACCGAGGGCTTGGGCGCCGCGACGGGTTCGCTCGGGGCCGATACGTCCGCCCCACCCAGCGCTGCGGCGAGCGCCGCGGCGGGATCGAGATCATCGGCGGATTCGGGCTGAGCCTCAGCGGCCGTCGCCGCGGGCACGGGGGGAGGGGGAAGTGGAGCGGGCGGCGGGGGCGGCGGCGCTGCAGGTTTTGGCTTGGGCGCGGGTGCGGGCGGAGCGGCGACGATCGGTTTAGGCGGGGGCGGCGCGGGCGCGGCCACAGGGGCGGCAGGCGCGGAGGACTCGTCGTTGCCCGCGGCGGCGGCGAGCGCGGCCAAAGGGTTATCGTCGTCGGTCGATTCCGGTTCGGGCTCGGGGGCCGGCTCGGGGGCCGGCTCGGGGGTGGGTGCGGGGCGCGACGCCGCGGCACCGGCCGCGGCGGGCGGCGCGAGGTTTTCGAGCACCTGCGGGGTGTCCGTTGACTCGGGGGTCGCGGTCTCGTTGGGGTCGTTGCGGACCTCCTGCGCCATGCCGCAGCGGGGGCATTTGACCTTGCGCCCCTCGGAGCCGTCGGGGACCTTGATCTTCGCATTGCATGACGGACAACGGAAACGGATCGGCATGGGATAGGCCTCGCTTAGACGTGGGTTTGTCGAGCCTCGGACGATACCGCCCGCGCCGCGCGGTCGCAAACTCGCCTCCCTCAGCGATCACAGCCCGACGATGCTGAACCCCGCGTCCACGTGGATCGTCTCCCCCGTGACGCCGGTGGACATGTCGCTGAGCAGATAGACGGCCGTGTTGCCGACCTCCTCACCCTCGATGTTGCGCTTGAGGGAGGACTTGCGGGCCTGGTGGTCGAACATCTCCTGGATGCCCCCCACCGCCATGGCGGCGAGCGTGCGGAGCGGGCCACCGGAGATGGTGTTCACGCGGATTTTCTTCTCGCCAAGCTCATACGCCAGGTAGCGTGTCGTGTGCTCCAGCGCCGCCTTAGCGACGCCCATGATGTTGTAGCCGGGAATGACCTTCTCGCCGCCGAAGTAGGTCATGCTGATGATCGAGCCACCCTCGGGCATCACCTTGACGGCGCGCTGGCCCATCGCCAGCAGGGAGTAGGCGGAGATGTCCAGCGCCTGGTTCCAGGCGGCGCGGGTGGTGGTGTGGAACTTGCCCAATTCAAGGAACGCACGGTCGGCGAAGGCGACGGAGTGGACGATGAAGTCGATCTTGCCGAAGTCGGCGGCGATCTTGTTGAAGACCGCGTCCAGGTCCTCGTCCTTCGACACGTCGCAGGAGACAAGCCAGGGGTCCTTGATGCCCAGTTCCTCAATCGCCTGGCGGCAGCGTCGCTCCATCTTTTCGCCCGGCAGGTGCGTGAACAGAAGAGTGGCCCCCTGCGAGGCGAGCTGCCGGGAGATGTACCAGGCGTAGCTCCGGTCGTTGGCGATGCCGAAGACGATGCCGCGTTTGCCGTCCATTACGCCCATGAGCGTGCTCCTTGCTTGGCCCGCGACGTGTGCGGGGTGCCGAGATTAGCAGGGAAACGGGGGTGAGACAAAACGACCGCCGCGAGCCGGGATAGTCCGGCTCGCGGCGGGTGGTTGCGGGAGAAGAGTCGCCGGGACCGAGGCGGCCCGGCTCGCTGGTCGATCAGTCGTTCATGCTGACGGCTTCACGCTTCGACTGGCGCATCGCCCAGACGATGAGCACGAGGCAGACAACGATCGCGATGATGCGGGCGGTGTCCATGCCCTTGTATTCCAGCTTCGAGGCCAGATCGAACTTGTGCGTCAGCGCGCCCTCATTGACGGTGGTGACGACCTTGCTGTCGTACGCGAGCATGAGCGGGACGCCCAGGATGGCGACCATGTTCATGACCTTGAGCAACGGGTTGACGGCGGGGCCGGCCGTGTCCTTGAGCGGGTCGCCGACGGTGTCGCCTGTAACGGCCGCCTTGTGCTTCTCGGAGCCCTTGCCGGTGTTCTTCTCCATGTCGCGGGGCTCGTCCTCGACCATCTTCTTGGCGTTGTCCCACGCGCCGCCGGCATTGCACATGAAGGAGGCGAGCAACTGCCCAGCGACGATCGAGCCGCCCAGGTAACCCGCCAGGCCGATGGGGCCGAGCAGGAAGCCGACGAGGATCGGCGTGAAGACGCCCAGGATCGCCGGGCCGATGAGCTCGTGCTGGGCGGAGGTGGTGCAGATCGCCACGACGCGGCCGTAGTCCGGCTTCTTGGTGCCCGCCCAGATGGCCTTGTCACGGAACTGGACGCGGCACTCTTTCACGATGAGGAACGCCGCACGGCCCACGGCACGGATGAGCATCGAGGAAAACAGGAACGGCACCGCGCCGCCGATGAGCATGCCGATGAACAGCTTGGGGCTGGAGATCGTCAGCAGGCCGGCGACCTCGTTGAACATGGCGATGGGGAGCTGCTTCTCTTCGCCGCCGCCGCCCGAGCCGATCACGGTGATGAACGAGGCAAAGAGCGAGACGGCCGCGATGACCGCCGAGCCGATCGCCACGCCCTTGGTGACGGCCTTGGTGGTGTTGCCCACGGCGTCGAGGTCGGACAGTATCTGGCGGCTCTCCTTGTACTTGGCCGCGCCCATCTCCTTTTCATCGAAGCCCATCTCGGCGATGCCGTTGGCGTTGTCGGCGACGGGGCCGAACACGTCCATGGAGATCGTGTTGCCCGTGAGGGTGAGCATGCCGATGCCGCACATGGCGACGCCGTAGGCGATGAAGATGGCGTTGTTGTCGGTCGTTTCGGCGTAGATGAAGACGGAGGCGAAGATGGCGATGCAGAGCACGATGCCGGTCCAGACGGCCGACTCGTAGCCGACGGCGAAGCCCTCGATGATCGCGGTGCCGTGGCCGGTCTCACAGGCGCGTTTGATGCCCTTGGTCGGGGAGAACTCGGTGCCGGTGAAGTACTCGGTCACGCGGTTGAGGGCGACGCAGAGGATGACGCCGATAAGGCAGGTGTACGCGGGTCGCATGTCGAGGCCGATCTGGCCCCAGTTCATCCACGACGGCAGCTTGTTGACCTGTTCAATCACCATCGCGCTGGAGTTGGTGGTGTCGAAGCGGAGGTAGAAGAAGCCCAGCAGCATGAAGCCGAGCACCGAGATGAGCGAACCGATGATGAAGCCCTTGTTGATGGCCTTCATGGCGGAGGAGACATCGCCCTTGTCGCCGGTGCGTACTGAGTAGGTGGAGATGATGGAGCCCACGACGCCGATGGCGCGGACGAGGATCGGGAAGATGACGCCCTTGTGGCCGAAGGAGGCCCAGCCCAGGATCATGGCGGCGACGATGGTGACCTCGTAGGACTCGAAGATGTCGGCGGCCATGCCGGCGCAGTCGCCGACGTTGTCGCCCACGTTGTCGGCGATGGTGGCGGCGTTGCGGGGGTCGTCCTCGGGGATGTCCTTCTCGATCTTGCCGACGAGGTCGGCGCCGACGTCGGCGGCCTTGGTGTAGATGCCGCCGCCGACACGCATGAAGAGGGCCAGCAGCGTGCCGCCAAAGCCGAAGCCCAGGAGGGCCTCATAGGCGTGCTCGCCGTACATCATGAAGATGACGGTACCTCCCAGGAGGCCCAGGCCGTCCGTGAGCATGCCGGTAATGGTGCCGGTGCGGTAGCCGAGCATGAGCGCCTTGCCGAAGCCGTGCGGGGCGGCGGCGGCGACGCGGAGGTTGCCGGTGGTCGCCAGCCGCATGCCGACGAAGCCGACCAGGCCGGAGAAAACCGCACCGACGAGGAACGCGCCCGCGCGGCCCAGCGCGAAGGGGCTGGACCAGTTGCCGTCCTGCATCGCCTTGGTCGCGTAGAGCACGACGATCAGGATGGCGATCAGCACCGCCACGGTGGAGAGCTGCTTCTTGAGGTACGCGTCGGCGCCCTCGCGCACAGCGGCGGCGATGTCCTGCATCCGCTTGGTGCCCTGGTCGGCGGCGACGACTTGCTTGACCAGCATCCAGGCATACAGCAACGCCGCGAGCGCGGTACCGATGCAGATCCAAAGGGAGATAACCTCGCCCTGGCTGAAGGAGGAGCCCTCACGCATGAAAGAGAAGTAGTGGAACTCGTGAGCCGCGGCCGTCCCCACGGCGATGGGGGCTGGGATCGGCGGCAGTATCGAGGAATCCGGCGCCGACACCTGCCCGAGCGTGATCAGGCCGGTGGGCGTTCCGTAGGCCTGTGCATACACAAATGCGCCGAGAAAAAAGAGGCACAGCGATGCGATCCAGTAAAACGATCGGCGGCTACGCTTGAACTTGGGCATGTAGGCACTCCGTGATTGGTAAAAGATGCAACCCGACGTGAATCACGATCCCTGACCGACGCACCACAGCCACGCGTGATGCGTGAATATCGGACACGATAACCTCGGACCTATGTGATCGGCAAACCGACTCAAAATGATTGAAACCCGGCGGTTAGCCTCGATGGGGCGCCCCACTTCTTCCTTTATTTGTCCTTCAACAGCCCCTCGCGGTCCAAGAGATTCAAGAACTCCAACCGGCGCATCGGGTGGCCGCCCTTCTCCAGGAAGTTGGCGATCTGGTCCTTGAGCGTTGTGAAGACGGACTTGTCCCCCGTGAGATGGACGTACGCCCAGACCGCGAAGTAGTCCATCATGCGGCCGTCGTTAACGCTGAACCGCTCGGGTTGCACCGCCGGCTTGAGCAGCGCGATGAGCAATTGCCTGACGTCTTCCGCGCCGGTGACCTCCCAGATGCGGAACAGGCCGTAGTAGGAGGAGTAATCGCCGTAGCCCGTGGTCCATTTAAGATGGCCGCCCTGTGGGTAAGGATATTTGAGATCGCCCCACTGGTCGTACCACTTCTTGTGGAAAGCGTTGATGATGAGCCGGGCTGCGGTGATGTATTTCTCGTCGCGCGTCAGGCGGTAGGCGGCGGCGAGGTTGACCAGCGGGATGCCCGCCTCGCGGCCGTCGCAGGCAACGGCCTCCATCACGTTGGTCGCCCAGTGGATGTTGTTGTCGCCGACACGCACCACCACGTTGCGCGCCCGCGGGTCGCCGGTGATGTAGAAGTACGCCAGGATGCCCTCAGACCACATGTGGCTGGGGTACACGTTGCCAATGAAGTGATCGACGGTGTGCGGGATGAGGCCGCCGTTCTGCCGCGGGTCGGTGGACCACTCGCAGAAATCGACCTCCATGTAGTGTTCGCCCTTTTCATGGCCGTGGTCGAAGTGGAACGACTCGCCGGTGCGGAGGTAGTCGCGGAGCGGGACGAAGACGCCGCTGTCGTCCTCGTTGTTGCTCCAACCGCCCTCGCCGCCGGAGTCGCCGAAGTGGAACATCCCGATCGGATTGTTGCGCGGGTACGTGAAGCGTGACGGCTCGCCGCCGGTGGCGGTGATGCGGTGCTCGAGCGCGGTGTACTTCCTGGGCTGATAACGCAGCAGGCGGTGGCAGTCCAGCACCTCGCAGTACGCCGGCCACGCCGGGTCGAACGAGATATCCAGCGGCTCGACCCCCTGCACCTCCCACTGCAACGCGTGCGCCTCGCACTCGTCGTGGTTCATCGCACGCGGCTCGCCGGTCAGGAAGAACCGGTGGCTCTTGCTCACGCCCGGGACCAGTTTCATGGGCACCGACCAGTCCGGCCAGATCGAGACCGTCATCACGTTCTCGTCGATCGTGACCGACTTGGGGTGCAACTGCTTCCAGTACCGCATCGAGAAGACGAGCGTAAGGTCCTCCTGCTTCCACGCCAGCCAGGGGTAGATCTGCCGCACGCCGCCGATCATGTAGTCGGCACGGAACTCCGACCCGCCCTGCGGCTTCATGTGGAAGGGGTAGAACGCCCCCCCCTCACGCAGGCTGGAGTAATTGCGGAGGAACAGCGTGCCCATCTTGGCGTACTTGTAGTCCTTCGCGTACTGGTTCACGTCGTTCACGCTGCTGGCGGCGATCTCCACGTTCTCGGGCACCTCGACGGTGCGCGGGAAGAACGTGTGGCCGTGGTGCGCCTGGCGGACGAGTTTGGTCGCCGCCGGGCTCATGCGCGTGGGCATGACGAAACGCATCGCCTTGACCTCGACCACGCCGTTGACCGGCTCGCGGCAGAAGAAGGTGTGCTGCAAGCCAAGATCGGCGCGGTTCGCGGTGAGCGTGACGCGCAGGGCGAAGTCGAGGAACGTCGAGCCGTCCCGCGCCACGTGCTTGCCCTCGATCTTCACCACGGCCCGCAAACGATTGGCGTGCTCGATGGTGACGTTGAAAGACTTGCCGACCGAGGCGCGGAAGACCTTGCCGTCGAGGTTGACAACCTCGAGATCGACCTTGTCCGTCGGACCGACGATCGGCTTGTTGTGCATGAACAGGCCGCGGAAGAGCGACCCACCGCGTTTGGAGATGGAGACGCCCGTGATGCCGTTGGAGACCACGACGACCTCATCGTTCTCGCTCACAACGACGGGGTGCTCGACGGGGGCGTGCGTGTTCGGGCCGATCTCGACGAAGAGGGATTTCTTCTCTTCCGGCGCCCAGGAGGAGAGCAGGTCCACCAGCGCCCACTCGACGCTGCCGTCGGGCCGGCGCTGGAGCACGGAGGCCTCGCTGGGCACGGGCTGCCCCTTGGCGTCCACCACGCGGACCTGCCCGACGTCGTGCACCCGCCCCGGCGGCAGTGGCACGCCACGGCTCACCATGTAGTTGTCGAACTTCGCGATCGTCTCGTTGACCAGCCGGATCTCGCCACGGTCCATGTGCGTTCCTTTGCGTTTGTTTCGGGCCGGATATTGGAAAGAAAGAGACCCGCGGGCACAAGTGTGGAAGTCCATGGATAAAAAAAGCCCAGGCATGGCCATGCCTGGGCGTTGAAAGTCGCAGAATGACCCGCATCAATCAGCGGTAGAACTCGATGATCAGGTTCATGTTCACGTCGAACGGAACCTGGTCCGAGGTCGGCACCGCGATGACCGTGGCGGTCAGCGTCGAGGGGTCGAAGGAGAGCCAGCCCGGAACCTGGTGGCCGGCGAGGGATTCGAGGTTTTCGCGGATCAGGGCGCCGACGCCCTTGTAGCCCTCTTTCGTGCGCTTGCGCTCGCGGAGGGTGATGACGTCGCCGACCTTGAGCTGGCAGCTCGGGCGGTCGGTCTTGCGGCCGTTGAGCATGATGTGGCCGTGCGTGACGATCTGGCGTGCGGCCCAGACGGTGCGCGCCCAGCCCAGGCGGCGGATGACGTTGTCGAGGCGCTGCTCGAGGATGCGGAGGAGCGCCTCGCCGGTGTTACCCTTGGCGCTACCGGCCTCTTCGAGGTAGCGGCGGAACTGCGTCTCGAGGACGTTGTAGTGAAAACGGAGCTTCTGCTTTTCGTTCTGGCGCACGCCGTAGTCGCGGAGGCGACGGCCGCGGAAGCCGTGCATGCCCGGCGGGTTGAGCTGGCGTTTGGTGGTGTGCTTGGGGATGTCGGCGATGGGGACGCCGACGCGGCGGGAGAGGCGGACCTTGGGGCCGGTGTAATTGGCCATGTTTTGAACCCCTTTTTTGAGGGGCCTCCGGTGAGGCTCGGGCGCGGCTGCGCCGTTGCAATTCACGAAGTACGGGGCACGCGCCCCGTCGCAATCGAGCAGGGTATTACAACCGTGATCGACCGCGGCGTCAAGTTAGGGAGGAACCCGTGCTATGCCGGCTTTGCCGCGGGCTTGGGCCCGCCGCCTGCGCCGCCGCCGGCCTTCTCCGGGCCGTGGTGCTGCAAGATCAGGCCGATCAACGCGGGGACGAACACGAGCAGCGGGAGCGCCACAGCATTCCGCGACAGCGCGCCCGTGATCGAGTCCTGCCAGTGCGGCACCTGCATGAGCAGAGAGATGCCCGAGAGCACGGCCACAGTCGCGCCGCAGACGCAGGTGAACATGACCACGCTCAGCTTGAAGAGGATGAACGCCAGCATGCCGCAGAGGACCAGCCCCACCAGCGCGCCGACCCAGTACGTGTTCTGGTGCGGGTCGGGGTTCGCCCCCTGCCCACGGGTGTTCATGGTTGCGACCACGGCGGACCACGCATTAGCACCCAGGAACGCGCCGGCCAATCCGCCCATGGCGGCGACCGCGTATTTCATCAGCGGCCAGCAGCTCACCGCGAAGAGCGCCGCGCAGCAGCCGGCGACGATGTAGTCCGCCTTGACCTGCTTGCCCAGCGTGTAGCCCACGAAACCGCCGATCATGAACGCCATCACCACGGTGACGGCCTTGTAAAACTTGTACCCCTGCAGCAACGAGACCAGCCCGGCGGCGAAAAAGATCGCGGCCCAGACGACCGAGAGGTTCTTCAGGTGCAGCATGAGGTTGTCCGGCTGCGCGAGCGTGTCCACGCGGGAGAAAATCCCCGTGACGACCTCGAACACGGAAGGGTCCTGAGCGGCGGCGGCGAGTGTGAGCAGCATGGTGAACTCCTGGCGCTCGCGCGCGTCGAGCGGGTGACGCGCAGAAAGAACGCCGGGTTCACTTATCGGTTTGTCGGCGTCGAATCGTCCATTGGACGATAACTCCCAGGATCGTTATCAGACCCACCGCGGCCGGGGCCACCCAGGAATGGCGTAATCCGTCGAGCGTGTCGGCGGATAACCGGGGGATCACCAGCGACCAATCAGCCCAGACCAGGAGCAGCGCCCCTGCGAAGGCCGTCTGCAATGAGGCGGCGATCAGCGGTTTCCATATCCCCAGAATCAACCCGTGAAATAACCCGATCAGCCCCGCCGCCACTGCGAGTTGCCTCCCTCGCGGCGACAGGTACGCCCACCAATTCCGCACGGCTTCGGTAACGCGCCGCACCACAACGACGGCCTGATCGATCACCGCCGCCTCCTCGTTGGATTGCGTCAGAGCAGCCCCGACGCTTCCGTCATAGCTCGCCGCCTCGTGCGGGATGGGCGGCCGGCCTCCATCGTTCAGCCACGGCCTCATAACGCCCGGCATTCCATACCCCAGCAGGACGGCCATGAGTATGCCGAGCGTCAACGCCATCCAGAGCCGGAACAAGAGCCACGAAACCAGGACGCCCACCGCCGCGCCGACGACGCACATCAGATAGATCGCGATCCCGCTGGACGAAATCTTGAGTTGATCCGCCAGCACGAAGCCCGCTAACGCACCGGCGGCGGTCCCCAGCAGGATGCACAGCGGCTTGGTCAGACGGCGTCCGAACAGCCACAGCACGAGGCCGACGATTACCATGACCGCGAACAGGACCACCCGGGGGTCGAGCTTGACGGGCATCGCGAGACTAAGATGGGTGAGCATGAGGGGATCGCCGGTTTGTAGCCGCACCGAACGTGCACTCGGACCGTTACGCCCTCGCCGCCATCCATTATCGCCCAAATCGTCGGGCGTCGTTACAATGCCGCGCGCAATGGGCACACCGAACACCGACGCGGAATTGACGCCCCTGCGGGCGAGGATCGACCAGATCGACCAGCAACTGGTCGAGTTGCTCAACGAACGCGCCCGCGTGGTGGTGGACATCGGCAAGGTCAAGCGCGACGGCCAGTCGCCCATCTACGCCCCCGACCGTGAACAACAGGTTCTACAGAAGGTCCGGGACCGCAACAAGGGCCCGCTGCCCGACTCCTGCCTCATCGCGATGTGGCGCGAGTTGATGAGCGGCAGCTTCGCCCTGGAGCGCCCGCTGCGGATCGGGTACCTGGGCCCGCCCGGGAGCTTCAGCCATCTCGCCGCCCGGCGCAAGTTCGGCGCGAGCGTCGAATACGACGACCTGGAGGACATCGCCGGCGTGTTCGAGGAGATCGTGCGCGGACACATCGACCTGGGCCTGGTGCCGATCGAGAACTCCTCGATGGGCGGGATCGGCGAGACGCTCGATTCGTTCCTCGACTCGCCCGTGCAGGTGTACGCCGAGGTGCTGATCAACATCCACCACAACCTGCTGGCCAACTGCCCACCGGAAAGGGTGACGAAGGTCTATTCCAAGCCCGAGGTCTTCGCACAGTGCCGCCGCTGGCTGGGCGTGCAGATCCGCAACGCCGAGCGCGTGCCCGTCGCGTCGAGTTCCAAGGCGGCGGAGCTTGCGTCCAAGGAAACCAATACCGCAGCGATCGGCTCGACGCTCGCCGCCGAGCTTTACGGCCTGAAGGTCCAGTTCGCCAACATCGAGGACAACCCCAACAACACCACGCGGTTCTTCATCATCTCCAAGGACTCCGCCAAGCCCACCGGCGACGACAAGACCGCGATGATGTTCACCACCGCCCACAAGGCCGGCGCGCTGGCTGAAGTGCTCGACGTCTTCCGCGACCACAAGCTCAACCTCACGCACATCGACAAACGCCCCAGCAAGCGCGTGAACTGGGAGTACTACTTCTTCATCGACTGTCTGGGCCACCAGAGCGACCCGGCCGTCACCGCCGCCATCGAGGCTGCCCGCAAGCACTGCCAGCAACTCACCATCCTCGGCTCCTTCCCCCGGGCACGCGAGGTGCTCTGACCCCTCCGCCCGCACCACCCACCATCCCCAAGGATTACCCCATGCCCTGCGAACGCTTCCCCGTCGGTGTCCTTATCGGCGGCACCGAACTCCACGACAAGCTCGCCCAATCGGCCGCCGATGGCGCCGAGGTCGTGCAGGTCTGGTGCACTGCCGGCGAACTCGCGCCGGAGAACTTCAACATGACCGTCGCCAACCGCGTGCTCAAACGGTGCGACATGCTCGGCCTGCGCATCACCGCGCTCTGCGGCGACCTGGGCCTGGGGTTCTGCAACCCGCAGACCGTCGCCAAGGCCGTCGAGCAGACCGCCAAGTTCTTCCAGGTCGCCCAGGCGCTGGGCGTGCCCGTCGTGACCAGCCACATCGGCCACGTCAACGACCCCAACAACACCGCCGCCCACGCCACGGCGCTGGAGTCCCTCAAAAAACTTGGCGACATCGGCGCTAAACGCAACGTCACCTTCGCCAGCGAGACCGGCTCCGAGGATGGCGGGCCGCTCCGCGCATTCCTCGACGACCTCTCGCACCCGCGCATCAAGCTCAACTTCGACCCAGCCAACATGACGATGCGCGGCTTCGACCTTGAATCCTGTGTCCGCCTGCTCTGCCGCGACGCCGTACACACCCATGCGAAAGACGCCCAGTTCAAGGGCGGCGAGCGCGCGATCGGCGCGGGCGACATCGACTGGCCGCAATACCTCGGCTGGCTCAAGGCCGTCGGCTATGAGGGCCCGCTGGTGATCGAACGCGAGGGCGGCAATGCCTGGCGCGACGACGTGCGCCAAGGCCTGGCGCTCCTCCGCCGCTGGCGGGCACTGGTGTGAAGTAAATCAAAGACTAACCACAGAGACACAGAGGAAGATGAGATTGGATGAGAAGAAGCAAAGAGGTGTTCAGAAAAACCAAATCCGAAAAATCCTGAACTCTTCTCCTCTGACCTCATCTTCCTCCGTGTCTCTGTGGTTCAATTAGAACACCGACTCACAACCGTACCTCGCGCCCGATCCGGCTCGATTCATAGATCGCGTCGAGGACCTTCATTGTGAGCAGCCCCTGCCCGCCGGTGCACGCGGGCTCGCGGCCGTCGAGGATCGCGTCCACGAAATCCTGCTGCACCGTCGGGCAGGCCGCGAACGGCTCGATCACGCGCGTCGAGACGAGATTGCCCTGCTCGCGCCGGTGGACCTCAATACCGATCGGCTTGTAGTGATCGGTGCCGGTGGTCACGCCCCCGCCGGTGCCGTAGATCGCCATGCGCCCTTGCTCGGGGTGCTCGTGGTGGCTCGCCCAACTGATCTCCATGGCCAGCGTCGCGCCACCCTCCAGCCGGAGGTAGGCGGTGGCGAAGTCGTCCACGTCCATGTCCCGGCCCTTCATGTCCACGTCGCCGAACTTCAGGTGCGTCTGGCCCGTGACGCTGACGACGCGTGGGAAACCCATGATGAAGAGCGCCGCGTCGAGGTAATGGACGCCCAAATCGATAAGGCAGCCGCCGCCGGCGGTCTTCTTGCGGAAGAACCAGCCGCCCGCCCCGCCGGGGATGCCGCGCCGCCGGTGGTAAACCGTGCGCAGGTGGTACACCTCGCCCAGTTCGCCGGAGGTGACGTAACGCCGGATTGTCTGGATGGCGGGCGTCATGCGGTGGTTGAAGTGCGTCGCGAGTCTGAGTTTTTTCTTCTTGGCGGTGTCCACCATCTGCTGTGCGAGCTTGGCGTTCAGCGCCAGCGGTTTTTCGCACAGGACGTGGACGCCCGAGTTCAGCGCCGCCATCGTGAGCGGGTGGTGGGCGAAATTCGGCGTAGCGACGGAGACGGCGTCGATCAGGCCCGAGTCGAACATCGCCTGCGCGTCGGTGAAGGTGTGGGGGATCTCATAACGTTTGGCGACCGGGGCCAGCCGCGTCGCGTCCACATCGCACAGCGCCACCATCTCGCACCGCTTGGCGGCCCGGTACATCTCAACGTGGTAGCACCCGATGCCCACGCCGATGACGCCGACGCGCACCTTGTCCCTGATCTTGCCCGTCATATTTAGCTCCGTGTGCTGTAGAGCACGGGGGTCTTGGGACCCGTCATGATCTCGCCAACCTTCGTGTCGCCGCAGAACTCCTTGCGGTCGCTCTCCTGGTTCGTGTTCTTGGGCTGCGCCACCCGCATGTCCTCATCCATATAGATCACCGTGTGCACACGGCGGATGCGGTCGGTGGTGTTCGGCCCGGCGCGGTGCAGCGTCCAGCCGGTGTGAAAGCTGACCTCGCCCTCCTCATACGGCTCGGCGGATTCGATGATGCCCTGCTCACGCACCGCGTCGCGAATCAGCTTCTCGCTGGTGTCGCTGATCTCCAGGTCACGCCCGATGTTTTTCAGGTGCGAGCCCCGGCCGAAGCACATCGGCCCCATCTCCGCGGGCACCGCCTGCAGCGGCACCCAGGCTGTCACCGACAGCCCCGACGCCATCGGCCAATACTGCTGGTCCGCGTGCCACGGCGTGAACCCGCCGCCCGCTTCCTTATAAAGCGCCTGATCGTGCCACATGCGCACGCCCGTCGTGCCCATCAGCTCCGCCGCGATGCGCGCCAGCCGCTTGCTGAAGCTGAACTCGCGGACGACCGCATTCTTCTCCCAGATGTTGCCGACCTGGATGAACGCTTTGTCGTAGGTCGATCGTTTCTCCAGCGGCACGCCGCGCTGCGGGTTGATCTCCATGGTCACGCGCGTGACCTCGCCGCCGTAATAATCCAGCGCGGGGCGGGAGAAGATGCCCTTCAACTTGATAAACCCGTCCTCGCGGAAGCGGCGGATTTGATCGGGGGTGAGCGGGTAGTACCGGTCCAACTCGGCACGGAGGTCGGCAACATTTTTCGGGGTGGTGGTGGCGGTCATGGTGAAATGATAATGGAGGGACAGACGCTAAGCCGCAAGCGGCCTGCCCGAGCCGCTTGCGGCTTAGCGTCCTTCTTCAAAACCCATACTCCCGCCACCGCCGATCCACCAGCCCCTTGATCTCCGGGGCCATGCTGAGCAGTGTCGGCCAGTCGCGCACCGGGTGGCCGTTGACCTCTTCGCCCGGAATTTTGGCGGTGGCATCGAAGCCGATCTTGTGCCCCGCGCCGAGCCTCGGCGCGGCGTGATCCAGAATGTCGAGCGGGCCGTTGACGATCTCGATATCCCGCCCCGGGTCGCAGTTCGCGCACAGGTGGAACAGCACATCCTCCTGGTCATGCACATTCACGTGCTCGTCCACGACGACGATCATCTTGGTCCACGCCATCTGCCCCGCGCCCCAGATCGCGTGCATGACGCGCCGCGCCTGCAGCGGGTATTCCTTCTTGATCTTGATGAACGCGCAGGAATGGAACACGCCGAACATGGGGAGGTGGTAGTCGATGATGTCGTGGACGAGCGTCTTGAGGAGCGGGAGGAAGATGCGTTCGGTGGCCTTGCCCATGTAGTAGTCCTCCATAGGTGGCAGGCCGACGATCGTCGTCGGATAGATCGGGTCGCGTCGGTGCGTGACGGCGGTGACGGTGAAGATCGGGTAGCGGTCGGGAAGCGAGTAGAAGCCGGTGTGGTCGCCGAATGGGCCTTCAAATACAGCGCCATCGCCCACGCCGTGGTCCTTCTCTCCCGCGTGGAGGCGAGGATCAAACCCGATCGCCCCGCTCTCCGTCGAGACGAACCCCTCGATGACGATCTCCGAGTTCGCCGGCACGTGCAGGTCCACCGTCTTACACGGGACGACCTCGATACCGCCGTCGTTGAGAAAGCCGGCGAAGATGAACTCCGAAATCCCCGGCGGCAGCGGCGCGGTGGCTGCGAAGGGGAGCACGGACTCCCCGCCCAGCGCGATGGCGACGGGCATCGGCTTGCCGAGTTTTTTCCACGCCCGCCAGTGCCGCGCCCCGTCGTGGTGCATGTGCCAGTGCATCGCGAGCTTGTTTTTGTCGAGCAGTTGGGCGCGGTACATGCCGATGTTGCGCGACTGCCGCGGGCCGTCCACGCCGGCGTCGTCGGGGTGGATCGTGTGCACCCCGCCGAAGGTGATATACCGCCCCTCGCCGGGCTTCTGCTGGCCGATCGGGAAACCAAACTTTGACGGGTCGCCGTCGTCGGGCCAGCACTTGATGATCGGCAGCTCGAACAGGTTCACCTGCTCGCCGCTCTTCACGATCTCCTGGCAGACCCCCGAACGCACGACCTTCGGCGGGAAGGAGGCGATCTTCGCCAATTCAGGGAGTTTTTTGAGCTTCTCAATCAGCCCCGTCGGCGGCTCGGGCTTGACGAGCTTCGCCACGCGGTCGGCCAAACCCTCGTAACCGATGTCCGTCACGCCCAGCGCAATCTCCATCCGCCGGTAGCTGCCGAAGGCGTTGATGAGCAGCGGCATCGACGAGCCCTCGACGTTCTCGAAGAGGATCGCCTTGCCGCCCAGGTGCGCGTGATTGGGATCGAATATTTTCGCGTGCTCGCTGACCGACGCGGCAGGGCTCTTGCTCACCCGGTCGGCGATCTCCGTGACCTCGAGCAGCGGCGACACGCGGGCCTTGACCCGGTGGAGTTCACCGGCCTTCTCGAGCGCGGCCACGAATTCGCGGAGGGTGGGTTGCATCGATCACTTCACCTCGACCGTGGCCGTGAACTTCTTACCCCAGAGCCGGTCGACGCTGATCGCGCCGGGGCCCGTGACGATGAGCAGCAGCGCGAAGCCCGCGAGCGTGATGTTCGGGTGGAAAAAGCCCTGATCGCCGCCCGTGATGCTCCCCGTCTTGGCGATCAAGGCGATGCTGAAGCTCACAAGCATCAGGAAGATCAGCGTTGCCGCGGTGCGGCCGAACAGGCCGATGATGAGCATCGCGCCGGCGATCAACTCGACGACGGGGACCGCGTATCCAAACGGCGTCGCAAACCAGTTAGGAAGCCACGACGGGACCGCCCCGGGGTAGGCCGCGCTCATCCATTTCTCCATCCCCATCGTGAAGAGCTTCATATAACCGGCGAGCAGGAAAAGCAGGCCCAGCGGCATACGGCTCACGAGGATCGCAATCGCTTTCATGATTCATTCCCTTTGTCGTGTTCGTGTGCATGGCCGGACCGTCCGTCACGCCCCGAGTTCCTTGCTCCGCTTCTCCGCCGCCTTCACCGCGTTGACGATCACATCGATCGACTTATTGCCGTCCATGTGCTTGATCGCGGCCTCGGTCGTGCCGCCGGGGCTGGTCACCTTGCGGCGCAGCTCCGCGGGGGCCTCGTTCGCAGCTTCCTTTAGCAGGTGCGCCGCGCCGAGGATCGTCTGCCGCACCAGCAGCGACGCTTCACGCTCCAGCCCCAGCTCGCGTGCGGCCTTTTCCATCGCCTCGGCGAGGTAGAACACATACGCCGGGCCCGATCCCGAGACCGCGGTGATCGCGTCGAGTTTTTCCTCCGGCACAACGATCGCCTCGCCGCCCGCCGAGAAGAGCCGCAGCGCAAGCGACTCGTCACCGGGTTTCGCGCCAGGCCCCAGCGCCACGCCCGCCATGCCCACGCCCACCATCAGCGGCGTGTTGGGCATCACGCGGATGATGCGCGGCGACCCGGTCTTCCCCCCCGCCGCCGCGACCGCCGACGTGATCTTCGCCGTCGTGATCCCCGCCATGATCGTGACCAGCACGTGATCGGCCGTCAGGTCACGCGCCAACTCCTGCGCCAGTTGCGGGAAAGTCTGCGGCTTCACCGCGAGCAGCACCTGTTTCGACCCGCGGATCACCTCGCCGTTGTCGGCCGCGATGCGCACACCCAGGTCGGCGAAGACCTTCCGCCTCGTTTCGACCGGGTCGGCGGCGATCATCTGCCCCGCTTTGAGCACACCTTTACCGATCGCCGCTTTGGCGATCGCCTCGGCCATGTTGCCGGCGCCCAGGAATCCAAGCTCATACGACATACGTTGCACCTCTCGCTGGTTTCACAAATGCACAAGCCGAAATCAATCCTCGCCATGCCGCCACGTCTCGATCAACTCATCCCGCCCGCCCTTGCCCGCGTCGAGCAGGGCTCGCACGGCGGCCATGTCCTCGCGCTGCAACAGGTCGCGCAATCGGGTGACATCCTTCGCCAACTCATCCAGCGCCGACGAGAGCGCCGCGCGGTTGGTCAAAAAAATATCGGTCCAGACCTCGGCGTCACCGCTGGCGACCCGCGTGGTGTCGGCGAAGCCGGTGGAGGCGACCCGCATCGCCCCGCCGCGCTTGGCCAGTTGCACGAGCAGCGCCGCCACCGCGTGGGGCAGATGGCTGATCTTCGCGACGGCCTGGTCGTGTTCCTCGGGGGTCATGCGGACTGTTTTCATGCCCAGCGCCGACCACATCGACTCGACCATGTTGAGCGCGTTGAAGTCCGCGCCGTCCGCCGGGGTGACGATGCAGGGCTTGCCGTTGAAGAGGTCGGCGCGTGCGAACTCCGGGCCGTGCCGTTCGCCGCCGGCCATCGGGTGCGAGCCAATGAATCGGCCGGGAACTGAAAGAAGGCGCCGTGCGTGGGCGCAGACCTCGCCCTTGGTCGAGCCCACATCGGTGATGATCAGGTCGCGGTGGTTGCAGGCGGCGATCTGTTCGAGGAGGGAGACGAAATGCCCCAGAGGCGTGGCCATGACGACCAGCCCGCTGGCGATCACCGCCTGTCGCAGGTCGGTGGTGGTCTCGGTGACGCAACCGGCGTCGCGCGCGGTCTTGAGCGTTTCGGGGCGCCGGCCGACGCCCAGGATCGCCCCGCGGTAGCCCAGAGCGCGGAGGCCCAGGCCCAGGCTGCCCCCCAGCAGCCCCGTCCCCACGATCGCCACGCGATCGATTCCCGCCAATGGTGCTTCAGATCGGGCCATGGCCCGTTACAATATCACGTTCACGGGAGCAGAGGCGGCTCCCCGCCGCCAGGGACGGACCCTTATTTATGACGACACTCAACAGCTACACCGGCGCTTATGAGCTCGAGTTTGAACGGCCCCTGATCGCTTTAGAGCGGCAGATCGCCGAGTTGGAGTCGCACGCCGGCGAGCAGGGCGTGGACATCAACACCGAACTGCGCAAGCTCCGGCAGAACCACACCGCGATGCTCAAGAAGATCTACGCCAAGCTCGGGGCGTGGAACACCGTCAAGGTCGCGCGGCACCCCGGCCGGCCTCAGGCGATCGACTACATCCGCGCCTTCGTCAAGGACTTCTGCGAGTTGCACGGCGACCGCCGCTACGGCGACGACCTGGCGATCATCACCGGGTTTGGCCGCATCGGCCCGCACAAGTGCCTGGTCGTCGCCAACCACAAGGGCAAGGACACCAAGGAACGCATCGCCTGCAACTTCGGCATGGCGCACCCGGAGGGGTACCGAAAGGCGCTGCTGAAGATGCAACTCGCCGAGAAGTTCGGTCTGCCGATCGTGACACTGGTGGACACCGCGGGGGCGTACCCGGGCATCGGCGCCGAGGAGCGCGGCCAAGCCGAGGCGATCGCCGTGAACCTGCGTGATGGTACAGCGTGATCAGCCCCGAAGGCTGCGCGTCGATCCTCTGGAAGTCCGGCGAGTCCGCCGCCACCGCCGCCGAGGCCCTCAAGCTGACCGCCGCCGACAACCTGAAGGTCGGCACCATCGACGCCGTGATCGAGGAGCCCCTGGGGGGCGCCCACCGCAACCCCGACGCCGCCGCCGATCGGCTTGAAAAGTGGATCACACAAAGCCTGCGCGACCTGTCGAAGGTCAAGCTCGACACGCTGGTCGAGCGACGGTATGAACGGCTGCGGAACCTTGGGCGGTTCGAGGAAAAGAGCGAGTAAGCACCGGCGCATCGTCCATGTTTAGCGGGAGGCCAGGAGCCCCCCGGGCGCCGCTAAACCATAAAACGTCGCACGGATATGTTTTTGCATGGCGATCCTGACCCACGGTTCTGATCTCACGCTTGCGCCGACGATCAAGCCGGTTGTCAAACAGACGGACGGCACGGTGCGCACGGCCGCGGGCCGACTCTCATCACTCGGGTTCCGCTCGGTGCAACTCGACGCGACGCTGCCGGGCATCCGCCCGCGCGATCTGGGGGTGCGTGACCGCAAGGACCTGTCCGCCCTGCTCACGCGCGCGAGCATGAGCGTGGCAGGGATCGATTTTTTCATCCCGGTACGTCACTTTGTGGAGGCCGAACACCTCGACCGCGCGATGGCGGCGGCGCTGTCAGTCGTGGAGCTGGCGGCAGACCTGGGACGCGTACCGGTAAGCCTCATGCTGCCGATCAAGACGATGAGCGACGACGCGAAACGGGCGCTGGTCGATCTGGCGGACGGGCGCGGTGTGCGGCTCGCGGTGCACGCCGAGGACCAGGCGGACGAACTGGCGGCCTGGATCGAACAGGTGGATATGCCGGCGCTGGGCGCGGCGGTCGATCCGGCGGCGGTGCTGGCGCGGGGGAAGGACCCTGTGGCCGCCGCGATGCGATTCGGCAAACGCCTGGCCGTCGCGCGACTCTGCGACATCGGCGGGACCGGCGAACAAACCGGTGATGATGAAAACATCGGCGTGGCGGGCGTGCGCTGCCCCGTGGGCGAGGGCGATCTGGATGTCGTCGGCTACCGGGTGGCGGTGGACCTTGCGTCGCACCGCGCCGGTGCGGTCGTGCTGGACCTGCGCGGCATGGAGAACCCGCTCAATGCCGCGGCGGTCGCGCAGCACGCGTGGGGCAAGGCCGCGTTCACGGCGTAAAGCCCCGCAAATCACGCCGCCTCGCGCTCCGGGTGCAGGTGGATGTCCCCCTTGAGCAGGTAGAAGCCGCCGCTGACGGAATAGACGAGCTGGTACACGCGGATGACCATGAGCATGGCGACGATCTGGTTCATCGACGCCGTGTGGGTGGGCACGAGCATGATGCCGCCGAGGAACTCCCAGACACCGGCGCCCTGGGGCGTGATAGGGAGCGCGCCGGAGAGGAAGATGATGGGCAGGACGGTTAGCAGCAGGCCTAGCCCGGTCGTCATGCCCAGCGCATAACCCGCAATGGCTGCGGCGGAAGCGATCAACAGGTGAACGGGGACGCTCATGGCAACCGTGGCCGCGACCGTGCGGGGGTGCCTGCCGTAGGCGACGGCGGCGTTGTCGAGCTTGGCGAAGAGCTGTTTGGCGGGGAGACGGGCGATGATCCAGTCGAGGCCAAACGCCCGCCGCAGCCTGTGTGAGAAATAGACACAAGCGCCGACGGCCCCGATCGCGGAGCACAACCAGACCTTGACGACGATGGCCCGGGCGAGTTCCTGCTGCATGGCGAAGAGGCCCGCGACGCCCGCCAGGAGGACCAGCCCCAATACGCCGACGATGCGGTCGAAGATAACGGTCATGACCGCGTCAGTGCGGCGGTCGCTGCGGGCGGCGGCGTAGTAGGCCTTGACGAAATCCCCGCCGGTTGAGCCGGGCATGCAGTAGTTGAAGAAGCAGCCGACCATGGTGAGCTTCATCGCCTTGGCGAAGCTGACCTCGAGGCCGCGCGCCCGCATCAGGAGCATCCAGCGGTAGGCGGTGATCGGGTACACCGGGGCGATCATGATCAGGCCAATGAGCAGCAGGCCCTTGCGCGAATGACGCAGGGTGGTGATGAAGCTGGCGCGGACGATGATCTTGTCGGACCCGTTGGCGTCCGCGGCGGTGATCCGCACCGTGGGCGAGCCGGGCGTGTCGTCATCCACGACCACCAGATCCTGCTTCTGCCCCGCGGGGTCCACCGTGCCCGAGACCACGCGCAGCCGCCTGGACTTGGTGATCGGCTCGCCATTGAGGCGCAGTTCCTGCCCGGCCAGGGTCGCGCCGGCGTGGACCTCGACGCGGTCCACCCAGTCCACGCTCCAGACGATGAACCCTACGCCGGCAATGGCGAGGACCACACGCAGTGCCAGCGAGAGATAGCGTTTCATGGATGACCGGGGAGGGTTGCGGGGCGTACCGATTACATACCGATGCCCTCATCATATCGGCCACATCACGCCCGATATTCACGCGCACCGGGCCACGGGACGGGGAGAACGTCGTACAATCGTCCGCCCGACACGATCGCCCCCGACCCCGCCGAGCCGCCATGACCGATCCAGACATGAATCCGTGGGACGATGCCGACCTGACGGCGTCCGCCGCCGCGCGGCGGGCCTCCGTGTGGGTCTGGGCCGTCGCCGCCGGGCAGATCGTGCTGTTCGGCTGCTCGGGCACGATGTACGCGATCATGGCCTCCATGCCGCTGGCCGAGTTGCAACAATTATTTGCCGGCAATCCCCAACTCGTGCAGGCCCTCCCGCAGATGCACCCGGTCTTCTGGCACGTGGCGATCCTCACGCTCTCGCTGGGCTTCGTGCCGGGTGTCGTGTACCTGATCGCCGGCTTCGGTGTGCGCGCGGGCAAACAGCCGACCATTTACGTGGCGCTCCTCCTGGCCGTCACGCAGATCATCGTGATAGGCACGATGACGCTCTTCAACATCATCGCCGCCGTCAGTGTGGCCAACCTACCCGCGGCGACCATCTACGTCATCGTGTTCGGCACGATCATCGGCACGCTGGGCATGATGGCCCGCAACCTCTATCTCGTCTCCGGCCGGCAGGTGCGGGTGCAGGAGACGCAGACCGACCCATGGAACGACCCCAACGACCCGTGACCCCCGGGGTGCCCGCAGCGCCCACCGACGCCGCGCCGCCGCGCGCCTTCGCGCAGGGCACGGGCGTCCTGCTTCAGACCGTCGGCGTCATCCTCTTCCTCTCCTCCTGCTGCGTCTGCTCGCTCTCCTCCTGGTGGCAGCCGTTGCAAGACCACGGGCAGACCCTCGGTGCGATCCAGTCCGGGCAACCCATCGGCGGCTCGTGGCGTGACCTGGCGCAGCGGCCGCGCGAGGCGGGATATACCCTGACCGTGGTGTTCGGCACGGTCGGCGGATTAGGCATGGCCGTGTTCGGCCTGGGGCTCCAGGCCGAACGCAGGCGGGCCGGCGTCGCGGCGTTCGCCACAACAACATTGCTGCTGGTGATCCTGATTTTCGCCGGCGTGCTGCTCTGGCACGGCGGGGCGACGTGGGCCGCGCGCGGCCTGCACGCACTGCTCACGCTCATCGTCGCCCTGCTCGCGGGTTTCACGTGGGTCGCGATGCGTCAGGTCCTGGCGAACCCGCCCCCGGCAGACATTGACATCGTCCCCCCGGGTGTGAAAATCCCTTACAGCTTCTACCACGAGGATTCGCCCGAGGTGCGTCTGACCAAGGAACTCGCCAACCGACGCGCCAGGCTCGAGGCGGAGAAGCAGGACATCGATCGGCTCGAACAAGAACTCAACGACCGCAAGGACGATCAGCCGTCCTGATGCCGCCTTCCCGCATACCTCCAGGAGCAGAACATGACGCGCCCGAGTCTTTACCGTGCCCTCACGCTGGTGGTGATGGTCTGCGTCATGCTCGCCGGGGCGCTGCCCGTGCTGGCGCTCGACAAGGACCGCCAGGACCGCGCGATCGCCGCGGCGCAGAAGGCGGTCGAGTACCTCAAGACCAAGCAGGGCGCGGACGGCAGTTGGTCCCCGCAGCCCGGGCCGGCGATCACGGCCCTGGTCGTGCGCGGGTTGCTCATGTCGCCCGGCTTCAACGCCAAGGATCAGTCCATCAGCCTGGGTGTGGCCTACATCCTCTCCAAAGCGCGGCCCGACGGCGGCATCCACGGCGGCATCCTCGAAAACTACAACACCGCGATCAGCCTCTCCGCCCTCGCCCTGGTGCGCGACCACCCGGGCGTGCCCGAGAAGATCAAGGCGGCGCAGGACTACCTCCGCAATCTCCAGTGGGCGGGCCAGGCCGACCCGGCGGGCAAACCGATCGATGAATCCCACCCCTTCTACGGCGGCGCGGGCTACGGCCGCGAGGGCAGGCCCGACATGTCCAACACCCAGATCATGCTCGAGGGCCTGGCCGACTCGGGGATGGACTGCAAAGACCCCGCCTTCCAGCGCGCCATGGTCTTCATCTCACGCTGCCAGGGCTCTTCCACAAACAAGATGTATGGCGCGAGGATCGCGAACGATGGCGGTTTCATCTACGCCACCAGCCAGGGCAAGGACAAGATCGGCACGCTCGAATCCAAGGCGGGCGAGGTCAAGATGGAGGACGGCACGACGCGGCTGGCGACCTACGGCTCGATGACCTACGCCGGCTTCAAGAGCTACCTCTACGCCCAGCTCCCGCGCGACGATTCCCGCGTCGTCGAGGCCTTCGGCTGGATCCAGCACAACTACACGCTCGACGAAAACCCCGGCCTGCCCCGCGCCGAGAACAAAAACATGCAGGGGTACTACTACTACCTGCTCACCTTCAGCCGGGCGCTCGACGCCTGGGGACAGCAGACCATCAAGCTCTCCAACGGCTCCGAGCGCGACTGGGCCGCCGACCTGATCGACAAGCTCACCGCAACCCAGAACCCCGACGGCTCGTGGACCAACAAGGCCGACCGCTGGATGGAGGGCGACCCCACGCTCACGACGGCATATGCGCTGATCGCGATCGAGCACGCGCTGAGATAAGATGTCTGCGGCGGGCCACGCACCATGCGGCCCGCATGAAAGGCCGTGGTAAATGGCTGAGCCGATCCCACCGGGGCTTGAAGAACTTGTTCCAAAGAAGTTCCGCAAGCTCGACGATGAGCAGCGAGCTATCCCCGCCATTGCCAAAAATCCCACCGCAACGGCTGCAATCCGCGATGCCCTGCGCTATCTCCCCACCCTCCACAAGCTGTATCGAGGCGATGCTCGCACCTTGGAGTTTCTGGAGCCGGAATCAGTTCATCTGGTTGTGACATCGCCCCCATACTGGACGCTCAAGGAGTACCAGCAGAGCGAGGGGCAAATGGGTCACATCGAAGACTACGATCACTTCCTTGACGAACTCGACAAGGTCTGGCGTCGCGTTTACACCGGCCTAGTGCCCGGGGGACGGTTGATTTGCGTGGTAGGCGATGTCTGTCTGTCCCGCCGGAAAAACAAGGGACGGCACACCGTGGTGCCACTTCACGCCTCAATCCAGGAACGATGCCGTACTATCGGCTACGACAATCTCGCGCCGATTATCTGGCACAAGATCGCCAACGCCGTCTATGAAGCCGAGGGCAGCGGCGGGGGCTTCCTGGGCAAGCCCTACGAGCCCAATGCCGTCATCAAAAACGACATCGAATTCATCCTGATGGAGCGTAAGTCCGGCGGCTATCGCAAGCCTGCTCTAGCTACGCGCATCATGAGCGTGATCTCAGAAGAAGATCACCGGACCTGGTTTCAACAGATATGGACCGGCGTGACCGGAGCTTCCACACGCGACCACCCCGCACCCTATCCGACAGAACTGGCTGAGCGGCTAATCCGGATGTTCAGCTTCGCGGGGGATACCGTTCTGGACCCCTTCATGGGCACCGGCACGACCACGATCGCCGCCAGCCAATGCGGCCGTAACAGCATCGGGGTTGAGATCGATCCCAGCTATTACAAATACGCTGTGTCGCGGATTCAAACGGCAACCGCCGGCCTGTTCGGCGGCATCCAGGTTGAGACCATGAAGGCCGGAGCCGGAGCGGCCGCCTGATGGACTTCCACGACCTCCAACAAGATGCGTCCATAGCCATGCGGAAGTTCTGGTCTGTGAGGCGGAGGCAGCTCAAAACGCAGGGGACCGCTTCCGGGCAAAAGGATGCCGGTAATCGCGCAGCGGTCACCGGCGGCGCCCAAATGGACGGCTTCGTTCATCTTATTGCAGACGTCATTCACGCCGCCGGCGTGACCAAGCCTTGCATCTACCATCAGGTGCGCAGCAGCACCTATCTACCCGGCTTCTTCCGCCCCACCAAAAAATGGGACCTGATCGTCGTCGCCGATCAACGCCTTCTCGCATGCATGGAGTTCAAATCTCAAGTCGGTTCTTTTGGAAACAACTCCAACAACCGAGCCGAGGAAGCCATCGGCAACGCCCACGACTTCTGGACCGCATACCGCGAAGGGGCGTTCGTCAAGTCACCTCGGCCTTGGCTCGGCTACCTCGTGTTGCTCGAGGACGCCCCGGGTTCAACCTCGCCTGTCAATGTGTCCGAACCGCATTTCAACGTCTTCCCCGAATTCAAGAACGCGTCCTACGAAAAGAGGTACGAAATCCTCTGCCTCAAACTGGTCCGGGAACGGCTGTACGACTCGGCGTGTTTACTGATGAGCGACAAGTCCGGCGGCCTACGAGGAAAGTTCAGAGAGCCCAATACCGAAGTGGGCCTTGCCACTTTTGCCGCTTCACTCTTTGCCCACGCCTCTTCCCACGCCAGGCTCATCGGTAAAGGCAACCACAACGAGAGAAAACGGCAGTAGGCTTCCTCCTCACCCCCCGCTCGCCATCGATGCCGCCAGCCGGATCGCGGCCTTCATACTGCCGGGGTGGGCCTTGTTCTGGCCCACGATGTTGAACGCCGTGCCGTGGTCCACGCTCGTGCGGATGACCGGCAGGCCCAGCGTCACGTTCACCGCCTCCTCCCAGCCCAGCAGCTTCACGGGGATCAGCCCCTGGTCGTGGTACATCGCGACCACGAGGTCGAACTTCCCCTGCACGGCGTCGATGAAGACGGTGTCGCCCGGGAAGGGGCCGCGGACGTCGATACCCTGCGCGCAGGCCATCTCTATCGCCGGGGTGATGACGCGCGATTCCTCGTCGCCGAACTGGCCGTTCTCCGACGCGTGCGGGTTCAGGCCGCAGACGGCGATGCGCGGGTTCTTGATCCCCATGCGGAGGCAGGCCTGATGGCCCAGCTCGATCGGGTCGAACACGCAGCCGATGGTCAGCAGGTTACGGATGTCCATCAGCGGGACGTGCACGGTGGCGAGCACGACGTTGAGCTTGGGCGAGTTGAACATCATCACGGCGCGACGTGACTTGGTGCGGTGCTGGAGGAACTCGGTGTGGCCGGGGAACTTGCACCCGGCCATGAGCCACGATTCCTTGCAGACCGGCGCGGTGACAATGGCGTCGATGCGGCCCGGGTCGTGCGGCGGGCGGAGGGCGGCGGAGATCGCGTCGTCGAGGAAGCGCAGCGAGGCCTGCCCCCCCTGCTTGGTCGGGCGGTGGACCGCCTGGCCCAGGATCGAATACTCGTCGTAATCCATCACAACCACGTCGTGCACGAAGTCGTATTCGGCGCGGGGCGAGTCGTGCTGGATGCGCCACCAGAAGGGGTCGATCTCGGCAAGGTCGGCGGCGTAGCTGAGCAGCTCGTTCATGCCGTAGATGACGAAGCGGGCGAGGCGGCGGACCTCCGGGTCGGCCAGCGCCTTGACGACGACCTCCGGGCCGATGCCGGCGGGCTCGCCCATGGTGATGCCGAGCACGGGCCGGCGCGCCGGGCGCGAGGGGTCGGCGGGTTGTGGGGTCTGGGAGGCCATCGGGGTAAGTGTAGCGGGCAAGCGTGGGAGGCGCGGTGCACGGGTGTTAGGGGTAATATGCGGGGATGAGCAGCGGACAGGACGTGATCGACGTGGCGGTGGTCGGCGTGGGCCGGATGGGGAGGCACCACGCGCGGACGTACAAAAAGATCGCCGGTGCGAGGCTTGTGGCCGTGGTGGATGCGGACGCCGAGCGTGCCGGCGCGGTGGCGGATGAGTATGGCTGCGAGTCGTTCGGGACGGTCGATGAGATGCTGGCGAAATTCCCGGACGTGCGTGCGGTGAGCGTGGCGGTGCCCACGGCGTATCACCTCAGGGCGGCGACGCCGCTGCTCTCGCGCGGGATCGCCTGCCTGGTCGAGAAGCCGATGGCGCCGACGGTCGCCGAGGCCAAAGCGCTGGCCGACGAGGCGACGCGTCACGGGGCGATCCTCCAGATCGGCCATACCGAGCGGTTCAATCCGGCGGTGCGGGCGGTGGTCGGGATGAACATCCGGCCGCGCTTCATGGAGGTGCACCGCGTCAGCACCATGACCTTCCGCTCGCTAGACGTGGGCGTGGTGATGGACATGATGATCCACGACCTGGACATCGTGCTCACGCTCGCCGGCTCGCCGCTGGCGCGGGTCGATGCCGCCGGCGTCGCGGTGCTGGGCGAGCACGAGGATGTCGCCAACGCCCGACTCGTTTTCCAGAACGGCTGCGTCGCCAACCTCACGGCCAGCCGTCTGGCTCTCAAAACCGAGCGTAAGCTCCGTGTCTTCAGCGAGGACGCCTACGTCAGCCTCGACTACCAGAAGCGCAATGGCGTGGTCATCCACCGCGCCGCCAACTCCGACGCGCTCGACGAGGTGCGGCGGCAGCTCGAATCGGGCGAGGACCTGTCGAGCCTGGACTACTCCCGGCTCGTTTCGGTTGAGGAACTCAACATGGCCGCCGCGCCGGGCGAGGCGGAGGACTGGCGCAACGACCCACTGACGGCTGAACTGACGAGCTTCATCGACGCGGTGCGGCGCGGCGTGACGCCCGAGGTGGACGCGCAGGCGGGCTTCGCCGCGGTGGACGCCGCCGAGCGCGTGGTCGCGGCGATCCGTGCGCACCGCTGGGAAGGCCTCGAAAAAGCACGGGTGTGACGGAGCGCGGCGATGACGTGGTCTCCCGCCGATCTGGCGGACGCGGTCGAGGCGGGGCTGAGGGAACGCGCCCGCGCCGACGACCTTGAACAGGCCGTGTACGGCTTTGATGCGCTGGACGAACTGGGCCTGCACCCGGTCATCCACGGGGCGTTCCGCGCCGCGGGCTACGGCGTGTGGCCCGAGCAGCGGTACCCCGACGACTCACTCAAGACTAAAAAAAGCGAGGGGCAGCGCTGCGACGTCGTGCTCACGCACGACAACCTCCCCCTGCGCGAGCCGGGGCTGCGCGGCACGCTCTTCGACAGCATCCCCGCCGTCGATCCGGAGGAGGCTTATTGGCTGGAGATCAAATCGGTCGCGCAGTTCGAGACCACGGGTCCTTTTCGCCGTTACAGCGCTGAGCTGTTTTCACCCGTCGCGCAGGACATCCGCAAACTCTGGAGCGACAGCCTGATCATGCACTCGGGGCTATTGCTGGTGCTGCTGACGGCGAATAGGGAGACGGCCGAGCACGACATCCTCGTGTGGCATCGGCGTTGCGTGGACACGGGGTTCCCGGTCTCGTCACCGGCGCTGCGCGGGTTCCGCATCACGGAGCGGATCGGCAACGGCTGGTGCGCGGCGGCGGTGTTCGGCGTCAGAGGGGTGTGACCGGCGTCACGGCCCGCCCATCTCCTTGAGCTGCGGGTTTTCCTTGTCCACTTCGACCGAGCGGGAGCGCATCTCGTTGCTGGCCGTGTCGAGATAGAGCATGCGCGTGCTCGACGTCGCCGCCCCCACGCTGCCCGACGACGTCGGGAAGATGACATCCACCACCAGCGCACCGACACTCATGTCAACGGTGGCCTGGTCATTGCCCGACTTGAGAACCTGTTGGCCGCCGATGGAATCGCCGGCGGCCACGTTGAAGTCACGCCACTGCCACGCGCCGCCAAAGATGCGGAATACCTTGACGGTCACACCGACCGGACGGTTGGCCTTAACGACAAAGAACCGAGTGTCGGTCTCGATCGTGACCCTCTTGCTCCACACGGTGTCGTCGCTCTCGGGGAACTCGGCCACCCACGAAAGCTTGTTCATCTGTTTGAGGCGCTGCTCGGGGGCGGGCTCACGTTTCTGGAAAAGCGGGTTGAACACCGCGGGCCTGATGCGGTAGCGATAGGTCTTGCCCGGCTGGACGGTGATGTCGTGTGCCCAGATAGGGACGCGGTTTTGCGCCCCGCCTGCGCCGCCCTCGAAATTATTGCCCGCCGCGTTGACACGGTTAAGCTCGACGCGGTACTTGAGCAGTTCGGCACGCAGGGCATCGATCTGCGGGTTGCCCGTGGGAGCGGCGGCAGGTTCGGCGGGCGTGGAAGCCGGGGGCGGTGCGGCGGGGTTGTCGCGGCTCGCGGCGCTTCCATCCAGAGAGCCAAACCCGGCCCCGGCTGGCGGCGGCTGGCCCGCTCCGGGGGGCATGCCCGGGTGAGTCCTGCCCGTGCCGGACGGCGGCGCGGGGGCGGGGGTCGGCGGTCGGCGGCCTGATGTTCCCGCGCTCTCCAGCGCCTGAATCCGCGCGACGACGTCGTTGATCTTCTGCTGCAGCGCCGTGACCTGGCGTTTGGCCGGCTCGGACAACGCCGCCTCACTCAGCGGTGGCGCCCAGGGCTGTTCACCCGAGGTGGGCACAAACTGCGGCGTTGCGATGGCGGATTGGCTCTGGCGGATCGCGTTCACCGTCCGGATGGCGTCGTCGGGGGTGAGGTTCTCCGACACGGCGGAATAGTCGGGCTGACCCGGCAAGGCGGCAATGACCTCGACGGGGCCCCACTTCTCGGTCGCGGGGTTAAGCGTCTGGCGCTCGAGGCGGAGGTAGGTGATGAGCAGATAGTTGCGCCACCAATCCTCGGGGATGCGTGCCTCGGTTGGGGCGCTGCGGAGCTTGTTGCGCCAGGCGTCGAAGTCGAAGAACGCGCCGACGCTCACATAGTGGAAGTCGCGCGGCTGCTTGTTGCCGATGAGCTTGAGCATCGCCTCGTTGAGCTGGGGCTGATCGGGGCGCGGCGCCAGGACGTTGAATCCGGTGCTGACCGCGTAATCGTGCGGGTAGGGCGGGGTATCGATCTGGTACGCAATCGCCTGATTGGGTTGAATGTCAGGCAGGATGTGGGGGTCCACGCCGGGCATGCCGAAGGGGACCTCAAAGCGGGGGCGGCCGACGGGGGAGCGTAAGGTGTGGGTCTGGAAGTTCTCCGTGTAGGAGGGGATGTTCATGGACGGGAGCAGGCTTTCGGTGCGGTTGATGTTCACCTTGAGCTTATCGCCGGCACGGTTGTAGGCGTCGATAACATCCGGCGGCGTGATGGCCTCCTTTGTGCCAGACAACGTCGCCTTGTAGGGCGAGCCCAGGACGTAGAGGAACACCACCAGCGCAAGGAACAACAGCGACACCCCAAGAATGATCTTGTGGATGTGCTTGTCAACGAAGTTGAGATTCTTAATCTTCATCGCGTATCGGCTCGGTGGCGTGGGCGGTCGGGTCGGTTAGCGGGGCGCGGGGGCGGCCGGGTCGGAAATACCCAGGTCCTTACGGATTTCAGCGGGCATCAGCTTGGCGGTCCAATCGCGGAGCCAGACGGTCTCGATGAGCATGGTGGCCTCGACGCAGTCCCCCGTGCCGTACACATAGCCCTGCTCCAGAGCCTTGTATTCGTCCACGTCCCGGACCTCCATCTTGAGGACGGTCATGAAATTGACCTGGCTCAGGTTGTCGAAGAACTCGGGCATTCGCTGAACATCAATGATCACCTTGACCCAGACGTGGACGACGTCGTAAAGGGAGTTGCTGGCGCGGCCCGTGGGCGAGGTTGCAAAATCGTTAGGGAGTTTGACGGCCGCGCCCGCGGCGGGTGCGGTAGGGCGCACTGCGCCGGCCGCGGGTACGAACGACGAGGCATTGAGCCGGCCTTCGGTAGGACCTTCCATCTGCATGCCGCCGCGGTTGCCGTGGACGCCCACGTAGCCGGGCACGATCTGGATGCGGAGCAGCCGTTTGACAGGCATGTTCAGCACGTTCGAGTCGGACTTATCAACGCGGTTGGTCAGCGCGATCGCCCGGGCGATATCCTGCTGGATCCACAGCCCCATCTGCCCCCCCCACAACTCCTCGGAGGTCGGCAGCTTGATCCCGCGTGCCCACTCGCCCACGTCGAATGGGAACTCGTTCGCGGTCGGGTCTATGACCGCATAGATATGGCCCTTCTCGGCGTGTTCACGGATGGTCTTCATGTATTCCTTGGACTTGAGCCCGCGGACCATCTCGACCTCGGCCGCGGGCAGCCCCGCCACCGGGTTCTGGATGAAGTGCTTGGAGCGGTACTCGTCCTCGACCGCACGCATCTTCTCGATCAGCGAGTCGGGGGTCATCACCGCGCGGGCGTCGATCTGCGGATAGCCGGCGGTAGGCGAGTACTTGCCGAGCATCTCGTCAAAGGAGTTCTTGTACCTGGCGCGTGCGTCGAAGGCCAAAGCCGCGCCGGCGCGCGATGGCTCGGGGAACAGGCCGTCCACCATGGGCAGGTGGTCCTTCGAGTTCAGGCTGACGGCGTAATTGAAGATATTGCGGTACTCGTCGTCCATCTTGCGGTACGCGGTCCGCAGCGCGTCGATGGCGGCGGGGTTGACGGCCAGGGGGAACTTGCGCGGTTCGCCGTCGGGCTGCTCTGGCGGGATCGTCACGTTCGTCTTGAGGAGGTTGCCGATGCTGGCGATCTGTTTGTCCACCCCCGAGAGGTCCGCGACGAAGTCATTGCCCTTGGAATGGATATAGACGAGGAAGCCCAGCGACCCAATGCACAGGAACGCCGAGATGAGGATGACGAGGTTGTTCTTGGCCCACTGCAAAACGACTCTCATAGCCGGACCTCCGCCGCGGGGAGTTGCGTCTGAGCGCGGGGCGTGGCACCCGGCGCGGGGGTGGTGTGGGTCGGGGGCGTGGCTGCGGGGGGAGCGGGCTCAACGGCGGGCGTGGTCTGCCCCGCCGGCGGCGTGGGTGCCGGGGGGAGCGGGTCCTCTTCCGCGATGCGGGCGTCCTCGGGGCGGATCAGGCTCAGCCGCCAGCGGAGCACAAATTTCCACCAGCCCGGCCCGACCGCCGTCTCGGCTTCCGGCGGACGCGTGGGATAGCTGATCGCTTCACGGTTTCCCCCGCCGCCTTCACCGGTGCCGTGCTCTGACTCCTGCACGCGCTCCACCGACACCAGCGATTCACGCGACGCGACAATGTCGTATGGTCGGCCGCGGCGACGGGCGTTGTCCTGCAGCCATTTGATGTACGAATCGCCCAGGAGCTTCACCGCGTCCTTATAAGGCGTGTAGCCGACTAGGGTCACCTCGAACGATGGCGGCAACCGCTTGGACGCTGTCGCGGATTCGGTCGGTCCCTCGGCATCGACCGAGCCGTGGCGCCGCCCACCGAAAAGCTCTTCGATTGACACGCTCTCGGCCGGACGGTTGGCCGCGGTCCTCCCGTCGCCGTACTGGTACACGACCTTGGTGGACTCGATGTAAAGCCTGCGGCGCTCGTCGCGCGGCACGGCGGCGATCAGCTTGTAGTCCGACGTGAGCAGCGGCGGCTGCGGGGCGAGTGCCTGCGCCGCCATGTCCAGGTCCACCATGAAACGGGGCCATACCTCGCGGTAGTCCAGGATGCGGCGCAGGTTTTCAATCTGCTGGCGTGGGTCGCGCCCGCCCTCGATCTCCTTCCACTTGTTGCGGAGGTCGGTTGCGTCCCTGATGACCTTCGCAACGGTACTCTCGGCGATGGCGAAGTCGGATTGATAAGCACTCTGCTCTTTCCACAGACGTACGCCCGCCATAGCCGCCGAAGCCACCATCACCGCCGCGGCGGTTGCGATCCAGGGCTGTTTGGCGTTCCAGAGCCGCTGCTTAATGATGTGCCGGGGCAACAGGTTGCTGTGCACCGCCGCCAAGTCCAGGCCCTGCAGCGCCAAGCCGTAAGCCGTCATCAGGTTCATCGCGTTCTCGGCCATCTCCGCCTCGCGCTTGCCCTCGACCCGTACGCGCTTGAAGCCGTCGGGCCTGATCACGTCCATCTGCAACTGCTGCTTGAGGAACTTGACCATGCCTGGCAGGCGGAAGGTCGAGCCTAGACCGACCATGCGGGTCAGGTTCGAGTCGCGGTTAAGGCTCTGGTAGTAACCCAGCGAGCGCTGGACCTCCTGCACCAGGTCGGAGAAGACGGGCCGCATCGCCTGGAAGATCTGCCGGGCGTACTTGCTCGTGCTGGCGTCGCGCTTGAGCTTCTCGGCCTTGGGGAAGCTGAGCTTGAACGCCCGCACCAGAGCGTCGGTGAAGTTGTTGCCGCCGATCTGCAGCGTGCGCAGCCAGACCTGCCCGGGCTCGACGATGATCAGGTCGGTGCTCACCGTGCCGATGTCCACGAAGATCATGCCCGCCGAATCGGCCTTGAGCTCGTGATCGAACACCATCGCGTTGTAAACCGCCAACGGCGAGAGCGTGATGCCGTCCACCGCCATGCCCACCTTGCGGTAGTCATCCAGGAACGACAGCACGCGGTCCTTGGTGATCGCGAAGATGCCCAGGCCCACGTCCGGCGAGTCCGCCTGCGAGAAGACCTGGTAGTCCCACTCGATCTGGTCCATCTGGAACGGGATCTGTTGCTGCGCCTCGAAGCGCACCACGTCCGGGATACTCTTGGGATCGACCGGCGGCAGGCGCGTGAACCGCGCGAAGGCCATGTGCCCCGGGACCGACAGCATCACCGTGGATTTGGCCACGTTGTGACGCGAGAGGAATTGATCGAGATTGACCTGGATTGCCTCGTGAACATCCAGGTCCGGCGTCGAGAGAATCTTCTTAAAGGGCAGGATCTCGTAATCGGCGACAACAAGGTCCGTCTCTGTCCGCACCAGGTGGATGGCCTTAATAGCGTTCTGGCCCACCTCGATGCCCCAGGACTCATTCGCTTTCGACATACTGCGCTCCTGAACCCAACGGCCCTCACGCCGGCCCTACGACCGACGCGCCCACCACCCCCGACAACCCCGCGGTGTTTCCCTCCCCCTTCCTCTGCGAACCCGTGCGGCCCGGCTCGGTCCCGCTCCATCGCCATGTTGCCCGCCACGGCTATCTTACGCGCGGTCCCCGCCGCCGCGCTGCATTAAACTTCGGTTCATCGTCACGGTCAAGAAGACACCCCCCATATCTTCGATTTTGTCCCCCGGATTTTTACGCCGACCACCGCCCCGACGCCCTAGTTGCCTCCGCCCAACCCGGCCGATACAGTGCTCATTCTGGGGCCGTAGCTCAATTGGGAGAGCGCTTCGTTCGCAATGAAGAGGTTGCCGGTTCGATCCCGGTCGGCTCCATTTGTAGAACGCCGTTGTCACGAGTGGACACCGGCGTTTTTCTTACGACATTTCCAGTGTTTTTGAACACGGCGAGCAATTCGGCGATGGCGCGACTGGAGTCACTCGCTTTGCCGGCGATTGCCCCGCTTGTACCGGAATGGACAGTAGTTGGTACAAGCGTTGGTACAAGCGGGGAACCCGCGTGGGTGCCAGTTGCGCGTTGACGCCTGCCTTGCGCCTTACGGTCCAGCGGCATCGCCGGCAGCGAATCCAGAGCGCCCACGACGTCCAGCAGGCGCGGGTCGGTGTACACGTTCATGGTCAGGTCGAGTGAGCTGTGCCGCATTGCTGCTTGAGCAGTTCTCGGGGCGACGCCGCCTTTGCTCAAGTGCGTGCCGAAGGTGGTGCGCATAGCGTGAACGTCCACTGTGCGGCGCCGGTCGTCGCGCTTGGCGATGCCGGCGGCGGCCAGGTCCCGGTTCAAGATGCGCACCAGACCCGTCGGCACGTTGAACAGCGGCATGTCTGCGGGCAGCCGGGCCGGGATCGCTTCGCCTTTAGCTCTGGCTTCGGTCCTGACGGTTTTCAGGCGATCGGCCACCCATCCGCGCAGGTCCGCCGCTAGGTCGGCCCTAATGGGAATCTCTGAGCCCCGGCGGTTCTTCTCGTCGGGGGCATGGAGCGTGGCATAAGCCACCGAACCTTCGAGGTCCAACTGCCCCATAGTGAGCGAAGCAAGCTCCCCCTTGCGCAGCCCAGTCAACAGCAAAGTCTTGTAGATCAACGCCCGCTCCCGGCCCCGGCGTTCCATCGCGGCCACGAGGCCCGGGTTGTCGACGAGCGCTTCCCGGGCGTCGCGTTCGGCGGCGTCCAGATCGGCGAATGTAAGGGGGGCCTTGGTCCAGGTCCGCCGGCCCTTACGCTCCTCAGGCGGCAGTTTCACGGATTCGCGTCCGTACTCGGCCAGCGGCCGAATGCGGGCCACGGCCAAGACCCTGAGAAGTTCGGGTGCCGTGAGCGCCCGATGTTGCCGGCGTGGGTCGGCTTTTTCATCAGCCCGAGGCACGCCCACAAATGGATTGTTCAGCAAACGGTGCGTCCGCAGGCACCAGTTCGCGAACCCAACAGCCGCCTCGCGGTAGCCGTTGTGCGAGGCGGCGGACATATTCTTTTTGCGGTGATCGCTCAGCCACCGCTCCAGCGCCGTCGCACTCAGGTCCGCTAGCCGCCCCCAGCCGCATTCGGTGGCGAGCCGGGTGAGTCGCTGCTTGGTCGTGGCGATGCGGTTAGCGGTCAGCCCCTTGGCACGCTGGTGGTTCTCAAAGGAGCCGATGTGATCGACCAACGGCACGCGCTGATAATCGGCGGCGGCGTCCTGGTCGGCCGTGAAGATATTGGCCTTGACGTGCTCGGCCCGCTTCTCAAGCTCCGACAGTACCGCCCGGGCGGCCGATTCGTCGCGGCACCCCGTCGTAATCTTTATGACGTGCCCGGACCCGTCGCGGTACTTGGCGGTGTAGGTGTCCGCTTCGAGCACCAGTCGGTGGGCGCCGGCGTTCTTACCCGTATGGGGCGTCGTCACCCTGGCGGTTTGGGTGCGGCCCTTGGCGTCCTTCCACCTGGCGAGCAACTCACCCTTACGCGTGAAGACCTCAGCCCCGGGCGGCAGCGGCTTGGTGTAGGTTTCTTTGTAAACGGTGCCCATGGCCTACCTCCCTTTCCACGTTGATTCGATGTCGAAGTACGCGGCCAACTTGTCGGCGATATCCAAGCGGAGCGACTGTTTCCCCCGCGCAAAGCGCAGGAGCGAGGCCTTCTGCACGCCCGTGGCCACGGCAACGGCGTTGATGGACTTCGACTGGGCCAACGCCCTTCTCAGCAGATCGGTCATCGTTGTTTTGATGGTTTTTGACATGGTGATAAATATCCTCATTGATTCACGTTTTGTCAAGGTTATTTGAGCGACCGGTCGCAGCCTCTATCGCCATGTGGCGAAGAGTCTCCAACATCGCATCGGCTTCAGCCCGCTCACGCGGCAGGTCGCCATCAAATTCCATGATCGCGGCGCGCTCCTCCCACGCACAGCGCCAGTCACCGGGCAGGTCATCGGGGCCGGCGTTTTCCGCGGCTGCGGCCCCCCCGTCGGCCAACAGTGGCATCAACTCTGGCTTACAGCGGGTCAGCACAGCCTTCAATCCGTCCGTCAGCAACTCCGCCGGGCCTTCCACGCGAAGGTTGTCGCCGCGTGCCTCGACATGACAGCCGTAAGCGACCAAGCCGGCGATGAGGGTTACAGGGGTCATACCTCCATCACCGCCTTCCGCACCTGGGCCTGAAGCGGCGCGGCGGCCGAGGGTAGGTCTCCGCCTTTTCTGACATTTCTGACATTTCTCCCATCGCCAGCTGACACCGGGCTCATGGGTGGGGACGACGACGTGGGTCCGTCTGTTGAATGAATCTCATCCTCGGTTTCGTTGCCGGCAATCGCGCTGTTTGTGTCAGGAATGTCAGAAATGTCAGTTTGCTGGTAGAGGACCCCACTGGCCAGGCGAAGTACTCCGCGGAGCTGGCCTTCCAACACACGGCGCACCGTCAACGTGTCTTTCTTACCCTCGTGGATGATCAAGCCCTTCTCTTGCAGCCGCTTTCGCAGCGTCCGGGCACCAATGGCCAACCCGTCACCATGGCCGGCCATCATGTTTGCAACGCGGTAAGAGGCATCGGAGTCCAAGTAAACCTCGTCGTCGACTATCCAGCCGATGCGATCGCCCTGAGCCTGCCACCCCTCAATGGCACTTGTATTCGTCCGTCTCCAACCCCACGCCCCCGCATTGATCGGGGCGTTTCCCTCCCTGTCAGCCAAATGGGCATGCCCGCTCGACAGGGCGCTCGTGAGGAGTTCGATGAAACGTTGGGCTGGCTCACTGGCGGCTTGGTGGCGCCGCCGCGCTCTCCGGTCCGGCGATACCCGCCGCCGCCAGCATGGCCTTAATCTCATCGCCCTGGGGCGATACGCGGTCCTGGTCGTGCTTCTGAACCACTTTGTACGCCTTGGGTCCAAGCTGCCAGGCGAGCCAAGACGTGGGAGTGACCGACCATGCTCCGCTGCGTCGGCCGGTACGGCAGGTCACAGCCGCGGAGCTGGGCAAACCAGAGAGCGCCCATGATCTTGGAACCCCAGGCGACGGAAAGCTGATGCTCGCTCAGGGCGCAGAGCTGGAAGACATGAAAGATGTCGAACTTGGCGAGCCGGTGCGCCATCCCCGACGCGATGCCCGGCAGGTCCGTCAGCTTGAGCCGGTAGAGCGCCTCGGGCATCTGGTCAGCCATGATCATGGTCAGCCCGTCGGGCTTGTTCATGTCGCTCGCCACCTTCGCAAGCCAGGCGTTCGGGGCCATCCCGATGTTGCACCTGATCCGCGTCCCGACCGCTTGGCGGATCGCGGCCTTGACCTTGTAGGCCAGTACGGCGGCATTCTGCGGCTGGCATTCCGTGCCCATCAGCCGGCCGTACATTTCGTCGATGCTGGTGACGTGATCGACGTGGAGGCACGATTCGAGCGCTTCGACGATGCGGTGGTGATAGCGGACGTACAAGTCCGGCCGGGCTTCGATGAGCCTTAGACCGGGGCAGAGCTTCTTCGCCTCGTGAACGGCGGTGCCGGTGCCCACCCCGTAGGCCTTCGCCTCGTAGCTGGCCGCGATGACGCAGGTGGTCTCCACGCCGGCCATCGGCACCACGGCCAGAGGGCCGGACAGGCCTGTTTCCTGCTGCTCGACCGATGCGAAGAAGGAGTTCATGTCGGCAAACAGGTAACGCAGCATCGTAAACCCCTACCCTGATGAACCCTAACATATACCGTACAATCATCAGCAGTTCAAGACCGGGATAAAATGCCCGTATGTGCGGCCGCTACACCCTCCATTCCACGGCCAGACGCATCGCCAATGCCTTCAAGTTGGCGATCGACCCCACGTTCTTTATGCCGCGTTACAACATCGCGCCCAGCCAGCCGATCCTCGCGGTGCGGCAACGTGACGGACGGCGCGAGGCTGCGATGCTCAGGTGGGGACTGGTGCCAAGCTGGGCGGACGACCCGGCCATCGGCAACAGGATGATCAACGCCAAGGCGGAGACCGTGGCGGACAAGCCGGCGTTCCGCGAGGCGTTCAACGCGCGGCGCTGCCTGATCCCGGCCGACGGCTTTTACGAGTGGGCCAAAATTGACGCGAGGCACAAGCAGCCGATGCTCATCCGGCGCCGTGACGGCGAACCGATGGCTCTGGCCGGCTTGTGGGAGCGCTGGGTGAGCGATGGGGAGGACGCGCTGGAAACGTGCGTCATCATCACCACCGAGCCCAATGCGGTAATGCGCCCGATCCACGACCGTATGCCGGCGATCATAGAAACGGCGGACGTCGACGACTGGCTGGACCCGGCGACGCCGCGCGCGACGCTGGAGCGGCTGCTCATGCCACTGGCCGATGATCGACTCGAAGCCCATCCCGTCAGCACCCGAGTAAACAGCCCGGCGTTCGATGATGCCGCGTGCATTGAGATTGAATCCGCCGGCGACAACGATCGCGGATTATTCGGTTCATGACCTAACGGCGGCACTGGATTCACTTCTTTTCGGGGGTCGCAGGCAGAACAACCAAGTTCTCTCGCGAAGGCCGCCACCCACTTAATTCTTTGGGTACAGAACCGTTGATCGGATTGGCAAGGAATGCTTCGATGTCTAATTGCGAGTTATACACAGGCACCACTTTCCCCGACGAGTCTTGGACGATTTTCAGCGTTGTAGTGGGTAGTTGTCCGCCGTTGTTACCGCATGTCAAACGGACATCGTATGTGCCAGCGTCGAGTTTGGTAGCAGCGTCACGTAGGAATCCACCAATCAAAAGCCCATTCAAGTAAAGTGATTGAGAACAGGTAATGCGATATACGCCGGTGCTCGGGATGGTCAATCTGCCGGTACCCTCGTACTCGCGTAGGTCCATGTCCACGTGTCCGCGAAGCCTTGCAAGCACTGACTCTGTCAAAAGATTATTGCCATCAGGAACGGCCATAAAGGCATATGGAATCGGACCGTGGCGGTTCATTATCTTTCCGCACAGTGATCGATAGTAGGTCTTGCCCTTTATCTGGCGCTGAGCTTCTCGAAGTTCCGCCACAAGTTTGCCGGCGTCATCTGCGCTCAGCTTGGTGTGGATCAGTTTGAGTCTTGGCCGCTGCGGCTCGGGCTGGTCAAATATTTTCCCGTCATTTTCTCTGGCGGCCTCCGCCTTGGCTTCCTTCCAAGCTTTAATTGCCTCGCTGTAACCCTTTTCGAGCTTAGCGCGAAATACCCCCAAGTTCTCATGGCTAAGCGTAGAGTAGGCAACTAGGCCATCGAGTCCCGTCACCTCCATCACGTCGACTGTTCCGATATCGGCGGCAGGAGCCGCGGGCTCAGCAGCCGTACCTCGCCTGGGTTCCGTAATAAATGCCGTTAGGCAAACGATCACGGCGACTACTAGCGTTCGTGTCGTCATATACAAGACTCCCAATTGGGTTTTGGGCAGCGAACGCCGCCATCCATTGCACCTAGCGTATCACCCCCGGATGAATACTCATGCCGTCTTCCTGCGTTGTTTACCGCGTCCCGCGTTCAGATCGACCACCCGTCCTTTTTTCATCACGTACACCGGCGTTCCGGTCGCTTTGGCCAGCTTCCGCGCCGCCTGGGCCGCGCGCCGCAGGGCCGGCAGCGAAGCTCGGATATCAGGGTCCGTCGATCGCATGTTCTTTGGGCTCATAGGTTGTCTCCTGCGTCGATCAGCCGCGGCGCCGGCCCGGAGTTGTCATACCAGGCCCAACTGTTGACCAGCGCGCGGTACACGTTGTTGAAGTTCCGCAATCCGGCATCGAATCGCCGTCGAACCACCTTTTCGGGCACACCATGCCCTCCTTGAGCCACCCTGGCTTTCACCCGCGCCGCCGCAAGGTCCGCCGAGGGCAGGCCGAGGAAAACCAGTTTGACGTGATACCCCGCCTTCCGCCAGCGCGGGATGTGCCGGGCGTAGCTCAAACCAGGGCGGGCGCATTTGTCCTTGCTGGCGCTTTTTCATTTTTCCTTGTTAGATAACCCCCTTGTGGCGGGTCTACTGGTTCTCCAACTCACCCCTTGCTGGAGCTGGTCATGGATGGCCCTGCGGATGTTGTTCCACTGCGTTTCTTTTCCGACCTCCCCGATCCCCGTGCGGCCAACGTGCGGCATCGGCTCATCGATCTGCTCGTCATGGCCCTGTGCGCGACCCTCTGCGGGGCCGATGGCTGGGATGATTTCGAGGACTTCGCCGACGCCAAACGCGATTGGTTTGCCACCTTCCTTGATCTCCAACACGGCGTCCCCAGCGCCGACACCTTTCGCCGGGTGATCAGCAGGCTCGACCCCGTTGAGTTCGAACGCTGCTTCCTTCAATGGATGCAGGGCGTGGTCGAATTGTCGCAAGGCAGGCTCGTGGCCATTGACGGCAAGAGCATCCGCCGATCGTTCGAACGAGGCTGGGACAAGATCGGCATGACGCACATGGTCAGCGCCTTTGTCGAGCACAACGGCCAAGTGTTCACACAGATTCAGGCCCCGGGCAAGGGCCGGGAACTGGCCGCCATCGCGGGGATGCTGGGCCTGATCGATCTCAAGGGCGCCACGGTCACCATCGATGCGGTCGGGGCGCAGAAGAACATCGCGGAGAAGATACGTGAATCCGGCGGGGAGTACGTGCTGGCGGTCAAGGAGAATCAGCCCACGCTGCACCGGGCGATCAAGGCAGAACTCGATGACATGATCCGCACGCGGGGCGCGTATCTGCCGGGTGATGAGCATGAATCGGTGGACGCGGGGCATGGCCGCATCGAGACGCGGCATGTGTGGGTGACGGATCATTTATCGTGGCTCGCGCAGCGTCGCGACTGGCGGGGGCTGCGCAGCGTGGCGGTGGTCGAGTCGAGGCGTCAGGTTCCGGGGGTGGGCCAAAGCATCGAGCGGCGATACTTCATCAGCTCGCTGCCCGCCGACGCCCAGGCGATGGCCGCCGCGATCCGCGGGCACTGGAGCGTCGAGAACGGGCTGCATCACGTGCTGGACGTGAGCTTCCGCGAGGACGACAGCCGCATCCGCAAAGTGCACGGGGCGGAAAACATGAGCCGGCTGCGCCGTATGGCGATGAACCTGCTGCGGACGCAGGGCGACAAACACACCCGACGCAGGAGCATCAGGGGCAGAAGAAAAATCGCCGGCTGGGACCACGATTTCCTGCTGCACCTGATCGCCGGGTAGTCATATGCGTTTACCCTGTAGCTCAAACCGCTCAGCGTCGTCTCAAATGCAAAGCTCGTTGGCTAAAACCTCTGACTTCGTCATCACTCCAAAATCCAATTTCCTACGCGTCGGCCCTTGTATCGGCGCCGCTTCCCGGTATAATACTTATGAGAATGTTAGAAAGGAAACCGCCGTGCCCACCGCCGTCCAACCCGTGATTCGTGCCCTCCTCGGCCCGTCTGACCCCGTGGACCTCGTCCGCCCCCTCCCCCAAGGGCCCCTCGACATCGTCGGGGACGTCCACGGGGAGTTCGAGGCGCTCAATGCCCTGATCGCTCACCTGGGGTACGACCCCGACGGCGATCACCCTCATGGCCGGCGGCTGGTCTTCGTGGGTGACCTCATCGACCGCGGGCCCGACAGCGTGGCGGTCGTGCGCTGGATTCACCGGTTGATCTCCGCCGGGCGGGCCCTGGCGGTCATGGGGAACCACGACCTGAACGTGGTGCTCGGGTCCCAGAAGGCCGACAACGGCTGGATCCTCGGCCATCAACCTCCCAAGGGTGATGCCAAGCCCGTCGCCAACGATGCGGAACGCGAGGAGATCACCACCATCCTCCGCGCCCTGCCCCTGGCGCTTGAGCGTGAGGACCTGCGTGTGGTGCATGCGGCCTGGGACGACGCCGCGATCGAAGCCCTCCGCCCCCCCGCCCCCGGAAGTACCGCCGGCCCCGGAAGCGCTCCCGCCACCGGAAATGCCTCCGGGGGTGCCTCCGGGGATGCCTCCGGGCGTGGCGAGGGCGACATCGTGGCGGTCTACCGGATGCACGCCGAGCGCACCAAGGCCATGGCCGCGGCCGTGAGCGACCCGATCGATCAGAAGCTCATCCGTCAGAACCAGAACCCCATCAAGTTCATCACCTCCGGCCCCGAGCACCGGGTCGCCGAAGCGTTCGAGATCGCCGGCAAGCTCCGCAACGAGGCCCGGAGCCGGTGGTGGGACCGGTACGAGGAGGGCCCGATGTGCGTGTTCGGCCACTACTCCCGCGCCATGGTCCCCGGTGCGGTGCACAACGACGGTCTCTTCGCCGGCGCCGGTGAGTTCGCCACCCTCGGGCCCAACGGGGGCAAGGCCGTGTGCATCGACTACTCGGTCGGCTACCGCTTCCGCGAACGCAAGGCCGGCAACACGGCGGGGCCATTCATCGGCCGGCTAGCGGCGCTGCGCTGGCCCGAGCGCGAACTGGTCTTCGACTGCGGCCAGCGTACCCCGCTTGAATTCAACCAAACTGGGGGCCGAACCGTGGGAACTTCCGGGGCACTTCCGGGGGGCGGGGGCCGGCGATGAGCGTTGATGCCAAACCCAATGCCTGGATCGACATGTCCCGGACCGAGTACGCCGTTCTGCGCACGCCATCCCCCGCGGCGGTGTACCTCGACTCCCTGGGTGAGGGTTCCAAGCGGACGATGCGTCAGTCGCTCGCTAGCATCGCCGCACTGGTAGTGGATCGGGAAGAGATCGACCCGCTCTGCTTCCGGTGGGAGAAGCTCACGGCCGCGGAGACCGGAGTCATCCGCAAGCGACTGGCGACGGAGTTCAAACCCGCGACGGCCAACAAGATGCTCTCCGCCCTGCGCGGCGTGTTGCGTGTCGCACACCGCATGGGCCTGATGGACAACAAGCACTTCCAGGGGGCCACCACGGACCTCATCCCAATCCCGCCGCGCGCGGCGGAGGAGCCCACGACTCCCCCGCCGCCGATCACGCCCATGCAGGTCAAGCAACTCCTCGATGCGTGCGGCAAGGTTCCGGGGGCCTCGGGCCGTCGTGACGCGGCCCTGCTGGTCGTCTTCCTGTGCACCGGGCTGCGCCGCGCAGAGGCCGCCACGATCGACCTGGCGGATTACAAGCCCTCCGCCGGCGCGCTCCTCATCCGGGGCGAGACCCCGGAAAAGGTTCGTACCGTCATTCTGCACGGCCCGGCGCGCGCGGCCATCAAGGATTGGGTACTGGCACGTGGCACCAAGCCCGGCCCGCTCTTCCTCCCCGTCGGGCGTGGAGACATCGTCCGCCACCGACGCATGACCGACCAGGCTGTCTACGACATCTTCAACCGCATCACCACCCGGGGGCGGCTACGCCACATCACCACCCGCGACGTCCGCCGCGCCTACGTGGTGAGCCTGATCCACTCCGGCAAGACGCCCGACCAAGTAAAGGCCCTCACCGGCCACGCCAGTTGGATCAACGACGAAACCTGCGCTCAACTCGCACGGGAACGCGCCATCGAGGGGTACGACATCGAGAACCTGCCCTACCAACCCCGCGCCGTCGGAAACTCGGCACACCCCAAGACCCCTCCACGCAAAACCACAGGAACCAGACATTCACGCCGCAAACACACCGGGAGTTGAACCATGCCTTACGCCACCACCCAGTCCATGACCACCGCCGACGACGCCACCCTCATCGAGATGATCCGCTCGGCGCGGCGCCGCCTCGTCGTATTGGCGCCGGCGCTGAGCACACCGGTCGCCATCGTGCTGTCCAATCGCTGGCGCGAGATGGGCGCCGACGCCGTCACCGTCGTGCTTGACATGGACGCCGAGGTCTTCCGGCTTGGGCTTGGGGACTTTGAATCCATGGCCTACCTCAACGACGCCGCGCGTGACGTGGGCTCGCTGGTCGGCACGCAGCCTGGTGTCCGCATCGCCGTAATCATCAGCGACGAAGAGACCCTCATCTTCGCCCCACAATCCAAGCTCATCGAAGCCTCCACCCCCGGCCCCACCCCCGGCCCCGGAAGCGCCCCCGCCCCCGGAAGTAGTGCCCCCGGAGAAAATGCCCCTGCTGGGAGCAGCGGCGGTAATTCCAACGCAAAGACCCAATCCGATCCGGATTTTCTTGGGCACGACGGGCCGGCAGCGCCTCCGCCTAAACCCAATGCCATCCGCCTGAGTGTGGCGCCGGCCGATATCGAGCGTGACCTGGGTGCCGGTCCCGACGGCGCCATGGGCCGCACCATCGGCCTGGACAACGCGCAGCCCGCAACCCTCCTCGCCGTCGAGACCGACCTCCAGAACAACCCGCCCCGGAAATTCGACGTCGTCCACACCCTCAACGTCTTCAACGCCTTCTTCGAGTTCGTCGAGCTGGAAATCACCGGCCTCCACCTGAACCGCCGTTCCATCCGCCTCCCCGACGAGCTGATCCCCTTGGCCGACAAGGCCACGCGCGACCGGCTCAAGACCTCCTTCACCCCGCTGACCGAGACCAAGGTCAGCACCCGGTGGTTCGACTTGATGCGGCAAGAACTCTCCCTGAAGTACATCCGGCACATCAAGGGCTACGGCGCCGTGATTCGACGCGCCGACAAGGAGGCCTTCCAGCTAGAGGTGGCCGACCTCAAGAAACTAGCCGAAGAGTTCTCGGAGAAGGTCGGTCAATCCGTGACCGACGAGTTGACCTCTTCGCGCAACAAGCTCGTAGCCGCATTCCTCCCCCTGGTCCTGGCCAACCCGCCCCAGGCCTGGCGCAGCCCCTTCACTTCTGCGCCACCGAAGCCCGAGGACATCCAGAGCCTCCTGGAGTCACGGCTCGATCGTGCCTTCCACCCTCTGGGTCACAACCTGGGCAAGATCACGGTGAGTGCGGCTTTCAAGGCCGTCACCTACGAGTCGCTCTCAGACAAGGACTTCGTCGACGCCGCCCGCGAGGCCCTGCCCGACATGCCGAACCTGCACGGGGAGGCAATCGCAGCGCTCGCCAACGCGGGCTCCATTTACGCACAACAGACATGACCGATCCACGTCTGATCGTGTGCCAGTTGGGCAATCCTCGTGCGGGTGGTGACATCCTGCACCACAACGAACCGCCACGGCTGAAAGTTGCAGGCCGAGGGGGCCAGGCGTGCCGCTTCGAGGATTCGCTTCAGCACGTCCTCGGGGATTGTTTTGGCGGCGAACTCTCGGATGTTGCGGCGGGTCCGGAGTACCGTTTGGAAATCCATGACGGCCCCCCTTCAATAAAGATGGCCGACCGTCACTTGCGGCCTGGGTCGCACACCCAGCCGTATAACGGTCGGCCCTACTGCTTCCCGAAGCACCATCTGATTTGGGCCGTGTCAATTGGCCCCGTGCTTCGCCCCCGAAATCCTGCCGCCGCCTTGGGCATCTAACCCTCTGCTCTGCGGCTCCACTTTTATAATAAGACTTGTGTGTCTGTAGTCAAGAGAAATCATTACATTCGATGGTAAATTTGAAGCCACTGGAGTACGGCATGCCCTACAGCACCAACTGCCCCCAATGCCACCAACCGGTCTTGTCGGACAAGCAGATCGAGGTCAGCGGAAAACACTACACCCTTTTCCGATGTCCCCATTGCGTGGAGCGGCTGGGTGTCGGAAAACAATCAGCCAAGCGATTACTGGAGTTCGTGGTGGACGCGGAGGGAAAGGTGCGGCGGCTGTCGGAGGTCAGGGCGGAGGGCGCGTAGGATCGCACGTCGTGGCCTTCTCATTGAGACCATAGACGGCCAGTTGTTGTCGGTTGCCCGAGCGGGAGCCGAGACGCTGGCCCTCGCCGGATGCGGTTTCGAGGGTACGATGCACCTGCGATTTATCACCCACGAGATTTCGACGATCCGCCGGGTCCGTCTTCGAGATGTCCGCGCACAGGCAATGACGACGCTCAAGGAGTCGGCCGCCAGTTACTTCCCGGGCATAATCGAGATTTGCCCCGACAATCGCTCGTGCCTGGAAGGTGCCGATGTGATCTCGACCTGTACCAACGGCGAGGATCAG
>JAIOPN010000029.1 GCA_021413865.1 Planctomycetota bacterium | reverse complement strand
AGTGGAACAACATCCGCAGGGCCATCCATGACCAGCTCCAGCAAGGGGTGAGTTGGAGAACCAGTAGACCCGCCACAAGGGGGTTATCTAACAAGGAAAAATGAAAAAGCGCCAGCAAGGACAAATGCGCCCGCCCTGCCTTTTCCCCCTAGTTGCTTTTCTCCCTCTTTCGTCAAGGTACTTCATACGATAGCATGCTTCAAAGATGCCCGTGATGATCAGCGCCCGGAGGCTAAGCGGGAACTCTCGGTTGAACTGAGAACAAATGTGTGATTCTTCTGACCAGACGCATGCGCAATCCAAGTCAATCCAAAAAACTATGCATGAAGTACTGTATAACGCTGTGTTACCGCTAACGCATGTTTCTACCGTTGCCGAGCCCGGCATGGGAACTTCGGTGGATCATCGACCCTTTGACGTAGTCCACATGCCCCATGTTTTTGACGGGCACAGGGACTGCGGCTGGTACGTATTTCATGCAACATGCCCCACCTGTGGTGACGATGTTCATGTCAAGGCCAAAGTTCGACGCGCTTTTATTCTGGACCCCAAATGCCTCACTGATGGCGATCCTCGGTTTCGTGCAATTGTTCTCAAATGGCTAAGACTGTGCCCTAACGCTACTTGGTTGTGGGCGCTGCTAGCGGCTTCCCTGTTGTGCATATTTCCCATGATCCTAATGTTCGCACCCAACCCCCCAAGCGGCGAACCGGTGATTTCTCTTGGAATCTCGGACCTCTGGCTTCGGTGGACCGTATTTGTGGTTGGTGTATTGACGATCGCGGGTGGGGGCACGTGGCTCATATCTTGGCGAAAGATTAAAGGGTGGATCAAAGACGGCCGTCCACTTCTGGTCTTCGCGAGGGTTTTCGATGGACACTCTGATCTGCTTCCGTCACAACCGGTTTATTACCTAGAACGAGTCATAGTGACCTCTAAGAGACGGTTCTCTGCGGGCGACCACTGCATTGTAGGATTAGCAAGCGGTCAATTAAATAACCCCCTGAGTCCAGGTAAAATCACTTATCCTGGAGGGCGCTGGTTTTATGCCGACGCTGGGTATGCAACATTGAATGAGGCTTGGGCGAAGCAGTATCAATCTATGTATACATGGACTTCATCCACCGGAAGCCTGAGAGCGCCGTAGCTCATTTACAACCACTTGCTCCATCCTCTCCATTGCTGTCGGTGGGCTTCGCGGACTCAGCCCACCCTACGGGGTCTTACCCCCACACGCCCGATTCGTCCGTCATGGGCAGCACGACCTCCCGGTCCGTCCGCGCCGATTGGTACATCGCCAGCGCGACCTCGAGCGTGCCCCGGGCGGAGGCGGCGGTGATGAGCGGGTCCACCCCCTCGCGGACGACGCGGGCCATGCCCTCGATGACCGTCTGGTGGTCGGCGAAATCAAAATCCGCCGGCCCCCCCGCCGCCGTTTTCACGCCGCGCCCCATGTTCCGCACCGCCTCATCCCCGGCGCGCTCGTCGCGGAACTTCCAGGTCTCCATGCGTTCGCCCACCATCACGGCCGTACCGTTCTCACCGTGCAGCTCGATGCGCACGTCGCACCCGGGCCAGAGCGCCGTGGTGGCGAAGACCGACCCCTGCGCCCCGTTGGCGTACCCCAGCGTCGCGCTGAGCGTGTCCTCAAGGTCAACGTCGGGGTGCGTGACATTGCTCATCGTCGCCCGCACCGAGGCGACCGGGCCCATGAGGTAGTGCAGCAAATCGATGTAGTGGAACGCGTGCTGGATGGTCACGCCCGCACCGCTGCGCCGGCTCGACCGCCACGGATCGGAGCGGTAATACTCCGTGCTGCGGTACCACTTCATCTGCGCATCGGCGCGCAGCACCCGGCCGAACCGCTCCTGCGCCAGGGCCTCACGCATCGCCCGGATCGCGCCGCGCACCCGGCACTGCAAGACGACGCCGAGCTTTACCCCCGCCTTTTGCGCGGCGGCGATCATGGCGTCGGTGTCCGCCAGGCTCATCGCCGGGGGCTTCTCGGTCAGCACGTGCCTCCCCGCATTGGCGGCGGCGATGGCGGCGTCGCGGTGCAGGTGGTTGGGCGTGAGGATGTTGACCACGTCGATCGACTTGTCGGCCAGGAGATCGTCGAGCGTCGCGCACGCACGGCAGCCGAACTCTGCGGCGATCTTCCCCGCCCGCTCACCGTTCATGTCGGCGACGGCGACCAGTTCACACCCCGCCGCGGCGCGGATGGCCCTGGCGTGGAACGGCGCGATCAAGCCAGCGCCCAACAACCCGAACCGCACCACGCGCTGCGACATCACCGGCTCCTTCGCGAGACATTATGCTGTCGGGTCGTTGCGCAGGCCATCCGCCTTTATCGATTCACCTCGCAGGAGACGCCCATGCCCCTCTCGCCCATCCAGCCCGTGCCGTGGACCCGTGTCACCATCGACGGCGGGTTCTGGGGCCAAAAGTGGGAGCTCAACCGCACCGTCACGCTGCCTCTGGAGTTCGAGCAGTGCGAGCGCACCGGGGCGCTGACCGCCTATCAGTGGGACGAGAACAACCTGCCGGAGAGGGAGTGGCGCATCTGGGTGGGCGACATCGCCAAGTGGCTGGAGGCCGCGTCCTATACGCTGGGCGTGGTGCGTGACGATAAACTCGCCGCCCTGGCGCGGACGGCGGCGGACCACATCATCAAGGGCCAGAAGCCCGACGGCTATCTCTACGCCAACCCCATCGCCCCCGACCAACGCTGGACGAACCTGCAGGAGAAGCACGAGCTTTACGACGTGGGCCACGTCATGGAGAGCGCGGCCGCGTACCACCACGCCACCGGCGATACCTCGCTGCTCGACGCCCTCTGCCGCTGCGCCGACCTGCTCGACGCGAAATTCGGGCCCGAGCCGGGCAAGAGCAAGGGGTACGACGGCCACCAGGAGGTCGAGCTGGCGCTGGTCTCGCTCTACCGCGCCTCGGGCGAGAAGCGATACCTCAACCTCGCGAAGCACTTCCTCGACGAGCGCGGCAGGCAGCCGTTCTACTTTGACCTCGAACGCGAGGAGTGGAAACGGCTAGGCATCAAGGGCCACGGCTGGGGCGTCAAGGGCGAGTACACCCAGGCGCACAAGCCCGTGCGCGAGCAGGAGGACGCGGTGGGCCACTCCGTGCGGGCCATGTACATGTACTGCGGCATGGCGGACGTCGGCGTCGAGACCGGCGACGAGACCCTCATCGACGCCTGCCGCACGCTCTGGCGCAGCACCGTCCGCAAGCGCATGTACGTCACCGGCGGCATCGGCTCAACCGGGCAGGGCGAGGCGTTCACCTTCGACTACGACCTGCCCAACGAGACCGCCTACGCCGAGACCTGCGCCGCCATCGGGCTGGTGCTCTTCGCCCACCGCATGCTCGCCGTCGAGGCGGATTCCGAATACGCCGACGTGATGGAGCGCGCCCTCTACAACGGCGTGCTCAGCGGCATCGGGCTGGACGGCAAGCGGTTTTTCTACGCCAACCACCTCACCGTCTTCCCCCAGCCCGACTCCGCCAAGCGCAGCGACGCCGTCGCCCTCACGCGGCAGGAGTGGTTCGGCTGCGCCTGCTGCCCGCCCAACATCGCCCGCCTCATCGCCGGCATCGGCAGGCACATCTACGCCCAGCGCGGCGACACGGCGTTCGTCCACCTGTACGCCCAGACCTCCGCTTCGCTCGAGATCGCCGGCCGCCGCGTTAAACTCTCGCAGGAGACGCAGTACCCCTGGCGCGAGAAGGTGCTGCTGCGCGTCGAGCCGGAGAGCGAAACGGCTTTCACCCTCGCCCTGCGCCTGCCCGGCTGGTGCCGCAAGCCCTCGATCAAGATCAACGGCAAAACGGTGAACTCCCGCACTATGACGAAAAAAGGCTACGCCCACCTGCGCCGCAAGTGGAACCCCGGTGACGTCGTCGAGCTCACGCTGCCGATGCCCGCCGAGCGCGTCGAGGCGCACCCGAACGTCCGCATGGACTGCAACAAGGTCGCGCTGCAGCGCGGGCCGGTGGTGTACTGCATCGAGCAGGCGGACAACGGCGTAAACCTCGCCGACCTGCGGCTGCCGCGTGCATCGAAGCTCACCGCTCAATACAAGCCCGGTTTTCTCGGCGGGTGCGTCGTGCTGCGCGGCCGCGCGGAGCGGCGTGAAAACAACGGCTGGACGAACCGCCTCTACAACCACGACCGCACCAAGCGCAAGGCCGTCACCCTCACCGCCGTGCCGTATCACCTCTGGGCGAACCGCAAGCCCGGCGAGATGCTGGTGTGGATGAACGCGGACTGAAACTGCTCTTGTAGGGTGGTGCTGAGTCCGCGAAGCCCACCATTCTTTGGCGCTCGAATGCAGAGAAGACGGTGGGCTTCGCGGACTCAGCACCACCCTACAGGAATCCGCCGCTACGCCTGCTCCCGCATCCACTCCCACTGCTTCGCGATGCCATCCCGCATCGACGTGCGCGGCTCGTAGCCCAGCTCGGCGCGGCTGCGCGTCAGGTCCGCCCACGTGCGTTCCACGTCCCCCGGCTGCATCGGCATCGGCTGGATCACCGCCTTCTTCCCAGTCACCCCCTCGACCGTCGCGATCAGCTCTTTCAAACTCGTCGGGTGGTTGCCGCCCAGGTTGTACACGCGGTAGCGGTCGCATTTGTCCATCGCCGCGCGAACGCCCGTGACGATGTCGTCGATGAAGGTGTAGTCACGGCTCGACGAACCGTCGCCAAACATCGGGATCGGCTTGCCCGCGGAGACGAGGCGGAGGAACTTGTTGATCGCCAAATCCGGCCGCTGCCTCGGGCCGAACACGGTGAAGAACCGCAGGCAGAAACAGGGCAGCCTGTGCAGGTGCCAGTAGGTGTGGCAGAGCAGCTCGCCCGCTTTTTTCGTCGCGGCGTAGGGGCTGATGGGGTGATCGACGTTGTCCTCTTCGCCGAACGGGGTCTTGGGGTTGTTGCCATAGACGCTCGAGGAGGAGGCGAAGACAAACCGCTCCGCGCCGTTGGCCACCGCGGCGTCGAGCATGTTGACCGTGCCGTCGAGGTTGACGGCGGTGTAATACTCGGGCCGTTCGATGCTCGGCCGCACGCCCGCCATCGCGGCCAGGTGGACGACGACGCCCGGGCGGTGCCGCGCGAAGGTTTCGAGGATGGCGGAGCGGTCACGGATGTCCGCCTCGATCAGCTCGAAGCGCGGGCTGGCCATCGCGGCCTCGACGTTGCGCCGCTTGGCCGCTTCGTCGTAGAAGTCGCAGAAGTTATCGACGCCAACAACCGACCGGCCCTCGGCGAGCAGCCGATCGGTGAGGCTCGAACCGATGAACCCGGCCGCGCCGGTGATGAGGATGGGACCGTCTGCCATGCGAGCAATATAGCGGCAACGGCGGGCGGGATTGCGCTACGCGAGGACCTTGAAATGGCGCAGCGCCCCGCGGACGCCCTCGACCGGGTCGGCCGCGACGCGCCACTGCTGGAGAATCTCCGGGGCGTGCGCCCGCATCGTTTCGGTGACGCCGGGCGTCGTCACCTGTAACAAACCGTCGGCCATGGACTCGACGCTGCGCGGCTGCACCAGCCGGCCGTTCGTCCCGTGCCGCACCAGTTCCACCGCGGCGCCGACCACCAATGTGCAGACCACCACGAGGCCCGACGCCACCGCCTCGTTGATCACCAGCGCCCAGGGCTCGTACTCGCTCGGGTGGGCGAGCACCTCGCAGAGCCGGTAGCACCGGGCCGTCTCCTCCATCTGCAGGAAGCCGGTCCACGTCACGCGGTCGCGCAGGTTCGCCGGCACGCGCGCGTGCAGCTCCTCTCTCAACGGCCCGTCGCCCACGATCAGCAGGTCCCACTCGGGCCGCTGCGCCGCCATCTCCGCGAACGCGTCGATCAGCACGTCCACCCGCTTCACCGGGATGAACCGCCCCGAATACATGATCCGCCGCCGGCCGGGCTTCAGCCCCAACCGTTCGGCCAGCGCCTGCTCCGCGGCCTCGTCACGCTTCTCGAACAGCGCGTAGTCCGGCTCGTATGGGAAGAGAAACACCGGCAGGTCGTGGTCTTTATAGGAACGGAAATAGGCGCGCCCCGCGGTGCCCATCGGCATCAGCCCCGCGACGTGGGTCATCACCCAGTTCAGATAGACGCGCTTGACCGCACGCTTCACCCACGGAACCCGTCCCTCGGAGAAGACGTTCGAGTCCCCCGTGACCAGCAGCGGGATGCCCGCGCGGCGGGCCCAGCGGATCAGCATCACCCGCGTCAGGTCGTTGTACCCCAGCAGCACGATGAGGCGCACGTTTTCCCGGATCAGCCGGTCCCGGATGCGCCGGAACAGCGGCACGGAATTACGGTTGATCGGCCTGTGGCTGGTGATGGTGACGTCGTCGAAGAAGACCGCGTTGGCCTCGGGCGGCATCGCCGTCGCCCAGGGCATGCTCGTCACGCTGTGCGTGAAGATACTGATCAGCCGCGCCCCGGTGATCTCACGGCCGAGCCGGCCCAGCACGTGGTTGCGGTAGGGTGTCGGTGAGTTCGAGATGACCGCGTACGCGGGCCTGGCGTCGGACATGGTTCTTTACTTATCGGTGCAAAACCCTCACGGCTTGCCCGTGTCCTCGAAGGGGAACAGCGGCGTTCGCCGGTGTTTGTAGTGTAGATGCCGTGTCATGTCGGCGGTAGTCGCGCCGGGCGTGTTCACGCGGATCAGCGTCGGGCAGACCGGCGCATACGCGGCGACCGGGGCGTGCACCCCCTTGGCGACGAGGATGCGGAACGCCAGCGGGTCGAGCCCGCAGCAGGCGACCTGGTTGATGCTGAAGGGCATCACGCGCGTCGAGGTGAGCTGGATCGTCAGGCCGTGCCCCGTCCGGACGACGGCGGTGGGCCCCATCTCGAACTCGGTCCGGCCGCCGTGGCGCGTCTGGGTCTCGGTGATGCGGGCGTCGTTGAAGACGCTGACGACGGTGACGTCCACCTGCAGCGGCTGGCCGTGCATCTTGTCGGTGTGGCCGCCCAGGCTCATGTGGAGGGTCTTGCCCGGGCCGACCTTGATCGCGTGGTGCACCGCGGGCGGGTCATAGATGGCGACGAAGGAATCGGCGACGCGCCGGCGGTGCAGGGCGTGGGCGATGATGGTGCCGTCGCCGGCCGAGCCGCCACCCACGTTGTCGCCCATGTCGAGCAGGCAGACGGGCGAGGGGCTCTTGAGCGCCGTGTCGATCGCCTCATCGACGCCGATCATCACGCCGACGAAGTCGTGCCGGTTCCGCCAGATGTAGGCCGCCATCTCGTCGGCCAAGGCGCGGGCCAGGCCCGGGTCGTTATCCGTAACGGCGATGACCGAGGAGCCCATCTCCTCCACGTCGGAATAGGGGAAGCCGAGCATCACGGTGTTCGAGAGGACGCCCTTGCGCGCCAGGACCGCGTCGGCCATGGCGTAAAGCTCGCGGCAGGGCGACGCGGCGGTGAGCTGGCGCTCGATGTTGATGGCGATGGGCGGGAAGGCGGCGGCCTGCGTGGGCCTAACCTCGCCGCGCAGGGTGCGGGCGATGAGCTTGCCGGCCTCGAGGCCCCGCGCGGTCTGATCCAGGTGCGGGTTGGTGCGGTAGCCGATCGTGGCGTCACAGGCGTCGATCATGCCCTGCGTGACGTTGCCGTGCAGGTCGAGCGTGCAGACGATCGGCATCTCGGGCCCCACGTGCCGGCGCACCATCGAGAGCCAGTAGCCGTCCATGTCCGGGTGCTGCTCGGAAACGGCCGCGCCGTGCGGCGCGAGGAGCAGGCCGTCGAGCTTCCCCGCCTTGTCGATCTGCTCCAGCGCCAGCTCGACGAGCCGGTTCAGCGCCTCGGCGACCACCACCCCGCCGGGCGTCGCGCTTGCGAACAGCAGCGGCACGGCCTCAATGCCCTCCGCCTCCAGGGACCGGAAAAAACCGGCGATCTCGTTGTGCGCCCCCGCCTGCGTGCGCCGGACCTCCTCGCCGATGAAGAGGCGATCGAACGACGCCATCGTCGTGGGCTGGTGGAGGAACGTGTTGGATTCGTGCTGGATCGCGAGGATGCCGACGCGCATGTTTAGGTCCGTGATTCGAGGCACGACCGCTTGAGTGGCCCGTGTCCCCTGACTAAAAACAACTCACCTCTTCTCCGTCAGCCTGCACAAATCCCCCACGTGGTGGATCAGCAGTTCGTTCGTCACCCCCGGCGTACCGATCGGTTCCCCCTTGACCACCACGATCGGGTCGCCCGGCCGGGCCAAAGCGCGCTCGATCAGGATCGGTTCGATCTGGTGCAGGAACGCCGCCCCATCCGCCGGCTTGGGCAACTGGATCGGGATGACGCCGAACAGCAGCGTCATCCGCCGCAGCGTCGCGGGGTTCGACCCCGCGGCCAGGATCGGGATGTGCAGCCGGTTCTGCGAGAGATATCTCGCCCCGCCGCCGGCCTCGGACCAGGTCACGACGAGTTTCGCGTCCAGGTCGCGCACCACCACGCTCACGCCGTGCGCCAGCGCCGCCGTGCGGTAGCGTGACTCCTGCAAACGCTTCGGGGGGACGTTGAACTCTCCGCGCTCGTGCAGCACGCGCTGCGTCGCCAGGGCGACGCGCGACATCTGGTGCACCGCCTGCGCCGGCCACTTGCCCACCGCCGTCTCGCCGCTGAGCATCACCGCGTCCGCCCCGTCGTAGATCGCGTTGGCCACGTCGCTCACCTCGGCGCGGGTCGGCACGGGGGAGTCGATCATGCTCTGGAGCATCTGCGTGGCGACGATCACCGGCTTGCCGTACTCGTGCGAGACCGAGATCACGCGCTTCTGCACGCCCGGCACCTCCGCCAGGTCCATCTCGACGCCCAGGTCGCCGCGCGCCACCATGACCGCGTCCGACGCCTGAACGATGGAGTCCAGCGCCTCCACCGCCTGCGGCTTCTCGATCTTGGCGATGATCGGGATCGAGCGGGCCGCCTCGCCCTGTTTGGCGAGGAGATTCCGCAGGTCGCTCACGTCCTGCCCGCGGCGGACGAAGCTCAGGGCGAGGTAATCGATGCCGTTCTTCACCGCCCACTCGACGCACCGGTGGTCGTGCTCGGTGAGGGAGGGCAGCGCGGCGGAGTTGTTGTCGGGGAGGTTGACGCCCTTGGAATTGGAGATGCGGCCGCCGACGGTGACGCGGGCCAGCACGCGCCGGTCGTCGCCCGAGCCGAGCCTGTCGATGGTGAGCAGGCGGACGTTGCCGTCGTCGATGAGCAACCGCTCACCCGGGCCGACCTCGTCCACCATGGCGGGGTAATTGGTGGAGAGCGCGACGCGGTCGGCGCGGCGCTCGCCGACGAGGGGGGCGCGCTGGAACTCGACCAGATCGCCGACCGCCAGGTCGAGCCCGCCGTCCTTGATCTGACCGAGCCTGATCTTTGGCCCCGAGAGGTCGCCCAGCGCGCCGACGATTTCACCGGTGGATTGGGACGCGGCGCGGATGGCGTCGAGCGACTGGGCGAAGCCGTCGAACGACCCGTGCGAGAAGTTGATGCGGAAGACGCGGGCCCCCTCCTCGATGAGCCGCGCGATGCCGGCGGGCGTGCCGCACGCCGGGCCGACGGTGGCGATGATCTTGGTCAGCGCGGGTGTGCTCGGCTCAGGCATGGAGAGATTCTACACACGCCGGCGGCCGACCTCGCGCAAGGTCACGATAAGTCGGTGATTTCTTCGACCCACGTACCCGTGTGTTCCGTGGGCTTGGCGTCGCGCACGACCTCGCCGCCGTCGCAGACGCGGAAGGCGAGGAGGGCGTGTTTCAGGCCGTCCGCCAGCGTCAGGACCGCGCCGATCGGGTGATCGATGTACCACGTCAGATTGCTGGGGGACTTGCCGAAGCGGGCGACGGCGTCGAGCACGGGGACGGGGTCGCCGACGCCGCTGCGTGCCGCGTTCACCGGCCAGAGCGAGAGCACCTGGCGCATCCGCGCGTCGGGCACGGTGTTGCCGCGCACCTCCGGCCAGGGCTCGGCGGTCGGGTTGGCGGCGAAATAGGGCTCGCCGGCCGCGGTCTGATTCAACACCACGGGCGACCAGGGGCGGGCCTTGTCCACCTGAAAAAGTTTCCGCCACGTCGCGCCGTGGTCGGTGCTGCGCCACGCGATCAGGCAGTTGAGCAGCGCGCGGTCTAATTTTTCGACCGCCTCCTTGGACACGCCCTCGATGCCCCAGCCGCGGGCGGTGAAGAGCAGCGAGCCGTCCGTGTCGCGCGCGACGCTGGGCTCGAATGAAGTGTCGGGCGGGGTGATGGGCGTGAAAGAGGCGGGCCGCCAGCCGTCGGGGCCGCGGCGCCAGCGTGAGAGGCCCGAGCCGTGCAGGCCGCCGTCGCGCGCGGCAACAAGGCCGAGGAGCAGCTCCTCGTCATCAGCGACCGCGGAGTTGATCGGACGGTTGTGCAGCTTCCATCCGGGGAGCAGCGCGTCGGGGGTGAAGCGCTCCCGCGCGGTGATGGTGAATCGCCGGCCGTCGAAGGCGAACTGGTAGAGATCGAACAGGGTGACGATGCGCGATTGCAGATAGGGCTGCGCGACGTGGCGGTCCACCGGGTAGCCCAGCGACTGCCCCAGGCCAAAGCCGGTGCCAGCGTGCGGGTGCGGCCGGCCGTCGGGCAGTTTCGCGCCAAGCGGAACGAAACCGACCGCCGGCGGGTATTTCACGAGCGTGATGCGCTCGCCGTTTTCGGGGTCCACCGCCGGCTCGCTGCGGTCCAGCGGCTCGGCGGCTTCGGCGCGGATGGCGTCGAGGCGGTCGAACACGAGCACGTCGTTGCCCGCCTCGAAGTCCACCACCCCCGCGCCGCGGACGCGCAGGTTCAGGACCATCGCCGCCTGCGTGGGGGAGACCTGGAACGGCGACGCCAGGCCATACACCACCTTGTCGCGCAGGCCGGGGTGTACGCAGTCGCGCAGACGCGGGCCGGTGAGGGTCATGCGGAGCATGGGGGAATGGTAACCCGTGAAAAGAGGGACGTGGCCCGCCACCGAAATCTGCCGATAATCAGGCATGGCCCGATCAACCCCCCCGCCGCTGCGCTGCGTGACGATCGACGTGGAGGAATACTTCCACATCGAGGCGGCGTTCGGCACGGTGAAGCGCGAGCAGTGGAACAACTGGCCCTCGCGGGTGGAACGGAACGTGGACCTGCTGCTGGCGCTCTTCGAGCGCCGCAAACAGCACGGCACGTTCTTCATCCTGGGCGACGTGGCGAAACGGAACCCGGCGGTGGCGCGCCGCATCGCCGACGCGGGGCACGAGGTCGCCAGCCACGGCACGGGGCACGACCGGCTGCACCGGCTCAACCCCGAGACCTTCCGTGACGACCTGCTGACCAGCAAGAAGCTGCTCGAAGACCAGACGGGCAGGCCCGTGATCGGCTACCGCGCCCCGACCTTCAGCGTGATGCCCCAGACCGCCTGGGCGATCGACGTGCTGATCGACTCCGGCTTCGCCTACGACGCGTCGGTCTTCCCGGTGTACCACCCGATGTACGGCGTGCCCGAGGCGCCGGACCGACCGTTTTTTATCAGCGCCAAACCCGGCGGCGCGACGCTCCTGGAGGTGCCGCCGCTGACCTGGTCGATGAAGCGGCGCAAGATGGCGGTGGCGGGCGGCGGGTATTTCCGGCTGCTCCCGCTCTGGTTCATGAAGCGCGGCCTGCGGCAGGCGGATTCACAATCCCGGCCGGCGATCCTCTATTTCCACCCGTGGGAGTTCGACCCCGAGATGCCGCGGATGCCGCTGAAGTTCACGGGGCGGCTGCGGACCTACACCGGCCTGGCGTCGGCGGAGGCGCGGCTCGAGGGGATCATGTCACAGCCGGCGCGGTGGACGCCGATCGCGGAATCGCTCGGGGAGCTGAGGGCGATGGCGCGGGGGGTTGGAACTTTTTCGTTGACGGGCGGGGATTCGGCATCAAATAAATGTACTTATCCTGCTCCGTCGCAAACCCCATCGTGAATAGCACAATCATGACGTTGTGCACGACGGCCAGCAAGCGCATCTGGCGGTTGCGGAAGTGGTAGCTTCTTCCGCTCAGTTCTCGCCCAGGTTTCTCTTGATCATCGACATCACCGTCTCGACCTGCCAGCGCTGCGTGTAGCCGCTCTTTCGTCTCGTGCGTTTGCCCCGCAGCAGCGAACGCAGGAGACGGAAGAGCGGGTAAGCGGGAACTGGTCGGTGATACGGTGTTCACCAATCGCACGCACGCCCGCTGCGCGTGCAGCGTAGAAACCAGCGCCAACCTTTCGTGTGGAAAACCAGTCGCCACGCTCACGCCGGTGCTGCTTGAGACCCCGCACCTGCGCCGGGCTGACCGAGTGTTTGATCACCACCTGCTTGGTGTGGAGGCTCGCGTCACAGTCGCCCATCACCCGCGCACGCAGATCCATCAAGTAGGCCTTTACCCAGACCTCCTTGTTTGGACATGTCATACCCGATCAAAATGCTTGGCGCTAGACCCGAATAGAGGCCGATGCAGGTTGTCCGGTGGGGCAGGCACCCCGTCTGCCCCACCGAATACCCTAACATTTCAAAGTAACCCACTACGGCGAAACCCACCCGCGACCTCTCAACTTGATCGCGGCGAGAGCCGAGGTATGCTGATGGTCTCGGTCCCCGATAGCTCAATCGGTAGAGCGGGCGGCTGTTAACCGCCAGGTTGCTGGTTCAAGTCCAGCTCGGGGAGCTTTGTCCTGCATCTCTGCGGTGCAATGAATCGCCGCTCGGTACCCGGTGTCGGCCCTGCTTTGGCGGGGTTGCTGGCGCTAAGCGGCTGGCGTTGAGTAGTGTTGGCGGTGCTTTCTTCATCACGTTTTATCGTGACGATCTTTGTCGCCTCGATCCGATGTCCTGACCCCGTCACCGGCTCCGTCGGGGATCACTGGACCGTTTTTGGCGGTGGGTTGACGCCCCCACGTTAGGCGTTTCCTGAGTTGATCCCGCCAGTCGAATGACGCGAGTTCCTCACGCAGGTGGTATGACACCACGACGCGGTCCGCCGGGATTTCCAGGTTGCCCCGCTTGAACGCCTCGCGCAGGCGCGGCACGAGTTGCTGATTCACCACCCAGTCCTGCCCCGGCCAGAACAGCATCCGCAGCCGTACAAATCGTTCACCCGTCGCCAGTGCCAGCGGCTCTTCCACGGTCGGGTCTTCCAGGAGGACGCCTGGGAATTGGCGGTTGATCTCCCGACCGAGGACTGTCAGGAGCTGGGTCGCCGCGGCGTCGGCCTCGGGCCCGCTGATGGCCACGTCCACCAGCGCCAGTTGCGACTCCAGGCGGTACTTGCCCACCACGCCGATGTTCCGGTTGGGGATCATCACCACCTGCCCCGCGTAGTTGCGGAGCTTCGTCATCCTCAGCCCCAGCTCGGTCACCACGCCGGTCTGCCCCGAGAACTCCACCATGTCTCCCACGTCGAATTGGGCCTCGAAGATGACGAAAAACCCGGTGACCATGTCCTGCACCAGGCCTTGCGATCCAAAACCAATCGCCAGCCCGACCACCGAGAGCGAGGCGAGGTAGGTGGCGTAGTTCACGCCCAGTTCGGAGAGGAAGAAACCCAGCGCGCTGAAATAGATGAAGTACTTCAACGCGTTCAGCGCCAGCGCGTGCAGCGTGCGGACCCGCGCTTTGTTGGTCTTCCAGATCAACCCCATCGGACCCCAGTCGGTGTAGATCAGCACATAACTCAGGCCCTGCAGGAGATAGATCAGCAGCCGCGCCGCCACGAGCACCCCGAGCACAACCGCGACGCGCGCCAGCTTGTGGCGGAGCGTGGCGGGCGACATCTCGATCAAGCTCACGAGGTAGTCCGCCCAGCCCGTCCGGCGGTCGAACTTGGTCTCTCTGCGCAGGTCCCCGCCACGGAGCGTCAGTTGCCCCTGGCCCAGGTCAAACTCGTACGCGGCCTCGCCCCTGGCCGTCACGAGTATCAGGCGGCCGCCCGTGACGCGGTAGGTGCCGTGGATCGAACCAAAAACAAACTGCCCGTCGGCCCGCAGAATGAGCCTGAGGTCGGCGTCCGAGGTTTCGGCGACCCAGGTGGCGACCAGCGATCGTGCGATACCGGCATCCTGACTCGCCCCGATGAGCGGAACCCGCCCCGCCTCCGCGCCGGCGTCGGAGGTCTGAGCCGCGGCGCTGGCGGCGCCGCAAAGCACGCACAGGACGATCAGATAGATGTGTCGCATCGTGTGTAGCATATCCGACACGTCATTTGTCCAGTCACCGTACAGCGGTCACACCCACATGCTCAACCACTTTCACGCGCGTATCGCCGAGAAGACCGCCGCCATGGCCGCCGCGCCCGTGCTCATCGTCGCGCTGGGCGACAGCGTCACGCACGGGATCATGGCCTTGAACGAGATCGATCAGCTCGCGGTCTATCACCACCAGCTCTGGCGGATGCTCATCGAGAAATACCCGGGCTGCGTCTTCTCCGTCATCAACGCGGGGGTCGGCGGGGACAGCGCGCCGGGGGGCCTGGCACGGCTGAACCGCGACGTCGTCCGGCACCAGCCCGATCTGGTCATCGTCGGATACGCGCTCAACGACGCCTGCGGCGGGCCGGAGAATCTGCCCGCATTTGAGCGTGCGATGGCGGAACTGGTCACTCGCATCCGCGCGGAAACCCAGGCGGACGTTGTGCTGCTCACGCCCAACTTCATGAACACAAGGGACAGCGACCTCGTTGCCGCCGAACACCGCAAGGTCGGCATCGTCGAGCGGTTCATGAAGGTGCAGGGCGATGGGGTGCTGGCCCGTTACGCGCACGCGATCCGCGACTTGGGCGGGCGGTTGGGGGTGCCCGTCGCCGATGTTTACGCGCGGTGGGAAGAGCTCGCGCGGCGTGGCGTTGATACGACAGCCATGCTCACCAACGGGTTGAACCACCCCAACGCCGAGGGCCACCGCATGACGGCCCAAGAGGTGATGCGGATCATCGGGTGATTTCCTCCCATAGCCCCCGGCTCGCAACATTATTCATCACCGGATTGATCACCGTGCGTAAGTACTTGCGCCCGGCGCAGTTCGCGTCCACACTGGTCTCCAACCCTTTACCTTTGGAGGTCAGCGATGGAACGCGAACGTTTCGTAAGGATGCGGCTCTCCCTCTCCCACGCGGCCACGGGCCATCATAACCCACACGCCGCCTACAGTGACAAGGTCATCCTCCTGGTCCTGCTCTGGGCGGCACTGCACCGCAAGCCCATCTCCTGGGCCTGCCTGGCCTGTCACTGGCCCGGCGATCTGCGACCAACTCCACTGCCCAGCCAGCCCACCATGAGCCGCAGGCTCCGCTGTGAATCACTCTGGCGGCTGCTCGAACGCTGGGCCTGTGCGCTCCGCGACCACCTGCCACGCAGCGGCGTCAAGATCATGGACGCCAAGGTGCCCACCATCGGCGGCTGCGGCAAGGACCCCGACGCCGCCAGTGGCTACGGCGCGGGCGGTCTGGCCAAAGGCTACAAGCTCCACTGGGTGATGGATTTCTGCGGCGCGGTGGACCACTGGCTCGTCGCCCCCCTCAACTTCTCCGAGCAGGCCGCCGCCGGGCTGCTGCTCCAACACACCACGCCCGGCTCCGACGTGTTGGCGGATCACAACTACGACAGCAACGCGCTCTATGAGCTCTCGGGCGAGCGTGGCATCCACCTCCTGGCCGCTCCGCCACGCAACGCCAAAGGCATCGGCAACCGCCGCCACAGCCCGCACCGCCTGCACGCCCTGGAGTTCCTCCACGCTCCACTGGGCAGACGCATCCTCAAACGCCACCGCATCCGCATAGCGTCGGTCTGGATCACCTGCCCATGCACGCCCGCCGTCTGCACCGCGTGAAGGTCTGGGTCGCCATCCTGCTGATCATCCTCACCGACCTGCAGGTCCGTGATTACAACACGCCACAGGCCGCGTGATGAATAATGCTGAGAGCCGGGGGCTATGGGGAATGCGTCCGGGGCGCGCCGGCGGGCTGGGTGTCGGAGGCGGGCTCGATGGGGAACTCGAACTCGTGGTCGGCCCCGGTGGGGGGGAAACGCAGCTCGCACTTCCCGCCCAGCTCGAAGTTGACGAAGCCCTCGATCAGTTCGGTGCCGACGGAGCGGTTGACGGGCCGTTCGATCAGAGGGCCGTCGGTCTCGCGCCAGTGCAGGCGGACGCGGCGCGGCCCGTCGGGGGCCTCGACGACCTCCCACGTGACCGCCAGGCGGCCCTGCGCCACGCTGTGGGCGCCGTGCTTGCCGCTGTTGGTGAGCAGCTCGAGCACGAGGAGGGTCAGCGGGAGGGACTGGCGGGCGGTGATGCGGACCGGCGGCCCGTCGATGGTGACGCCGATCACGTTGGGCGCCGCGTCGCCGATGGATTCGAGGACGGAGCCCAGCAGGTCGCGCAGGTCCACGCCCTCCCACTGGGTCTGCGCCAGCAGGTTGTGCGCCCCGGCCATCGCGCTGACGCAGTGTTTCATCGCCTCGGCGAACTGGCCGGCGTCCGGGGCGCGGCGGCGCAGGATCGTGATCATGCTCATCAGGTTCGCCAGGTTGTTGCGGACGCGGTGGTTCACCTCGCTGAGCAGCCGGCGGTTGGACTCGGCCAGCAGGCGGTAGTGCTCCTCGCTGGCGCGGAGCGCCTCCTCCGCGGCCCGGCGCTGCGTGATGTCCTGGAACGTGCCCCAGAGCCGGACGCATTTGCCGTCGCGCAGCTCGGCCTGGCCCATGGAGCGCACCCAGATCCGCCGGCCCTTGGCCGTGATGAACGGCAGCTCCACGTCCCAGGGTTTGCCCTGCTCGGCGCCCTCGCGCACGGCCTGGGTAATGATCGGTCTGGCCTCGGGGGCGTAGAAGTTGATCGCCTCGTTCAGCCCGGGTTTCTGCGAGGGGTCCACCTCGTGGATGTGGTACACCTCGTCGGACCAGACCACGTTCTGCGTCTCGGTGTAGAGCTCCCACCCGCCGATCTTCGCCATCTGCCCCATCTGGCGCAGGACGCTCTGCTGCTCCCGCATCGCCGCCTCGGCGCGCTTGTGCTCGGTGACGTCGATCATGATCCCGGTGAGCCCGGCGGGCTTGCCGTCGCGCATCACCACGTGGACCTTGTCGTGCACCCAGACCTCGCGCCCGTCGGCGTGGAGCATGCGGTACTCCATGGCGTGGTCCTCGCCCACCTGGGTCCGCGCGGCGCAGAAGCCCACCGCCTCGTCGCGGTCCGCGGGGTGGATGTGGGAAGGCCAGAAGTCCTCCTTGAACCAGTTGTCCAAGGGGTAGCCCAGCATCTTCTCGCCCTCCGGGCTGACGTAGGTGAAGCGCAGGGAGGGCAGCTCGACCTCCCACGCCACGACGCCCGTGGTGTCCAGCAGGGTGCGCAGGCGTTCCTCGCTCTGCCGCAGCGCCCGCGCCGTCTGCTGGTTCACGGCCAGCTCGGCCTGGAGCCTCCGCCTGCGCTCGCGGTCGCGCATGGTGGAAAAGACCCACAGGCTGACCAGGATCAGCAGCAGGACGATCGTGGTGGTCAGCCAACCGCCGATGGCGATTTTCAGGGTGGTGTTAGCCAGAGAGGGGATGCCGCCCGCGGTCGCCGTCCACGCGGGTTGGGAGCTGAGCCATGACATGCGGCCCTCCGGCGCGGCGGCGAGAGCGATCACTCGGGCGCGGCGTAACGCGTCAACGCCACCTGCAGCAGGGCGTCGGCCATCTGCTCGATCGGGTTGTACGTCCCCTCCGCGAACAGCCGCTGCCGGTAGCGGGCGGAGAGCACCTGGAAGCGCTGGCGGCGGAGGATGTCCTCGATCTCCAGCTGCGCCTGGGTGAGCGTCTGCTGCTTGCCGGTCTCGACCGATTCGAGCAGGAGCCACCAGTAGTCGGAGCCGATCTTGATGCGCTGCGAGTGCTGGCCGGCGGAGAGGGTCTTGAGCGCCACGTTGAGCGGCTCGGGGCCGAAGGGGTTGTCGCCGACGATGTTGCTGGCCATCAGGCCGCCCTGCTCGCGCTGGTAGGTGTTGTCTCGCATCGAGGCGACCTCGGTGAAGGGTTTACCCTCGGCCAGGTGCTTGTCCACGCGGTCGGCGGCGGCGGTGCTCGACACGCGGATGATGCGGATCGTCCGCCCCGGCTCGGGGTTGTATTTCTTGGCGTTGTCCCGGTAGTAACGCTCCACGTCCTTGCGCGTCACGTTGATCTTGGGCAGCAGCTTCTGACGCAGGTACCGCTGGATGAGGATCTTCTCGCGCTCGGCGGTCATGCGCTGGTCGAGCGTGCGGCCCTCGCGCTCCATCAGCGTCTCGTCCGCGACGGCGACCGACCCCTGGCCGAATTGCCGCAGGAACTCCTCGCGCTGCTCCCGGAGGATGTTGCGCAGCCCCTCCTGCTCCATCTGGTTGAGGTCGCGCTCGGCCTCGCCGAGGATCAGCGCGTCGGCGACGATCTGGTCGATCCGGCTGAGGATCAGCATCCGGGCCCGGTCGCGGAAAACAGACCGCGTCTGCGTGTTGCCCAGGGCGGCGAGCTGACGGGCGATGGGCTCCAGGGCGGAGTCGGCGTAGATCGCGCGGCCGTTGACCTGTCCCACCATCGCATCGACCACGTACGAGCCCTCGGGCACGTTGGGCGCGGCGGTGATGGTGGGGCGGCGCATGCTGTTGAGGTCGCGTTCGACCTCGGCGTCACCGGGGTTGCCGGCGCTTTCGTCGCGGGCCGGGCCCGTCGCGGCGGGGGCGTCTGGCGTCGCGCCGGCGGTGGGCGCGGATTTAGGCGTGGGCGTGGGCGTGGGCGTCGGCTTCGGCTTCGGGGCCGGCTGCGTGGTGGGGGTGCCGGCGAAGTCGGAGGGCTTCAGCGCCGTCTGCCGTTTTTGATCGGACGATGAACCGGCGGCGCAGCCGATCATCCCCGCCGACAGGGTGAGGCAGAGGAGCGCGGACACGGTGGGGCGGTTGGGGCGCAAGCGTGACATGCGGACCAGTCTATCATCGGCGGACGGTGAGCGGGTCGATCCCCGGTGTCCCGAACTCGCCGGTCGCCTCGCACCGCGCGACGGTCCGGCTCTTGATGAACCGCCCCATCTGGTCCGACAGGTCGCCCAGGAAGCGGTCGAGCTCGTCGGGCTCCCCCTCGGCGACCAGCAGCACCCGGCCGTCGTCCAGATTCTCGACATAGCCGCTGACGCGGTACGTCAGGGCGATCCGGCGGGCGGTGAACCGGAACCCGACGCCCTGCACGTGCCCGGAAAAATAGAGGGTGTAGCGCAGCATGGTCACTCCACGGTCATTCACTATCGCCTCTTGATGCCGCCGGTCAATCGGAAGTGGACCTATTTGAAATATCAGAACATCCGGTGGGGCAGGCGTCCCGCCTGCCTCTTGCTTTCATGCATTCTGAATACGGACCCGGCCTCGGAAGGCCGGCGGCAGGCGGGACGCCTGCCCCACCAAATTCAAAAGGGACCACTGCCGGTCAATGGATCAATAGACCTGTATCCATTTCACGCACGGGGGACCGATATAATCCCCACGCCTCTTCTGGAATAACCGTTTGACCGCGATCCTGGGTATTTCCGCCTATTACCACGACTCCGCCGCCGCCCTGGTGGTCGATGGCGATATCGTCGCCGCCGCCCAGGAGGAGCGCTTCACCCGCAGGAAGCACGACCATAATTTTCCCACCCACGCGATCGACTTCTGCCTCCAACAGGCCGGCCTGGGGCCCGATCAGATCGACTACGCCGGCTTCTACGACAAGCCCTTCATGAAGTTCGAGCGGCTGCTCGAAACGTATCTCGCCTTTGCCCCGGCGGGGTTCCGCTCCTTCACCGCCGCCATCCCGCTCTGGCTCAAGCAGAAGCTCCACCTGCCGCGCGAGATGAAGAAGGGCCTCCACGGCAAGTACCACAAGAAGTTCGTCTTCACCGAGCACCACGAGTCCCACGCCGCCAGCGCCTTCTTCCCCTCACCCTTCGAGGAGGCGGCCATCCTCACGCTCGACGGCGTGGGCGAGTGGGCGACCACCAGCTTCGGTACGGGCCGGGGCAACCGCATCGAGCTGACCCACGACATCCGCTTCCCCCACTCGCTGGGCCTGCTCTACTCCGCCTTCACCTATTTCACCGGCTTCAAGGTCAACTCCGGCGAGTACAAGCTCATGGGCCTGGCCCCCTACGGCGAGCCGAGGTACGCCGACCTGATCTTGAAGCACCTGATCGATCTCAAAGAAGACGGCTCGTTCCGCATGGACATGTCGTACTTCAACTACTGCCAGGGCCTGACCATGACCGGCCCGAAGCTCGACGCGCTCTTCGGCGGCCCGCCGCGCCGCGCCGAGTCGCCCCTCACGCAGCGCGAGATGGACATCGCCGCGTCGATCCAGAAGGTGACCGAGGAGGCGATGCTGCGGATCGCCCGGCACGTGCAGAAGACGACAGGCATGAATAACCTCTGCCTGGCCGGCGGCGTGGCGCTCAACTGCGTGGGCAACGGCAAGGTCCTCCGCGATGGGCCGTTCGAGAACGTCTGGGTCCAGCCCGCCGCGGGCGACGCCGGCGGCGCGCTGGGCACGGCGCTCTTCATCTGGCACCAGCTCCTCGACAAGCCGCGCAAGGTCGAGGGCCTGGTCTCCGCCGGCTCCGACCTCCAGCACGGCTCGCTCCTGGGGCCGTCCTACTCCCAGAAGGAAATCACCGACTTCCTCGATTCCAAAGGGGCGAAGTACCGCGTCTATTCCGACGAGGCCGCCCTCTGCGACGCCGTCGCCGGGCTGCTGGCGCAGGAAAAAGTCGTCGGCCTGCTCCAGGGCCGCATGGAGTTCGGCCCCCGCGCTTTGGGTTCGCGCAGCATCATCGGCGATGCACGCAGCACAAAGATGCAGTCCATCATGAACCTCAAGATCAAGTTCCGCGAGTCCTTCCGCCCCTTCGCCCCCTCGGTGCTCAAGAGCCGCGTGCACGACTACTTCCAGATGCGGCCCAACGAGGACAGCCCCTACATGCTCCTGGTCGCCCCCGTGCTCGAGAAGCGCCGCCTCAAGACCGACAACGGCCACGGGCAGCTCTTCGGCATCGACAAGCTCAAGGTCAACCGCTCGGAGATCCCCGCCGTCACCCACGTCGATTACTCGGCGCGCGTGCAGACCATCGACCCGCAGCGGCACGGCCGGTACCACCGCATCATCACCGCCTTCGAGAAGGCGACCGGCTGCCCCGTCATCATCAACACCAGCTTCAACGTCCGCAGCGAGCCGATCGTCTGCACCCCCTCGGACGCCTACCGCTGCTTCCTGGCGACCAACATGGACGCGCTGGTCCTCGAAAACGTGGTCCTGCTCCGCGAGGAACAGCCCAACGTCAAAGAGATCGACGTGGACGCCTACCTCGCGCAGTTTGAACTGGACTAAGCCATGGCCCTCATCGACGTCAAACTCAACCCCTCGCGCAAGGAGCTGCTCGTCTTCGCCCTGCTCTGGGCGCTCTTTTTCCTCCTCATGGCCAAGCTCGCCCGCGCCACCCCGCACGCGCTGCTCGTCGCCGCCCTCGTCACCGGCGCCGCCTTCCTCATCAGCATCGCCTTCAACGGCGACTACCCGCGCCGCAAACAGATCATCGGCGTGGCGATCCCGTTTTTGCTGCTGCTCATCGGCGGTCTGGAAAAATACGCCAGCGTCGATGCGAAGGTCATCACCTACACGCTCTGGGCGATCGGCGGCGCGGGCCTGGTTGCGATCGCACTGGTCCCCGCGCTGGGCAAGGCGATCTACACGCAGTGGATGTTCGCCGCCATGCCCATCGGCTGGACGATGTCGCAGGTCATCCTGGGCGCGGTCTTCTACCTGCTCTTCACGCCCATCGGCCTGCTGCTGCGGCTCTTCGGGCACGACACCATGCACAAACGCACCGACCCCGCCGCCGCCACCTATTGGCACAAACGCGAAACCAACCGCCCCAGCGCGAGTTACTTCCGCCAGTTTTGATGCCTGGTCGGCGCCCCGGAGGGGCCCCGCGAATTAGAATGAGGAAGCCATGACCGACCCCGCCGACAAAAACAACCCCGACGATTTCGAGTCCCAGGCCCGGGACGAGTCGTCCGGCGGCATCGTCGCCGAGTTCATCGACTTCCTGAAGAACAACAAGTCTTGGTGGCTCATCCCCATCATCCTCGTGTTGCTGCTGGTCGCCGCGTTCCTCGTCCTGGGCGGCACCGCGGCCGCGCCGTTCATCTACACGCTGTTCTAAAACATTCTCGATGCAACCGTGATGGGTGCCACTGACCCTGAATCGGGAATGCTCGCCCGGCGCACCCCGGCGGCGTGATGTGCCGGTACACTCTTGCGTATGTCCAGAGACCTGAAAGGCAAGGTCATCGCAATCACCGGCGCCAGTTCCGGCATCGGCGCGGCGGTGGCCGTCGAGTGCGGCGCGCGGGGCATGAAGGTGGTGCTCGGCGGGCGGGATGAGACGCGGCTGCGCGAGGCCGCCAAGCGGGTCGAAGCCGCGGGCGGGAAGGCGCACGCCCTGGTCTGCGACGTGGACCGTGACGAGGACGTGAACCGCTTCATCGCCGAGACGCTGCGGGTGTTCGGCGCGCTGGATTACGTTTACGCCAACGCGGGGTACGGCGTGTTCGCGACGGTGATGGAGACGACAGACGCCGTCGGCCGGGCGATCTTTGAGACCAATTTCTACGGCACGGTGCGCGTCATCCGCGCCGCCGTGCCCGTGATGCTCAAGGCCGGCGGGGGCCACGTGCTGATCTGCTCGAGCGCCGCCAGCGAGGTCGCCCCTCCGTACTACGGGTTTTACGCGGCGACCAAGGCGGCGCAGGACTCCATCGGCGGCGCGCTCCGTGCGGAGATGACCGGCACGGGCGTGCGCGTCACCACCATCCACCCCGTCGCCACGCGCACCGAGTTTTTTGACCGCGTCGCCAAACACGCCGGCCGCGAGAAGACGCCCACCGGCACGCCCGAGAGCATGACCCAGAACGCCGACCACGTCGCCCGCTGCATCGTCCGCGCCATGGCCCGCAAAAACCCGCCGCCGGAGGTCTGGCCCAGCGTCGGGGCACGGATGGGCATCGCCTTCATCACCGCCTTCCCGCGCATCGCCGCCCACGCCATGCGCGGGCACTACAAGGCCTTCCGCGCCAACGGGGCCAAGTGACGCGATCGGAGAGCAGGCGTGTCCTCGAAACCCACCGCCAACCACGTCACCGAGATCGACGGCCCCGTCCTCACGCCCGATGACGGCCTGATGATCGGCAACGGCGACCTCTCCGTCAGCGTCTATCAGACCGCCGACGCCATCATCTTCCGCTTCGGCAAGGGCGACGTCTGGGACCGCCGCTTCGACGCCGACGCCTCGCCGCGCCCGGTCCACATCGACGAGGTCAAGCGCGGCCTGCTCGAAGAGGGTTGGCAGCTCGGCGACGACCGCAAGGTCCGCGCCACGAAAAAACAGCCGGCGAACCCCGACCGCCTCCGCGAGGTGTGCGAGGGCGGCGTGACCGCCTACGCCACCCGGCCCTATCCCTGCCCCAAGCCCGTAGGCGAGCTGGCGCTGCACCTGCCGACGGACCTGACCGGCCTGGGCATCACGCAGCACGTCGCCATCGAGGCCGGCACGCTGCACGTCCGCTGCGACTGGGACGGCGGGCTCTGGCTCGTCGTCGATGCCTTCGTCGCGAGCCCCGCCAACGCGCTGGTGGTGCGCTGGAAACGGCACGGGTGGAACAGCGAGACGATTGTCTCGCCGGGCCGGCCGATGGTCTGGTTCTCGCTCTACCGCTGGGCCGACCCGACCATCCAGACCTTCGCCGCGCGCCTCGGCGCCGCGACGGGCGATGGCGGGTATCGGCGGTATAAGTCGCCCCCCTGCACGCCGCTCCCGCCGCCGCGCTGCGGGGTCGAGGGCGAGACGCATTTCGTCGAGCAGTCTTTTCTGCCCGACCCCACGTTTCCGCGGGGTTTCACCTGCCGGATGACGCCGATCACGCCGAACTACAAGGCCGCGCCGCTGGACCCCGGCGACACGGGCGAGGCGCGGCTGCACTTCAGGCCGATCGATTGGAACAAGGAGACGGACTGGATCGCGGTGGCGGTGACGACGACGCGCGACGCCGGCGGCACGGAGGCGGAGGCGCGCCGCATCACCGGCGCGCTGGGCGGCGGCGACGCGGCCGTCGCCTCGTGGGACGCCGCCACGCGCGTTGCCGCCGACGCCTTCTGGTCGCGCTCATCGATCCGTTGCAGCGATGAACTCGTCGAGCGCACCTGGTACGAGACCCTGCACGCCCGCCGCGCCGCCTTCAGGCCCGGCACCGTCGTTCCCGCGCTGCTCTTCCCCTCCTCCCTCCGCGACTACAGCCCGTGGCACGGCGATTACCACACCAACTACAACATCCAGTCCCCCTTCTGGGGCGATTACACCGCCAACCACGTCGACGACCTGGCCGACGCCTTCTTCGACGTGATCGATTACTTCATCCACATCGGCAAGAAAATCGCGCGCGACTACTTCGGCTGCCGCGGGGCGTACATCACTCTGGGCGCCTGCCCGATGCTCGCGGCGGACGATTATTCCGGCACCGCCCCGATGGGCCGCATGGCCTACATGACCGGCTGGGTCGCCAATCACTACTGGTGGCGCTACCAGTACACGCTCGACAAAAAATGGCTCGGCGAGCGCGGCTACCCCGCCATCCGCGAGCTGGCGCTTTTCTACCTCGACTTCCTCACCAAAGGGGAGGACGGGCTGTATCACGCCTTCCCATCCACGCAGGGCGAAGACACCTTCCCCAACACGCCCCAGGGCTGGACCGACCGCCCGCAGGTGATGCGGCACATGCGCTACTGCCTCCGCGCCGCCATCGCGTCGGCGGAAATCCTGGGCGTCGATGCCGACCTCGTCTCCGGCTGGCGCGACCGCCTGCAACACGCCGCGCCGGACAACCCGCCCACGCGATTGGATATCGGCCACGTCACGCCCGAGCTCATGCTCCGCCTCCCGCCCGAGTTCTTCACCAACGACGGCATGCCCCACCCGCTCGACAACCCCGCGCACCAGGAGGTGCGCTACACCCTCGACCCCGACGCCCCCTCGCCCTGGTCGTTCAAGAACAACACCCCCGAGACGGCCTGGACGTGGCGGCTCTGGAACTGGTACTTCGGGAAGGTGCCGTGGTACCTCATGATCAGTCTGCGCCACGGGCTGTTCATCCCGAAGCGCGACTGGAAACTCGTCCGCGAGCTCATCACCCGCTGGCGCAGGCCCAACGGCCTGCACTCGGCGATGTGCAGCGGCTCCTTCGGCCAGGTCGGCGGGTGGACCGAGCAGCTGGGCATCATCGCGCCGCTCCAGGAAATGATGCTCCAGAGCTGGAAGGGCTACATCGATCTCTTCCCCGCCTGGCCGGGCGAGACGGATGTCGAGTTCACCACCCTCCGCGCCGAGGGGGCGTTCCTCGTCAGCGCCGCGTGGCAGGGCGGGGCGATCCGCAAAGTCTCCATCACCAGCGAGCGCGGGGCACACTGCATGGTGCGCGAGCCTTGGCCCGGCGGCACGAAGGTGCGCGGCGCGGACGGGAAACCGATCACCACGTCACGCGAGCGCGACCTGATTTCATTCGACACCGCGCCGGGCGCGACATACGAACTCCACGCTTAGCGGTCGCGGCCGCACGGGGGGGGCGTGGCTCGTCATCCACGACACGGCTGGATTGTTACTCGTCGATCCCCAAATCCGTCTTCGTGAACAGGCTCTCGAACTTGAACCCCGCGCCCTCAATGTTCTCGCGGGCGCCCTCCTGCCTGTCGATCACGGCCACGATCTTCACCACCACCGCGCCGCAATCTCGCAACACCTTGGCCGCCTCCAGCACCTGCCCGCCGGTCGTCGCGATGTCCTCGACGATCACGACGCGGTCGCCCCTGTCGAGCTTGCCCTCGAGCTGCTTGGCGGTGCCGTAGTCCTTCTTCTGGTTGCGGATCAGCACGCTGGGCAGGCCCGTCGCCATCGACGCGGCCGTCACCAGCGGGATGCCCCCCAGCTCCGCCCCGGCGACGCGATCGACCTTCCCCTTCTCGACGCGCCCTGCAAAAAGAACGCCCAGCGCCGCGAGGATGTCCGGCTGCGTCTCGAAGAGGTACTTGTCGAGGTAGTACTTGCTCTTGCGCCCGCTGCGGAGCGTGAACTCGCCGCGTAAGAGCGCCGCCTCGCAGATCCGTTTGATGAGTTGTGCGTTATCCATGGGGCGGGAGTTTACACGCGGGAAACGGGTTGAACCACAACCGCGGCCTCCGGCTCAGGCGGCAGGACGGTGTAGAGCTCGGCCAGGGTGGTGACGCCCGCGGCGGCGCACGCCAGACCGTCGGCCCACATGCTGCGCATCCCCGAGGCGACCGCGGCATGGTGGATGGATGCGACGTCCGTGTCTCGCATGATGGCCGCCTTCCGCACCTCCGGCGTCGGCAGAAGCACCTCGTGGATGGCCCGCCGGCCGCGGTAGCCCGTGCCCATGCATTCGTCACAGCCCACCGGCTCGAAGAATGTCGGGCTGGGTATCTGCGCGAGCACCCCGGAGGCGATCGGCGGGAGAGAAAGCGGGTCGGGTTCCACCGGTCGGCGGCACTTGGTGCACAGCACGCGCACCAGCCGCTGCGCGATCACGCCGGCGACGCAGGTGAGTAGGAAGGGCTTGACGTCCAGGTCCACCAGCCGGCGCCACGCCGCGGCCGCGTTGTTGGTGTGCAGCGACGACAGGACCAGGTGGCCGGTGAGCGCCGCGTGGATCGCGAACATGACCGTATCGGTGTCGAGCAGCTCGCCGATCATGAGCACGTCCGGGTCCTGCCGGAAGCAGGTCCGCGCCGCAGCGGCGAAAGTCTGTCCGACGCGCGGCGACACCTGGACCTGCGACACGCCCGGCAGGATGTACTCCACAGGGTCCTCGATGCTCATGACGTTGCGCCCGGGCGACGCGATCTCGCCGAGCATGCTGTAGAGGAGCGTCGTCTTGCCCGAGCCCGTCGGCCCGGTGACCAGGATGATCCCGCTGCGCTGACGGCAGAGCGCGCGCACCTGCTCCAGCTCCCGGGCCGCGAAGTGCATGTCCGCGAGCTTGAACGTGAGCGCTTCGCGTCGCAGCAGACGCAGCACGACGCGCTCCCCCTGCACCACCGGCACGACCGACACGCGCAGGTCGATCGGCTCGTTCCTGATGCGGAGCTGGATGCGCCCGTCCTGGGGACGCTGCTTCTCCCCCGCGTCCATCGACGCCATCAGTTTGATCCGACTCACCAGTTGGGCCAGCCGTTCCTCCTGCACCGTCTCGATCTGGACCAGCGTCCCGTCGATGCGGAACCGCACCAGCCCGCCGCCCTCGATGGGCTCGATGTGCAGATCGGTCGCCCGGGCCTCGACGGCACGAACGAACATCTGATTCATGAAACGGATGATGTCCTCGACGGCGTCGGTCGTGCCGGCGGTGGCGCCGCCCGATGCGCCCGCGCCGGCCCCGCCCGGCGTCGGCGCGACGCCGCCCGCCTGCATCGCCCGCGCCACACGCTGGATCTCCTCCAGCACCCGCCCCGATGACTCACCCCCTTCAATGGCCGCGACCGTTTCCGGCGGAAAAAGATCGGGCAGTTCCCGCAGGCCGTCCGCCAGCCGCTTGCCCTGCAGGACCGCACGCCGGATCGACGCGGCCGCCTCGGCCCAGCGCCCGCCGACCGTTTCATCCGCCATGATCTCCATCGTGCGCAGCACCGGCAGCCCCGCGGAGAGGAAGCGGTGCATCGCCAGCCAGAACCACACCCCGGCCATGGGGCCATCGACGGGCCCCGGCGGGCAGAGCGTCTGATCCCTGAGCCCTTCAACCACCATTCGGCTGTAGGCCGGCACCCGCCCGACCGTCTCCCCGGTTCGGATCAGCCCCCGCACGCCCACGCCGAACGCCCCCCCCGCCGATGCCGCCTCCAGCGCGCCGCTCAACGGCTTGCCCTCGGCGACGCTCTTCTGCACCTGTGCGACCGCGGGTTCGAGCGACGATCCCGCCACGGCGACCCGCCCTCGCTCAAGCGCGGCGGGCAACGGCTGCCCGGATTCGAGCGCGGTGGCGAGGGCGTCCCAGAACGTGATCTGATCGGCGGTGGGTGACGTCATGGCGTGTCTCCTGCATGCAAAGGATGGTGCTGAAACCGGCAACGGCGCCGCCGCATCAAGGCGTGTCGAGCGCGGCCGGGTCCCGCTCGCGCGCCCCCATGCTCGCGCCGCGGAACATCCGCTCGCGCTGATCGATCCACTCGTACAACTTCTGCCGCCGCACGCGGACCTGCCCGGCGATCTCGAATGCCGGGAGCGTTTCGACGATCTCATCCAGTTGTTCGGGGTTGAGCCGCAGGTGCCGGCCCACTTCTTCAAGCGTCATGATCCCGGGCTCGATCGGCGCGGGCGGCGCGGTGGCCCGAGCAATCGCACGCGACGCGGCGAGCACCGCCCCCGCTGAGGGCTCCCAGCGCGGCGGGGCGGCCAGCGCCCTGTCCGCCGCCGCGATGGCATGCATCCGGCCACGGCAGGCCTCGCACACCGCCAGGTGGCGCGCGATCTCCGCCCCGCGACCGGCTTCGCACTCCCCGCTCGCGTAGGCGGCCAACTCGTCATAAGTCACGCTGCATGCCATGGCATATCTCCGTGGGATCAACCCTTGACGCCCAGAGCCCCGCCCGGTTCGTCCGTGCCCGCCAGCGCCCGTGCGACCTCCGCCCGGGCGCGGTGGATCAGCGTCTTGACCGTGTTCACCGGCATGTCCAACACCGCGGCGATCTCCGCGTAACCGGCGCTCTCGAAGGCAAAGAGCACCAGCGCCTCGCGCTGGCGCTCGGGCAACTGTTCGATGGCCCGGCGCACCCGCGCCATCTCCTCGCTCTGCTGCATCGCGTCGTGCGGCGCGGCCTGGTTTGCCGGGGGGTCGAGCGCCTCGACGGACGCCGCCGCCATGTGCTGCCGCCTGACGCGGAGCGACTCGATCCTGTTGAGACAGCGGTTGCGGGTGATGCGGAGGACCCAGGTCCGGAACTGCCCCCGCGGCTGGTACGACGGCGCCGCCTGCGCCACCGCCAGGAACGTCTCCTGCATCACGTCCTCCGCCGCCGCCTCCTCTCCCAGCATGTAACGCGCGAAGTTGTAGATCGACCCGCGCCACCTCTCGAAGAGCACCGTGAAGGCCGCGGCGTCACCCGAGCGGAACATCTCAAGCAGGGCTTCGTCGCTCGGTTCGGGCACGGCCAACCCTTTACTCGAAGACCCGGCGATCAGGCCTTCCATGAAACCAAACAAGCGACCGGCCCGATTGTTTCATAAACCGCGCCGGTCACAAGCAGATTGGCGAATTAGAACAACGGGAACCGGCGGCCGCTCACCCCAGCGCCGCCAGTTCGCTGTCCGGGATCTCCAGGTTCGCGTGCACCTTCTGCACGTCGTCGTTGTCCTCCAGCGCCTCGATCAGCGCCAGCACGCGCTTGGCCTCCTCGCCGGTGAGCGTGACCATCGTGCTGGGGATCATCGTCATGCCCGACGACTGGATCGCCAGCCCCGCCTTCTCCACCGCCGCGCGCACCGCCATGAAGCTCGCCGGCTTGCAGAGCACCTGCCACATCTCGCCCTGCGTGCGCACGTCCTCCGCGCCGGCGTCGAGCACGACCTCCATCAGCCTCTCCTCCGTCGCTGCGGACTTGAGCAGGATGATCTCGCCCAGCGACTGGAACATGTACGACACGCAGCCGCTCGTGCCCAGGTTCCCGCCGTGGTCCTCGAAGATGCCCTTGATGTCGGGCGAGGTGCGGTTGCGGTTGTCTGTGAGGATCTCGAGCATCATCGCCACGCCGCTGGGGCCGTAGCCCTCGTAGGTGAAGCTCTCGTAGTGCTCGCCCGTCAGCTCGCCGGTGCCCTTCTTGATCGCCTTCTCGATGGTCTCGCGGGGCATGTTGAAGAAGCGTGCCTCGTCGATGGCGTAGCGGAGCGAGAGGTTCGCCGCCGGGTCGCCCCCGCCGACGCGCGCCGCCACGATGATCGCCCGGGCGCACTTGCTCCACATCTTCCCCCGACGGGCGTCCACCGCCGCCTTGCGATGCTTGATGTTCTTCCACGCGCTATGGCCGGCCATGCGTTAGTCCTCGCTCAAAGGCTTCTCGTCCGCGGCCTCTCATCTTACCCCGGCCGCGCCCCGGCCCTGTAGAATACCGACTCCCCTCACCCGGAGAACGGCCATGAAAATCGCGTGCCAATACGGTCTGGCGACAGGCGACACCGCCCTCGAAAAATTCCAGAACATCAAGAAGTGGGGCTTCGAGGGCGTCGAGCTCACCCCCTGGGGGCAGATCGACGGCGACCGCTGCAAGTTCGCCCTCTCCACCGAGAAGGAAATCGCGGCCGCCAGCAAGAAGACCGGCCTGCCCGTCACCAGCATCTGCGGCGGCATCCACTTCGACTGCATCTGCGCCGACGCCGAGAAGCGCAAGGCCGACGTCGAACGCATGAAGCAGATGCTCCAGCTCGCCGGCCGCCTCGGCGCCACCGGGGCGATCTTCGTCCCCATCTTCAACGGCAACGCCGCCCTGCCCGACCTCTGGCCCATCAAGTCCTCCGTCGAGCTGCAGAAAGACCTGCTCGTCGCCGTGCTCAAGGAGATCGCCCCCATCGGCGAGAAGTGCGGCGCCTCCGTCATCCTCGAGCCGCTCAACCGCTACGAGGCCCCGTGGTTCAACCGCCTGGAACAGGGCGCCGAAATCTGCGACCGCGTGAAGTCCCCCGCCGTCGGCTTCATGGCGGACTTCTTCCACATGAACATCGAGGAGACCGACGGCCCGGCCGCCATCCGCAAGCACGGCAAGTGGCTCAACCACGTCCACCTGGCGGACAACACCCGCAAGCAGCCGGGCACCGGCGTCACCGACTTCAAGGCCGGCTTCGCCGCGCTCAAGTCCATCGGCTTCAAGGGTGCGATGGCCATGGAGTGCGGCATCGTCGGCGAGCACAACAAGGTCATGCCCGAGTGCGTGAAATACCTCCGCGCCTGCCGGGGGTGAAGGCGGCACGCACCGGTCCGCAAAACACGCTCTTGAGCCACGCCCGGTGACGAGTCCGCGAGTCGTCGGGGTCTTCTCCCACGCGGCGCGCACGACATGCCCCAGCTCCCCATCCACGAGATCGAGAACGACCTGATCGCCACGCTGCGGTCGGGCAACCGGCTGGTCCTCACCGCCCCCACCGGCTCGGGCAAGACGACGCAGGTGCCGCAAATCCTCCACCGCGCGGCCGTCTCGCCCGGCAAGATCATCATCCTCCAGCCGCGCCGCCTCGCCACGCGCCTGGTCGCCAACCGCGTCGCCGCCGAGATGAAGGTCCGCGTCGGCGACCTCGTCGGCTACCAGACCCGCCACGACAACCGCGTCACCCACCACACCCTCATCCACTTCATGACCGAGGGGCTCTTCCTCCGCCTGCTCCAGAGCGACCCGACGCTCCAGGGCATCGGCACCGTCATCCTCGACGAGTTCCACGAGCGCAGCCTCAACGCCGACGTGTCGCTCGGCGTCCTCAAAGCCCTCCAAGAGACGCGCCGGCCGGACCTGCGCGTCGTCGTCATGTCCGCCACGCTCGACGCCCAGCGCGTCGCCGCCTTCCTCGCCTGCCCCAACCTCGCCGCCGGCGGCCGGCTCCATCCCGTGCAGGTCACCTACCTGGAAAAACGCTCCTTCATCCAGCCCTGGGACCTCGCCCACGACGCCCTCGACCACCTGCTCCACACCCAGCCAGAGGGCGACATCCTCATCTTCATGCCCGGCTCCTACGAGATCCGCCGAACCCTCGACGCCTGCCGCAGGCTCGACCGCGACGACACGCTCGCCTTCTTCCCGCTGCACGGCGAGCTCCCCCCGGCCCAGCAGGACGCCGCCGTCGGCCCGTGCGACCGACGCAAGGTCATCGTCTCCACCAACGTCGCCGAGACCTCCATCACCATCGAGGGCGTCCGCCACGTCATCGACAGCGGTCAGGCGAAGATCAACCGCTACGACACGCGCCGCGGCATCAACGTCCTGCTCGTCGAGCCCATCAGCCGCGCCAGCGCCGAGCAGCGCGCCGGCCGCGCGGGACGCACCGCGCCCGGCACCGTCACCCGCCTCTGGACCGAGCCCGAGCACCGCACCCGCCCCGAGCACGAAACCCCCGAGGCGCGCAGGCTCGACCTCGCCGAGGTCGTGCTCCAGCTCAAATCCTTCGGCGTCGTCGACCCCGCCAACTTCGCGTGGCTGGAAAAGCCCGAGCCCGCCGCGCTCCAGCAGGCGCTGGGCGTACTCGCGATGATCGGGGCCGTCACGCCCGGCGGGGCGCTCACCGACATGGGCCGGATCATGGCCCGCCTGCCCATGCACCCGCGCCTCTCCCGTATGCTCATCGAGGCCCGCCGCCGCGGCTGCCTCCGCCGCGCGGCCCTCTGGGCGGCCCTCATCTCCGAGCGCGGCATCCTCGTCCGCCGACGCGAGAACACCTTCAACGACGAGCCCCAGCGCGAGGCCGCCACCGACTTCGTCGTCCTCGAACGCGCCTTCGAAACGGCCCGCAACGTCGAGTTCGAGCCGACGCGCTGCGAGAAGCTCGGCGTCCACGCCATGGCCTGCCGCGAGCTCGACCGCACCCACCGCCTCTACCTCGACGTCTGCGGCGACGTCTTCGACTCCCGTTCCCGCGGCGGCGCGGAGGCCTCCATCAACGCCTCCGACGTCGTGAAGTGTCTGCTCGTCGCCTTCCCCGACCACCTGGCGACCCGCCGCAGCGAGGGCAACCTGGCCTGCGCCATCGTCGGCCAGCGCCGCGGCGTGCTCGATGAGACCACCATCGCCAAACGCGTCGGCCCGGTCCTGCCCGTCGAGGTCCGCGAGGTCGGCGCGGGCCAGGGGGTCAAGACCGTGCTTTCGCTGGTCAGCGAGGTCGAGCCCGCGTGGGTCGAGGAGATGTTCCCCGGCCGGGTGGTGCGCGACGTGGCCGTCACATGGAACGCCGACATCAAGGGCACCGTCCGCGCCGAGCGCGTGCTCTTCGACGACCTGGTGCTCAGCGAGTCGCCGCGCGGCGAGCCCGACCCCGCCGCCGCCGGGCCGATCCTCGCCGAGATGGCGTTCCACAACGAGCTCAAGCTCAACGGCTGGGACGAGGCGGTCGATCAGTGGATCGCCCGCACCCGCTGGGTCGGCCAGAACTTCCCCGAACGCAAGCTCATCACCTACGACGACCAGGACCGCCGCGTGCTCCTGCAGGAAATCTGTTCCGGCGCGACGCGCTACAGCCAGATCGCCGACAAGCCCTGCATCGATATCGTGAGGAACGCCCTCTCGTGGGACGACCAGCAGTTCGTCGAGCGCATGGCCCCGGACCGCGTGCAGCTCCCGCGCGGGTTCAAGATGAAGATCGACTACACCCCCGGCTCCCCGCCGCGCGGCCGGGCGAAGATCCAGGACTTCTACGAGATGAACCAATCCCCCACCGTCGCCGGCGGCCGCCAGCGCGTGCTCCTGGAAATCCTCGGCCCCAACCAGCGCCCGCTCCAGATCACCGACGACCTGGCCGGCTTCTGGGCGAACCTCTACCCCACGCTCCGCAAAGAGCTCTCACGCAAGTACCCCCGCCACGAGTGGCGGTGACAGTCCGATTGACGACATCTTCCGGACGAGCCGCGACCGTAAGGGAGCGGTTCTTTGGCTTGATGCATGATCATTCTTGTTTTTCACCCAAACGGAACCGCTCCCTCACGGTCGCGGCTCGTCCAGAGGGCGTCGTCCTCACAACCGCTCCGACTGAAAAAACTCGATGACCTCCCCGTCCGGCCCTTTGCAGAACGCGATGCGGACCGGCTCGACCGCCGGCTTGCCCTGGATGTCGATGCTCTTGGGCTCCATCACGATCTTGGCCCCCAGCCCGCGGGCCCGCTCCAGCGCCGCGTCCGTGTCGGTGGTCCGCAGGGCGAAGTGCAGGATGCTCGCGTCGGTGTCCTTCCACTCCTCGGCCGCCCGCTCGAAGAGCTCGAGGTAATCCCCGCTCCCCACGTCGAGCATCGCCGCCCGGTGGGGCTCCTCGCCCCAGGTGAGCCGCATCTTCATGCCCAGGCCCAGGGTGTAGAACGCGAGCGACTGCTCCCAGTCCCGCACCCGGATCGCCACGTGATGAAACCCGCCGCCGCCGATGGTTGAGTTGTTGCCTGAAGGCATGATCGTCTCCGATGTGTGTGTGAAATGCGGTCGTAATCCTACCTCACCCGCCGGATCAAAGAAGCCCCGCATTTGCATGACGGGGCTCCACAACGCACATCCCCCGGAGCCCCGTCATGCAAATGCGGGGCTTCTTCCTCACCGCCCGTAAACCCGCACCACCCCACCTTCCGCGCGATGCTTCGGCAAATACTCGCCCATCAAATGATCGAAATGCCCGCGCCCACGGACCGGCGACACGTCCCACCCGCGCCCGAACCACTTCCGGCCATTCACCCCCACCGCCTTCGCCAGCCGCAACCCACCGATGCGCTTGATCCGTGTCGCCACCGACTCCGCATGCTCTCTCGCCGCACACCCCGCAAGACAATGCTCCACATCCCCACACGCGCACGCCGGTTCTTTGAACGACACCAGTGTGTGCAGGTGTGTCGACGTGCAACCCGCCCCGTGCAACGCCCACGCGCCCTCCGCCGCCAGCTCTTCAACCACGTCGAGCAGCAGTTCTTTTTGCCTATCGTCGAACCGCGTCGCCGGCTGACCCGCGCGACCCTCCCGCCACTTCGCCAATGGTTCATTGGTCGGTCGAAGGCCCTCGTCCCGCTGCACGTACCCCTTGGAATTCCCCTCACTCCACGAGCGGTACGCGTGGCATGTGATGAAATAGACAGGCATCCGTTCATCGTACCCATCACAGCCCCGCATTGGCATGACGGGGCTCCACAACGCACATCCCCCGGAGCCCCGTCATGCCAATGCGGGGCTTCCGCGATCCACGAAAAAAACAACGGAGCCGCTCGCGCGGCTCCGTTGCATAAATACTTCCAAACTATCTTCAGCTATGAACTCAATAGTCCATGTCTTCCCCGCCACCGCCGCCGGCCGGGGCCTTCTTCTTTTCCTTGATCTCCGAGACCACCGCGTCGGTGGTCAGGAGGAGCCCCGCGATCGAGGCGGCGTTCTGGAGAGCCACGCGCTCGACCTTGGTGGGGACGATCACGCCCATCTTGAGCATGTCGCCGTATTCGCCCGTCAGGGCGTTGAAGCCGTAGCCCGAGTCCTTGCTGGACTCGACGTTCTGGGCGATGACCGAGCCGTCGTGGCCGGCGTTCTCGGCGATCTGCTTGATCGGGGCCGAGATCGCGCGGCGGATGATCTCCACGCCGATCTTCTCGTCGTCCTTCAGGTCGGCGGCGAGCTTGTCCAGCGCCTTCTTGGTGCGGAGGATGGCGACGCCGCCGCCGGGGAGGATGCCCTCTTCGACGGCCGCGCGGCAGGCGTGCATGGCGTCTTCCACGCGCGCCTTCTTCTCCTTCATCTCGGACTCGGTCGCGGCCCCGACGTTGATCTGCGCCACGCCGCCGGACAGCTTCGCCAGGCGCTCCTGGAGCTTCTCGCGGTCGTAGTCGCTGGTGGTCTTGTCGATCTCGTTCTTGAGCGCGTCGATGCGGCCCTTGATGGCCTTGGACTCACCCACGCCCTCGATGAGGGTGGTGAACTCCTTGTCGACGACGATCTTCTTCGCCCGGCCCAGGTCGGAGAGCTCGAGCTTCTCGACGTTGATGCCCAGCTCTTCCATGATGGCGCGGCCGCCGGTGAGGATCGCGATGTCCTCGAGCATGGACTTGCGGCGGTCGCCGAAGCCCGGCGCCTTGACGGCGCAGACCTTCAGGACGCCGCGGAGGCGGTTGACGACGAGCGTGGCCAGGGCCTCGCCCTCGATCTCCTCGGCGATGATCAGCAGGGCCCGGCCGGACTCGGCGACCTTGCTGAGCAGGGGGATCAGGTCCTTGGCGCTGGCGATCTTCTTCTCGTGGATCAGGACGTAGGCGTCCTCGAGGACGGCCTCCATCTTGGCCTGGTCGGTGACGAAGTGGGGGCTGAGGTAGCCCTTGTCGAACTGCATGCCCTCGACGAGCTCGACGGTGGTGTCGAGGCTCTTGCCCTCTTCAACCGTGATCACGCCGTCCTTGCCGACCTTGTCCATCGCCTGGGCGATGATCTTGCCGATCTGCTCGTCCTGGTTGGCGGCGCAGGTGCCGACCTGGGCGATCTCCTTGGAGTCGGAGACCTTCTTGGAGAGCTTCTTGAGCTCGGCGACGACGGCGTCCACGGCCTTGTCGATGCCGCGCTTGATGGCGTTGGCGTTCGCGCCGGCGGTGACGTTCTTGAGGCCCTCGCTGAAGATGGCCTCGGCGTACACGGTGGCGGTGGTGGTGCCGTCGCCCGCGTCCTTGGAGGACTTGGAGGCGACTTCCTTCACCATCTGCGCGCCGATATTCTCCAGCGCGTCCTCGAGCTCGATCTCCTTGGCGACGGTGACGCCGTCCTTGGTGACGGTCGGGGAGCCGAAGGACTTCTCGAGGATGACGACGCGGCCGGACGGGCCGAGGGTCACTTTGACGGCGCGCGCCAGCTTGGCGACGCCGCGGCGGATGGCCTCACGGGCCTCCGCGTCGAACTTAATGGTCTTTGCAGCCATGACTCTTTTTCTCCTGTGCGTGGTTGCGGTTTGATAATTGGTTGAAAACGGGGTTCAAAAACCGGGGGCTTGTGCTCCCGGCGTGACGGATTACTCAAGCACGGCGAGGATTTCGTCCTCGGACATGACCAGGTGCTCTTCGCCCTCGATCTTGACCTCGGTGCCGCCCCACTTGGAGACCAGGACGCGGTCGCCCTTCTTGACGGAGGGGGGGACGCGCTTGCCGTTGTCCAGGACCTTGCCCTCGCCGATGGCGACGACGGTGGCTTCCTGGGGCTTCTCCTTGGCGGTCTCGGGGAGGTAGAGGCCGGACTTGGTTTTGGTGGCGGCCTCTGCACGCTTGACGAGGATCTTGTCGCCGATCGGACGGAACTTCATAGCTGCTCTCCTGTGGGGACTGGTAAGGGGTTGAACTCGGGTCGTTGCTACGCGGGTCGGTGATGAAAAAACCGCGGGTGACGCCGTGGGGGCTCCATCCGCGGGATCGGGTGTTATTGGGGTGAACCGGGCCAGTGGCCGTGGTAGGTGCGGTCAATCAGGCACGAGAGCACGGTGAGGATCTGCTCGATCTCGACGGGCTTGCGGAGGACGGAGAACGCGCCCAAACGGAGGGCGTCGTGCATGGCCCGGTCGAGCATGCGGCGCTCCTGGGCGGAGTTCTGGATCACGACCACGGGCGGGCACTGCGGCAGGCGGCGGAAGAGCTCGAGCAGCCAGAGCCCCTCGGAGCGGCCGCGGATGCGCCGGCTTGTGCCCGGCGGTGTGGCCAGGTCGATGAGCGCGGCGTGGATATCGACTTCCTCGGCGACGGCCAGGGCCTCGTCGGCGGTGCGGGCGACGAAGGCGTGGATGCGCTGGGGCCCGAGCAAACGGGGGAGCTGCTCGGTCCAGTGCTCCCCGCCGTGGGAGCGGTCCTGGGTGAGCAGGAGATTGAACCGTGCGGGCCCGGGGCTGATAGGCCCAAGGTCGTCAAACGGGTCCGGCGAGCCGGAGGAATATGGATGGGACATCATCATCGTGCGCGGATTCTCCAATGTGGATAGGGCAAAGCGAATGCCCGGCGAGGGGGGATGATGGGGAAAGAGGATTAGGCCGTAATTCCTTGTTTTTTGGATGATTAGAGCGGTTTTTAGGGGTTGGAAGGGGTGTGGAGATAACGGGGATCGGCTGCCACGGGATGGGCGGACGGGGGCGGCGGGTGTCGAAGTGGCAGGCGGGGAGGGGTGTGCGGTTACCCCCTCTCCCTCCGGGAGAGGGCTGGGGTGAGGGGATCACCGGCCGGATGGGTCGTGCGGGTGCGCGGCGACCTTTCCGGCTGTAGGTCCCCTCACCCGGCGGCGAAGACGCCGCCACCCTCTCCCGGAGGGAGAGGAGATAAAGAGGGCGCGCTGATTGCGTTCAACGATCCGCGATACGGCGCATCCACGAAATTTTTTCCCGCGCGCGCGCCGCCGCGCCATTTGGCGGCGCGCGCCGCATCCGTTACCATCCGCCCGGTTTTTGTCCGCACATTCAAACGAAATAGGGCGTCACCGGCAGGCCGGTGGGCTCTGGGAGTGGTCGCGCGCCTCATGCCCAAACGCACGGATATCAAAACGATCCTCATCATCGGTTCGGGGCCCATCGTCATCGGTCAGGGCTGTGAGTTCGACTACTCCGGCACGCAGGCGTGCAAGGCCCTGCGCGAGGAGGGCTACAAGGTCGTCCTCATCAACTCCAACCCCGCGACGATCATGACCGACCCGGAGACCGCCGACCGCACCTACATCGAACCCATCACGCCCGAGACCGTCGCCAAGATCATCGAGAAAGAAAAGAACGGCCCGTACCACATCGACGCCCTGCTCCCCACGCTCGGCGGGCAGACCGCGCTCAACTGCGGCTGCAAGCTCTGGGACGACGGCGTGCTCCAGAAACACGGCGTCGAGATGATCGGCGCCAACCGCGAGGTCATCTACCGCGCCGAGGACCGCAAGATCTTCAAGGAGATCGTCGAGGGCATCGGCCTGAAGATGCCCCGCGCCGCCACCGCCACCACGCTCGAAGAAGCCTGGCAGGTGCTCGACATGGTCGGCCTGCCCGCCATCATCCGCCCCGCCTTCACGCTCGGCGGCACCGGCGGCGGCATCGCCTACAACCGCGAGGAGTTCGAGGACATCATCCGCCGCGGGCTCGACGCCTCCATGACGCGGCAGGTGCTCATCGACCAGTCCGTCCTGGGCTGGAAAGAGTACGAGCTCGAGCTGATGCGCGACCGCGACGACAACGTGGTGATCATCTGCTCGATCGAGAACGTGGACCCCATGGGCGTGCACACCGGCGACTCCATCACCGTCGCCCCGGCGCAGACGCTGACCGACCGCGAGTACCAGCGGATGCGCGACGCCTCGCTGGCGATCATCCGCGCCATCGGCGTGGAGACCGGCGGGTGCAACATCCAGTTCGCCATCAACCCGCACCCCACCACCGACGAGGGCGACATGGTGGTGGTCGAGATGAACCCGCGCGTGTCGCGCTCCAGCGCGCTGGCGTCCAAGGCGACGGGCTTCCCCATCGCCAAGATCGCCGCCAAGCTCGCGGTGGGCTACACGATGTGGGAGCTGCCCAACGACATCACGCGCAAGACCGTCGCCTGCTTCGAGCCGACGATCGACTACGTGGTGACGAAGATCCCGCGCTGGACGTTCGAGAAGTTCCCCGAGGCCGACGAGACGCTGACCACGCAGATGAAATCGGTGGGTGAGGCGATGTCGATCGGGCGGACGTTCAAGGAATCGCTGCAGAAGGGCATCCGGTCGATGGAGGTCAAGCGGTTCGGCCTGGGGCTGGACACGCAGGACAAGTGGCTGGCGCACGAGACCGCGGCGGCCGCCGGCGGCGTCTCCGAGCGCGAGTGGCCCATCGCGCCCGACAAGCTCAAGCGCAAGCTCAGCGTCCCCTCGCAGGGCCGGCTGTACTACATCCGCTACGCCTTCAAGATGGGCTGGACGATCGACCAGGTTTACCAACTGACGAAGATCGACCCGTGGTTCCTCGACCAGATCAAGCAGCTCGTCGATTTTGAGACCGTGCTCACGGGCTACAAGAAGCTGGCGGACGTCCCCCGCGCCACGCTCTTCGAGGCCAAGCAGCTCGGCTACTCCGACCCGCAACTGGCGATGATCTACCTGGGCAAGATCAGCCCGGAGAACATCCTCAAGGTGCGGGCGCACCGCAAGACGCTGGGCATCGAGCCGGTGTACAAGCTGGTCGATACCTGCGCCGCGGAGTTCGAGGCGGCGACGCCCTACTACTACTCGACGTATGAATCCCCGATCGTGCAGATCGGCGACGCCTCGGAGAAAAAGGTCGAGGTGGCCTCCCCCGTCTGTTACATGGACGAGATCGACACCGACGGCACCTCGCGCCGCGCCGTTGCCGACGACGAGGTCCGCGTCAGCGGCAAAAAGAAGATCGTCATCCTCGGCGGCGGGCCCAACCGCATCGGCCAGGGGATCGAGTTCGACTACTGCTGCGTGCAGGCCGCCTTCGCCGCCGACGAGCTGGGCTTCGAGTCGGTGATGATCAACTCCAACCCCGAGACGGTCTCGACGGACTACGACACCTCCGACCTGCTCTTCTTCGAGCCGCTCACGCTCGAGGACGTGCTCAACGCGGTCGAGCGGCTCAACGGCGGGCCCTTCGTGAAGGGCAAAGAGGGCGCGGTGCTGGGCGTGATCGTGCAGTTCGGCGGGCAGACGCCGCTCAACCTGTCGCACGGCCTGCAACTGGCCCACGTGCCCATCATCGGCACCAGCGTCGATTCCATCGACCTGACCAGCAACCGCGAGCGCTTCACCGCCCTGCTCCGCAAGCTCAGCATCCGCCAGCCGCAGAACGGCATCGCCTACAACATCGAGCAGGCCGCCAAGGTCGCCAACCAGATCGGCTACCCGGTGCTGGTCCGGCCCTCCTTCGTGCTCGGCGGCCGGGCGATGGAGACGGTGTACGACGACGCGCAGCTCAAGCACTACATGGCCATCGCGCTGGGCGCCAGCGACGTCGCCGATCAGCCCATCCTCATCGACAAGTTCCTCAGCGAGGCGATCGAGTGCGACGTGGACGTCATCGCCGACTTCGACCCCGCCGGCGGCAAGGCGGACCGGGCCCGCGCCCTGGTCTGCGGCGTGATGGAGCACATCGAAGAGGCGGGCATCCACTCGGGCGACTCGGCCTGCGCCATCCCGCCCTACTCGCTGCCGCCGCACGTCGTCGAGCAGATCAAGGTGCAGTCACGCGCGCTCGCCGAGGCGCTGAAGGTGCGCGGGCTGATGAACGTGCAGTACGCCATCAAGCGGCCCGACCCGGCGTCGGGGACGGATTATGAAATCTACGTCATCGAGGTCAACCCCCGCGCCTCGCGCACCGCGCCGTTCGTGAGCAAGGCGACCGGCGTCTCCTGGGCGCGGCTGGCGGCCAAGGTCATGGCGGGCAAACAGCTCCACGAGCTGGGCGTCACCCAAGAGATCACCCCGGCGCACACCTCGGTGAAGGAATCGGTCTTCCCCTTCAACAAGTTCCCCGGCGTGGACGTGATCCTCGGCCCGGAGATGCGCTCGACCGGCGAGGTCATGGGCATCGACCCGGGCTTCCCCATCGCCTTCGCCAAGAGCCAGATGGCGGTCTATAGCCCCCTGCCCACCGGCGGCAAGGTCTTCCTCTCCGTGCGCGACAGCGACAAGTCCCACATCGTGGACACCGCCCGCCGCCTCACGGCCATGGGCTTCGAGGTCATCACCACCGACGGCACCCGCGGCTACCTCGAGGAGCACGGCATCAAGACCTCGCGCGTCAACAAGATCAGCGAGGGCAGGCCCAACGCCATCGACCTGATCAAGAACCGCTCGCTGGCGCTGATCATCAACACGCCCAGCAAGAAGGGCATCGCGACCGACGAGGGCAAGCTGCGCTCGATGGCGGTGCGTTTCAACGTGCCGGTGATCACCACAACGACCGGCGCGGCCGCGGCGGTGCAGGCGATGGAGGCGCTGCGGGGCGGCGACTGGACCGTCCGCGCGCTGCAGGATTATTTCTAAAACGACATCCGAAGAAGGGTCGGCTTCTCAGGCGACTTCCGCCGGCGGGAGGAAGCGCGTGTCCTGGACCGTCGTGGGGTGGTCGCCGTCGGCGATGGCGCCGGGGTTGACGCCCAGCAGGCACATCAGGCCCGTCTCGATACAGAACTGCGAGCCGATGAGGTAGAGGTCGGCCCGGACCATCTTGCAGTGGCGGACGATCAGCGCCTGCTGCGCCAAGACGTAACCGTTCTGGAGGAACCCGACGCGCCAGACCGAGCCGGCTTCCAGCGGCTTCTGGCTCACAAAACCCAGGCCGCCACGCCCGATGTCGCGCAGGAGGATCGGCAGCGGGGCGATATCCAGCCGGCTGCGCTCCACGCTGGTGAGTTCGGCATCGCCACGGACGACGAACCGGCTGTAGGCCCGCTTGCTCTCGCCGCACTTGGGGTCTCGGATGGCCTCAAGACGGATCAGTTCCTCAAGCAAGCGATGTGGGCTGGTGGGGGGCATGAACTTCCTTTCCCAGAACGTGATGCAAGCCTTTGAACCCGGTGCATTTCCGTTGCCTCAACTGAAATCATCCTTACCTGATATCGACGCTTTCAGAAACTTGCTTGAACCACATACAGGGTATTCCGGTTCCATTATCACCCCCAGGCTACCCTGATAACCGCCCAGGCCCCGGCGCCAGGGACGGTCCGAGGCCTAAACAACGGGTCCTCCCGGGATTTGCATGGGTGATTTCAGCAGCTACAACGCCTGCTCCCCCGGAGCAGCCCCTTGCGCGACACCGAACTTTATCAGCAGATTTTGGGCATCAACACCCCGTGGAATGTCGAACGGGTTGAACTCGTGA